>NZ_QFRK01000034.1 GCF_003143855.1 Streptomyces sp. NWU339
GGACGCTGACGGAGTCGATGGCGCTGCCGGCCGTGTCGGCCTGCGTTGTCTGATCGGAAGCCACAAGACCACGGTAACGCTCGTCTGCGTGGGCGCAAGTGTTCTCATAACCCTTTGTCCTGCATCTCTTGACGCCCTCCCTCAATAAGACCAAGCTTTATTGGTGAAATTAGAGGAGGCCGCGATGGCTGATGAGGCACAGTTTCAGGCGAAGCGCCCGGTCAGCGCCTGGCTCGCCGGCCCGTACGGCCACCCGTTCCACCCGATCCTGGTCACGGTGCCGATCGGTGCCTGGGTGACCAGCCTGGTGTTCGACATCGCTTCCCACGTCGTCAGCCGTCCGGGTTTCCTGACCCAGCCCTCGGAGTGGCTGATCGCGGTCGGGGTGATCGGTGCCCTGTTGGCAGCGACGGTCGGATTCCTCGACCTGTTCGCGATCCCCGGCCGGACTCCGGCCTTTCGCACCGCCCTGGTCCACATGACGCTGAACCTGCTGGTCACCGCCGCCTACGCCGTCAACTTCCTGTGGCGGTACAGCGACTACACCGACGGCGGAAGCGTCGGGGCGGGCAGGCTCGTCCTGTCCGCACTCAGCGTGGCGGTCCTGGGCGTCTCGGGATTCCTGGGCGGCAAGCTCGCCTACCGTTACGGCGTCCGCGTCGCCGACGAGAACACCCAGGCCGAGGGATACACACCCGGCGGCAGCAGGCGAAACGCCCGCCCCGCCGCCTGATACCGCACGACCTTGCACAGCGGGCCGGTGCCGTCCGGCTGCCTTCGACATCTCATCACTCGGGAGTCCCCATGGACATCGCCGCACTGATCACCTGGGTGGTCACCGCCCTCGGCGGCTTCTACATGCTCGGCACCTGGATCCGACGCGGCGGAATCCGCCAGCAGCAGTCCGGCACGAGCCGCCTGCCCGCACCTGTGATTTTCGGGCACTTCGCCCTGGCCGCGATCGGACTGGTGGTGTGGATCGTTTATGTCGTGGCCGAAAAGAGCGCCCTGGCCTGGACCTCCTTCGGCCTGCTGCTGCCGGTCGCCCTGCTGGGATTCGTGATGCTGGCCCGCTGGATCCCCGTCCACCGCGACCGCACCACCGCCGGAGCACCGACCGCCGCAACGGTTCAGGGAGCCGACGGGACCGTCCCCGCCGAACGTCACTTCCCGGTGCCGGTCGTCCTCGCCCACGGTCTGTTCGCCGTGGTCACCCTCGTCCTGGTTCTGCTCGCCGCCCTCGGCATCGGAGGCACCTGAGATGACGGAGGCACCTGAGATGACCGAGCACCCGTCTCACGTCACCGCCCGGACAGACCTGCACGACGAGGAAGACACGACACCGGCGCGGCCCGCCCTGCGGGTCGTCCACGAGTCCGGGGGTGTCGACCTGGCCGCCGCCGAAGAAGCGGCCGGCCAGTTCCTCAACGCCCTGGGCATCTCCACCGCCTCCGAGAGTCTGCGCGGAACGCCGGGCCGGATGGCCCGCGCGTATGGCGAACTGTTCAGCCCGCGCCCCTTCGACCTGACCACCTTTGCCAACGACGAGGGCTACGACGAGCTCGTCCTGGCGCGCCGCATACCCGTCCGGTCGGTGTGCGAGCACCATCTGCTGCCGTTCGTCGGTACCGCCCATGTCGGCTACCTGCCCGGGGCCCGCATCCTGGGGTTGTCCAAGCTGGCCCGTGTCGTCGAGTACTTCGCCTGCCGCCCGCAGGTCCAAGAACGCCTGACCAAGCAGGTCGCCGACTGGCTGCAGACCCACCTGGAGCCCAAGGGGGTCGGCGTGGTGATCGAAGCCGAGCACGCCTGCATGACCCTGCGCGGCGTCCAGGCCACCGGCTCCACCACCATGACTTCCACCCTGCTCGGCCTGCTCCGGTCCGACGCACGCTCCCGCAGCGAATTCCTCGCCCTGACCGGTGCCACCTCCTGACGCACCGCACCGCACCGCACGCAGCCCGCCCCACCACCGGAGGGCCACGCCACCACCCGGAGACTCCTGCCGCATGGCTTACCGCCGTGGCAAACGGCTCATCGATCCCGGCGGCGCCCACGGCTCGCCCCGGATCACCGCCGAGCTCCACGACGCCGGAATACCGGTCAACGAAAAGCGGGGCACGGGTGATGCGGGCCTCCAGCATCACCGGCATCCGCCTGCGCAGAAGGGTCCGCACCACGATCCCCGACCCCGCGGCCGGGGCTGAAGCACATGGGAGACATCATCTACTTGCCCCTGGAAGGCGGGGAGTTCCTCTACCGGACAACCGTGCTGGACTGCTTCAGCCGCACGGTCGTCAGCCGGCCCGTCGCCGACCACATGCGCGCCGGCCCGGTCACCGACGCTCTGCGGATGGCCGCCCGCACCCGCGGCGGCCTGCACGGGGCCGTGTTCCACTCCGACCACGGGGCCCCGTACGCGTCCCGGGCCTTGGCGGCTCTCTGCGCCGAGGGGTCTTGACCCAAGGCCCGTGCGCAGCCCGGACGTCAGCCGGCCAGGTGGGTCACCACCGAGCGCATCGCACGGCGCAGGGCCGGGCGGACCTCCTCGGGCGCATCGAGGGTCTCGAAGCCGTGGTGGCCGTTCGGGATGTCGATCAGTTCCAGGTGCGCTCCGCATTCCTCGGCCGTGGTCACGAACGCCTCCACGGTGGCGGCGATCTCGGGGGTCTCTCGCCCTACGCGGAGGAGGACGACGGGCAGGGCGCCCGCGTGCGCGACCGCCCGAGCCGGGTGGAACCGGCTGCCGGTCAGCCCCCAGTTGGGCAGCGGCGCCAGGATCGGGTAGGAGGCGGCCAGGCAGCGCAGCCAGGCCGGGGGCTCTCTCAGCCAGTCCGCAGTGAGCAGGCCGCCACCGGAGAAGAACCACAGGGCGACCCGCTCGGCGTCCACTCGAGGATCGGCCCGCACCAGTTCCACCGCGGCGGTGACGTCCGCGGTGGCGCGCTCGTAGTCGGCGATGTCGTGCAGCCGGTGGTCGAGGGTCACGCCGACCATGCCCTCGGCGGCCGCCAGGCGGGCGTACCCCACCAGGGTCGGCCAGTCGCGCGGGGTCGGCCGGGCTCCGGCGGGCACCGGGCCGCCGTGCACGAAGACCACGGCCGGTCGCGGGCCCTCGGCGTCGGGGACGTACAGGTCGACATGTCCCTTGCGGTCCCGGGGCAGCTCGGGCACGTCCAGCGGGAACGGGCGCAGATGGGCGGGCGGGGCGCCGGCGCCGACCGGTCGCAGGGAGCGCCCCTCGCCGGCCGCGGCCCGCAGCAGGACGTCCGCCAGTGCGGCGGGGCAGGACAGCATTGGCCAGTGTCCTGTGGGTAGTTCGAAGAAGGTGACCTGAGGGCTGGTCAGGGCCGTCAGCATGGGGTCGCCGAAGTCGACGAGCCGTTGCACCAGGTCGATGCTGACGCCGTTGCGGGTGCACAGCACTCCGGTGGTGGGCACCGCGACCACCGTTCCGGTCAGCCGCAGCGGCTGGAGCAGGGTGCCCAGCGGCTGCGGCGCGGCGAGGGCGGTGAGCCGGTCCAGTGCCGCGTCGGAGACGCCGGCGGTATTACCCCAGCGCTGCCACTCGTCACGGGCCGGCGGCGCCAGCTCACCCTCACGATCACCGCGTTGGGCCTGCTCAGCCAGCTGCGCGCGCAGAGCCTGGTCCGGTACGGTGGCCAGGGCCGGGACGCCGTTCTGCGGCATCCCGCAGTCCAGATAGACCACGCGGGCGACGCGCTGTGGCCGCCGGTCGGCGGCGCCGAGCACCGGATGGATGCCGTACTCGTGACCGACGAGTACGATCTCCCGGCCGGACGCCGCGTCGATCGCCGCGATCACGTCCGCGATGTGCGTCTCCAGATCGACGCGGGCCGAGGCGGCGGGGCGGCCCGGGTCGACTCCGGTGAGCGGGACCGCGTGCACCTCGCTGCCTGCCGCGGCCAGCCGCGCGGCCGTCTCCTGCCACACATGGGCGCCGGTGAACACGCCCGCCACCATGATGAACACGGTCATGGCTCTCTCCTCGGGTCCGTCGCATGGCGTCGCGCCGGTCGCGTACGCCGTGGTCCGCGGACCGGGGCGTACGCCCGGCCCGCGCGCCGATACCGTAGGAACTCCCCCAGAGGGAGGTTCAACTGTCCACATCGCACGAGGTTTTCTGGAGCATCGGCGAGCTTGCCGAGCGCGCGGGTGTCACCGTGAAAAGCGTCCGCTTCTACTCCGACCAGGGCCTGCTGCCTGAGGCCTCCCGCAGCGGCGGCGGACACCGCCGGTACGCCCCCGAGGCGCTGGAGCGGCTGCGGCTGATCCGTTCCCTGCGCGCCCTCGATCTGCCGCTGCCCGAGGTGCGCCGCGTTCTCGAAGACGAGGGCGCGGCAGGCCACGTGCTGGAGGACGCCGTCGCGGGCCGCCTACGCGAGCTGGGCAGTGAGCTGAAGACGTTGCGCTGGCGGGAGGCGGCGTTGCGTCTGGTGCGGGAGTGCCCGCCCGCGGAGCGGGCCGACCGGCTGCGGCTGATCGGCGCGGTGAGCACCCCGCCGAGCACGGCACCGCTGGCCCGGTTCTGGCGTGCCTGGCTGCCGCCGCGGATGCCGGCCCCGGCGACGGCGGCGTTTTTGGAGGTGGCCGTTCCACAGCCGCCCGACGAGCCGGACCCGGCTCAGGTGCTCGCCTTCGCCCGGCTGCACGCGATGACGACGGCCCCCTGCCCGGACGGCCGGCAGCCCCAGCCGGAGGTGCACCGAGTGGCCGGGACCCGCGGGGCGGCCGTGCTGTACGCGGGCCTCGCCGAGGCGTACGAGATCGCGGGCCCGCAGCTGCGCCGGGCGCGGAATCCGTACCCGGGTGAGGCGCTGGACGCCTACGTGGCGGCGTACGCGAGCGCGTACGGCAGCAGGGACACCCGGGAGTTCCGCCGCCTGCTGGCCGCGCGGCTCGCGACCGGGCCGCGTCTGAACCGGTACTGGGAGCTGACGGCCGTGGTGCTCACGCCGCCGGGCGGCCCGCCGGAGCCGACCCCGGGCTCCGCGGACGACTGGCTGCGCGCGGCACTGGAGCGGGACAACGCCGAAGCGGCGTAGAGCCCGGGAAAGAAGCTGACGATCGTGACCGTCGACCAGATCCAGCGATCACGGCCCCGCACCTGACCCACCGGCATACTGACAAGGCGACACCACCGAAGCGGGAGACAGCTCGCCCCGCCGTACATCTGGGTGTGCCCTCCGATCTGCGAAGGCAGGGCCTGGTGGAGAACGGCGGTCGCACCCGGGGCGGGCGGGCCCTGCGCAACCTCACCCCCATGGGCCGCCCAGGAGCTGCGCCGCGTGGAGGGGGAGCCGGGTGCGCAGCAGCTTGTGGGCGCCGCTGTCTGTCGCGGGGGGCTGTTTCTGGGCATCGGGTAGTGGCTGGTGGCGGGCCTGGCAGGCCGCAAGCGTCTGTCGGGCATGCGCCCCATGACGAGGATGCGGTCCAGTACCGCACGCCAAAGGCTGCCGAGGACGCGCTCGCAGTGGGCGTTCATCGACCGCGTCCGAGGAGGCTCCTGGCCTCGCGCTTTCGCAAGGTGGGCTGTCCAGGAGCTGATCAGAAACGCGAAAAGCGCCCTTGACCTGCGACGACAGAGCTTGCTGAGGGTCCTGTTGGCTGCAAGGAAAAGAGCACTTCCCAGGTGAGAGAGCGTGTCGGTTCCTAAGGGCTCGCAGAAAACCACCACGCTGGTTCGCTCTTCGTTCCGTCGTTGGCCGTGGGGAGGAATGCGGTCACGTCGGCGGGTGTGCGAAATCTGGCCGTTGAGGGCGGGATGGTGCGGCCGCATTCGGCGAGGAGCGGTCGAACCTGGTGGATCGCCCTGGTGAGGGTGCTGCCGTTGACGCCGAAGAGCTGAGCCGGCAGGTTCTCGGGCGCCGAGTTCGCACAGGTAGAGCACGGTGGCCAGGACCCACGACATCACGGCCGCCCTCGACCGGCTCGCTCAACTCCCGCCCTCCGGCTGACCGGCACTTTCCCCGTCCCGACGACAGCACCACCCGACCCGGACCAGTGGAGCCCGGCACCCGCCCGGCGCGACGACCGGGCCACCGGCCTGCCCAACGTCAGCCACCCAAAGCGAAACGGTCCGCCGACTCGATCGACGGACCGGCACGCAAGATCGAGGCCAGAAGGGCAGGAGCGGAAGCAGCTGCTCGGACGGTGCCGCCCGCCCCGGCTGCCGATGATTCCCTGACCCGTCGGGAAGGGCGCCCGCCGGGCTTCGACCGAGCTCAGGCGCCCTTCTGCCGCGGCTAGAAGAAACCGAGCTTCTTCGGCGAATACGACACGAGGAGGTTCTTCGTCTGCTGGTACTGGTCCAGCATCATCTTGTGCGTCTCCCGGCCGATCCCGGACTGCTTGTAGCCGCCGAACGCCGCGTGCGCGGGGTAGGCGTGGTAGCAGTTCGTCCAGACACGACCCGCCTGGATGGCGCGGCCGGCGCGGTAGGCCGTGTTGATGTCGCGGGTCCACACGCCCGCGCCGAGACCGTACGACGTGTCGTTGGCGATCTTGATCGCGTCGTCGAAGTCGTCGAAAGAGGCCACCGAGACGACGGGGCCGAAGATCTCCTCCTGGAAGACACGCATCCGGTTGTCGCCCTCGAAGATGGTCGGCTGTACGTAGTAACCACCCTTCAGGTCGCCGTCGTAATCGGCGCGTTCGCCGCCCGTGAGGATCTTGGCCCCCTCCTGTCGGCCGATGTCGATGTAGGACAGGATCTTGGTCAGTTGCTCGCTGGACGCCTGCGCACCGATCATCGTGTCGGTGTCGAGCGGGTGCCCGGGCCTGATCAGCTCGGTGCGGGCGACGGCCGCGGCCAGGAAGTCAGGATAGTTACCTCGTTGGATCAGCCCGCGGGAGGGGCAGGTGCACACTTCGCCCTGGTTCAGCGCGAACATCGTGAACCCTTCGAGGGCCTTGTCGCGCAGCTCGTCGTCCTTCTCCCACACGTCGTCGAAGAAGATGTTCGGCGACTTGCCGCCCAGCTCCAGCGTGACCGGCTTCAGGTTCTCGGCCGCGTACTGCATGATCAGCCGTCCTGTGGACGTCTCGCCGGTGAAGGCGATCTTCGCCACCCGCGGACTCGAGGCGAGCGGCTTTCCGGCTTCCGGACCGAAGCCGTTGACGATGTTCAGCACGCCCGGCGGCAGCAGGTCGGAGACGAGGCTCAGCCAGTAGTGGATGGAGACCGGCGTCTGTTCGGCGGGCTTGAGGACGACCGCGTTGCCCGCGGCGAGGGCGGGCGCGAGCTTCCACGTCGCCATCAGGATGGGGAAGTTCCACGGGATGATCTGGGCGACGACGCCCAGCGGCTCGTGGAAGTGGTACGCGACCGTGTCGTCGTCGATCTCGCTGAGCGAGCCCTCCTGGGTGCGCACGACGCCGGCGAAGTAGCGGAAGTGGTCGATGGCCAGCGGGATGTCGGCCGCCAGGGTCTCCCGTACGGGCTTGCCGTTCTCCCAGCTCTCGGCGACCGCGAGTGACTCCAGGCCGGCCTCCATGCGGTCGGCGATCTTCAGCAGGATGTCGGACCGCTCGGCCGCCGGCCTGCGCCCCCAGCCGGGCGCGGCCGCGTGGGCCGCGTCGAGTGCCGCCTCGACGTCCTCCGCCGTACCGCGCGCCACCTCGGTGAACGGCTGCCCGTTCACCGGACTCGGGTTCTCGAAGTACTGCCCCTTGACCGGAGGTACGTACTCCCCGCCGATGAAGTGGTCGTAGCGGGGCTGGTAGGAGACGATCGCGCCCTCGCTTCCGGGCGCCGCGTAACGGGTCATGCGGAACTGGCCTCCTTCAGCAGGGCTGCCCGCCGTTGGGCAGCTCTGCGCCGGAGCGTAAGGACGCGGACGTTGCATCCACGTTGCGGATGGGCAGCGGCGCTACCGGCCATCGAAGCGGGCCCAGCCGTCCGGAGCCGCCAACTCCGATTCGAGTGAGGCCAGATGGGCCCGGTTCGATGCCGTCGGCCGGACCGTGACCAGTGCCCGCCATACGTCCAGGTCCTCTTCGCCCCACGGCGCGTGGGCCCAGTCGGCCAGCAGGTCGGCGTCCGAGCGGGCGATCAGTGCCGCGCGCAGGCCGTCGGCGAGGCGGCGCCTGAGCCGTACGACCGCCGGTGCCTGGGAGGCGGGCAGCAGTGGGCCCGCGTAGGCGGCCAGGGCGGTGGTGACCGCGCCGGCCGCCAGCCGACGTTCGACGACGGCGATGTCCGACTCCAGGGGCGCCGCGAGCCGGTAGGGACGCGACTCGAGCAGTCCCGGGCCGAGCACCTGACGCAGCCGGGCGAGTTCCGCGCGCAGCGTCACCGGTGTCACCGACTCGTCCTCGTACAGGGCGCACAGCAGTTCGTCGCCGGTCAGGCCGTCGGGGCGCCGGGCCAGAAGGACGAGGATCTCGCTGTGCCGACGGCTGAGCCGGACACTGCGGCCACCTGCCGTCAGCACGGCCTGGTCACGGCCCAGCGTCGCCAGTTCGGGCCCACCGCTGTCCGGGCGCCTCGGGGCGAGCAGCGCCAGCTGGGATTCCGCTGCGCGTGCCACGGCCTGTACGAAGCCCAGGCTGTGCGGATGCGCGAGACCGTCCCCACCGGTGATGTCCACGGCACCGAGCAGCCGCCCCGTGCGCGGATCGTGCACGGGGGCCGCCGCGCACGTCCACGGCTGCACGCGCCGCACGAAGTGCTCGGCCGCGAACACCTGGACCGGACGGCCCACTGCGACCGCCGTGCCCGGCGCGTTCGTCCCGACCGCGCTCTCCGCCCATCGCGCGCCGGGCACGAAGTTCATCCGTCCCGCCTGCCGCAGCGTCGACGCGTGCCCCTCGACCCACAGCAGTCTGCCGTGCGCGTCGCACACCGCCAGCAGATGACGGCCGTCGGAGGCGAACGTGCCCATCAGCTCCCGGAACAGCGGCATCACATGCGCCAGCGGGTGCTCGGCGCGGAAGGCCCCGAGGTCGCCGTCCGTCAGTTCGACGTCGGCGGTACCGTCCGGGTGGACCCCGGCGCGTGCCGAGCGCCGCCACGAGTCGGCGACCACGCCGCGCACTGGACGCGGTACCGTGCCGGCCTCGGTGAAGGTCTCATGAGCCCGGTGCAGCACGCGTAGGCGCTCGGCAGGGTCGGCCCCCGGCTCCAGGGCTACCCAGGGATCGGTCAACACGGCCTCCCGCAGGGTGATGCGCTGGGAATGGGAACATCGTCGCCCGGGGTGTACATGGCGACAACCGTTTCGACGAAGGCGGTGGCCTCCTGCTGCCGTCAGCCGGTTTTCCCGCGCGTGTGTTCGTAGAACGGACGGTCTCAACCGGTTGCGTCCCTTGACGGGCCGGCAACATCCGAGGGTGCGCGGTTGCGGCGAGCAACGCTCAAGATCTATCGGTGAGATCGTCCGGGAAGGCGCCGGACGATGCCGGCCGCCGTTCTGGAGGCCGAACTGCTGGCGTTCTACGACTTCCCTGCCGAGCACTGGATCCATCTGATCCCTTGTCACGGGCGTTCCGGGAGAGCGGTTGTTCCTCGAGGTGTTCGAGTGCCTGATCGTGACGTCTCGTGGCTGCCCGGCGGGCAGCGCCTCGCTTCGGACAGGGCGCGCGGTCCTGCTGCTTGTGGTGGTGGCGGTGTCGCGAGCGCCGGGCGCGTGCCTTGGCTCCCCCCCGGTCGGCAGGCCCATTCGCAGAGCGGCGGGATCAGGGGGCGGACTCGCCCGGGCCCGGGGCCGCTCTGTGGGCGATGATCCGCTCGAGCCTCCGGTCGGGGACCAGCCACATCAGCGCGACGCCGGCATAGATCGCCACCGCGAGCCAGTCGTTCAGGAAGGACAGGCCGATGCCGCTCGCATACAGCAGCGGCGAGACCTTGCCCTTCAGGTCCCTCCCCACGGCGGTGGCGAGCAGGGACTCTGCACCCTGGTCCCGGGTGATCGTCTTCTGCAGTGTGTAGTAGGCCAGGGCGGCGGCGAGCAGGTCGATGCCGTACGCGGCCGTGGGGACGGCGGCGAAGTGGTTCTGGCCCATCCAGGCCGTGGTGAAGGGGATCAGGGAGAGCCAGAACAACAGGTGCAGGTTCGCCCACAGGATCAGCCCGTTCACCCGATCGGTCGCCTGCAGCATGTGGTGGTGGTTGTTCCAGTAGATGCCGAGGTAGACGAAGCTGAGCACGTAGGTCAGCAGCACCGGGAGCGCGTCGTGCAGGGCCGCCCAAGTGGTGCCGTGCGGGGTGGGCAACTCGAGCACCATGACCGTGATCAGGATGGCGATGACCCCATCGCTGAACGCTTCCATCCGCTCGGTCGGCATGAGCCGATGCTAATGGCGCAGGGCTCCAGGCCGGTCACAGCGGTCGACCCTCGGGGCGTCATCATCCGGACCGCATACGTGTGTAGGTGCCGAATGTCCCGTCCGCGCCGGTCAGGCTGTGTGTCGGTACTCGTGGATCACTCCGCCGAGGCGGTCGTGGCGGCGGATGTCGAGGCGGGTGATCCGCATGGGGTCAGTGATCGGTTCGGGTAGGGGGAAGCAGCGGTGCGGCGGCATGGAGTGAGCGGTGGGTGCGGTGCTCGTTGCTCGTTGTAATGCCGCTCGTACTCGTGGGAGTCTGCCACCGTGAGGAGCCTCATGCGCCGGAGATCACGCCATATCGATGTCCGACCGGGGCCGGACCTCCACGATGAAGTCCGCCTCCGCCATGTCGCCTGCCTCGTCGTGCCAGAGGAAGACCCGCACGTGCATCGCGTGGTGGAGGCCAATCCTCTCCCACTCGGTCATCAGATCGCCGAGGATGCGGCCGATGGCGTACTTGGCGCCCTCGGTCGAGTCGGGGGCGGTGATCGCGCCCTGCCACCGCTCGGGGTCGCTGCCGTAGGGGCGCCAGCCCTCGGAGCCGTGCGGCTCGAACACCCGGTACACCCAGTCCGTCTTGGTGTTCATAACACCGATCCTGTCACCGAGGAGTCCCATGCGCCGCATCGGATCCACCCACGCCGAGCGCGGAAGAGTGAGCTGTCCCGAGTTTCGCAGGGTCCGCGATCGTGTGATCAAGCGGTCTGCGAGGCTTCCTCCAGGCTCGCCCGGTACGCCTGCTCGTACTCGCCGGGTGGGACGCAGCCCGTGGCGGAGTGGAGTCGTTCACCGTCCTACCACGCGACCCACTGGAAAACGGTCCGCTCGACCTGGATGAATGAGGCCGGCGTCCTTCTTGGCCTTCTGCCGCCACAGGGCCGTCTCCAGCGCGTCCAGCGGCAGGTCGGTGCGCATGTGGACGGCGGACTGTCGGCCCACGCTCCGACGCGAGTACGCATCCAGGACGAAGGCGACGTAGACCCGGCCCGGCCAGGTCTGCGAGCGCGACCAGGACGGTGACCCGGGTCCTGCGATCCGATCGTGTACCCACTCCGGCCGGCTGCCACGGCCGGCCCCGGTCGCACCGTGCCGACCGCCGAAAACGGGGAACGCGGTCACAGGGTTTCGAAGCGACCAGGAGGAGGACATCATGAGCCACGACGAGGGGGACGGCGGCAACAGCGCCTACGGCCGGAAGGCGTTCAAGCGGTCGAAGGCCCACTTCGCGGACCGGATCACCGCGGACGGCAGGGACGGATGGCCGGTGGAGGCCGGGCGTTACCGGCTCGTCGTCAGCCGGGCCTGCCCGTGGGCGAGCCGGGCGCTGGTGTCCCGGCGGCTGCTCGGTCTGGAGGACGCGCTGTCCCTGGCCGTCGCCGACCCGGTCCAGGACGACCGCAGCTGGCGCTTCACCCTGGACCCGGGCGGCCGTGATCCGGTGCTCGGCATCCGGTATCTGAGCGAGGCGTACGACCGGCGGGAGACGGACTACCCGGGCGGAGTGAGTGTCCCCGCGATCGTGGAGGTGGCCGGCGGGCGGCTGGTCACCAACGACTACCAGCAGATCACTCTCGACTTCGCCACCGAGTGGACGGCCCTGCACCGCGCGGGCGCGCCCGACCTGTATCCCGAGAAGCGGCGCGACGAGATCGACGCGGTGATGGCGGAGGTTTTCGACGATGTGAACAACGGGGTGTACCGGGCGGGCTTCGCCACCGGGCAGCAGGAGTACGAGGTGGCGTGCGCGGGCGTGTTCCGGCGGCTGGAACTGCTGGCGCGGCGGCTGGCGGGGCAGCGGTACCTCGTCGGCGACACGATCACGGAGGCGGACATCCGGCTGTTCACCACGCTGGTGCGGTTCGATGCCGTCTATCACGGCCACTTCAAGTGCAACCGCTGGAAGCTGACGGAGAACCGGGTGCTGTGGGCGTACGTCCGCGATCTCTATCAGACGCCCGGCTTCGGCGACACCGTCGACTTCGACCACATCAAACGGCACTACTACCAGGTGCACACCGGCATCAACCCGACCGGCATCGTGCCCCTCGGCCCCGATCTGTCCGGCTGGTCGGCCCCTCATCACCGCGAGGATCTGGGCGGCCGGCCGTTCGGCGACGGAACGCCGCCGGGGCCGGCCCGCACGGACGGGGAGACAGCCGCGCGGGGCCGCCCCTGACGCTCGGGCCCACCCGGGCACCGAACCGGTGCGCAGCGATTCGGCTGATCCGTACCGAACCGACGCGACCGATCCGGGAGATCCACGTGGCGAAGAGGAAGACGGCGCTTTGCTCCGCCTGGTCATGGCCTCACCTGTCGGTGATCGGAGAGAGCCATGCCGTGTCCTCCGGGCCCGACGCCTCGGGGCCGGGCCCGGGCAGCCGGCGGACCTCGCCCGTTCGCAGGGCGATCGTGGCCCGTGGCCGCATCGGTCCGTCGCCGCTGCGTGAGAGCAGGACGAGTTCCCAGACCGTCGCCGTCATCGCGTCGAGCCGGGTGGCACAGTCGGCGGTGACGCGCTGCGGGTCCCGGGTCCGGCCCAGGGACAGATGGGGGGTGAAACTCTTGGCGGGCCCACGACAGCGCGGGAACCGCTGCCGCAGTAGGCGGTGCAGGTCCGCCCACGGTGCCTCGCCCGCTGCCGTCGGGTCGAGCCACACGGTGAAGTACGCCCTGTGCCGGAAGGTGCGCACCCCGTCCAGCCGGGCGGTGAAGACCTGCGTGTCGGCCGTCGCCGCGGCGAGCAGCGGGGCGGCCCGCTCGAAGTGGGACTCCGGCACGAAGCCGAAGAGCACATTGACGTGCGGCGGCCACCGGTGGATCTGTGGATCGTGATCCCGGCGGATGTCCTGGATCGGCGGCCACAGCTCCGCAGGCGGGATCCAGGCCACCGCCGTGCGGGCCGTCGGGGACGCATCGAGGACCTCGGCGGGCTCGCCCCCGCCGGGGCTCATGCCGAAGCTCAGGTCCGCTCGCGGGTGCCGCACCCGGCCGACACCCGACGTGTCGATGCGGTCCACGCCCGTGGCCCGGTCCCAGACCAGCTCGCCGTCCGCCTCGATGAACACCACCCGGTGCCACGGGATGTCGCCCCCGGGCACGAAGGAGGACAGCAGGAGGCGTTCGAGGCCACCCCCGCGCCGGCGGACCCCCAGCACGAAGCGGGCCGGGTCGAACCGCGGGTCCCAGCGAACCCGGTGATAGATCTCGTCGCTGGTTCGCATCACGCCTCCTCTCCCGCCTTCACGCCTTCTCTTCCTCCAGGGTGCCGCCCGTCCTGTCCTCGACGGTTGTCCCGCTCGCCCCGTCACGCATCAGGCGCGAGGCATGACGGTGCCGACGTATGCCGAGGCGATTCGTCTCGTCAGGATCGGCGATCGGTGTGGACAACGGTCGCAGCGGGCGACCGTTCGCGATTCTTGGAGGAGCAACCCGCCAAGAAGAGTCCGGCGAGAAACACGAACGATGCGGTGCTCACCGTTCCGCCCGCTGCCCGCGGCACGGCACCGGCACGTTGGCTGACGGTGCCGTGGCGCGGCAGCGCGACTCGGTACGACAAGGCTGCCGAGTCCCACCAAGAAGCCGTCACCCCCGCCTCGCTCCCGATACGGGCGCGACACCTTGACGCCAACTCCCAGCGCTCGCCGGTCTTTACGCTGTGCAAGCTCCTCGTCGTCGGCAAGGGTGATCATCGGCTGGCCCGGGGTGACGGTGGGGGGCTGCCGGGGTCGCCGGGAGGAAACTCCACGTGGATGGCTATGACCGCGGCGCCCTCGGAGATGTGCGGTGACTTCGCCGTCTGGAGCACTGTGACGGCCGTTTTCCATGCATCGGAGCGTGGCTGCTGTCCGGCGCCGCCGGACGACTCGTCGTGCGACACGGCGTCTGCTCTTCTTCGAGGAAATCAGAGTGGGAGCGACGCGCGCATCGCCCTGGACTGGCGCAGCGAGTCGAGTGCTGGCGGGGACCGTTCAGGAGAGCCAGTCGGTGTAGTGGGTGGGGGCGATGCGGGCGTCGTCCGAGGCGGTGAGGACGTCGCCGTGGGCGGCGGCGAACATGCCGGCGCTGTCGTCGGTCACGACAGCGCGCCCGTCGCTCTTGGCGGTCAGGGTGAGTCGGCCGAGTTCGTCGAGGGAGTAGACATCGGGACCCGCGATGTTGAGGACGCCGTTCAGAGGGCTGCCTGCGGCGACCTCGGCGACAATGCCGGAGACGTCCGCAGCGGCGATCGGCTGGATCGGCGTGCGTGGCAGACGGACGGTGGCGCCGTCGGCGGTCATGGCCAGGGTCGCGTCCATGAACTCCATGAACTGCGTGGCACGGACGATGGAATACGGGATCGGCCCGGCCTTGAGGATGTCTTCCTGGAGCACCTTCGCCCGGTAGTAGTCCAGATCGGGCACTTGGTCCGCGCCGACGATCGAGAGGATGACGAAGTGCCCGACCCCGCCCTTCTCGCTCGCGGCAAGGAGATTGCTCATCGAAGTCCGGAAGAAGGCGAGCGAGGCGTCGTCGAAGGTCGGGGAATTCGTCAGGTTGATGACGACGTCGGCGCCCGCCACGGCCGCCTCCAGTCCCTGGCCGGTGATGATGTCCACGCCGGTGGACAGGGAGTGCGGTACGGCTTGGTGCCCGGCCGCGTTCAGGTTCTCCACGACCCGTGACCCGATCAGCCCGGTTCCGCCGATTACTGCGAACTTCATGATCTGGCCTTCCTTCGACGACATTGCCATGAATGCGGCTTATGCGACCTTAACCCCGCTCCAGGTACACCCGAACCCGGACACTCTCGCCCCGGCGAACACGGTCGCACCGTCGCCGTCGGCGAATCTTTGTGCATCAGCGGCACCCCCTGGAGGACGCCCGCGCCGCGCCCCTCGAGCAGGACGATGTCCGGCGGGCTGCCGGAACCCGCCTGGTGCCCCGGTCCTGTCCGACCGGGCCCCATCCCGCGATGGGGGTGCAGGGCGGCCCGCACGGCACTGTTACGTCGAGAGGCCACGTCATGCCTGACCGCCCCGCCCGCTTCTACCTGGTGATCAACCCGGGCCCACTGTTCGGCGCCCGCCGCGTCACCTTCCCCAGCCCCGCCCCCGCCGGCCCCCTCGCCCGTGTCGACGTCGGCGGCCGTCTCATCCGCGTGCTGCTCACCGGCACCCCGCTGAACGGCGGTCTCCGCGCCGCCGCGCCGGGCCGGTCCTCGCCGGCCAGGTCCGCCGCCCGCACCAGGGCGAGGCCGGGTGCGACCGGCCAACCGTACGATCCGCCGGGCCGCGGCTCTCGCCCGAGTGCCGACTGCCGGCCGAGCGGCCGGCCGACACCGCCGAGCGAGCCGAGGTGAGCCGCCCTCGAGTACGCGCGTCTCAAGCGTGCTGCCGTCCTGGACACCGGCTGCTCCGCGGATCTCGCGTCCACCAGTTGCGTGAATGTCATACGCACCCGGGTCCACGGCAAGCGCAGGCAGCCCCGAGGCGGGTCACGGTGAAGGCACCACGCGTTCACGAGCAGCGCCGGCCCGGCGCCGCCCTCCACCACGTCGACGGTCACCGTCAGGTCGAGGTGGCGTTCGGTGACGGTCCGGGCGGCCTCCACGAGGCCGTCGTGCACCCGCGCCGCCGGGTGTCCCGGTCGCCCGCGTCGAAGGCGTCGTGCACCTCGAAGCGCCAGGCGTGCACCGGGCGCAGCGGCAGCCCGCGGCGCTCGGCCTCCCGTCCTGCCCACGCCGGCGCGGCGAAGCTCTCCTCCGATCCGTCCACCCCTGCCGGGATCGGCCGCGTCATGCAGTCTGCCTCCCTGTGCGGCGAGCCGCCCTTGGTCCGGCCTCCCCTCACCGGGTGATCACGGAAGCGGACGGCCGGGACGACGGACCTCCGCACACTCGGACAAATCGGGATACTCGAACGTACGATGGGCGGGACCCGGCGCGGTGCCGCAAAGGTGCACCGGGCCGCCTGTCCGACCACGCGGGGTGGCAGACGCATGGCACAGGCCGTGGAGCCGACGCGGACCGTCATCATGACCGTGGACGACGACCCGGGGGTCTCCCGCGCCGTCGCCCGGGACCTACGACGGCGCTACGGCGCCTCGTACCGGATCGTGCGCGCGGAGTCCGGCGAGTCCGCGCTGGACGCGCTGCGCGAGCTGAAACTGCGCGGCGACCTCGTCGCCGTCATCCTGGCCGACTACCGCATGCCGCAGATGAACGGTATCGAGTTCCTCGAACAGGCCCTGGACGTGTACCCGGGCGCGCGGCGGGTCCTGCTGACCGCGTACGCGGACACCAACGCGGCGATCGACGCGATCAACGTCGTCGACCTGGACCACTACCTCCTCAAGCCCTGGGACCCGCCCGAAGAGAAGCTCTATCCGGTCCTGGACGACCTGTTGCAGGCCTGGCGAAGCAGTGACTACCGGCCGGTGCCCAGCACCAAGGTGGTCGGGCACCGCTGGTCGGCGCGGTCGTCCCAGGTGCGGGAGTTCCTGGCCCGCAACCAGGTGCCCTACCGCTGGTACTCCTCCGACGAGCCCGAGGGCAGGCGGCTGCTGGCCGCCGCCGGGCAGGACGGACAGCGGCTGCCACTGGTGGTCACCCCGGACGGCACGCCCCTGCTGGAGCCGGAGCCACCGGAGCTCGCGGCCCACGTGGGGCTGGCGACGACACCGGCGGCCGACTTCTACGACCTCGTCGTGGTGGGCGGCGGCCCGGCCGGGCTCGGCGCTGCCGTGTACGGGGCCTCGGAGGGGCTGCGGACGGTGCTCGTGGAGCGCTCGGCGACCGGCGGGCAGGCCGGGCAGAGCTCCCGGATCGAGAACTACCTGGGTTTCCCGGACGGCGTCTCCGGCGCCCAGCTGACCGACCGGGCCCGCCGGCAGGCGGCGAGATTCGGCGCCGAGATCCTCACCGCGCGCGAGGTGACGGGCCTGGAGGTCGGCGGCGCGGCCCGGACCGTACGGTTCTCGGACGGCTCGGCGGTCGCCGCACACAGCGTGCTCCTGGCGACCGGGGTGTCCTACCGGCAGCTGCCCGCGGCCGGCGCGCGGGACCTGACCGGCTGCGGGGTGTTCTACGGTTCGGCTCTGACCGAGGCGCCGTCCTGCCGGGGCCAGGACGTCTACATCGTGGGCGGCGCCAACTCGGCGGGGCAGGCGGCGATGTACCTGGCACGGGGTGCCAAGTCGGTGACCCTGCTGGTGCGGGGCTCCTCCCTGTCGGCGTCGATGTCGTACTACCTGGTCCAGCAGATCGAGGAGGCCCCCAACATCTCGGTGCGCACGGGCACCGTGGTGGAGGCCGCGCACGGCTCCGACCACTTGGAGAAGCTGACCCTGCGCGACATGGCGAGCGGGCGGAGCGAGCTGGTCGACACCCAGTGGATGTTCGTGTTCATCGGCGCGGCCCCGCTCACCGACTGGCTGGACGGCACGGTGCTGAGGGACGGGCGCGGGTTCATCCTGGCCGGGCCCGACCTCACGCCCGACGGACGTCCGCCTCCCGGCTGGGAGCTGGACCGGCCGCCGTACCACCTGGAGACCAATGTGCCCGGCGTGTTCGTCGCGGGTGACGCGCGCGCGGAGTCCGCCAAGCGGGTCGCGTCCGCCGTAGGAGAGGGAGCCATGGCCGTGATGCTCGTCCACCGGTATCTGGAGCAGTCATGAGCGGCCGGCCGATGCCGTGCAGCCCGGAGGAGATCGGCTCGCTGTTCCTGTTCGAGAAGCTGTCGGGCGAACAGCTGGGCCGGCTGTGCCGCGAGGGGCGGATCGAGCGGTTCGACCCCGGCCCCGTCTACACCGAGGGCGAGCCGGCCGCCTGCTTCTACGTGATGCTGGAGGGCACGGTGGTGCTCTCCCGCCGGGTCGGTGGAGACGACGTGGAGGTCATCCGGTCCTCGCAGCGCGGGGTTTATTCGGGCGCCATGCAGGCGTACCTCGGGGACCGGCTGCGGCAGGTCTACAACAACTCGATGCGCGTCACGGAGCCGACACGGTTCTTCGTGCTGCCCGCCGAGACGTTCGCGGACATCATGCGCGAGTGGTTCCCGATGGCGGTGCATCTGCTGGAGGGGCTGTTCTTCGGATCGAAGAGCACCCAGGCGGCCGTAGGGCAGCGGGAGCGGCTGCTGGCGCTCGGGTCGTTGTCCGCCGGGCTCACCCATGAGCTCAACAACCCGGCGGCGGCGGCCGTCCGGGCCACCGCGACGCTGCGGGAGCGGGTGGCCAGGATGCGGCACAAGCTCGCCCTCATCGCCGGAAGCTCTTTCTCCAGGGACCAGTTGGCGAACCTCATCGACATCCAGCAACGTACCGCCGAGCGGGTCGCCAAGGCACCGGTGCTCACACCGCTGGAGGTGGCCGACCGCGAGGACGCCCTCACCGACTGGCTGGAGGACCACGGCATCGAGCAGGGCTGGCAGATCGCGCCGACCTTCGTACAGGCCGGGCTCGACGTGGACTGGCTGGAGCAGGTCGCGGCGTCCGTCGGGCAGGAGATCCTGCCGGGCGCCGTGGGCTGGCTCAACTACACGGTGGAGACCGAGCTGCTCATGGACGAGATCGCGGACTCCACCACCCGGGTCTCCCGCCTGGTGGACGCCGCCAAGCAGTACTCCCAGCTGGACCGCGCCCCCTACCAGGTCGCCGACGTGCACGAACTCCTCGACAGCACGCTGCTGATGCTGTCCGGCAAGATCGGGCCGCGGATCAGGATTGCCAAGGAGTACGACCGTACGCTGCCGCGGATCCCCGCCTACCCAGCGGAACTGAACCAGGTGTGGACCAACTTGATCGACAACGCGCTCTGCGCGATGGACGGCGCGGGCGGCGACGGCACGCTGACCGTGCGCACCGCGCTCCACGACAACCAGCTTCTCGTCGAGTTCCGGGACACCGGGCCCGGCGTGCCGCCGGAGATCCGCGACCGCATCTTCGACCCGTTCTTCACCACCAAACCGGTCGGCCGGGGCACCGGTCTGGGGCTGGACATCTCCCGGCGGATCGTCGTCAACAAGCACCACGGCAGCATCGGCGTGGAGTCGGTGCCCGGCGACACCCGTTTCCGGGTACTGCTGCCCCTGGCCGCCGTCGAACCCGACGGAACGGCACTCTCCTCCGCCGCGTCCGACGGGCCGCCGCTCACGTCCGAGGACCGTACGACATCCCAGGAGCCGGCATGACCAGCGACACCGGAATCGACCCCAGCGTCCCGCCCAGCGGCACCGCCTGCGTCGAGTGCGACGCCGCAGGCGGCTGGTGGTTCCATCTGCGGCGCTGCGCGCAGTGCGGCCACATCGGCTGCTGCGACGACTCCCCCGGCAAGCACGCCACCGCCCACCACCGGGCCACCGGGCACCCGGTGATCCGCAGCTACGAGCCGGGCGAGGGCTGGTTCTGGGACTACGACACGAACGAGCTGTACGAGACCGGCCCCGAACTCGCGCCGCCGGTGAGCCACCCGGCGGACCAGCCGGCGCCCGGCCCGGCGGGCCGCGTCCCCGCGAACTGGGCGGACGTGCTGCGCTGAGCCGTCCCGAGCTGCCCTGCGCCTGCCGAAAAGCTCATCCGCCTGGCGGATCAAGCCATAACACGCGGTCGCACCTGTGCAGACGGTATGGGTGCGCCGGACCAGCTCCTGCAGGTAGGGACGGAGCTCGACGGGCGGGGACTGCGAGGCGGCCGGGAGACGAGCCGTACGGTCAGTGTGGCCCGGGCCGCCGTTCGACCCGCCCTCGACGGGTCGAACGGTGGCTGCGCGGTGTGCGGGGGACGGCTCAGCAGCCGCCGCAGTTGTAGTACGTGACGTCCCAGTGRTTGCTCTCTTCGGCGTAGATGTTGCCGGAACCGGAACGCCACTGCYGGGCGCCGTCTCCGCGTACCCCGATGTAGGCGAAGTTGTTCTTGATGTAGTTCCCGAGGCACGTGTACTTGCTGTAGTCGAGCTTGTAGCCGTTCCAGTGCGAGTACGTCCCRGARGCRTGGCCCGTCTCGGTGCCGCCGGTGACGTTCAGKGCGCAGCCGCTGGCCCGCTTGAGGGTCTGGGCGCCCTGGGCGGWGGCRAGGTTGAGCTGTTCGAACGACGTGCATGTCGAGACGTTGCGRTTCGAGCAGTTGCCGGAGGACGACCAGGTGATGCCCACCYCRCGGAACATCGAGGTCGCGGTGGCATGRCTGATCTTCGTGGCGGCGGACGCCTCGCCCGCCGTGCCGATGACGGCGGCRCCGGGGGCGATGACCAGGGCGAGAGCGATCAGRACCGAGCGGATCCTCGGGAACCTCAGAGCCTTCACGGCCTTCATGTGCGAACCTTCCTGCTGGGGGCCAGGTTTCCTTGGGGGGTGGCTGTGCAGGTGGTGCACGCAGATCATGGCGGATGTCTACGCGCGTCCGCCAGAGGGCGGACGGTATCCGTCCGCAGGCACGCGGGGAGGCGCAGTGTCATGTCGTGTGCCGAACTGCTCGTGCTGCGGCACGAGAATGCGGTGCTGCGACGCCAACTCCATGCACCCGTGCGGTATGAACCAGCGAACCTGCCGTGGCTCGCGGCCTTGTTCTTGCTGCTCCCCCGCCGCCGCTGGACGCAGGTCTTCCCCCGTCAGGCCGGGCACGCTGACCGCTCCGGATCTGATGGAGGCTCGATTCCCCGAGAGGATCGAATCATGGCCCGCCCGTCCCCTATCCTGCCGAGCTTCGCGAGCGTGCGGTCCGCATGGCTGCGGAGGTCCGCCCCCACCACCCAACCGAGTGGGCCGCGATGAAGGCGGTCGCCGCGAAGCTGGGCATCGGTTCCGCCGAGACGGTGCGGACCTGGGTCCGCAAGGACGAGGTCGACGCCGGCCGACATCCCTGGGTGACTTCGGAAGAGGCCGCGGAGATCAAGCGGCTGAAGGCCGAGAACGCCGAGCTGCGCCGGGCCAACGAGGTCCCCGAAGCGGCCGCGGCTTTCCAGGCCCTGGCACGGCCTGGCCGACGTCGAACTCAGCACCACGGAATGGGGCGACTGGTTCAACGACCAGCGCCCCCACACCGCCATCGGAGACATCCCGCCCCACGAGCACGAGACCAACCACTACGCTCAACACCAGCCCCAACCGGCGGCTGGAGTCAACACATAGAGCCTCCACCGATCCCGGAGCGGTTCACCCGGTCAGTTGAGACCGAGGAGGGGCTGGGCCGACAGGGCGTCGTTGTCCGGATTTACGACGGGGCGCCCGGCGGGTAGGTGAAAGCGGGTGTCCGGGGTGGGATGCTGCAGGGGGGACCCCGGCCCGATTCCAGCGGGCCGGGGTCTGTGTGCTGCGCCGGGGCGGCGATCCGGTCAGCGTCCGCCGAATCCTTCGTCCCCGCCGTGCTTGCCGAAGTGGTGGACGACCCGGAAGCTGCCCACCACTCCGTTCTTGACGAAGACGCCGCCCCTGACGTGGCGGGGGTGCACGCCGTCGCTGGAGCTGTGCGGTCCGACGGTGGCGATGGGGGCGCCGTTGTCGCAGGTGGCCCCGCGGAAGACCTCGACGGTCCTCCGGCTGTCGTTGCGGATGTTCAGGCTGCGGGAGCCCAGACCGCTCACGACGGTGATGCAGTCGCCCGGGTGGGCCGAGTAGGAACGCTCGTTGATGTGGATCCGGCCTTCGAAGCGCCTTCCTTCGTTGTCCTTGCCCTCGAAGTCCCGGTCTTCGTTGTCCTTGCCCTCGAAGTCCCGGTCTTCGTTGTCCTTGCCCTCGAAGTCCCGGCCTTCGTTGTCCTTGCCTTCGCTGTCCTTGCCTCCGTTGTCCTTGCCGGAGTCGCCGCCTTCGTTGTCCTTGCCTTCGCTGTCCTTGCCTCCGTTGCCCTTGCCGGAGTCGCCGCCTTCGTTGTCCTTGCCTTCGCTGTCCTTGCCTCCGTTGCCCTTGCCGGAGTCGCCGCCTTCGTTGTCCTTGCCTTCGCTGTCCTTGCCTCCGTTGTCCTTGCCTTCGCTGTCCTTGCCTCCGCTGTCCTTGCCTCCGCTGTCCTTGCCGGAGTCGCCGCCCGCGGGGGCCGAGGCGGGGGCGGCCGCCTGCTGGACCGCGGGGGCGGCCTGGGCCGGCTCGTAGGCGGACGCCGAGGCGTAGGTGATACCGGTGGCGGCCAGAGCCGCGACGGCCGCGGTAGCGACGGTGGAACGGGTAATCATCACGCGCTTCTCCTGTCTCGGGAAATCGACTGGCCAGCCGACTCGTGATGAACGTACTGACCGATTCCCATATCTGTCATATCGAGAGATAAGGGAAAGTCGGTAAATTGACTCCAATCGGGTTACAGTGGGGGGCATCCGTGCGCCGCGCCATGGCGTGCTGACGGGTAACCAGATGAGTTTTCCTGTAGTGGACTTGATGCCCCGATACGCTGTCCGGGGGACTTTTCCGGCGCCTGCTCACCCGCAGCCTGTCGTCCGTTGACACATCGGGTGAAACCGGTACCCCCGTCGTGCTGCCGGGCCGCGGGCGGGGTGCTCGAGCGCGTGGGCGGGCCGGTGGGATTTCTCGGCCCGGTTGTTCAGACCCTTGCGGGAACGGTGTTCCAGGGAGGGCATGACCGCGCAGTGGGCCGCGCCGTAGGAGCGGAGCGTGTCGGCGCCCCTCACCCACGGCACCGAGCAGGTCTTCTTCAGCAGCCTGCGGAAGAACCGCCTGACCGCAGTGGTGTCCCGCCGGTTCTGCACGGGGATGTCCAGCACCACCCCGTCCTGGTCGACAGCCTGTCACAGGTACTTCAACCCGCCGTTGATCTTCATGAAAGCCTCGTCCAGGTGCCACGGGTCGCCCGGCCTCGCACGCCGACGGCGCAGGCCTGCCCGGACCTGGCGCACCAGCGGCGGACCGTCTCACAGGAGACGACGACACCGCGCTCGAGCATCGGTTCCTCGACCTCGCGGAACGACAGCGGAAAGCGGAAGTACAGCCACACGCAGTGGGCAATAGCCTCGGCCGGGTACCGGTGCCCCTGTACGACGGCGGCGCGGACGACACGAGTGAACCCCTCTCCGGCACGATCAACCCCAAGATCGTTCCAGGCCGGTCAGCCGACGTGGCAACGCCGTTTAGCCTGATCGGGCCCTGTGCCTAGGCCCCGTACGGGGCACCTCCCCACCCGCTGCGGTACGCCGCGCCTTCTCCCGGGCACCTCTCCTCCACACCTGACCGACGGAGATAGGAGGTCCCATGCCGCAGGAGGCTGCCGAGGCGGTCGATCCGAAAACCGATGCGGACGAAGAGGCACTGGAGCGTGCCATCGCAGCGGGCCGGTCCGGCGCTCACCCCGGCGGGACGGACAATTCGAGCCCGCAAAACGCTCTGACCCGGGCCGACGGAAGCCCGGCTGCCCGCAGGCAGCCGAGCGGGGAGTAGGAGGCACGCCGTGGCGCTGAGGTTCAAGAACAACTACGAGCGCGAAATCTGGGCGATGGTCGAGCGGTACCAGCCCAACTGCTCGGCCAGCAGCAACTGGCTGAAGGAGGGCTGGTGGCGGATCGGCCCCGGGGAGACCGCCGTCGTCTACGGCGGTGACGCAAAAGCCGTCAACCCGATCTGGTACTGCTACGCCTACGCGGGCGACGGCACCGAGTGGCGGGACAAATACCAGGAGACGGTCCCGCACAGTGTCTTCGAGTGGTGTTCGAACGTCTCGGACTCGAGCTCGCGGACAATCCTCATGCTGGAGTTCATCGTGACCGCCCCGGACTTCACGTTCAACTTCAACCCGTAGCCGACCGATCCGGGCCGTCCGGAGTGCCGCGCAGGCGTTCGAGCGCGTCGGAGATACTCAAGACAGCGCGCCACCGTCGCACCAGGGGCACCGGTACCCGGCCGAGGCTATTGCCCACTGCGTGTGGCTGTACTTCCGCTTCCCGCTGTCGTTCCACGAGGTCGAGGAACCGATGCTCGAGTGCGGTGTCGTCGTCTCCTGGGAGACGGTCCGCCGCTGATGCGCCAGGTCCGGGCAGGCCTGCGCCGTCGGCCTGCGAGGCCGGGCGGCACGTGGCACCTGGACGAGGTCTTCATCACGATCAACGGCGGGCAGAAGTGTCTCTGGCGCACGGTCGACCAGGACGGCAACGTGCTGGACATCCTCGTCCAGAACCGGCGCAACAGGGCCGCGGCCCGGCGCTTCTTCCGTCTGCTCCTCAAGGGAATCGGGGCCGTGCCGAGGGTGATCGTCACGGACAGGCTCCGTTCCTACGGGGCTGCTCACCGCGAGGTCATGCCCTCGGTCGAGCACCGCTCCCGCAAAGGCTTGAACAACCGGGCCGAAAACTCCCGCCGGCCCACGCGGCAGCGCGAACGCGCCGTGAAAGGCTTCCGCTCCGTCGGCGCCGCACAAAGATTCCTGGCCGCGTTCAGCGGCATCCCACCCCACTTCCGGCCCCGCCGGCACCGGACGCCCGCCCCCTCCACGCCCTGACGCGCTCTCAATCGCTCAACACCCCACCAACGTGACAACGCCCACCGTGGGGTCCGCCGTCGATCCCAAGCTGCGCTCCAGCTTCTGCAGCAGTGCGGCCAGTTGTACCCGCTCCTTCGGCTTCAGCCCCGCCAGCATGGACCGCTCGTTCTCCAGGTGCTCCGCGAACAGGGTGTCGATCAGCTTGAGCCCCGCCGGAGTGAGCCGGCAGTGCACCACCCGGCGGTCCTTCACGTCCCGTTCCCGGACGATCAGCCCGTCGCCCTCCAGCCGGTCCAGTCGCAGCGTCACGCCGGCGGACGAGATCAGGCTTGTCGCCGCCAGCTCACCCGCCGTCAGACGGTACGGTTCCCCGGACCGCCGCAGCGCAGCCAGCACATCGAACCCGGCCAGCGACAGCCCCGCCGCGGCCACCGGTTTGCTCGTCCGCGACTGGTACAGCAGGAAGGACCGGTGTAGGCGTCCCAGCACTTCGATGGGGGACGGGTCGAGATCCGGCCGCTGCCGGTGCCACTCCTCGATGATGCGCGACACCGCGTCGGCGTCCGTGCTGCTCTGAGCCCTGTCGGCCACAGCGGTCTCCTCCTGGTGATTCCTTATGGGTGAGTAACTATTCCCTTAATGGTTTCGGGCGGGCGCCCGGATGTGAGAAGGGCAGGACGACCTCGGAAATCGGGACCTCCGGCCCTCCTGCCGTCGGGAAGAGCGGGGCCTGCGGGGTGCGCGCGACAGCCTTCAGGCGTTGAGCTCCTCGAGCGTCCTGCCCTTGGTCTCCTCTGCGAAGCAGGCGACGATCGCGCCCACCGCGGCGACGACCGCCAGTTGGATGAAGATGACGTTGAGGCTCGCTCCGGAGGCGATGATCGCGCCGACCGCGATCGGGCCGAAGATCACACCGAGGCGGTTCCACACACCGCCGAACGCGGCGCCCTTGGCACGGTTGCGCGTCGGGTACAGCTCCGGCGAGTAGAGGTAGAGCGAGGCGTTGATGACGAAGATGAAGAAGGTGGTGCAGGAGGCGAAGAGCGCGACCTGACCGCCGGAGGTGGCACCGGCGACAGCGAGCGCAGCCAGCGCGGCCGTGGTGCCGATCAGCGCGGTGAGCAGCAGCGGCTTGCGGCCGATGCGGTCGACCACCAGCGCGGCGATCAGCGTGCCCAGCAGACCGGTGGCGTTGCTGATCAGGGAGTAGATCAGCGCGGTGGCGAGGTCCAGCCTGAACTGCTTGGTGTAGAGCGACGGCAGCCAGGTGATGATGCCGTGGTTCACGTAGTAGGCCACGAACCACATGGTCGACAGGATGACGGTGCGCCGCAGGTAGCGGCCATGGAAGATCTCGCGCAGGCGGCCGCGGGACTCCTCGGCCGGGATCTCCAGGGAGGGCTTGGGCAGCGGCTCCTTGGCCGAGGTCCGAACCTCGGCCTCGATCTTGGTGATGACCTCCTCGGCTTCCTCCAGGCGTCCCTGGGAGGCCAGCCAGCGCGGCGACTCGGGCACCTTGCGGACCAAGAACAGCGCCAGCAGCACCGGCAGGCCGCCGATCAGGAACATCGCCTGCCAGCCGAGGTTGGGGACGACCCAGACGGCGGTCAGGGAGGCCGCCGAGAGACCGGCGGGGAAGATCAACTCGTAGAGCAGCACCAGCTTGCCGCGGTTGTCAGAGCGGGCGATCTCGTTGATGTAGGTGGCGGCGATGGGCACCACGCCGCCGATGCCGATGCCCTGGACGAAGCGGAAGCCTGCGAACATCTCGATGTTGGCGGAGCAGGCCACCGCGATGCTGGCGAGGCCGGTGATCAGCACGCCGAGGGCGACGGTGCGCACCCGGCCGATCTTGTCGCCGAGCCAGCCGGCGCCGAACGCGCCGACCAGCATGCCGACCGAGGCGGCGGTGACGGCGAAGGTCGCCTGACCGGTGGAGAGGTTCCACTGCTCGGTCAGGACGGGCAGTGCGGAGGCGGCGAGCAGTAGGTCGAACCCCTCGAAGAAGGTGACGGCGCCGATCAGGAAGCGGACCTTGACATGCCACCGCGAGTGCGGCAACCGTTCGAGTCTCGCAGCAATGGAGCCCAAGCCCAGGCTTTTTCCTGTGGCCACGGTCGACATGGGAATCCTTCCGCGCGCAGTGCGGGAGTCAGCAGAGATGCCGCGACCCTAGGTGGCGTTACCTAAGCGGTCAATAATTCAGCACTTAAACATACGGCGGGAAGAGCCATACTCTCGCATCGTCGCCCCGAGCCTTGCGCAGAGCCGTTTCAGGGCGGGCCGGAGTCACCCGCGGCCCAAGATTCGGACCCGGCCCGCGGGCGGTGGTCAGCGCGTGTGGTGCTGTCACGTTGTCGGGTACGTGGCTGTCTGACGGCGCGCCGGGCGTGGTGGCCCGCGGTCCGGGCCTGGTCTCGGCCTGCTCGCGGTTCTGCCGCCGCGGACGGCGCACCTCTTCCCGTTCCGCGCTCGTCAGCTCGCCCGGCGCCCCCTGGCCCGCGGTCGATCGTGTCCTGCTCGACCCGGTTCCGCAGTCCCTCGACGCTGACCCCGGTCTCCCGGGCGACCTCGGTGACGGTCTTGCCGGAGGACCGGACCAGCGCGACCGCGTCGCGCTGGTCCGGTCCTCCGTATACCGCCTGCTGCGGTTGCTCTCGCTTCCCACCTGGCGCTACTTCCTCTGGAACCCCACGTCCCGGTCTCCAGGTGTCCAACATCAAGGGGAAGCTTCAGTTCGACCTGAGTGGGATGGGACGCGTGTGACCAGTGCCATGCGGTCCAAGGTGACCAGGGGTGACCGACGCCCGCACAGTCCGTTGCTCCGTGCGGACGACATGCGCGCGGGGTAGCTTTTTGAAGGAAGGTGAGGTTCTCCGGACAGCTTTGCAGGCACCGGGCCTCATTCGCGAAGATCAATTCTTCCTGCAGGATCTTTGACGTGCGTCGTACACCTCTTTGCATTCGCAGGGGTGAGCACCAGCCGATCCCCTTCTTCGAAGGCGTGCCCCGCGCTTCGAGTGCCGTAGTGGCACCGGCTTCAGGGCCTGCAGCTTCTCGTCTCTGAAATGGAGCTCGGGATGAAAGTTGTCGTTGATCTTTCCCGCTGTCAGGGGTACGCGCAGTGCGCGTTCCTGGCCCCGGACGCGTTCCGGATGCACGGCGAGGAAGCGCTGATGTACGACCCGAACCCCGACGACGCCCGGCGCGAGCAGGTGCTGCGCGCCGCGGCGGCCTGTCCGGTCCAGGCGATTCTGGTCGACCGGTTGGAGGGTCGGGAAGCACCGGTGGAGGCGTCTGCGTCATGACCAGCGCCGAGAACCTGCAAGCGTTCAAGCGCGACGGCCGCATTGTGGTCGTCGGGGCGTCACTGGCGGGACTGCGGGCCGCTGAGGCGCTGCGCGGCGAGGGTTTCACCGGCTCGTTGACCATGATCGGCGACGAGTCGGGCGAGCCCTACGACCGGCCGCCTCTGTCCAAGCAGGTACTGACCGGGTGGGTTCCAGCCGACGGCACCACGCTGCCGCGACGCCGTGACATCAACGCGGAGTGGCTGCTGGGCGTGCCCGCCGGCGGGCTGGACCTGGCCACCAACCACGTGTGTCTCGCCGACGGACGCGAGATTCCCTTCGACCGCGTCCTGATCTCCACCGGGGTGCGGGCCCGGCCTTGGTTCGTCGAGAGCGAGGCAGCCCTGGGCGGCGTGTTCGTCGTGCGAACACGCGAACACGCCGAGGGCCTGCAACGAGCCCTCGCTGCCGGACCCTCCCGCGTACTGGTCATCGGTGCCGGATTCACCGGCTCCGAGATCGCCTCCATCTGCCGCGAGCGGGACATCCCGGTGACCGTCGCCGAACTCGCGCCGGCCCCACTGGTCGGGGCGCTCGGCGCCATGATCGGTGAGGTCGCGTCGGACATGCAGCGTGCCCACGGTGTCGACCTGCGCTGCGGCGTCAAGGTCACCCGGCTGGAGGGCGACGCGCAGGGGCACTTCCGCCGTGCCCACTTCGACGACGGCAGCACGATCGACGCCGACGTGGCCGTGGTGGCACTCGGAGGCATCCGCAACACCGAATGGCTGCGGGGCTCGGGACTGGCGGCAGGCCCATGGGGGATCGCCTGCGACACGGGCTGCCGCGCCCTCACCCTCGACGGCCTGGTCACCGACGACGTCTTCGTCGCCGGTGACGTGGCGCGCTGCCCGAACCCGGTCTACGAGTACCGGCTCATCTCGCTGGAGCACTGGGCCAACGCCGTGGAACAGGCCGAGGTCGCGGCACACAACATGGTCAGCGGCCAGGCGGACCGCTGGCCCCACCTGTCCATCCCGGTGTTCTGGTCGATCCAGTTCGGCGTCAACATCAAGTCCGTCGGTGTGCCGACCTTCGCCGACGAGGTGGTCGTCACGCAGGGGTCGGTGTCCGACCGCCGTTTCGTGGCCGCGTACGGATATCAGGGCCGTGTCACCGCGGCGGTGAGCTTCAACAACGCGAAATGGCTGGACCACTACCGGAAGTTGATCGAGACGGCCGCACCTTTCCCCCCGCCCTGCCCCACGCCCGACCAGCCCGTCGACATGAAACCCGTGCCCGTCGACTTCCCCGGCCCCGTCCTGCTCGCCCAGGGAGCCACGGTGGTCGTCACCGGGCACGACCCGGGTGAGCGGCGGGTCACGGCCGCGCAGCAGCACCACCGGTAGGAGGGAGAGCGAGATGACCACGACCGAGACGCCCGACACGCTGCACCGGATCCTGGACTACTCCTCCCGGGCCGACCCCTACCCGCTGTACGCCGAGCTGCGCGAGACGCCGGTGGCCCGGCAGGAGGACGGCAGCTACGTCGTCAGCACCTATCGTGAGCTCACGGAGCTACTGCACGACCCGCACCTGAGCTCTGACGTCCGCCATCTGTCCCGCCCGATGCCCTCGGCCGCGGGAGGGGGCACGCCGGCGTTCATCAACATGGACCCGCCCGAACACGACCGCCTGCGGCGTATGGCGATGCGCCATTTCGGCCCCCCGCACACCCCGGGGCTGGTGGCCGGCATGGAAGGCGACCTGTCCGCCATCGTCAGCGGTCTGATCGACGACTTCGCGGGCAAAGAGCAGATCGACATCGTGGACGACTTCGCCTACCCGTTTCCCGTCACTGTCATCTGCCGCCTGCTCGGCGTGCCGCGCGAGGACGAACCGCGGTTCCACCTCTGGGTGAACGACATCGTCAACTCGATCGACTACAACCCCAAGACCGACCCGAAGGAAAAGCTGGAGAGCGGCGTGCAGGCCCGCGAGGACCTGCGCCAGTACCTCGGCGGGCTGCTGGAGCAGCGCCACGATCGGCCGGGCGAGGACCTGTTGACACGGCTGGCCAACGACGACGGGCCCGATGGGCGGATGACCGACGACGAAATCGTGGCCACCGCCAACCTGCTGCTGATCGCCGGCCACGAGACCACCGTCAACCTCATCACCAACGGCATGCTGACGCTGCTGCGCCACCCGCAGGTGCTGCAGCGACTGCGCGACGAACCGGGCCTGGCCGTGCCGCTGGTCGAAGAACTGCTGCGCTACGAGCCGCCCGTGCACATCATTCCCTGGCGGGCGGCGTACAGCGACATCACCGTCGCCGACACCGTCATCCCCAAGGGCTCGCAGATCATGCTCATGCTGGCCTCGGGCAGCCGCGATCCGAACCGCTTCCACGATCCCGACAGTTTCGACCCCGACCGGCGTGACAACCAGCACCTCGGCTTCGGCAGCGGCATCCACCTGTGCTTCGGCGGCCCCCTGGCCCGGCTGGAATCCCAGATCGCGCTGAGCGAGCTGGTACAGCGCCTCGATCGGCCCAGCCTGGTTGCCGACCCGCCGCCGTACCGGCGAAGCCCCGTCCTGCGAGGACCCATTCATCTCCCCATTGAGCAGAGCTGATGATGGAACGCGGTAGTAGCGCGCTTCCGGCCCGGCGGCGGGCTGCGCAGCAGATCGATGGTCGCCGGCGGTGATCGACTCCAGTCACACTCCGCAGCACACGACAGGCCCTGCCTCGTCACGAGCGGTGATCGTGACGAGGCCCTGGTGACGTGTCTCGCGAGGACGTCGCCACGATCCTCGCGGTGGTCGACCCGGCACTGTTGTCCGATCATCCGTGGCCATCGCCGTGACCACCCCTGCAGGCTTGTCAGCCGGAGGCGGTGTCGACGGCGCGATACAGCAGCGGGTCGGGTGCCCGGCCTGTGGGGTGCCAGAAGTAACGCATAGCCTTTGAACAGGCACTTTGCARCCCCGCTCGATCATGRCAGGGTCGGGCTGCATGGCGTTGCGCGTGCTCTRCCTGGTCTTCCTGAGGCTTCTCGGACTGTTCCTGCTGTKGTCGCGGTCGGAGGAGGCCAAGAACGTTGAACTGSTCGCGCTGCGCCACGAGGTCGCGGTGCTGCGCCGCCGACTCGGCGTCCGGCCGCGCCTCACCTGGCCGGACCGCGCCGCGCTCGCAGCTCTGACCCGGTACCTACTGGGCAGGCTGCGCCGGTACCGCCTGGTCAGCCCCGGTGCCCTCCTGGCCTGGCACCGACGTCTGCTGCGCTGGAAGTGGGAGCAGAAACCCGCACGCACCGGCCGACCGCCGATCCCCGAGGAGCTCACCGCCCTGATCCTGCGCCTGGCCAGAGAGGGCCCCGCGCGGGGCTCGACCCGCATCCAGGGCGAGCTGCGCCGTCGGTGGTCCCGGCCCGGCGACAAGTGGCCCTACCTTGTTCCTGGGTTCGCCCCAGCCGTTCGTAGGGTTGTGGTGCCCAGGGGGCCGGGTGTGGCTGACAAGTGGCTGCACCTGGACTAGGTCTTCATCAAGATCAACGGCCGGTTGCACTACTTGTGGCGGCCGTGGGCCAGGACGGGAACGTGTCGGACATCCTGGTCCAGCCCCGGCGCGGCGCGAAGGCGGCACTGCGGTTCCTCCGCCGGCTCCTGAAGGATCTGGAGTCCGTGCCGCGGGTGATGGTGACCGACACGCTCCGCTCCTACGGCGCAGCCCACTGCCAGGTCATGCCCTCCGTGGAGCACCGCTGTCACCAGGGCTTGAACGACCGGACCGAGAACTCTCACCAGCCGACCCGCCGGCGCGAGCGCGCGATGAAACGCTTCACCTCACCCGGCCACGCGCAGCGGTTCCTGTCCCTGCTCAACGGCGTCTCATCCCGCTTCCGACCCGGACGTCACCGCCCGGCCGAGCCGTCACCCCGACGAGCCGTCAGCACCACCCGACCCGACAACGTGACGGTGCCGCTCACCGAGCGGGGAAGGCGAGCCGCAGAACGATCTCGCCGTCGTCGATCTCCCCGGTGGGCTCGAACCCGAACTTCCGGTAGAAGGGCCACGGTTCACCGCCGCCGGGCTCGTAACTGGTCAGCAACTCGGTGGCGCCGTCCGCGCGAACCAGGGCGGCGATCTGCGTGAGCGCCTCTCGGCCGATCCCTCGCTTCTGGTACCGCTTGTCGACGAGGAGGCGCCAGAGGAAGTGCCGCCCCTTGAAAGGCCCAGCCGGCGGTTTCCACGACAGCATCACGAAGCCGACCGGCTCGTCGCCACGGTACACGGCGCGGTACCAGGGATTGGCCTCCGGCGTCCTTGCCGCCTCCTTGAGCGACTTGGACACGGAGGCGACGAACCGCTTCTGGTCACGCCGGACGCGGAGAGCACGAACGGCATCCCGGTTGTCGTCAGTGATCTCCCGCAGGTGCACGCCTGGGGGCCTCATGCCGCACCCCTTCCTGCATCCGGCGGCTGCGCCGTCCGGAGCGACGTGAAACACCGCCACCGGGCGGCATCCCCCTGTGCGCATGCGTTGCCACGGACGCCAGGCTGGACCTCTTCGCAGCCTATCCGGCACAGGCGATCTGGAGCGGAACCGGCACGCCGGACTGTGACCGCCTCCGACTGAAACGGTCAGTCAACCAGTCCGAGGGCTTCGCCACGCAGATCGCCGGCGCGCTCGCGCAGCTGACGGACGCGGCGGCGGAGCGGCCGGGACCGCCGCAGCGGTCCTCCTCATGCCCCGATGGCAGTGGCCGGGGCCGACGAACTTGAGGCAGTGAGGTTTTTCCAACCGGCCTCATGCCGACGCGTGGTGGAGGACGAGAACGGCCTGGACGATTACGGAGACGTGGTCGGTGACGAGGCGAAGCCTCCGCAGGAGGCGCCGGCCTCCTGATCCGCCTCGGCAGCCCGGCTTTGGGGAGTCGAATTCTGCGATTCTCTCCGCTTCAGCGCGGGAACGGTGCTGACACACGCTCCAACGGACGCCGGATCAGGTTCTCTTCCGGGCGGAGCCCCTGTGCCGGCGACCGGACCGCGTCGGCGCGCAGCGTGTCTCACCGGCCCCTGGTCGCGGTGGCGAGCAAGGAGGCGGCAGGGCCGACGAGCTTGCGCCCCGCCGGCCACACCGCGCGCAGCATCCGGCGCAGGTCCAGCCCGGCCACCGCCACCTCGATCAGTCTGCCCTCGGCGAGGTCCGCGGCCACGGCGAGCTCGCTCATCACGGCGGGACCGGTACCGGCGATCACCGCACCCCGGACCGCGGCCGCCGACCCGAGTTCGACCAACGGCATGACCTCGCCCGCCCCGGCGCGACGAAGCGCGCGTTCCAGGGTCTCCCTGGTGCCCGACCCCCGTTCCCTGACCACCAACGGCACGGTCACCAGCTCCGCCGTGCTCAGTGAACGCCGTATGCGCGCCCACGGATGAGCCGGGGCGACCACGACCAGCAGCCGGTCCGCCGCAACCCTGCGGGTGGACAACCCGGCGGGCGCGGTCGGCGACTCGACGAACCCGACATCGATCGCTCCGTCACGCACCAGCTCTCCCACCCGCTCCGAGTTGGTCACCTGCAGGCCGACGTAGAGCTCCGGCTCGGACCGGCGCAGTTCGCCGATCCACATCGGCACCAGGTGCTCGGCGATGGTCATGCTCGCGCCCACCCGCAGTTTGGCGTCGCGCTCGCTGCGCAGGGCCTCGGCCCCGGTCAGCAAGCCGTCCAGCTCCTCGAGCACCCGCTGCGCCCACCCCCACACCACCCGGCCCGCCGGGGTGAGTGCGGAACCACGCCGGGTCCGGTCGACAAGGGTGAGGCCGAGCCGCCGTTCCAACGTGGACAGACGCTTGCTCGCCGAGGGTTGGGCTATTCCCAGCTCGGCCGCCGCCTTGCCCAGACTGCCCCGCTCACCGATCAGCACGAGCAGCCGCAGGGACTCCAGATCGGGTACCGCACTCATAGCCACAGGGTATGACGTCATGCCGAGTGCGCGGCTACCGCCGATCCGGAGCATCGCCGACGGTGGGGATCATGATGAACCCCGGCGGGACGACCGCGACCTCACCGGCATCTGCCGCCCACCCACTGCTACCCGGGCTGACCTGCGCTGTCGCGGGTACCGGCGCGGCATACGCGGTCACCTTGCTCCTGCCCGGGCTCAGTGCGCTGACCGCGGCTGTCGTACTCGGCGCCGGCGTCGGAAACCTCCCGGTGCTGCCCGCCGCGATGCGTCCCGGCCTGCAGTGGGCCACCCGCGGGCTGCTGCGCGCAGGCGTGGTGCTGCTCGGCCTGCAACTGGCCGTCGATCACGTGCTCGACCTGGGCACAGGAACCGTGCTCGCGGTCGCGCTCACCGTGGCGATCAGCTTCCTCGGCACGCTCGGCCTCGGCAGGCTGCTCGGTGTGTCGCGCGGCCTCGCGGTGTTGGTGGCCACCGGGTTCTCCATATGCGGGGCCTCGGCGATCGCGGCGATGGAGAGCGTGGTGCGCCGTGAGGACGAAGACGTCGCCACGGCGATCGCACTCGTGACCGTGTACGGCGGACTGGCGATCGTGGCCGTGCCGCTGTGCGGGCCGCTCCTCGGACTGACCGGCGTGGAACAGGGCGCGTGGGCGGGGCTGTCCGTCCACGAGGTCGCCCAGGTCGTCGCGGCCGCATCGCCGGCAGGAGCCGTGGCGGTGGCCACCGCCACGATGGTGAAGCTCAGCCGGGTGGTGCTGCTCGCGCCCATGGTGGCCGGGGTGAGCCTGGCGGAACGGCGCAACGCGTCACCCCGGCGGGACCGGCGCCCGCCCCTGGTGCCGCTGTTCGTGCTCGGCTTCCTGGCCATGGTCGCGGTGCGTACGCTGGGCGTGCTGCCCGAACCGGTGCTCGACGCATCGCGGACCGTCACCACGCTGCTGCTGGCGGGCGCACTGTTCGGACTGGGGTGCTCGGTTCGGATCGGCGCCCTGCTGCGCACCGGACCCCGGGCGCTGCTGCTCGGCCTGCTGTCCACCCTGCTCGTGGGACTCACCGCATTCGCGATGCTGCGACTGCTCGGTTAGAAACCCATGCCGGTCGGCTATGACAGCAGAGCCGGAAGACCCGTGAGCCACCTCCGCTCCGGCCTCGACGGGCATCCGGGAAGGCCGGTGCCGAGCAGATGCGACATTCGCGGCTCATATGCACACATGAGCCCGGATAAGACGCGTGGTGTGGACCTGGCTGGTGCTGCGGCCGGCCGGCTCCCCCTGGATCAGCGTGTGCGGGCGGGTGCCGCGCGGCTGGTACGTCATCGACCTGGACGCCACGATCGTGGCCTGCTCCAGGCGCAAGGAGAAGGCGACCGGCACGTTCAAGGGCACTTAGCCTCGATCCACCGACGTGCTCTGAAGGTGATCTCTTGATCGTTTTGTGAGCTGGTTTCGGTCGGTGATCGTGGATGGGCAGGTTGTTTCTGCTGGTCTGCCCAGCTTTTCCACGGTGCGGTTCCGGTCGAGCCCTGGCGGGCGGGGTGGGCAGGGGGATCAGGCCAGTGCGGGTGGGTCGTGGACGGTGTCGAAGAGGTGTGTCCAGGCTTGCTCCCAGGGCCAGTTGCAGGGCAGGTGCAGGGTGATGCGTCGTGCGGATCGCGCGATCCGGGCCGGGACCTGGACCAGGTGGGCCCGGAGGGTGGCCGTGGTGGCCTTGGCGTGGAACGCGGAGGCCAGGGAACCTGCGGCCCGCAGCAGGTTGTAGGCCATCGCCCACAGGGTCAGCCAGGCCGCGTTGGCGTGGAAGTGCCCGGACGGCAGATGGGCCAGGGCCCCGGCCTTGCTGTCCGCGATGACCTGCTCGACCACGGCGTGATGGCGGTGTTCCCGCTCGGCCTGCAGGGTTGCGGCGGGCTGGTCGGTGAAGAAGGGGTGGTAGCGCCAGACGGGAAACAGCTCGCCCTGCTCGCCCACGACGGCGGGTTTGGCCAGGTCACGGACCCGGCGCACGATCAGCCGGGCGGTGACCCGATCTGCTTTCTTCCGGCTGGCGAACGCGGTGTATTCGGGTATCTCGGCGACTTCGGCGTCCGAGATGAGTTCACCGGTCTCGGGGTCGGGGACCGCGGTCGGGTAACTGATCTGCTGCCAGGCGTCGTTGGGGATGCCGAGGACGGCCCGCTTGATGGAGGGGTTCATCCCGGTGGTGATCGAGAAGTGGGCGCCGGCCCGGTGGCAGGCGGCGATTACCCCGGCGTTGTAGAACTGAGAGTCGGCCCGCAGGATGCGCAGGCCAGTGCAGCCGGCCTCGACGGCGGTGGCCAGGGCCTCGCTCACGAATTTCGGGGCGCCCCGGGAGTCTGCTGCTTTGCCGCGTCGCATCCGCACCGTGGCGATCACCGGCCGTGCGTGCGGGGTGCAGACCGTGGCGAGGAGGGGGTGCAGGGTGCGGATGCCCTTGAACCGGCCGTACTCGGCGCCCTGCTTGGTCCGGCCGTAGACGCGTTTGTGGGTGGAGTCGACATCGATGAACGCCTTCTCTCCAGAGCCGGGCAGCAGTGGAGTGCGCGCGGCCAGCGCGGCCAGGAATCTGCGGTGCACAGCATGGAGTTGGAGGGCATGACCGTGGGTGAACGCGCGAAGGAAGATGCCGAGCGTGGACGGGGCGCGAATACCGCCGAACAGCGTCGGCATCGCCCCGTGCCGCAGCACGCGGAGGTCGTCGATGCTGTCCGCGCCCGCCGCCATGCCGGCCACGATGCTGCTGACCTTGGAGTCCGCCGCAGCCCCCGCGCCGTTCGTCGTCCCGGTCAGCTTCACCTTCTGCGTCACCAGGTCCGACAGCCCACACCGTTCGGCCAGCCGCATCACCGGAACCAGCCCGGCATGCGCAACCAGGTTCGGGTCATCGAACACAGCGGACACCGCACGTGGCGGCGTGGAAGAATGCATCCCGGAGATGCACCTCCGAACTGGTTGAGTAGAAGCCTAGAGAACTCCTATTTTCCCAGGTCAGAGTGCATCTCCACTTTCATGTCCAGGCACTGGACGAACCATCACCCGGTGGATCGAGGCTTAGGGTCACGACCCCTTGGTCGGGGGCGTGGGTGGCCGACACCCGCGAGTGCGTCGTGATGCTGCTGGGGGCGGGCAACGCCGCGGCGAACGACGTCGGCGACCGCAAGACGGTCCTGGCCCGCGCCCTGGGGCAGCTGCCGCTGCCGCCGTGGTCGAAACTGCTGATCAGGGTCGACGACGCGGTCTTCAGCCACGCCCTCCGAGATGGGCGGGGTCGACCGGCATCAGGTTCAACTGCGGCTGCAGCGTGCAGTAGACGTGGCGCCAGTAGCCCGAGGTGGCCTCGAGGACCACCACCCCGACCCGACGCTCGAGCAGCCAGGCCGGCAGGCGCCGGATCTCGGCCGGAACTGCCGCCGGCCACCGCCCGCCACCGCCCGCTGCCCGACCCACTGACCGGCGGGTGAACGCCGGTCGTCAACGGTTGCGCCGGGCGGGCGGCACGGCGCTCTCGGGTGATCGGCGTGGACACCGTGCCGATGCCGTCGCATGGTCACCTCGACCAGGCCCCCCGGGCGCAGAAGAACGAAGCTGCGCCGAACAGGCCGGTCCCCGAGCGCGCCTGTCTCCCGATGCCTGACCTCGTTAGTAAATCGCTCCAAGTTCGATCATTTTTGGGATGATTTTGACGAGGAGTCGCTCATACTGCTGACCCTGTACGAGCGCGAGCGCCTGATGATTTACACCGCGTCGAAACTCGCGGAGGAGCGCAAGGCCCGCGGGCTTCGCCTGAATCTGCCGGAGGCCACCGCTGTGATCACCTCATACCTTCTGGAAGGGGCGCGCGACGGTCGGTCGGTGGAGGATCTGATGGAGCGCGGACGTGGCCTCCTCCGCCGCGAGGAGGTCATGGACGGCGTGCCGGACATGCTCAGCCAAGTGCAGGTCGAGGCGACGTTCCCGGACGGTACGAAACTGATCACTGTGACGGGGCCGATCTCGTGAACCGCAGCGAACACCCCAGCGACGACCCGGGCGGACCGACGAGACGCGGCTCGGTGCAGCACCCCTCGAGCGGCGCCTCCGGCTCCAACCCTCCCCGTCGGCCCGGCACCGGCTCGCGGCAGGCCGAGCGCCGGCACTATGTGGGCGACCAGCCGGACATCGACGAGCCGATGATCCCCGGCGAGGTGCTGTACGTCGACGAACCGGTGCGGATCAACACCGGGAAGCCGGTCACCACGCTCCGCGTGGCCAATACCGCTGACCGCCCCGTGCAGGTCGGTTCGCACTTCCACTTCGCCGAGGCCAACGCCGCTCTGGAGTTCGACCGGGAAGCGGCCTGGGGCCGGCGGCTGAACATCATGTCCGGCGGCTCGGTGCGATTCGAACCGGGAGCCGTGGAAGAGGTCGAACTGATTCCCATCGGCGGCCGCCGCATCGTGCGCGGCCTCAGGGGCTTGTGCGGGGGTGCGCTGGATGGCTGACATCAGCCGGCGGGAGTACGCCGCATCATTCGGGCCGACCACCGGCGACCGTATCCGGCTCGCCGACACCGACCTCTTCATCGAGGTCGAGGAGGACCGCTGCGGAGGCGGCGACGAAGCGGTCTTCGGCGGTGGCAAGTCGCCCCGGGAGTCCATGGGGCAGTCCGGCGCGACCCGCGCCGAGGGCACACCGGACATGGTCATCACCGGAGCTGTCGTGCTCGACCACTGGGGAGTGGTCAAGGCCGACGTCGGCATCCGCGACGGGCGTGTCGTCGCGCTCGGCAAGGCCGGCAACCCCGGCACGATGGACGGGGTCCACCCGGACCTGGTCATCGGCCCGTCCACGGAGATCACGGTCGGCAACGGCATGATCCTCACCGCCGGAACCATCGACACGCACGTCCACTTCGTCGACCTGGACATGTTCGAGGTGGCACTCGCCGCGGGTACGACGACGTTCGTCGGCGGTGGCACAGGGCCGACCGAGGGGTCGAAGGCGACTCTCGCGACCCCCGGCGCCTGGTGGCTGGAGCGCATGCTCCAGGCGTGCGAACCGTGGCCGGTGAACGTGCTGTTCCTCGGCCGGGGCAGCACGGTCTCCTCCGATGCGCTGTGGGAACAACTGCGCGGCGGCGCCGGCGGCTTCAAGATCCACGAGGACTGGGGTTCGACGCCTGCCGCGGTCGACACCGCGCTGACGGTCGCCGACCAGGCCGGAGTCCAGGTGGCCATCCACAGCGACACCCTCAACGAAGCGGGTTTCGTCGAGGACCTGCTCGCCGCAGTGGCCGGGCGCACCTTCCACTCTTTCCACACGGAGGGGGCGGGCGGAGGTCACGCGCCGGACATCATCCGCATCGCCGGGGAGCCCCACGTGATGCCGGCCTCGACCAACCCGACTCGCCCGTTCACCCGGAACACGGTGGCGGAAGCACTCGACATGGTCATGGTCGCGCACCACCTGAACCCGAAGATCCCCAACGATCTCGCGTTCGCCGAGAGCCGGCTGCGGCTGACGACCATCGCCGCCGAGGACGTCCTGCACGACATGGGCGCTCTGTCCATCATGTCGTCGGACGCCCAGGCCATGGGACGCGTCGGTGAGGTGGTGACCCGCACCTGGCAGACAGCGCACCAGCTGAAGAGGTTGCGTGGCTCACTGCCCGGTGACGGGCACGCGGACAACCACCGCGCCCGGCGGTACGTGGCCAAGTACACGATCTGCCCGGCAGTGGCGCACGGGCTCGACGGCGAGATCGGTTCGGTCGAGCCGGGCAAGATGGCGGACCTGGTGCTGTGGCAGCCCGCGCTGTTCGGCGTACGTCCCACAGTGGTCTTCAAAGCGGGCATGGCAGCCTGTGCCGCACTCGGCGACCCGAACGTTTCCATCCCCACCCCCCAGCCGGTGCTGACCCGGATGGGATACAACGTCCGCACCCCGGCGGCGGCCGGTGCTGTCGCCTTCGTGTCACCCGCGGCGATCGAGGACGGCCTGGCCGACCGACTCGACATCCGCAGGAAACTAGTCCCGGTGGACAACGTCCGCGGACGGGGCAAACAGGACCTGCCCGAGAACACCGCGACCCCGAGAATCGACGTGGACGCCGACACCTACAGTGTCCGCGTGGACGGGGAACTCATCGAGCACGAACCCGCCGACGAGGTGCCGATGGCACAGCGCTACTTCCTGTTCTGATGCGCGGCACACTCTCCTCCCCCGCGCCCCGCGGCCACCCCGGTCCAGCGACTGCCGCAGACACCGACCCCACCGCGCTGGTCACCTTGCTGATGCTCGCCGACGGCCGTTTCCCTTCAGGCGGCCACGCACACTCCGGCGGCCTGGAAGCGGCAGCAGCGCTGTACGGCGTCAAGGACGTCACCACACTCACCGACTTTCTGCGAGGGCGCCTGGCAACGACGGGGCTGGTGTCCGCCGCGTTCGCAGCCGCGGCATGCGCCACGCTCGCCGACACCAACCACCCACCCCACCCGGCCCTTGTACGACTGGACCAGGAACTCGGGGCGCGGACTCCCTCACCGGTACTGCGCGCCGTCTCACGCCGGCTGGGACGCCAGCTGCTCCGCGTGAGCCGGACCGTCTGGCCCCACCCGCACCTGAATGAACAGGAAGCGCTGCCGGCGGGCGGCCCGTACCAGCCCATCGCCCTGGGAATGACGGCGATGGTGGCCGGGCTCAGGCCGCACGCCGCCGCGCTCGCCACCGCCCACGAGGCAGTACTCGGGCCGGCGACCGCGGCGGTCCGGCTGCTCGGCCTCGACCCGTTCGCTGTCCACGCGGCCGTCACCGCACTCGCACCGCAGATCGCCGAGGTCGCCGACCGCGCCACCCGCACCGCGACCGCGCCGCCCGAGGACCTGCCCTCCATGGCAGGACCACCACAGGAAATCTCCGCCGAATGCCACGCCACCTGGGAGGTGCGTCTCTTTGCCTCGTGAACAGCACAGCCGCCCCACCCCCGCCCGGAAACCGACGCAGCGACCCTGGTGACGGGCGAACACGTCTTGGTGGTCAGCGCGCTCGCCGACGACTACGTCACGCTGCGGCAGCGCCTGGACGCATCACTCACGGCGCTGGAAACCTTTCTCACAGGAGAGTCGGAGGCGCTCGCAGGACCCTCGCGGGTGGGGGTCTGAGCGGACCACGCTCCGCCAGTGCACCGTTTGACGCCGCGGTCCTCTCGCAATGTATCGACTTGCCCGTGGCGGACCGGGCCGGCCTGCTGCCGGCGCAGCACCGCGCTCTGGTGGCGCAGGACGAGAAGCTCGGCGTCTTTCGCGGCATCCCCGCGGAGCAGCAACGACGGCGGGGAGGGCAACCTCCGGGTCACCCTGTACAACGGGGACACGATCATCCGGACATGCTCCCGGCCGACGAACCGTCACCGCTGCCATCTGCGACGACGACTTTTCAAGCGGCACAGCGGTGAAGGACTTCCCGCCTCGCCACCGGCCGCTGCTCGTGACGGTCATTCCCGGACCAGAGATCAACGGCTCGGGAGCCCTGCACGCGTACGCGTGCCCTGGGCCCGGGGATTCACGGCGCACGGCTCGTGATCATGAACCGGTGAACCGGACGAGGATCGGTCGAGGCACCCGACGGTACTCGGGGCGGCACGGCCGGGCCCGGCACGCTCGCGTGCCGGGCCCGTGGTGTCAACGGTTCATGGCCGCCCAGAACTCCTCGAAGGACATCTGGCCGTCGCCGTTGGTGTCGAGCAGATCGATCAGTTCCTGGGCCTCCGGCCCGGTGATTTCGGAGCCCTCCAGCTCCGCCACGACCTTCCGGTACTCGTCTGCGGTGACCAGGCCGTCCCCGTCCACGTCGTAGCGCTCGAAGACCTTCCGCGCCGCCGTCTCCACGATGTCCGCCATGTGCTCCGTCTTTCTGCGATCTTCGCTGACGGGCCCACACTATCCGTCCGTCCGGGAGCAACGCGGGCGCTGCCCCGGCCCGCCCGGGCGCCCGTCCGTGGGCCGCGTACATCGTGGCGAAGGCCACGCCCCGACCGGAGCGACCACCGTTCAGGGCGTTCCGACCGAGCATCCCGGTCGGCCGCGGCCCGGATGCCCGTGCTGCTCGTGAACGTCGCCGAGCGGATCGTCGTCCCGGTCACCGTGCTGCCCGGCCCGGACGCGGGCGAGCCGTGCGAGGGGACGTTCCGGTGGGCGACGAAGCCCGCCCAGCCAAGACACCGAACGCGGGGCGTCCACCGCCACCAGCCGGCAGGCGAACGGTTCGAGACGATCGACACCTCGGTGCCGTCGGCTGAGCTCTGACAACACCAACGCAGGAAGGGGGCACGACGCGGGAAGTCTGCTGTTCTTCAACGGGCCGGTCCAGAACGGCGACTTCACTCTCACAGGCCGTCCGGCTGGGGGGCTCCCGACAACCACTGCACCACGACACTCGGCCCGAGGCGGCCGCGGCCGCCCTGTTCACCTCGTACGCAGGCGACACGTGCGGCGGGCCTTGCGGATGCGGCCGCTCCAGCAGCCCTCAGTCGCCGGCTTCGCGGAGGTCGTTGATGACGAGGTGGACGGGGTGTCCCTCGCGCAGCAGTCGGTCGGCGCTTGTGCCGTTGATGACGCGGTTGAGCACGTCCGGGGTGCAGCCGTCCGGCCGGAGCCGGCGGGCGACTCCGGGGCGGTAACGTGCGGCGGGTCAGGCCCGGATGCGGTCCCTGGCGGCGCGTGCCGCGAGCCGGTCTTGCTCTTCGCGTGCACGGCGGGCTTTCTCCTGGGCGGGTGTGGTGCCCTGCTTGCGCAGCTTCAGCGCCCGGTCGAGCGGGCGGCATGCGCGATCAGCGCGGCGTTCGTGGCGCCTCTTTTCGTCCAGGCCGAGGAAGACGCCCGCGTCGTCCATGCCGGACACCCCGTTCTCCCGAACAGTGCCCGTCTTCCGGTGTGCGGGACGTGCCGGAAGGTAGGCCTCTCGGGCCCTGGGCGCCAGGGCTCCGTTTCCCGCCGTCAAGGACGGCCGGGGATGGGGTGATGCCGGCGGGCAACGAGTTCTGCGTCCTCGGCCGGGGCTGACGCGGAACTCCGTCCGCTCCCTCATGGCGGTGCGGCAGTGCGCGGCGTCGGCCCCGCCCTCACCGGCCGCCAACTCACGACAGCCTGACCCACACATACGGCAGGAGAGCCCTCATTTCGTCTAGACCTATTTTGTCTAGACCTCTTGCCCCGCCCGTGATCTGCGGGCTACGTTTCCCGCTGTTCGGAGTCCTTCACGTTTCCCTCAACTCCCTTGATGGGCAAGGCTGGAAGGAGCATGTCCGCATGCAGGACCGGAGTCTGTCCAGACGAACCGTTCTCGCCTCCGCGACCGTGGTCGCTGCGAGCGCAACGGGCGTCGTGGGCGTGACGGCCACCCCCGCGGTCGCGCACCAGCGCGACAACCGCCTCAAGAAGATCATCTCCCAGATGAGCATCGAGGCGAAGATCGGCCAGCTGTTCGTGCCGTACTTCTACGGCACGTCGGCGACTTCTCCCAGCCAGTTCGACCAGGACCGCAACCTCAGGGAACTCGGCGTCCGCACCGTGGCCGAGCTCATCGCCAAGTACCACATCGGTGGTGTCATCTACTTCTCCGGCTGGGCGAACAACATCCAAGGCCCCCGCCAGATAGCGGACTTGACGAACGGTGTGCAACGGGTCTCGCTCGCCCTGCCCACCCCCATCCCGTCCCTTATCTCCATCGACCAGGAGCACGGGGCCAACGTCCGCATCGGCAGCGGCGCCACCCAGCTGCCGGGCGCGATGGCGCTCGGCGCGGGCCGCTCGCTCTCCGACGCGCGCACCGCCGGACGGATATCGGGCACCGAACTCGCCGCCCTGGGCATCCATCAGAACTTCGCCCCGGTCGCCGACGTCAACGTCAATCCGGCCAACCCCATCATCAACGTCCGCTCCTTCGGCGCCGACGCCCGCGAGGTCGGTCGCATGGTGGCGGCCCAGGTGACGGGTTATCAGCAGGTCGGCGTCGTGGCCTGCGCCAAGCACTTCCCCGGCCACGGGGACACCGGGGAGGACAGTCACACCGGACTGCCCGTGATCGCCCACACCCGCGAGGAGTGGGACCGCATCGACGCCCCGCCCTTCAAGGCCGCGATCGCCGCCGGCGTCGACTCGATCATGACCGCGCACCTCCAGGTCCCCGCGCTCGACCCCAGCAACGAACCGGCCACCCTGTCACCCACGATCCTCCAGGGCGTACTGCGCGACGAACTCGGCTTCGACGGCGTGATCGTCACCGACGCCCTCAACATGCGCGGCGTGCGCACCAAGTACGGCGACGACCGCGTGCCCGTCCTCGCCCTCAAGGCCGGCGCCGACCAACTGCTGTTCCCGCCGGACATCGACGTCGCCTACAACGGCGTCCTGGCCGCCGTCCGCAGCGGAGAGATCACCGAGGACCGACTCGACGAGTCGGTGCTGCGCATCCTGCGGGTCAAGGACAAGGTCGGCCTGCTCAGCGGCAGCCCCTACATCTCCCCGAAGGAGGTCGACCGGGTCGTCGGCGCCCGCAAGCACCGGCTCGCCGCCGCCCGGATCGCCGAGCGCACCACCACCCTGCTGGTCAACGAGGACGAGGCGCTCCCGCTGCGCCGCAGGCAGAAGAAGCTGCTCGTGGTCGGCGCCAGCCCGGCCTTCCCGACCGACGACACCCGCACCACGGTGCCCGAGCTGGCCAAGGCGTTCGACGAACTGGGCTACAGCACCACCCACCTCGCCACCGGCCGGGCGCCCGAGGCGGCGAAGATCGACGAGGCCGTGGCCGCCGCACAGGGGCGGGACGCGGTGGTGGTCACCACCGACAACGTCAGCGCCACCAGCGCCCAGCGCACCCTGGTGTCCCGGCTGCTCGCGACGGGCGTCCCCGTCGTCCACCTCGCGGTGCGCAACCCCTACGACATCGCCCACCTCGGCGACGTCCCGGCCTCACTGGTCTCCTACTGCTGGACCGAGGTCGAACTGCGCGCCGCCGCCCGGGTGATCGCCGGCCGGGTCGAGCCGCGCGGCAAGCTGCCCGTGCCCGTCCAACGGGCCGACGACCCGACCAAGGTCCTCTTCCGCTCCGGGCACGGCCTGTCGTACGACGACTGACGTCCGCGTCCCCACACAGCTTGCCGCCCCGGTACCCCCTGAAGGGGGAGCACCGGGGCGGCCGGCCCGATGCCGGCAACGCACCATCCCCGGCCGGCGGTCGACGCAGTGTGAACACCAGCGACAGCCAGAGCGCGGCCCGGGCGGCGCCGAGGTGGGCCGCGCTGCCGGCGATCGCCGTGCCGATCCGGGCGTCCGGCCGGAACGGCAGGACGATCATGTACGTCGCCGGCGCGAGCGCGGGCAAGCGGGGCGAGGGCCGCCGCCGTCACCCGCCAGAAGCCGCGCAGGTCGCGGACGGGGCGGCGGGTCGGCGCTCCCGGCGTGCCCGGCGTGCCGGGGCGGTGTCCGCCGTGCCGGGGCGGTGTCCGCCGTGCCGGGGCGGTGTCCGCCGTGGTGGAGGTCATGGTCACCCCTCCGTCACGGCGCGGGTCCGCAGTGCCGAGGCGACCAGCGCGACGCCGGCGAGGGTGACGAGGAGGGCGAACGCGACCGCGCCGACCAGCGCGCCGGGCACGTCGTCGACGAAGAACGCCGGGACGGCGCTGAGCCCCGACAGCAGGCGGGTGACGATCACGGCCACCGCGCCGGCGCGGCTGCCCCGCCAGGCCAGAACGGCGCCGACCAGGGTGATCAGCCCGAGTACGGCACCCACGACGGCCACCGCGACCGGAGGGTGCTCACCGTCGCCGAACGGCAGCGAGATCACGTCGATGAGGCCGAGCAGGCCGGACAGAACCAGTCCGGTGACAAGAAGGCGGGTGCGGTTCACGTGGTCCTCCTGAGTGCGGGACGAAGTACCGGTGCCGGAAGCACCGGTGCCGTGTCCGCAGTCTGGGTTCGCGGGTCGGGTCCGCGGATCGGGGCGGGCCCGGGACCGTTCTCCGTGCTGCCACGTATTCACTCCCGGTGACCGCCGCCCTACCCTGGGCGCGTGGCAACTCGGGGTCTGTTCGCTGTCGTCGCCGCGGTCCTGACGAGCGTGCTGGCAGCCGCCGGAGTGATCCTGGCGGTGCTCGGCGGTGACGGGGGCGCCACCGCGGCGTTCGCGGTCGGTGTGGCGTTCGCGCTGCCCTCCGTCGTGCTGGGCGTGGTGGCGGCGGTGCGCCGTCCGGACAGCGTGGTCGGGCTGCTGCTGGTGCTGGTCGGCGCTACGGCGGTGTGGCTCACGGTCGGCGAGCTGTGCGGGTTGCTCCTCGCGCGGCGGACGGACCTGGCGTTCGCACAGTGGTACGCGGCCCTGTCGCAGGGCGACTGGATGTTCCTGTACGTCCCTGCCGCGCTGCTCATGCTGGTCTTCCCCGACGGGAGGCTGCCGGGCCGGCGCCGGCGGTGGGCGGCGGCCGGACTGCTGGCCGTGCCGCCGCTGTTCATGCTGATCGCGGCGCTGGACCCCGCACCGTTCCGGCCGCCGTTCGAGGCGATGCCGCACCCTGTGCGGGTGCCCGAGCCCTGCCTCCCGGTGCTGCGCGCGGTGGCGTTCGCTCTGCTGCCGGTCTTCCTCGGGCTGCTGATCGCGTCCGCGGCGGCGGTGTTCGTCCGCTACCGGCGGGCGGCCGACGAGGTGAGGCGGGCGCAGCTCAAGTGGTTCGCGCTCGGTGCCGCCTTCCTGCCGTTGACGCTGCTGCTGTGCTGGGCCGGCTACCTGTTCCTCGGCGGGCCGGAGTTGGCGGTCGTCGGCCTGGCGGCGGCGGCCCTGGCGATTCCGGCCGCGACCACGATCGCGATCCTGCGGCACGACCTCTACGACATCGACCGGGCGATCAGCACCGCCGTCACCTACGGCCTGGTGACCACGATCCTGCTGGGCTTCTACACGGCCGCCTCGTTCGTGGCCGGCCTCGGCGCCGGACGGTCCTCACCGGTCGCGGCCGCCGCGGCCACCGCCGTCTGCGCCGCCGCGCTGTCCCCGCTGCGCACCCGGCTCCAGCGGTGGGTCGACGGGCGGTTCTACCCCGCGCGGCAGGCCGCGCTGACGACCGTTCAGGGGCTGCGCGGCCGTATGCACGCCGGACAGGCCCGGCCGGAGCAGCTGGAGCAGGCGCTGCGCGAGGCGCTGCGCGATCCGCTGCTCCGGGTCGGCTACCGGCTTCCCAGCGCGTCCGGGCTGGTCGACGCGGCGGGCGCGGCGCTGGACCCGGGGCAGGCGCACGTGGCGCCGGTCCGGCTCGGCGGGCACGACATCGGGGCGATCGTGCGGGGCACGACCGGCAGCCGGGAACTGCTGCGCGAAGTGGCGTCCGCCTGCGCGCTGTTGGTCGAGGTGGTCCGGCTGCGCATCGAGGTCAGCCGGGCGCTGGCCGAGGCCGAGGCCGGCCGCGGCAGGCTGCTGCGCGCCGGGTACGAGGAACGGCGGCGGCTCGAACGCGACCTGCACGACGGGGCACAGCAGCGCCTGGTCTCCCTGGGCATGGCGATCCGCCTGGCACAGCGCCACCTGGACGACGGCACGGTCGACGTCGACGACCTGCTCGACCGGTCGGTTGCCGAACTGGCTGCGGCCGTGGCCGAGTTGCGGCAGATCGCACATGGCCTGCGGCCGAGCAGCCTGGACGACGGGCTCGGCAACGCGCTGGCCATGCTGGCCGGCCAGGCACCGGTGCCGGTGGCGCTGGAGGTCTGCGCCGACGCATTGCCCGACGACGTGGCGATGACCGCCTACTACGTGGCGAGCGAGGCGATGACCAACGCGGTCAAGCACGCCGGCCCGGTCCCGATCGACGTCCGGGTCAGCCGGGTCGGTGACCGGGTCACGGTGCGGGTGGGCGACGAGGGGCCGGGCGGCGCGGCGATGCGCCCCGGCGCCGGGCTGGCCGGGCTCGCGGACCGGGTCGAGGCGGCCGGGGGCACGCTGCGGCTGTCCAGCCCGGCGGGTGGCGGCACCCTGGTGGAGGCGGTGCTGCCGTGCGCGTGGTGATCGGCGAGGACTCGGCGCTGTTCCGGGAAGGTCTGGCCCGCCTGCTGGCCGACGCGGGGTACGAGGTCGTGGCCAAGGCACACAACGCCCCGGAGCTGGTCTCCGCGGTCATGGCCACACGCCCCGATCTGGCGGTCATCGACATCCGGATGCCGCCCGATCTCACCGACGACGGCGTCCGGGCGGCCCGGCGGATCCGCGACGCCCATCCGGAGCTCGGGATCGTCCTGCTCTCCCAGCACGTCGAGACCCGGCACTCCGTCGACCTGGTGTCCCGGGGGCGGTTCGGCTACCTGCTCAAGGACCGGGTGTTCGACGTCGACGACTTCCTGGACTCGCTGCGCCGGGTGGCGGCCGGAGGTTCCGCCCTCGACCCGGAGGTGGTGTCGCGTCTGATCGGGGCGCACCGGGCCGCCGATCCGCTGGCCTCCCTGCCCGCCCGCGAGCGCGAGGTGCTGGCGCTGATGGCGGAGGGCCGCACCAACGTCGGCATCGCCCGCCGACTGTGGCTCACCCACCGCACGGTCGAGACCCACGTCAGCTCGATCCTCACCAAGCTCGGCCTGGCCAACTCCGCGGAGGACCACCGCCGCGTACTGGCCGTGCTCCTCTACCTCAACCGGGCCTGACGCCCGGCCGGCGAGCGGACGGAGTCCGCCCGTCGGCCGGGCAAGTGCCGTTTCCCGAAGGCACGGCGGCCTCCGGGAAACGGCGTTCACACCTGACGGGATGTCACGGGACGAGACGCAGAAGCTTGTTCGGCGAACCGGAGCCCGGGCTGGTGACCACGCCCGAAGTGGCGCCGTTCACCAGGGCCGCGGAAACCTGTGCCGGGGTGGCCGTGGTGTGGCCCGCGAGGTAGACCGCGGCCGCGCCCGCGACGTGCGGTGTCGCCATCGACGTGCCCGAGATGGTGTTGGTCGCGGTGTCGCTGGTGTGCCAGCCCGCCGTGATCGAGGAGCCGGGGGCGAAGAGGTCGAGGACCGAGCCGTAGTTGGAGTAGCTGGCCCTGGCGTCCGTACTGGTGGTGGCGCCGACCGTGATCGCCTCGGTGACCCGGGCGGGTGAGGAGGAGGACGCGTTGGCGTTCTCGTTGCCCGCGGCGACCGCGTAGGTGACACCGCTGGCGATCGAGTTGCGCACGGCCGCGTCCAGGGAGGCGGAGGCGCCGCCGCCCAGCGACATGTTGGCGACCGAGGGGCCGGAGTGGTTCCTGGTGACCCAGTCGACGCCCGCTATGACGCCGGCCGTGGTGCCCGAGCCGCTGGCGTTGAGCACGCGGACTGCCACGATCCTGGCCTTCTTGGCGACGCCGTAGGTGGAGCCCGCGATGGTGGTGGCGACGTGGGTACCGTGGCCGTTGCCGTCCGACGGCGTGCCGCCGCTGACGGCGTCGTAGCCGTACGAGGCCCGCCCGCTGAGCTGCGAGTGCGTGATGCGCACCCCGGTGTCGATGACGTACGCGGTCACGCCGCTGCCCGCCGAGTCCGGGTAGGTGTACGTGCCGGAGAGCGGGCGTGCCGCCTGGTCGATGCGGTCCAGGCCCCAGGGGGCATTGGTCTGCGTGGCGTCGAGGTGGACCTTCTGGTTCTGTTCCACCGTGGCGATCGCCGGGTCGGCCGCGAGTCTCCTGGCCTCGGTCGCCGAGAGGTCCGCCGTGTAGCCGTTCAGCGCGCTGCCGAACGTCTTCTTCACCGTGCCGCCGTACTTGGTGATCAGGCCCTTGCCCTTGCTCGACGCGGACTTGAAGTCCGCGGTCTTCTTGAGCGTGATGATGTAGCTGTCCTTGATTGCCGTGGGGGAGTCGGCGGCGAGCACTTTCCCTTCGGCCGGGGCGGCCTGGGCGGGAAGCGCGGTGAGTCCGCCCAAAAGGGCGGCGGTCGCAACACCGGTGAGGGCGGCGAAGCGGATCTTCCTGCTACGCGGTTGTGCCATGTGAGGGGGTCCTCCTCAGGCAAGCGCGCCTGGGTGTGGCGCGCGATGTGGGGGTGCGCGCGGGGTCGCGCACACGGCCCTGAGCGCTGCGTTCCGCCCAGGGCCGAGTAAAGAGTGTGGTAACTGGTGTTTATAATCAAGGGAGTTGAAGACTTGACATGTAAATGTCACATTCATGAAGTGGGTGAGGCCTTCCTCGCCGCCGGTGCCGCCGTCACCGGGACGGATCGTCGCGACGCGGACTTTTCCCTCGCAGCGACCACCTGGCGGATCGTGGACAGCGACGGCGCGACACGCACAGCGAGGGCCCCGGCGGTGCGGGCGCCGAGCCGGACCAGGACCTTCTGCGGGGCCGACCGTGCCCACTGGCCGATCGCGGTCCAGGACCTGGCCCCCGAAGTCACTGCACACGCGGCGACCAGCAGCACCGCCACGAACGGGTGACGCGCCCCCCGCCGTCGGCGTGGATCGGACAGCACTGCCGGCCGCTCGGCCGGCGACGGCAGTGCACGGTGCTGACGCGAGGGCGACTTGATCAAGCAGACGGTGGCAGACCGACGACACACCGAAGCTCCGGTTGCGGACGGCGACTCGGCGAGGTCATCCGTCTTCAACCGGAGCTTCGCTGCTTTCGTCGCGGCCTCCGCTCCGACCGCCACACTGCCGTGCCCAGACACCTCAGCGGTTTCTGACCGTCTTCAGCGGCATCTCACCCCACTTCCGGGCCCGCCGCCATCGGATGACCGCCCCGACCGCCGAGCCGAGATGGCCGTCCGCTTCACCATCTGGGACCAGATCACCGGCCCCGGCCGGCCCACCACGGCCTGAACACAGGACCGGACCGCAAGCCCACCACGCCCCCCGGCACACCGTCAGACACCGACCCGCCCAACAACGTGACAGCGCCTGCGGTACGGCTACCGGTGGCTCAACGCGGTCGACGACCCCGACCTCGCCCTCCTCGACCGGTCGGAGCTCGACGCCGTCGAGCGGCAGCTCCTCGGCGCCGGCGACCGCCACCCCGACGGCTCCCTCGCCCACGAGGGCTCCGGTGCCCGCCCCCTCACCGACTGGTGGCAGCACCTGACCGGCGCCCCGGCGCGTTGACCGATCACCCGACCCCGACCGCACCACCGCGAGAGACTGGACCCGTGGCCTCCCCCACCCCCTCGCACCCGCCCGGAGAGCCGTTCGCGTCCACCGTGCCGTACTACGCCGCCTTCCGGCCCCGCTACGCGCCCGAGTTCTACACCCTGCTCGCCGAGCGCTTCGGCCTGGACGGCACCCGGCGCGCCCTCGATCTCGGCGCCGGCCCCGGCACCATCGCCCTCGAACTCGCCCCGCTCGTCGGCGAGGTCATCGCCGTCGACCCCCAGAAGGGCATGCTCGAAGAGGGCCGCCGCCTGGCCGCCGAGCACGGCATCACCAACATCACCTGGCGCGAGGGCGACTCCACCACGCTGCCGAGGATGGACATCGGGCCCGTGCTGCTCACCGTCATGGGCGCGGCGTACCACTGGATGGACCGCGACCGGGTCGCCCGGGACCTCGACCGGATCATCGAACCGGGCGGAGCGATCGTCCTCGCCTCCCGCGGCGCCCCCGGCGACCTCGAACCCGCCCCCTGGCGGCAGGTCGTCGACGAGGTCCGCGCCCGCCACCTCGGCCCCGAGCGCCGCGCCGGCTCCGGCGCCTGCTCCCACCCCGAGGAACGCCACCAGGACGTCCTCGCCCGCTCCCCGTTCTCCCGGGTCGACACCGCGCACTGGGGCCACCCCCTGACCCGCACCGTGGACGAGGTCCTCGGCTGGGTCTTCAGCCTCTCCTACTCCAGCCCCGCCCGGCTCGGCGAGAAGAAGGACGCCTTCGAGCAGGACCTGCGCGCGGCGCTGCTCGCCTTCGCCCCGTCCGGCCGGTTCGACGAGGTGATCCACACCGAGGCGGTCATCGCCACCAGGCCCTGAAGATCCGCCTGGGACGGGAGAGGTCGGTCGTACGTACCGCCCTCACCCGTGATGGCGACCGGGGGTCCACGCAGCCTGACAGAGCAAGATCGATCCCGACCGGATCTCCTCACTGCAACGGTGCGGCGCGCCCGGCTCATCACCGCCGGACAGACCGCAGCGAACCCGTAAGCCCTGGGCGCCGCCCGACTCGAAGTCGTCCAGGAACTCCTCAACGACCTCCTGCCCCCACGCCGCGACCGCCGCTGCCAACGACTGAAGAAACCACCGAGGAACACGTTCGAAGACGCTGTCACGTTGTTGAGGGTGTGAGCGCCTGGCGACGGCGCCGACCAGGATGCCTACAGCCGCGACTCACTCCTCGCGAACCCGCACATCAAGCTCGCCCACTACCGCCGCGGCTGCATCCGGGCCACGGTGACGTCGGACCTGTGGACGACCGACTTCCGGGTCGTCCCCTATGTCACCATGCCCGGTGCACCGGTCTCCACCCGAGCGACATACGTCGTCGAGAACGGTCACCCCGGCGTCCAGCTCGACAGCGAGGGACCAGCCGTCTGACCGGCGCCGTGGGGCAGCACCGGGCCGGACGCGCTGTGCCAGGGGATGCCGACGCACGGCCGGGTTCTTGAACAGGTGAGGGCCTGCCGGACCCGGGTGTCGGTACGCGGCAGGGTGGGCGCCTGCAGGCTGTCGGCCGAGGCCGGGGCATGTCAGCGGCGGCGCCCGGACGATGCCCGCTGCGCCGTCTTCTTCGCGTGGGCCGCCGCGTCTGCCACCGTGCGGTCCGGGTGGTGGGCGTGCAGGGTGTCCAGGATGCGCAGCGACGTGCCCGGGTCCGCCTCGGCCAGGGCGCCGACGAGGGCTGCGGCGCCGCCGGGCCAGGCGGCGGCCGCCGTGTCGAAGGCGGGGAGCAGGGTCGTCGGCGGGATGTCGGCCGCGGCCGGGGTGCCCGTCTCGTCCGCGTCGTACCGGCGCTTCACATGGCCGAGCATGTCGTCGATCCAGCGCTGGTCCAGCTCCTCGACGAGCACCGTGGCGCGGGCGGTGAGGGGGACCGTGTCCTCGGGGACGGACTCTCCCCGGGCCAGCAGCAGCCCGCGGGCGGCGGCCCCGGTCACCGGGTCGGTGAGCGCGGCGCGCAGCACCGTGTCGGGAATCGCGGCGACATCGAGGCGGGCGAAGTACTCGGACGTGCGGGCGGCATCGGCCTCGTCGGCCTTGGCCGCGGAGACGGCGCCGAGCAGTTCGCCCCATGCCTCGTCCGTGCCACCGCGGTGCGCGGCCCACGCGGCAAGCGTGGCGGCGGCGATCCGGGTGGGCCAGTGGCGGGTGGCGGCCACGGTCTCGGCCGCGTTCCACTCCGCCACGGTTTCCTGGTCGGGGGCGGCCACATGGCCGGCGGTGAGCACGTGGCGCATGACGGCGGCGCCGAGCGGGGTGAGTCCGTAGGTGTCGCCGGTACGGAATACGCAGCCGGTGGCGGCCAGTTGGTCCACGAGCGACGCCAGTCCGTGTGCGGGGGCGTCGAGTTCGGCGCGGTCGGCGTCCGTGACGGCGGGCATCCCGAGGAGTTGGGACAGCTCCTCGGGCGACGGGAGCTCGTAGGCGTCGGGGGCGTTGCGCGACACGGGCGTCGGAGCGTCCTCCAGTTCGGGCGGCAGGCCGTCGGACTTCGCGTCGGCGATCTTGCGGGCGACCGAGTCGGGGGTGCTGCCGCGTTCGTACAGCGAGTAGAGGAGGTGCGCTGCGTCGAACGAGTACGCCTCCTGCGGGCCGGTGACCGGCGGCAGCCGTTCGGCCTGGGCGGCCAGGACGTCGGCGGCCAGCTCGAGCAGCTCCTGCGGGGTGCCGTCGGCCCACACGACGGTGGCGGGGCCGGGCAGGCCGCAGCGTTCCGCGACGTCGCGCAGCTCGTCGTCGAAGGTCCCGGCCGCGAGCGCCGCGGGGAGCGGGGCGGCGTGCAACAGGTCCCGGATCTCGTCGGGCGACGGGACCGCCGGCGGGGGCGGCAGCGGGACGGACGAGTCGCCGTAGTAGTCGAGGTGTTCGTCGAGCATGCGGTCGGCGAGCTCGACGTGCGGCATCGCCTCCGGGGCGGGGGCGAGTGCGGCGTGCCGGGCGGCGAACGCCTCCGCGAGCCCCGCCGCGGTCCACCGGTCGGTCAACGCATCGGCGATGCGCTCCAGTTCGCCGCTGAGCGCGTCGTCGGGGTGTCGGTCGTCCAGCGGCGGTGTGGGCAGCAACGGACCCGCCGGTGATGCCTCGCGGATGTCGCGGGCGAACGCGGCGAGCAGCGCCTCGCCGAGACGGATCCGCACGGCGAACGTCCGTTCCGCGAGGTCGGAACGGTGCAGCGGCTCGGGCAGGGCCGGCCGGTCGGCGTGCGGTGTGTTCTCGTGGGCGTCGAGCCAGGCCCCCACGGCAGCGGGGTCGTCCGGGTCGACACCGTCGGCGGTCAGCAGCGACGCGTACCAGCGGTGCCAGGTCAGATTCGCCGGGTCCGCCATGGCGCGGCGGAAGCCGGGCACGGCGTCCTCGACGGCGGCGAGCAGGCGCGCGTGGCGCTTGGCGTTGAGCCGGCCCGCTGTCCGGACCCGGTCGGCGAGGGTGCTGAGGACGTCGGGCAGGGCGTCCAGCTCGTCGTCGCCGGCGCACAGCAGCTGCGGCAGGTCCTCGTGCAGCACCTGCCGCAGCAGGCCGGGGGTCGGCTCCGGCACGCCCGCCCTGCGGTCCGCTCCGCGCAGCGCGAGCATCGTCAGCACAGCGTCCGTGAGGCGCTCCGGCAGTGCGACGCCTCTCTTCCCCATCGCCCAGCTGAGGAAGTCGTCGCGGCCGGTGTTCAAGGCGTTCGTACGAGTCACTCGTGGAGCGTATGAGTGCGGGCGGCCCCGGTGATCCTTCCGGGCCCGGGGTTAGCCCGATCGGGCGAGTGATACGTCTGTGTGGCCCGCTCCCCGGCACACCGGACGGAGCGGCGGCGAGACCGGTCGGAGCCCGGAACCGGCAGGGGCGGGGTGGGGGCGGGGCGGGATTCGCGTGGTGGCGATGAGTTCGCGTCGGGCGGACAGTCAGCACCGCACATGGACACCTCCGACACCCCGTCCCTGCCCGATCTCACTCCCGCCGTCCAGGCGGTGACGCAGCTGCTCGGCGTGATCGGCGACGAGCGCCCGGCGCTTTGACCCCGTGTCCCGAGTACGCGGCGCGGGAGCTGCCGGCCCCCATCGAGGGGCTGCCCTCGCCTTCCGGGACGCGGCACTCAGTGCTTGTCGACTTCCCACAACGAGACATGACGAGCCCTGCGTTCGCACGTCGGCGGGCGACTCAACCGCCCGCCGGGTCAGCACTCCTCCGGCCGGCACCGAAGCTGCAAAGCCCGTCACAGACGACGGAGCTACGAGAAGAGCATCTCGACCAATCTTGACGAGGCGTCAGGGAAGTCGGCCTTGGGTCAGCAAGAGTCCTGCCGCAGCTGCCCGTAGACGGCCACATCGTGGAATCGTCCGCCACTCCGCCTCAAGCGTGCAATCTGCTCGGCCGCCGTCTCGCAAGCGACCGGAAAGCGAGAGCCGGTGACCGGCAGTCTCCCACCCGCCAGTCACTGACTCCCCCGCATTCCGGCAGGTCAGCGTACTCGCCCTCGTGGTTTCAGCGGCACCGGCGGGAACTCGGGGGCCGACAGCGGGTCCCCGTCGTAGCCCTTCACCTCACCGAAGCGGGCGCCTTCCATCCAGTCCCGGCGGGCCTGTTCGATCTCCTCCTGGGTCCGGCCGATCCAGTTCCAGGACATAACGAACCCTGCGCACATCAGTGCAGGTCAGCGGCGTTCCGGACCGCCGACGGTCAGCAAACTGTCAGCATCGGTCCCGGAGGAGTCAGCAACCGTGAGTTCCGCTGCCCTGGTTCGTGGGATGGGGCCGTTCTTCAGGCAGTGTGAGCATCCGCGGTCGCAGTGGTCGAGGTGTCCGCACCTGTACAAGGTCCGTTACCGGTCTGCGGTGGGGAGGCAGGTGGAGGAAGTCCGGGTTCGCAAACCAAGAGCGGGCGTCGCGCTTTTGACGGAGGTCTACAACGCGAGGAAAGCCGCGCCGCGCGGTCAGGCCGGGGTGGAACGGGTCGCCAGGTACGGGGCGATGCGGTTCGAGGAGTACGCCCGTGAGTGGAAGGCCGGGCAGCGGGGCCGGGCCGGCGTCGGTGGCGCTTCTGGACTCCCTGCTGCCAATCCCTCTGCTGCCGCTGCTGGGCAGCCGACGGATGAACACCTTCGAAACCAGACGTCGGGACGGACCCCTGTGGGGCTCGTAAAGTCATCGCTGCAGGGGGAGCCCGCGTGCACGACCCCTCGGCGGTGGCGATGAACACCCATGCCGAGAGGTTCATCCGCAGCGTGCGGCCGAGTGCACCGACCAGATGCTGCCCCACAACGAGCAACACGCACGGCGTGTCCTCGCCGAGTACACCGAGCATGACAACTCCGGAAGGCCGCACCGGGCCCTGCGGCTTCGCGCACCAGCCGACGACCCGGACGTCATCCCACTCCCGGCCCAGCGGATCCAGCGCCACGACGTCCTCAGCGGACTCGTCCACGAGTACCGCGACACACCCTGACGAAGATCATGACGCTCTGGCAAGCGCCCAGCTCAACGCATGTACGGACTTTTGGCATCCAACAGGCCGCCCCGCAGCCGGCTCATTGGCTTGCGGCGCTCTTCACGTACGCCTCGTACCCCTCCTCCTCCAGCCGCTCGGCCAGTTCCGGGCCGCCGGAGTCGACGATCCGGCCGTCCGCGAAGACGTGTACGTGATCGGGGTGGACGTAGCGCAGAATGCGCGTGTAGTGGGTGATCAGCAGGGTGGCGACCGCGCCGGTGGCGCGGACGCGGTTGACGCCCTCGGAGACGATGCGTAGCGCGTCGATGTCCAGACCGGAATCGGTTTCGTCCAGAATGGCGATCTTCGGCTTCAAGAGTTCCAGCTGAAGGATCTCGTGGCGCTTCTTCTCGCCCCCGGAGAAGCCCTCGTTCACGTTCCGCTCGGCGAAGGACGGGTCGATCTGCAGCCGCTCCATCGCCGCCTGGACCTCCTTCAGCCAGGTGCGCAGTCGCGGGGCCTCACCGTGCACGGCGGTGGTGGCCGACCGCAGGAAGTTGGACATGGAGACGCCGGGGACCTCGACCGGGTACTGCATGGCGAGGAACAGGCCGGCCCGCGCCCGCTCGTCGACCTTCATGGCGAGCAGGTCCTCTCCGTCCAGGAAAGCTGCGCCGGAGGTGACCTGGTATTTGGGATGCCCGGCGAGAGCGTAGGCGAGGGTGGTCTTGCCGGAGCCGTTGGGCCCCATGAGGGCGTGCGTCTCGCCCTGCCGCACGGTCAGGTCGACACCGCGGAGGATCTCCCTCGGACCGTGATCGGTCAGGACCTGGCAGTGCAGGTGGTCGATGACCAGCGTTGCCATGCCTTCTCACCCCTCTTCTTCCTCGTGGAAACGGGACACGGCCGATCAGCGGGGCACCATGGACATGCACGCGGAGCGTGCCGGTGACGGGGCTCACCGCAAACCGCGGCAGTATGCCGCTGACGGCTCCCGGTCCCATGGCGTGGCCAGGAGGAGGCAGTGCAACTCGACGTGATCGTGGAGATCCACGAGGGATCCCGCAACGCATGCGAGAGGGACCACGAACTGCACCGCATCCGGCTGGACCGCATGCTGTTCACCTCGACCAAGTACCCGGCCGACCACGGCTCCATCGAGGGAACACTCGAACGCGCCGGGACCCGCTCGACGCACTTGTCATGGTCGGCGAGCCGACGTTTCCCGGATGTCTGATCGAATGCCGGGCTGTCGGCATGTTCTGCATGAAGGACGAGCGCGGCCCGGACGAGAAGACCCTCTGCACGCCCGCCCACGACCCACGCTACGCCCACGTCCAGGACACAAGGGACGTTCCCGCCTTCGACGAGTTGGAGATCACCTACTTCTTCGAGGCCCATAGGACCTCGCGCCCGGCAAGAGCGCCAAGGATCGCACTGGGCGGGTCAGCGGCTCAGTAACGGCTTCCCGAGGCTTGCGGGGCTGCTCGCCCCGGGCAGCTGCCCCCTGGAAGAGGGGGTTCAGCTCTGTGCCCGCGCCCCGGCTCTCGGTGCTGTCTCCAGCCCGGCAGCAGGAGAGTCGCACTCCCTCTCGCGCGTTGCACCCGCTCGGACGCGACGGTGCCCTCCCCCGGGGGTGAGGACCGGGAGAGGGCACCGCGGGGTGGGCCTGGGGAACGTCAGGCGGCGACCGGGGTCTGTTCGGCCGTGCGCTGGTCCGCGGTCCGCGGGCCGTGGCGGCGGGTGAACAGCCGGTCCAGGCCGAAGGCACCGGAGCCGGTGAACACCAGCAGGAACATGGCCCAGCAGTACATGGCCGCGCCCTCGCCGCTGTTCTGGAGCGGCCACAGGGCTTCGGGCTGGTGCACGCTGAAGTAGGCGTAGGCCATGGCGCCCGACGATATGAACGCGGCGGCCCGGGTGCCCAGGCCGAGCAGGACCAGGCCGCCGCCGACGAACTCGATCACGGCCGCGTACCAGTGGGGCCAGGCCCCGGGCTCGGCGGTGCCGCCGCTGCCGCCCGCGCCGCCGAGCACACCGAACAGTGCGGCGGCGCCGTGGCAGGCGAAGAGCAGGCCGACGGCGATGCGGAAGAGGCCGAGGGCGTACGGCTGGGCGCTGTTGAGGCGTCCGGACATGTGGGAGGTCTCCTTCGGTAGACCGGTCCGGTCCGAAAGGGACCGGGCCGGGGACGAGGACCGAGTCGAAACCCCGCATCAGGTGCACCCAATTTATGCTTGCAAATGCAACATTTGACTTGGGGGTAACGCGGGAATGAAGGGTCAACCGCTTGCCGTCGCGGGTGAGTACGGCTCGACCCCGCCCTCACATTCAAGAGTGCAATCGCATGCACACCCAGAGTCACATTCTGCGGCCAGGTGTGGCTTCGCGCGAGCCGAGTCGCCAAGCGTGTCCGCGTCACCCGCTCGGTTCGGTCTCCGCCACCGCCCTCAGCCGGACAGCCGGCCGCCCGCGGCCGTCCCCGGCGCCGGGCGCTCCGCCACGCGCGCGTGCTCCAGTCAGCGGGTGCGGCAACGCCGCCAGGAACGCCCGATCGCTCGCATCGAACCGTGGCCCGCTCCGGCCCGGCCGCCGTTCGAGCACCGTGATCTGATGGCGCAGCGCCAGAATCTCCACGTCCTTGTCCCGGTCGCTCATCGGTGGCAGGCGCAGCATGGCTAACGCGTTGGTCACCCTCGGGTAGACCAGTCACAACAGCACGATCGATCATGTTGCCGCGGCCATCGACGGCCGCGGCGGAGCGCCGATTCGAGCGACGGCCCTCAGGATCCGGCACTCCCCCACACCGGCTCCCAGCAGGGCCGATGAGGATTTCGGCGCGGGCAGTGTCGGCGTGCGGTGCAGTCCCACGTGACAGCGACGAACCTGCGGTGCCAGGCGAGCAGGGTGGAGGGGGTGACCGGGAAGACCTCGCGCCGGTGTCACCGGGATATCGGCACGGACAGGGCGGCGTACCGGAACCGGTCGCCGGCTCGGAGCGGACCGGACCGGCGATCTGACGGCGCAGGACCGCGTTCTCGTGTTGCGGCACGAGCAGCTCAGCGTCCTTGGTGGTGTCGCGGCGTGGCAGCACCGACGGGACGGACAGCAGCCCTCCGGGCCACCTCGTACAGCAGGGATACGGTCACGCGGACATGCTCCCGGGGCCGAACCGCACCACTCCCACCTGCGCCGATGGCTTTTCGAGTGGGACAAGGGGCAGCTTCGTCGCCGATCCCGGTACTGCCGTGTCCGGCGGCGACTACGTCGACGGGCACTGGTCAGCGGAGGGGCCTGGGGGCTAGCACGGCCGGCTCTCCTCCCGGCCCTGTTCAGTCGTGCCCACGGACATCCGTCCATCACTATGGGGGGAAAGATCTGATTTGCCTGGAGGCCTTGCATGCACCGTGATGGTTTTCCCGCCCCGGATTCCGGGCTCCTCCTCACTCACTTTCTGACGGTGGCCGACGTAGCCCGATCTCGCGCCTTCTACACCGACGTTCTCGGCGGTGAGGTGGTGCTCGAGGAGAACCCCTGCACCATCAAGCTCGGCAACGGATGGATCATCATGAACCCGGGCGGCGGCCCCACCCCGGACAAGCCAGACGTCACCCTGCGCCCGCCCACCGACCCCAGCACGGTCAGCAGCTTCCTCAACCTCCGTGTCGCCGACATCGAGGCATGCCACCGAGAGTGGAGTGCGAAGGGCGCCGAATTCCTCACGCCACCCATCGATCGCACGGCCGAGCTGCGGTGCTACTTGCGCGACCCGGACGGCTATCTCATCGAAGTCGGGCAGGCCACCGGCATGCTGCACGGCGTCTACGCCGACCCGCCCGCCGGTACCAGCTAGTGCCGCGTCAGACACGTTCGCCCCGTTGACGACCTTGCGTAACGGGTGTCGGCGCCGTGGCGATTCCGCACCGTCGGGACCGCGTCCTCGCTGTGCGGTTCAGGATGCAGCCGCCCTTGTGGACTGTCAGCCGGGGTTGGCCGGCGGTTCCGCGGTACCGACGATGAAGCTGCCGCCCACGGTCCGGACATCGGCTGAGCACCCCAGCGCGGCGAGCTTGTCCGTGAGCTCTCCGGCGTCGTGGAAGACCTTCACGACGCGATACGGGCTGCCGTCGTCGAGTCGGCGCTGCACCGCAGGGATGGGCTGCTGGACGAGGACTTCCTCGCGGGCGGCCTCTGCGGGGCCATCGTCGACGAAGATCGCTTTGCCGTGCGGTGCCAGCGCGGCGGCGATGGTGTTCCAGAAGTCCGGTAGGCGGGACGGCGGGATGTGGGAGAGCCAGAAGGCGAAGAACACGGTGTCGTAGCGGCGCGGCGGCCGCCAGGTGAACAGATCGGCCTGAATGAACTGGACGTTGGGGGAAGCGATCCGCGCACGCGCGATACCCAGTGTCTCGTCCGACACGTCGACGGCGGTCACCGAGCGCCCCCGAGCGGCGAGCGCCCCGGTCCACTGGCCCGTTCCGCAGGCCAACTCCAGCACGTCCCCGGCGATCGGGAGGTCGTCCGCCGCAGCCAGCAACTCCCGCAGTTCCTCGCGCTCGGCATAGGGCCGGTCGTATCCGCCCGCGTGGGCCCGGTAGTAGGCGATCTGCTCCGTTAAAAGGGCATCCTCATCGCTGTCCATGGCCGCGACCCTACCGATCGTGTCACCCTCCCGTCCCGCCCGGTGCGGCACCGGCGACAACCCGCAGGGCACGCTCCCGCGGCGTGGACCTCCCCTCGCCGCACCCTGCCTCCTGCGGCGGACAAGGTGCGGCCGCCCGGCACCCCCCGGCCCGCCCGGATTCGGGCTCGTAGTGGTCCTCGCGGTGCAGCAGGAGGATCGCATCCGCGTCCTGCTCCGGCGCGCCGGAATCCTACCCATCAGCCGCAGCACACAGCGGGCCCGCCCGGAAGGGCGGGCCCGCTGTGCCAGAACAGCTGACGATCAGGGCTTGCCCACCGGGTTCAGCACGATCTCCCCGGAGTCGTTCGCCGGGTTGCCCTCGTTCGGCATCGTGTACACGAAGAACGCCCGGCCGGTGGCGTTCTTGATCACCTCGTCGACGCGGAGGCCGAAGGTCAAGGTGCGGGAGGCGTCTTCCAGGATCGGCGTGTCGAGGAAGCAGAGGTAGTCGCCCTCGGTGCCCTCCCAGCCCGGGCGGCAGTCCTCAGGGACCGCGGTGACCGTGGTGCCCGGGGGGAGGTCGACCCAGAAGGGGATCGGTTCGCCGCCGGAGCGGAGCACGGCCAGCCAGGCGGGTCCGTGGTTGGCGAAGCCGATGTCCACCGAGACCGTGCTGCCCTTGCGGGCCCGCAGCCGCTCACCGGTCAGATCGAGGTCGAAGGTGTTCGCGGTCGGGAAGTCCAGCTCCGCGTAGCGGGTGTGATCGGCCGGGTCCGCGTCCGGCACGCGGGCCAGCTCCAGCGCCGGCCCGTCACCCGCCTGGTAGTCGCCTTCGGTCAGCAGCTCCCGCGCCTGCTCGGCGGGCACCGCGCTGAAGCTGTAGGACATCCTGTCGTAGAGCGCGAAACCGGCCGTCTCGATCGGGAAGGGCTCGCTCAGCCCGTATGCCGCCTCACCGGTGAACTCGCTGTCGAAGATGCAGAGCGCCGTGGAGCGTCCGAGCACATCGTCGGGGTCACGCGGCTCGTACCAGCAGTTGCCGAAGGTGCTGGGGAAGGACAGGCCCCGGCTGCCGGAGATCCGCAGCACGACGCCGTCGCCGCCCAGCCCGCCGACGTTGCGGAAGCCCAGCGGCGCCTGGAAGGTGTCACCGGCCTGGAAGCCCTCGGGCTCGGTCAGCTGCTTCATCAGCAGCTCCGGGCCGCCCACCAGCACGTCCACTGTGTGCCCGGTGAAGGCCAGGTCCTCGCCCGCGGCCGTGATCTGGATGGCGCCGAAGTCGCCCGCGGCGCTCTCGTCGGTCACATCGAGACGGATGCCGCCGAGGTCGTTGTAGTCCTGGCCCGCGTAGATCTCGTAGTCGCTGCAGGTGGCGACGAGCCCGTCGACGGAGCACCCCTGCCACCCGCCGAGCTGGGAGAAGTCCACCGCAGCAACGCCGGCCAGGGAGCTCGCGTCCACGGTGACCGTGTACTCGCCGGTGTGGATCGGCCAGATGACGCCGTCCTCGTCCGGTACCGGCTCGCCGGGTGCCCGGAGCCCCAGTTCGATCTGCGGCTCACCCGGCCCACCGGCCTCCGGGTGCAGCGAGAGGTTCACGCTGTCAGGGCCAGTGATCGAGACCGGCAGCGGTTCCTCCTGGGCATGGGCAGGACCGGCCAGCGCCGTGCCGACCAGTGCGGCCAGCACAAACGCGGAGATGGTACGCCGCGCGACGGCGAGAGAAGTCATGAGACCTTCCGTAATTCGGACATCCTGCGCACCGGATCGGTGACGCATACACATGACTCGCGAACTTCCCGGAAGGTTGCTCTGAAACGCGATGGGACCACCCCGACAGGGGGTGGCCCCGCCCATCACAATCGACGGCGTTGTCACGTGGTTGAGAGTGTGGGTGCCTGACGGCGGGTCGGGTGTGGTGGGGCCGGATCCCGGCCCCGTGCTCAGGCCGCGGTGGGCGGGCCGACGACGCCGTAGCCTGAGCCGTTGTCACCGCCGAAGCCGAAACGCGCCGAACCGGCTCACCCCTCGAGCACTCACTCAACCTGACAACGCCAGACCGAACGCTCCGAAGGTGGCCCGCTCTCCACCGCCATGCAGCAACTGGGCATAACGCTGCCCCTGTGAGAGCAAGCCGCTGGACGCGTCACAGGCCGGAAGCGAGGTGCGTGGCGAAGTGGTGGTGATCGGTCGTGCCGGGCACCTGCGCAGCGGTGGCGGGGTGCGGATCGGCGCGGGGTCTGTTGCCGTCGGCCGGGATCCGGGATGCTCCTGTGGCATGAGTAGACCCGTGAGACGCACCATCCGTATGCGCCACTGGATCTGGCCCGTCGTCGCCGCCGTGGTCGCGACGACGTTCAGCTGGAGCTCGCCCGCAGGGGCGGACGGTGACCGGACCGGGCTGCCGGAGGCCATCGACACGATCCTCGGCGACGCCCGCATGGACGGCGGCGCCGCGAGCGTCGTCGTCGCCGACGCGAAGACCGGCGCGGTCCTTTATCAGCGTCTGCCGAGCGGGCGGCTCATGCCCGCCTCCAACACCAAGTTGCTCACCTCGGCCGCGGCCATGGCGCTGCTCGGCCCCGACCACCGCTTCACCACCGACGTCCTGTCGACCGGTGCCCGGCACGGCTCCGTGCTCGACGGCGACCTGTATCTGCGCGGCACCGGCGATCCGACCCTGCTCGCCGAGGACTACGACCGGCTCGCCGCCGCGCTCGCCGACTCGGGGGTGCGGCGCGTCACCGGGCGCCTGGTCGCCGACGACACCCGCTTCGACGACCAACGGCTCGGCCGTTCCTGGGCCTCCGACGACGAATCCTCGTACTACTCGGCGCAGACCTCCGCGCTGAGCGTCGCCCCCGACACCGACTACGACACCGGCACGGTCATCGTGCATGCGGCGCCGGGGGCCAAGCCCGGCGACCGGCCGCGCACCACCGTCACCCCGGCCAATCACTACGTCCACCTCGACGTGCGCGCGACCACCGTCGACCGGGGCGGCCCGAGCGACCTCACCGTCGAGCGGCAGCACGGCGCCAACACCGTCACCGTCAGCGGCACCCTGCCTGTGGGCGGCGCCACCGCCAAGGAGTGGGTCAGCGTCTGGGAGCCCACCGGCTACGCCGCGGACGTCTTCCGCGACGCGCTGGCAGCGCACGGCGTGCGCGTCACCGGGGCGACCCGGCTCGGCGAGGCGACTCCGAAGGGCGCGCACAGGCTTGCCACGCACGAGTCCATGCCCCTCAAGGAGCTGCTGATCCCGTTCCTGAAGCTGTCCAACAACATGCACGCCGAGGCGCTGACCAAGGCGATCGGATACGAGACCTCCGGGCGCGGCACCTGGGATGCCGGCCTCGCCGGCATCAGCGGCTACCTGAAGCGCGTCGGCGTCGACCCGGGCAAGCTGCGCCAGGTCGACGGTTCCGGGCTGTCCCGGATGGACAGCGTCCCCGCGGACCAGCTCGCCAGGCTGCTCCTGTCGGTGCGCACCGAGCCCTGGTACGCCGACTGGTACCGGGCCCTCCCGGTGGCCTGTGACCCGGACCGCTTTGTCGGCGGTACGTTGCGCTCGCGGCTGTGCGGCACGCCGGCCGCGCTCAACGCGCGTGGCAAGACGGGGTCGTTGACGGGCGCGTCGGCCCTGTCGGGATACGTCACCGACGCGGGCGGACGCGAACTCGTCTACAGCGTCGTCCTCAACAACTATCTCGTCGGCTCGGTCAAGAGCATCGAGGACGCCATCGTGGCCACCCTCGCCTCGTCCGACGAGAACCGGGCGGTGACGGTGCGGCCGAAGGCCGTCCGGAGCACGGAGAGCAACGGGGACCTGGAGTGCTCGTGGCGCAAGCCGGCGCAGTGCTGAGGCGCCCCTGGGCGCTCGCGCGGGCCACCGGGCAGTCCGCGCCGAGCAGGGCCAGGGCTCAGCGCGCGCCGCGCCGGGTCGCGTAGAACGGCAGTGCGCAGGCGGCAGCGGTGACCGGGGCAAGGCACCCGGCGGCAGGGCCCGCGTGCTCCACCAGCCGGCCGCCGCCCGCCGCGCCGCAGGCGATGCCCCCGAGGAGGCCGGTCACGGCGAGGGTCACGCCCCCGTTCAACCGCTCCTCGGGGGCGCGGCGCTGCCCCAGCGTCACCCCGACAACGAGCGCATCCCCTACAAAGCCCACAGAGGGCAGCGACTTCCCGCGTCGCTGTAGCGGCCCCGAGTCGGTAGCTGTTGGACATCCCTGCTGGACACCAGCGGTCGGCTCCGGCTCGGCGTGTCGATCTCCAGGCGCCGCTGTGCAAGAACCGATCGGTTCTTGGACACTGCCAGAGCACGGCCATGGTGGGCGGGTTACGTGGTCCGCGCGCTGCCGACTGTCCCATCCCGCGAGACCTTGCCTCCGTCTCACCTGACGGGGCCCGGTTCACACGTCAAGGACAAGGTCAGGTGAGACAGTCCAGGTCAGCGTGCCGCCGCCCGCCGATCGTCGGCGGTGGAAACGCACCTCGCCGACAACATCAAGTGAGACGACGGCTCATCGGCGTCTCGCGCGACTTTGTCTCCCCGCAGGTCAGGACGCCGCCCAGCGGCAAGATCGAATGAGACGGGACACCGACTGCAGGCGGCTCGGTCGGGGCGGAGGACAGGCTGGTTGCGGAGGGGGGAAGGTCCCGCGGCCAACTGCGATGGTGATGGGGCGGCCCGAATCGGGCCGCCCCATCACGTTCGGCAATCGTGTCAGCGGTGCCCGTGGCCGTGCCCATGGCCGTGCCCATGCCCGTGCCCATGGCCGTGCCCGTGCCCGTGGCCGTGCCCATGCCCGTGCCCGTGCCCGTGCCCGTGGCCGTGGCCGTGGCCGTGGCCGTGGCCGTGACGGCGGTCCCTGTCCCTCCCGTGGCCGTGGTGGCGGTCCCTGTCCTTCCCGTGCCCGTGGTGGTACCGGGGCCCGTCCTCGCCCCGGTCCCCACGATGGTGGTCATTCGAGGCGTACGCACCGGTCGCCCCCGGCGCGGCGGCGCCGGCGGCGGCAGCAGCTCCGGCACCACCCAGCACCACGGCGACTGCCACGCCGAGCGCGGCAGCAAAGCGGGAAACACGCATAGCGATCTCCTGKCACAGCAGGCGCCCGGGCGCCTGGATTGATTGGACACGGCAACAGTTGCCCCAAGCGGGCACCGGAAGCCGCGGACRCGCCCGTAAAGGCCCTCAATGAGGTGGAATTTCCAGGTCCGCGGAACCAAGGCGTGTGGGCAATCCGGGGGACACCCTTCTGCGCGACCACTACGACCAAGGACCGGTGTCAGGCCAGGATCGTGGCGGGCGCAACCGTGAAGACCCAGCCCGGCGTATGCCATCGACCCCGCCGGAGCTGGGCCACTCTCCGTACTGTCGCCCTCACGCACGGGTGAGYGTGAGCAGACCCGCCGTCCGCCGTGGTCGAGGGAGCGGCTGCTGTCGCGAGGTGGCCGGGCCCGTCGGGGGCGCTTCGCTCAGCGCGCCGCCGCCGTGGTGACCCGGCGAGGGTGTTGTCACGTTGTTGGGTGCGTGACTGTCTGATGGCGCGTCGGGGCGTGGTGGGCTCTGGGTTCGGGCCGGTGTTCAGGCCGTGGTGGGCAGGTTGGCAGCGCCGGTGATCTGATCCCAGAGCGCAAAGCGGACGGTCATCTCGGTGCGGTGGCCGGGGGCGGTCATCCGGTGCCGGCGGGGCCGGAAGTGGGGTGAGATACCGTGGAACGCGGCCAGGAAACGCTGGGCTCCTCCGACGCTGCGGAAGCCCTTCATGGCCCGTTCGCGCTGCCTCGTCGGCTGGTGGCTGTTCTCGGCCCGGTTGTTCAGGCCTTTGTGGGAGCGGTGCTCGACCGAGGGCATCACCTCGTGGTGGGCCGCGCGGTAGGAACGGAGCTTGTCCGTGACGATCACCCTCGGCACGGCCCCGATTCCTTTGAGGAGCCGACGGAAGAAGCGCCGGGCGGCGGCCTTGTTGCGCCGGTTCTGGACGAGGATGTCCAGCACGGTGCCGTCCTGGCCGACCGCGCGCCACAGGTAGTGCCGCACCCCGTTGATCTTCACGAAGACCTCGTCCAGGTGCCACTTATCGCCCGGCCTCGCACGCCGGCGGCGCAGCGCGTTGGCGTAGGACTGTCCGAACTTCAGGCACCACCGGCGGATCGTCTCGTGGGACACGATGACGCCGCGCTGCAGCATCGGCTCCTCCACCTCACGGAATGACAACGGGAAGCGGAAGTACCGCCACACGCAGTGGGAGATCACCTCGGCCGGGTACCGGTGCCCCTGGTACGACGGCGGCGCGGACGACACGAGCGAACCCTCCACCATGATCAACCCGAAGATCATCCCACCCGGTCAACCAACGTGACAGCGCCTGCGGAAGTGGTCCGGCGCGAACTCGATGTCGTCGACGGGGATGCGGTAAGCCTGGGCGATGTGCGAGAGCAGCCGCACCAAGCCGAGACTGTCGATGACGCCGGAGCCGATCAGGTCGTAGCCACCGGTCAGGTCCGAGGTGTCCTCCCCGGCCAGGAACTCGGCCACGACGAAGGCGCGGACTTCGGCGGCAATGTCGGGACTGTTCATGCGTCGATCTCCTTCATGCGGTTCCGCTTGATCAGGTTTCGGTCGGGTTTGCCCGTCGAGGTGCGGGGCAGGGGCGCGTCGGTGAGGTGCACCGAGGCGGGGATGGCGGGGCGCGGCAAGTGTCGGCCCGCGTGGGTGCGCAGCCGCAGGCTGGTGAGGCCGGTGTCCGGCCGCCGCGTGACATGGGCGTGGAGAAGGACGCCGGCCTGCGGGTCGGGCAGCGGCACGACCACGGCCTCGGCGACGTCGGGATGGGCCGCGAGCACGTTCTCCACTTCCTGCAGGTTCGTGCGCACGCCCCGGACCTTCACGTGCCAGTCCGCGCGGCCCTCGAGGAAGTACAGGCCCTCGGCGGTGCGGGTGACGATGTCGCCGGTGCGGTAGAAGACGCGGCCGTCCAGGTGCATGAACGCCGCGCTGTTCAGATCCCGGCGCAGGTAGCCGCTGGTCTGGAACGGGGTGGACACCAGGAGCTCGCCGGTGCCTGCCGAGGTGACACGCCGGCCCTCAGCGTCAAGGACCAGGGCCTCGCTGCCGCGGATGGGGCGGCCGATGGGCATCGGGCCGTCCCCGGCGGCGGGGTCGACGTGGTGGATGAAGGAGTCGTTGGTCTCCGTGCAGCCGAACACGTTGTGGAAGGCGGCGTTGGGGAACGCCGAGGCCGTGTGGGTCAGGAGACCGGCGGGCAGGCTGTCCCCGGTGAAGATCACATGGCGTGCGGCGGCGAAGGCGGCGCCGTTCTCGAGCAGCAGCCGGTACAGCATCGGTACGCCCTGCACGAAGGTGACCTGGTGCCGGGTGGCGAGCGCGGCCAGGTACGCGGCGTCGGTCGCCCGCTGCTGGTCCACGAGCACCACGCACGCCCCGAGTTGAAGGAAGGTCCAGACGTCGAGCAAGGCGAGATCGAAGTTGAGTGGTGCGTACGACAGCGCGGTCTCGCCGGGGGACAGGGCGAAATCGTCGACGGCCCAGTCGCTGAAGGCGTCAAACCAGGCAGCCTCAATCGAGACGATCTTGGGAGTGCCGGTCGAGCCGGAGGTGGTCAGCAAAAGCCGCGTCCGTCCCGGGTCCGGGACCGCGAACCCCTGCGCCTCGTCCTCCTGTGTCGGCGCCGATGTCGCGGCGAGGATCCCGTCGCCGGACACGGTGAGCAAATGGGAGACCCGTGCTTGCTGCGCCAGGCGCTCGAGTGCGGCGCTGCCCAGGTCGGGGGAGGGGGCGAGGGCAATGTGGCCCTCGTGAAAGATGGCCAGCAGCAGTGCGATGGTCTGCGGCGTCTTATGCGCCGGCACGTACACGGTGCTGCCCGGCGGGAGGCCGAGCTGCAGCAACTGGCTGCGCAGGCTCTCGGTCAGGTCGCTCAGCTGGCCGTAGGTGACGGCCTGGTCGTTGAAGTGGAGCGCGATGCGGTGGGGCCGGTTGTGACCGTGGATGGTGACGGTCTCGGCCAGACGAGGCGATGGCACGGCGGGATTCCTTGCGGTCGGCAGCCGCGAACAACTGCGATTGCGTGGCTGTTCGAATCTTGCGGTGTCGAACCTGAAGGTATCCGGCCAGGTATATGCTTGGTCAAGCACTTACTTGCCGAAGTAGGTGTGACTCAAATCATGAAAAGTTGTTTGTGCAAGGAAAAAACCCGGCCGCTGAGCGGACCGGGGTCGGAGGGTTGCCCCCGGCGTGCCGGGGCTTGGAGGGCTGCGCCGCGTCGCGCGAACCGGTTCGTGCGTGGCCGGGTCAGCCCTGGGCTGCGCGCAGAGCCTGGACCGTGGGGCCCAGCTCCGGGTCACCGGTGAAGGTGTTGAGGGCGGACGACAGCACCTCCGTGTAGGTGGCACGCGCGGCCTGGTAGCGCTCCCGTCCCTCGTCGGTGATGACGGCGTAGACGCCGCGCTTGTCCGACGGGCACAGGTCCTTGTAGGCGAAGCCGGCCGTCTCCAGCCGCCCCACCAGGCGCGTCACCGACGACTGCCCCAGGCCCACCTTGTCCGCCAGGTCCTGCATGCGCAGCTCGCTCTTGTCGGAGTGCTGCAGGTGTTCCAGGGAGCGGTACTCCGAGAGGCCGATTCCGTGCTGACGCTGCAGCGCGTGGGCCAGCTCCCGTTCGACGTGCGCGTGCAGCGCGAGGACCCGGCTCCAGACGGCCTGGTCGGACGTGCGCAGGGGCGCAGCGTGTGAAGTTGCCATAGGTGCGGCCTCCCCGAGTCACTGTTTGACAACAGGGTACATGCTCATGCAAACTCCTGCCGTTCCCCGGTTGCGTGATCGAAGAAGCTCGACATCTAATTGCAAGTACAAGCAATTTCAATGGAGGATTCGTGTCCGCGACATCGACGAGCCGTCCCCGGAGCGCGAACGTGGGCCGGGCCTGGCTGCCGTTCTCCGAGGACTGATTCCCATGCAGATCCAGCCCCTTGGCCACCTCACTGCCCACGTAGAGGAAGCAGTCAGGATCAGTCGCACGCACGTTGCCAAAGGAGGCATCCCCTTCTCCGGGATCGTCGTGCGCGACGGCCGGGTCCTCGGTACCGGCTTTAACCGGGTCCGTGAGGACAACGACCCCACCGCGCACGCCGAAGTCGTCGCCCTGCGTGCGGCGGCGAAGAAAGCCGGCCAGTTCGGCGTCGCCGGATCCACCCTGATCGCCTCGGGCGAGCCCTGCGCTCTCTGCTACATGGCCGCCCTCTACTTCAACGTCGAGCACATCGTGTACGCAGCCGACCGCAAGACCGCAGGCGCCTACGGCTTCGACTACGCCGACTCGTACTTCATCTTCTCCCAAGACCCCACCACATGGCCGCTCAAGGTGACGCACGCTCCGATCGAGGGGCACGAAGTGCCGTTCCAGGAGTTCTTGACCAGCCAGAAAGGCCGTCTGCGATGAGCGATCCGGTGAAGATCCAGATCTGGTCCGACTATGTCTGCCCCTTTTGCATGCTGGCCGAAGGCCCGCTGGAAGAGGCGACGAAGGACCTTGGCGTCGACGTCGAGATCGAGTGGAAGCCGGTCGAACTGCGGCCCCACCCCCAGCCCACCCTCCGGCCGGAGGACGAGTACCTGCCCAGCATCTGGCAGAGCTCCGTCTACCCCATGGCCCGCCGCATGGGCGTCGACATCACCCTGCCCACCGTCTCCCCGCAGCCCTACACCCGCCTGGCCTTCGAGGGCTACCAGTACGCAGCCGAGCAGGGCAAGGGAACCGAGTACACCCGTCGCATGTTCCGCGCCTTCTTCCAGGAGGACCAGGACCTCGGACAGCTGGACGTGCTCACCGCGCTCGCCCGGGAAATCGGCCTGGACGCCGAAGCGTTCCGCGCCGCCCTCGACAACGGCACCTACCACGACACGCACCAGGACGCCCTGCGCGAGGCCGCCGCCCACCGCATCCGGTCCGTCCCCACCATCCTCGTCGGCGACACCCGCATTGAAGGCGTCCCGCGCGTCGAACAGCTACGCAAGGCGATCCTCGACGCCCAGGCCGAACAGGCGGTCTCCCGAGGTGCCGCCTGCGGAATTGACGGGTGCTGACCTGACACGAAACGGCCAGCTGCCCCGACACCCCTCCGCATCCGGCAGGTGCGTGCCGTGACGGCAGTGCATCCCGCCCTCACCACCATCGGGTTCGCAGGGCTCCACCTGCGCAACCGACTCGACCGAGCCCAAGCCGGACGCCCCGCCTCCGCCTGACGGCGCCCTGGCGGACTACTGCTTCGCCGTACCTGCCACCGTTCCCGCGGTACAGCGCACTCCACGGCGGGCCGACCCCGCAACGCCGACCTCCATCGAACGAAAGGACCCCCCATGCAGTGGCTCTACCTCGCTGTCGCAGTCATCTTCGAGATCGCCGTCGCCCTCGCAGCCGGCAAGGCCGAAGGCTTCAGGAACCGCAGGTGGACTGTCGCAACCCTGCTCAGCGGCGCCATCGCGACCTACTTCCTCAGCAAGGCGCTGCTGACCTTCAACGTCGGCGTCGGCTACGCCCTCTGGACATCCGTTGCCGGCATCGGCATCACCCTTCTCGGAGCGCTGCTCTTCGGTCAGCGCCTGAACTGGCGCAAGGTGCTCGGCATCGTCGTCATCATCGCCGGGGTTGTCGGCCTCCAGCTCAGTGGTGCCGCCTGACATCCCGCTCTCACCCGGCTCATCTCCACGAAAGGACTCGCGCACATGCCCAACACCGTCCGCCCCTCAGCCAACTCCTGGCTCATGCTCCTCCTTGCCGGAGGGTTCGAAGTCGGCTACGCGCTCGCCGTCGGTGGAAGCCACGGCTTCACCCGCCTGTCGTGGTCGCTGGTCGCTGTCGTGTTCTTCCTCCTGACGCTCTGGGCGCTGAGCGCCGCACTGCGCACCATTGACGTCGGCATCGGCTACGCGGTCTGGGCAGGGATCGGGGCAGTCGGTGCGGCGCTGCTGGGGCCCGTCTTCTTCGACGAGACCCTCAACGCGACCCAAGCCCTGTGGCTGGGCGCCATCATCGCCGGAGTGGTCTGGCTCAAGCTCGCCGACAGGCCGCAGGACACCCAGGAGGCCGCTGCCGGGACGCGGGAGGTCCAAGGCGTAGAACACTGACGGTTGCTCAGCCCCACAGTCCTCAGCCTCGATCCTTCGTGACGGTCCGCCGGGGGAGTCCTTTCCGAGGACCCGCTCGCGGTGCCGTGGCCGGTCGTCGAGCACCTGGCCGAGCAAGCACACCGCCGCGACCGGCCGAAAAGGGGGAGGTATTGGCAGGACGAACGGACGATCACGCCCTCGGCCGATCCCGAGGAAGGCTGATCACCGAAGCCCACGTCGCCTGCGACGGCAAGGGCCGCCCCTTGCCATCCTCGTGGCACCGGGCCAACGTCACGACAGCATCTGTGCGCAGACTCTGCTGACCCCGGATCTTCAGCGGAGTTGGGCGAGCTGACGCCCTGACAGTGGAAAGGTACCGCCGATCTGCAATGCCGGTGTGGACGTGGCCACCGCCAAGATCCTCACCAGCGAGGGCAACATCGCGAGCGCGCTGTCGGCGCTCCAGATCTTCGGCGGCTACAGCTACATAACCGAATGCGGCCCAAAAGCTCCTGGACGGTCACCGGCTGCTCCCTTGCCGGTGAAGCCAGCGCCCGAGCCCGTTGTCCCGCCAGATAGGAGAATCCGCATGTCTCGTATCGCCCCCACCACCGTTACCGGAGCCGACCCCGCGCTGCTCGCCGTGGATGAGGAAGTAGCCGAGGCCCTGCACGAGGGGCGACCGGTCGTCGCCCTCGAGTCCTCCGTGATCCCGCACGGTCTTCCGTATCCGGCCAACCTGGAGTTGGCCCGCGACATTGACATGGCCGTACGAGGCTCCGGTGCGGTCCCCGCTCGCGTCGGCATCCTCGACGGCCGGCTCGTCGTCGGCATGAGCAAGGAGCATCTGGAACGCTTCGCTTCGGACCCCAGGATCCCCAAGGTCAGCACGCGCGACCTGGGCATCGCCCTGGCCGGCGGGGGCGCCGGGGCCACCACGGTGTCCTCGTCCCTGGTCGCCGCCGATCTAGCCGGAATCCGGGTGTTCTCCGTGGCGGGCATCGGAGGTGTCCACCGCGACGCTCCGCACAGCTTCGACATCTCCGCGGACCTGGTCCAGTTCACACGGAGCCGTACGGCCGTGATGTGCGCCGGCGCCAAGTCGATGCTCCATCCGACGTGGACCCTGGAGTGGCTGGAGACCGCCGGCGTACCCGTGATCGGCTACCGTTGCGACGACTTTCCCGCCTACTTCAGCGTCAGCAGCGGTGTCCGCAATCCGCACCGGCTCGACGACCTCCGGCAGATCGCGACAGCCGCCGTGGCCCACTGGGACACGGGCACGGTCACATCGGTCCTGGTCACCCACCCGATCGCGGAAGCCGACGGGATTCCGTCCCAGGACGTCGAAGCGGCCCTCGCCGAGGCCACGGCGCTGGCGGAACGCGACGGCGTCACGGGCCCCGCCATCACGCCGTACCTCCTCAAGGCGATCGCCAAGGCCACCGAAGGCCGCACCTCCGCGGCCAACCGCTCGGTGCTGTTGTCGACCACGGCACTGGCCGGCGAGTTTGCCGTTCAACTGTCCCTCGAACTCGCCGAGCGTGAGGAGACCGGCCAGTGACCACGCAGGCAACGGCACCGGTCCTGTTCGACCTCGACGGCACCCTGCTGGACACCCCCCGGGCCATCGTGTCAGTGATCGACTGGGTCCTGGCGGAGTCGAGCCGTCCCGCACCACCCCGGGAGCAAGTGCGGGCCACCGTCGGAAGGCCCCTGGTCGCGGTCTTCGGTGAACTGCTGAACCTGCCGCACGAGCACGCCGAGGTGGAAGCCGCCGTCGCACGCTTTCGGGAGCTGTTCCGGGAGACCGTCGTGCCCGAGGCGAAGTCCATGGTCTTCCCCGGCGTACCGGAACTCTTGGAAGGGCTGCGCAGAGAGGGTCGTCCCCTCGCCATCGTCACGAGCAAGATTCGCGCCAGTGCGGAAGAGCTGCTCGAACCGGCCGGTCTGACCGGCCACTTCGGCGCCATCGTATGCCACGGTATGGCCCCACGGGGCAAACCCCATCCTGACCTTGCCCTGCTTGCCGCACAACGGCTGGGCCGAGCCCCCGAAGAGTGCCTTGTGGTGGGCGACGCTGTCGACGACATGCGGATGGCTCGCGCGGCGGGCATGGGGGCGATCGGGGTGTCCTACGGGGTCGCGACGGCCGGGCAACTGCTCGGCGCGGGGGCGCAGGTGGTGTCCGAGACCGTACTGGCGCTCGGCGGGGCGCTGGGCACTCTTCGATCTTTGCGGTGATCGCGCATCGCAGCTGATCCACTGCACCGGGCTCGCACTGCACCACAACTTGCACTGCCTCATCAATACGACAATACGACAAGGCGGTTGGAGAAAGTCATGGCATCACCAACGACACTCGGCATGACGCCGCCGAGGAGTCCCGTCGCAGGTCTGGTCACACTGTCCGCGGCCCAGTTCCTCATCGCGCTCGATTTCTCGGTCATCTTCGTGGCCCTGCCCAGCATGGGCTCGGACCTCCAACTGTCCGGCAGCACCATCCAATGGGTGCTCAGCGCCTACTCCGTCTTCTTCGCCGGATTCCTCATCGTCGGTGGGCGGGCCGCCGACCGTATAGGCGCGCGCAACATGTTCATCGCCGCTCTGCTGTTGTTCGGCGTCGCCTCCCTGGCCGGAGGCATCGCCGGCAATGCTTCCCTGCTGCTGATCGCCCGAGGGGCGCAGGGAGTGGCCGCCGCCACGCTCCAGCCCTCGATCCTGGCCCTGGTGAACACGACCTTCCGACCGGGACGCGAGCGCACGCGCGCACTCGCCGTCTGGGGGACGGTGGGCGCCAGCGGCCTCGCCGCCGGCGTCGTCATCGGCGGCCTGCTCACCACGGCGTCCTGGCGCTGGACGTTCTTCGTGAACCTGCCGTTCGCCGCCGTGTGCGCCCTGGCCGCGCCGCGACTGCTGCCCGGCAAGACCGACTCGAGGAAGGCCATACCCCTCAACGTCCTCAGCGCCGTGCTCTGCACAGCGACCGTGCTCGTCTCGGTGCTGGGGCTCACCCTGGCCGCGGATGTCGGCTGGACCGATCCGCTCGCGCTGGGCAGCTTCGTCGCAGCCGTGGTCCTGCTCGCCCTCTTCGTCGCCCGGGAGCGCGGCAGCGCCCAGCCGCTCGTCGCATCCTCGCTGCGGGGTACTCGCACTCTCGTGGTCGGCTGCGGCGCCTCGGCGCTGTACATGGCAAGCGTGGCGGGATCCGAGTTCTACCTGGTCACGCTCCTGCTCCAGGAAGGGCGTGGGTTCGAGCCGCTGGCCGCGGGCATCGCCTTCCTGCCGCTGGCGGTGTGCATCACGCTCGGCAACATGATCGCCGGCCGTCTGATCAACTTCCTCGGCGTACAGCGCACATTGCCGCTGGCCTTCGCCATCGGAGCGGCCGGCCTCGTGCTGCTCGCCGTTTCAGTGCACAACCACTCATATCTCGTGGGCATGCTTCCCGGCCTCATCGTGAGCGGTATCGGCCACGGCATGATCTACACCTCCATGTTCGTCGGCGGAACGCGCGACGTCGACGACCACAACCAGGGCGTCGCGGGTGCCCTGATGACCACGACCCAGTACGCGGGCGGCGCATTGGGAGTGGCGGTCCTGGTCCTCGTTCTAGGCACCAATCCCGGTGACGACCGCTTCCTGCCCGCGTTCTTGCTGGCAGCCACCGTCGCGCTCATCGGGATCGTGTGGTCCTGGGCGGGATTCCGCGTACCCGCGGCCCAGGCCGGAACGCCGATGCCGTCCGCGGTCGGCGAACCCATCGCGGCATCCGAGGAAGGGAGGGCCGGATGACCACCGCGGCCCGGCTGGGAATTCTCGTCATCCACAACGACCCCGTGCCCGAGACGGAGATATGGGGCATGGCTCCGGCAGGCGTCTCCATCCACACGGCTCGCTTCGAGTGCCCTCGTCCCGCCGATACGGAGTACGTCGGCAGCCCTGCTCGCGCCTTCGCGTCGTCCGCCGAGGTCGCCCGAGGCCTGGACCACCTGGGGCAACTGGGCACCGACAGCATTGCCCTGTGCTTCGGATCGAGCAGTTTCTTCGGAGGACCGTCCTTCGACACGGAGTTCATCGCGGAGGCCGAGTCGCACTCCCACGGCACGCCGGCCTACACCGCGGCGGTGGCCATGACGGCCGCCCTGAAAGCCGCAGGTGTCCGCCGACCGCTGGTGATGATGCCTCCCTGGTTCACCCCCCCCGACCTTCGAGGCGACCGAGAGGTACCTCGCCGCGGTGGGCATCGAACGCATCCGCATCGCCCAGTTCGACCTCGGTCCGGAATGGGCGGGCATTCCCCGGTACAACGCCTTCGACGAGGGCGCCCGATGGGCCGTGGATCCGGACGACGTCCGCCAGCAGACACTCGCGGCCTTCAAAGATGCCGAGGACACCGCTCTCGACGGCATCCTTGTTCCGGGCAGCGGGTTCCGCGCGCAGGGTGCGGTGGTGCCGCTCGAGCAGGAACTAGGGATCCCCGTCATTACGGCGAACCAGTCGGTCCTGTGGTATGGCCTCAACCAAGGCACCTTCGAGCCGCGGGCGGACACGGGACAGTCCCTCCACGGCAGCCTCTTCAACCTCTGTCCTTCCCCTCGTAGCGTGGAGTCCTTGATTGCAGGGGAAGTTGGGGTTCATGGGGTCCAAGCAACGGACGTACACGCCTGAGTTTCGCGAGGGTGCTGTACGCATCGTGATCGAGACGGGCAGGCCGATCCCGGAGGTCGCCGAGGAGCTCGGTGTCCACTCCGGAACGCTGCACAGCTGAATGTCGCGGTGGCGGCGCAACGGGTCGGCATCGTCCGACCGGCCGGCCGAGCCCGCGCCGGGCGGGCGGATGCGCGAGGCAGAGCGCGCCGAGCCGGAGCGGCTGCAGCGGGAGATGAGCGAGAAGAACAAGCGCCTCCGCGAGCTGGAGGTGGAGCGTGATGTCCTCAAGCGATGCATGGTCCTCTGGGTGAAGTGACCGAGACGGACCCGGCCGCCGTGGCCGCGTTCATCGGTAACCAGAGGACCGGGCACCAGGTCCCGCACCGTCTGGCCTGCCGGGTTCTGGGGGGTCGGAGTCCTGGTTCTCCAAGTGGCGTGACAAGCCCACCACCGTCCGGCAGGTCCGGCGGGGGCAGCCGGCTGACGCGATACGGCAGGCCTTCGAGGACTCCGGCGGCACCTACGGATCCCCGAAGGTCTGGCTCGTCCTGGCCCGCGAGGGCCGGCGCGTCTCGGCGAACACCGTGGCCCGGCTGATGGCCCAACTCGGCCTGGCCGGACGGAAGATCCGCCGACGGCGCGGGCTGACCCGGCCCGGCAAGCGCCCCGCAGCCCCGGACTTCGTGCGGCGGGACTTCACCGCGGACGCTCCGGACCAGGTGTGGTGCGGCGACATGACAGAGATCACCACCGGTGAGGGCAAGCTCTACCTCGCCACCGTCATCGACCTGTTCTCGCGCCGCCTGCCCGGCTACGCGAGGGGCGAGCGGCACGACGCCGACCTCGTCGTCGCCTCCCTGCACATGGCCGCGGCCACCCGGGGCGGCGACATCAGCGGCGTGATCTTCCACAGTGACCGCGGCAGCGAATACCACTCCCGGCGCCTCCGCCGCGCCTGCCGGCGCCTGGGCGTGACGCAGTCCATGGGCCGTGCCGGGTCGTGTTTCGCCAACGCCGCCAGCGAGGCGTTCAACAGCGTGCTCAAGGTCGAGTACGTCCACCGGCACACGTTCACCACCCGCACCGAGGCCCGGCTACGGATCGCAACCTGGATCACCGGCTTCTACAACACGCACCGACTACACAGCGTGTGTGGGTACCGGAGTCCGACCGACTACGAGCACGACCATCGCGCCAACTCCGCCTTGGAGTCGGCCGCTTAGAAGATCTCCACAGTCCGAGGGGATTGACAGCTGCCGAGCAAGCCGGAAGGCGCCTTGCGGCAACGGCGGAGTATCTGAGTCTCGACGCCTCCTGGCTGGGGCGACGGTGCGCACAGTTGTCGGCCGTCGGCACGGAGCGGCTCGCGCGACCGCGCAGCTGGTTGCTCGGTCTGGAAGGGCTGGAAGCCGCCTGCCGGTTCGTGGCCGAGCAACTGGTGATCATTCCGCGTACCCGGACGGCGCCGACCCGATAGCCTGCGTGAACCACTCGTGAGGCCGCGCTCGGCGAGGTCCGGACAGGGGAGCAAGGATATGACGACGTCGGTCAGGAACGTGGCGGTCTTCTCCCTCGGCGGCACGATCGCCATGACCACGGATCCCACCACCGGAGGCGTCGTACCCACGCTGTCGGCCCATGAGCTGTTGGCCGCGGTGCCCGCCCTGGCCACTAGCGGCGTCAGCCTGAAGGTGCGGGATTTCCGGCGTCTGCCCGGTGCCTCTCTGACGTTCGAGGATCTCACCGCGCTGTCGGCCGCGATCACGGCGGAGCTGGAGGCCGGTGACGTCGACGGCGTCGTCATCACCCAGGGCACCGACACCATCGAGGAGACGGCCTTCCTCCTCGATCTCTACCACGGCCACGAGCAGCCGATCGTCGTCACCGGCGCGATGCGTAACCCCACCCTTCCCGGTGCCGACGGCCCGGCCAACCTCCACGCCGCCGTCCTGGCCGCCGCCGATCCCGGTCTCAGGGCCGCCGGCTGCCTCGTCGTACTCGGCGACGAGGTCCACTCGGCCCGGACCGTCCGCAAGTCCCACACCACCAGCCCCGCCGCCTTCACCTCACCGGCGTGTGGCCCGATCGCCAGGATCGCGGAGAACCGGGTGCGGCTGGTGGGCGGCCCGCCGCGCCGCGCCGCGCGGGTCGGTGCACCGACCCGCGCGGCGCGTGTCGGGCTCTACACCGTCACCCTCGGCGACGACGGCGCCCTGCTCGATCTGTGGGACGGCAACTGCGACGGACTCGTGGTCGCGGCCTTCGGCGTCGGCCACGTCCCGGAACGCCTTGTCGAAGGACTCACCAAGCTCGCGTCACGCATCCCCGTGGTCCTCGCCTCCCGCATCGGCAACGGCCCTGTCCTGTCCGACACGTACGGCTTCCCCGGCTCCGAGAAAGACCTCCTGGGACGAGGGCTCATCGGCGCCGGAGATCTCAGCCCGTACCAGGCGCGGATCCTGCTGCACGCCCTACTCGCCCAGGGCGCCGACGGGGCGGCGGTTCGCGAGACCTTTACTCCCTTTACCTTCTGATCCCACCTTTTCAGGAGGCATCCGCATATACGTGCTCACGAGCTGACCGTAGGTCGTACCTTCGGCGTCACCTCGACCACGGGGAGGACTTCTTCGAGGCGCTGTCCTTCTTGTCGGGACAACGGCGTACGGCAGAGCTACCGGGTCTACTGAGTTTGTCGGGTCTTCGAAGTTGAGCGGTGTGCCTCATCAGGGTCCCTGACGATCTGTCACCGTGCGTGAAGCTGCGGCCCTGCCCCGGACGCAGGATGCCCGTGGTTCTCCGTGATCATTTGGCCTTGGAGGCCTACGACGAGGCCATCGGCCTGGACCTCGAGAATCTCGTGGTGGACGGCCGAAGGGACCCACGTAGCAGGCCTTCAGGAAGGCAATGGCCTGCTCAGGGCTGGCGGGCAGGGTGCGTCCCTGGATGATGTGGTGGGTTGTGCTGCTCGGCAGCTCGCCGGGGCCGCACATTTGCTCCATATCACCAGGGCTGGGGTAGCTGGCCCACACGTCATCGCCATCTTTGTCGCCCCTCCCGGCGCCGGCGGGTCAGCCTCGTCGGCGCGGGTGTGTGCCCCGGGCCAGGCAGCTTCGATGGCGCGCGACGTTTCCGCTGACTTACTCCATATGACGCAGGGCCGCGAGGCGCCGACGCACCTCGCGGTCCAACTGGGGTTCACTCACCCGGATCTCCGTATGATCACCAGGCCCGGGTGTCAACCATCTCCGTCAGTTTATAGGCTCTCCTGTCGCTTCCGTGGGTGGGGTTATGCGAGTTGACGGCCTGGTAGCTGCGGGCGGTGTCCGCCGAGGCTGAGCATCGCCAGGGCGATCAGGGCGTCGGGGCTCTTGAACCCGAAGGCCAGGCGGGTGATGAGGCGGATCTTGGTGTTCGTGGACTCGATCAGCCCGTTGCTCAGGTTGTGCTCGGCCGCGGCGATGATGGCGTCCCAGTGCCGGACGATGGCGCGCTGGAGGTCGACGAAGGCGGGGATGCGACAGCGTCGGGCCCAGATCACCCAGTCCCACAGCACCTCGGCGGTGTCCTTGCCCTGTTTCAACGCCATGCGCAGGCCCTCCTTGAGGAGGTAGGCGCGGTGCAGCAGCGGGTGGGCTGCGGCGATGAAGGCGAGCTGAGCCTGCTGGCCGGCGGTGAGGTCCTCGGGGTTCTTCCAGAGTGCGAAGCGGGCCTTCTTCAGCGACTTCGAGCCGCGGGTGGTCCGGCCCTTGCCGCCGCGCTCGGCGTTCCACACGTTCCGGCGGACGACGTCCAGGGCGTCGGTGGCCCACTTCACGACGTGGAAGGGGTCCATGCAGCGCACCGCGTTCGGGCAGCGGGCCGCGACGACGGCATCGATCCACTCGGCGCCGTCCGCCGACACGTGCGTGATCTGCGCGGTGCGCTCGGCGCCGAGGGCGTCGAAGAAGGCGTGCAGGGTGTCCTTGTCCCGGTCGGCCGCCGCCCATACCAGGCGCCCGGAATCGTGATCGACCACGATGGTGAGGTACTTGTGCCGCTTCTTGTAGCTGATCTCGTCGATGCCGATCCGCCGCAGTCCGGCGAACAGGTCCACCGACGCTTCGACGTCGGCCCAGACCCGCTCGCAGATGTTGCCGACGGTGCGCCAGCCGATCCGCAGCAGCTGGGTGACGGTGGTCTTGCTGCAGCAGGTGGCCAGCCACGCGGCGGTGGCGTCGAAGGCGTGGGTGTGTCCGGCGCCGTGTCTGGCCCAGGGCACCGCCGCGACCGTCACGCCGTGCTCGGGGCAGGCCACCCGCGGCGCGTCGGCTTCGATCACGGCTTTGAGGGTGCCGATGTCCAGGGCCCGCCAGCGGCGGCGGCCCTCACCGGCGTCGTACTTCGCGCACGTGCGGCTACAGATGCCGCACCGCTGCCGCCGGCCCTTCGCGGGCCGGGCGCAGACCACGATGACGCGCTCGCCGTCGTCCCCCTCGCCGGGCTCGGCCTCCTCCACACTGACCTGCTCGATCACCGTGTTCTCGACATCGAGCAGCCGAGTCCATACCCTTGCACTTCGCACGCCGTATCCGGGTTCTTCCGTTTCGTACCTTCAGCAGTCGAAACGTATCCCGGATACGGCGTGTTCTACGCATCAGCCCAGGTCAGACACCCACGGAAGCGACAGGAGAGCCGTTTTATATCGGCTCTGGTTCAGCGAACCGTCATCACTTGATGCGCACGTCCGAGACGACCGCCGAGTGGTCGGAGTAGAACTGGTCGCCCAGGTCACCGGGCAGCCGGTCGGCGATGGTGTAGGAGTTCTTGACCTGGACCACCTGGCCCTTGGCGTAGATGAAGTCGATCCGATCCGCGGTGGTCATGCCCAGCCGGGGGCTCCATGTCATGCCGGGGGCCCGGCAGACGTTGGGGTTGGCGGCCCGGTAGGTGTCGACGAAGCCGGCATCGGTGAACTGGTCGGTAGCAGCCAGGTCATAGGACAGGCCGAAGTGGTCGGCGCAGCGGGCCCATTGCGAGGTCCAGTCAGATGCGGGCATCGTGTTGAGGTCACCACCCATCAGGACCGGCTCGTCGGCGGGGGCGTGGATGTCGACGTAGTCGAGGAAGTCGGAGACGTACTGCGTTTGGCGGCGGTCGGCGTCGACGATCTTCTTGGCGGGGACCTGCGGCTCGCGGCCGGCGGCGACGTCCAGGGCGTTGGCCTCGATCAGGTCGCCGACCCAGGGGTTGGTGTAGTTGCTCCACATGGTGAACGCGTTGATGGCTCGTCCGTCGTCGGCGATCACCCGGGCGCCGCCGATATGGAATGCGCCGGTCTCCTTGTAACCGGTCGGTGCGGGGAACACCTTGTCGATGTCGTAGTGGGTGAAGAGCCACAGGTTGTCGTTGCCGGTCGAGCTGGGTGTGATCTGGACGCCGGTCCAGTCTTCTCCGGTGGCCGCCTCGAGTCCGGCGACGATCTCGTCACCGGCGCCATAGGTTTCGACGGAGAAGAACACATCCGGGTCCGCCTCGACGATCTGGTGGATGACGTCCTGGCGGTTGTCGACATCGTCCCAGTTGTCGTCCAGACCGCCGTGGTAGATGTTCCAGGCCAGGACCCGCACATCGGTCGGCTTGCCTGCGTGAGCGGAAGGTGTTGCCGCGGCGGGGCTGGCGGTGAGTAGGGCAGCGCTGGTGATCAGGCTGGCGAGAACACGTTTCCGGTAAGTTGTCATGTCGCCAACGTAGTGATATTGGGTGAACGGTCAACTAGTGGCTATTTGAACGCCGTTTGACGGGACTGCAAAGTTGAGCGGTGCGAAGGTGTCCGCGGGCTCGCCGGGTGGTGACGCAGCGTGTCCGTAGCCGCTGGTTCTCGGCGTTGTGGAAGCCGAACGCGTTGCGGGCGACGAGCTTGATCACGCGGTTGATGCCCTCGCTCTTGGCATTGCTGTGCCCGGTGTCGATGAAGGCCCCGATCTCGGGCCACCAGCGGTCGACGGTGACGGCGAGCTGCCGCACCTCGGGAATGTCGGAATCCGCGCACCAGGTGAGGAACTTCCAGCGAGCCTGCCCGACTTGGTGCTGATCCGCGCTGGTGCGGGCCAGGGCGAGGAGGTTGCGCAGATTCTCCTTGGCGATCCATGCCGTCAGCAACTCCTGCCCGATCTTTCCCTCATTCAGCAGCGCATTCCACATGTGCGTGAACTGTTCGTCGGTGAGGTCCTCGCGGTTGCGCAGCAGGCGCCGCCTGGCTTTCCACTCCGGGTCACTGGCGCGTCCGCGTCGGCCGCGGATCTCGGCGGTGGTGCGGCGCCGAACCATGGAGAGCATCTTGTTGGCGAGCTGGACGACGTGGAAGTGGTCGACCACGACGGTGGCGTGCGGCAGGGCGGTGCGCACGGCCGCGCGGTAGACGGTGGACATGTCGATGGCGACGTATGCGATGCTCTTGCGCCAGTTCAGCGGGGTGGTGGCGAGCCAGGCGAGCACGTCGGCGACCGTGCGGCCTTCGACCTGGCCGAGCAGTCCGCCGGTGCCGAGGGCGTCGACGAAGCCGGTGTGCCACCTCTCGCGTACCAGGTGCCACTTGCCGGTGTCCGGGTCCTGTTCCCAGCGGGGCCGTCCGCGCCGGGTCTCGTCGATGCCCAGCACCTGGACCTCGGGAAGGGGTGCTTCGGTGACCTCGCAGGCGGCGGTGCGGAAGGCGTCCATCACGGTGGGCCAGGACAGGTTCAGGTCACGGGCGGCCTGGATGACGGTGGACTCGGCGTCGCGTATCCGGCGTCCGGCGGCACTGCGTAGCCGCATGGTGATCCGTGCGCCGGCCGGTATCTGCGGGATCTGCTCGGTGAACGACCGGCGCGGGCAGCCGGGCTCCCGGCACCACCAGCGGCGCTTGTGCCAGCGCAACTCCAGCCCGCTCTCGCCGTAGGGCAGATCGCGGGGCCGAGTCGTCGCGGAGCCCTTCACCCGCGTGGCAAACACCCCGAACTCGGGGCAGGCCCGCGCCTGCTCATCGGCGGTGATCAGGTGCACCCGGCGGGTGCCGTCCTCCAGCCGCTCCACCCGGGCGACGGCCAGGCCGTCCAGGTCGAGCAGCAACGTCGTATCGTTGTCCAAGCCCATGGTTTCTGGGTGATTGTTCTGCGTCGAGAACAGAAATGATCACCCATGGCCACGGGCATCCTGCTGCCAGGACCGTCCCCACTACCCTTGGCCCTCACGCAACGTGACAGCCAGGTCGGCCAGGATACGGCGGGCTCGGCGTTCCACCAGGACGGGGACGAAATCCCGCACGGGCCTGTCACGCAGGTGGTTGTACGCCTCCCCAACGGCGGCCTCGATCTCCTGTGCCGTGCGACGGCCGGCGTAAGTGGACTTCAGCCGTTCAGTGACCTCCCGGACGGCTGCGGTCTCCCGTGAATCTTCAGGCACCCCTCTTCCTTCCGGCGCAGGTAACTGAGGATGTTGACGTGGTTGAGGTTGCACGGCGGCGGTGCGGACGCATCCTTGCCACCGGCGTGTGCCCGAAAAGAGCCGGTGAAGTCCTGCTTTGAGAGCTGCGCGATGCAGTCGTGGGCGCCCTCGAGCCCGACCTGCATGCTGTACGGCCGGAAGGCGCGGCGTATGGCCGGCGCTGCCCCTCCGCGCCGGGCCGGTTGAAGCCGCAGAACGGCTCCGCCGGCTCCCGGTAGTACTGTGAGCGGTCGCCGTCGACGCCCGCGCGGATGGCGTCGAACGCCTCGATGGGCAGCCCTTCGGGGTTGGCGTCGGTCCTGAGCATCAGCGGCGGTACCGCGCCCGGCAGGACCGTTGTCGCGACCCGTTCGGTGTGATGCCTGCCGATGTAGCGGGCCACCTCGCTGCCGCCAGTGGAGTGCCCGACCAGGATCGCGTCCCGCAGGTCCAGGCTCTCGATCAGCCGGGCCGGGTCGTCGGCGGTGATGTACCCCATGGTTTCGGCCGTTCGTCTCGCTGGGCTCATGTCCCGGGCCGATGGCGCGCGGCGACCCGCTGTCCCGGCTCGCGCGGCGGCGCCGGTGGGCCGGGCCGGTCAGGCTCGGCTGCTCTGCCGGCGCTTGCGGGCCGACCAGACCAAGGCAGTGCCCAGCCCGATGGCGGCTGCGGCGGCGCCGCTCAGGACGGCGGGGTGGAGTTCCCGGTGCGGGCCAGGCCCGGGGTGTGGGCCGGGCTCGGGGTACCGGCCGCGTCGAGGATCAGGTCCGTCACGGCGTCCGGGGCGGTCAGGTAGACGGCGTGCGGGGCGTCGACCTCGACGGTATGGGCCCGGGCGCGTTCGGCCATGAAGCGAAGGTTGGCGGTGCCGATGGCGCGGTCGTCGGTGCCGACCAGGAACCAGCTGGGGATGGTCTTCCACGCCGGGGCACCGGACTTCTCGGTGGACGTGGCCGGCGTCGCGGGACGCTGGGAGGCGGCGGCCACGGCCGCCTCGGCGGGGCTGAGCCGGTTGCTGAGGAAGACGTCCCGGAACTTGTCGGGCTTGATGTAGAGGTCCACCGCCCCCTGGTCCTTGGGGATGGGCACGGCGTTGAACGCGGCGGATTCGTCGGTCAGTCGGCTGCCGGGGAACTTGGCGAGCAGCTCGGCCGCCGACTCGCCCTTCTCCGGGGCGAAGCCGGCTATGTAGACCAGGGAGGTGACGTTGGGGTTTCCGGTCGCGGCGTTGGTGATCACCGAGCCGCCGTAGGAGTGCCCGACCAGCACGAGCGGGCCTTTGATGCTTTTGAGGAACGCGGCGAGGTAGGCGGAGTCCTGGGACAGGCCGCGCAGCGGGTTGGCCGGCGCGACGACCCGGTAGCCGCGCTGCTGCAGGGCGCCGATGACCGGCCTCCAGCCCGAGGCGTCCGTGAAGGAACCGTGCACCAGGACGATGGTGGGCCTGTCGCCCGCGGTGTTCCCCCCCAAGGGGGCGGAGGCGGCCGATGCGGTCTGCCCGGGTATGACCGTGGCGGAGAGGGCGAGCGCGGCGGCGCCGGTGCGCCAAGCGCTGGGGAGGGATCGGGGCATGGTGGGCCTCTTTTCCTCGGCCGGGGGTGGCCGTCGCTGCTCACTGTGTCCGGCCGCCGGCCGTCCGGCGCGGTGATGCTGGGCTGATCAGGTGACGCCACTGCGACGGTCCTTGCGAACCCGCGTTCCTTGCGAACGCGCGTTGCTCCTGGCCACCGTTGGCGTCCGGACAGCCCGCAGGCCGAGCGAGGATGAGAAAACCTCAGGATTCCCGAAGCGTCCTCATGATCATTTTGCTGTAGCGGTACCGAGCGCCAAGAAATCGCCTGGTCACGACCACTCCAGACCACCTGAGCAGGTCACCGAGCCCGCCTGGCAGACCAGGCCAAGCCGGTACCTGATCACTGCCGACGACAAGATGATTCCCCCGTCCGCCCAGCGCACCATGTCCGGGCGAGCCGGCTCGACCACCATCCATGTGTCACAGCCGGCCCCAGTGGCCGGCCTCATCGAACAGGTCGCCTCCACGGTTGCCGCGCCGCAAGAGCGAAGGCCAGGATCGTGCTGTGGCCGGAGTCCACACGAGCCGGCTGCGACTGCTGTCCGCCCGCGCGACTCGTTCCGTGGCCCTGTCCCGGCGCCTGTGTGCTGTGGTCGGCGTCTTGTGCCGGGTGCTCACCTGGCTCGGCGCGCGTGATGGGACCGGGGCTGGTGTGCTGGTTGTGGGGGCCGTCGTGCTACCGGGGAGAGAGCCAGATGAGCACTTATCGTGTCGCGCAGGTGGCCGCCGCCGGCGGTCCGTTCGAGATCGTCGAGCGTGAGGTACCGCGGCCGGGCCCCGGCCGCATACGGATCGCCGTGGACGCCTGCGGGATCTGTCACAGCGACGCCGCTTTCGTCAACGCGATGCTGCCGGGCGTGCGGTTTCCGCTGGTCCCCGGGCATGAGATCGCCGGGCGCATCGAGGAGCTGGGGGAGGAAGCAGACAGCGGTGGCCGGCAGGTGGGCGACCGGGTGGCGGTCGGCTGGTTCGGCGGCAGCTGCGGCCACTGCACGCCTTGCAGGCAGGGCGACTTCATCGTGTGCGAGAACCTGAAGGTCCCTGGAGGGGCATACGACGGGGGTTACGCCGAGACGGTGATCGCACCGGTCGATGCCCTGGCCAGAATCCCCGACGCCCTGGTGGCGACCGATGCGGCGCCCATGGCCTGCGCGGGGGTGACCACCTACAACGGGCTGCGGCGCAGCTCCGCACGGCCGGGCGACCTGGTCGCCGTACTCGGCATCGGTGGCCTCGGCCACCTGGGGGTGCAGTTCGCGGCCGCGATGGGCTTCGAGACCGTGGCCATCGCCCGCGGAGCCGACAAGGCCGACTTCGCCAAGGAGCTCGGCGCGCACCACTACATCGACAGCACCGCGGACACTTCCGTCGCCGACGCGCTCCAGTCCCTCGGTGGCGCCAGAGTAGTGCTGGCCACCGCCGCCAACTCCGAGGCCATCACGGCGACCGTGGAGGGGCTCTCTCCCCGCGGCGAGCTGGTGATCATCGGTGCGGACGCCGCTCCGCTGGGAATCAGCCCGAACCAGCTGCTCATGAGCGGCAAGATCATCCGAGGCCACCCGTCCGGCACCGCGCAGGACGTGCAGGACACCATGGCGTTCAGCGCCCTGCACGGGATCCGGCCGATGGTCGAGAGCGTGCCGCTGGACCAGGCCGACGAGGCGTACCAGAGGATGATGTCCGGCGCCGCCCGCTTCCGGATGGTGCTCACCACTCACTGACGCTGTGCGTGCCGATTGATGATCCGCCCAGCTCAGACCGCATGCTTGAGCGGACCACGGCTCCATCGCCGCCGACCGCGCCGACCAGCGCGAACCGGAGCCGGCCGACGAGCCCCGGCAGCCGTGGACGGAGATGGCCCAGGCCGCGCAGCGACGGGGCGAACTGGACCTGATAGCAGCGCTGCCATGAGAGAGAGTGAGGGAGTTGACGGCCGGGTTGCCTGTGCCGTTCGGAAACGCGTCGCTGCTGGTCAGGCGGTCGCTTCGTCGTATGTGGTGCGGGTTTTGAGGCATCCGTGGAGGATGCCGACGAGGCGGTTGCCGAGCTGGCGGAGGGCGGGGTTGTAGCCGGCCTCGCGGGCTCGCTGCTTGTCGTAATAGCGGCGGGCTCCGGGTGAGGCACGCAGGGCGGAGAACGCCTGGGCCTGCAGGGCGTCGGCGAGCCGGTTGTTGCGCACGAAGCGGGCCTGGACGGTGTGGCTCTTGCCGGAGGCCCGGGTGATCGGGCTGGTGCCCGCATAGTTCTTCCGGGCCTTGGCGGAGCTGTAGCGGGTGGGGTCGTCTCCGAACTCGGCGAGCGCCCGGGCGCCGGTGACCGCTCCGATGCCGGGCATCGAGAGGTAGATCTCAGCGTCCGGGTGCGCGAGAAAATGCGCCCTCACCTGCGCTTCCATTTCGGCTATCTGCTCGTTCAATGCGATCAGCAGCCGTGCGTGGGCGATGGTGGTGGCCGCATAGGCGGTAGTCACCGGCTCAGGCAGGGTCAGGTGCTTCTCGCGCAGCGCGGCGGTGATCGTGGCCGCTTTCGCCGTCCGGTTATGCCGGCGGTGCCGGGCCAGGACGGCGGTGATCTGGGGGCGGGTCAGCTTCGCCGCCGCTGCCGGGGTGGGGGCCTTGATCAGCAGCTCCAGGGCGTCCGTGCTGGTCAGCGTGAGGTCGGCGTAGGCGTTCAGGGCGGCCGGGAAGTACTCGCGCAGGGTGTTGCGCAGCCGCTGGAAGGTGCGGGTACGTTCCCAGATGAGGGTCTGGTGGGCGCGGGCGACGACCTTGACGGCCTGGGCCTGCTCGCTGTCCCCGGCGATCGGCCGCAGCTGGTCGCGGTCGATGCGGACCATGTCGGCCAGCGCGTGGGCATCGCCCTTGTCACTCTTGGCTCCGGAGGTGCCGTACCGCTCCTTGAACCGGGCGGCCTGCCTCGGGTTGATCGCGTAGACCTGGTAGCCGGCGGCGAGCAGCGCCTGTACCCAGGGGCCGCGGTCGGTCTCGATCCCCACGATCACCTCGGTGGCATCGAGGTGATCATCGCCGTGCTTCGCGACGAGTTCATGGAACTTGGCGATGCCCTCGATACCTTCGGGTAGCTTGGCGGCGGCTAGTTTTCGGCCGGTAGCGTCCTGGATCTCGACATCGTGGTGGTCTTCGGCCCAGTCATCGCCGATCAGCAGCAACTCGTCCTCCTGGTCAGGTACTTCACTACTCGTGCAGCCTCCGGAAGACACGGCACGCGGCCTAATGGATCCAGTGCTCACGCCCCACTCGGCGGGCACGCCACCCCATCAGCGGTCTGGCCTCCCGGCCGACCAGCAGGGGCACGGTCTGACCACAGAGCTCGAACGGCTCCGGCAGCGGAAGTGCTCACCTGCTGGCGGCTACGGCACCGAGTCTCACCGACCCGGCAGCTCCCATTAGGCTGCGTATCCGTACTCGTTGATGACGCCGCCGAGTACTCGGGTGCGGAGGAGTCGGCGCGCGGCCAGGTCGGTCGGGGGCGCTGGGTGCTTGTGGSCGAGGGGTGGAAGCTGTCCCCGGGCCTGGTGCGGGCGATGACGGTTGTAGTGCCGGGCGTAGGCGTCCAGGGCCTGTCGGGCGTGGGCCTCGCTGCATATCAGCAGGTGGTCGAGGACCTCGCGCCGCAGGGTGCCGATGACCCGTTCGCMGTGCGCGTTCATCCGAGGAGCTCGCGGCGCGGTCCTCACGAYCTCGATGTCGTCGGCCGCGAAGACYGCATCGAAGGACTCCGTGTCCTGCGCGTCCCGGTCGCGGAGCAGGAAACGCAGCGAGTCGGCCCGCACACCCAACTCGAGGGCCRGGTTTCTTGCCTGCTGCACCGTCCAGGGCCCGGTGGGATGGGCGGTCACGCCGGCGATGTGCAGGCGGCGCGTGCCGTGCTCGAGGAAGACCAAYGCGTACACCCGGCGCAGATCGACGAGATCGATGTGCACGAAGTCGCAGGCGATGATGCCCTCGGCCTGCGCGGTCAGGAACTCACGCCATGTCGGCCCGCCGCGGCGCGGGGCGGGATCGATTCCGGCCGCCGTCAGGATCTCCCAGACCGTCGTGGCGCCGATCGAATGCCCCAGACGAACGAGTTCACCTTGGATCCGACGGCAGCCCCACCGCGGATTCTCCCGGGCCAGCCGCAGCACCAACGCCTTCACCGCGCTCGCGGTCGGCGGCCTGCCCGGCCTGCTCCGGCGCTTGCTGTAGTCCCACTTGCGCACGATAAGTCTGCGGTGCCACGCCGGCACAGTTGCAGGCGTCACCGGGAAAACGCGCGCCCACCGACGCCGCGGGATCAGCGCAGACAACGCCGCGAACCACAGCCGGTCCGCCGGCGCATACCGCACCGGTCCCTTGAGCTGCCTGCGCAGCACCGCGTTCTCATGCCGCAGCACCAGCAACTCAGCATCCTTTGCCGCGCGTCGGCGTAGCAGCACCGCCGGGACCGACAGCAGCTTCCGCGCCACGTGATACACCAGTGAGACGAGCATCCGGACAGGGTTCCAGGAGCTCATAGTGGCGCGCCAGACCCACTCCGAGCAGCAGCGATGAGTTTCCGAACGGCACACGCTGTCACGTTGGCTGAGCGGGTGGGGTGATCTTCTGGTTGATCATGCGGGAGGGGTTGTCCGTGGACAGCGCGTCGCCGTCGTACCAGGGGCACCGGTACCCGGTGCAGATCATCGCCCACTGTGTGTGGCTGTACTTCCGCTTCCCGCTCAGCTTCCGCAAGGTCGAGGAGCTGATGCCCGGGCGCGGCGTGACTGTCTCACACGAGACGGTGCGGCGCTGGTGTGTGAAGTTCGGGCAGCAGTACGCCGGCGCGTTGCGCCGCCGTCGGCCCCGGCCCGGCGACACATGGCATCTGGACGAGGTCTTCGTCAAAATCAACGGAGAGAGACGTACCTGTGGCGGGCCGTGGCCCAGAACGGCACCGTCCTGGACATCCTCGTGCAGAACCGGCGGGACACCGCCGCAGCCCGGCGGTTCTTCCGCCGCCTGCTGCAGACGACCCGCACGGTGCCCCGGGTGATCGTCACTGACAAGCTCCGCTCCTACGGCGCCGCCCACCGCCAGGTCATGCCCTTGGTCGAGCACCGTTCGCACCAGGGCCTGAACAACCGGGCCGAGAACAGCCACCAGCCCACCCGGCAACGCGAACGCGCGATGAAAGGCTTCCGCAGCACCGGCGGGGCGCAGCGGTTCCTGGCCGCGTTCAGCGGCATCTCCCCCCACTTCCGGCCCCGCCGCCACCTGATGACCGCACACGACTACCGAGACGACCGCCCGCTTCGCCATCTGGGACCAGGTCACCGGAGTTGCCGGCCTGTCCAGCATCCCTTGAACACGCGGCCGGAACCCGGCTTCGCCACGCCCCGACGCACCCCAAGCACCTCCTCACTCAACAACGTGACAGCGCCTGCCCCGCGCATCGGTGGGCAGTCCACCGGGCACGCCGGGCAGCGGTCTGCTGAAGGGAACGGAGCGGAAAAGGGAACGGACTGGATCGACTCGCATGTCTCTCGGAACCGCGTACGGCACGCCGCCTCATTCCCTGCCGTACCTGGTCCACGCATGCAGCTTGTCCGGGTTGGCCACCAGCCACAGGTCGGCGATCAGACCGTCGCGGATGCCCATGGACAGGACGGCGACCGTGGTGCCGGCGATGCGGACGGACAGGCCCGGGGCGCCGTTGACGTCGTCCTCGACGAGTTCCACCTCCGGTTCCTGGCGCAGGAGGCCGAGGACGAGGCGGGCCACCTTGTCCTGGCCGAGTACGGGACGCAGCGCCGCCCGCACCTTGCCGCCGCCGTCGCTGCGCGACTCGACGCCGGGGTCGAGCAGATCGACGAGAGCGCCGAGGTCACCGGTCTCGCACGCCTCGCGGAAGGCGGAGACGACCCGCCGGTGCTCCGGCGTCGTGCTGCTGCCAATCCGTTCGCGGGCGAGGCGCCTGCGGGCGGAGGAGGCGAGTTGGCGGCAGGCCGCGGGGGTACGGCCCACCGTCTCGGCGATCTCCGTGAACGGCACGCCGAAGACGTCGTGCAGGACGAAGGCGACGCGTTCCGCGGGCGTGATCGTCTCCAGGACCACGAGCATGCCCATGCTGACGGATTCGTCGAGGGTGATCCGGTCGGCGGGGTCGCCCGCGTCCGCGGCGCCGGTGCTGCTCCACGTGGCGCTGTGCCGGACGGGTTCGGGCAGCCATTCACCGGTGTAGCGCTCCCGCCGCACCCGCGCGGAAGCGAGGTGATCGAGGCAGATGCGCGAGGCGACCCGGGTCAGCCACGCCTCCGGGGCCGCGATCGCCTCCCGGCCCTCCTCGGAGAGGGCGTACCAGCGCGCGTACGTCTCCTGGACGACATCCTCGGCCTCCTGCACGGACCCGAGCATCCGGTAGCCGAGATTGAGCAGGTGGCGGCGCTCGGCCAGGAGAGAGTGGAGGGTGGGGGCGGGGTCGGATTCGGCGTCGGAGGGCGTGGGCATCCGCTCGTCATCCCCTTCCGGCGGCCGGGGCGGTGTCGGCCACGTGGCGGGCGAGCCATGCGTCGAAGGTCTGGCTGCCGCGCGGTCCCTGGCCGGTCGGCAGCAGTCCGTCACCCTTCATGGCCCGGCCCGTGGCGCCGGGGAAGGTGACCGGCAGCAGCAGTCGCCGCTCATTCCGGGCCCGTAGCAGGCGGCGTGTCAGGTCGACGAGTTGCTCGACGGCCGGCCCGGCGAGATCGGGGGCCATACCTTGCGCGGGGGCGAGGGCGAGGCGGACCAGATGCTGAGCCACCTCGCGGGCGGCGACCGGCTGCGTCCGCATCCTGGGCACCACCGCGAGCGGTCTCGGCACCCGGTCGAGCGTCTGCTGCGCGAACTCGTGGAACTGGGTGGCGCGCAAGACGGTCCACGGCGTCGGGCCGTTGCGCACCACGTTCTCCTGGCGCAGCTTGCCCTGGTAGTAACCCATGCCGACCCGGTCGATCCCGACGATCGACAAGGCGACGTGGTGTCCCACCCCGGCCCGCGCTTCGGCGTCCAGGAGTTCGCGGCTGACCCGCTCGAAGAACGCGCACGACTTCTTGGCGCTCGTGGTGGTCAGGTTGCTCACGTCGATGACCGCCTCGACGCCCCGCAAGGCGGCGTCGAGCCCCGCCCCCGTCGTCAGGTCCACCCCTCGTGAGCGGGCGAGCACCACCGGCTCGTGTCCGGCCGCGGTCACCTCCTCGACCACGAGCCGTCCGACCAGCCCGGTCCCTCCAGCCACCGCGATCCGCACGCCGATCCTCGCCTTCGCCGTCGTGTTCTCGTACGTCACCGTGTGCCGTTCCGTCGTACGGGGCCGAGCGGCACCAGGAGCGGAACGGAGACGAGCACCAGCGCGGACAGGGACAGGACGTTGAGCACCTGGTCGCGCGTCCCGTACATGCCGAGATGTTGTACGTGATAGCTGAGGTGGAGCACGTTGAACACCAGCCACACCGCGCCCGTGATCTGGACCAGCCGGTTGTTGCGTACGTCCCGCAGAGCGATCAGCGTCAGCGCGGCCAAGGCCAGGAACATCGCTCCGGTGTCCTTGGCGAGGTGCTCGTTGTACGGGCCCAGCTGCGGGAGCCAGCTCAATCCGAACCCGGGGAAGTTCTCGTGCCACGTCTCCGGTGCGAAGTAGGCCCACGCACCAACGTACAGGGCAGTCACGATCAGCAGGCCGAGACACCCGTAGCGCAATTTCGTGTTCATGCTTCTACGACGAGACAGCGCCGTCCGATGTGAGGTCCAGTCCTCTCACATTCTTCGGCCCGGCTAGCGGTGGTTTGTTAGACCGGGGAGTAGAGGCTCACGGTGTGCCCGGTGGTGACCGCGTCGATCAGGSCCYGGARCTCGGTCGGCGGGGGCGCGTTGGACCAGGCCCGCCACCAGCGCTGCAGCGCGACCGCGGGGGTCAGCCAGCCGCGGACGGCGCGGATCGCYYTCGGCCGGCACGGCGGGGCCGATGCGKTCCCCCCTCTCTCCGGCGTCGGTGTCCGATGCCGGTGCCGACGTCGCCTCAGGTCCCGGGTCGGTGAGCCAGGTCTCCCAGCAGAAGGTGAACGCGCAGTTGGCCAGGGCCTGGTGACTGGGGGTACCCCCGGCCGAAGGCTGGGGGAGGATCGCGACATCGGAGCGGACCTGGAAGTCGGCCCAGCCCAGCTCGTCCTTGACCTGCTGGTAACCCTGCTCGATCCAGTTGCGGATGCCGTAGACCCGCACGATCTCGGCCAGGTTCGCGGGCGGGTAGGGGGACTCGGCGGCGCGGGGCGAGCCGGGCCGGGGCAGGTCGGTGGCCAGGTACCAGGTGGCCTTCTCCGGCAGGGTGGCCGGGTCGGTGGTGGCCACCACCAGCCGCGTCAGGCCGTCCGGCCCCCAAAAGCCGAGCGTGGCATCGGCGGCCCACCAGATGGCGATGTGCCCGTCGCGGAAGGTGCGCACCACCGCGGTCCAGTCCCCGGGCTCCCCGGGGCCRYKCCAGGCCGGCTCGCGGGCGGCATCCACCGGGGTGCGGGCCTGGTCGCCGTAGGCCCAGATGCCGCRGCGGCGCTTGACGGCCATGACGAACGGCACACCGGCGGCGTGCAGTTCGCASCGGAAGTCGTCCAGGTCGCCGTAGGCGCCGTCGGCCACCGCCGCCCGGAAGGGGAATCCGGCGGCCCGGGCCCGGCCGGCTGGGCGGCGATCTTCCACTTGGTGCGGAAGGCCGGGTCGCTGCGGCCCCGTTCGAAGTGGTGGGCCGGGGTGTACGGCACCGCGTGCAGCGGATAGTACAGGCGCTCGTCCGCCCACAGCGTGGTCACCGTGACCACGGCGTTGTCGGTCTTGCCGTACCGGCCCAGCCACTGCCGCCCGACGTGCGCGRTCGCGGCGCCGTCCTTGCGGTCCCCGGAGTCGTCGATGACCAGCACCCCCTCGGCGTGCGGGACCGTCGCCGGATCGGCCCGCAGCAGCTCCAGGCGCCGGGCGTCGACCCGCTCGGGGTCCCAGGGCGACTCGGAGAGGAAGAACTGCAGCCGCTGCACCGCCGGATGCTGGGCACCGGTCACMGGTTCGGCCCCGGCCAGGGCCGTGAGCATCTTGTTCCGGTCCCGCGGCAGCAGCAGCCCGGCCAGGTACTCCCGGAACCCGCGCCGCTGCGCCAGCGAGGAGAAGAGGTCGTCGAATTGGGTCGCATAGCCCTCCAGCGGGCCCGGGGCCGGCGGGCACGGACGCCGCGCAGTCACCATCAGGACCACCTCCGAGCAGGGAAAACCCCTACCCATTGGCCTACTGCACGCTCCGCCCAAACTCAACAAACCACCGGTAGCGCCGACAGCGACGCCAGACGACGAACCCTCCCAGCCAGCCGTTACACCTCACGAGCGGTGTCGAGCATGAGGCGGCGTAGCCGGGTGAGTTCGGCTGCGTCCCGGCGGTCGGCTTGACGTACTTCCACGGTGATCTTCCCGCCTCTCGACAGGCTGTCGGGTGATGGGTGGGTTCGGTGACGAGGGTTTGCTGCTGCCCGGGTGATGCCAGGACGCTCATGGGGCAGGAGCGTTCTGGGTAAGGCAGGCGTTGATCTTCTTGTCCAGCTCTGTCATGGTGCGGTCGAAGGCGTGCTCGAGGTCCACGTTGTGCAGGTGGGCCAGGACGAGTACCGACCACAAGCAGTCGGCGAGCTCGTGCTCCAGCGAGGCCCGGCCGCCTGGGTTCTCTCGTGCCCCTTCTTCGGCCATGACGAGCTTGGCCAGGTCGCCGACGTCGCCCATGAAGCCCAGCATGAATTCACTGCGTGTCCAGACGCGGCCGCGCTCACGACGGTTCAGTTCGTCATACAGGCCGTGGATGTGCATGGCCCGGTGCTTCAGGCGGTCGAGGTCCATGAGGTCCGTCCCTTCGAATGCGTGTGCTCAGGCCGAGAAGTACCGGCCCAGTACCTGGTGCAGGTAGTCCGCGCAGGGGCCAAGACGGGTGGTATGCCCGGCCGAGGACACCAGCGCGATCTTGTCGAGCTCGGCTGCGTCCTGGCCGGTCCCGGACATGCTGAGGTGCGCATGTTGGTGCTGCGCGAGTGCGCTGGGCCTGGGCGGGTCGAGGAAGTGGAAGCCGAGGCTGCCGAAACGTCTTCCGCGGGTGAGGCCCCAGAACCGCAACTCGTGGTCGGGGATGTGGATGCCGGTCTCTTCGGCGAGCTCGCGGGTGGCGTGCTGGCGCAGTGTGTCCATGTCCAGGGGATGTCCGGGCGGCGGCGGTTCGGCCGAGCCGCCGGGCAGCGTCCAGCGGCCGGGCGCCGCCGTGACAGGGGAGCCACGTCCGACCACGAGTCCGTCCTCGGTGGGGAGTAGAACCGTGACGAAGACGGAGCCGGGGACATCGTCCGCCGGTCGGAGGTGTCGCAGGGCTCTGTGCCGGTAGGTCATCCTCGCCCAGCGCACCGTCAAGCGGTTGGGGTCCGGTCGGTCGATTCCGAGACACGCGACGAGGGGACCGTCGAAGGTTGCCGGGTTCCGGGCCGCGGTTGCCGCCCAGAGGCGGTCGACCTCCCGTTGTTCCCAGAGGGACAGAGCAGGGGAAGGGTGCTCGACGAGGTCGATGTGTTGCGTGTCGACGAACTCCACGGGCAGCGGTGCCGGTGTGGTGTTGGACATCGGCGTGGCCATGTACGCGATGGGCGGGAGCCAGTTTTCACTCAAGGGCACCTCCGGAATTTCGGTCGAAGGTTCATGACGGGGCCGCCGGTGTACCGGGCAAGGCTGGTGACGAGGGTGCTGGTCAGGCGACGGCATTGTCAGGTTGGCTGCGGGCCTGCCGATACGATGATCTTCGGGTTGGCTTGCCGGGTCCGGGGAGGGACAGCATGGAGGCCGCAGCTCCGTCGTACAAGGGCTTCCGCTACCCGGCGGAGATCATCGCGCACGCGGTGTGGCTGTACCACCGCTTCCCGCTCTCCTTCCGGGAGGTCGAGGAGCTGCTGCTCCAGCGAGGCGTGATCGTCTCCTACGAGACGGTCCAGCAGTGGTGCGCCAGGTTCGGGCCCGAGTACGCCGCCGGGCTTCGCCGCCGCGGGCCGCGGGCCGGTGAAAGGTGGCACCTGGACGAGGTCTTCGTGAAGATCAACGGGGTGCAGTACTACCTGTGGCGGGCCGTCGACCAGGACGGCACCGTGCTGGACATCCTCGTGCAGTCCCGGCGCGACGCGAAGGCTGCGAAGCGGTTCCTGACCAAGCTGATAAGGAAACAGCGCCGGGTGCCACGGGTGCTGGTCACCGACAAGCTCCGCTCCTACGGCGCCGCCCACCGGGAGCTGATGCCCTCCGTCGAGCACCGGCAGTCGAAGTACCTCAACAACCGGGCGGAGAACAGCCACCAGCCCACCCGGCAGCGCGAACGCGCCATGAAGGGCTTCCGCTCCGCCACCGGGACACAGCGGTTCCTGTCTGTGTTCAGCGGCATCTCACCGCACTTCAGGCCCCGGCGCCACCTGCTCACCGCCGCCGAACACCGCCTGGAGATGACCATCTGCTTCGCGATCTGGGCCCAGGTCACCGGCACGGTCGCTGTACCCACAGCGGCGTTACCCAGGGCCGGCACGGAGCCTGTGCCGCTCGAAAAGTCGTCGTCGCCGGTCAAGCGGTGCAGCGGTACTCGCTGATCACGCCGCCGAGGAGCCGGGTCCGCAGCACCCGGCGGACCTCGCGGGCGTGCCCTGCAACGCCGGACCGTTCCTCGGCGTCGGGCGGTAGTCGGCGACGGGCCCGGTGAGGGCGGTACGCGGTGAAGTGCCGTGGGCGGGCGGCCCGGACGTGGCGGACGGGGGCCCCGTTCACGATCAGGAGGTGGTCGAGCATCCCGCGGCGGATGCTGCCAAGGATCCTCTCGCCGTGGGCGTGCAGCCGAGGAGCCCGCGGGGCACTCAAGAGCACCTCCAGCCCCCCCGGCCGCGAAGACCGCGTCGCACGCCACACCGTAGGTGCTGTCGCGGTCACCCAGCAGGAACCGCACCGCCGCCCTGCGCCGGCCCGGGGCGGCGGCGGGATTCCGCGCCGGTGGCACGGCCCCTCCCGGGTCGGGCGGTGCCTTTCGGTGCGGTGCGGGCGCCTCGGGCCGTGCCCGGGGAACGCCGGTGCGTGCCGCCTCGGGCCGAGCACGGTGTCGATATGGAGGAAGGCCGCCGCGAGGATGCCCCGGCCCGGGCGGCCAGGAACGCGCGCCGGGTCGGGCCGGCACGACGCGGCGCCGGGCCGGTGCCCGCGGCGGGGAGGATCTCCCCCACCGTCGCGGCGGCGATCCGATGCCCGGGTCGGGCCGACTCCCCCCGGGGATGCGCCGGTGCCCCCACCGCGGATTGTCCCGGGCCGGCCGCAGCACGAGCGTCCTGACTGCCGCTGGGGTGGGTGGGTGTCCGGGGCATCGGCGTGCGGTGTGATCCCCCGTGGCGGCGACGAGTTTGCGGTGCCGGGCGGGCAGGGTGGCGGGGGTGACCGGGAAGACCTTGCGCCGGTGTCGCCGGGGCACCGACGGGACGGACGGCAGCCTCCGGGCCACCCGGTACAGCAGGGACACGGTCACGCGGACATGCTCCCAGGGCCGAACCGCACCACTTCCACCTGCGCCGACGACTTTTCGAGCGGCACAGGCAGCGACGGGGCTGGATCACCTGCGATCCGACGATTGGCATCGAGCGGCGCCCAGCCCCGCCGGACCGCACCAAGGCCCTGGCCGCGAACCAGATCGCCGCCCTGTGGCGGCTGGACGCGTCGCTGCGGGAGAAGACGTTCTGGAAGATGCTCTACGAATCAGCGGCCCGAGCCGACGAGGTGCTGTGCCTGAACGTGGAGGACCTGCACCCGCAGGACAAGCGCGGCAAGATCACCGCCAAGGGCGGGGCGACCGAGTGGATTCACTGGCAGTCCGGCACCGCCCAGCTCTTGCCCCGCCTCATCGCCGGCCGCACCCGCGGGCCGCTGTTCCTCACCGGGCGCAGGGCCCCGGCCGGGACGCCGACGCTGGACGTGTGCCCGGAGACCGGTCGGGCCCGGCTCTCCTACCGCCGGGCCGAGGAGATCTTCGAGGAGAACACCCGACTGCCGGCCAACCCGCTCGCCTCACCCGAGGACATCGAGGACCTGGACGGCTTCACGCTGCACCGGCTCCGCCACAGCGCCCTCACCCACGACGCGGAGGGCGGCACCTCCACCCCCATGCTGCTGGCCCGCGCCCGCCACGCCTCGGTCCGCTCACTGGAGCGGTACGCCCGCCCCGGCGTCGACGCGGTCGCCCGACACGTCGCTGAGCGCGACCCCGCCGCACGTCGCCGGACATGACCAGGGCGGACAACGACGCAGCGGTCGTCGCGCCCCGCCCCGAGCACGCACGTCGCCGTCTACGCGGCCGGGGTGAGTTCGGCGCGGCCGAACAGCAGGGCGTAGCCGGTGGGGAACTGGTGGAGGATGCGGGTGATCAGGTCGGGGCTGGCGTAGGCGGCGACGGCGGAGAAGACGGAGCCGGTGTCCCAGCGGGTGGTGGCCAGGGAGGCGCCGGTGCGGGCGGCGAGGTCCTTGACGAAGGCCCAGCCGGTCAGTGGCTGGGTGTCGGGGATCTGCGCGGTCAGCACGCGTGCGGCCTCCAGGGGCAGGCAGGCGGCCAGGTCGACGCGTGCGTCGCCGGTCAGCTGGCGTCCCAGTCCGGCGAGGACGAGGCGGACGACTTCGTCGGCTTTCTCGCGGGTGGGGTAGGCGCCCTCGTAACGGACCTTCTCCAGCATCTGCTCGTATGCCGTCCCGTACGGCTGCTGGGGCGGTGTGTGCAGGTCGGAGATCACTGGGGGTGGTTGCCTTTCTTGCTGTGGCCGGTGTTCGGGCACCGGGTGCGGGATGGTCAGGTGGGCTGGGGGCGGCCGAAGAGCAGGTCGTAGCCGGCGGGGAGCTGGAGCAGGATCTGGCCCATCAGGTCATCGCCGGCGGCGTCGGCGACGGTGGACAGCACGGCGCTGACGTCCCAGGCGGCGGTCTGCTCGGTGGCGCCTTCGATCCACGCGGCGGTTGCGCGGACGAACCGCTCCGGGGGTAGCGGTTCGGCGCTCTGCAGCGGGTTGAGCAGGATCAGAGCGAACTCCTCCGGCAGGCGCGCCGCCAGTTGGGCGCGGACGTCGCCGACCAGGTGCGCGCCGAGGAGGGCGAGCACCACGCGGGCTGCGCGCTCGGCTTCCTCCCAAGTGTCGTACTCGCCGCGTTCCTTTACGTGGCCGAGGAACGCCTCGCGTCGCAGAGTCATCTCGGCCGCCCCCTTCTTCTTCGGACTGCCCACGGGGGTGCGGAGGGCGGGATGAGGGGGAGATCAAGTGTCCGCCCTCCGCACCCGTCCGGCCGGTGTCAGCCGGAGATCTCCTTGCGGCCGGAGCCGACGCCGATGGAGATCTTGCGGGGCTTGGCGCGCTCGGCGATCGGGATGCGCAGGGTGAGCACGCCCGCGTCGTAGTCGGCCTGGATGTGCTCGGTGTCGAGGGTGTCGGCGAGCACGATCTGGCGGGAGAAGACACCCAGCGGCCGCTCGGACAGCTCCATCTGCACGTCGTCGGCCTTCGCCACCGGCCGCCGCTCGGCCTTGACGGTCAGCATGTTCCGCTCGACGTCGATGTCGATCGCGTCCGCGGTGACGCCGGGAAGGTCGAAGGCCACCACATACTCGTCGCCCTCGCGGTAGGCGTCCATCGGCATCGCCGACGGGCGGGACCAGGTGCCCGGGCCCATCATCTGCTGCGCCAGCCGGTCCAGCTCACGGAAGGGGTCAGTGCGCATCAACATCGTGAAAACACCTCCAGCAGGTTCAGGCAGTTGCTGCCAATGCGCCTCACTGACACCGTTGTAACATGTCATCCATTGGATGACAAACAAGATGTCGTCTACAAGATGACAGTGAGAGGGAGGTGCCCGTGACCACAGCCGACGAGCCGTCCACGACCAGCACGAATGCCCACAGCCCGGTGTCGTTCCTCGCCGCCGCGGCAGCCCTTAACGCCATAGACGACGCCCTACGCAACGCCCGGCGAGAGTCGCTGGACACCCCGGATGCGCCCGGCCCCGGGCCGGAGCAGGCGCTGGCCTCCCTGATGCTGCTGCGGCAGGTCCGCGAGCAGCTCGCCGGATGGGAGACCGGCCTGATCGAAACCGCCCGCCACGCGGGAGCCAGCTGGGCCGACCTCGCCCACCCCCTCGGCGTCGCCAGCCGCCAGGCCGCCGAACGCCGCTACCTGCGCGGCCGCCCCGGCCCCGCCGGAACCACCGGCGAACAACGCGTCCAGGCCACCCGCGAACGCCGCGCCGCCGAACGCACCACAGCCACCTGGGCCCGCCGCAACGCAGCCGACCTGCGCCGCATCGCCGGCCAGATCACCGCCCTCACCGATCTGCCCACCACGGCCCGCCTCCCGCTCAGCCAGCTCCACGCGGCCCTTGCCCACGACGACCCCGCCGAGCTCATCCGCCCCCTCAACGACACCCGCCCCCACCTGACCACCACCCACCCCGACCTCGCTGCACAACTCGACACCCTCACACCCCCCTGAACCCATCCGTTGCCCCAAGGCGTGCGCGAGATCCGCCTGCCGCCGCTTGGCACAACTCTGCGCCTCTTCGCGCGAGGAGCTGGTGAGCAGGGACCGCCATGTCTTCTCCCCTCCGGGCTGCCCCGTTTATCACATGGGGTGATGCTCTGGGCTTAAACAGAAGATCGCCTCACGCTGCCCCAGGGCACCTGGCACCGTCGCGCGCGAGTCACGCCGACGATCAAGGAGCAGGCCGGTGCCCACCAACTTTCTGAGCGAAGAACAGCGCAGGCGCTTCGGTCACTTCACCGAGGACCCGGACGAGGGACAGCTCGCCGGGTCCTTCCTGCTGGATCAGACCGCACGGCGCCGGGCGATGGCCGCCCGTGGCGCGCGCAACAGGATCGGCTGGGCCGTCCAGCTCGGCACCGTCCGCTACCTGGGCACCTTCCTGAACAACCCCACGGACAGAAGGGCGAACTCAGGCAGGCATACAGGGAGGGCCAGGAAGACCAGCTCGGGGCACTGGGACTGATGCTCAACATCGTCGTCCTGTGGAACACGGTCTACCACCAGAAGATCATCGACGAGATGCGGGCCGAGGGCATCCACGTCCGTGACGAGGACGTCGCCCGCCTCTCACCGCTCAAATTCGCCCACATCAACTTCCACGGCCGCTACAGCTTCGCACTGCCAGGCGAGGTCCAGGGCGGACAGCTCCGCTCCACCGCCAAGCCCGAAACCGCCTCCATCACGATCTAGGAGGACTCCCCAGCCAGCTCGTCCCCGCCCGCGCGCTGGGCGAGCCGGTAACGGACCTTCTCGTGCGACAGACCCACCTGGCCACCGATCTGCCGCAGCCCCCACCCCTCGGCCTTCGCCGCAGCCATCCCCTCATCCAAGGCCGCATCCGTCACCTCCTCCAGCGCGGCCCGCAGCTGGACGACCAGCCGCAGCCGGATCGCCGGGGCCAGTTCATCCAGGCCGCCGCAGAACCGCGCCACGTCCGCCTTCAGGAATCCGATCGTCGGGTCGTCGCTCACCCGCCCCACCCTGGCAGCCCCACTCACACATTGTCAGAAGTTTTGACAGCTACGCCGATTCTCTGTTCCGTTCCTACTGGGACCCCCAGTACCGCCGGGACCTCGATTGACATCCTCGCCCCCGTGAACGGGGGCGATTCCCGCCTACCGTGCCGTGGAAGGCTGCGGTGTCGGGTGGGTTCCCGCTTCGCTGCGCGGTGCCGGGACGAGTCCCGGTCTTACCTGCGCTCCACGGGCTGACACGGCCAGTCCGGCCGCCTTGGCGATGTTGACCGCCGCGTTGATGTCCCGGTCCAGGACGGCCCCGCACGCCCCGCAGGTCCACACGCGGACGTGCAGAGGCTTGGGGCCGTCCTGGACGCCGCACTGCGAGCACACCTGCGAGGTGGGCTCGAAGCGGCCGATCCGGACGAAGACGCGCCCGTACCGGGC
>NZ_QFRK01000087.1 GCF_003143855.1 Streptomyces sp. NWU339
GGACTTGGACGACACGCCCACGTACGCCACGCCGTCGGCGATCACCGGTGAGCCGGTGACCAGAGCCGCCGCATGGTCGTCGATCTGCGTCTTCCACAGCAGGGTGCCGGTCATGGCGTCGGCGCTCATAAGGTAGGCGCCCTCGGTGGTCTTCATGGCCGGAACGCCCTCGCCGAAGACCAGCTTGCCGGCCGCGTAGGCGGGGCTGGTCCGGGAGACGTCACCCTCGATCCCGCTGTACGTGCTCACCGGCTTGGACCAGASGGCCTTGCCCGTCTTGGTGTCCACGGCGTGGAGCTTGCCGCTCCAGTCCGGCACGTACGCGATGCCGTCCACCACGGTCGGCGTGGCGGAGATGTCACCGCCGGCCGTGAAGGTCCAACGCGCCTTCAGGTTCTTGACGTTGTTCGCGTTCAGGATTTTCTCGGACGCGGCGTTGCGGGTGTTGTGGGAGTCATGACCCGCGGAAGTCCAGTTCGCGGCCGGCTTCGGGGCGGCCGCGGAGGCGGTCCCGGTGGTCCCTGCGAACGCCGCGGCGACGACGGCCGCAGCCAGCGGCACGCCCACGACTGCGGACCTCAGCGTCCGCGACTTCGGGCTCCGTGTTGACATGCGAAAACTCCTTAGATCTGTGCGGCGGTGCGGAGCCATGCCGGCTGCGGCCTGTTCGGCCGTGGTCTTCGGATGGCTCCATGGCGCGTCACAGGAGTGGTCGTCTCGGCCACGCCGCCCGCCAGTGGTTGAACACTAAACCATCTCCGTGAAGGGGTGATCCAGCAGGGGGCTCGCAGCGAGCCGGAACACACCACCCTTCCGGCCCCAATCCCGAGGCCGCTTCGGTTGGTTGACCTCTCACGCGCTTCACCGAAAAGGCGCCGATATCGACCCAGCGGGAGGCCGCCGACGCGTGTGGGCGCCAGCCGCACGACTATCCGCCGCCGCGAGGCGGGGGTGGATCCGCCCGGCACGGCCCAGATCCCGTGCACGGCCAACTGATCCCGGTCGACGACCTGCTCGCCGCCGGTTCCCGGCCGCCCGCGCCGACCCCGCCAGGCAAGGCGACCTCCCGGACTCCCCTGACCGCCCCGGCCGGGGAGGTGCGCGACGTCGGCGAGGGCCGGGGAGTGCCCCTGGGGTCGGGGTCCGTCCTCGGATGCGCGGGAAGCGGCCGGCGACGGACCGGGCCGGGTCCGGGTGGCCGCCGGTGCACGCCGGCCGCCCCTGCCGCCGGGGCGGGCTGCCGCTCCGTCTCGACCGGCGGCGGTTTCCCCCTGTCCGTCGATGCGATGATCTCGGCCGCGCAAAGGCCGCGGGGGGCCGGATTATTTCCCTCCGGGCGAGGCGAAAGCGGTGAAATAGCCCACGCAACAGAAAGTTCATCTTTCAACAATGTTCGGGTAGTTTCGGCGATGGGCCCACCACCTCGGGGCACCGTCCGAACCGTCCGGAGCGAGCCTCCCCCGAGCGCCGTCCGGATCGAGAGACAAGAGAAAGCCCATCCAGCCCGGACGGACGGCGTCATCTGGCGTCGTCCCCCGACGCACGTATGCAAGGACACGCGACACCATGAAATCCTGGCGCTTCCACGGAACCAACCAGCCGCTCACCTTGGAGGAGGTGGCAGCGCCGCACGCGGGACCGGGCGAGGTCGTCGTCGACGTCAAGGCCGCCGGTCTCTGCCACTCCGATGTCAGCGCGATGGACGACGCGGGCTGGATGTCGATGTTCCCGCGGATTCCGATGACGCTCGGGCACGAGAACGCCGGAGTGATCAGCGAGGTCGGCGAGGGCATGGAGCACTGGAAGATCGGCGACCGCGTCGGCCTCTCGCCGATGATGCCGGACGGCGACGCCATCGGCTACGGCGCCTGGGACGGCGGCTACGGACCCAAGGTGCGCGCGACCGACGCGAATCTGGTGCGACTGCCGGACGAGGTGTCGTTCGAGCTGGGCGCGATGGCGACCGACGCGGGCCTCACCTCGTACCACGCCATGGTCACGCTCGGCGGAGCGAAGAAAGGCATGCGGGTCGGTGTGATCGGCCTCGGCGGCCTCGGCTACATCGGCGCCCGCACCGCCGTCCTCAAGGGCGCCGAAGTGTACGCGGCCGACGTGAACCCGGCCACCCGGGAGCTCGCCGCCGAGGTCGGCCTGGCGGGCGTCGGCGAGTCGATCACCGAGTTCGCGGACAAGGACCTCGAACTCATCGTGGACTACGCGGGCTTCGGCACCACCACCGCCGAGGCACTCGAGACGCTCGGCGAATTCGGCACGCTGGTGCAGGTCGGCATGGGCCGCCTCGAGTCCACGATCAGCACCGGCGCGATCATTCTGAAGCAGCTGCGGGTCCTCGGCTCCAAGTCGGGCACGAAGCAGGATCTCGAGGAGCTCTACGACCTCATGCGGTCGGGCGACCTCAACCCGCCGCTGAACCGCATCACGCCGGACCGGATCCCCGAGGGGCTGGAGCGCCTCCGCAAGGGCGGGGTCGTCGGCCGCGTCATCGCCCTGTACGAGGACTGAGCCGGCAAGCACGGCAAAAGCCTGCGGTGGCCCCGGACCGAAGCGGTTCGGGGCCACCGCAGCCCGGCGAACGCGACCTATGGGGCTCGTAAAGTCATCGCTGCAGGCGGGAGCCCGCGTGCACGACCCCTCGGCGGTGGCCGGGACTACGCGCCCCGCGAGCGGAGGCGTGGTCGGCCGGGTCTGCCGCACGATCGGGTGACATCTGAACTGGCTTGCTCTGTGGGGCGGGTGGGAAGGATGTTGCTGTGCCCAAGCCTTATCCGGAGGAGTTCCGCCAGGACGTCGTGCGGGTTGCGAGGAACCGTGGCCCGGGTGTGACGGTCGAGCAGGTGGCCACCGACTTCGGAGTCCATCCGATGACGTTGTGGAAGTGGATGCGTCGCGCGGACATCGACGACGGAACCAGGCCCGGAACGACCAGCCAGGAGAGTGCCGAGCTTCGGGAAGCGCGTCGGCGGATCAAGCTGCTGGAGCAGGAGAACGAGGTCCTGCGGCGGGCCGCGGCCTATCTGTCATAGGCGCATCTGCCGGGAAAAGGATCTACCCGCTCGTGAAGGAGCCGGCCGGGGACGGGGTGCCCGTCACGGTTGCGTGCCGGGTGCTGAAGCTCGCCAGACAGCCCTACTACCGCTGGCTGGACCAACCGATGACCGATGCCATGCTGGAGGAGGCGTATCGCGCGAACGCGCTGTTCGACGCGCACCGTGACGACCCGGAGTTCGGCTACCGCTTCCTGGCCGACGAAGCGCGCGGCGCCGGGGCCGTGATGGCGGACCGGACTGCCTGGCGGATCTGCCGGGACAACCGCTGGTGGAGCGTGTTCGGCAAGAAGCGCGGCAAGGGCAAGAAGGTCGGCCCGCCGGTGCACGACGACCTGGTCCGCCGTGACTTCACCGCGACCTGCGCGAACCGGCTGTGGCTCGCCGACATCACCGAGCACGCCACCGGCGAAGGCAAGCTCTATCTCTGCGCGATCAAGGACGCCTTCAGCAACAGGATCGTGGGCTACTCCATCGACGAGCGGATGAAGTCCCGCCTGGCCGTGACCGCCCTGGACAACGCCGTGGCCCGGCGTGGAGACGTCGACGGCTGCATTCTGCACAGCGATCACGGATCGCAGTTCCGCTCCCGGAAATTCGTCCGGGCGCTCGACCGCCACCGGATGGCCGGATCGATAGGGAGAGTCGGAGCTGCCGGCGACAACGCGGCCATGGAGTCCTTCTTCAGTCTGCTGCAGAAGAACGTCCTCGACCGCCGTGTCTGGGCCCCCCGCGAAGAACTCAGGATCGCGATCGTGACCTGGATCGAGCGGACCTACCACCGGCGCCGCAGACAAGCCTCACTCGTCCGACTGACCCCCGTCGAATTCGAGACCGTCATGACCACGCCGGCCCTCCAGGTCGCGTGACCGGACCTGTCACCCGAACCTGCATCAGACCTCCACATACCCGTCAGGCCGAAGCGTCGCGCCGCCTCACCCGTGAGGCAACGGCGTCCGGGGACGGGTACGTCGCGTGTGATGTCCTCGCTCATCCCGTCTGCCGCAAAGAGATGACCCTCGACGAGCACCGTGCGTTGTCGGTTGCCGTCGCCTCGGCCGGCCTCGGCATGAGGTACATCCCTGCACCCCTGGAGCGGGCTCTGCGGGACGCTACGTCGGTCTCCGTCAAAGTCTGGGAACGCCACTTCACCGGCCGAGCCAATCCAACTGAGCAGATCGGTCGCCGTCATGCCGCTGATGCCGCTGGTCAACCTCGACCGGTATCTGATCCCAACAGGCCGAGGTGAGGCGGCCTACGGCTTGCTGCTCGCGGCGTCGGCGTTTCGGCCATTTCCGGGCCGAAGCCGCTCCAAGCCAGACCAGGGATCCCGCGCCCGCGAGGTTCCCTCACTCAGGAAATAGGGGGCTTTCCGGCACGACCGAATGAGGTGTGTTCGATATCGCAGCCGGGTCGTTAGACCTCACGACTCCGCCACAGCGACCGTCCCAGGGGGAACGATGACCTCGGCCATCACGCAGGATCAGCCGCCGCAACCACCGAAGGGCACCTCGCAGGACGACGAACCGCAGCAGACCGGTGTTCGAGAGGAGGAATACCTCTACCGCGATAAGTCGCGGCTCCAGGCCGGCTCCCTACTGACGTCCCGCACCATGGCGCGGCGCCTGCCCTCGCTCGTGCTGCGCTCGGTGCAGATGGCCTGGCGGGTGGACCGCAGCGCGACCATCGGACTGCTGGTGTGCCAGATCGGGACGGGCGTCCTCGCGGCTCTTGGCCTTCTGGCCGTCACGGGCACGATCACCGCGCTGATCTCCTCGGGCGCCGTCACCGAGCGGCTGTGGGACGCCGCTCCGCAGCTGGCCGTCATCGCCGCGGCCACCGGCCTGCGCGCGCTGCTGGGCATCGCGGTCGTCTGGCTGACCGGGCGTCTGCGCCCGGTGCTCGGCCGGGCGGCGGAGCTGACGATGATCGAGGCCGCGCTCGGCGCGGAGCTGGCCGCCAACAACAAGCCCGGCTACAACGACGCCTACGACATCGCCGACCGCGGCGCCCAGGTCACTCCCGACCTGGTGGAGGAAGCGCAGGACGTCCTCGCGGCGACCGCGACACTCACGGCCGGCGCGGCCGTTCTGACCGTCCTGCACCCCCTGCTTCTCCCCCTCCTCTTCCTCGCGTGCCTGCCGCAGGCCGCCGCCTACGTCCGCTCCGCCCGCGTGCTCTACCTCGCCGCCCTGGAGACCTCCGGGCGGCGCCGGATGCTGGGCAAGCTGCGCTGGCACATGGCCTACATGGAGTCCAGCGAGGAGATGCGCGCCTGCCTGGCCGGCCCCTTCCTGATCGGCCGGTACCGAAAGCTGGCCGCCTCGGTCAACGCGGCCGAGCGCAAGGCCGCGAACACGGGCGCCTGGATGGGGCTGGCCGGTGCCGTCGCCGGCGGGGTCGCCTCGACCGCGGTATGGGCGGCACTGCTGTGGCTCCTCGCCTCCGGCCACATGAGCCTGGCAGCCGGAGGCGGCGCCGTCTTCGCTCTCCAGACGGCCACCGGCTCCGTACGCGGCATCATCAACGGCGGGGCCCGCCTGGTGCGCACCGGCTGGTACGTGCAGGACTGGCAGAACTTCCTCGACAACGCCCACGGCCAGGCCATGACCGACTCCCGCGGCACCGCGGCCCTGTCCGCGGTCCCGGAGCGCTTCGAGGTCCGCGACGTCACCTACCGCTACGACGGCGCCCCGAAGGACAGCCTCAGCGGCGTCTCTCTCCACGTGCGGCGCGGCGAGATCGTGGCGCTGGTCGGGGAGAACGGCTCCGGCAAATCCACCCTCTCGCGCCTGCTGTGCGGGCTGCTGCTGCCCACCGAAGGCGGAGTGGCTTGGGACCACACCTCCACGGCGGATCTGGATCCCTGGAGGTCATGGGAGCACGTCGCGCTGGTCCCGCAGAAGTTCACCTACCTGCCGCTGACGATGCGCGACAACATCACCTTTGGGCAGGGCGACACCAGTGATGCCGCGCTGCTCGCCGCGTGTGAGGCGTCCGGCGCCGCGGAGATGCTGCCGGGCCTCCGCTCCGGCCTGAACACCCTCCTGACCAGCGAGTGGTTCGGCGGGCAGCAGCTCTCCGGCGGGCAGTGGCAGCGCCTGGTCCTCACCCGCGCCTTCCACCGGCAGGCGGCGCTGCTGGTGATGGATGAACCCACGGCAGCCCTCGACGCAAGGGCGGAGCACCGGATCTTCTCCGGCCTGCGCGAGCTGGCCAAGGACCGCGCCATTCTGCTGATCACGCACCGGCTCACCAATGTGGCCGTCGCCGACCGGATCGTGGTCCTGGACGAGGGCCGGGTCGTGCAGGAGGGCACGTACGCCCAGCTCACTCAGGAGCCGGGGCTCTTCCAGTCCTTGTGGGAGTTGCAGCGCCGGATGAGCGGCGACACCGCCTGATCATCGCTCCCCTGTCCGCGCAGTTCACATGCCCGCCCACCTTTCTGAAAGGCAGAGCCCCGTGACCTCTTCCGTCTCCCCTTCGGATCACGTCGCACCGCGAGCCGCCCTGTCGGCAGCGCAGTACGCCGCGTCCCGGCACGCGGTGTGGCTCGGCGCCGCCGCAATCATCACCGACCAGGTCGGCCGCGTCCTGCTGGTGCACCCCACCTACCGCGAGGACGACCGGTGGCTGCTGCCCGGAGGCGTCGTCGAACCCGGCGAACACCCGCACGTCACCTGCCGACGCGAGATCACCGAGGAACTGGGCCTGCCAGACCTACCCCTGGCGAACGTGCTCGCCGTCCACTCCCTCTCGTCGCGCCACCCCGACATCCAGCCCGGCATGCCCTGTCCCGGAGAGATCCGGTACGTCTTCGACGGCGGAACCCTCACCCCCGACCAGGCGCAGGCGATCCGCCTGCCTCACGAGGAGCTGTCCGAGTTCGCCTTCCTCGAGACCCGGGACGCGGTGCAGCGGCTACGCCCCGTGGACGGGCAGATCATGCTCGCCGCCTACCGTGCCCGGCTCGGAAGCACCGCCACCACCCACCTCGCCGACGGCCGGCACATCCTCGACGTCCCGGCGCTGGATCGCCATGACGTCCACGTCCGCTACCGGCCCCTGTGGGACAGCCCCCTCGATCGCGGCCCCGTCCCCAAGCGGCTCCCCGTGCAACAAGCCTGGGCGTGGTGCTTCGCTCCCGACGGCCGCGTCGTCCTCGTCGCCGACCCCGGCCCCCGGGGCGCCCTGCCGATGCTGCCCGGCGGCACCGTGGAGAAGACCGACACGACTCCCGAGGACACCCTCCACCGCGAAGCCGCCGAGGAAGCCCAGCTCACCTTGACCGACCCGGTGCGACTGGGCTGGGTACTGGACGAGACCGGCGAGGTCTACGGCGGAGTAGGACCCAACGCCCGACTCCGCCTGGCCGCCCGTGTCACCGCCATCGGGCCGGCGGCCGTCGACCCCGCCACCGGCCACCCCTTCGCACGCCTGCTCACCGCCCCCGCCCAGGCAGCCGCCCTGCTGGGATGGGGCCCGCCAGGAGCGCGGCAGGCCCGACTCGCCGCCGAGACAGCCCGGGAGCGCTGGGGCCTGCCCACCGCTCGCCCCGCCGCAATCGAGGAAGTCCCTGCGGAGGGGATGCGGCTGAGCTGACCCGAACGACCATCCCGCATCGACTCGTTCCGCTCCGCTCTGAGGTACAACCATGCCGCTGTCGCACGACCACATCCGCACCACTGTCGAGACCTACCTCGCTCGCCATCCTTACGAGCGAATGCAACTTGACGGCCTTCTGGACGCCCTCGACCGGCCCACCGACATCGCCTGTCGCTCCACCTTCTCCGGACACGTCACCTGCGGCGCCATCGTCGTCGACCAGCTCGGCCGCGTCCTGCACGTGCTGCACCGGGCGAGCGGGAAGGTCCTCGCTCCCGGCGGACACACCGAGCCCGAGGACGAGTCCCTGGCCGGGGCGGCCCTGCGGGAGCTGCACGAGGAGACCGGGATCCCGCCCCAGGCCGTGGCACCGTGGGCCGGCTACGAGGCCGTGCCGTTCGACATCGACCTCCACGCCATCGACGCCCATCCGGGCAAAGGCGAACCGGGCCACCAGCACTTCGACCTCCGCTTCCTCTTCCGCCTGCGCACCGCGACGGAAGTGCCGGTGGTGCTGCAGGTGGAGGAGGGCGCCGGCATCGAGTGGCGGCCCGTGGACAGGGTGACCTCCCCCTCCCTGCGCGAGAAGCTGCTCAAGCTCACGCCCACCCTCGGACCGGAGACCGCCAACGCCTCCGCCCTGATCTACAACGACCGCGGCGAGTACCTGCTCCACCTGCGTGACTACTTCCCCGGCCAGATCTGGGAGCCGGGCATGTGGTCCCTGCTGGGCGGCGGCCGAGAGCCCCAGGACGCCACCCTGGAGCACACCGTGCGGCGCGAACTGGACGAGGAAGCCGGCCTGCACGTCCCCGACCTGACCCCGTTCGGCGTCGAGGAAGCAACCGACGACGCCGGCGCGACCGTGCCCATCGCCGTCTACGCCGGCCGCTGGAACGGCGATCCCCGCGAACTCCACCTGACAGAGGGGGTGATGCTGGCCTGGTTCGCCCCCGATGACCTCCACCGCCTGCGCATCGCGCCCTCCACGAGCGACCTCGTACGGCGCCACGCCGCCAGCCGTACGGTCGGCGCATCCTGCGCCGCCCCGCAGAGCGGGGCCGCCCTGAGCGATGAGCGCCGCCCGGCCTCCCCGCACGGAACGGTCCCCAACGTCATCGGCGTCCACCTCTACCTGGAGCGGCCCGACGGAACGGTGCTGCTCGGGCTGCGCCACCCCGACTCCGCGTTCGCGCCCTCCACCTGGCACGTCCTGGCCGGCCACTGCGAGCAGGAGAGCGCGATCACGTGCCTGATCAGGGAGGCTCGGGAGGAGGCCGGTCTGCAGATCCAGCCGCAGGACGTCGAACTCGTCCACGTCGTCCACCACATCGACCGGGCCGGGGGCCGGCCTCGCATGGGCCTGTTCTTCCGCGCCCGTACTTGGACCGGCGAGCCGCAACTGCGCGAGCCGGACAAGTGCACCCAGTGGAAATTCTGGGACCCGGCCGCGCTCCCCGACGACCTCGTCCCCTACGCCCGGGTGGTCATCGAGGGCATCCGCGCCGGCCGCCTCTATTCCGAAACGGGATGGGCATGAGCACAGCCACGTCCCCGCACCCGGGCCTCCCGCCCGAGGAAGTGTGCAGGCTCGCCGAGCAGGCCGTGGGGCACATCGCCACCTGGACGGACACCTCATGGGCCCGCGAGAGCAGCCGGGTGTGGCGGGCACACGGAGCAGACGGCGGAACCCGGTACGTCAAGATCCACCAGAACACTCGGTTCCACCACCGCGAGGTAGACGCGTACCGCAGCTGGGTCCCGCGCCTCCCAACAGCTGCCCCCGCCCTCGTGACCGCCGACAGCGCGTTGCGCGCCGTTGTCGTCACCGCGGTGCCCGGCCAGCCCCTGCACGGCCTCGCGCGCCCGCCCGAGCAGCAACAACACCTCTTCCACCAGATCGGCGCCTTGGCCGCAGCCATCCACCGCAGTTCACCTGCACCGGTGACCACTACTGAGGGGGTGGCGGCCCTCGCGAAGGTCGAGAGGCATCTACAGGCGGCACGTCCCTACCTGAACCCGGGGGACGAGAAGTTCATCCGAAGCATCGTGGCGCGCGCCGAAGGCGTTCCACTCCTGGACCGCGTGCCGACACACGGGGATTTCCAGCTGCGCAACCTGCTGCTGGACGAGGACGGCAGCCTCGCGGTGATCGACTTCGAACGCAGCGAGCCCGGCCCGGCCATCCGGGACCTGGTCCGCCTCGCGGACGCCTGGGCCACACAGCCGCGCCTCTACGACGCGTTCATGGCCGGCTACGGCCGCGACCTCACCCCAGCCGAAGAAGAACGCTTCGTCATCGACTCCGCTCTCGACGCCCTCTCCGGAATCCAGTACGGCGCCACGCACAGCGATGCGGAAACACAGGACCGCGGGCACCGCACCCTGGCGCGCCTACGAGTCCAAGACCACCCCCAGTGAACCGGCCCTGGCGGGGTTGACGAAACAGATAGGGCCCCCCGCAACAGACCAGCCGCAAGCATCGATCGGAGGCGCTCGTGCCTGACGACGTCCAGCAAGCAGTCTCGGCCATCCCTGGTCCGGCGACAGGAGGTGAACGGCATGAGCACCACATGCGCCTGCTCCCGAGGTACTACCGCCAAGTGGAGGCAGGCCGTAAGACGATCGAGGTCAGGGTGGCCACCCCGCAGAAGCGCGCCATCGCAGCCGGCGACCCTGTCGTCTTCCACGACCGGGACAGCGACCGGGAACTCGACGTCATCGTGCGGCGGATCACCCGCTACGCCTCCTTCGAGGATCTGCTCAGCTCGGAGGACCCCGCGCGCATCGACCCGGACGGACCGCTCGGGGAACTGCTCGCCAACCTCCGGAGCATCTACCCGCCGGCCAAGGAAGCTCTCGGCGCTCTCGCCTTCGAATTCGACCACCGCCCCGCCCGGCCGGGCCGCCCCATGCCGATGACACCCACGCAGTACGCGCAGACCGTTCCCCACCACACGGTGTACGGCTGCCTGTACGTCCGCGACGAGGGCGACCGACCGGTACAGCTGCGCTCGGTCTACGGCTCCCGGCTCTGGCAATTCCCGGGCGGCAACCTCGACGCACAGGGAGAGGACCCGCTCCAGACCGCCCGGCGCGAAGGACTCGAAGAGACCGGTCTCGAACTCGGGCTGACAGCGCCGAAATTGCTCCTCACGCACTTTCTGCACGCCGGGCCGCGCATGCCGCTGAACAAAGTGGGGCTCATCTTCGACGGCGGCCAACTGACCAGAGACCAGCTGGCACAGATCCGCCTCGATCCCGCAGAACACGACATGTGGGCCGTGCACGACATGGCCGGCTGGCAGGAGTTGATGGCGCCTCGTGACTTCTCCCGTCTCAACGCCATCGAACGTGCCCGAACCGGCGAAGGCCCCGCCTACCTCATCACGCACACCTGACCGCATACCGCCCACCGAGGAGGCACCGTGCCCGTCGAGGACATCAACACTCGAGCCTGGAAGACCTACGGCCAGCGCCAACTCTCGCGTTCCTACACGCCGCCCATTCCCGACCGAATGTCCTGGACGCCATGGGAGGGGATCGGGCCAGGTGCTGAAATCCTTGGCGACATCACCGGCCGCCGCGTCCTGGACATCGGGTCCGGGGCAGGCCATCACGCCGTCCATCTCGCGCGCACCCACGGCGCTCGCGTCACCGGCATTGAACTGTCCCCGACCCAGCACGAACGCGCCACCTCCACCCACACCGATATCCCGGGCGTGGAGTTCACCCAAGGAGATGTGGCCGAATACCTCGCCGGAGTCGAGCCGTTCGACGCCGCGTACGCCATCGGCACACTGGCCTTCATCGACCCACACCGGGCGCTGCCAGCCCTGCGCGGCGGACTGCGTCCCGGCGCACCGCTGATCCTCTCGCTCCTGCACACCGATCTGAACGGCCTCGGTCCGTCCACGCAGGTGACACCGCGCGAGCAGATGATCCTGCTGCGCGACGATCCACCGCTGGCCACTCAGATGTGGGTCCTGGCGCCGCAACTGTGGGAGGAACTGCTCACCGAGTACGGCTTCCGTGTCGAGACCATCGACCTGCTGCACCACCCGGACGAAAGCGCCGCGGTCATCCAGCAGCTCGTCCGTGCCCGCCGCCTGCCCGACCGGCCGGCACTGGTCTCCAGCCGCCCCCGCAGCAGCAGGCCGCCAGTGCCGCACGCGGCTGTCGGCGTCGGAGCCATCCTCGTCGGCAACCAGGGCCTCCTGCTGGGCCGCCATAAGCGTGGCACCCTCGAACTGCCCGGTGGAACCGTCGAGGCCGGTGAGTCCTTCGATGCCGCAGTGGTGCGCGAACTCGGCGAGGAGACCGGTCTCACCACTCACACCAGCGCCGTCACGCTCCTGGGCACGCTCGTCGACCACGTCGAAGGCGTCCTGCGGGTCACTGTCGGTGCCCTCGTGCATGCCTGGCACGGACAGCCGACCACGCAGCCGAACGAGAGCGTCGGCGACTGGGACTGGTACCCACTCGATCAGCTTCCCAACGGTTTGTTCGTGTGCAGTGCTCAGATCCTCACCGCCTGGCAGCCCGACCTGCCCATCGACCACACCCCCGCTCAGTTCACCCCGTACGCAGTCTGATGGCGATTCTTGAAAGCGGCTCTGGCCGCAGTTCCGTGATCCTCGAGCGCGTTGTGGCGTGGTCGGGTCCCGGCACGTGCGATTCGATCGACTCTGGTTGATAGACATTCTCATGACCTACTACGCAGACCTGACTCCGTACACGTACGACAGGGACAATGGGGACCCGGAAGCGTCAGGCTGCCGGCGGGGCGTCCCGCTACTGAACGTGGGCTGGCTCAGCCGCAGTAAGACCTGCTCAAAAGGGGCACCACCTTCGGGGCTGGTAGACGCGCTGCAGCGTATGACTCAGACGCATCGGGCCCAGCAGACGCGCGGCTGTCACTTCTGCCCTTGGTGTGCCTCGAGACTGCTCGGACCGCAGGGCGACAGTCCACGGGGCAGTGCAGAGATACGCGTCATGGGAAACGGCGTCGCCTACGCTGCTCCTGAACTGGTTGCTCACTATGTCGAAGCCCACAGCTACTTGCCGCCGGCCGGTTTCGTACATGCCGTGCTGTCGCCTGGTGCCTTCTCCTGACCTCGGGACTCATGGCTGGATGAGGACGCGGGCCCGCAGGAGTGCGAACGAGGCCCGGCCATACATCGCTCTCTTGAGCGTTTTCACCCGGTTCACGTGCCCCTCGACGACGCCGGAACTCCACGGCAGGGTGAGTCCGGCGGTGACGGCGTCGAGGTCCTGGCGGAGGAAGCCGGCGAAGCCCCGCATCGGCTTCGGCGCTTCCTGCTCGGCCTGACGACTCCACTCCAGCAGCAGGTATCCGCGCCGGTGGCGGACGAAATCGGCGAAGGCTCGAGCGAGGTCGCAGGCGCGGGTGATGTCCGGGCAGGCAAGCCGGACCTGTAGCAGCCGCTCGTCCTGGCTCTCGGTGAGCGTCTCGCGGGGCCGCATGATCCAGGAGGTGATCTTGCGGGGGCTGGGGATGTCGCCCCGGACCGGTTCGACGGTGCCCGCCCGCAGGGCGGCAAGATGTTTGCGGAGGACCTGGCGGCTGCCCCGGTAGCCGCGGGCCTGGATCTCCAGGAACAGCCGGCTGCCGCTGACCTGGCCTTGTGTCTCGGTGAAGCGGGTGTTGAGGTATGCCGTGAACGGCTCCAGGACGCCGCCCGGGCGGCGCTCGCGGGCCGAGGCCAGCAGCTGGTCGAGGTCGGTGCCGCGGAAGCGGCGCACGGTCTCGCGGTCGAGGTCCAGCCGGCGGGCGATCGCGCTGATCGTCCAGCGTTTCTCCAGCAGGCGGTGGATGTCCTCGTAGCGGTGACGGGTCCGCTCGATGATCTGGGTGCGGGGCAGTTCCGCGGGCGGTAACAGCATCGGGGCCACCTCGGCTCCTTCGGTCACCGTCTCCTCCTCGGCGTGTTTGCGCAGGCAGTCACGGTGCTGGTGGCAGGTCTCCTCCACCGCGGCGGACAGGCTCTGCAGCAGGTGCCAGCGATCGGCGACCTCGATCGCCTCCGGCGCGGCTTCCCTGATCGCCCGGGTGTAGGCGGTGGCGCAGTCGCGGCAGACGACCTGAGCGCCGGGGTGCTCGCGCAGCCAGGCGGCGAAGGTCTCCAAGGTGCGGTCGGGCAGCACGTCGACCACGCGGCCGGTCTCGACGTCGACCAGCAGGGTGCCGTAAGTGCGGCCCCGGCGGAAGGCGAACTCGTCGACGCCGAGCACCTGCGGCGCCCGTTCCGGCACTTCAGGGGCTTCCAGCAACCCGAATAGTCGGCCGCGACGCTGAGCTTGCGGCACAGCCGTTCGCCGGCACGGCCCCCGAGTTCGACGGCGACGGCCCGCAGCCAGTCCTTCAGCCCGGTGCTGGAGCGCAAGTGACGCTCACTCAGGCCCTGGACCTGCTCGACGAACGTCCGCCGCGCGCAGCGGACGCGGTCGCAGAAGTACCGGCGCAATCGCAGCCGTATCAGCAACTTTCCCTCGGCCAAAGGGTGTTCGGCCACCATGCGCCAGTACGTGGAGTGGACCCGGCTGCCCCGGACCTCGCAGTCCGGGCAGCGAACGGCCGGACCGCACGCGGCGGCCTCGACCAGCACCAGGTCCAACCCGGCGGCCACCCACTCCAGTTCAACGTCGACTCCGGGGAACAGCACATCTTCGATCGAGTCGAGAGCCACATGAAGGTCATCCCGCAGCGAAACGGTTCTGCATTCATGCCTGCGACCTGCGTCTTTCACAAATTCAGAGAGCGCCATCAGGACGGCGATGGGCCGCCCCAGAAGGGGACCGGGGAACAGCCATGGTGTGGATCCGGGGTTGGCGTTGTGGGACAAGGTTCGTGGTCGGTTGGCGTTAACGCTCTGATCTGGCCCCACTTTTCCGGGGTGAGCCAAGGACGATCGGTCGCTTCGGCCCCGGCTTCGCCCCCTTGCATGGGGTACTGCAACGAATGCGTCACGAGGCCCCAATCGGATGGGTGATGTTTGCCGGTTCGGCCATCCTGATCCGGCGTGGTCCGGCAGGAGCCGTTGCCGTGGGGGCGGCAGCCGGGAGGCATGGATGGGCTGGTCGGGCACCGGACGGCGCCCGGGGGCCATCGGGAACGCGAAGCGGGCCGCGCTGCCGGTGCGGCGGGGCGCTTTTTTTGGGGCGTGCGCTCCGCTGCGGCAAGGCGCTGCGGGTCCTGGCTTCGCATCCGTCTCCTGCCTGCCTGTCGCCGATTTTTGGTCTTGAGGATTGGGGAGGGTGTTCGTGACACAGCAGGAGATCGCGGCATTGGCCATGTCCGGTGCGACGACGATCGTGGCCGCGATGGCCACGGACGCCTGGGCCGCCGTCCGCGATGGATTCTTGGCGGTCGTCCGCCGCCGCAGCCCTGAGCTGCATGCCGGTATCGAGGCGCAACTGGACGACGGTGCGGCTCTGGTCGTCCCGGGTCAGGGTGCCGAGGCTGCCCGCAGGTTGCTGATCAGGCAGTGGCAGCTGGAGCTGGAAAGGTTCCTGGCCGTGTATCCCGACGCGGCTGAGGAGCTGGCGGCGCAGACGGACCGGATGCGGGCAGCACTGGCGGCGGCGCAGCAGCACAACCTGCACAACAACGCCCATGGCCACGGCACGGTCAACGCCGTGCAGGACGGGAACCAGTACAACTTCTCCATGGACTCCGGTCCCCGGCTCCCCGTGCCGCCCGCGGGTCCGGCGCGTCAGGAGTGGGAGGACTGAGCGTGGACTCGCCGGTGAGCCCCCGCGCCGGCGTGGTGTACACGCAGAACATCACGGCCACCGGTGGTGGCCGGGTCAATGTCGTGCAGCACGGGGACCAGTACAACTACATCTACCTCGGCACCCCGCCGTACCAGGTGGAGCCCTTCCCCCTCACGGTGCCGGCCGCGCTGCCCGCAGGGCTGGCACGGGTGCCCAGTCGGCTTCTGATGGCCCGCCACCAGGTCGTCCCCTTCCTCCCCCGGCCGGAACTGGCGTTGCTGGAGGCTTGGCGTGACGGCGATTCGCCGGGGCTTTCGGTGCGCTTGGTGCACGCCGAGGGCGGGTCGGGCAAGACCCGGCTGGCCGCCGAGTTCGCCGCACGCTCGGCCGGGGCGGGATGGGCCGTCGCGCTGGCCCGCCACCGCAGCGAGGTCTCCTCGGCCGGGGGCGGTAACCAGAGCCTGGCTGTGCGGGCCCCGGGCCTGGTCATGATCGTGGACTACGCCGAACGCTGGCCCCTGGAAGACCTGATCACGCTGGTGCGCCAGCACCGTGACGCCGCCCGCGACCGGCTGCGCATCCTGCTGCTGGCCCGCCCCGCCGGTGTCTGGTGGCAGGGCCTGGCCCACCAGTTCACGAAACTCGACATCCTGGACGTCGATGCCCTGCCGCTCGAAGGAATCCCGGACACCCCGGGGGCGCGTGCCGACATGTACGTCGCGGCCCGCGACCGGTTCGCCGAGATCTTCGCCCACACCCACCCCGCCAGGATCGGCGTACCCGGCAATCTCAACGACCCGGTGTTCGCCCTGACCCTGACCGTCCACATGCGTTCCCTGGTCGACGTGGACGCCGCCAGCCGCGGAAGGACACCCCCGTCCGGCAGCAGTCAGGCGAGTCTGTCCTCCTACCTGCTGGACCGCGAACGCGACCACTGGCGCTCCTTCCACGACCAGGGCCGCGGCCCGCTGCGAACCACGGAGCAGACCATGGGCCGGGCCGTGTACGTGGCCACCCTCACCGGCGCCCTGTCCCCCGCCGACGCCACAGCGGCCCTGACCCGCACCGGCGCCGCCGACACCCCGGCCGCCGGCCGGCAACTGGTCGAAGACCACACCTACTGCTACCCACCCACCGGATCCGGCCTGGTACTCGACCCACTCGCCCCCGACCGCCTCGGCGAGGACTACCTCGCCCTGAGCCTCCCCGGCCACGAGGAGGAATTCGGCTACCACGCCACCGACCCCTGGACCATCACCACACCCACCGCACTCCTCGCCCCCGGCCACCAGGACAGCGGACCGGCCCCCTACACCCGCCAGGCCCTGACGGTCTTGATCGAGGCGGCCCACCGCTGGCCCCACCTGACCGCCCAGCACCTCGACCCGCTCCTGCGCCGCCACCCCACCCTCGCCCTGGCCGCCGGCGGCGCCGCCCTGACCCGCCTCACCGACCTGCCCACCCTCCACGACCCCGCCTCACGCGCGCACCTCCTCCAGTACCTCGCGACACACCAGCTCCACGCCGGCCTTCGCAACGAAGCCCTCACCTCGGGCCGACAGGCCCTGCAGGTCTGGCGGGACCTCACCTCCACCGACCCCGCCCACGAACCCGAGCTCGCCGGCTCGCTGATTAACCTCGGCGCCTTCCTGTCGGAGGTGGGGCGGCAGGAGGAAGCCCTGACCGCCACCCAGGAGGCGGTAGCGATCCGGCGTCGGCTGGCAACGGACAACCCGGCCGCCTACGAACCCGATCTCGCCCTCTCACTGTCCGCATGGGCATCGGTGCGTTATGAAGCACGATATGACATGCCCGAGGCACTGCGAGCGACGGTGGACGCGGTGGAGATCTACAGCAAGCTCGTGACAGCCATGCCCGCACGGTTCATTTCGCCGCTTCGCAATGTGGTGAGCCTGCAGGCAGACCTGTTCCGGAGCCTCGGGCACCTGCGGGAGGCGGAGGTCGTCCGGGCCTGGCTCGCAGCGAACGATCCGGTCCGCAGAATCGAGTAGTTCTGCGAACGATCAAGCCGCCCCGAAGTGTGTCCCGTTTGTCCTCGATCCCGGTTCTCAGTGGGGGTGAGCCGCATCTCGACGTGGGAGGCGTCCGTGTTGATGCCGAGGACGTCGAGGGCAGCTTCGGCAACGGGGCCGACGATGGGCAGAAGCGGATCGTCGGCGCTGACGGTGTGGCCGATCTCGTCGAACCGCGGCTCGTCGCTAAGTATCTTCCGGGTGACGGCGACGGGGGCGGTGATGCCGTGGACAGTGACGCGCTCGACGCTGCTCTCGGGGCTGGCGAGATCTACTATCTTCAGCCCTGCTCCGGTTGCCACAACCACGTGGGTATCGGGGGTGTGAAACTGGCGACCTCGCGTAATCGAGAGTCGCGTATTCCTTGGCCGGTGAGGGCTCGTGGTCACCGTGAGTGGCCGTGGGGAGCGTAGCGACTCCAGGCTTCTCCGGCTTCTGCGACGAGGTGGGCGTTCAGGCCACTGGGCGGATCCGACCACCGGTTGCCTGTTGCAACGCGGCCTCCAGTCGGTCGCGGGCCTCGGTCTGGGCGGCGATCCGTTCGTTGAGGACCGCCAGCCGTTCCAACGCGACCCGCAAGCCCTTGTCCGAGGGCGGTGCGGCGGCCACATCGCCGTCCAGGCACGGCAGGAACACCCGCACGTCGTCCAGGGTGAGCCCGGCGGCCAGCAGGTAGCGGATATTGCGGACCCGCACCACCGCCCGCTCGTCGTAGATGCGGTAGCCGTTGGGGGCCCGCTGCGAGGAGATCAGTCCGGCCTGCTCGTAGTGCCGCAGCGCACGGGCGGTTGTCCCGGTCGCCCTGGCCAGCTCACCGATCCGCACCCATCCCACCTCCCGTGGCCACTCCTATCACGCCACGACCGCTCCGCCGTCGACCGGGAGTACCACTCCGGTGACGAACGACGCGGCCGGTGCGGCAAGTTGGGTGACTGCCCAGGCCACCTCCTCGGGGCGGCCGATCCGGGCCAGTGGGGTGTGCGCCAGCTGCCAGTCCCGCACCGCTGCCATCCGCTCCGGCGTCAGGCCCTGGTGCTCGCCGATGGGGGTGTCGATCGCGCCGGGGGCGACCGCCACCACCCGGATCCCGCGGGGTGCCAGCTCGACCGCCCAGCTGCGGGTCAGCAGCTCCAGAGCGGTCTTGGTAGCCGCATAGAC
>NZ_QFRK01000165.1 GCF_003143855.1 Streptomyces sp. NWU339
CTGCTCGATGAGGCCACCAACCCTCCACTGGGCGTCCTTACCGRGGACGCCCCGCGCCCCCAGGCCACKKTTTTTTTTAACGCTGCGGCGACCACCGAGATCTACACCGACGGGCTCATCGAACGCCGCGGCGAGGACATCGACGCCGGGCTGCACCGCCTCGCCGATGCCCTCGCCCGGCACGCCCGTCTGAGCCCCGACCGGCTGGCCGACGTCCTGCTCACCCGCCTCGGCGTGGCCGACGGCGGACGCGACGACGTCGCTCTGGTCATCGTCCGCCTGTAAACCGGCCTCCGCCTGCTCCACCCATCTCGCACCGCGGCGGCTACCGGCAGCCCGAGCGGACGCTACGCGTCAGGCCGCAGCCTCCTCCCTACCCGGATCCCCGGAACCTGTTCGCCGCGGCGACGCGGCCATGCTCGGCGCTCCGAGCGGCTGTTCCTAGGGGACGGGCGAATTGCGCAGCAGAGTCGTCAGGCAGCTCAAGGGAACCCGAGCCGCGGCCGACGCCCTCGGCATCGCCCAGCGCACCGGGTTTTCGGCGAGCGGCCTGGAGAGACGGGCCGGTGGCAACACTGGTACCGCGCTCCAGGCCGACTCAACCGCCCCTCCCGGTCAGCGGTCGGCGCTCACGTCGTTGTGCTCGGTAGCCTCGGCGGTGTCGATCGAGGGCTCGGGGGCCAGTCGTCCGGCCACCACTACGCCGTACAGCACATGGTCGAGTGCGATCACCAATCGCCACAGCACCTCCCGGTGCTTGACCCGCTCGATGCCGAGCAGGGGACCGACGCCCATTTCGAAGCCAAGCCAGATGGCAAGGCCGTAGGCCGCGCCGGCGCCCGGGAAACGGCGGACCCGCTCGGGCAGCAGGCCAAAGACCATGCCGCCGCCGGCACCGTACGCCCAGTGGAACAGTTCGGTGACGGCTTGCCGATGGTGCTCCTTTAGGCGGCCGAAGACAGCGGGCGTGTACTTCTCCACGATCGCCTCCGGCGGAGTCTGCTCCTCGGGAGCGAGGCCAGACGTCACCGTTCGGGTACCGGTCATCGCCATGGCTGCCACAAGCCCCCGTGCCCCCGCACGGCTGATCGACGACCAGTTCCGCTTCCGTCCGGACACATCGTCCTCCTTCATCACCCGGGCGAGGTCCTATCAGGCCCTGGCCACGAGGGGTGCCTGACGTGCGACCGGCCGCCCTCACATCGCCAGCCGCTGCCGTGAGCCAGGCCCGGCCTGGCACGTGGAAGTCTGTTCCCTTCCGCGAGCCACTCCTTCAGCCTGCCCCGGCACAGACCCCACCGCGAACTAGCAGGCGGAGGGCGGGGTCGGCGCCGGATGAGAGAAGCTCGATGGCGACGAACACGGTCCGCTGCTGCTTGGCCTGGTTGTAGGCGGCGTCAAAGGCGTCGAAGCCCGTCGCATCCGGGATGAGGCCGGCGGGGCAAAAGTGAGCTTCCCCCGCTGTGCGAGAGGTGCTGCACGGCATGGCGGTCCGGCTGCGCCCGGCGCTGGAGGCGTTTGGCGACTGGGAGCACGTGCACGAACTGCTCGCGCGGGCGCTGGCCGACGGCAGTGCCGCGCACCGGCTGCGGCGGGCGGCCCAGGACGAGGACCTGCTCGCCGGTGTCGCCCTGCTGGTCGCCGAGACCCGGGGCGCGCCCGTCGTGCGGGCCGCCGTGCCGACCGGCACCATCCGCGGTGGCCGGGCCGGCCCGGTCGCCGGCGGGGCCGGCACCTGACGGCGCCGGCCGTGCCCCGGGTCCGCAGGTCCGGCCCGCTTCCCCGCCGGCCGCCCGCGATGCCGTCCGAGGGCGTGGTCCCGTGGGCCGGCCGGCCCGGGATGATCTCGCGGTTGATCGTGCCGGGGAGGGACTCGCTCGGGTCGTCCGCGCCGCCGCCGTACCAGGACCACCGGTACCCGGCGGAGAACATCGCGCACGGTGTGCGGCGGTACGTCCGCTTCCCGCTCGGCTTCCGGGAGGCCGGGGAGCCGATGCTCCAGCGGGGCGTGATCGTCTCCTGTGAGACCGTCCGGTACTGGTGCGCGAAGTTCGGGCAGCAGTACGTCAACCTCCTGTGCCGCCGCCGGCCCCGGGCCGGGGGACACGAGGCACCTGGACGAGGTCTTCATCAAGCTCACCGGCGGGCTGAAATACCAGTGGCGGGCCGTCGACGCCGACGGGAACGTGCCCGGCCTCCTGGTGCAGTCCCGACGGGACAAGGCCGCCACCCGCCGCTTCTTCCGCACACTGCTGAAGAAGACCCGCACGGTGCTCCGGGGTGGTCACCGACAGGCTCCGCTCCTACGGCACGGCCCGCCGCGAGATCATGCCCTCGGCCGGGCACCGTTCCCCCAAGGGCCTGAACCACCGCGCCGAGAACCCCAGCCCACCCGCCGACGCGAACACGCCAGGAAAGACTTCCGCAGCGTCGGCGGAGCCCAGCGGTTCCTGGCCGCGTTCCGCGGCATCCCACCCCACTTCCGGCCCCGCCGGCACCGGAGGACCGCCCCGGCCACCGCACCGGGATGATCACCCGCTGCGCCGTCCGGAACCAGATCACCGGCACCGCCGCACAGCCCGCCGATGTCTGACCCAGACCCGGCACCGGCACCCCCGCACCCGGACACAACCTCGGACGAGCATCCCTCAGCCAACGTGACAAGGCCCGCCGGCCCACCCGGGCCGCCCCAGGGCGCCTGAGTCAGCCGCCGAGCCGGGTGCGCAGAAGCTGCTTGCCCAGTTCTGCTCCCTTGCGGCTGTCGGCCTGGGCCTTGCGGAACAGTTCCAGGACCTCTGTGTCGTTCTCCCGTTCCGCGTCCTGGATGTAGGTCTCCATCCGCAGGGCGTTGCTCAGACAGGCCTCGACGAACCAGATGAGGTTGTAGTCCTTGTCCCTGGTGCCGGTGACGTCACCGGTTTCCGTACTGCTGGCCATGGCAGTCCTTCCTTTTCCTCCATCAGCGAAGTCAATCTCCAAAACAGAGTGCGGGACGGCGCTGAAGATCGCCCGGCGGCCGGGTGCCGGGCGGTACGCCCAGTGACCCCATCGCCATGATCCGCTGGCGCGCTGCGCAGGCCGGTCGGCCTGTTGTCGCCGCTCCATGACGCAGTGGCGGACGGCGAGAAGCTCGCCCAGGAGCGCCGTCTGCTGAAAGCAGCGCACCGAACTCACCGATCAACCGCGCCGGCTCCCGGCCCCGGGAGCCGGGCGAGCCCGGTGTACGGC
>NZ_QFRK01000101.1 GCF_003143855.1 Streptomyces sp. NWU339
GGGATACACCGTCGTCGCGAACGACGGCACCATCGGCCATGTGGACCGGCAGGCCGACCACCACTCCATGCGGCACCTGGTCGTCGACACCGGCGTCTGGGTGTTCGGCCGGAGCCTTCTCGTGCCGGTCGGCGTCATCACCGCCGTCGACACCGGCGAGCGGAGGATAACGGTGTCCTGCACGAGGGCGGAAGTGAAGGCGGCGCCCCGGTTCAGGACCGACAGCGAGACCATGGACCCCGGGTACCTSACGGCGATCACCAGGGCAGGAAGACATGGATGTCCTTGCCGTGGTCGGTGCCGACGACGCTGACCTGGTCGCACAGCGTGTGAATCAGATGCCAGCCGATCCCGCCCCCGCCGCGGCTGGGCCGGAAGGGCCGGGGTGCGGGCGTGGTGGTGCTTGTGTCGTGCATCACCACATGCACCCCGTCGAACGTCCGGCGCAACCGCATCTCGAAGGGGCCCGGCGCGTACTGGACCGCGTTGGCTGCCAGTTCCGTGACCACCAGGAGGATGTCGTCCCAGTGCTCCGGAGCCGTCGGCGCGGACACGCGGGCCAGGTCGAAGAGGAACTCCTCCGCCACCAGGCGTGCGTCGGTGACGTCGTGCAGCTCCCCGTGGAAGCCGGCGACGCGGTCCGTGATCTCCTCGGCGGCCAGTGACTTGTCCCTGCGCGGCTCGGATGCCATGTCGCCTTCCCTGCCCCGGATTCGACGGGCAGCCGTTCGTGTGGCTGGTTTCTTTTCCTTCGTCTCCCTGCTCTGTGGGTTCCCGGGTCGGCGGAGCCTACGCGCCCGTATGTCCGTGCGCGGTGGATGACACCCACGTCACTTCGGCGCCGCGTGCCGCGCGGTCAGCGGAAGACGTTGTCCGAGTCGTCCCAGACCGACGGCTCCTCCGGCGCCGGGGCCCGTTTCGGACGCGAACGCGAGTGGTACATCGCGTCGATCTCCAGCGCGTGGCGTCGCACGATCTCGTCCCGGCGCAGTTTCATCGACGGCGTCAGCAGCCCGTTGGTCACGTCGAAGGGCTCCGCCAGCACCCGGAACACCCGGATCGACTCCGAACGCGACACACTGCTGTTCGCCGCGGCGACCGCCCGCGCGATCTCCTCGTGCAGCGCGTTCTCCTCCCGGGCCTCCCGGGTCGGCGCGTCGCCCGGCAGGGAGAGAGCCGCCCGCCAGTGCGTCAGGAACTCCGGGTCCAGGGTGATCAGCGCCCCCACACAGGGCCGGTCGTCGCCCACGACGACGGCCTGGTGGACGAGAGGGTGCATCCGCAGCCGCTGCTCCAGGGCTGCGGGCGCGACACTCTTGCCGCTGCTGGTGATGATGATGTCCTTCTTGCGGCCGGTGATCGTCAGATAGCCCTCCGAGTCCACCCGGCCCAGGTCACCCGTGGCCAGCCAGCCGCCGGCCAGCGCGGTCAGGGTGGCGGCCTCGTCGCCCAGGTAACCCTGGAACACCGACGGCCCGCGCACCAGGATCTCCCCGTCCTCGGCCACCCTGATCTCGCTGCCCGGCAGCGCCCGCCCGACGGTGCCGGACTTCTCCCTGCCGAGCGGCTGCATCGTCACACCGCCACCGGTCTCGGTGAGCCCGTAGCCGTCGTGGACGTAGATGCCGATGCCCTCGTAGAAGAGGGACAGGTCCCGGTTGAGGGCCGAGCCGCCCGAGGTGGCCCTGCGTATCCGGCCGCCCAGCGCGGCCCGCAGCTTGCGGTAGACCGTGCGCTCGTACAGGGAGTGCTGCAGCCGCAGGTCGAGGCCGGGCCCCGGGCCCCGGCCCAGCCGTTGCCGCTCCACGGCGGCAGCGAAGTCGCGGGCCGTGTCGGCGGCCCGCTCGAACAGCGCTCCGCGCCCGGCCTGCTGGGAGGCGCGCAGGAAGTTCTTGTAGATCTTCTCCAGCAGGGAGGGGACCGCGTACAGATAGGTGGGCCGCAGGGTGCGCAGGGCCGAGGAGAGGGATTCCGTGCTGGTGTCGGGTTCGTGCCCCATCAGCAGCCCGCCGCGCACGCACAGGCCCTGAATCATCAGCCCGTACACATGGGAGAACGGCAGGTAGGCGAGGACCACGGGCTGCTCTCCCGGCGGCGCAGCCGTGTGGGCCCAGCCCGCCAGCAGGGTGTCGCAGGGGGCGGCCAGGTTGCGGTGGCTCAGGGCGCACCCCATCGCGTGCCCCGAGGTGCCGGAGGTGTAGGCGATCACGGCGGTGGAGTCCGGTAGTACGATCCGGCGCAGCGAGTCGACCATGGCCGCCGGTATGTACTCGCCGCGCGCCACCAGCTGGTCCAGTGCCCCCGAGTCCAGCTGCCAGACGTGCCGCAGCAGCGGCAGCGCGGCGCACACGGACCCGACGGTCATCACCCCCTGCTCGTCCTCGACCATCACGGCCACGCAGCCGGAGTCCCGGAGGATCCACTCCACCTGGTCGCGTGAGGAGGACGGATAGACGGGGACGACCTCGGCGCCCACGGTCCACAGCGCGTAGCACAGGACCGTCCACTCGTAGCGGGTGCGCGCCATGATCGCCACGCGGTCGCCCGGGGACAGCCCCGAGGCGACCAGCCCCTTGGCCAGGTCGACGACCTGGTCGCGGAACTCCAGCGCGGTGATCTCCTCCCAGGTCGTGGAGGCCGGGCCGGTGCGGCGGGCGAGCATCGGCAGGGTGGGGCTCTCGGCGGCCGTCTCGAAGAGACTGTCCGCGAGGCCGCCCGTCAGGGGCGAGGCGGCCCAGGGAGCGAGAGCGGGGTCGCGCATGCACTGCTCCTGACATGTACGGGCTGTGACTCGGCCGACGAGCAGAGTCATCGGCGGTGCCTGAATGTAGCCGAGCCGGGGCGTTCCGGGGCCGGGATCGCGGGAAGTGTGGCCACACCGATGATCTCGGAGCTTCCCGTGCCCCCGGACCGCACGTGAGCCGCACGGTTCGGCGGCTCCGGACCGGGGCGTACGCATGGTTCCGGACGGGACGCACACGTGACCCCGGACGGAGCCGGTGGTGGTGATCATCACGCCCGTGTATACCGCACACGGCCGGTCGGGGCGTCGCCGGGCCCTCCCTTACGGACCGTCAGGGAGCGTTGTACCCATGTCGGTTGCCGTCCGGCACGGGTACGGAGCCGGGTGCCGCCGGGTTTCACGGGACGTCGGGCACCAGCCACACCGTCGCGAGGGGCGGGAGCGTGATCCGGACGCAGCCGTCCTCGGGCTTGACCGGGTCCGGGTTGGTGACGTCACCGCCGCCGTACCGGGCCGCGTCCGTGTTGAGGACCTCCTGCCAGGCGGTCACGTCGTCGGGCACGCCGAGCCGGTACCCGTGCCGGACGACCGGGGAGAAGTTCGACACCGAGAGCAGCGGCCGCCCCTCGGTGTCGAACCGCAGGAACGCGAACACGTTGTCCTCGGCCGCGTCCACCGAGACCCAGCGGAAGCCCGCCGGGTCGGTGTCCCGCTGCCACAGCGCGCCCGTCGCGCGGTAACGGGTGTTGAGGTCACGCACCAGGTCCTGTACCCCGCGGTGGTCGCCCGCCGAGTGGTACGCGTCGTCCAGCAGCCACCACTCGGGGCCGTGCCGCTCGGACCATTCGGCGCCCTGCGCGAACTCCTGCCCCATGAACAGCAGTTGCTTGCCCGGGTGGGCCCACATGAAGCCGAGATAGGCCCGGGTGTTCGCCCGGCGCTGCCACCAGTCGCCGGGCATCTTCGACACCAGGGCCTGCTTGCCGTGCACGACCTCGTCGTGCGAGATCGGCAGCACGTAGTTCTCGCTGTAGGCGTACACCATCGAGAACGTCATCTCGTGGTGGTGGTACTTGCGGTGGACCGGCTCGTGGGAGACGTACTCGAGTGAGTCGTGCATCCAGCCCATGTTCCACTTCAGGCCGAACCCCAGCCCACCGGTGTCGGTGGGCCGGGTCACCCCGCCCCACGCGGTCGACTCCTCCGCGATCGTCACCACGCCGGGGCAGCGCCGGTACACGGTCGCGTTCATCTCCTGCAGGAACGCCACCGCGGCCAGGTCCTCCCGGCCGCCGTGCACATTGGCCTCCCACTGACCGGAGTCCCGTGAGTAGTCCAGGTAGAGCATGGAGGCGACGGCGTCCACGCGCAGCCCGTCGATGTGGAACTCCTCGCACCAGTACACGGCGTTGGCGACCAGGAAGTTGCGCACCTCGGTCCGGGCGAAGTCGAACGTGTACGTCCCCCAGTCCGGGTGCTCCGCCCGCCGGGCGTCCCCGGGCTCGTACAGCGGGTCCCCGTCGAACCGGGCCAGCGCCCAGTCGTCCTTCGGGAAGTGGGCCGGCACCCAGTCCATGATCACGCCGATCCCGGCCCGGTGCAGGGCGTCGATCAGGTACCTGAAGTCGTCGGGCGAGCCGAGGCGTGAGGTCGGCGCGTAGAACCCGGTGACCTGGTATCCCCAGGACGGACCGTAGGGGTGCTCGGCGACCGGCATCAGCTCGACATGGGTGAACCCGAGGTCCTTGACGTACGCGGGCAGTTCGTCGGCCAGTTGACGATAGGTCAGGCCCGGCCGCCAGGAGGGCAGATGCACCTCGTACACCGAGAACGGCGCCTCGTGCACGGGCACCCGGGCCCGCCGCTCCAGCCACTCGGCGTCGTCCCAGGTGTGGCGCGAGGACGTCACGATCGACGCCGTGTTCGGCGGTTCCTCCGCGAGGCGCGCCATCGGGTCCGCCTTGAGGGCGAGGTGACCGTACCGGGAGTGCACCTCGAACTTGTAGCGGGCGCCCTCGCCGATCCCCGGCAGGAACAGCTCCCACACCCCGGAGGAACCGAGCGAGCGCATCGGGAACGCCGTGCCGTCCCAGCAGGTGAAGTCCCCGGCGACCCGCACCCCCTGCGCGTTCGGCGCCCACACGGTGAAGCGGGTGCCGCTCACGCCCTGATGGGTCATGGGGTGCGCGCCGAGCGCCGTCCACAGCTCCTCGTGGCGCCCCTCGGCGATCAGATGCAGGTCGAGCTCGCCGAGCGCGGGCAGCATCCGGTACGGGTCGTGCACCTCCACGGCGTCCTCGTCCCCGTACGCCACCGCCAGGGTGTACGCGGGGATCGCGTCCAGTGGCAGGACCACGGAGAACAGGCCGTCGCCCTCCGAGGTGAGCGGGACACGCTCGCCGCCGGTGACCACGCTCACCGCCCGCGCGAAGGGGCGCAGCGCCCGGAAGGCGATGCCGCCCGGCACCGGGTGCGCGCCGAGCAGCGCGTGAGGATCGTGGTGGGCGCCCGCCAGCAGGCGCCCCCGGTCGGTGGGATCGAGGGCGGGAGCGGTCCGGTGTGCCGCCGGAGCGGACGGGGCGGGCCCGGCCGACTCGGGAAGCGGGGTGTCGTGCAGGGCCACGGCTTCAGTCTCCTCTCACGGCGAGGCGCTCGATCGCCGCCATGGGTACGGGCAGCCAGTCGGGTCGGTGCCGGGCCTCGTACAGCACCTCGTACACGGCACGGTCCGTCTCGTAGGCGCGGAGCAGGCCGTGCTTCTTGCGCGGGTCCCAGCCGGAGCGCGCCGCGTAGCCCGCGCAGTAGGCCTCGCGGCAGCGGCGCGCCCACTCCGGGCGCCAGGGGTGCCGCTGGCGGGCGGCGTAGTCGAACGAGCGCAGCATCCCGGCGATGTCCCGCAGGGGGGAGTGGGCGCTGCGCCGTTCGGAGAGCGGCCGGGACGGCTCGCCCTCGAAGTCGATGACGAACCAGTCGCGTCCGGCCCGCAGCACCTGCCCGAGGTGCAGGTCACCGTGGATGCGCTGGGCGGCCGGGCCGGGGTCGCAGATCGCGAGCGCGGCGAACGCGGCCTTCAGGCCGGGCACGAACGGCTGGAGGACGGGGACGGAGTGCGCGGCGGCCGTCAGCCGCTCGGCCATCGCCGTCGCCGTCACTCCGTTCTCCCCGGGGCCACCGACGGGGAAGGCCGAGGCCAGTGCCAGGTGCACGTCCGCCGTGGCCCGGCCGAGGGCGTGCGACTGGGCGGTGAAATCGTCACCGGCGGCCAGTGCGTCCAGGGCCAGCGTCCAGCCGTCGGAGGCGTCCCGCAGGAACGGCTGGAGGACACCGAGCGTCGCCTTGAACGGATGCGTGGTACGCAACCAGGCCACCGGGGCGGGGACCCGGTGGCAGCCCTGCCGGGACAGCGCGCCCGGTACCTCCAGATCCGGGTTGACTCCGGGCTGGATCCGCCGGAAGACCTTCAGGATGAACTCCTCGCCGTACACCAGCGAGGAGTTGGACTGCTCGGCGTCCAACAGACGCGGTACCAGCCCGGCGCCGGGACCCGGCTGATCCGCGTCGCACTCGAAGTGCAGGGGGCCGGTCGTGCCGGGGTACCGCAGCCGTTCCAGGAGCAGCTGGGCCGACCGGGGGTCGTGGAGGGCGTCGTAGACCGTCCGTCCGGCCAGCGGCCCGTCCTGCACCCTGCCGATGAGCGCCCGGCCGAGGCGCGGCGACGGGCGCTCCCGCACGCCGAGGAGGAGTTGGTAGCAGTCACCGGCCGGGGGAGTGTTGCCGGGGGAGGGCACGCCGCCGTGGCCCGCGTGGATCAGCAGGTGCAGACAGCCCGGGAACAGCTCGGTCATCGACAGCACATGGAGGTCGGTGACGGGGCGGTCCTTGCCGGCGAACCAGCGCTGCTCCGGCAGCCACTCGCGCAGCAGCCCGGTGAACGACTCCATGGACCCGGCGGGTGCGCTGCGCGGACGCAGGAATGCGGTCTTCGTCATGGTGACGCCCCCTTTCGTCGGCGCACGCTCACAGTCGTCGGCCGATGCGGGATCGGGATGCGGTTCGGGCGAGCCGGAACCAGTAGAAGCCGTGGCCCCCCAGGGTCAGCAGATACGGCAGTTCGCCGATGGCCGGGAAGCGCACCCCGCCGAACAGCTCGACCGGATGACGGCCCCCGAAGGCGCGCAGGTCGAGCTCGGTGGGCTGCGCGAAGCGGGAGAAGTTGTTCACGCACAGCACCAGGTCGTCCCCGCCGCTCCCGTCCGGGGGGGCCTGGCGCAAGAAGGCCAGCACGGCCGGGTTGGAGGACGGCAGCTCGGTGTAGGAGCCCAGGCCGAAGGCGGGGTTCTGCTTGCGGATCTCGATCATGCGGCGGGTCCAGTGCAGCAGCGAGGACGGCGAGGCCATGGCCGCCTCGACGTTGCTGACCTGGTAGCCGTAGACCGGGTCCATGATGGTGGGCAAGAACAGCCGGCCCGGGTCCGCCGAGGAGAAGCCGGCGTTGCGGTCGGGGGTCCACTGCATCGGGGTGCGCACCGCGTCGCGGTCGCCGAGCCAGATGTTGTCGCCCATGCCGATCTCGTCGCCGTAGTAGAGGATCGGCGAGCCGGGCAGGGACAGCAGCAGGGCGGTGAAC
>NZ_QFRK01000028.1 GCF_003143855.1 Streptomyces sp. NWU339
GCGGAGCCGGGGACGACCASCATCCGTACGCCGTCGGCGRCTKTGCGGCCCCTGACGATGTCGGCGGCGGCGCGCAGGTCCTCGATCCGGCCGTTGGTGCAGGAACCTACGAAGACGGTGTCCACGTTGATGGAGCGCAGCGGCTGGCCGGCTGTCAACCCCATGTATTCCAGGGCCTTTTCGGCGGCCAGGCGCTCCGAGGCGTCTTCGTACGAGGCGGGGTCGGGCACAGCGGCCGACAGCGGCGCGCCCTGGCCGGGGTTGGTGCCCCAGGTGACGAACGGCGACAGTTCGGCAGCGTCGATGACGACCTCGGCGTCGAACTCGGCGTCCTGGTCGGTGCGCAGCGTCTTCCAATAGGCCACGGCCGCGTCCCAGTCCTCACCCTGGGGGGCGTGCGGGCGGCCCTTGAGGTAGGCGAACGTGGTCTCGTCGGGGGCGATCATGCCCGCGCGGGCGCCGGCCTCGATCGACATGTTGCAGATGGTCATCCGGGCCTCCATCGAGAGCTTCTCGATGGCCTCGCCGCGGTACTCCAGGACGTAGCCCTGGCCGCCGCCGGTGCCGATCCGCGCGATGACCGCCAGGATCAGGTCCTTGGCCGTGACCCCGTCGGGCAGTTCGCCCTCGACGGTGATCGCCATGGTCTTGGGGCGGGTCATCGGCAGGGTCTGGGTGGCCAGCACGTGCTCGACCTGGGAGGTGCCGATGCCGAAGGCCAGGCCGCCGAACGCGCCGTGCGTGGAGGTGTGCGAGTCCCCGCAGACCACGGTCATGCCGGGCTGGGTCAGCCCCAGCTGCGGCCCCACCACGTGCACGACGCCCTGCTCCACGTCGCCCAGCGAGTGCAGCCGGACACCGAACTCCGCGCAGTTCGCCCGCAGCGTCTCCAGCTGGACGCGGGAGACCGGGTCGGCGATGGGCTTGTCGATGTCCAGGGTCGGGGTGTTGTGGTCCTCGGTCGCGATGGTCAGATCGAGCCGACGCACCCCGCGGCCGCTCTTACGGAGACCGTCGAAGGCCTGCGGGCTGGTCACCTCGTGCAGCAGGTGCAGATCGATGAAGAGGAGGTCGGGCTCGCCCTCGGCGCGCCGGACGACATGGTCGTCCCAGACCTTCTCCGCGAGTGTCCTACCCATCGCTTTCCCTCCGGCCGGCACACACGCGCCGGCCCAACTAGAGATCTGTGAGGAGACGGCGCCCCACCCCTGATCCCGGGCGTCGCCGCCAGGCCCGGTGATCCACGGGCCACGGTGCTTCCTACTGATCGGCGCACAGCACCGATCGCGTCGTGCGGAATGCGTCGTGCCGATTGCCTCGTACGTCAAGAGTGGCGCGTTCCACCGAAAATTGAACTTGCGTTTCACAGAGTGAGACGCAAGTATCGTTGCATGGACAACAGTAGCGGCGTCGGCGTTCTGGACAAGGCGGCCCTCGTCCTGAGCGCTCTGGAGTCCGGCCCGGCCACCCTCGCGGGTTTGGTCGGTGCGACCGGACTGGCACGACCCACGGCCCACCGCCTGGCCGTGGCACTGGAACACCACCGTCTGGTGGCGCGCGACATGCAGGGCCGGTTCATCCTCGGTCCGCGCATGGCCGAACTGGCCGCGGCGGCGGGCGAGGACCGGCTGCTCGCCACGGCGGGCCCGGTACTCACCCATCTCCGCGACGTGACCGGCGAGAGCGCCCAGCTCTATCGCCGGCAGGGCGACATGCGCATCTGCGTCGCCGCGGCGGAGCGCCTGTCGGGCCTGCGGGACACGGTCCCGGTGGGTTCCACGCTCACGATGAAGGCCGGCTCCTCCGCGCAGATCCTGATGGCCTGGGAGGAGCCGGAGCGCCTGCACCGCGGCCTGCAGGGCGCCCGCTTCACGGCGACGGCCCTGTCGGGCGTCAGGCGCCGCGGCTGGGCGCAGTCGATCGGGGAGCGAGAGCCCGGCGTCGCCTCCGTCTCCGCGCCGGTGCGCGGCCCCTCGAATCGCGTGGTGGCCGCCGTCTCGGTGTCGGGGCCCATCGAGCGCCTGACCCGTCACCCGGGCCGTATGCACGCCCAGGCCGTCATCGACTCCGCGGCCCGCCTCTCCGAGGCGCTGCGCCGCTCCTGACCCCACCCGCCCCTCGGGAACGGGCCCGCCTCAACGCCGCGGCAGGCCCTCTTCCGGGCTCGCGCCCCGCCGCACCTCGGTACGCGGACACGAAGAAGCCCCCCACCGAGGTGGAGGGCTTTGCTTCTGTCTTCCTGTGTACCCCCGACCGGATTCGAACCGGCGCTACCGCCTTGAGAGGGCGGCGTGCTAGGCCGCTACACAACGGGGGCGTGGACTCTGCGTTTCCGCAGGTCCGAGCTGGTCTACCTGGACTCGAACCAAGACTAACTGAACCAGAATCAGTCGTGCTGCCAATTACACCATAGACCAATGATGGTTTAGACCAGTTCAGTACCCCCGACCGGATTCGAACCGGCGCTACCGCCTTGAGAGGGCGGCGTGCTAGGCCGCTACACAACGGGGGCCCTGGCGATCCTCACCCGGCCGGAGCCGGATGGTTTCACCGTGAGGACAGTGGGCGCTACCCGGCCGCCCTCGCGGGATGGATCTGTACCCCCGACCGGATTCGAACCGGCGCTACTGCCTTGAGAGGGCAGCGTGCTAGGCCGCTACACAACGGGGGCTTCGCGGATGAGATCCGCAGGTGCAGATGAGCTCTGCGAGCTGGCCTACCTGGACTCGAACCAAGACTAACTGAACCAGAATCAGTCGTGCTGCCAATTACACCATAGGCCACTGGAACGCAAGCCCCGGAGGGTTTTCGTTCTAGCAGTGCGCTTGAGGTTGGTGGCCTTCCGGCCCGGTCCCCCGCGGCGCAGGAAGAACATTACCCGATGCCGGACCCGGCTCCAAAACGAGTATCCGTGCCGAGGAGCGCGGGGAGTTCGTCGAGGGAGGCGATCCTGCGCGGCCCGACGGGCGGCTCCAGGGCCGCGTACGCACCGCCCCGGTCGATCCACACCGACAGCAGTCCCGCCTCCGCGGCGCCCCGGCCGTCGATCTCCGGGTGGTCGCCCACGTACGCGACCTGGTCGGGAGGCAGCGCCAGGGCCTCGCAGGCCGCCAGGAAGGCGCGGGGCTCGGGTTTGGAGACGCCCAGCTCGGCGGCGCACAGGACGGCCTCGAAGCGGTCGTGGACACCGAGGACGCGCAGCTTGCGGTCCTGGACGTGGACGCTGGAGTTGGACAGCACCGCGTGCCGGTGGCTGGCGGCGAGCGCGTCGAGGACCGGCAGGACGTCCGGGAACAGGGACCAGGCCGCCTCGTAGTGCCCCAGGTAGCGCCGGAACCAGTCGTCGGCCTCGTCGTCGGTCAGTTCACGCCCCAGGAAGAGCCGGGTGCGGTCGCGCCGCTGCGTCTCGAAGTCGACCTCGCCGGCGGCGAACCGGGCCCACTGGAGATCGGTCACCTCCCGCCACCGCACCAGCGCCTCCTCCACGGAGGCGTACCCGGCCAGCAGCTCCTCGGCCAGCAGGTGCGCCCGCATCCCCTCGCGGTCGGCGGAGGTGTAGTCGAAGAGTGTGTCGTCCACGTCCCAGACGACGGCTCGGATCACCATGGGACCGACCGTACCCAAGAACGGTGAGGGGCGGCGCCCGGAAGCTCCGGGCGCCGCCCCTCACCTGCGGTCGGACCGGGCTACCCGGCGAGCTTCGCCAGGGCCGCGTCGATGCGGGTCAGGGTCTGCTCCTTGCCCAGGACCTCGAGGGACTCGAAGAGGGGCAGGCCGACCGTGCGGCCGGTGACGGCGACGCGGACCGGGGCCTGGGCCTTGCCGAGCTTGAGGCCGTGGGCCTCGCCGGCGGCCAGGACGGCCTCCTTCAGGGACTCGGGGGACGTCCAGTCGGCCGCGTCCAGCTTCTCGCGGGCGGTGCGCAGCAGGGCGTCGGAGCCCTCCTTCATCGCCTTGGTCCAGGAGGCCTCGTCGAAGACCGGCTCCGGCAGGAACAGGAAGTCGACGTTGTCGGTGATCTCCGACAGCACCTTCAGGCGGGTCTGCGCGTGCGGGGCGATGGCCTGCCACTTGGCCTCGTCGAAGGCCTCCGGGGCCCAGGGGGCGACGGGCGCCTTCAGCCAGGGGCGGCAGCGCTCGGTGAAGTCCTTCACCTCCAGCAGGCGGATGTGGTCGGCGTTGATCGCCTCGCACTTCTTCAGGTCGAAGCGGGCCGGGTTCGGCTGCACGTCCGCGACGTCGAAGGCCGCGACCATCTCCTCCATCGTGAAGATGTCCTGGTCCGCGGAGAGCGACCAGCCCAGCAGGGAGAGGTAGTTGAGCAGTCCCTCGGGGAGGAAGCCGCGCTCGCGGTAGAGGTTGAGCGAGGACTGGGGGTCACGCTTGGAGAGCTTCTTGTTGCCCTCGCCCATCACGTAGGGCAGGTGGCCGAAGGCCGGGATCTGCTTCGCGATGCCGAGTTCGGTCAGCGCCTGGTACAGGGCGATCTGGCGCGGGGTGGAGGAGAGCAGGTCCTCGCCGCGCAGGACGTGGGTGATCTCCATCAGGGCGTCGTCGACCGGGTTGACCAGCGTGTACAGCGGAGCGCCGTTGGCGCGGACGATGCCGTAGTCCGGGACGTTCTCCGGGGTGAAGGTCAGCTCGCCGCGGACCAGGTCGGTGAAGGTGATCGTCTCGTCGGGCATGCGGAAGCGGACGATCGGCTCGCGGCCCTGGGCCTTGTACTCCTCGACCTGGGCGTCGGTGAGGTCGCGGCAGTGGCCGTCGTAGCCGGAGGGCCTGCCGGCGGCGCGGGCGGCCTCGCGGCGGGTGTCCAGCTCCTCCTGGGAGCAGTAGCAGCGGTAGGCGTGGCCGGCGTCGAGGAGCTTGGCGGCGACGTCGGCGTAGACGTCCATGCGCTGCGACTGGCGGTAGGGGGCGTGGGGGCCGCCGATCTCGGGGCCCTCGTCCCAGTCGAAGCCGAGCCAGCGCATCGAGTCGAGGAGCTGGGCGTAGGACTCCTCGGAGTCGCGGGCCGCGTCGGTGTCCTCGATGCGGAAGACCAGCGTGCCCTGGTGGTGCTTGGCGAACGCCCAGTTGAACAGGGCGGTGCGGACCAGACCCACGTGGGGGTTGCCGGTGGGCGACGGACAGAAACGGACGCGTGGGGGCGCCCCCTGTCCGAGGTGAGTCGAGGACTTGGGGGAGGGGGAACCTGCTGCGCTAGCCACGCTTGACAACCTTGTTGGTGAGAGTGCCGATGCCTTCGATGGTGACGGCGACCTCGTCGCCGACGTTGAGGGGGGCGACGCCGGCCGGGGTGCCCGTGAGGATCACGTCGCCGGGGAGCAGCGTCATCGCCTCGGAGATGTTGACGATCAGGTCCTCGATGGAGTGGATCATCTCGCTGGTACGGCCGAGTTGGCGCTGCTCGCCGTTGACCGTGAGCTGGACGGTGAGGTCGCCGGCGGCGGCGATGTCCAGGTCCGTCTCCACCCAGGGGCCGAGCGGGCAGGAGGTGTCGAAGCCCTTGGCCCGCGCCCACTGCTTCTCCCGCCGCTGGACGTCGCGGGCGGTGACGTCGTTGGCGCAGGTGTAGCCGAAGATCACGTCCTTGACCCGGTCGCGCGGGACCTCACGGCACATCCTGCCGATCACCACGGCCAGTTCGGCCTCGTGGTGCACCTCCTGGGAGAAGGAGGGGTACTGGATGTCGTCGCCGGGGCCGATCACCGAGGTGGCGGGCTTGAAGAAGGCGAACGGGGCGTCGGGCACCTCGTTGCCCATCTCCCTCGCGTGTTCGGCGTAGTTGCGGCCGAAGGCCACCACCTTGTTGGGGAGCACCGGGGGCAGCAGCCTGACCTTGCTCACCGGGACCTTGGTGCCGGAGAGTTCGAAGTCCGCGAACGGGATGCCCTTGATGATGTCCAGGACGAGCTCGTCCTGCTGGTCACCCTCGACCGCGCCGAAGGCGACGTTCCCGTCGATGGAGAATCTGGCGATGCGCACGGGATTCTTGGCCCCTTGACCTTGACTGAGCTGGCTGGAGTCTGACGCTCCAGGCTAACGCGGCAGGGCACGCACGCCTCGCGCATCACAGGCGGCGTCCCACCTGGAAGGGGGGACGCCGCCTGTGATCGTGGGGCCGGCACAGGTCCGGCCGGGCCCGTGCGCCTTGAGCGTTTCGGGGCCGGCGCGCGTACTGGTCGGTACTGGTGCCGGGAAAGACTGGGGAAGGTGCTAGTTCGCGGCGGCCGCGACCGGGATCTCCATGAGGACGGTGCGCCTGGGGTTGGCAGTCTGGGCCGGGAGTTCGACGGTGTGCTCCTGGTGGACCGGCGTCTGCAGTTCGGCGGCGCCGTCGAGGTGCGCCAGCGTCGTGCGTCGCGGGTTGGCGATCTTGTGGAACATCGTCGTCGTCTTCACTGTTTACTCGAACCTGTCCTGTTCACGGGGCGTCCGACGGGGTCCGGGGACCCTCCGTCGGACGCGGGTTGTCTGTTTTGCCATCCCTGTAAAGCGTCAGGCTAAACATCTGATTCCCCGCCGACCGCCGCGAGGGACCACGATCACCGTGTGAGTTTGCTCACGAATCGACAGCCAAATGGGTCAATCCGGACCGGCGCGCCGCTCCACCGAAACGGACATTGACCCCCTGAATGCATCATTCCGCTCCTGATCATCGCGACTGGGACACCTTCCCGACTCCCTCGAATCAACCCCATTCGCCCCCTTTGCGTGAGATCACTTTCTACGCCTGGTGACTCACCCCTCACACGGCGTCACGCAAGTCGCGGCATGACTCGCGGGCCTTGTTGGGGCATCCCGCACTGTGCTGGAATTCCCCGGACCGCCGCAGTTATCGATCCGGCGCACAGGGGGCGCACAAACGCGCCATTGTGGCGGTGAGCAAGGGGGAACCCACGCCGGTCACTCACGACCACCACGGGGGCGCATTCAGGGCGCTCCTATGACGCCGACACCGTGTCCCGCCGTTCGCGCGGAGGGGCGCCTGGTCCAGAGGTTGCGACGCTAGTGCAGGGACGTTTCAAGAGGGATGGCAGCGCTTCGGCGGAGCCGGAGCAGCACGGCGGGACTGGCCCCAGGGCCGTCGGCTCCTCGCCCCAGCACGCCCAGAACCAGGGCCCGGCCGCGAACGGTGAAGGCGGCGAACGACCCGGCCGCCCCGGAGCCACGCCCGCGGGACCGGCGGGCACTCCCCCCGTTCCGCCGAAGCCCCCGGAGGGTCCCGACGGCCCGGGACCGCGCGTTGCCCTGCGCAACTGGCGCATCTCCACCCGTCTGGTGTCGCTGCTCGCGCTCCCGGTGGTCGCGGCCACCTCGCTGGGCGCCCTGCGTATCAACCAGTCGATGGACGACATCCAGCAGCTCGACAACATGAAGCTGCTGACGGACATCACCCAGGAGGCCACCGAGCTCGCCGCCGCGCTCCAGGAGGAGCGCGACCAGTCGGCCGGCCCACTGGCGCACGGCGGCAAGGCCACCGACTTCGGGGTCAAGGGCCACCGCGAGAAGACCGACCGCGCTCGGAAGAACTTCCTCGACAGCTCCGAGGAGATCAACAACGCCAGCCGGGACGGCAACCTCAAGGGCATCCGCGACAACCTGGTCCAGCTCGCCGGCGACCTGGGCGACCTCGAGAAGATCCGCAACACGGCCTATGTGTCGGAGGACAACTCCACCCAGACCGTCGAGGGGTACCACCGTCTGATCGAGAACCTGATCGACCTCTCCCAGGACATGGCCGAGGCGACCAGCAACCCCGAGATGATCCAGCGCACCCGCGCCCTGGCCTCCTTCTCCTCCGCCAAGGAGTACGCGTCGATCCAGCGCGCGGTCCTCGCAGCGGCGCTGCCCGCCGGTAACACCACCCACGGTGACCTCTCCGAGAACGACCGGCTCTACGCCGAGTCGGCGCTGGAGAGCCAGAAGTCCGAGCTGCGCAGCTTCAAGAGCATCTACGGCGAGGACGAGGCCACCGAGCTGCTGCTGCCCATCGAGGACGGCAACGCCGTCATCAAGGCCACCGACAAGTACGCGGGCCGTGCCCTGGTGTCGGCCGACGGCCTGGGGTCCATGGCCAAGCGGTCCTACCGGGACTGGCTGGACGACAGCTCCACCAAGATCCAGCAGATGAAGAACGTCGAGCACAGGCTGCTCGAGGAGATGGAACAAAAGGCCCGTGAGCTGCGCGCCGCCACCGAGCGGGACGCGATCATCTCCGGTGCGTTGATCCTGATCGTGCTCGGTGTGTCGCTGGTCGGTGCCTTCGTCGTGGCCCGCTCCATGATCCGCTCGCTGCGCCGGCTCGAGGACACCGCGACCAAGGTCGCCCAGGAACGCCTGCCCGAGCTGGTCAAGCAGCTGTCCGAGTCCGACCCGCAGGACGTCGACACGTCCGTGGAGTCGGTCGGTGTGCACTCCCGGGACGAGATCGGCCGGGTGGCCGCGGCCTTCGACGACGTGCACCGCGAGGCGGTCCGCCTCGCCGCCGAGCAGGCCCTGCTGCGGGGCAACGTCAACGCGATGTTCACCAACCTCTCGCGCCGCTCCCAGGGCCTGATCCAGCGCCAGCTGTCGCTGATCTCCGAACTGGAGTCCCGCGAGGCCGACCCGGACCAGCTGTCCTCGCTGTTCAAGCTGGACCACCTGGCCACGCGTATGCGCCGGAACGGTGAGAACCTGCTCGTCCTCGCGGGTGAGGAGCCCGGCCGACGGTGGACCCGCCCGGTCCCGCTGGTCGACGTGCTGCGTGCCGCCGCGTCCGAGGTGGAGCAGTACGAGCGCATCGAGCTGACCGCCGTGCCGACCACCGAAGTGGCCGGCCGCGTCGTCAACGACCTCGTGCACCTGCTCGCCGAGCTGCTGGAGAACGCGACCTCGTTCTCCTCCCCGCAGACCAAGGTCAAGGTCACCGGTCACGCGCTGCCCGACGGCCGGGTGCTGATCGAGATCCACGACACCGGTATCGGTCTGTCGCCGGAGGACCTGGCGGCGATCAACGAGCGGCTCGCCTCGCCGCCCACCGTGGACGTCTCCGTCTCCCGCCGCATGGGTCTGTTCGTGGTCGGCCGGCTGTCGCAGCGGCACGGCATCCGCATCCAGCTGCGCCCGTCCGACTCCGGTGGTACGACCGCGCTGGTCATGCTGCCCGTCGATGTCGCCCAGGGCGGCAAGAAGCCCCAGGGCAAGCCCGGTCAGCCGGGTGCCGGCGGTCCCGCCGCCGCGCAGGCCGCGGCCGGTGCGGCGGCGGCGCGGCGGTCCGCCGGTGGCGGTCAGTCCGGCGCCGGTGCCCTCGGTGGCGGCGCGCCCGGTGGTGGCAGGCTCGCCGCCGGTCAGGGTCCGCGGGCCGCGCTGCCCGGACGGGACGGCCAGGGCCGGCCGGGTGCCCCGGGCGGGGCACGTGGCCCGCAGGGTCAGCCGGGCAGGTCTTCGGCGCCGTCGCTGTTCGAGCAGGGCGGTCCTCCCTCCGCGCAGGGCCAGGGCCGTCCGGCCCCCGCGGGCGCGGGTGCCGGCTACGGCGGTCAGGCTCCGGGCGCCCCGCAGGGGCTGCAGTCCCCGGGGCAGGGCGGAGCACAGGGTCAAGGCGGATCGCAGGGCCAGGACCTGTTCGGCGGCCGGGGTTCCGTGCCGCCGCAGCGGGGCACCGGCAACGCCGAGCGCGGCCGTCGTCCGCAGCTGCCGCCGCGCGGTGGTCCGCGCGCCGAGCTGCCCGGCGGCGACCAGCAGCCGCGGGTGCCCAGCTGGAGCGACGAGAACGCCCAGCCTCCGGTGCCCCGGGCCCCGCTGGACGCCCCGCGCGGGCACGAGGAACCGGACGTCTCCCGGACGAGCTCCATGCCGCGGTTCGACGACCGCCAGGGCCCCGGCGCGACGGCCGAGATGCCCCGCTTCGACGACCGGCAGAACCCCGGCTCGCCCGCCTCCTACGGCGCCCCCGGTGCCGGCGCTCCGCAGAACACCGGCCAGTACGGCCGGCCCGACGCGAACAACGCCCAGTTCGTCCGCGGCGACATCTACGGCGCTCCCTCGGACCAGTACAACGGACAGAACCCGTCCGACACCGACCAGTTCGCCGCCCCACAGGGCTACGACAGCGGCTCGGCCGGCCGGTACCCGGCTCCGGAGCGGAACGGCGGCGCTCCCGCGCGGCACGCTCTCCCGGAGCGCCCGAACCTCGCGGACCCGGCCTCCACCGGCCAGTTCGAGCGTCCGCAGCCGAACGGACCGCGTGGAGGGGCGGGCCCCGACTTCGGCGCCCAGCGTCCCGCGGCTCCGCAGCAGCAGCCGGGCCACGGGCCCGCGCCGCAGCGGCCCGCCCCTCAGCGGCCCGGCGACGGTCGCGCGCCGGGCGACGCCTGGGCACTGCCGCCGGCGTCCGGCCCCGGTGACGGGCGCACCCCCCTCTACGACACCCTGGAGACCAACTGGTTCCACGGTGCCCGGGAACAGGAGCAGGGCAATCCCCCGGCTCCGGCCCAGCGGCCGCAACAGCAGCAGCCGCAGCAGCAACCTCAGCAGCCGCAGGGGCCCACCGGCCCGCAGCGGGCCGTCACCTCCACCTGGCGCAGCTCGCCCAACGACGAGCTGGTCCGGCAGGCCGAACGCGTCCGGCAGCCGGCCGCGGGCGGCGTCACCACCTCCGGCCTTCCGCGCCGGGTGCCCAAGGCGAACCTCGTCCCGGGCACGGCTCAGGAGCAGACCCACCAGAGTGGTCCGCAGGTCTCACGCGCGCCCGACGACGTGCGTGGACGGCTGACCAATCTCCGTCGGGGTATCGCACAGGGTCGTCAGGCCGGCTCCACCCAGACCGGTAGCTTCCCTCGACCCACTCACCAGCAGGAGCGTTAGTTGAGCCCGATGAGCCAGGCGGCACAGAACCTCAACTGGTTGATCACCAACTTCGTGGACAACACCCCCGGGGTGTCCCACACCGTCGTCGTGTCCGCCGACGGCCTCCTCCTGGCGCTCTCCGAGGGCTTCCCGCGCGATCGCGCGGACCAGCTCGCGGCCGTGGCCTCGGGACTGACCTCCCTGACGGCCGGCGCCTCCCGCATCTTCGAAGGCGGCAACGTCGCACAGACGGTCGTCGAGATGGAGCGGGGCTTCCTCTTCCTCATGTCCGTCTCGGACGGCTCGTCGCTGGCCGTCCTCGCGCACCCCGAGTGCGACATCGGCCTCGTCGGCTACGAGATGGCGCTCCTGGTCGACCGTGCGGGGGCGGTCCTCACCCCGGACCTGCGCGCCGAGCTACAGGGAAGTCTGCTCCACTGACCGGCCCCGACACCACCCGTCTCACCAAATCACCGTCCGGCCGCCACAATCCCCCCACCGGCCTCGTCAGACGGCTTGACTGACCGACTTGCTGTCCCGTCCGGAGGACCCATGACCCCGCCCACCGCCTCTCATGATCCGTACGCGGAGCCGTACGAGGACGAGGGCGACCAGCCACTGGTACGTCCGTATGCGATGACCGGTGGCCGGACCAGGCCCCGCTATCAGCTGGCCATCGAGGCACTGATCAGTACGACGGCCGACCCGGCAGCGCTCATGGGGCTCCTCCCGGAGCACCAGCGCATCTGCCATCTGTGCCGTGAGGTGAAGTCGGTCGCCGAGGTGTCGGCGCTTTTGAACATGCCGCTGGGCGTGGCCCGGATCCTGGTGGCGGACCTCGCGGAGGCGGGTCTCGTCGCCGTTCACCAGCCGGGCGGCGACGAGAACACCGGCGCACCGGACGTGACACTGCTCGAAAGGGTGCTCAGTGGACTTCGCAACCTCTAGCGGCGAGGCGGTCTCCGAGAGCCGCGCCACCACTTCCGCGAAGATCGTGGTGGCGGGCGGTTTCGGCGTGGGCAAGACCACGTTCGTCGGCGCCGTCTCGGAGATCAACCCGCTGCGCACCGAGGCCGTCATGACGTCTGCTTCGGCGGGCATCGACGACCTGACCCACACCGGGGACAAGACCACCACCACGGTGGCCATGGACTTCGGCCGCATCACCCTGGACCAGGACCTGATCCTGTACCTCTTCGGTACACCCGGCCAGGACCGCTTCTGGTTCATGTGGGACGATCTCGTCCGCGGCGCCATCGGCGCGGTCGTGCTGGTGGACACCCGCCGGCTGGCCGACTGCTTCCCCGCGGTCGACTACTTCGAGAACAGCGGCCTGCCGTTCGTGGTCGCCCTCAACGGCTTCGACGGACAGCAGCCGTACCAGCCGGAGGAAGTACGCGAAGCGCTGCAGATCGGTCCCGACACCCCGATCATCACCACCGACGCCCGGCACCGCTCGGACGCCAAGAGCGCGCTGATCACCCTGGTCGAGCACGCCCTCATGGCGCGTCTCCGGTAGTCAACGCCATAGCTGCATACGGCAGTTGCCGTAGATGTTCCGGCGCCGGCTGTGTCCTTGGACACGGCCGGCCCCGGTGTTCATAACGTTTCGGCAGAGGAATCAGGCCATGCCGACACTCGACGCGTTCGGCCAGTTCCCCTATGCGCACGAAGGCCCCGCCTTTTGGCGGGGCTCGCTCCGTTTGACCGTTTTATCTGCGGCTTACATCACGCCGGAACCCCTCCGTCCGCTGTTTGGAAGAGGACTGGTCGGCATGCTGGAATGCCTGAACTGCCCATTGGTCAAAGACGCACTCAGTAGTCGTTGGCATGCCGGGCTCTGAGACACTGCGGCACAACGTTGGTGCCGACCGCCGAGAGGTTGTTGGTCGAGTGAGGCGAAGCACGAGCAGTCCCGAGCCATCGGCCCGGGGCAACTTCACCCCGCCGCCGCGCGCAGCGGCGCCCACCCCCGTGCACGACGCGGAACCGACGGCCCCACCCGCTCCGAGCGGCGGCCGCTTCTCCCCGCGCAACTGGCGGGTGGCGACCAGGCTGAACGCGATCCTGCTCGTACCCGTGCTGGTCGGCCTGGTCATGGGCGGCTTCCAGGTGAAGGGCTCGATCGACACCTGGCAGGAGGCCGAGGACGCGGAGAACACCGCGCGCCTGGTGCAGGCCTCCCTCACCTACGCCGACGCCCTCTACCGCGAGCGGGACCTCACCGCGGCCCCGCTGCTGCAGGGCAAGGGCGAGGACGACCCGGTCGTCGTCAAGGCCCGTGCCGCCACGGACGAGGCGGCCGACGCGTTCGACGCGGCCGCGCAGAACGTGCCGTCCAAGCCGGGCCTGCAGCGCCGGCTGGACGTGCTGCGCAAGGCCGAGCCCAAGCTCACGGCGCTGCGCGCCGCCGCGTACACCTCCAAGCTCAAGGGCGTGGAGACCGAAGAGGGCTACGTCGAGGTGGCCAACCCTCTGATGCAGTTCGCCAACGAACTCGGTCTGGGCACCGGCAACATCACCAGCTACGGCCGTACGGTCTACGCGATCTCGCTGACCAAGGCGGCGGTGTCGCTGCAGCGGTCCATCGGTACGCACCTGCTGGTGAAGCCCGGACCCACCGACAGCCAGCTCGCCAGCCAGCGCGTCGCGCTCTCCTCCTACGCCTACCTCGAGGGCATCGCCGTCCAGGAGTACATCGGCGGTGGCACCGGGGCCGACGAGGACAAGCTGAATCAGCTCAAGCAGGAGATCAAGGCCGACGGGGCGGAGCAGGCCAAGGAGGCGGCGGCCCAGGATCCGGACTACGTCCCGCCGCCCTCCGACTCGCGCACGATGGTCTCCGAGGTCGCACGCCTCAACTCCACCGACCCGGCCGCCCGCGCCGAGATAGCCGGCCGCGGCATCACCGCCGAGAACTGGTGGGCGGTCAACACCCTCAAGTTCGACGGCTACCGCCAGATCGAGTCGGACCTCGCCGACACCGCGGTGGACGAGGCGGCCACCATCGCCGGCGACGCGCAGCGCGACGCCTTCGTCACCGGCAGCGCCGTCGTGATCGCCCTGCTCGCCGCGTTCATCCTGGCCGGCATGGTGGCCCGCCAGATGAGCCGCTCCATGCGCAAGCTGCGCCACGCCGCCTTCGGTATCGCCGAGCAGCGGCTGCCGACGCTGGTCGACCAGCTCTCCCGCACCGACCCCGGCCGGGTCGACACCCGGGTCACCCCGATCCCGATCACCTCCACGGACGAGATCGGCGAGGTCGCCCGCGCCTTCGACCAGGTCCACCGCGAGGCCGTCCGGCTCGCCGCCGAGCAGGCACTGCTGCGGGGCAACATCAACGCGATCTTCACCAACCTCTCGCGCCGCAACCAGTCCCTGATCGAGGGTCAGCTGACCCTGCTCACCGGCCTGGAGAACAACGAGGCCGACCCGGACCAGCTGGAGAACCTCTTCAAGCTGGACCACCTGGCCACCCGTATGCGCCGCAACGGCGAGAACCTGCTCGTCCTCGCCGGCGAGGAGCCCGGCCGCCGCTGGGACCAGCCGGTGCCGCTGGTCGACGTGATCCGCGCCGCCTCCTCCGAGGTGGAGCAGTACGAGCGTGTCGAGCTGTCCGGTGTCCCCGAGGCCGAGATCCACGGCCGCGCGGTGACCGACCTCGTGCACCTGCTGGCCGAGCTCCTGGAGAACGCCACGACGTTCTCCTCCCCGCAGACCAAGGTCCGTGTCACCGCGACCCGTCTCCCCGACGGCCGCGTGATGATCGAGATCCACGACAAGGGCATCGGCCTGACCGCCGAGGACTTCGCGGACATCAACCACAAGCTGGCCAACCCGCCGACCGTGGACGCCGCGATCTCGCAGCGCATGGGTCTGTTCGTGGTCGGCCGGCTGTCCGACCGGCACGGCATCCGCGTCCAGCTGCGCCCCTCGGGCGAACAGGCCGGTACGACCTCGCTGGTCATGCTGCCGGACGCGATCACCCACGGTGGCGGTGGCGAGGCGCAGACCGGCCCCGACGAGTTCACCGTCTCCCAGATCATCCCGGAGCAGAACTACCCGGGCGAGGACTTCAGCCAGCAGCAGCCGATGCGCACCGCGGCGGAACTCGGCTTCGACGACAGCCGCTACGAGGTCCCGGACGACATCCGCGGCCTGAACCCGGTCGGCCGTTCCCGGATGCGCGAGGAGCGGCGGGCGGCCCTGGATCCGCAGAGCCCGCAGCCCGCGCTGTCCGGACCGGAGCAGCCCGGCACCGACGAGTTCGCCGCCCCGCAGGGCTACGACAACGGCCAGGGGTACGACCGCGACGGACAGGGCTTCGACGGCGGTCCGGCCGGTTACCCGGACCAGCGGCAGCCCGCCGGATACGACCAGCAGGCGTACGGCGACGGGCAGCAGTCCGCGTACGAGGGACAGCAGCAGCCGACGTACGACGAGTCGTACTACCAGCCGAACGGCGGCTACCCGGACCCCTCCTACGCCGAGCCGGCCCAGGACGACTGGCCGCAGCAGGGCGGTTACCAGAACGGCTACCCGGCGCAGTACCCCGCGATCGCCCCGGAGCCGGAGCCCGCCCCGGCCCCTGACGCGAGCACGCAGGACAGCGTAGGCTTCGACCGTCCGGGACCGGCCCCCTCCGCCTCCCACGAACTCACCGACGCCGGACTTCCGCGCCGCGGGTCCACCGCGAGCGGCACCGGCGGAGCGCGGCGGGCGAACCAGGAGCCGACGGTCCCGGCACCGGCTTCCCCTGCGGCTCCGCAGGGCGACGGCGACAACTGGCGTTCGGCGAACGACGAGCGCTGGCAGCAGGCGTCCTCGCTGCGGAAGCCCAAGGCGGGCGGGGTGACCTCATCCGGTCTGCCGCGGCGGGTGCCCAAGGCCAACCTGGTCGAGGGCGCCGCCGAGACCACCCCTCAGGGAGGCCCCCAGGTCTCCCGCGCCCCGGAAGACATCCGGGGCAGGCTGAGCAACCTGCGGCGCGGCGTCCAACAAGGCCGCAACGCAGGCAGTGAAACGAACGGCCAGGCCACTGGGAATCACCGCAGTGGTCCTGACAGCACCTACAACCAGGAGCGTTAGTGTGAGCCCGATGAGCCAGGCGGCACAGAACCTGAACTGGTTGATCACCAACTTCGTGGACAACACCCCGGGGGTGTCCCACACGGTGGTGGTCTCCGCCGACGGCCTCCTTCTGGCGATGTCCGAAGGATTCCCCCGCGACCGCGCGGACCAGCTCGCGGCCGTGGCCTCCGGGCTGACGTCGCTGACGGCAGGCGCCTCCCGGATCTTCGAGGGTGGCAGCGTGAACCAGACGGTTGTGGAGATGGAGCGGGGATTCCTGTTCATCATGTCCATTTCCGATGGTTCCTCTCTCGCGGTTCTCGCACATCCCGATGCGGACATCGGTCTCATCGGGTACGAGATGGCCCTTCTGGTCGACCGAGCCGGTACGGTCCTGACTCCGGACCTTCGTGCGGAGCTTCAAGGGAGCTTGCTCAACTGACAGACGGACGGTGCGGTTTGGCGTCCCGTGGCCGTAAGGTTTCGGGACGCGGCTACCACACGATGGGTGCCAGGCACAGTCGGAGGAGGAGAAAGTGGTAACACCACCAGACGGATCGTCTTCGGGCAACTGGTCGTACGACCCTGCGCAGGGTCACAACGACGGTTCCCAGAACCGGTACGGCTACCCCTCCCCACCGGACCACCGGCAGCCGTACGTGCCGCAGGGCCCCGGCCTTTCGCCGTACGAGCAGCCGCACGCGCCGCGCGTCCAGCCCGTGCAGCCTCAGCGCCGTGCCCCCGAGCCGACGCCCTCCGGGGCGTCGAACAATCCCCTGGTGCGCCCGTACGCGATGACGGGCGGCCGCACCAGGCCGCGGTACCAGCTCGCCATCGAGGCGCTGGTGCACACCACCGCGCAGCCGCACCAGATGCAGGGCCAGTTGCCCGAGCATCAGCGGATCTGCCACCTCTGCCGGGAGATCAAGTCGGTGGCCGAGATCTCGGCACTGCTGACCATCCCTCTCGGTGTGGCCAGGATTCTCGTCGCCGACTTGGCGGAGGCAGGACTGGTCGCCATCCATCAGCCCGGCGGCGACGAGAGCGCCGGCGGCCAGCCAGACGTGACACTGCTCGAAAGGGTGCTCAGTGGACTTCGCAAGCTCTAGCGGCGGTCCTTCCCGCTCCACCACTTCCGCGAAGATCGTGGTGGCGGGCGGTTTCGGCGTGGGCAAGACCACGTTCGTCGGCGCTGTCTCGGAGATCAATCCCCTGCGCACCGAGGCCGTCATGACGTCTGCTTCGGCGGGCATCGACGACCTGACCCACACCGGGGACAAGACCACCACCACGGTGGCCATGGACTTCGGCCGCATCACCCTGGACCAGGACCTGATCCTGTACCTCTTCGGTACACCCGGCCAGGACCGCTTCTGGTTCATGTGGGACGACCTCGTCCGCGGCGCCATCGGCGCGATCGTTCTCGTCGACACGCGGAGGCTCGCCGACTGCTTCCCCGCGGTCGACTACTTCGAGAACAGCGGCCTGCCGTTCGTCATCGCGCTGAACGGCTTCGACGGCAACCAGCCGTACAACCCGGACGAGGTGCGGGAGGCGCTGCAGATCGGTCCCGACGCCCCGATCATCACCACCGACGCCCGGCACCGCTCGGATGCCAAGAGCGCGCTGATCACCCTGGTCGAGCACGCGCTGATGGCGCGGCTGCGGTAGCCGCTCCGCGCCGGGTTGCGCACTGCCCCCTGCGGCCACCGGGCTGCCGGGGGCTGTTGTGTGCCGTGCCCCGCGCAGCCGGCTGCCCCGGTGGTGCCACGCGAAGAGGCCCCTCCTTCTTGAGAAGGAGGGGCCTCTTCGCGTGTGAGGTCAGCGCCAGCTGTGCGGGGCGCGGAAACCCGGCTCGCGTTCGAGGCGGCGCCAGCCGGCCTTGGCGCGGCCGCGGTGGGCCCGGGCGTCGGAGGTGGGGCGGGTGGCCGCGCGGGCGAGGAGGATCGCCGTGAGGGCGGCGACTTCCTCGGGCTCTGCGTGGCCCTTCTCGACACGGATGTCAGGTGTGCTCATGGGTGTCAGTCTCCCTGGGAGAGAGGTCCGCGGGGTTGCCGCGGCGGGTCCGCCGGGTTACTGCGGCGGGTTGCCGTGCTTACGGGAGGGCAGGTCGGCGTGCTTGCTCTGGAGCATCGCCAGGGACCGGATCAGCACCTCGCGGGTCTCGGCGGGGTCGATGACGTCGTCGACCAGACCGCGTTCGGCCGCGTAGTAGGGGTGCATCAGCTCGGCCTTGTACTCCTTGACCATGCGCGCCCGCATGGCGTCCGGGTCCTCGGCGTCGGCGATCTGGCGGCGGAAGATGACGTTGGCCGCGCCCTCCGCGCCCATCACGGCGATCTCGTTGGTGGGCCAGGCGTAGGTGAGGTCGGCGCCGATGGACTGGCTGTCCATGACGATGTACGCGCCGCCGTACGCCTTGCGCAGGATCAGCGAGATCCTCGGCACGGTGGCGTTGCAGTAGGCGTAGAGCAGTTTGGCGCCGTGGCGGATGATGCCGCCGTGTTCCTGGTCGACGCCCGGGAGGAAGCCGGGGACGTCCAGGAAGGTGAGGATCGGGATGTTGAAGGCGTCACACATCTGCACGAAGCGGGCGGCCTTCTCGGACGCCTCGATGTCGAGCACGCCCGCCAGCGTCTGGGGCTGGTTGGCGACGATGCCGACGACCTGGCCGTCCATCCGGGCCAGCGCGCAGATGATGTTGCGCGCCCAGCGCTCGTGGACCTCGAGGTACTCGCCGTCGTCGACGATCTCCTCGATGACCTTGGTCATGTCGTACGGACGGTTGCCGTCGGCCGGGACCAGGTCCAGCAGGCTCTCGCCGCGGCGCTCCGCGGGGTCGGCGCTCTCGGCCCGCGGGGGGTTCTCGCGGTTGTTCTGCGGGAGCAGCGAGAGGAGGTAGCGCACCTCGGCGATGCACGTCTCCTCGTCGTCGTAGGCGAAGTGGCAGACGCCGCTGGTCTCGGCGTGCACGTCCGCGCCGCCCAGGCCGTTCTGGGTGATCTCCTCACCGGTGACGGCCTTGACCACGTCCGGGCCGGTGATGAACATCTGTGAGGTCTCGCGGACCATGAACACGAAGTCCGTCAGGGCGGGGCTGTAGGCCGCGCCGCCCGCACACGGGCCGAGCATCACGCTGATCTGCGGGATGACACCGGACGCCTTGGTGTTGCGCTGGAAGATGCCCCCGTAGCCGGCGAGCGCCGAGACGCCCTCCTGGATACGGGCGCCCGCGCCGTCGTTGAGGGAGACCAGCGGCGCACCCGCCGCGATGGCCATGTCCATGATCTTGTGGATCTTGGTGGCGTGGGCCTCGCCCAGCGCACCGCCGAAGATCCGGAAGTCGTGGGCGTAGACGAAGACCGTACGGTCCTCCACCGTGCCCCAGCCGGTGATCACACCGTCGGAGTACGGCTTCTTGGCCTCCAGACCGAAGCCGGTCGCCCGGTGCCGGCGCAGCTGCTCGACCTCACGGAAGGAGCCCGGGTCAAGCAGCAGTTCGATGCGCTCCCGCGCGGTCAGCTTGCCCTTGGCGTGCTGCGCCCGGGTCGCCTTCTCGCTCGGGCCGGCCAGCGCCTGCGCGCGAATCTCGTGCAGTTCGGCCACGCGTCCGCGCGCGTCGGTCGGCTCACCCGGCGCCTCATCCAAAACGGTCATGTAGTGACCTTACGAAGCTCACCCGGGAATGCGAGCCGTCGACTCCTCACAGTCTCCGAGGCGTTTTCCTGGTGCCACTGAACAGAACCGAGACGGCATGCAGGCGTTCCAACTGCTTGGAGGGCCTGCTGGTTGTAGGGTTCCAATAAAATTGGAGGCTGGGGAACCCCTCACACCCCCGCATGGCGCGGATCTCCCGGAGGGTGCGGCCCGGCCCCGGCCGGGCGCCCTGCGCCCGGGGATTCGCCGGGCCCGCGGCGGTTTTCCGCCCGCGCTCCAGGGCGTTCACGGATGTTCTTCCGGGGTTCACCCGTTCGGGTCGACCCGCCCCGCAGAGAGTAGCGGCTCGAGAGGACGGACCGGTACGGGACATGAAGGACGGGGTCGGAGGGGACTCGCCTTCGGCACCCTCGAAAGCATCCCCCGAAAGATGTTGAACTTTAAAGGGAATGTGTCTACAGTAGGCCCCGTTGGAAGTGATTGAACGTTCAACGGGATCATCCGATCCCCGTCCCCAGGAGGAACACACCATGGGCATCTTCAGCCGCAAGAGCAACGAGACCGCGACCGCCCCGGCCGCCGTGAGCCCGGCCCTGGCCGCCCTGACCGGCGACTACACGATCGACCCGGCGCACACCACCCTCGGTTTCGTCGCCCGGCACGCGATGGTCACCAACGTCAAGGGCAGCTTCCAGGACTTCACCGGCACGCTGCACCTGGACGGCTCCAACCCGTCCAACTCCACCGCCACCCTCGACGTGGTGATGGAGAGCATCGAGACGGGCAACGCCGACCGTGACGGTCACCTGAAGAGCTCGGACTTCTTCAAGACCGACGAGTTCCCTACGATGACGTTCCGCTCCACCAAGGCCGAAGCCCTCGGTGGGGACGACTACCGCATCACCGGTGACCTGACGATCCTCGGCACCACCAAGCCGCTCGCCATCGACCTGGAGTTCAACGGCTCCGCCACCGACCCGTTCGGCAACCAGCGCGTCGGCTTCGAGGGCAAGGCCGAGATCCTGCGCTCCGAGTGGGGCCTGACCTGGAACGCGGCACTGGAGACGGGCGGCGTCCTGGTCTCCGACAAGATCAAGCTGAACTTCGACATCTCGGCGATCCGCAACGCCTGATCCGCCGACGGCGCGGCCCTGACCGCCGCCACCCCTGAGCGCGCCCGCCCCCGGTACCCCCCGTACGGGAGGGCGGGCGCTCGGCATCCCCGGGCCTGACCCCGGGACCGGGCGCGGACCCGGTGTCCGGCGTCTCCCCGTGGCCCGGCGCTCAGAACCCTCCGCCGAAGTCCCCGCCGCCGAAGCCACCGTCTCCGAAGTCTCCCCCGCCGAAGCCGCCGCCGAAGTCCCCGCTGTCGAAGTCGGCGCCGGAGACGTCTCCGCCCGTGTAGCCGCCGAAGTCTCCGTAGCCGGAGCCGTAGTCGGCCGCGTAGGAGGGGTCGGCCATCATGCCGCCGAGCACCGTGCCGACGAGCAGACCGGGCAGCAGGCCGCCGCCGAAGTAGCCGCCCGCCCAGGGGCCGTAGGCCGGGCCCGCCTCCCAGTAGGGGCGGCGGCCCCGGTCGGTGTCGACCTCGCGGACGGCCGGGTCGTGGCCGTCGGCCAGGCGGGTCCGGTCCGCCGCACAGACCGGGACCTCCCGCTCGGTGCCGCCGGGGGGCGCCCAGAGGGCGTCGGCGACCGAGGGGCCGTGGCGCGGGTCGAAGAAGCAGGGCGGCCTGCGCTCCGGCAGCGACCGGCCCGCACGGCGGGCATCGAGCTGCGCCAGCGCGAAGCGGCCGTCCTCCACGGCCTGGGTGACCGCGCGGACGTCCTCCGGCCTGCCGGCCGCGTCCATCAACCGCTTGGACTGCTCGTAGGAGTCCAGCGCACGCTCGTAGTCGGCGCGCATGGCGTCGTCGGCGCCGGGCTCACCGGGGTGGAAGTCGAGCCGGTCGAGTTCCTCGCCGAACGCGGTGATGTCCTCGTCGACCACCACCCGCAGCTTCTCCAGCGCGGCCCGCTGCTCCGCCGCGTGCTCCATGGTCCGACGCCGATTGCGTCGGGACACCGCGTACGCGCCCGCGCCGCCGGCGACCAGCAGGGTGCCGACGGTGATCAGTCCGCCGACGGGGACGCCGTCGGACCCGCCGCTCCAGGAACTCGGCGCCGAACCGCCGGTGTTGCGCAGCGCGTCGTCGACGAAGTCGTTCAGCTGGGCCTTGGCGTCCCCCGCGCCCTGCGCGGCCGTGACCAGGTTCTGCACGCCCTGGCGGCTCAGCACGCTGCTGTCGGCGCGCGCGTCGAACCGGTCGCCGAGACGGATGCCGTACAGACCGGTGACGCCGGTCTCGGTGCGCAGGTTCCGGAAGAGGTTCTCGGTGGGGTAACCGGCCGGGAGGACCGTCACGAGGACGGGTTTGTCCGCGTTCTCGATCTTGTTCGCGAGGGCCTCGGCGTCCGACTCGGACAGGATGTCCCTCGCCTCGGGATCGACGTAGACGGGACGCTCGCGCAGGGCCTGAGCCACGGCCGAGAGGTCGGTGGCCGCGTGCGCGCCCGGCGCCCCGGCCGTCAGAACCGCCAGCGCGGCGACCACGGGCACGATCAGCAGGCGTACGAGGGTACGCGTCAGCGCGTCCTTCATGTGTTCGAAGCTACCCGAACCGGGCCGGAAACGGGCATCGGGCCCGGTAGGGGTCCCCCGCGACGGCGCGGGGCCCCTGCCGGGCCCGGTCCCCTCAGGCCGCCGGTTCGACCCCGGCCCGCAGCAGGCCGTAGGTGTACGCGTCCTCCAGCGCCTGCCAGGACGCGGCGATGACGTTGTCCCCGACACCCAGGGTCGACCACTCCCCCGCGCCGTCGGACGTGGAGATCAGGACCCGGGTGGTGGAGTGCGTGCCGTGCTTGCCCTCGAGGATGCGGACCTTGTAGTCGACCAGCTCCAGCTTGGCGAGCTGCGGGTAGATCCGCTCCAGGGCGACGCGCAGGGCCCGGTCCAGGGCGTTGACCGGACCGTTGCCCTCCGCCGTGGCGACGATGCGCTCGCTCTTGGCCCACAGTTTCACCGTGGCCTCGTTGGCATGGGTGCCGTCGGGGCGGTCCTCGACGATCGCGCGCCAGGACTCGACGTCGAAGTACTTCAGCTGTCTGCCCTCGACCTCCGCCCGCAGCAGCAGTTCGAAGCTGGCGTCGGCGGCCTCGTACGTGTAGCCCTTGAGCTCGCGTTCCTTGACCCGCTCCACGACCCGGCCGACCAGCTCGCGGTCGTCTCCCAGGTCGATGCCGAGTTCCCTGCCCTTGAGCTCGATGGAGGCGCGGCCTGCCATGTCGGACACCAGCATCCGCATGGTGTTGCCGACCCGTTCGGGGTCGATGTGCTGGTACAGGTCCGGGTCGACCTTGATGGCGGAGGCGTGCAGACCGGCCTTGTGGGCGAAGGCGGAGACACCCACGTAGGGCTGGTGGGTGGACGGGGTCAGGTTGACCACCTCGGCGATGGCGTGCGAGATGCGCGTCATCTCCCGGAGCCGGCCCTCGGGCAGGACCTTCTTGCCGTACTTGAGCTCCAGCGCCGCCACCACCGGGAACAGGTTGGAGTTGCCGACGCGCTCGCCGTAGCCGTTGGCCGTGCACTGGACGTGGGTGGCGCCCGCGTCGACGGCGGCGAGGGTGTTGGCGACCGCGCACCCGGTGTCGTCCTGGGCGTGGATGCCGAGCCGGGCGCCGGTGTCAGCGAGCACCGTCGAGACCACGGCCTGGACCTGGGCGGGGAGCATGCCGCCGTTGGTGTCGCACAGGACGACGACGTCGGCACCGGCCTCCGCGGCCGTGCGGACGACCGACTTGGCGTATTCGGGGTTGGCGCGGTAGCCGTCGAAGAAGTGCTCGCAGTCGACGAACACCCGGCGGCCCTCGGCCTTGAGGAAGGCGACGGTGTCGCGGACCATCTCCAGGTTCTCGTCCAGGGTGGTGCGCAGGGCGAGCTCGACATGACGGTCGTGGGACTTGGCGACCAGCGTGATCACCTGCGCGCCGGAGGCGAGGAGCGCCCTGACCTGCGGGTCCTCGGCGGCGGTGGTGCCGGCGCGGCGGGTGGCGCCGAAGGCGACCAACTGGGCGTGCCGGAATTCGATCTCCTGCTGGGCACGGGCGAAGAACTCGGTGTCCCTCGGGTTCGCGCCCGGCCAGCCGCCCTCGATGAAGCCCACCCCGAAGTCGTCCAGGTGCCGTGCGATGGCCAGCTTGTCGGCGACCGTGAGGTTGATTCCCTCGCGCTGGGCGCCGTCGCGCAGGGTGGTGTCGAAGACGTGGAACGAGTCGTCGGGCTCGCTGGTTGCGGTCATGGTCTGAAGGCTCCTGATGTTGGATCTCGGTCTACCGGAATGACCGGTTCCACCGTCCCCCCATGGTCCCTCGCGCCGGCTCCCCGGCTTCTGGTGGGCCAGGAAACAGAAAAACCTCTCGCGGGTGCGAGAGGTCTGCGCGCGGGTCGAGGACGACGATGTCCGCCTGTACGTTGTCGTAAGGGCGGTCACTGCGGACCGGCGCGCCTGCTGCCAATAATCATGGCGAACGAGAGCACGGGGGAAGTGTGGCACAACCCGACCCGACGATCACCGTCCGTCTCAGGATACGGGCGCTGGGTGTCCGCCCTTCGGCGACCGGACCCCACCGCCCCCGCCGAGCGGGCCGCCGCGGACGGTGGGGTCCGGGCGGCCCTGCCGGGGCGGACGGGAGTCAGCCCAGGGGGTGCATCCAGCCCTGCTTGTCCTCGGCCGTGCCGCGCTGGATGTCGAGCAGGGCCCGGCGCAGGCGCAGGGTGACCTCGCCGGGCTCGCCGCCGCTCTGCTGCCACTCGCCACCGGCCCGCTTGACGGTGCCGACGGGAGTGATGACGGCCGCGGTGCCGCAGGCGAACACCTCGGTGAGGGTGCCGTTCTCGGAGTCGCGCTGCCACTGGTCGACCGAGACCCGCTCCTCGACGGCCTCGTAGCCGAGGTCGCGGGCGACGCTCAGCAGGGAGTCACGGGTGACGCCCTCCAGGATGGAGCCGGTGAGGGCCGGTGTGACGATCTTGTTGCCGTACACGAAGTACAGGTTCATGCCGCCGAGCTCCTCGACCCAGGTGTGCTCCACGGCGTCGAGGTAGCAGACCTGGTCGCAGCCCTTGGCCGCGGCCTCGGCCTGGGCGAGCAGCGAGGCGGCGTAGTTGCCACCGGTCTTCGCGTCGCCCATGCCGCCGGGGACGGCACGGACGCGGTCCTCGGAGACCCAGATGGAGACCGGCTTCACACCACCGGGGAAGTAGGCGCCGGCCGGGGAGGCGATCACCAGGAACAGGTACTCGTTGGCGGGCTTGACGCCCAGTCCGACCTCGGTGGCGATCATGAAGGGGCGCAGGTAGAGGGATTCCTCACCGCCGTGCGCCGGCACCCACGCCTTGTCCTGCCCGACCAGCACGTCGCACGCCTCGATGAACGTCTCGACCGGCAGCTCGGGCATCGCGAGGCGGCGGGCGGAGCGCTGGAAACGCTCGGCGTTCTTCTCGGGGCGGAAGGTGGCGACGGACCCGTCGGGCCTGCGGTAGGCCTTCAGTCCCTCGAAGATCTCCTGTGCGTAGTGCAGGACGTGGGTCGCCGGGTCGAGGGGGATCGGCGCGTAGGGGACGAGCTGTCCGTCGTGCCAGCCCCGGCCCTCGGTCCACTTGATCGTCACCATGTGGTCGGTGAAGTGGCGGCCGAACCCCGGGTCGGCCAGGATCGCCTCTCGCTCGGCGTCCGAGAGGGGGTGGGCGGAGGGCTTGAGCTCGATCGTGGGCGTCGTCATGAATGGTTGTCCTTCACCGGTTGTAGTGACGGGCCGCGCTCACGCCCGTACGGCCGGTGGCCAGTGGTAGGACGTCCGAGCATTCCCTCATTCCGCGGCTCCGCGTTCGATTATCGCCCGGGGGCTGCGGCGGGGGAACACAGGGTGAATGCGGCCCGGTGGTCGATGGTGGCACCCGGCGGGGACATGGGGAAGCCGCCGGGCGGTTGCGACCGGCGGCTTCGAATGGTGTCGAGTGTGCGCGCCCGGTCAGCCGGCTACGCGTACGGCGAGCGCGTCGCCGATCTCGGAGGTGCTGCGCGCGGGCAGATCTCCGCGCTCCGCGAGGTCGGCGGAGACGGCTTCCTCGATGCGGGCCGCCTCGGCGTCGTGGCCGAGGTGGCGCAGGAGGAGGGCGACGGAGAGGACCGTGGCGCTCGGGTCCGCCTTGCCCTGGCCGGCGATGTCCGGGGCCGAGCCGTGCACGGGCTCGAACATCGACGGGAACTCGCCGGACGGGTTGATGTTCCCGCTCGCGGCGACGCCGATGCCGCCGGAGACGGCCGCGGCGAGGTCGGTGATGATGTCACCGAAGAGGTTGTCGGTGACGATCACGTCGAAACGCTCGGGCTGGGTGACGAGGTAGATCGTCGCGGCGTCGACGTGGATGTAGTCAGTGGTGACCTCGGGGTACTCCGCGGCCACCTTGTTGAAGACGTTCGTCCACAGGTGGCCGGCGAAGGTCAGCACGTTGTTCTTGTGGACCAACGTGAGCTTCTTGCGCGGGCGGGCCTGGGCGCGGGCGAAGGCGTCACGCACGACACGCTCGACACCGTAGGCCGTGTTGACGGAGACCTCGGTGGCGACCTCGTGCTCGGTGCCCTTGCGGATGGTGCCGCCGTTGCCGGTGTACGGGCCCTCGGTGCCCTCCCGGACCACGACGAAGTCGATCTCCGGCTGCCCCGCGAGCGGCGTGGACACACCCGGCAGGAGCTTCGACGGCCGCAGGTTGACGTGGTGGTCGAAGGCGAAGCGGAGCTTGAGCAGGAAGCCGCGCTCCAGGACGCCGGAGGGGACGCTCGGATCGCCGATGGCACCGAGCAGGATGGCGTCGTGCTGCTTCAGCGCGTCGAGGTCGGCGTCGGTGAGGGCCTCACCGGTGGCGTGGTAGCGCCGCGCGCCGAAGTCGTACTCCCTGGTCTCCAGCTTCACATCCTGCGGAAGGACGGCGGAGAGGACCTTGAGACCTTCGGTCACGACCTCCTGGCCGATGCCGTCACCGGGGATCACTGCGAGATTGATGCTGCGAGACATGCGAGCACCCTACTCCTCGTCCCATGCTCTGACACGAGCCGTCCGAGATGCGGACACTCGCATGAGGGGACCGTCGACCGGGACCGCCCGGAGCGGCTCAGTGGCCGGTCGAACCGCCGTTGTCCCGGCGGTCGAGGGCACGCTGGAGGGCGGCCGCGGCGTTCTTGCGGTCGGACTCGCTCGTACGGGAGGCGTGGCGGACTCGGCGGCGGACAGTGGTCTCGGCCATGGGAATCGACTCCTTCGACAAGCCGGGAATGCGGAGGGGGAAACGCGTCACCGGAAGGGGCGGGGAGCGGGGGCCGCAGGGATTGCCTGCACGGGGCCCGGCTCACGACCGCCGTTCGCTTGGTCGAGCGAGACGTTCGGCTCCTACAAAAATAAGGGCGTGCGGGGCATCTGTCTGCACAATTACTCGGACTTCCTACTATCTGAGACAGTGGACCGCGTCACACCCCCGCGACCTGCGAAAACGTCGGACGGGCCAGGTCCGTACGACCTGGCCCGTCCGACGGGGCAGCGGCAGCGGGTACGAAGGCCCCGGTGCCGGGGGGCGTCAGCCCATGTGCGGGTACGTGTAGTCGGTCGGCGGGACCAGCGTCTCCTTGATGGCACGGGTCAGGGTCCAGCGCATCAGGTTCTGCGGGGCGCCGGCCTTGTCGTTGGTGCCGGAGGCGCGACCGCCGCCGAAGGGCTGCTGGCCGACGACGGCACCGGTCGACTTGTCGTTGATGTAGAAGTTGCCGGCCGCGTAGCGCAGCTTCTCCATCGTGTACGCGGCGGCCGCGCGGTCGTTCGCGATGACCGAGCCGGTCAGCGCGTAGTCGGACACCGCCTCCATCTGGGTCAGCATCTCGTCGTACTTCTCGGCGGAGCTGTCGTCGTAGACGTGCACGGCGAGGAACGGACCGAAGTACTCGGTGCGGAAGACCTCGTTGTCCGGGTCGTCGCACTCGACGACGGTCGGACGGACGAAGTAGCCGACGGAGTCGTCGTAGCTGCCGCCCGCGACGATCGTGCAGGACGGGTCCTCGTGGGCGCGGTCGATCGCGGCCTTGTTCTTGGCGAAGGACCGCTCGTCGATGACGGCGCCGATGAAGTTGGACAGGTCGGTGACGTCACCCATCTTGATGCCGTCGACCTCGGCCGCGAACTCCTCCTTGAACCCGGAGTTCCAGATGGACGCCGGGATGTACGCGCGGGAGGTCGCCGAGCACTTCTGGCCCTGGTACTCGAAGGCGCCGCGGGTCAGCGCCGTCTTGAGGATCGCGCGGTCGGCCGACGGGTGGGCGACGACGAAGTCCTTGCCGCCGGTCTCACCGACCAGCCGCGGGTAGGTGCGGTACTTCTCGATGTTGTTGCCGACCGTCTTCCACAGGTGCTGGAAGGTCTTGGTCGAGCCCGTGAAGTGAATGCCCGCCAGGTCCCGGTGCTCGAGCGCGACCTCGGAGACCTCGATGCCGTCACCGGTGACGAGGTTGATGACGCCCTTGGGCAGTCCGGCTTCCTCCAGCAGCCGCATCAGCAGCACGGCGGCGTGGGTCTGGGTCGGGGAGGGCTTCCAGACCACGACGTTGCCCATCAGCGCGGGCGCGGTGGGCAGGTTGGCGGCGATCGCGCTGAAGTTGAACGGCGTGATCGCGTAGACGAAGCCCTCCAGCGGGCGGTGGTCCATGCGGTTCCACACGCCCGGCGAGTTGGCCGGGGGCTGCTCGGCCAGGATGCCGCGCGCGTAGTGGACGTTGAACCGCCAGAAGTCGATCAGCTCGCAGGGGCTGTCGATCTCGGCCTGCTGGGCGGTCTTGGACTGGCCCAGCATGGTGGAGGCGGCGATGGTCTCGCGCCAGGGGCCCGAGAGCAGTTCGGCGGCGCGCAGGATGATCGCCGCGCGGTCGTCGAAGGACATCGCGCGCCAGGCGGGGGCGGCGGCCAGAGCGGCGTCGATCGCGTCCTGGGCGTCCTGCCGGGTGGCGTTGGCGTAGGTGCCCAGGCGTGCCTTGTGGTTGTGCGGCTGCACGACGTCGAAGCGCTCGCCGCCGCCCATCCGCTTCTCGCCGCCGATGGTGCAGGGAAGGTCGACCGGGTTGTCAGCCAGTTCCTTGAGCTTGGCCTCCAGCCGGGCGCGTTCGGCCGAGCCGGGGGCGTAGCCGTGCACCGGCTCGTTGACGGGCGTGGGGACCTGGGTCACAGCGTCCATTGTTTCCGTACTCCTTGACTTGAGCGGTGAGTGGGTGAGCGGTGGTGCTCGGGCTCAGCCCTTGCTGACCATCGAGCGCAGGAAGAAGCGCAGGTTCGCCGGCTTCTCCGCCAGACGGCGCATGAAGTAGCCGTACCAGTCGGTGCCGTAGGCCGTGTAGACCCGCATGCGGTGGCCTTCGGCGGCCAGGCGCAGGTGCTCGTCACCGCGGATGCCGTAGAGCATCTGGAACTCGTACTCGTCGATCTTGCGTCCGGCGCCGCGCGCCAGCTCCTGGGCGATGGAGATCAGACGCGGGTCGTGGGACCCGATCATCGGGTACCCCTCGCCCTCCATCAGGGTCCGCAGGACGCGCACGTACGCCTTGTCGATCTCGTGCTTCTGCTGGTAGGCGACCTCGGCGGGCTCCTTGTAGGCGCCCTTCACCAACCGTACGCGACTGCCGTCGGCGGCGAGGCGGCGCGCGTCGGCCTCGGTGCGGAAGAGGTAGGCCTGGATGACGCAGCCGGTCTGCGGGAAGTCCTTCCGCAGCTCCTCGTGGATGGCGAACATCGAATCGAGGGTGGTGTGGTCCTCGGCGTCGAGGGTGACGGTGGTGCCGATCGCGGCGGCGGCCTCGACCACCGGGCGGACGTTGGCGAGCGCCAGTTCATGGCCGCCGGGGAGCGCCTGGCCGAACATCGACAGCTTCACCGACATCTCGGCGCGGGTGCCCAGCTCCAGCGGCGCGAGCCTGCGGACCAGTTCCAGGTAGGCGTCGCGGGCGGCGGATGCCTGGCCGGGGGTCGTGATGTCCTCGCCGACGACGTCCATGGTCAGTTCGAGACCGTTGCCGGTGAGCCCCTGGATGACGGGCAGGATCTCGTCGACGGTCTCCCCGGGGATGAAACGGTCGACGACCTGCTTGGTCACCGGGGCCGCCGAGACCAGGCGTCGCATCCGGTCGCTGCGCGACGCGGCGAGAATCACGGGACCCAGCACGGGCACCTCCACAAGCTGCGAAACGGCCGCTGCCCGACGTTTCGGGTACGGCACGGAGAACCACCGTGAAATCTAGGGATTCCTTCGAGCGTGGGCCATCGACAGCTGTCACGCATCCGTGCCGTCGATCTCAGACAGTTGTATGAAGGCCGCGCGGTTCTGCGGGACAATGCGGGGGTGACGTCGGAACGCAGGGGCGAATACCAGGAGCTGGTGGACGAGATCTCGGAGCTGCTCGGCGCTCCGGCGACCCTGGAGAACCGTGACTTCGAGCTGATCGCCTTCGGCGCGTACGACAGCGAGGGCGACCTCGATCCGTCCGTGCTGGACCCGGTGCGCACCCGCTCGATCCTCACCCGTCGCTCGACGGCCGCCGTCCGGGCCTGGTTCGAGGGTTTCGGCATCACCCGCGCGACCGGTCCGGTCCGGGTCCCGAGAACCCCGGAGGCGGGCGTGCACCGGGGCCGCATCTGTCTGCCGGTACGCCACAAGGGTGTCGTCCTCGGCTACGTCTGGCTGCTGGACTACGACCCGGGCCCCTCCGAGGGGCAGCTGAGCGCGGCCATGGGTGTGGCGGCCCGGATCGGGGCGCTGCTCGCCGACGAGGCGCAGCACGGCGCGGACCTGACCCGCGAGCTGCGGGCCGTCCTCAGTGCGGAACGCGGCTGGCAGCGCGACATGGCGGTCGCCGAACTCCGTACCGCCCTCGGTGGCCGCGCCGACGGCCCGCACACCATGGTCTGTGTGGCCCCGTGGCCCTCCGCCGACCCCGAGGACGCCCCGTCGGTCCGTACGGTGCCGGGCGCGACGGCGCTGTGCACCCTGCCGTGGGGAGCCGCGGACGTGTCGCTGGCACTGCTGCTGCGGCTGCGCGCGTCCGACGTGCTGACCCCGGCGACGGCTGCCGCCTCGCGGCTCCTGGAACGGGCACACGGGAGCGGCCCCGGGCACCGGGACGGGGCGGTCGGCGCGCGGGAGGGCCAAGGCGGCCGTTCCGGTCCCGCCGTGGCCGCCGGGATCGCCGCGCCCCGCTCCGGCCTCGCCGAACTCGACGTCGCCTGGGGCGAGGCGTCGGCGGCGGCCCGCGCCGCCCTGGCCGAGCCCCGGCTCGGCCCGGCGGCCCGGTGGACCTCGATCGGCCCCTACCGGCTCCTGACCGCGCTCCCCGCGCGGGCCGCCCACGACCCCGTCGTCGGCCCGCTGCTCGCCCCGGCACACCGGGAACTCGCCCGCACCGCCGAGACCTATCTCGACTGCGCGGGCCAGGCCGGCCGCACGGCCGCCGAACTGGGCGTCCACCGTCAGACCCTGTACTACCGCCTGTCCCGCGTCGAGCAGCTCACCGGCCTCGACCTGGACGACGGCGAGGACCGACTCCTGCTGCACATGGCGCTGAAGGCGCACCGCCTGTGATCACCGGAAGGCGCGTCGGCGCCGGGTGACGGTCTCGTTCACCCGGCCGACGGGAAAGGCGCCGGGCGGCCGAGAGGGTTCTCGGCCGCCCGGCGCCTTTCAGTCCGAACGGGGGCCCGGCGGCGGGGCGCCCGGGGACGGCGGGATCAGACCAGCTCCACCGAGCGGGCGGACGTCGCGCCGATCTCCGCCGCGACCTCGGCCAGCACCGCGGAGGGGACCGTGTCGTCGACCGTCAGGACCGCGAGGGCCTCGCCGCCGACCGCCGCGCGCGCGACCTGCATGCCGGCGATGTTGATGCCCGCCTCGCCGAAGATCCGGCCCACGGTGCCGACGACACCCGGGCGGTCCTCGTAGCGGAGCACGGCCATGTGGTCCGCGAGCGCGAGGTCCACGTCGTAGTCGCCGACCGCGACGATCTTCTGGACGTTCTTGTGTCCGGCCAGCGTGCCGGAGACCGCGATCTCCTCGCCGTCGGCGAGGGTGCCGCGCACGGTGACCACGTTGCGGTGGTCGGCCGACTCGGAGCTGGTGGTCAGCCGCACCTCGACGCCCCGCTCCTGGGCGAACAGGGGCGCGTTCACATAGGACACCGTCTCGTCGACGACGTCCTCGAAAACGCCCTTGAGTGCGGAGAGCTCCAGTACCTTCACGTCGTGCTGGGTGATCTCGCCGTACACCTCGACGTCGAGGCGGACCGCGACCTCACCGGCGAGCGCGGTGAAGATCCGGCCGAGGCGCTCGGCGAGCGGCAGGCCCGGCTTGACGTCCTCGGCGATGACCCCGCCCTGCACGTTCACCGCGTCCGGGACCAGCTCACCGGCGAGCGCGAGGCGCACCGAGCGGGCGACGGCGATGCCGGCCTTCTCCTGCGCCTCGTCGGTGGAGGCACCGAGGTGCGGGGTGCACACGACCTGGTCGAACTCGAAGAGCGGGGAGTCCGTGCACGGCTCCTTGGCGTACACGTCGAGACCGGCGCCGGCGACGCGGCCCTCCTTGAGCGCCGCGTACAGCGCCTCCTCGTCGACGATGCCGCCGCGCGCGGCGTTGATGACGCGCACGCCCGGCTTGACCTTGCGCAGCGCCTCGTCGCCGATCAGGCCGAGCGTCTCGGGGGTCTTGGGCAGGTGGACGGTGATGAAGTCGGAGACCTCGAGCAGCTCGTCCAGCGACAGCACCTTCACGCCCATCTGCGCGGCCCGCGCGGGCTGCACGTAGGGGTCGTAGGCGACGATCTTCATGCCGAAGGCGGACATGCGCTGCGCGACGAGGGCGCCGATCCGCCCCAGTCCCACGACTCCGAGGGTCTTCTCGGCGAGCTCGACGCCCGTGTACTTGCTGCGCTTCCACTCGTGGTTCTTCAGCGCGGCGTTGGCCTGCGGGATGTTGCGCGCGGTGGCGATGATCAGACCGCAGGCGAGTTCCGCGGCGGTCACGATGTTCGAGGTGGGGGCGTTGACCACCATCACGCCCGCCTTGGTGGCGGCGGAGACGTCGACGTTGTCCAGGCCGACGCCGGCCCGCGCGACGACCTTGAGCTTCTTCGCGGCGGCGATGGCCTCGGCGTCGACCTTGGTGGCGGAACGGATCAGGATCGCGTCCACGGTGGCGATGGCGGACAGGAGCTCCGCCCGGTCCGCGCCGTTGCAGTGGCGGATCTCGAAGTCCGGGCCGAGCGCGTCCACGGTCGCGGGCGACAGCTCTTCGGCGATGAGTACGACAGGTTTCGAGCTCACGTGAGTCCTCACATGTCCATGGGGGCACCGCCCGTGCGCGGGTGGCGCTACGGGGGAGGACGGCCGTCCCGACGGCCGCATGCGGTGGAGGGGAGCGGCGCCGGGGTGGCCTGCATTCCTCGGTGTCGCTTAGCCGCGTGGAAGACGCACGACGCTGTGGGCCTGACGCGTATGTCTCAGCAGTGTAGTGGCGCCGGGGCGTCGTCCTGCGTCACTGCGGAAGGATCATCCGGAAGTGGCCGGGCGGGCCTGCCAACGAAGAATCCAGCCCCTGTGGCGTTGGAGATACGGGGGTGTGGGGCGAAGCCTCCACGACGGCGCCGGCGGGGCCGGGGCGGCCCGGGCACGGCGCCGTCGCGGAGTGCTCGGCTCACGCGTCTTCGTTGACCCAGCTCATCAGCTTGCGCAGCTCCTTGCCGGTGGTCTCCAGGAGGTGCTCGGAGTCCTGCTGCTTGTACTCGTTGTACTTCTTCAGACCGCCGTGGTACTCGTCCATCCACTGCTGGGCGAAGGTGCCGTCCTGGATCTCGGCGAGGACCTTCTTCATCTCGGCCTTGGTGGCGTCGGTGATGATCCGCGGGCCGGTGACGTAGTCGCCCCACTCGGCGGTCTCGGAGATCGACCAGCGCATCTTCTCCAGGCCGCCCTCGTACATGAGGTCGACGATCAGCTTCAGCTCGTGCAGGCACTCGAAGTAGGCGATCTCCGGCTGGTAGCCCGCCTCGGTCAGCGTCTCGAAGCCCGCCTTGACCAGTGCCGCGGTGCCACCGCAGAGGACGGCCTGCTCACCGAACAGGTCGGTCTCGGTCTCCTCGGTGAAGGTGGTCTTGATGACGCCGGCGCGGGTGCCGCCGATGCCCTTGGCGTACGACAGGGCCAGCGCGAAGGCGTTGCCCGTGGCGTCCTGCTCGACGGCGGCGATGCAGGGAACGCCGCGGCCCTCCTCGTACTGGCGGCGCACCAGGTGGCCCGGGCCCTTGGGGGCGACCATGCAGACGTCCACGCCGGCCGGGGGCTTGATGAAGCCGTAGCGGATGTTCAGGCCGTGACCGAAGAACAGGGCGTCGCCGTCCTTCAGGTTGTCCTTGATGTGCTCCTCGTAGACCTGGGCCTGGATCGGGTCCGGGACCAGGATCATGATGACGTCGGCCTCGGCGGCGGCCTCGGACGGGGTCACCACGCGCAGGCCCTGCTCCTCGGCCTTGGCCTTGGACTTGGAGCCCTCGTGCAGACCGACACGGACGTCGACACCCGAGTCACGGAGCGACAGGGCGTGGGCGTGGCCCTGGCTGCCGTAACCGATGACCGCGACCTTGCGGCCCTGGATGATGGACAGGTCGGCGTCGGCGTCGTAGAACAGCTCGGCCACTTTGGGTTCTCTCCTTGTGTGCGGGTGTCACGTCCCACCGTATGACGGTGAGGGGACGGGAAGTTTTGGAGTCTCGGAATACGGGCGGCCGGGAGTGTCGCCGACCGCCCCGTTCCGTCTTACGCCGACCGGTCGAGAGCGCGCAGCGACCGGTCGGTGATCGAACGGGCACCGCGTCCGATCGCGATCGTCCCGGACTGGACCAGTTCCTTGATGCCGAACGGTTCCAGCATCTTGAGCATGGCGGACAGCTTGTCGCTGCTGCCGGTGGCCTCGATGGTGACGGCCTCCGGGGAGACGTCCACGGTCTTGGCGCGGAACAGCTGGACGATCTCGACGATCTGGGAACGCGTCTCGTTGTCGGCGCGCACCTTCACCAGGACGAGTTCGCGCTGAACGGCCTGCGACGACTCGAGTTCGACGATCTTCAGAACGTTGACGAGCTTGTTGAGCTGCTTGGTCACCTGCTCCAGCGGGAACTCCTCGACGCTCACCACGATGGTGATACGGGAGATGTCGGGGTGCTCGGTGACGCCGACGGCGAGCGAGTCGATGTTGAAGCCGCGGCGGGAGAACAGCGCGGCGATCCGGGCCAGGATGCCGGGGGTGTTCTCCACCAGGACGGAGAGCGTGTGCTTGGACATGATCTCTTGGGTCTCTCTCGCTCAGTCGTCTTCGTTGTCGCCGAAGTCGGGGCGGACGTCGCGGGCGGCCATGATCTCGTCGTTGGAGGTGCCGGCGGCGACCATCGGCCACACCATGGCGTCCTGGTGGACGATGAAGTCGACGACGACCGGGCGGTCGTTGATCGAGTTCGCCTCCTCGATGACCTTGTCGAGGTCCGCCGGGTCCTCGCAGCGGATCGCGTGGCAGCCCATGGCCTCCGACAGCTTGACGAAGTCGGGGACTCGGGTGCCCGCGCTCCGCTGCGTGGCCGGTCCCACGGCGGAGCCGCCGTTCAGGTCGGTGGGGGCGTTGTTCGTCTCGACGGGGCCGGAGCCCAGCACGGTGTTGGAGTACCGCTGGTTGTAGAACAGGGTCTGCCACTGGCGGACCATCCCGAGAGCGCCGTTGTTGATGACGGCGACCTTGATCGGGATGTTGTTCAGGGCGCAGGTGGTGAGTTCCTGGTTGGTCATCTGGAAGCAGCCGTCGCCGTCGATCGCCCAGACGGCCCGGCCGGGCTGTCCGGCCTTGGCGCCCATGGCCGCCGGGACGGCGTAGCCCATGGTCCCGGCACCGCCGGAGTTCAGCCAGGTGGCGGGCTTCTCGTACTGGATGAAGTGCGCGGCCCACATCTGGTGCTGGCCGACGCCCGCGGCGAAGATCGTGTCCTCGGGCGCCAGTTGTCCGATGCGCTCGATGACCTGCTGCGGGGAGAGCGAACCGTCCTCGGGCTGGTCGTAGCCCAGGGGGTAGGTGTCGCGCCAGCGGCTCAGGTCCTTCCACCAGGCCGCATACCGCGACCTGGCGGCCTCGCCCCAGTGGCCCTCGGCGTGCTCCTTCTGGACGGCCTGGACGAGATCGGCGAGGACCTCGCGGGCGTCACCGACGATCGGCACGTCGGCGGCGCGGTTCTTGCCGATCTCGGCCGGGTCGATGTCGGCGTGGACGATCCTGGCGTACGGGGCGAAGCTGTCCAGCTTGCCGGTGACGCGGTCGTCGAAGCGGGCTCCGAGGGCGACGATCAGGTCTGCCTTCTGCAGCGCGGTGACGGCGGTGACCGCACCGTGCATGCCCGGCATTCCCACGTGCAGCGGGTGGCTGTCGGGGAATGCGCCGAGTGCCATCAGGGTGGTGGTGACGGGAGCACCGGTGAGTTCCGCGAGGACCTTCAGCTCGGCCGTGGCGCGGGCCTTGATGACACCACCGCCGACGTAGAGGACCGGCCGCTTCGCGGAGGTGATCAGCTTGGCCGCCTCGCGGATCTGCTTGGCGTGCGGCTTGGTGACGGGCCGGTAGCCGGGCAGGTCCATGGTGGGCGGCCAGGAGAAGGTGGTGCGCGCCTGGAGGGCGTCCTTGGCGATGTCCACCAGCACCGGGCCGGGGCGGCCGGTGGCGGCGATGTGGAAGGCCTGCGCGATCACCCGGGGGATGTCCTCGGCCTTGGTGACCAGGAAGTTGTGCTTGGTGATCGGCATGGTGATGCCGACGATGTCCGCTTCCTGGAAGGCGTCCGTGCCGATCGCCTTGGAGGCGACCTGGCCGGTGATCGCGACCAGCGGCACGGAGTCCATGTGCGCGTCGGCGATCGGGGTGACCAGGTTGGTGGCGCCGGGGCCCGAGGTCGCCATGCAGACGCCCACCTTGCCGGTGGCCTGCGCGTACCCCGTGGCCGCGTGGCCGGCGCCCTGCTCGTGGCGGACCAGGACGTGACGCACCCGGGTGGAGTCCATCAGCGGGTCGTAGGCGGGAAGGATCGCACCGCCGGGGATGCCGAATACCGTGTCGGCGCCGACCTCCTCGAGAGAGCGAATGAGGGACTGCGCGCCCGTGACGCTCTCGGGGGCGGACTGCTGTCCTCCGGATCGGGGCCGCGGCTGCGGATGGGCCCCGGTGGCCTGCTCGGTCATCGGCTTCTCTTCTCGATGCTGAGGGTTCTTGCGAGGTTTGTGCGGTGTGTGCGGGCGGTGCGGCAGGTGCTGGTGCAACAAAAAACCCCTCGTGCCAAAAGGCAATCGAGGGGAGCGCGCCGGACGGGGGCGCCGAGCAGTCGATGCTCAGCGTCAGCCGACGCGCTTTCCAAGTACGAGAATTCGGGTGCGCATGTCACTGACCCTCCCCCCGACGTGCACCGACTGTCAAGTGGGTGGGACAGGCGTCTCATCATGTGAGCGCAGAGCCGTGCCGCCTCTGAGCATGGTGGCCACCCCCGACGTGTACCCGCCGGAGCCGCCGCCCGCGAACGCGGGTTCGGCCGGTCCGTGCGGCATCGGACAGTGACCGGCGCCGAGCGCCCTGCGCAGCCGGTACTCGTCCAGGGGTCCGGAGAAGGCCATGCCCTGCCCGTGCGTGCACCCCATCGCGCGGAGGGCGACGACCTGCTCGGACAGGTCCACCCCGTCGGCCACGGACTGCATCCCGAGGTCGCCGGCGATCCGCAGCAGTCCGCTGGTGATCTTGTGCAGCCGTGCGGACTCGACCACGCCCTCGACCAGGCTGCGGTCGAGTTTGAGCACGTCCACGGGGAGCCGCCTGAGGGCGGTGATCGCCGCGTAGCCGTCGCCGAAGCCGTCCAGGGCGATGCGGACGCCGACGCGCCTGAGGGCGGTCAGGCGGCGCTCCAGCTCGTCCAGGCAGACCCGCGGGTCGGTTTCGGCCACCTCGACGACCAGCGAGCCGGAGGGCAATCCGTGCCGGGTGAGCAGGGCCTCGATCGAGCTGAGCGGCAGTGAGCGGTCCAGCAGCCTGCGGGCGCCGATCCGGACGGCCACGGGCACCGACGCCCCCGTCGCCTGCCGTTCGGCGGCCTGCTCGACCGCCTCCTCCAGCAGCCAGCGGCCCAGCTCGGCGGTCTTCTCGCTGTCCTCGGCGACGCGCAGGAACTCCGCGGGGGTGAACAGCACCCCCTGCGCGGAACGCCAGCGCGCCTGCGCGCAGACCGAGGTGATCCTGCCGTCCTCCAGGGACACCACCGGCTGGTGCAGCAGCGCGAACTCCCCGTCGTGCAGCGCGGCGCGCAGCCGGGTGGCCAGCTCCGCCCTGCGGACGACGTCCTGCTGCATCTGCGGCCGGTACAGCTCCACCCGGCCCTTGCCGGCGGCCTTGGCCCGGTACATGGCGAGGTCCGCGTTGCGCAGCAGTTCACCCGCGCCGAGGGCCGGTTCGGCGAAGGCGACACCGATGGAGGCGTTGACCCGGACATCGTTGCCGTCGATGAGGTAGGGCTGGGACAGGGTCACTCTGAGACGGTCGGCGAGCTCCAGGATGTGCCGCTCGCGGGCCTCCCGGTCACGGGCTCCGTCGCCCACGATCAGGGCAGCGAACTCGTCGCCGCCCAGCCGGGAGGCGGTGTCGCCCTTGCGGACCGCGTCCCGGAGTCTGCGGGCGGCGTGGATGAGCAGCTCGTCCCCGGCCTGGTGGCCGATGGTGTCGTTGACGGCCTTGAAGCCGTCGAGGTCGATGAAGAGCACGGCCGTGCCCCTGAGGGCGGCACCCCGGTCGGAGGCGCGGCGGCCGGACAGGGCCTGCTGGACGCGCCGGGTGAACAGGGCGCGGTTGGGCAGGTCGGTCAGCGGGTCGTGTTCGGCGTTGTGCTGGAGCTGCGCCTGCAGGCGCACTCTCTCGGTGACGTCCCGGCTGTTGAAGATGAGGCCGCCGTGGTGCCGGTTGACGGTCGACTCCACGTTCAGCCAGCCTCCCCCACTCTCGGCTTCGCTCGAGCGGGGGGACCCCCCTGAGCGGGAGGTGCCCCACCGCCGGAGCGGAAACGGCATTCGATGCGCGTGGTGGGTTCCTCGACGGGGTTGGCGGCGAGGAAACGGCGCACCTCGTGCACGACGCAGCCCAGGTCCTCCGGGTGGATGAGCTGGGCCAGTTCCGTACCCACCAGCTCCTCCGCGGGACGGCCGTACACCCCGGCGGCGGCCGGGGAGACGTAGCGGAGCATGCCGCTGGGGGCGGCGATCATGATGACGTCGCTGGAGCCCTGCACCAGGGAGCGGAAGTGGTTCTCCTTGTGCGCCAGTTCCTGGGTGAGGGTGATGTTGTCGAGCAGCATGATGCCCTGGCGCACGACGAGCGCGAGCACCACGGTGCCACCGGTGAGCAGGACCACGCGGTCGACGCTGCGACCGTTGAGGACGGTGTAGAGGATGCCCAGGGTGCACACCGCAGCGGCGAGATACGGGGTGAGCGCGGCGAGGGAACCGGCGATGGGCCGGGAGACCGGATAACGGCCGCGCTCACCGCCGGGTCCGGGGAGATGGTGGTGGCCGGGTCCGCCGCGCTGTCCGGGCAGGTGCTCGCGCACCACGCGCGTGTGCCCCTCGTCCTCGGACCGGTCGCCCCTCGGTCCGGTCCAGGGTGCGTACGCCAGGAGCAGCGAGCCGGCGAACCAGCCCGCGTCGAGCAGCTGTCCCGAGCGGTAGGTGTCGTGCAGCAGCGGAGAGGTGAACACGGCGTCGCACATCACGGTGAGCGCGAGCGCACCGATCGCGGTGTTGACCGCGGAGCGGTTCACTGCCGACCGCCGGAAGTGCAGGGCGAGCACCATGCTGACCAGGGCGATGTCGAGCAGCGGATAGGCCAGCGACAGCGCGGTGTGCGCCACGTGCTCACCGCCGGCCTGCGCGGTCTGGGCGAGCGCGAGGCTCCAGGCGAGGGTGAGCAGGGAGCCGCCGATCAGCCAGGCGTCCAGCCCCAGACAGACCCAGCCGGCCTTGGTCACGGGCCGTTTGGCGAGCACCAGCAGCCCGACGATGGCGGGGGGCGCGAAGCACAGGAAGAACAGGTCCGCGTAGCTGGGACTGGGTACGGGAAGCCCGAGAACGACCTCGTACCACCCCCAGACCAGGTTGCCCAGGGACGCCATGGCGGAGGAGATGCCGAACAGCAGCCAGGCGGACCGGAAGCTGACGCGGCGGCCGCGCGCGTAGAGGAAGCAGGACACGGCCGCCGCGGCCGCGGCGGCGCTCAGCCCGAAGTCACCCATGATCAGAGCGAGTCGGTCCGATCCCCAACCGAGCGCGGCCCCGATGGCATAGACCGCGCAGACGAAGGCCAGGACGAGCTGCGGGACCAGGCCCGCCCGGCGGTCCACGGCCGTCGGGCGGGCCGGCGTCACTCCTGGGGCGGGCTGCGTCCGCGCCGCCCCCTCGAGCGTGGAGGTGGAGGCCGGCGCGCTCACCGGTCCCTCCCGGCCCGCGCTGCCTCCAGGTCCCTCGGATGCCGCGACACCTCCGCGCCCTCTGGGTTCCGGGGCGCGGGGCGGGGCGGCCACTCGCCGCGGTGACCCCGGCTGCGCGCAGTCGTGCGCCAGGGTCGCCGCCGGCGGCTCCGTCGCGTCGGATCGCTCGTCCATAGGCCGTGCATCGCCCGTCGCCCCCCTCACAGTCCGCAATGTCAATCCCCCGCGCCGATCGGTCAGCGGCGCAGCCCCTGTCGGGACGATACACCAGTCTCGTCACTCAGGGACATAGCTTCTCTACGCTCCGTGACGATCACCTGACGCGCGAGCACCCGTCGCACCCGAACGGTCGCGGACCGTGCTCGAAGCGGACTACGCGCTTGCCGCCCCCGTCACCAGGATCACGTTGCGGAGCTCCTCCTGGTTCAGGAAACGGTTCAACTGGTCCACCAGCAACCGCTCGGCACGTGGCCGGAAGGCGGAGGTGGGTCCGCCCGCGTGCGGGCTGATGAGGACGCCCGGCGCCCGCCACAGGGGATGTTCCGCGGGAAGGGGTTCGGGATCGGTGACGTCGAGGGCCGCGGTGATACGGCCGCTCTCCACCTCGGTGAGCAGGGCCGAGGTGTCGACGACGGGCCCCCGCGCCACGTTCACGAGCAGGGCGCCGTCCTTCATCCGGGCCAGGAAGCCGACGTCCACGAGGTGTCGGGTGGACTCGGTCAGCGGGGTGGCGAGGACGACGACGTCCGCCTCCGGCAGCATCGAGGGCAGTTCGGTGAACGGATGCACCGGGCCGCGCGCCGTGGTGCGCTCGGAGCGCGCAACGCGCGCCACCCGCGCGAGCTCGAACGGGGCGAGCCGGTCCTCGATCGCCGCGCCGATCGATCCGTACCCCACGATGAGCACGTTCCGGTCGGCGAGCGCGGGCCGGAATCCCCCGAGCCACTCCCCCTTGTCCTGCGCCCGCACGAAATCGGGCAGGCCGCGCAGCGAGGCCAGGATCAGGGCGAGCGTCAGCTCCGCCGTGCTCGCCTCGTGCACACCGCGCGCGTTGCACAGCCGCACGCCGGGGCGCAGGTGCCGCAGACCCGGCTGCACGTGGTCGATGCCGGCGGACAGGGTCTGCACGACCCGGACGGAGCTCATCAGCGGCAGCGGGCGCACCCCGACCTCGCTGGGCTTCATGTACGGCACGACGTAGAACACGCAGTCGGCCGGGTCGGCGGGGAAGTCCTCGGCGCCGTCCCAGAAGCGGTATTCGGGCCCCTCGGGAAGGCCCTCGATCTCGTCCGGCGGGAGGGGAAGCCATACGTCAGCAGTCATGGCCAGGAGGCTATGTCAGGGGCGTACGGCGGCAGAGGTTAGGTTGGTGGCCGGGAGAGGGAGGGTCACGACCAGGTGGAGCGCAGGACGATCGGCGCGACGGCGCTCGCGGTGGGGGCCGTCGGACTCGGGTGCATGCCGATGAGCTGGGCCTACAGCACCTCGCGGCAGCGCGGCGAGGACTCGCTCAGGGCGGTGCACCGGGCACTCGACCTGGGCTCGACGCTGCTGGACACGGCCGACATGTACGGCCCGTTCACCAACGAGCTGCTGTTGGGGCGGGTGCTGAAGGAGCGGCGTGCCGACGCCTTCGTGTCGACGAAGGTCGGTCTGCTGGTGGGCGATCAGCACATCGTGGCCAACGGCCGCCCCGGATACGTGAGAAGAGCCTGTGACGCGTCCCTGCGGCGGCTCCAGACGGACGTCATCGATCTCTACCAGCTGCACCGCGCGGACCCGGAGGTGCCGGTCGAGGAGACCTGGGGCGCGATGGCCGATCTCGTCCGGGCCGGAAAGGTACGGGCGCTGGGGCTCTGCGCGGTCGGCGCGCGGTCGGCGCGGCGGCCGGGGGCACGGCTGCACGACACGACGATCCGGCAGCTGGAGCGGGTGCAGCAGGTCTTCCCGGTGAGCGCGGTGCAGGCGGAGCTGTCGGTGTGGTCGCCGGAGGCGGTGGAGGCGCTGCTGCCGTGGTGCGGGGCACGCGGCGTGGGCTTCCTGGCCGCGATGCCGCTCGGCAACGGCTTCCTGACCGGCACGCTGACACCGGGGGAGGGATTCGAGGCGGACGATCTGCGCGCCCGGCACCCGCGCTTCACGGCCGAGATGATGGCCGCGAACCAGCCGATCGTGGTCGGCCTGCGCCGTGTCGCCCGCCGGCACGGCGAGGACGTCACCCCGGCGCAGGTGGCTCTGGCCTGGGTGTTGTCCCTGGGCGGGCAGGTGGTCCCGGTGCCGGGCGCCAAGCGGGAGCGGTGGGTCGCCGAGAACGCCGGGGCGGCGGAGCTGCGCCTGACGGAAACGGACCTGGCGGAGATTGCGGCGCTGCCCGCGGCACAGGGGTCGTGGGACTGAGGCGGGACGGGACTGGACCGGGGCTGGGGCTGGGCTGCGCGGTGATCGACGATTCGGACTCGCGTGATCGGGAACCTGTGGGGCGCGAGCGGGGTATGACAGGTAGAACCTGCCGTGTCGAAGGGACAAGATCGTGCACCATCGAGCCGTTACGGCCGTGCTGGCCGCCGCCGCGCTCCTGCTGACGGCCGGCTGTTCCTCCGACGACGGAGGAGCGCCGGGTGGAGGCGACACCCCGTCGAGCCGTGCGACGGGGCAGTCCTCGCCTGCGGAGCGCGGCGCCGAGGAGACACCCCCGGCGAAGGGCTCGGTGAAGGTGCTCCGCACGGTCACCGAGGACCTGAACACCCCCTGGGGTCTCGCGCCCCTGGCCGACGGCGATCTGCTGGTGTCCTCCCGGGACGAGGCGACGATCACCCGGGTCGACACGAAGACGGGCGAGAAGTCCGAGCTGGGCGAGGTGCCGGGGGTGGCGCCGGCCGGCGAGGGCGGTCTGCTCGGCATCGCGCTCTCCCCGGAGTTCGCCTCGGACCACATGGTCTACGCCTACTTCACCTCGGCCTCGGACAACCGCATCGTCCGCATGATCTACGACGAGAAGAAGCCCGCGGGCCAGCAGTTGGGCGCACCCGACACCGTCTTTCGCGGCATCCCCAAGGGGATGGTCCACAACGGTGGCCGGATCGCGTTCGGTCCGGACAAGATGCTGTACGTGGGCACGGGCGAGAGCGGGGACACCGGACTCTCCCAGGACAAGGAATCCCTGGGCGGCAAGATCCTTCGGCTGACCCCGGAAGGTGAGCCGGCACCGGGCAACCCGTTCCCCGACTCCCCGGTGTACTCGTACGGCCACCGCAATGTGCAGGGCCTGGCCTGGGACGGCAAACAGCGCTTGTTCGCCTCGGAGTTCGGCCAGAACACCTGGGACGAACTGAACGCGATCAAGCCCGGTGACAACTACGGCTGGCCCGAGGCCGAGGGCTCGTCCGACGACGGCTTCCACAATCCGGTGGCCCAGTGGAGGCCGGACGAGGCCTCCCCCAGCGGCATCGCGTACGCCGAGGGGTCGATCTGGATGGCGGGCCTGCGCGGCGAGCGCCTGTGGCGGATCCCGCTCAAGGGCACGGAGGTCTCGGCAAAACCGCAGGCCTTCCTCAAGGGCGAGTACGGCCGGCTGCGCACGGTGGCGTCGGCCGGCGGCGACAAGCTGTGGCTGGTCACCAGCAACACGGACGGCCGCCTCACTCCGAGGGAGGGCGACGACCGCATCCTGGAGGTGCGGGTGAGCTAGGGCCTGTCCGGCGGAGCAGGGCGCAGGAAATCGACGGCGCCTCATCGGCGCGGGTGAGCGAAGCCGAGAGTGGGGGAGAAGTCGAGAGCGGGGGATTCGGCAACCGACGGCAACGCCGCTGGGCCCCTGCTCGAAGAGCTTGAGGGAGGGGCGTCCCGGACCCCGCGTCTGCGGCATGATCCGCCGGACAGGCCCTAAGGCCCCTCGTTCGGTTCCGGTTCGGGGTGGGCCGGTGACGGGCGTACGACGACCTTTCCGGAGGCGAGGTCTATCGGGCCGCGTCCGGGGTCGGCGTCGCCGACGTCCTCCCGGGTCAGCTCCAGCCGCTTCTGCTCGTCGTGGGTGTGTTTGCGGCCGGGTGCGAACAGTTCCTCGAAGAAGTTGAACATCGCTCCCCCTTTCAGGACCGCGTGGGCGTGGCACCCATCATCCCGCGGCCCGCCGGTCCCCGGCCTCGGCCTCGCCCTCGGCCGGGAAGAGGCCCAGGCGATGGGCCAGTGCCGCCGCCTCGCCCCGGCCGGAGACACCCAGCTTGGCGAGGATGTTGGACACGTGGACGCTGGCCGTCTTCGGTGAGATGAACAGCTGCTCGGCGATGCGGCGGTTGGTGTGGCCGGCGGCCACCAGGCGCAGCACGTCGCGTTCCCGGCCGGTGAGGCCGAGGGCGTCGGCCGGATCCGTGGGCGCCGGGGCGGACTCCCGGGCGGCGGGGGCCGGTGTGAGGCGGGCGCGCTGGGCCAGCAGGGCGACCGACCGGGCCAGCGGGGCGGCTCCGAGGTGCTCGGCGACAGCTCCGGACAGCCGCAGCAGCTCCGTGGCGCGGGCGCGCTCGTCCTCGCCCGCCCCGGAGGCGAGCAGCGCCTCGGCGAGCCGGAAGCGGACCCGCGCAAGGTCGTAGGGCCGCTCCAGCGGTTCCAGCGCGGCGACGGCGGCGGCCCACTCCCCCGGCGCCGACCGGCCCTCGGCGCGCAGCAGTTCGGCGCGCAGCCACACCTCGTACGCCTGCCACAGCGGTACGCCGGTCGCCAGGGTCTTGGCCGCCGCACGGAGGTGTCCGAGGATCCGCGGGCGGTCCGGTTCGGTGACCGGGTCTCCGTGGGCGTCGGCCTCGGCGGTCGCGGCGGCGAGCAGCAGCGGCCAGCCGTAGCGCTGGGTGCCGGGTGGGAACCCGGAGTCGAAGTCGCCGAGAGCGGTGAGCAGTTCGGTTCGGGCGTCGGCGAGACGGCCCTCGGCGGCGGCTGTCCCGATGGCGACCCAGGCCATCGGCAGGGAGTACTGCGGCATGGAGTCGTGGGTGCCGAAGGAGGCGCGGGCCGCGTCGAGATGACGGTGCGCGGTGGCCAGGTCGCCCCGGTCGAGGGCGAGATGGGCCAGCCGTACCCAGGCCCCGGCCCGCGGCTTGGCGCTCTGCTCCAGGTGCTGGGCGCCGGCTGCGGCCTCGGCCGCCTCGTCCCAGCGGCCGAGGGAGTGGAGGGACTCGGCGAGGTTGCCCCACACCCAGCCCTCCGCGTCCAGCAGCCCGAGCCTGCGGGTGACCCGCACGCCTTCGCGCAGGAGTCCGGCCGCCTCCTCCGAGCGGCCGATGCCTTCGAGGACGGAGGGCAGGTTGATGTGGCTGCGGCCCACCACCGTGTCCACACCCAGTTCGGTCGCCCGCTCCTTGACCTCGTACATCTCGGCGAGGCCGGCGTCGATGGCGCCGGCGTCGACCATGAGGCCCCCCAGGGTGAGCCGGGCATTGAGTTCGATGTCGTGGGCGCCGACCATGCGCGCGTACTCGACGGCCCGTTCGGCGGCCGCCATGGCCTCGGGGCCCGGTTCGTGCAGCATGGACCAGCCGGCGGCGGAGGCGAGCACCTCGGCATGCACTTCGGAGGGCGGCAGGCCGCGCACCAGGTCCTGGGCGAAGCCGAGCTCGGTCCAGCCGTCGCCCCGGGAGAGGGACGTGGTCAGCCGGGAGCGCTGCACCCAGAACCAGGCGGCGCGCAGCGGGTCCGGTTCCTCCTCGAGGACGCGCAGGGCCCGCTTGGTGATCTTCATGGCACGTTCGCGTTCCCCGCAGAGCCGTCCGGCGACGGCGGCCTCGGCCATCAGGTCGAGGTAGCGCAGGGGGGTGGTCTCGGGGTCGCTGCCGCTGGGGGTTCCCCCACGCCCTTCAGGCAGCGGGGAAGGGTAGATCGCGGCGTAGTCGGCGGGGCGCAGGGTGGCCCGCAGGTCGTCGGGGACGGCGTCCCACAGTTCCATCGCCCTTTCCAGCAGGCCCAGTTGCTCGGAGTAGGCGTGACGCCGACGGGCCTCGACGGAGGCGTCGAGGACGGCGGGCAGCGCTTTGGCCGCGTCGTGGGCGTGGTACCAGTAGCTGGCCAGGCGCGTCACCCGCTCGTCGGCGGGCACGGGCGTGGGGTCGGCCTCCAGGGCCTCGGCGTAGCGGCGGTTGAGGCGGGAGCGTTCGCCGGGCAGCAGGTCGTCGCTGACGGCCTCGCGGACCAGGGAGTGGCGGAAGCGGTAGCCGTCGCGGTCGGGCGCGGTCGTGAGGATGCTGGCGTTCACCGTCGAGCGCAGCGCGTCGAGGAGGTCGTCCTCGGGGAGCCGGGCGACGGCGGCCAGCAGCCGGTACTCGACGGTGGAGCCGCCCTCGGCGACGAACCGGACCACCTGTTGGGCGCTCTCCGGCAGCCGCTCCACCCTGACCAGGAGCAGATCGCGCAGGGAGTCGGTGAGACCGGTGCGGCAGCCCTCGTGGGAGGCGACGGCGAGCTCCTCGACGAAGAAGGCGTTGCCGTCGGAGCGTTCGAAGATCTCGTCGACGCGGTCCGGTTCGGGTTCCCGGGCGAGGATGCCGGCGATCTGACGGCCGACCTCCTCGCGGTTGAAACGGCGGAGTTCGATGCGGTGGACCGTGCGGAGCCGGTCGAGTTCGGCGAGGAGGGGGCGCAGCGGGTGACGGCGGTGGATGTCGTCGGAGCGGTAGGTGGCGAGGACGACGAGGCGGCCGGTGCGCAGGGTGCGGAAGAGGTAGGAGAGCAGATGCCGGGTGGAGGCGTCCGCCCAGTGCAGGTCCTCCAGGGCGAGGACGACGGTGTGCTCGGCGGCGACGCGCTCCAGCAGGCGGGCGGTGAGTTCGAAGAGGCGGGCCATGCCCTGTTCGTCGCGCCGGGCCTCGGGGGCGACGGTGCCGATTTCGGGCAGCAGGCGGGCCAGTTCCTCCTCCTGCCCGGCGGCCGCGGCGGCGAGTTGGTCGGGCAGTTCGCGGCGCAGCTGTCGCAGGGCGGTGGAGAAGGGGGCGAAGGGCAGTCCGTCGGCGCCGATCTCGACGCAGCCGCCGAGCGCGACGACCGCGCCCCGGCGACGGGCCTCGGCGGCGAACTCCTCGACGAGGCGGGTCTTCCCGACACCGGCCTCTCCCCCGATGAGCAACGCCTGCGGATCGCCCGCGCCTTCGGTGGCGCGGGCGAGCGCGGTGTTCAACGCGTCGAGTTCACCGGCACGACCGACGAACACGGGACTGACGGACCTGGTCTCCACGGCCCCGAGCATCGCACGGGGGTCCGACATCGCGGCACCGGTTTTCACCGCGTGGAGCACTGCCGGACGGCGCCCGTCGGCGACGGGAGCGGGCCGGAGCCCCCTGCTCCCCTCGGTGTTCATACGGCTCGGGCGAACCGGTGCCGGCGTGGGCCGCGGCCATGGCTCTCGGGCTCGGTGCCCCGCGCGGCGGCTCCGCGGCGGGCGGCGCGCTCGAGGCGGACGGCCTCGCGGGCCTGATGGTCCTGCTCGGCCTCGCGGATGAGCTCGGTGGAACGGTACTTGTGGATCTCGTACTCGTACATGGTGTGATCCCTCGGAGAGTGGGGGTCGGACATCGCTTTCCGCGATGCCTCCACCTTCGTCTCCCAGGCGGGCCGGCCACATCGGAAGAGTTCCGCATCTTCAGCGGCCGTCGGGGCCTTAGACGTGCGGGGAGATACGCGTGAGGGGCCTTAGCCCGTCCGTGAGGTGCTCGTGGACGGCCTGAGGCCCCGTGCTCGCGGTGCGCCCCGGAGGGCTCCGGAGCGCGGGCGCTATCGGTCCGCACGCGCGCGTGCCCGCCGCCATTCGGGGGCCAGGACCGACCACACCTCCAGGTCGTGCCGTACGCCGTGGTGGAGATGGGCCTCGCGCCGCACCCCGTCCCGGGTCATGCCGAGCCGACGGGCGGTGTTGAGGCTGGGCTCGTTGCCGGCGGCGGCGACCCACTCCACGCGGTGGATGCCGCGCTGCTCGACCGCCCAGTCGATCAGCACCCGCATCGCCCGGGCGACGAGCCCGCGCCCGGTGGCGGCGGGCTCGAGCCAGCAGCCCACCTCACAGGTGCCGTTCTCGGCGTCGAAGTGGAGGGTGAGCACCCCGCCCACGAGCCTGCCGTCCAGCCACAGGCCGTGCAGCGAGGCCGTGTCGGCGGCGCGGAGGTCGGCGTACCGCTGGAGCGCCTCCCGCGCGGTGGGCACGTCGGTGGCCCGGGAGCCGAAGGGGACGTACTGGTTGATGAACTCCCGGCCCCGCTCCAGATGGGCGAGGAACTCCTCCGCGTGCCAGGGCTCCAGGGGGCGCAGTTCGGCTCCGTCGTCACCCAGTCGTATCGCGTACATCCCGCTTCCGCCCCTCCTGCTGTGCGGGCACGGTCGCCGCCCCGGCGTCCGTGGCCATGGCCGTGACCAGCCTTTCATGGGCGGCGCGGGCCTCGGGGGGCTCGATGCTGATGCGCGGCAGGATCCGGTCCAGCGAGCGCGGCAGCCACCAGTTGGCCCCGCCTAGCAGATGCATGAGCGCGGGGACCAGCAGGGTCCGGAGCACGAAGGCGTCGAGGGCGACGGCCACGGCGAGTGCGATGCCGAACATGGCGATCACGCGGTCGCCGGTCAGGACGAAGGCGAGGAAGACCGAGATCATGATGACGGCGGCGGAGTTGATCACCCTGCTGGTCTCCGCGAGACCGACCCGTACCGCGCGCCGGTTGTCGCCGGTCTCCAGCCATTCCTCGTACATGCGGCTGATCAGGAAGACCTGGTAGTCCATGGAGAGTCCGAAGAGGACCGACACCATGATCACGGGAAGGAAGGGTTCGATGGGGCCCGCGCTGCCGAGGCCGAGCAGTTCGCTGCCCCAGCCCCACTGGAAGATCGCCACGACCACGCCGAAGGCGCCGGCGACGGCGGCCACGTTCATCGCGGCGGCCTTGAGCGGGATGGCGACGGACCGGAAGGCGAGCAGGAGCAGCAGACAGCCCAGGCCGACGACGACACCCACGAACACGGGCAGCTTGCCGATGATGACGTCGGCGAAGTCGTCGTAGCCGGCCGTCACCCCGCCGACCCGTACGTCGAGGGCGGTACCGGCCTCGGCGCGCGGCAGCACGTCCTGGCGCAGCCGGTCGACCAGGTCGCTGGTCTGCTTCGACTGCGGGGAGGACTCGGGTACCACGGTGAGGTACGCGGTGTCACCGCCGGAGCTGTGGACCACCGGTCCCACGGAGGCGACGCCCTCGGTCGCGCTCAGTGTGGGACCGAGCCGGTCCAGGGCGAGCCGGTCGGCGGCGCCGTCGACCTCGGTGACGAGGGTGAGGGGGCCGTTGGCCCCGGGCCCGAAGCCGTCGGCGATGAGGTCGTAGGCCTGGCGGGTGGTGGACGTCTTGGGTGCGTTGCCCTGGTCGGAGGTGCCGAGGTGCAGGGAGAAGGTGGGCAGCGCCAACACCGCCATCACGACCAGCGCGAGCGCGCCGAGCAGCCTGGGGTGGCGCTCGACGAACACCGACCAGCGGGCGGCGAAGCCGGTCGGCAGCTCGGGCTGGGGCCCGAGTTCCGCCAATCGGCGCCGCTCGCGGCGGCTGAGCGCGCGCATGCCGATGAACGACAGCAGGGCGGGCAGCAGGGTGATGGAGGCGGCCACGGTCAGCACGACGGTGAGTGAGGCCGCGACGGCGACGCCGTTGAGGAAGTTCAGCCGGAGGATCAGCATGCCCAGCAGGGCGATGCACACGGTGGCACCCGCGAACACGACCGCGCGTCCGGTGGTGGCGACGGCCTCGGTGGCGGCCTCGGTGACGGACAGCCCGCGCTTCAGTCCGCGCCGGTGCCTGGTCACGATGAACAGCGCGTAGTCGATGCCGACGCCGAGTCCGATCAGCATGCCGAGCATGGGCGCGAAGTCGGCGACGGTCATCACGTGCCCGAGCAGCACGATTCCGGCGTAGGCGGTGCCGACCCCGACCAGCGCGGTGGCGATGGGGAGCAGCGAGGCCGCGAGCGAGCCGAAGGCGAGGAAGAGCACGACGGCGGCGACGACCACACCGACGACCTCGGCGAGGTGCCCTTCGGGGGCCTCGGTCAGTGCGGCGGCGCTGCCGCCCACCTCTACCCGGAGTCCGTCGGTCTCCGCGGCCTGGGCCGCCTCGACCACGGCCGCCGCCTCGGCCGGGTCGATGTCCTTGGCCGGGGCGTCGAAGGTGACGGTGGCGTAGGCGGTGCGGCCGTCCGCACTGATCCGGCCGGGGCCCTGGGCGTCGTACGGGCCGGTCACGGCGGCGACGCCGGGCAGTTCCTCGATCCGGTCCAGGGTGCGGGTCATGGTCTGCTCGACGCCGGGGTCCCGGACACTGCCGGACGGGGTGTGCCAGACAAGGGTGTCGCTGTCACCCCCGAGGGTCGGGAACCCTTCGTGCAGCAGCTCGGCGGCGTGTCCGGACTCGGTACCGGGCACGTCGTAGTCGTTCGAGTACGCGGATCCGGTCGCGAAGGCCCCTGCCGCGACCCCGCCGAGGGCGAGGAGCCACAGCAGGACCGTGATCAGACGGCGTCGGACACACCAGCGTGCGAGGGCTGCCACGAAACGTGCTCCCAGAGTGACGGTGTGGATCTTTGACCGGGAGCAGCCGATATGACCTGAACAACCCGCAAAGAACGCATGAGCAATGCAATGCCACTGTTGCAGGCAAAAATGATCGATTGTCGTGTTCGTGGGCTTATTCACATTGATGAGGAGCGACTCACCGGACAAGCGCACCGCTTCCGCCACCGGATGTGACTCGGCTCACCCTTCACCTGCCCGTTCCGACCCGCGAGCCAGGCGGACCAGCCGAGTCGGTCGGATCAGTCGACCAGTCGGATCAGTCGAATTGATCCCCCAGCGCCATCACCATCAGCCCCGCGACCAACAGCCACAGTGCCCTGCGGGTCCGGCCGCGTGAGCCCAGTACGGCGGCGAGGGCGCAGCCGCCGGCCCCGCAGGCGTAGGCCGCCGCGACGAGGAGCGGAGCGGAGCCGGTGAGGCGGAGCAGGGCGGCGGCCAGCCCCGCGAGAGCGAGCACCACGCCGGTGCAGACCGCGGCCCACCGCGCCCTGTGCGCCTCCCGCTCGTCGGCTCCGGCGTCCTCGTCCTCGGCGGTCTCGGCGGTCTCGGCGGTCTCGGCGGCCCTGTCGGCGGCGGTCCCGCCGGCTCCGGCGACGCCCGTCTCCTCGTCGGCATCGGCGTCCTGCGGCGCGTCGGCCGGCTCCACCCGAGTCTCCGGGGGTGTGTCGGAATCTGCGCGTCCACTCATGCCGCGGGAGCGTAGCGCCTCGGGCTCGGAAACCCGGATGCGGGGGCGGTGGCCACCTGTTAGCGTCCGTCGGTCCGACGTTCCGCGGCAGCCCGCCGCCGGCCGAAGCAGGTGCTTTGATGACTGTCCGCCCGATTTCCGACGCAGTCCTTTCCCCCTACACGGACCCGAGGAGCCCGTTCACCGATGTCGGACATCACACCGAACACCCCGCACGACGACCTCACTAACCGCCTGACCCTCCCCCACTACCCCCGCAGCAGCGCCTACGACGTCCGCTGGACCATCGAGAACCAGATGGGGCCGCACGCGCTGTGGCTGCTGGAGTGGCTTGCCCCGGCCCTCGGCCTCGACACCCTGCGCCCCGGCGCCCGCGTGCTCGACCTGGGCTGCGGACGCGCCATGACGTCCGTCTTCCTGGCCCGGGAGTACGACGTCCAGGTCACCGCCGCCGACCTGTGGATCAAGCCCGACGAGAACGCGCGCCGCATCGCCGAGGCGGGCGTCGCCGACCGGGTGCTGCCGGTTCTCACCGAGGCGCACGACCTGCCCTTCGGGGAGGAGAGCTTCGACGCGATCGTCTCCATCGACGCGTACCACTACTTCGGCACCGATGATCTGTATCTGCCGACGCTGACCCGGCTGCTCAAGCCGGGTGGACGGATCGGTGTCGTCGTCCCGGCGACGCGCGAGGAACTCGAGGGCACCGAGCCGCCGGAGCATCTGAAGCCCTTCTGGGAGCCCGCCTTCTGGTCCTTCCACGCCCCCGACTGGTGGCACCGTCACTGGTCCCGCAGCGGGGCGGTGGAGGTCGAGGCGGCCGACTGGCAGCCGAACGGCTGGCGGGACTGGCTGCTGTGGAGCGAGGTGTGCGCCGAGGAGAGCTCCAGCGACTTCATGGCGGGCATGGCACGGACCTCGGCGGAGATGGTGCGCGCGGACCGCGGGCAGACGCTGGGCTTCGCCCGCGTGGTGGGCCGGCGCGCCTGACCGGTCGCCGCCGACCGCATGCCGAGGGGGTGCACCGGAGACCGGTGCACCCCCTGACCGCTGTGCGGGATCAGCCCTCGACGCCCAGCTGCTGAAGGATCAGCTCCTTCACGCGGGCCGCGTCCGCCTGACCGCGGGTGGCCTTCATGACCGCGCCGACCAGCGCACCGGCCGCCGCGACCTTGCCGCCACGGATCTTGTCCGCGACGCCCGGGTTGCCGGCGATGGCCTCCTCCACGGCGGCGGTGAGCGCGCCATCGTCGGAGACGACCTTCAGTCCGCGCTTCTCGACCACCTCGTCCGGCGTGCCCTCGCCCGCGAGGACGCCCTCGATGACCTGACGGGCCAGCTTGTCGTTCAGGTCGCCCTTCGTGACCAGCTCGGCGACCCGCGCCACCTGCGGCGGCGTGATCTCCAGCTCGTCGAGCGCCTTGCCGGACTCGTTGGCGCTGCGAGCGAGCTCGCCCATCCACCACTTGCGCGCGGAGGCCGCGTCGGCACCGGCATCGATGGTGGCGACGATCGGCTCCAGCGCACCGGCGTTGAGGATCGCCTGCATGTCGGTGCCGGAGATGCCCCACTCCTCACGGAGCCGGTTGCGGCGCACCAGCGGCAGCTCGGGCAGCCCGGCGCGCAGTTCCTCGACCCACTCTCGGGACGGGGCGACCGGCACCAGGTCGGGCTCCGGGAAGTACCGGTAGTCCTCGGCCTCCTCCTTCACGCGGCCGGAGGTCGTCGACCCCGTGTCCTCGTGGAAGTGCCGGGTCTCCTGGATGATCGTCCCGCCGCTGCCCAGTACGGCGGCGTGCCGCTGGATCTCGAAGCGGGCGGCACGCTCGACGGACCGCAGCGAGTTGACGTTCTTGGTCTCGCTCCGGGTGCCGAACTTCTCCTGCCCGTGCGGGCGCAGCGACAGGTTCACGTCGCAGCGCATCTGGCCCATCTCCATCCGGGCCTCGGACACGCCGAGGGCACGGATGAGTTCGCGCAGCTCACGGACGTAGGCCCGGGCGACCTCGGGGGCACGCTCGCCCGCTCCCTCGATCGGCTTGGTGACGATCTCGATCAGCGGGATGCCCGCGCGGTTGTAGTCGAGCAGGGAGTGGGACGCGCCGTGGATGCGGCCGGTGGCGCCGCCGACGTGCGTCGACTTGCCGGTGTCCTCCTCCATGTGGGCACGCTCGATCTGCACGCGGAAGGTCTCCCCGTCCTCCAGCTGTACGTCGAGGTAGCCGTCGAAGGCGATCGGCTCGTCGTACTGGGAGGTCTGGAAGTTCTTCGGCATGTCCGGATAGAAGTAGTTCTTCCGGGCGAAGCGGCACCACTCGGCGATCTCGCAGTTCAGCGCGAGGCCGATCTTGATGGCGGACTCGACGCCGGTCGCGTTGACGACCGGGAGCGCGCCCGGCATGCCGAGGCAGACGGGGCAGGTCTGGGTGTTGGGGTCGGCGCCCAGTGTGGTCGAGCAGCCGCAGAACATCTTGGTCCTGGTGCCGAGTTCGACATGGACCTCGAGGCCCATGACGGGGTCGTAGGACGCCAGCGCGTCCTCGTACGACACCAGGTCGGTCGTGGTGGTCACGGTGAAACTTCCCTCTCAGCCCAGCAGGACGTCGTCGTCGCCGAGGCGCTTCAGCTCGCGGTAGAGGATGGCGAGGTTGGTGACGACCGCGGCGCCGGTGACGACGGCGTCGAGCAGCCGCAGCGTGTCGTTCTCGCCACGCGCCTTCTTGATCTGCTTGTAGACACCCACGGCGCCGAACGCCGAGGTGGCCATCGAGACGTACAGACCCGACTTGGACTTCTTGAAGCCCTTGGCCTTGGACAGTGCGCTCACAGCGACGGAGCCTCCTCGATCAGCGGGTGCCCCCACTTTTCCACGAAGGCGGCTTCGACGGCGGCACCCACCTTGTAGAGACGGTCGTCCTTCATGACCGGGGCGATGATCTGCAGTCCGACCGGCAGGTTGTCCTCGGGCGCGAGACCGCAGGGCAGCGACATGGCCGCGTTGCCCGCCAGGTTGGTCGGGATGGTGCACAGGTCGGCGAGGTACATCGCCATCGGGTCGTCGGCGCGCTCGCCGATCGCGAAGGCGGTGGTGGGGGTCGTCGGGGAGACGATCACGTCGACCTGCTCGAACGCCTTGTCGAAGTCCTGCTTGATGAGCGTACGGACCTTCTGGGCGCTGCCGTAGTACGCGTCGTAGTAACCGCTCGACAGGGCGTACGTGCCGAGCATGATGCGGCGCTTGACCTCCGGGCCGAAGCCGGCCTCGCGGGTCAGCGAGGTGACCTCCTCGGCGGAGTGCGCGCCGTCGTCGCCGGTCCGCAGGCCGTAGCGCAGGCCGTCGAAGCGGGCGAGGTTGGAGGAGCACTCGGACGGGGCGATCAGGTAGTACGCCGACAGGGCGAGGTCGAAGGACGGGCAGTCCAGCTCGACGATCTCGGCACCCAGCCCCTTGAGCAGCTCGACGGCCTCGTCGAACCGCTGGATGACGCCGGCCTGGTAGCCCTCGCCGCGGAACTGCTTGACCACGCCGACGCGCATGCCCTGGACCGAGCCGTTGCGGGCGGCCTCGACGACCGGCGGGACCGGGGCGTCGACGGATGTGGAGTCGAGCGGGTCGTGTCCGGCGATGACCTCGTGCAGCAGGGCCGCGTCCAGGACCGTGCGGGCGCAGGGGCCGCCCTGGTCGAGGGAGGAGGAGAACGCCACCATGCCGTAGCGGGAGACCGCGCCGTAGGTCGGCTTCACACCGACCGTTCCGGTGACGGCGGCCGGCTGGCGGATGGAGCCGCCGGTGTCGGTGCCGATGGCGAGGGGGGCCTGGAAGGAGGCGAGCGCGGCGCTCGACCCGCCGCCGGAGCCACCGGGGATCTTGGTGAGGTCCCAGGGGTTGCCGGTCGGGCCGTAGGCGCTGTTCTCGGTCGACGACCCCATGGCGAACTCGTCCATGTTGGTCTTGCCGAGGATGACGACGTCGGCGGCCTTGAGCCGCTTGGTGAGCGTCGCGTCGTACGGCGGGATCCAGCCCTCGAGGAGCTTGGAGCCGACGGTGGTCGGGATGCCCTCGGTGGTGAAGATGTCCTTGAGCGCGAGGGGCACGCCGGCCAGCGGGCCGAGCTTCTCGCCCCTGGCGCGCTTCTCGTCGACGGCACGGGCCTGCGCGAGGGCGCCCTCGCGGTCGACGTGCAGGAAGGCGTGCACCTTCTCGTCGACGGCCTCGATCCGGGCCAGGTGTGCCTCGGTGACCTGGACGGCCGTGAGCTCGCCGGAGGCGATCTTCGCGGCGGTGTCGGCGGCCGTGAGCTTGATGATGTCCGTCATGGAATTCAGTCCTCCCCCAGGATCTGCGGCACCTTGAAACGCTGCTGCTCCTGGGCCGGGGCGCCGGAGAGCGCCTGCTCGGGGGTGAGCGAGGGACGGACCTCGTCCGGGCGCATGACGTTCGTCAGCGGCAGCGGGTGCGAGGTCGGCGGTACGTCTTGGTCGGCGACCTCGCTGACGCGGGCCACCGCGCCGATGATGTCGTCGAGCTGGCCTGCGAAGTGGTCGAGTTCTTCGGGCTTCAGCTCCAGACGCGCCAGCCGGGCGAGGTGGGCGACCTCCTCGCGCGTAATGCCAGGCATGCAGCGATCCTCTGGGGTGAGTGTGCGGTTCGGGGCTAGGGCCGTCGCGATCCGGGCCAGGCGTGGAGCGGCGGGCGGGAAGGTGACGACAGGCCCCAATCCTATGGGGCACCGCCCCATACCCGTGAAACGGTTTCCCCCGCCCCCGGAATCACGGCACACCGGTGCCGTGATCAGGACGCCGGAACCCGGGCCGACACCGCCCCCCGACGCCTCCCGGCCGCACTCGCCCGGTCGGCGCACAGGACGGTGTCAGGCCGGGCGGGTCGAGTCGTCGGATGCTGCCGCCGGGAGGGCCACCGCCGGGCGCTCCCAGCCTCGGGAACCGCGGGCGAGGAGCCAGGCCGTGGTCTCGTCGGGCGGCATCGCGGCCGCGACCAGCCAGCCCTGGACGGCGTCGCAGCCGAGGTCGCGCAGGCGTTCCCAGGTCTCGTCGTCCTCGACGCCCTCGGCGACGACGAGCAGGCCGAGCGAATGGGCGAGGTCGACGGTGCAGCGCACGATCTCGGCGTCCTCGGGGTCGACGGCCAGCCGGGCCACGAAGGAGCGGTCGATCTTCAGTTCGCTGACGGGCAGCCGCCGCAGGTGCACGAGCGAGGAGTAGCCGGTGCCGAAGTCGTCCAGGGACATCTTCACGCCGTGGCCGGTCAGCGCGTTGAGGGTGTCGGCGGCGCGCTGCGGGTCCTCCAGGAGGACGTGCTCGGTGATCTCGAGCTGGAGCGCTCCCGCCGGCACGCCGTGCCGGGCCAGGCGCGCCGCGACGGAGCCGGCGAAGCCGGGGCTGTGGACGTCGCGCGGGGAGACGTTGACCGCGACCGGCACGTACAGGCCCTGGGAACGCCACCGGGCGACCTGCCCGAGGGCGGTCTCCAGCACGTACTCGGTGAGGTGCGGCATCAGGCCGGAGGACTCGGCGATCGCTATGAACTCGTCCGGCGGGACCCTGCCGCGTTCCGGGTGCACCCAGCGGACCAGGGCCTCCATGCCCGCGACCTGTCCGTCGAAACGGACCTTGGGCTGGTAGTGGAGCTGGACCTCGTGGGCGTCCAGGGCCCGGCGCAGATCGCCCAGGAGTCCCAGCCGGTCGGGGGTGTTGGAGTCCCGCTTGGACTCGTAGACCTCGACGCCGGTGCGGTCCCGTTTGGCCTGGTACATCGCCACGTCCGCCCGCCGCAGCAGCCCCTCGGCGTCGAGGGCGTGGTCGGGGAAGACGGCGACGCCCGCGCTGGCCTCCAGCACGAGGGTGAGCCCGTCGAGGTCGAGCGGCGAGCTGAGCGCGGAGACCAGACCGCGGGCGACCCGGGTCGCGGACGTCGTGGAGTCGGCGACCGGCAGTAACACGGCGAACTCGTCGCCACCGAGCCGCGCGGCCTCCGCCCCGCGCGGCAGGGCCAGCCTCAGCCGGTCGGCGATCTGCAGCAGCAGCCGGTCACCGGCAAGGTGACCGAGAGTGTCATTGACCGATCGAAAACGGTCGAGATCGATCAACATCAGGGCTGCGCGGGCGCCGACGCGCTCGGCGTCGTCCAGCGCGGTCCAGATGCGCTCCAGCAGCCACTGGCGGTTCGGCAGCCCGGTCAGCGGATCGCGCAACTGCTCCTCCGCCCGGGCCCTGGCTATCCACAGGGTGGAGTCGAGCGCGATCAGCGGGATGGCGAACAGTGGCAGCAGGATCGGCCGGGCGTACACGACCACGCAGATCAGCGGCGCTATGCCGAGCAGCGCGACCGCGACCAGGCCCTGTCTGACCAGGGCGGTGCGGGCGACGGTGGGCAGTCCGGCGCGCGGGGTGTGCAGGTACCAGAGGAGGGTGCGGGTGACCACGAGATACGCGGCGGCGGCCAGCACCACTTCGGCAGCGGTGTGCAGGCCCCAGGTGTCCGGGGTCGAGGGGGACTCGACGGACGGTACGGACCCGAAGAGGGCCGGCACCAGCGCGCCGGCGCTGATGCCGAGCAGGTCCACCGCGCCGTGCAGGACGCCCTGACGCCAACGGCCCCGCCTGGCTATGCCGACCAGCACGACCACGGTGAGGCTGACCAGGCCGGCCGGGACCCAGCCGTAGAGCAGCAGCACCGCGAGGGTGACGGCGCTGCCCGAGCCGGTGCCGCCCCACCAGCGGGAGCGGCCCAGCATCACCAGGTGACCGACGATGATCCCGGTCAGTACGGCCAGCGACCAACCGACCCGGCCGGACGGGAAGAGCGCGTGACCGCCGGTGAACGCCCGCAGGAAGCCGATGCCCAGCACGAACGCGGCCGCCGCGACGACCGCGGTGGGCAACGCGGGCCAGGACGGGTGGCGTTCGGTGTCCGTCTCGGACAGTCCGGTGCGGTGCGAGGGCAGTCCGGTGCCCGGCGAGGACGCCCGGGGACCGCGCGGCGACCGTCCTGGACCGTGCGGGAGCCGCCCGGGAGCGTATCCGGCCGCGGGCCGTCCGACAGCCGCCTGTCCGGCGACAGGTTGCCCGGCGACCGGCGGTCCGGCTCCGCGCGCGTCCGCGGTGTACGCCACCGGGCGTCCTTGGCTGCCCGAATGCCCCGCGGGCCGCCCGCCCCCACGTCTGCGTCGCCCTGCGGCCGCCACGCGGCGCAGGCCCAGGCGCAGCCGTGAGCCCGGGGCGGCGCTCTCGGTGGGTTCCATTCCCGTCCCTCTCACAGCCGGCGGTGCCCACGCCACACGGCTCGATGCCCGACTACCCTCAGCGGCTCCGTGGCAGAAAGCCCTTCCACGGCCCCCTCACGAACACAGGGATGCCCCGACCGCAGCTGGGCACGGCAGGCGCACATCCCAACAGTAGGCCGCGGAGGGCTTTCAGGGGCACCGGTCGCCGACGGTTGCCCGAATGCGCCCCAGCCACCCGTATGCATCTGGTATGCGCCGATCGGGTGGCCTCCCACCGCTACTCCTCGGTCTGAAGTGCCATGTCGGAGGCTGCTTCCGGCCCTTCGGCGAGAAGAACGGTGAAGCCCTCCTCGTTCAGAACCGGCACCTTGAGCTGCATCGCCTTGTCGTGTTTCGACCCGGGGTTGTCTCCCACGACGACGAAGGACGTCTTCTTCGAGACCGAACCGGTCACCTTCGCTCCCCGGGTCTGCAGCGCCTCCTTCGCGCCGTCCCGGGTGTAGTGCTCCAGGGTTCCGGTCACCACGACCGTCAGTCCCGCCAGTGGACGCGGTCCCTCGTCCTCGCCGGACCCCTCGTCCTCCATGCGGACACCGGCCGCCCGCCACTTGCGGATGATCTCGCGGTGCCAGTCCTCGGCGAACCACTGCTTGAGGGAGGCGGCGATGATGCCGCCGACGCCCTCGGTACCGGCCAACTCCTCCTCGGTGGCCTGCTCGATCCGGTCGATGGACCGGAACTCCCGGGCCAGTGCCTCGGCCGCGACCGGGCCGACGTGCCGGATGGACAGGCTGGTGAGGACCCGCGCGAGCGGACGTTCCTTGGCCGCCTCGATGTTCGCCAGCATCGCGACCGCGTTCTTCCTCGGCTCGCCCTCCTGGTTGGCGAAGACCGTGGCGATCTTCTCCTCGCCCGTCTTCGGGTCCCGCTTGGGCAGACCGCTGTCCTGGTCGAGGACGTACGCCTTGATGGGCAGCAACTGCTCGACGGTGAGGTCGAACAGGTCGCCCTCGTCCCTCAGTGGCGGCTCCTTCGGCTCCAGCGGCCTGGTGAGAGCCGCCGCGGCGACATAGCCAAAGTGCTCGATGTCCAGCGCCTTGCGGCCCGCGAGGTAGAACAGCCGCTCCCTCAACTGGGCAGGGCAGGCACGGGCGTTGGGGCAGCGCAGGTCGACGTCGCCCTCCTTCATCGCGCGCAGCGGCGTGCCGCACTCCGGGCACTCGCCCGGCATCACGAACTCGCGCTCACTGCCGTCACGCAGGTCGGCGACCGGGCCGAGGATCTCCGGGATGACGTCACCGGCCTTGCGCAGCACCACCGTGTCACCGATGAGGATGCCCTTGGCCTTGACCACGTCCTGGTTGTGCAGCGTGGCGAACTCCACCTCGGAACCGGCCACGGTGACCGGCTCGACCTGCGCGTACGGCGTGACCCTGCCCGTACGGCCCACGCCCACACGGATGTTGACCAGCTTGGTGTTGACCTCCTCGGGCGCGTACTTGTACGCGATGGCCCAGCGCGGGGCGCGCGAGGTGCTGCCGAGGCGGCCCTGGAGCGGGATCTCGTCGAGCTTGACCACCACTCCGTCGATCTCGTGCGCCACGGAGTGCCGGTTCTCGCCGTAGTGCGCGATGAACTCCCGTACGCCGGCGAGGCCGTCGACGACCCTGTTGTGCGGGGAGGTGGGCAGCCCCCAGGTCTTCAGCAGGTCGTACGCCTCGGAGAGCCGGGACAGGCCGGTGAACCCCTCCAGGGCACCGATGCCGTGGACGACCATGTGCAGCGGACGGCCGGCGGTGACGCGCGGGTCCTTCTGGCGCAGCGAACCCGCCGCCGCGTTGCGGGGGTTGGCGAAGGGCTTGTCACCGGCCGCCACCAGACGGGCGTTGAGCCCCTGGAACTTCTCCATCGGGAAGAAGACCTCGCCGCGGATCTCCACGAGGTCGGGGACCTCCTCGCCCTTCAGGCGGTCCGGGATCTCGGCGATCGTCCGCACGTTGGGCGTGATGTCCTCGCCGGTGCGGCCGTCGCCCCGGGTCGCCGCGCGGACGAGCCGGCCCCGCTCATAGGTGAGGTTGACGGCGAGGCCGTCGACCTTCAGCTCGCACAGGAAGTGGAACTTCTGCTCGCCCAGTTCCTTGTGGATGCGCTCGACCCAGGCGGCGAGGTCGTCGTCGTTGAAGGTGTTGTCGAGGGAGAGCATGCGCGAGACGTGCTGCACGGAGGTGAACTCCGTCGCGTACGCCCCGGCGACCTTCTGGGTCGGGGAGTCGGGCGTGCGCAGCTCCGGATGCTCCTCCTCCAGTGCCTCCAACTCCCGCAGCAGCCGGTCGAACTCGGCGTCGCTGATGACGGGCGCGTCGTTCACGTAGTACCGGAAGCGGTGCTCCTCGATCTGCTCAGCGAGCCTGGCGTGCTGTTCCCGTGCCTCGGCCGGCACGCTCGTCGTCTCCGCCTGCTTGTCACCCGCCACCGTGTGTCCTCCCGTTACTCTGGGTTGTCCGCCAGGGACCTCGCCGCCCGGACGCAGTGCGCGTAAGCCTTGCGCGCGTACTCCGGGGAGGCCCCCGCGAGTCCGCACGCCGGAGTGACCGTGACCGCCTCCGGGAGAAGGCCCGGCCGCAGCCCCAGCCTGCGCCACAGCGTTCTGACACCCATGACGCTACCGGCAGGGTCTGACAACGGGCCGTCCGTGCCCGGCACGACCCCGGTGAACAGCCGGGTACCGCTCTCCACCGCCTCCCCGATCACTTCGTCGTCACGCTCGGTGAGAAGCGAGAAGTCGAAGGAGATCGCCTGCGCGCCCGCCCGGCGCAGCAGGGCGAACGGCACGTCCGGCGCGCACGAGTGGACCACGACGGGCCCGCCGTCGTGCACCCCGACGACGTCCCGGAGCGCGGCCTCGACCAGCTGCCGGTCCACCGCGCGGTGGGTGCGGTAGCCGCTGGCGCTGCGCACCCGGCCGCGCAGGACGTCGGTGAGGGACGGCTCGTCGAGCTGGAGGACGAGCCGTGCGCCGGGCACCCGGCGCCGCATCTCGTCGAGGTGCAGACGCAGCCCCTCGGCGAGCGAGGCGGTGAGGTCACGGCAGGCGCCGGGGTCGGAGAGGGCGGCCTCCCCGTTCCTCAGCTCCAGCTGGGCGGCGAGCGTCCAGGGACCCACGGCCTGCACCTTCAGCGGGCCCTCGTACCCCTGGGTGAACTCCTCCAGCGCGTCGAGGTCCTCACCGAGCCAGGAGCGGGCCCGCCTGGTGTCCCGCCCCGGCCGGTCCCCGATCCGCCAGCCGCTGGGCTCCACGCGCGCGTACAGCTCGACGAGCATCCCGGCGGTCCGTCCGATCATGTCCGCGCCGGGCCCCCGGGCGGGCAGTTCGGGCAGGAACGGAAAGTCCTCGAAGCTTCCGGTGACGGTCTTGACGGCCTCGCGGGCGTCCCCGCCCGGCATCGACCCGATCCCGGTCGCGGCCCCGAACCTGAACTGGCTGTTATCGCTCACCGGAGAAGCGTACGGAACGGTCCGGGGCTCCCGCGTCCCGGTCCTTACGCCCGTGGGGTCAGCGTCCCGGCCGTACCGTCAGATCGTTGACCTCCGCGTCCCCGGGCAGGTCGAGGGCCATGAGAATGGTCGTGGCGACCGACTCGGGGTCGATCCACCGGCCGGGGTCGTAGTCCTTGCCTTCCTGCCGGTGGACCTTGGCCTGCATGGGGCTGGCGGTGCGGCCGGGGTAGACCGAGGTGACGCGGACGCCGTTGTCGTGCTCCTCGTGGCGCAGCGAGTCGGCGAGCGCCTTCAGGCCGTGCTTGGAGGCCGCGTAGGCGGACCACTGGGCATGGGCGTTCAGCCCGGCGCCGGAGTTGACGAAGACCACGTGGCCCCGGCTCGCGCGGAGCTGGGGCAGGAAGTGACGGGTGAGTTCGGCGGGGGCGACGAGGTTGACGTCGAGCTGGTGCCGCCAGGTCTTCGGGGTCAGCTCGCCGACCGTGCCGAGGTCGACGACGCCGGCGATGTGCAGCAGGGAGTCCACCCGGTCCGGGAGCGACTGGTGCGAGAAGGCCCAGCTGAGCCTGTCGGGGTCCGCCAGGTCACCGACGAGGGTCCGCGCCCCGGGGAACGCGGCCGCCAGCTCCTTCGCCCGCCCCGCCCCACGCGCGTGCAGCACGAGTTCGTCCCCCCGCGCGTGCAGCCTGCGGGCGACGGCCGCGCCGATGCCGGAGCCGGCTCCGGTGATCACATGTGTAGCCATGCCGCCATGTTCGCATCACGCACGGGTCAGGCCCTAGATGCCCTGGCTCTCCTCCAGGTACGCCAGTGCGCCCACGGGGTCCTCCGCGAAGAACACCAGGTCGGTGAGGGCGCGGGGCAGGAAGCCCTCGTCCTCCATCCGGCGGAACTGCGTCTTGAGGCCGTCGTAGAAGCCCGCGGTGTTCAGCAGGACCACCGGCTTGTCCGTGTGTCCGTGCTTCTTCAGCTCCAGGATCTCGGTCGCCTCGTCCAGCGTGCCGGTGCCGCCCACCATGATCACCACCGCGTCGGCCTTCTCGAGGAGCAGGCGCTTGCGCTCCGCCAGGTCGGGGGCGATCACCATCTCGTCGGCACCCCGGCGCGCCTTCGCCGCCAGGAACTCCACCGAGACGCCGAGGAGCCGCCCGCCCGCCTCCTGCACCCCGTCGGCGACGACCTTCATCAGGCCGACGTCGGAACCGCCCCACACCAGGGTGTGGCCACCCTTGCCCAGCAGTCGGGCGAACTCCCGCGCGGGGCCCGTGTAGCGCTCGTCCAGGTCGGCCGCGGAGAGGAAGACGCAAATATTCACGGACCCACGATACGGGCCCGGTCGGACACCGCGGTGAGCCGCATCCTGGACTGCCGGTGCGGCAGTTCCTCCCAGTCCTCCATGAACCGTGCCGACAGACCGTGCTCGGCGGCCAGTCCGGCGAGCGTCTCGGTCCGGTAGTAGAAGTCCTCGTGCAGTACGTGGTGCTCCTCGCCCTCCGTGCGGTCGAACGTGAAGTCGAAGAACCCGCCCGGGGCGAGCACCCGGCCGACGTGCGCGAAGCACTCCTCGATGACGTGCCGGGGCGAGTGGGAGAAGACGCTGTGCGCGTGCACGACGTCGAAGTGCCCGGCGGGCAGAAAGGCGAAGGTCAGATCGTCGGCGAGGGCCAGATGGGGCAGCTTCGCCTGGAGCCCCTCGCGCACCACGGTGTCCTGGGCGGCCAGCAGGATGTGCGGCGAGATGTCGATGCCGTAGTAGTGACCGGTTTCGAGGTGGTCGATGAAAAGACGCCCGGCGCGCAGGTTGCCGCAGCCGATCTCCAGCATCCGGTGCTGCGGGCTCAGGCCGTGCCCGACCAGGTAGTCGAACTGCATCCGGCCGATGCGGGCCCATTTTCCCCTCGAGGGGTTGTGCCCCACCGCCGCCTCGACACTGCGGGCCGCGTCGGAGGCCATCACGGCCCGGTAGTAGGAGATGTGGTCGCGGTGCCGCAGCCGCAGCCAGGCGTCACGCAGCAGCCGCCGGACGTGGCGGGGGACGCGCCGCGGATGCCGCACGGCGTAGCGGGCCTGGTGGGCGAGGGTGCTGCGGTTGCGGCCGGCGGCCTCGGCTCCCATGGTGCCTCCTGGGGGAAGAAGTCGGCTTCAGCGTGCGCTGTATCCGTCGACCCGGCCACCCGAGAGGAGCGCGGACCGTGACCAGTGGACACCGCATCACCGTCGAGCGGAGCGACCGACACGTGCGCGTGGTGCACGGCGGGGAGGTCCTGGCCGAGAGCGACCGGGCACTGGTGCTGCGCGAGACGGGTTGTCCCGCCCGGTACTACATCCCGCCCGAGGACGTACGGCTCGACCTGTTGACCCCGTCCGGGACCCACACCCACTGCCCCTTCAAGGGCACCGCGTCCTACTGGTCGCGCCCGGACGCGGCCGATCTCGTCTGGGCCTACCCGGACCCGAAGCCCGCCGTCGGCGACATCAAGGACCACCTGTGTTTCTACGACGTGGAAGTCCGATGATCGGATAGAAGGGTTGCGATCGACGGACGCGCGGCCCGCCTCACCCATGATCGGGCCGCGGTGCGGCAGTCTGCGGGGATATGGACAAGAACATCGTTTCGCGTGACGGCACCCTCATCGCCCACGAGAGCGCCGGACGGGGCTCCGTGGTCGTCCTCGTCAGCGGCGCGATGTCGACGGGCGCCACGGTGGCGCCGCTCGCCGCACCCCTCTCGGAGCGGTTCCGGGTCGTCGTCTACGACCGCCGGGGCCGCGGCGCGAGTGGGGACACCCTGCCGTACGCGGTGGAACGCGAGGTCGAGGACCTGGCGGCGCTGATCGCGGCGACGGGCGGGGAGGCGTCGCTGTACGGCGTCTCCTCGGGCGGCGCGCTGGCGCTGCGCGCGGCGGCGGGCGGGCTGCCGGTGCGGCATGTCGCCGTGTACGAGACGCCGTACGCGATGTCCGAGGAGGACCTGCGCGAGCGTGCGCAATACACCGAGCGCCTGACGCAGGCACTCGCCGAGGGGCGCCGCGGGGACGCGGTGGAGCTCTTCCTCCGTCTCACCGGGCTCGGCGAGGCGGTGATCCAGAGCGCCCGGCAGTCCCCCATGTGGGCCGGCATGGAGTCGATGGCGCCGAGCCTCGCCCACGACGACGCCGTCATGGGTGACGGCGGTGTCCCCGTGAAACTGCTGGCGTCGATCCCCGTACCGGTGCTGTCCATCGCGGGCGACGCGAGCCCGGCCTGGATGCGCGAGGCCGCCCGGGCCATCGCGGACGCCGCACCCCAGGGCACCTGCCGCACCCTGGCCGGCCAGACCCACATGGTCGAACCGGACGTCCTGGCCCCGGTCCTGGCGGACTTCTTCGCCCGCTGAGGCCCCGAACGGCACTGCCGTCAGGCGGCGAGCACGGGCAGCCCGGGCGGCCGGGGCCCGGCACCGTCTGCCGCACAGCCTCCTGACGGAGGATCACCCCCGCCGAGCACCAACTCGAGCCAGGGGCTCTTGCCGCCCGCCCCGAACAGCGTCTCCCCGGCCCCGCATCCGCCCCGGTCATCGGCCGGCAGATCCAGAATCAGCAGCCCCCGCCCCCGCTCTTCGTCCGGAAGCGACAGTCGGCCGCCGACTGCTCGCGGTTTTCGGCGAGCTCACCGTGCCGCCCCCGTCGGACGCCCCGGGGTCAGACCCTCGTGGGGGTCTTCGTCGTGCGGGACGTGGTGGCGATGGTGGCGGAGCCGACGACGCGGGTGCCCGCGTAGAGGACGATGGCCTGGCCGGGGGCGACGCCGCGCACCGGCTCCGTGAACGACACCTCCAGGGTGCCGTCGACGAGTTCGGCGGTGACCTCGGTCTCGTCGCCGTGGGCGCGGAGCTGGGCGGTGTAGGTGCCGGGGCCGGTCGGGGCGGTGCCGCACCAGCGGGGGTTGATCGCGGTGAGGGCGCCGACGTCGAGGGCGTCCGCGGGGCCGACGGTGACGGTGTTGGTCACCGGGGAGATGTCGAGGACGTAGCGGGGCTTGCCGTCGGGGGCGGGGGTGCCGATCCGCAGGCCCTTGCGCTGGCCGATGGTGAAGCCGTACGCGCCCTCGTGCGTGCCGAGCTTGGCGCCGGACTCGTCGACGATGTCGCCCTCGGCCCGGCCCAGGCGGTTCGCGAGGAAGCCCTGGGTGTCGCCGTCGGCGATGAAGCAGATGTCGTGCGAGTCGGGCTTCTTGGCGACCGCGAGTCCACGCCGCTCGGCCTCCGCGCGGATCTCCTCCTTGGTGGTGACCGTGTCGCCGAGCGGGAACATGGCGTGGGCGAGCTGCCGGTCGTCCAGCACGCCCAGGACGTACGACTGGTCCTTGGCCATGTCGGAGGCGCGGTGCAGCTCTCGCGTGCCGTCGGACAGGGTGACCACGCGCGCGTAGTGGCCGGTGGCCACGGCGTCGAAACCGAGGGCCAGTGCCTTGTCCAGCAGCGCGGCGAACTTGATCTTCTCGTTGCAGCGCAGGCACGGGTTGGGGGTGCGGCCCGCCTCGTACTCGGCGACGAAGTCCTCCACCACGTCCTCACGGAAGCGGTCGGCGAGGTCCCACACGTAGAACGGGATGCCGATCACGTCGGCGGCGCGGCGGGCGTCGCGCGAGTCCTCGATGGTGCAACAGCCCCGCGCGCCCGTGCGGAAGGATTGGGGGTTCGCGGAGAGCGCGAGGTGGACGCCGGTCACGTCGTGTCCCGCTTCGGCGGCACGGGCGGCGGCCACGGCGGAGTCGACTCCGCCGGACATGGCGGCCAGTACCCGGAGGGGGCGGGAGCGGGAGGGCTGCGGGATCTCAGTCATAACCCCTCCAGGGTACGGGGCACGGGAACCGGGGCCACCGGATATCCGTTGTTGCCGGCATGGGGGAGAGAAGAGCTTCCAAGGACGGCGACCGGCGCATCGGGCGGCGCGCCCTGATCGTCGGCGGGGTGGCGGCCGCCGCGGGCACCGCCGTGCTGGCGCGGGACGAGTTGGGCCGCCTGTGGTGGCGCGTGCCCGGGGTCGAGAAGCCGCGCGAGCCGGGCGTGGTCGACTTCTCGGGCGCCCGCTGGGTCGCGGCCTCGGACGCCAACTGGCGGCGCGCGGACCGGCCCGACGACTACGGCATCGGCATGGTGATCGTCCATGTCACCCAGGGCAGCTTCGACAGCGCGGTGCGGGCGTTCCAGGACCCCGGGCACCGGGCGGCCACGCACTACATCGTCGGACAGGACGGGCGGATCACCCAGATGATCCGCGAGCTCGACGTGGCGTACCACGCGGGAAACCGCGACTACAACGAGCGCAGCATCGGCATCGAGCACGAGGGGTTCATGGACCGGCCGCAGGACCTCACGGACGAGATGTACGAGGCCTCGGCCCGGCTCACGGCCCGGATCTGCGCGCGCTACGACATACCCGTCGACCGGAAGCACATCATCGGCCACATCGAGGTGCCGGGGACGGATCACACCGACCCGGGCCCGCACTGGGACTGGGACCGCTACATGAAGCTCGTACGTCAGGCGCGCACGGCGACGGCCTGACCCCGCCGCCCGAAAAAAGGATAAAAAATCTCAATCCGGACTCTTCCCTCCAGCGGAGGACGTCCTATTATGAGAACAGGCCTACGAGACGAGTGAGGGAGTTCGACCGGAGTAGCCGACTTCAGCGTGAGGTTGCGGCTTCCGCTGGTGCCGACATCGACGGTCGGGCTGAGAGGCCGGAAGGTCCCAGGACCGGAAGGCGACCCCTAGTCACCTGATCCGGGTCATACCGGCGAAGGGAACCCGCCTCGTAGGTCGTTGTCGTGCCCGGGGGAGCTAGGTCAGCCCCGCCGCCCGGGCCCGTTCCACCGCCGGGCCGATGGTCTTGGCCAGGGCTTCGACGTCGGCCCGGGTGGAGGTGTGGCCGAGGGAGAAGCGGAGGGTGCCGCGGGCCAGGTCCGGGTCGGTGCCGGTGGCCAGGAGGACGTGGCTGGGCTGGGCGATGCCCGCCGTGCAGGCGGAACCGGTGGAGCACTCGATGCCCTGGGCGTCGAGCAGGAGCAGCAGGGAGTCGCCCTCGCAGCCGGGGAACGTGAAATGGGCGTTGGCCGGGAGCCGCCCCCCGGGCGAGGGGTCGCCGCCGAGGATGGCGTTCGGGACGGCCTCGCGGACCGCGGCGACCAGGTCGTCGCGGAGGGCTCCGATCTCGCGGGCGAACCACTCCTGCTGCTCGGCGGCCAGTCGGCCGGCCACCGCGAAGGAGGCGACCGCGGGCACGTCGAGCGTGCCGGAGCGCACGTGGCGCTCCTGTCCGCCTCCGTGCAGCACCGGTACGGGGGTGTGCTCGCGACCCAGGACCAGCGCCCCGATGCCGTACGGGCCGCCGATCTTGTGGCCGGACACGGTCATCGCGGCGAGCCCCGAGGAGGCGAAGTCCACGGGCACCTGGCCGAAGGCCTGGACCGCGTCGGAGTGCAGCGGAACGCCGAACTCAGCGGCGACCTCGGCGAGTTCATGCATCGGCAGCAGCGTGCCGATCTCGTTGTTCGCCCACATCACGGTGGCCAGGGCCACGTCGTCGGGGTTGCGGGCGATCGCCTCGCGCAGCGCGTCCGGGTGGACCCGGCCGTAGGGGTCGACCGGCAGGTACTCGACGGTGGCGCCCTCGTGCTCGCCGAGCCAGTGCACGGCGTCGAGGACGGCGTGGTGCTCGACGGGGCTCGCGAGGACACGGGTGCGGGCCGGCTCCGCGTCACGGCGGGCCCAGTACAGGCCCTTCACCGCGAGGTTGTCGGCCTCGGTCCCGCCGGAGGTGAGCACCACCTCGCTGGGGCGGGCGCCGAGGGCTTCGGCGAGGGTTTCGCGGGCCTCCTCGACGCTCCGGCGGGCGCGCCGGCCGGCCGCGTGCAGGGAGGAGGCGTTGCCGGTGACGCCCAGGTGCGCGGTGAGTGCCTCGACTGCCTCGGGAAGCATCGGGGTGGTCGCGGCGTGGTCGAGGTATGTCATGGTGAGCCCGATTCTACGGGCCTTGTCCGGCGGACCCGGGGGCGCGGTCGGCCGGGAAACGACGCCGGTTCGAGCGCTCCGGCTCAGAGGCTCCACGAAACGGCGTCGCTCACCTGCGGGAACACCGACCGGGCCGGCAGATCCGCGCCGCCGGGGCCGAGGGCGACATCGATGAATCGATGAGTTGAGGACAAGCGGGCCCGGCAGCCCCGGCGCGGTGCCTGCCGGGCCCCTCAGGGCAGCCGTACGCGGGCAAGCTGGCGGGACTGGGCCACCAGCCGGTCCGCGCTGTCCCAGACCTCGGCGTCCTCCTCCAGGAAGCCGCCGGCGAGGTTGCGGGTGGTGATCGACACCCGCAGCGGGCCGGGCGCCGGACGGGAACGGACGTGCGCCGTCAGCTCGACCGTGGGGACCCAGCCGGTGAGCCCGAGCTCGAAGGCGGTGGGCGGCAGCGCGTCCACCGCGAGCAGCAGGGAGAACGGGTCGGCGTCCCGGCCGTCGGCGAGCCCGAACCAGGCCCGCATCTCCCCCTTGCCGGAGGGCTGACCGAGGGCCCAGCCGAGGGTCGACGGGTCGAGCTTGAGCATCAGCCGCTCGGTGATGGCGGAGCTGCCGTCGACGGGGGTCGGACCGTCCTCGGGGCCGAAGCACTGCTCCATGGGCGGTAGCGCGGGCGGCCGGGCCGTCGTACGGACGTCGTCGGGGAGGGTGTCCAGGTCGCCGTAGGAGGCCAGTACGCGGATGCGTTCGACCTCGCGGCCCTCGTCGTCGTACTGGAGGAGGGACGCCTGACCGGTCGACAGGGTGCGCCCGGTGCGCACGGTCTCGGTGCGGACGACCGCCGGGCCCGGCCGGGAGGCGGTCAGGTAGTGCGCGGAGATGGTGAACGGGTCCGGGTGCGGCAGGGCGTCGGCGAGGGCGCGGCCCAGGACGGCCAGCAGATAGCCGCCGTTGACGGCGTTGATGATCGTCCAGCCGACGGAGAGGTCGACGTCGTAGACGCCCGGCGCGCGGAGCGCCACCGCGGTGTCGCGGTCGAACTCGCTGTCACCGACGGTGGCCCGGGTCGCGACCTGGGCGGAGGCTGCTTCTGGCATGGATGAAGAGTACAAGAAATAGCTACTAAGCGGTAGCTTTGTCGAACGTCCTCCCCCTCTCCCGCACCGGCCCGTCCTACTCCTCCTCGCGGGCCGTCGAGCGCCGCTGCCACGCGCGGGGCGCCCGCCAGTGGTACCGCAGCGCCAGCAGTCGCAGCGTGAACGCCGTGAGCACGGCAAGGGTGCTGGTGAACGCGTTCAGCGCGTCGAAGCGGAGGCACAGCGCCGCCATGGTCGCGCCGACCATCGCCGGTACCGCATAGAGATCACGGTCCCAGCGCAGCAGCGAGGGCACCTCGTTGGCGAGCACGTCCCGCACCACGCCGCCGCCCACCGCGGTGGCCAGGCCGAGGCAGGCGGAGGAGGTCGCGCTGAGCCCGTAGTCGTACGCCTTGGCGGTGCCGACGACGCAGAACAGACCGAGCCCGGCGGCGTCGAAGAAGCTGATGGCGTTCTGGATGCGCTCCACGTGCGGATGCAGGAAGAACACCAGCGCCACGGCGAGCAGCGGGGTGACGAAGTATCCCAGGTCCGTGAAGGCGGCGGGCGGCACGGCGCCGATGACCACATCACGGAAGAGTCCGCCGCCGAGGGCGGTGGCCTCCGCGAGGACCGCGATGCCAAAGACATCGAGGTTCTTGCGAACGGCCAGCAGGGCGCCCGAGATCGCGAAGACGAAGATGCCGATCAGGTCGAGCGCGTGCAGGAGGGACGGGCTGAAGAGTTGCTGGAGCACCCTCATATTCTGACTCAGCAAGAACCCCTCGCCTTACAAACCAAGGCGAGGGGTTCGGTGCACACCGGCGAACGCGCGGCAGAGGCTAAACGGCCTTCTTCGCAGCGCCCTTCTCCTCCGCGGGGGCCTCCGGCTCCTCCGCGGACGCCTTCTCCGCGGACTCGGGCTCGGCCTCCTCCGCGGACTCGTTCTCCTCCGCGGACTCCGGCTCGGGCTTCTCCGCCGAGGTCTCGGGCTTCTCCGGCGAGGTCTCGGCCTTCTCCGCGGACTCGAGCTCGGGCTCCTCCGCGGACTCCGGCTCGGCCTTCTCCGGCGAGGTCTCGGGCTTCTCCGCCGCGCTCTCCTTCACCGGCTCCCCGGACTGCTCCGGCACCGTCACGTCATCGGAACCCACCGACGGCGGGGCGTCCTCGACGCCCTCGCGGGTCGCCGACACCACCTCGCCCTGGCTCCGCTTCAGCGTCCCGGCCGCGATCTCGGCGGTGTAGTGGCAGGCCACCCGGTGGCCGCCGCCGACGTCCTTCAGTTCCGGCCGTTCGGTCGCGCACCGCTCGGCCTGGGCCCAGGGGCAGCGGGTGTGGAAGCGGCAGCCGCTGGGCGGGTTCGCCGGGGAGGGCAGGTCACCGGTGAGCAGGATGCGCTCGCGCTTGTCCTCCACCTCCGGGTCCGGCACCGGCACCGCCGACATCAGGGCCTTGGTGTACGGGTGCTTGGGCTCGGCGTACAGCGCGTCGCTCGGTGCCTCCTCGACCAGCGAACCCAGGTACATCACGCCGATCGTGTCGGAGATGTGCCGGACCACCGCGAGGTCGTGGGCGATCACCAGGTAGGTCAGGCCGAGTTCCTCCTGGAGGTCCTCCAGCAGGTTGATGACCTGGGCCTGGACCGACACGTCGAGCGCGGAGACCGGCTCGTCGCAGATGATCACGTCCGGTTCGAGGACGAGGGCGCGGGCGATGCCGATGCGCTGGCGCTGGCCGCCGGAGAACTCGTGCGGGTAGCGGGCGAGCGCGTTGGAGGGCAGGCCGACCTTGTCCAGGATCGACTTGATCTTCTCCCGGCGCTCCTCCTGGTCCTTGCCGATGCCGTGGGCGACCATGCCCTCGGACAGGATCGACTCGATGTTCTGCCGGGGGTTGAGCGAGCCCAGCGGGTCCTGGAAGACCATCTGGAGCCGGCGCCGGAAGCGGCGCATCTCCTCACCGGGCAGCTTCGCCAGGTCGGTGCCGTCGAGGACGACGGACCCCTCGGTGATGTCCACCAGCCGCAGCACCGACCGCCCGAGGGTGGTCTTTCCGCAGCCGGACTCGCCGACCAGGCCGTAGGTCTCGCCGGCCTCGACCTTCAGGGACACCCCGTCCACGGCGTAGACGTGGCCGACCGTACGGTCGAACAGCACGCCCTTCTTGATGGGGAAGTGGACCTTGACGCCGTCCAGTTCGAGCAGGCTCATGCGGGGACCTCCTCGGCCTTCGCGTCGTCGAGCACGGGGTTGACGCACCGCGCCTGGTGACCGGCGGCGCGCGGCTCGGTGAGCTGCGGGGTGCCGGTCAGGCAGCCCATCTCGTACCGGTCGCAGCGGGGCGCGAAGGCGCAGCCGTCGGCCCAGGCGATGCGGTCGTTGATGGAACCGCGGATGGGCTTGAGGGACTCTCCCCGGGGCGAGTCCAGACGCGGGATGGAACCCAGCAGTCCGTGCGCGTAGGGGTGGGTGGGGTGGGCGAACAGCTCGCGGCGCCCGGCGGACTCCACGACCTTGCCCGCGTAGAGCACGTTGACCTGGTCGCAGAGGCCGGCGACCACGCCGAGGTCGTGGGTGATCATCAGCAGGGCGGTGCCCTCCTGGTCCACGAGTTCCTTGAGCAGCTCCAGGATCTGCGCCTGGATGGTCACGTCGAGGGCCGTGGTGGGCTCGTCGGCGATGAGCATGCGCGGGGCGCAGGCCACCGCCATGGCGATCAGCGCGCGCTGGCGCATACCGCCGGAGAGCTGGTGCGGGTACTCCTTGAGCCGCCGGGTCGGGTCGGGGATGCCGACCCGGTCCAGCAGGTGGGCGGCCTCCTTGCGGGCGGCCTCGCCCTTCATCCCGCGGTGGCGCTCCAGGATCTCGGTGACCTGCACGCCGACCGGAACGACCGGGTTGAGCGAGGACAGCGGGTCCTGGAAGATCATCGCCATTTCGCTGCCGCGCAGGTTGCGACGGGCGGACGGGTTCATGGTGAACAGGTCCGTGCCGTCGAATTCGGCGCGGCCGCCGATGGTGAGGCCCTTGGTGGGGAGCAGGCCCATCAGGGCCAGGGAGGTGACGGACTTTCCGCAGCCGGACTCACCGACCAGGCCCACGACCTGGCCCTGGTCGACCTCGAAGGAGACGCCGTCGACCGCCCGGGACTCCTTGCGGCCGCGGCCGCCGAAGGTGACGGTCAGTTCGTCGACAGTGAGCAGAGACATGGTGGTTCAGCCCCTCAGCTTCGGGTCGAGGGCTTCCCGCATGGCCTCGCCGAGGAGGGTGAAGCCGAGGGCGGTGATGATGATGCCGACGGCGGGGTAGACCGCCATCATCGGCGCGTTGTCGAAGAAGCGCTGCGCCTGGGCGAGCATGACGCCCCACTCGGGGATGGCCGGGTCGGGGTTGCCCAGGCCCAGGTAGGACAGGGCGGCCGCCTCGATGATCGCGGTGGCCAGGGAGAGCGTGGCCTGCACGATCACCGGGCTGAGCGAGTTGGGGATGATCTGCGAGACCACGATGCGTCGCTTGCGCACCCCGAGGGACTTGGCCGCGAGCACGTAGTCCGCGCCGCCCTGCGCCAGCATGGAACCGCGCAGCAGCCGGGCGAACACCGGGATCTGGACGACACCCACGGCGATCATCACGGTGGTCAGCGACTGGCCCATGACGGCCGCGATGGACACGGCCAGCAGCAGCGAGGGCATCGCCAGCATCATGTCGATGAAGCGCATGATGACGGAGTCGATGCGCTTTCCGGTGTCGCCGCCGAGGGTGGCGGCGGCTCCGGAGAGGCCGCCGATCAGGAAGCCGATGGTCAGGCCGATGAGCGTGGCGACGACGCCGACGAGCAGCGTCTGGCGGGCGCCGACCAGCATGCGGGAGAACATGTCCCGGCCGAGGTGGTCGATTCCGAACCAGTTCCCGCCGCGCGGGCCGACGAACTCACCCCGGTTGGGGAAGACCTCGCCCCGCCAGGTCTGGGCAGTCGGGGCGTACGGGGTGAGGTAGGGCCCGACGATCGCGACGAGGACGAACAGGGCGATGACGGCCGCGCCGATGATCGCCATCTTGCTGCGCCTGAGACGGCGGAAGGCCTCCCGCCACAGGCTGGCGCCGGTGCTGGTCTCCTTGGTCGCGGTCAGTTCCGCGAGGCGCTGGATCTTCTCGGTCTTGGTGGCGACGCTCACGCTAGTGCACCCGCACTCTCGGGTCGATGAGGCTGTACGCCACGTCCACCAGCAGGTTGATCAGGACGTACACCATCGCGATGAACATGATGAACCCGACGAGCACGGGGTAGTCGCGGCCGTCGATCGCGGTCCGGATGAAGGAGCCGATACCGCCGAAGTCGAACACGGACTCGGTCAGGACCGCGCCGGACAGCAGGGAGCCCGTGAGCAGGCCGACCGCGGTCACCACGGGGAGCATCGCGTTGCGCAGCACGTGCCGGCCGCGGACGACGCTCCGCTTGAGGCCCTTGGCCTCGGCGGTGCGGACGTAGTCCTCGTCCTGCACCTCGAGAACGCTGGCGCGGGTCATGCGCACGATGACCGCGAGCGGGATGGAGGACAGGGCGACGGCGGGCAGGACCAGGTGATGGAGCGCGTCCCCGGCGGCGTCGAACTCCCCGGTGAGGATGCCGTCCAGGACGGCGAAACCGGTCACGCTCGTGGCGTCGATGCCGGTCTCCAGGCGTCCGGAGACGGGGAAGAGCCCCAGCTGGACGGCGAAGACGCTCTTGAGGATCAGGGCGAGGAAGAAGACCGGGATACAGATGCCGATGAGCGAGCCGGAGACCGCGGAGACGTCGAGCCAGCCGCCGCGGTTGCGGGCGGCGAAGTAACCGAGCGGGATGCCGACGGCCACGGCGATGAGGATCGCGAGGAGGGACAGCTCCACGGTGGCGGGGAAGCGCAGGACGAACTCGTCCCATACCGGCTGTCCGGTCTGGGTGCTGGTGCCCAGGTCGAGTTCGGCGATGCGCTTGAGGAAGCGCCAGTACTGGACGTAGACGGGCTGGTCCAGCCCGAGCGCACGGTTGATGCGGATTACTTCGGCCTCGGTGGCCTTTTCCCCCAGGATCGCTGAGGCGGGTCCGCCGGGCAGCCGGTCGAGCCACAGGAAGAGCAGTACCGACAGGCCGAGCAGCGTGGGTATGAGCTGGAGCAGTCTTCGTACGACGAGACGCAGCACCCCGCATGCCCCTTTCTTGCGTGATGTCTTACATGAATGGACCCGCCCGGCCGCCGAGTTGCGGCGGCCGGGCGGACCCCCCGTTTTTCGTTTCTTCGTTTCCTGCCGCTTACGCGCTTACTTGAAGGAGGCCTCGGAGAAGACTTCCTGCGTCAGCGGGGAGACGTTCGGCGGGTTCACGTTCTTGCCGAAGGCGATGGCCGGCGGGGAGGACGAGATCGGGACACCCGGCAGGTAGTCCATGACGACCTCGTTGGCCTTCGTGTACGCGGCGACGCGCTCGTCGTGCTTGCCGAGCTTCGAGCCGGCGTTCACGGCGTCGAAGACCTTCTTGTCCTTGAAGCCCCACTGCTTGTCGTACCCGGAGAACCAGGTGCCGATGAAGTTGAAGCCGTCGTTGAAGTCACCGGTCCAGCCGAGCATGTGCAGGTCACAGGAGCCCGACTCGGTGGCGTCCAGGTAGTCCGGGGCCCACTTCATCGCCTTGGGCGTGACGGTGATGCCGGACTTCTCCAGGTCGGCCTTCATCAGCTCGAACAGGTCCTGCGGGGCAGGCATGTACGGGCGGGTGACCTCGGTCGGGTAGCAGAAGTCGACCTTCAGCTTCTCCTGGCCGGCCTTCTTCAGGAGCTTCTTGGCGGCGTCCGTGTCGAAGGGGTACTGCTTGACGCCCTTGGAGTAGCCCTCGATCGTGTCGGGCATGAACTGGTCGGCGACCTTGCCGCCCTCGGGCAGCTGGGTCTTGACCAGGTTCTCCTTGTCGATCGACTGCGCGATCGCCTGGCGGACTTCCTTCTTCTTGAGCGCGGGGTTGGCCTCCTGGCTCATGCCCACGTAGAAGAGGTTGAAGACGCCACGGGTCGGGACGACGTACCCCTGCTTCTCGAGGGTCGTGACGTCGGCCGGCGCGACGAGGTCGTAGCCGTCGATGTCACCGGCCTGGAGCGCCTGGCGGCGCGTCTGCTCGTCGGAGATCGTGCGGAAGACCAGGTTCTTGATCTTCGCCTTCTCGCCCCAGTAGTCGTCGAAGCGCTCGAGGGAAACTTCCTTGTTGCCCTTGTTCCACTTCGTGATCTTGTACGGGCCGGTACCGGCGACCGTGCCGGCCTCCTGGCTGTACTTGGGGTACGTGATGGCGTCGCCCTTGGCGGAGGCGTCCTGCTTCTTGTACTCCTCGATCGCCTTCGGCGAGTGGATCGCCAGGGCGTTGAGGGAGAAGCCGCCGGGGAGGTTGGCGGAGGGCTCCTTGACCTCGATGACGGCGGTGTTCTCGTCCTTCGCGGTGCAGGACTTGTAGTTCGCCTCGGGCGTCTCCTTGTCCTCGTTCTTCGCGAAGCCGCCCATGATGGTCTGCCAGTAGTAGGAGACCGCGCTGGACTGGTAGGTGCCCGTCCAGTTGAACCAGTGGTCGTAGTTGGCGCAGACGGCCTCGGCGTTGAACGCCTCGCCGTCGTGGAACTTCACGCCCTTGCGGAGGTTGAAGGTCCAGACGGTGCCCTTGTCGTTGCTGGACCAGTCCTCGGCGAGACCGCCGACCATTTCGCTGCCGCCGGACTCGTGCTCGATGAGAGCCTCGAACGCCTGCCGCGTCACACGGAAGGTTTCACCGTCGCTGGCGAGGGCAGGGTCCAGGGAGCCAGGGTCACCGGCGCCGGCGAAGACGAAGGTGTCCTTCTTGCCGTCGCTCTTGTTGTCACTGTCCCGGTCGCTGGAGCAGCCCGTGGCGATCAGAGCGACCGCCACCGCGGCCGTGATCGCCCGAGCCGCTCGGGACTTGGTTATGCGCATATTGGGGCCACTCCGGGTCCGCTATGTGGATGCATCTTGACCGGCCGAACACTACAGATGTTCACAGCGAGTCGAGAACAGTCCGGATAGCGGTGATACCTACCTGAGATCTGAACAGTTGACATAAGGGACGCTTCAGGCGCCCCTCCGCCGGGAAGTGACCATCCCGAGATATCCGGCGCCTCCCCCAACAGCCGCCCGGGAAGCGCCGAACGGCGTGAAGAACGGGTGAAACCGCAGGTGACAGGCGGTCAACTGGTCATAGCCGAGCACATACGACCGAAAAACTGACGTGACATCAGTCTCGTCGGGGGCGCGGACGCTCACCGCCGGCACTCGCGTCCACCATGTGGACACCGTCACGCTGAGTCAGTAACGGCGGGTACGACGGCCCCGGCCTCCGGCGGATACGGCCCGGTCAGTGCTGGTGCGCGGGCGGGTAGCCGGAGCCGGCGACGGGGGGCGGAACGGCCCCGTGGGCCTCACGGTCGTAGAACGGGCGGGCGTTGGCCCGCAGCCACATGGCGACCGGGTCGTGCTCGTCGGTCATCGCGACGGTCGACACCGGGAGCCCGTCCGGGACGGCACCGATGGACTGCTGCATCATCGCGCGCACCGCGTCGACGGCCGGCGGCGAAGTGTCGTACACGTCCAGCCCGATGGCGAGATACGGCGCGCCCAGCGCCGGCTGCACCCAGGCGCGGCGCAACGCGCGCACGGCGGGCGTACGGTGCGCGTTCTGCGTGAGCAGGGCGTAGAACTGGGGGATCTCGATGGCGGGTTCGGACAGCCGCAGGGGTCCGGCGGGCTGCCGGTCGAGGCCGGTGGCGAGCCGGCGCAGATCGAGCCACGGGATGCCGAGGCCGCCGCCGGGGGCGTGCGGGTTGAGCCAGAGGCCGTAGCGGTCGGGGTAGAGGGCGCGGGCGGCCTCGAGGCCGTCGACGACCTCGTACGACCGGTTCCAGCCACTGGCGGACAGCTCCTGGGCGGAGGTCACGCAGGGCGCGTAGCCGAAGCCGCCGACCTCCATGTTCCCGTACTGGGCGTCCGGGGAGCCGGCCTGACCGTGCCACAGCAGCATCCAGACATGACCGGAGGAGGGGGTCGCGAGCGCGCGAAGCAACGCCTCATAGGCGTCGTAACGCCCGGGGGTCACCTGGCGCAGCATGTGCTCGACCTGCCCGGCCGCCGCGGTGCCAGCGCTCACTTTGTATCGCCCCTCCGTACAACACCCTCGCCCCAGCCAATGAACCTAGCTTAAGCCGCCCGCGGCCCGGGGGCTCCGCCCGTCCGCCGGGCACCGGCGAGCCCCCGGACGGGGGCCTCCCCCTCGCTCCGCCGGACAGGCTCTAGCCCTCGCGCTGGTAGAACGGGCGGACGCGGTCGCGCATCCATTGGCCGACCGGGTCCTGGGCCACGTCCAGGAGGACCAGGTTGACGGGCCACTTCACCGGCCGGCGGCCCAGCGCGCGGCCCAGGGCGTCGCCGGGCAGGACCCGCAGATCGCCCTCCCACTGGGACAGTTCGACCCCGACGAACAGCACCGGGTCCGCGGTCTCTATCTCGGCGAGGCAGCGGCGGGCGGTGCTGACGACGCCGATCGACTCGAACTCCGCGCCCGCGGCGGCGAGGAAGTCCACCGGGTCGTCCTGCCAGTCGGGCTCGAACAGCTTGACCCGGCCGCCGCCCGCCGGACCGTCCAGCGGGCCGCGTCCGGCCAGGCACAGTTCGGCCACGGCGGGCGGCGGCAGCGGGACGCCGACCACGCCGCCGGGGTTCACCGCGATCCCGGCCTGCGGCGGCAGACCCCGCGCGAACTCCACCGCGGGCGCGACGGTGAACGACATGGGGGAGCCGACGACCTGGCGGAACTGTTCCTCGGAGCTGAAGACCGGGACGTACGCCTGCCCCTCGATCTCCAGGGTGGGCAGGTCCAGCGGGCCGCTGTGCGGACCGCCGCCGTTCGGCAGCGGGACCCAGACGAAGCTCCTGCCCAGCACCTCGATGATCCGGCCGTCCGCCGAGGGGACACCGAGGGAGGCGGAGAGCACCTCCTCCAACTCGTTGCCGGGCCATCCTCCGTGCGGATGGGGGTGAGTCTGTGCCGGGAAGTCCGCGGAGAAGCCCGCCGGGAAGTCCATCTGCCTACCGCCTGCCTGGAACCACTGCTGTGGCTGAAAAGGCTAACCGCTGCCGCGCCGGGGCCGTCAGCCCGTGCAGCCGTCAGCTCGTGAAGTCGATGCGGTGCAGCGCGTTCGCCGCGTCCCGGTCGATCAGGACCGCCGAGCCGCAGCCCGCGGGCGGGTCGCCGCGCTCCACGGACCGCAGCACCCGGCCGACGGCGGTGCGGTGCCGCAGGAAGGCGTACCGGGAGACGCCGCGGCCGCGCTCACGCTGCCCGTCCAGCGCCTGCCCGGGGGGGACGTCGAGCAGCAGCAGATGCAGCCCCGCGCCCCGGCGGCGGGCCTCGCGGGCCAGCCAGCGGCGCACCCAGGCGTGGGTACCGCAGTCGTGCACGACGACCCCCTCGCCGGCGCGCAGGGCGCGGCGCAGCCCGGCGTAGTGGTCGAGACGGACCAGGGGCCGGTACACCGCGTACGGCAGGAGGCGCGGCATGCGGCGGTCCCAGCGGTCGCGGGTGTCCTGGGAGTCGATACGGGTGCCGCGCACCGCGCGCCGCATCAGTGTGGATTTGCCGCTGCCGGGCAGTCCGGTGACCACGACGAGGTCGCGGGGGCCGAAGACCAGGACGTGCGGACCGCGGCCGGCGCACCCGCGCAGGTCGCGGACGACGGGCGACGGCCGCGCGCCGCGGGCCTCCCGGGCCGAAGGGGCCTGCTGCTCGGGCGGCGCGACACCCGTGGTGGCGTACGCCGTGGTCCTGTTCACCGTGAGTCCTCCCCTGGGGCAGGCGCCTGAGCACCGTCCCCGTCGAGTGTAAAGAGACGGTAACGGCGGAGCCTCTTCATTCCGTCCGTTTCCCGATACAGACCTGTCACAGCCGTCCGTACAGGCCTGAACACCCTGTGCGTACGAAGGAAAGGTCCCCCTGCCGAAGCCTCACGATGCGTGCAATGATGAGCGCGCCAACTGCATACCGGCCGTTTGAATCCGCGCGGGAGAGTCCCTGGCACGTTTCGCCGGGGCGCCGAAGGAGCAAGTCCCTCCCTTGAATCTCTCAGGCACCGTTACCGCGCGGGCCAGGCACATCTGAAAAGCGGGCCGCCGTGCGAGTTTCCGGCGGCTCCACCCAAGGTGCAAGCCGTGACGTCCCCTGCGCGGACGGTCATGGCGAACCTCTCAGGTTCCGATGACAGATGGGGAGGAACGTCCTCACCCTCCCCGTGCTCGGCCCCGGCCGGCGGGGACCCCATCGCCCTGGGAGACCGACCGATGAGCAGTACCGAACTCCGCCGGACAGCGCTCGACGCCCTGCATCGTTCGCTCGGCGCCACGATGACCGACTTCGCCGGCTGGGACATGCCCCTGCGCTACGGCTCCGAGCGCGACGAGCACAACGCCGTGCGCACGAAGGCGGGCCTCTTCGACCTCTCGCACATGGGCGAGATCACCGTCACCGGCCCGCAGGCGGCGCGGTTCCTGGACTACGCCCTGATCGGCAACATCGGGACCGTCAAGCCCGGCCGCGCCCGCTACACCATGATCTGCAGCGAGGACGGCGGCATCCTGGACGACCTGATCGTCTACCGCCTCGGTGAGACCGAGGCCCCCGAGTACCTGGTCGTCGCCAACGCCTCCAACGCCCAGGTGGTGCTGGACGCCCTCGTGGAGCGGTCGGCGGGCTTCGACGCCGAGGTCCGCGACGACCGCGACGCGTACGCGCTGATCGCCGTACAGGGCCCCGAGGCCGCCGGCATCCTCAAGGCCCTCACCGATGCCGACCTGGACGGCCTGAAGTACTACGCCGGCCTGCCCGGCACGGTCGCCGGCGTCCCCGCGCTCATCGCCCGTACCGGCTACACCGGCGAGGACGGCTTCGAGCTGTTCGTCGCGCCGGAGCACGCGGTCGAGGTGTGGCAGGCGCTGACCGGGGCGGGCGAGGGCGTGGGGCTGGTCCCGTGCGGGCTGGCCTGCCGGGACACGCTGCGCCTGGAGGCCGGCATGCCGCTGTACGGCAATGAGCTGAGCGCCTCGCTGACGCCGTTCGACGCCGGGTTCGGCCGGGTCGTGAAGTTCGAGAAGGAGGGCGACTTCGTGGGCCGTGCCGCCCTGACCGAGGCCGCCGCCCGTGCCGAGCGGACCCCGCCCCGCGCCCTGGTGGGCCTGGTCGCCGAGGGCCGCCGGGTCCCGCGCGCCGGGTACCCGGTGGTGGCCGGCGGCGAGGTGATCGGCGAGGTCACCTCCGGCGCGCCCGCACCGACGCTGGGCAAGCCGATCGCGATGGCGTACGTCGACGTGGCGCACTCGGAGCCGGGTACCCCGGGCGTGGGCGTGGACATCCGTGGCAACCACGAGCCGTACGAGGTCGTGGCGCTGCCGTTCTACAAGCGGCAGAAGTGACGCCGTCGTAGGACGTGGGCCGCGTGTCCGGCCGTACCGGCCGAGGCCGGACGCGGCGCACCCGCTCACCCGCGCTTCCGCCGTCAGCCGACCCCGGGCCGGTCCCGTGACCCCCGGGCCCCCTCCCCCCTCCACCCCCTTTCACCCCCTTTCTTCGCCGTCGATCCCGGCGGTCCCTCGCACACAGGAGGATCCAGATCATGAGCAACCCCCAGCAGCTCCGCTACAGCAAGGAACACGAGTGGCTGACGGCCGCCGAGGACGGCGTGTCGGCGATCGGCATCACGGAGCACGCGGCCAACGCGCTCGGCGACATCGTGTTCGTCCAGCTCCCCGGGGTCGGCGACACCGTGACCGCGGGTGAGACCTGCGGCGAGCTGGAGTCGACCAAGTCGGTCAGCGACCTGTACTGCCCGGTCACCGGTGAGGTCACCGAGGTCAACGAGGACGTGGTGAACGACCCGTCGCTGGTGAACTCGGCCCCCTTCGAGGACGGCTGGCTGTTCAAGGTGCGGGTGAGCGACGAGCCTGCCGACCTGCTCTCGGCCGCCGAGTACGACGCCTTCATCCAGGGCTGAGGAGGCCGTGACCATGTCGCTTCTGAACACCCCGCTGCACGAGCTCGACCCGGCCGTCGCGGCGGCGGTCGACGCCGAGCTGCACCGTCAGCAGTCCACCCTCGAGATGATCGCCTCGGAGAACTTCGCCCCGGTCGCGGTCATGGAGGCCCAGGGCACGGTCCTCACCAACAAGTACGCCGAGGGCTACCCCGGCCGCCGCTACTACGGCGGCTGTGAGCACGTCGACGTGATCGAGCAGATCGCCATCGACCGGGTCAAGGAACTCTTCGGCGCCGAGCACGCGAACGTGCAGCCGCACTCGGGTGCGCAGGCCAACGCCGCCGCGATGTTCGCGCTGCTCAAGCCCGGTGACACGATCATGGGCCTGAACCTCGCGCACGGCGGGCACCTGACCCACGGCATGAAGATCAACTTCTCCGGCAAGCTCTACGACGTGGTCGCGTACCACGTCGGCGACGACGGCCAGGTCGACATGGCCGAGGTCGAGCGGCTGGCCAAGGAGAGCAAGCCGAAGCTGATCGTCGCCGGCTGGTCGGCGTACCCGCGTCAGCTGGACTTCGCCGCGTTCCGCCGGATCGCGGACGAGGTCGGCGCCTACCTCATGGTCGACATGGCGCACTTCGCCGGTCTGGTCGCGGCGGGCCTGCACCCGAACCCGGTCCCGCACGCCCACGTCGTCACCACGACCACGCACAAGACCCTCGGTGGTCCGCGCGGCGGTGTGATCCTCTCCACGGCCGAACTGGCCAAGAAGATCAACTCCGCGGTCTTCCCCGGCCAGCAGGGCGGCCCGCTGGAGCACGTGATCGCGGCCAAGGCCGTCGCCTTCAAGGTCGCCGCGTCCGAGGACTTCAAGGACCGGCAGCGCCGCACCCTGGAGGGCGCCCGCATCCTGGCCGAGCGCCTGGTCAGGGACGACGTCAAGGCCGTGGGCGTGGACGTGCTGTCCGGCGGCACGGACGTGCACCTGGTCCTGGTCGACCTGCGCGACTCCGAGCTGGACGGGCAGCAGGCCGAGGACCGTCTCCACGAGGTCGGCATCACCGTCAACCGCAACGCGATCCCGAACGACCCGCGCCCCCCGATGGTCACCTCGGGTCTGCGGATCGGCACGCCCGCCCTGGCCACCCGCGGCTTCACGGCCGAGGACTTCGCCGAGGTGGCGGACGTGATCGCCGAGACGCTCAAGGCGTCCTCTCCCTTCGGGGCCGCCGACGTCGAGGCGCTCCGGGCCCGGGTGACCGCGCTCGCCGAGAAGTACCCGCTGTACCCGGGTCTGAAGTAGTTTCGCAGTTTTCACAATTTCGTACGCTTTTGTTCGTACGGGCGGGGCATCGCGCACACTGGATCGGTGGGCACGGTGCCCCGCACCATGCACCGCGCGCATCCAGTGCCGAATCTCCCTTCCCCGGCCTTTCCCGGCCCTGCCCCGGCGGACAGCGCCGTCCACCGAACCCCTAGGAGTCCCCCCGTGGCCCTCTCGGTCTTCGACCTCTTCTCGATCGGCATCGGTCCGTCCAGCTCGCACACGGTCGGCCCGATGCGGGCCGCCCGCATGTTCGCCCGGCGGCTGGACAACGAGGGCCTGCTGGACTCGGTCGCCTCGGTCCGGTCGGAGCTGTACGGCTCGCTGGGCGCCACCGGCCACGGCCACGGCACTCCCAAGGCGGTGCTGCTCGGCCTGGAGGGCGACTCGCCCCGCACGGTGGACGTGGAGACGGCCGACGAGCGGGTGGAGAAGATCAAGGAATCGGGCCGCCTGCGGCTGCTCGACGACCACGAGATCGCGTTCTCCTTCGACGACGACCTGGTGCTGCACCGCCGCAAGGCGCTCCCGTACCACGCGAACGGCATGACCCTCCAGGCCTTCGACGCGTCCGGCGCCGAGGTGCTGTCGAAGACGTACTACTCGGTGGGCGGCGGCTTCGTCGTCGACGAGGAGGCGGTGGGCGCGGACCGCATCAAGCTCAACGACACGGTCCTGAAGTACCCCTTCCGCACCGGCGACGAGCTGCTGCGCCTGACCCGGGAGACGGGCCTGTCCATCTCCGCGCTGATGCTGGAGAACGAGTGCTCCTGGCGGAGCGAGGAGGAGGTCCGCCAGGATCTGCTGGAGATCTGGCGGGTGATGCAGGCGTGCGTGGCGCGCGGCATGTCCCGCGAGGGCATCCTGCCGGGCGGACTGAAGGTGCGCCGCCGCGCCGCGAACACGGCGCGCAAGCTGCGCTCCGAGGGCGACCCGAAGGCCCTCGCCATGGAGTGGATCACGCTCTACGCCATGGCCGTGAACGAGGAGAACGCCGGCGGCGGCCGCGTCGTCACCGCCCCGACCAACGGTGCGGCCGGCATCATCCCCGCCGTCCTGCACTACTACATGAACTTCGTCCCCGGTGCCGACGAGGAGGGGGTGGTCCGCTTCCTGCTCGCGGCCGGCGCGATCGGCATGCTCTTCAAGGAGAACGCCTCCATCTCCGGCGCCGAGGTGGGCTGCCAGGGCGAGGTCGGCTCCGCCTGCTCGATGGCGGCGGGCGCCCTCGCCGAGGTGATGGGCGGCTCGCCGGAGCAGGTCGAGAACGCCGCGGAGATCGGCATGGAGCACAACCTCGGCCTGACCTGCGACCCGGTCGGCGGCCTCGTCCAGATCCCGTGCATCGAGCGCAACGGCATGGCGGCGGTGAAGGCGGTCACCGCCGCGCGCATGGCCCTGCGCGGCGACGGCTCGCACAAGGTGTCCCTCGACAAGGTCATCAAGACGATGAAGGACACCGGCGCGGACATGTCCGTCAAGTACAAGGAGACGGCGCGGGGCGGGCTGGCGGTCAACATCATCGAGTGCTGAGGGAACAGGCCCTGAGCCGAAGGCCGCGGGACGGCGCCTACGTCGCGCGAACGGCCGCGGCGAGGGCCTCGCCGACGGCCCGGGCCCCCGAAGCGTTGGGATGCAGCGGCGCGGCCGCACGGGTGGGGATCAGGCCCTCGATGTAGCGGTCGGCGGGGGCGGCGCAGACGTCGTGTCCGGTGCCCGGGGTGTAGGTGTCGACGAAGGCGGCGCGGTGCTTTTCGGCCGTCTGTTTCAGCACGGTGTTGAGGTGGTTGACCGCGCCTTGGAGGTGGTTGGCGTCCTGCTTCCAGAAGGGCTGGGCGGGGTGGCAGCCGTCGGTGCGGAAGTAGTCGCCGTAGCCGACGACGAAGACCTCGGCACGCGGTGCCCGTCGGGCGATGCCGTCCAGGACGGCGGCGAAGGACGGTGCCCAGGCGTCGATGCGGGCCCTGACCTTGTCGGTGCCGCCGGCGGTGTTCTTCTCCGCGCAGCTGGTGCCGTGAGGCTGGGGCAGGATGTTGACGCAGCCCAGCACCTCGTTGAACAGGTCGGTGTCGTTGCCGCCGATGGTGATGCTGACGATGTCGGTGTCGGGCTTGAGTGCTTCGTACTGGGGCGCGGTTCCCGGGTGCTGGGCGGTGCTCAGATGGCCGCTGGTGGCGCCGGAGCAGCTGACGTCGGTGAGTTTCGCACCGAGGGCCTCGGCCGCGATGTGGGGATAGTCGGCCAGGGAGCGCAGGCACCTCAGGTCGGCCGGGTCGACGGGCGGCACCAGTGGTGCGGCCGCGAAGGAATCGCCGAGCGCGACGTACCGCAGTGGTTCGGCCGCGGCCGACGCAGCCGGGACCGATGCCGTGGCCCACACGGCCCCGGTGGACAGAACGGTGGCCAGGGCCAGGCGCAGGGCTGTTTTCAAGGACGCCTCCATTCGGCACATGCGCGGACGTGGTCCCGCTTTGCCATGAGCTTGCTCGAGCAGGGGCGCCGCCGCACGGCGGCCTGCGGGAACCCGTTCCTCCGGAGCAGACGCCACCGGACCACCGCCCGCCGGGCTTCCCCGCCGTGCAGGAGGTTCCGGTCGGCCGGCCAGGGCGGGGGACAACGCCTCAGATTCACCTGTTCGGCCGCTGCCCGTTCGGCGTACCGCTTCCCTTCGCTCCCGGCGGGTGTGCCCGTCCAGGGCTCCGGCCCACAGCTGACGGCAGGCCGGGCGGCGGCGTATTCTTGTCCGCTGGGACTCTGGTCCGGACATGGGGCCCGGACACGGGGCTCGGGCACGGGGTCCGCACATGGGGTCCGGTGTTCTGCTGGGGGTTGGAATCATGGTTGCTGGTCGTGTGGTGCGGTTCGACGCCGTGCGGGGTTACGGGTTCATCGCTCCCGAGCACGGCGGGGAGGACGTCTTCCTCCACGTCAACGACGTACGGATCCCGGAGCACCAGTTGCGTCCCGGGATCGCCGTGGAGTTCGAGATCGAGGAGGGCGACCGGGGTCTCAAGGCCTCGGGCGTACGGCTGGCCCAGGGAGCCGGCGGGGTGTCCTCCGCCGTGGGCAGGCATCCGGACGGCGACGACTCGCTGTGCGACGTGCTCACCGCCGAGGAGTACCTCCAGGAGGTCACGGAGGTCCTGCTGTCCGCCGCGCCCACGCTCACCGGCGAGCAGATCCTCCAGGCGCGCCGCGGGCTGCTGCAGTTCGGCAAGACCCACGGCTGGTGCGACGGCTGAGACCGGCCCAGGCCCCTGGGGGCGGGTCTGTCGGCGGGGCGGGAGTCGCGGTCCTCCGGTCACCCCTTACGGGGAGAAGTTGACGTTTCCACCACTTAGGCGGGGCCCCCGTGCCACCGTGAGGGCAGTGAGCCATTCGACTCCCCTCCCCCCACCGGCACCGCAGGGAGCCTCATGCTGCGCGGCATCGATGTGAGTTCGCACCAGTCCTCGTCGTTCGACACCGACGGCCTCTCCTTCGTCTTCATCAAGGCGACGGAAGGCCGTTCCTATGTCAGCCCCAGACTCTCCGCCCAGACGGAGAACGCCCGCGAGGCCGGACTGGTCGTCGGCTTCTACCACTTCCTCTGGCCGGGCAACCTGAGCGCGCAGGCGGAGCACTTCGTCTCCGAGGCTCCCGGGCAGCGGGGTGACATCCTCGCCGTCGACTGGGAGACGACCGGCGAGGGCACCCGCGCGAGCAACGCGGAGAAGGACCGCTTCATCCGCAAGGTGAAGGAACTACGGCCGCACAGCAGGGTGATCCTGTACGCGAACAGGCACTTCTGGCTCAACGTCGACACCACCTCCTACACCGGTGACGGCCTCTGGATCGCCGACTACGTCACCGCGGGCAAGCCCCGCATCAAGGCGGAGTGGCGCTTCCACCAGTACACCGACGACCCCCTGGACAAGAACGTCGCCGACTTCCCCGACCGCGCGGCCCTGGAGGAGTGGGCCGACGGCATGTGAGGGACCTGGTGGCGGCCGCGGTTCAGCGGTCGGTGACGCGCATCTCGAACCAGGTCGTCTTGCCCCGTGGGAGCAGGTCGACGCCCCAGCGGTCGGCGAGGGTGTCGACGAGGAAGAGACCGCGCCCGCTGACGTCCAGTTCCTGGACCGGCATGAGACAGGGCAGGCCGCGGGACGGGTCCCGGACCTCGACGCGGATCCAGCGGGGGCGGCGGCGCAGCCGGAGGCCGAAGACGCGGGCACCGGTGTGGCGTACCGCGTTGCCGACGAGCTCGGAGACGAGCAGAACGGCGTCCTCGGTGGTCGCGGCGGTGAGGCCCCACTGGCGCAGGAGCACGATCTGGGTGAGTCGGCGTGCGGTGGCGGCGGACTCGGGGCGGGACGGCAGCGGAACCTCCGCCTCCGTCGGGTTGCCGAACAACTCCAGTGCCTTCTGGGCGTGTTCGTCCTCGACCGTCGGCGACCAGCGCGACGCGGTCGCACGTCCGTCTCCCCGCGGCTGTTCCATGCCATCCAGCCCCGTCATGGCCCCATCATGGCCGTCCGGTGGGGCGTCCGGGGTCGTTCCGGGGGAATGCGCCCCCTGCACGCCCCCGTGCCGGGCCGGGCCGCCGACATATGCCTTCGGCACGTCGGCGCCGTCAGCGGCCCCTGCGACCTGCGGCAACGGCTCGCTGTGCGGCAATCGACAGGCTCCCTCGACGCGGCAGACTTAAGGGCCCGTTAAGGCTCCCATAAACCGCCCCGTCGAGGGACCCGGATCAGACATCGCGTCAATTGCAAGCCCTCGGAGGAGGGTTCAGAGGAACTTCGCCTTGCCGGGGCCGTCCTCCACGAAGCTGCGCATCCCCCGTTCACGGTCCTCGGTGGCGAACAGGCCCGCGAACCAGTTGCGCTCGACGGCGAGGCCGGTGTCGATGTCGGTCTCCAGACCGGTGTCGATCGACTCCTTGGCCGCGCGCAGCGCGATCGCCGGCCCCTTGGCGAGCCGCGCGGCCCACGCGTGCGCCTGCTCGTAGACCTCGGCGGCGGGGACCACACGGTCCACCAGGCCCAGCGCGAGCGCCTCGTCGGCCTTCACCTGACGGCCCGTGAAGATGAGGTCCTTCGCCTTCGACGGGCCGATGAGGCGGGCCAGGCGCTGCGTACCGCCGGCCCCCGGGATCAGCCCGAGCAGGATCTCCGGCTGGCCCAGCTTGGCGTTCTCCCCGGCGATGCGGAAGTCGGCGCAGAGCGCGAGTTCGCAGCCGCCACCGAGCGCGTAACCGGTCACCGCGGCCACCACCGGCTTGGGGATGCAGGCCACGGCCGTGAAGGAGTCCTGCAGGGCGCGGGCGCGCAGGACCATCGCGGTGTGGTCCATGGCCTGCATCTCCTTGATGTCCGCGCCCGCCGCGAACACCTTCTCGCCGCCGTGGATCACGACGGCGCGTACGTCCTCGCGACGCGTGACCTCCTCGGCGAGTTCCTTCAGCCGGTCCTGTGTGGCGACGTCCAGTGCGTTCATGGGCGGGCGGTCCAGGCGCAGCGTGCCGACGCCCTCGGCGACTTCGAGATGTACGGTCATGCCAGCAGGTTAACGGTGACTAACGGCAACGAGGCTGGTGCGGTAGATCACACCCGGCCGGGGGTCCGGGGGTCGCCCCCGGGCAGACACAGCACGGTGACTAACGGCAACGAGGCTGGTGCGGTAGATCACACCCGGCTGACGGCAGCGACCCCGGTGCCTTGGCAGGCACCGGGGCCGCGTACGCCGTGACGGACCGGGTCAGGCCTACGCCTTCCACTCCTCCCAGGACATGTTCCAGCCGTTGAGGCCGTTGTCCGGGGCGATGGTGGCGTCGTTGGAGTTCTTCACGACGACCACGTCGCCGATCATGGTGTTCTCGTAGAACCAGGCACCCGGGGCCTTCTTGTCCCAGCCGCCCCGGGTGTCGCGCAACCCGATGCAGCCGTGGCTGGCGTTGTAGTTGCCGAAGGCGCCGCCGCCCCAGTAGTTGCCGTGGATGAAGGTGCCGGAGGTGCTCAGACGCATGGCGTGCGGGACGTCCTTGATGTCGTACTCGCCCTTGCCGTCGGCGTCGGTGAAGCCGACGGTCGCGCCGTTCATCCGGGTGACCTTGAGCCGCTCGCTGACGACCATCTTGCCGTTCCAGGTCTCGGTGCCGGGGGCACCGGCGGTGATCGGGATGGTCTTGATGACCTTGCCGTCCCGCTCGACCTTCATGGTGTGCTTCTTGGCGTCGACGACGGAGACCTGGCTGCGGCCGATGGTGAAGGAGACGGTCTTGGACTGCTTGCCGTAGACGCCGGGGCGGCCCTCGACTCCGTCGAGGGCGAGGTCGACGGTGACCTTGGTGCCGGACTTCCAGTACTTCTCGGGCCGGAAGTCGAGCCGGTCGTTGCCGAACCAGTGGCCCTCGACCTCGACGGGCGGTTCGGTCGTGATGCGGATGGCCTTCTTGACGTCGTCCGGGTTGGTGATGCCCCGGGTGAAGCGGAGCGAGAACGGCATGCCGACACCGACCTTGGAGCCGTCCTCGGGCGTGAAGGTGCCGACGAAGGTGTTCTTCGGCGTCAGGGTGGTGAAGCTGGAGTCCTCGGCTGCGGTGCGGCCGGCGGAATCCTCGGCGACCGCGTGCACCGTGTACCTGGTGGCGGCGGCCAGGTGGGCCGACGGCGTCCAACTGGCGCCGTCACCGGATATCTCCCCGTCGACCTCCTTGCCGTCCGGGGCCTTGACGACGACCTCGGTCAGCTTCCCCTTGGTCGCGTCGACCTTCAGCGCGCCGCTGGTCTTCACGGACTCGGCGCCGTCCTTGGGCGCTATGCCGATGACCGCCTCGGACTGCTTGCTCTGCGCCGCGGTGGAGTCCTTGTCCTTGCCCTTGCCCTCGGCCGCCGGGCCCGTCTCCCCACCGCCGCACGCGGTGACCGCCAGCATCACTCCGAGTGCCAGCGCCGCCAGCTTCCTGCCACCATGCCTCCGCGCGTCAACCGACGCCCCCGGAACCGGCCCCACGTTCACTTGTTTCTCCCCTCGGCGGGCCTGGCCGGACCCGCGCCCCCGCACGCCCCTCGCGCGCTTCGGCGCATAGTAACCACAGGCCAGGGGCGTTGGGCGCGGCAGGTTTGTCACCGTTCCGTTCCAAATTCAATGGCCTGCGGCGCACAACCGGGGCGCCCTCCCGGCGGTCCGCGCGGGGGCGCTACGAGGAGACACCTCGAGGAGACACCTCAAGGAGACACTGCGCGGGGTCACTTCACGGCGCTGCCCTTCGTCCACTCCTCCCAGTCCATGTTCCAGCCGCCGAGGCCGTTGTCGGGGGCGACCGTCGTGTCCTTGCTGTTGACCACCTCGACGACGTCACCGATGAGGCTGCGGTCGAAGAACCAGCCGGCCGGGGTGTCCGCGCCACCGCCCTTCACGTCGTGCAGTCCCACGCACCCGTGGCTGACGTTGGTGTCGCCGAAGACGTCCTCCCCGGCCCAGTAGTTGCCGTGCAGGAAGGTGCCGGATTCGGTCAGGCGGATGGCGTGCGGGACATCGGGGATGTCGTACTCGCCCTTGCCCTCGGCGTCGGTGAAGCCGACGGTCGCGCCGTTCATCCGGGTGACCTCGAGCATCTCGGTGATCACCATCTTCCCGTTGTACGTGGGGGTCTTCGGCGCCCCGGCCGTGATCGGCACCGTGGCGAGCTCCTCACCGTCCCGGCTCACCTTCATGGTGTGCCGGCCCGCGTCGACCACCGAGATCTGGCTGCGGCCGACGGTGAAGGAGAACGTGCGGTGCTGGAGTCCGTACACGCCGGGCGCGCCCTCGACGTCCCGCAGGTCCAGTCCGACGGTGACCTCGGTGCCGGGCTGCCAGTAATTCTCGGGCCGGAAGTCGAGCCGGTCCTTGCCGAACCAGTGCGGGCGGATGTCGACGGCCGGGCGGGAGGTGACCCGGATGGCCCGTTCGACCGCCGCGCGGTGGACGATCTCACGGTTGAACGCCAGGGAGACGATCATCCCGGTGCCGACCACGGAGCGGTGTTCTGGGGCGACGTAGCCGATGAAGCGTTCCTCGGGGACGTACGTGGTGAACGTGGTGCGGCGGGAGGAGCGGCGGCCGGCGCCGTCCAGGGCCACGGCGTCGACCGTGTACCTCGCGGCGAGCGCCAGCCGTTCGTCCTCGGGCTTCCAGCTCCGCCCGTCGGCGGAGATGCGCCCGGGAACCGGGGACTCCCGCGCGTCCTGCGATCTGACGACCTTCACCGACTCCAGCCGCCCCTCGGGCGCCCGTACCCGCAGCGTGCTGCCGGGGCGCACCTCCTTGCTGCCGTCGGCGGGCGCGACCCGGATGACCTCCTCGGGCGCCGGAGGGCCGAACGCCCCTCCGATCGCGCCGTCCGAGGTGCAGCCGACGGCTCCGGCCAACAACCCTGTCCATGTCAGTACGGCGGCCAGTGCGGCCCTCGCGCGCCGTGCGCGCCCTTGTACGTGGCTCACGCGGTACCCAACGACGGTCCGCGCCGTCGGGAAACGACCATGCGCCCCCTCGGGGCACGCGGGGGTACGCCCTCCGGGGGAACCCGCGGGTGCGCCCCCGCTCCAGGTGTGCCGTCACGCGGACAGGTCGTGCTCTCGGCGACACGTGAGTGCGCGGCACGCTCTGGGCAGAACTGTGGGGAGGACGACGCGCCGGGGAGCCGCGGCCACTTTCCCTGCCCGCCGTCGTCCCACGAGCCGCGGGAGGCGGACAGGTGTCCAGCGCAGCCGAGCAGGAGGCGGTGGCCGGGGAGCGGGCCACCGGCGACGGGCGCCCGGCCGTCGCCGTGAACGGCGTGCGGGCGGCGCCACCGCCGCCGGCGACCGTGCCCGTGCGGCCCGGCCCTCCGACACCGCTGGGCGCCCGCTTCCGGGTCGGCCCGGACGGGGTGGCGGGGACCGACTTCGCCCTGTGGGCGGGCGGCGCGGAGGGGGTCGAGGTGTGCCTGTTCGACGAGGGCGGCGGGGAGGTCCGGGCCCGGCTCACCGAGCTGACGAACGGCGTCTGGCACGGCTTCGTACCCGGCGTCCTGCCCGGCCGGCGCTACGGCTACCGGGTGCACGGCCGCTGGGACCCGTGGACCGGCGCCCGCTGGAACCCGGCGAAGCTGCTGCTCGACCCGTACGCACGCGCGGTGGACGGCGACTACGCCACGCACGGACTGTCGCCCGAGGTGTACGGGCACGTCCGGGACTGGCCGGAGCAGCGCGTCGCTGACACCGTGCGCGACAACCGGGACTCCGCCCCGTACGTGCCGAAGGCCGTCGTCGTCCACGAACCCGACAACGGCACCGACGGCGCGGCGGCCGACCACCGGCCCCGCACCCCGTGGGCGGACACGGTCCTCTACGAACTGCACGTCAAGGGGTTCACCCGACGCCACCCCGGCGTCCCCGAGGAGCTGCGCGGCACCTACGCGGGGCTCGCGCACCCCGCGGCGGTCGAGCACCTGGTGAAGCTGGGCGTGACGGCCGTGGAGCTGCTGCCGGTGCATCAGTTCGCGCACGAGGACCATCTGCTGCGACGCGGGCTGCGCAACCACTGGGGGTACAACTCCATCGGCTACTTCGCCCCGCACGCCGGCTACGCGGCCTCCGGGACGGCCGGGCAGCAGGTCGGCGAGTTCAAGCGGATGGTGCGCGCCCTGCACGCGGCGGGCATCGAGGTCGTCCTCGACGTGGTCTACAACCACACCGCCGAGTCGAACGAGCTGGGCCCCACACTGTCCCTGAAGGGCGTCGACAACCGCGGCCACTACCGGCTCCAGGCCGACGCCCGCCGGTACGCCGACTACACCGGCTGCGGGAACACCCTGGACGTCGGCCGGCCGCACGTACTGCGCCTGATCATGGATTCGCTGCGCTACTGGGTGACCGAGATGGGCGTCGACGGCTTCCGCTTCGACCTGGCGGCGGCGCTGGCCCGCTCCGCGCACGACGTCGACATGAACTCCCCGTTCCTCGCGGTGATCGCCCAGGACCCGGTGCTGCGCGGGGTGAAACTGATCGCCGAGCCGTGGGACGTGGGTCCCGGGGGCTACCAGGTGGGGGCGTTCCCTCCGCTGTGGTCGGAGTGGAACGACCGGTACCGCGACGCCGTGCGGGACTTCTGGCGGCCCGCGGCGGCGGACCTGAGGGAGATCGGCTACCGGCTCTCCGGTTCGAGCGACCTCTACGACTGGGGCGGGCGGCGCCCGTACGCCTCGGTCAACCACGTCACCGCGCACGACGGGTTCACGCTGCGCGACCTCGTGTCGTACGACCGCAAGCACAACGAGGCCAACGGCGAGGGCAACCGGGACGGCACCGACGACAACCGTTCCTGGAACTGCGGCACCGAGGGCGAGACCGACGACCCGGACGTCCTGGCGCTGCGGCGGCGGCAGCTGCGCAACCTGCTGGCCACGCTGCTGCTGTCGACGGGCGTGCCGATGCTGGTCGCCGGCGACGAGATGGGGCGCACCCAGCGCGGCAACAACAACGCCTACTGCCAGGACAACGAGACCGGCTGGGTGGACTGGGAGCTGCTGGCGGAACCGGGGTGGAAGGCCCTGTTCGACCTCACGTCCCGGCTGATCGCCCTGCGCCGCCGCCATCCGGTGCTGCGCCGCCGGGCGTTCTTCTCCGGGCGGGCGCACTCCCCCGACGGCCTGCGCGACCTGGCCTGGTTCACCGCGCGGGGCACGGAGATGACCGAGGAGGACTGGTACGCGCCCGCCGCCACGCTCGGCATGTATCTCTCCGGGCGGGACATCCCGGACCACGACGAGCACGGGGAGCGGATACGCGACGACAGTTTCCTCGCCGTGCTGCACGCCGGTGACGCACCGGTGGACGTCCTGCTGCCGGGGCCGCCGTGGGCGCGGCGCTACGAGGTGGTCCTGGACACCGGCCGGGAGGACCAGGCGGACACGCCGGGCACGGCCCACCCGGCGGACACGACGATCACGGTGCCGGGACGGACGGTTCTGCTGCTGCGGGTGCGGTGAGGGGACCGGCAGGCCGCGGGGAGGGGGACGGGGCGGCGCGCGGTCAGCCGAGGATGCCGCGGTCGTAGGCGGCCGCCACGGCCGCGGCGCGGTCCCTGACGCCCAGTTTGGCGTACAGGTGGGTGAGGTGCGTCTTCACGGTCGCCTCGCTGATGAAGAGTTCGCGGGCGATCTCACGGTTGGAGGTGCCCCGGGCGACCAGGCCGAGGACCTCGCGCTCCCGCGCGGACAGCGGTTCGCCGCCGGACGAGCGGGGGGAGCGGACCGCGGAGACCAGACGGGAGGCCACCGCCGGGGAGAGGACCGTACGTCCCTCGGCCGCCGCCCGCACGGCCGTGAACAGTTCCTCGCGCGGCGCGTCCTTCAGTAGATAGCCGGTCGCGCCCGCCTCGATCGCGGGCAGGGTGTCGGAGTCGGTGTCGTAGGTGGTCAGGACGAGCACCTTGGCCCGTGCGCCCCGGCGGGACAGTTCCCGGATGGCGTCCACGCCCGAACCGCCCGGCATGCGCAGGTCCATGAGCACGACGTCCGGGTCCAGGGCGGCGGCCCGTTCCAGCGCCTCGACGCCGTTCGCCGCCTCGCCGAGGACGCGGAAGCCGGGCGCGGACTCGAACATGCCGCGCAGACCGTCCCGTACGACGGGGTGGTCGTCGACGATCAGTACGGAGACGGCCGGGGGGTCCGTCGTGGCCGGGGTGTCAGTCATGGCGGACCAACGGTACGCGAGCCGACACCGCCGTCCCGTGGCCGGGCTCGGACTCCACCGTGAGGGAGCCCGCGATGCGCTCCGCGCGGGCGCGCATCCCGTCGAGGCCGAAGCCGCCGCTGCCGGTGCGGGCGGGGCGCACCCGCGGGTCGAAGCCCCGGCCGTCGTCGCGGATGTCCAGGGTGACCTCGTCGCCGATATAGGAGAGCGTGACGCCGACCCGGGTGGCGCGGGCGTGCCGGGAGGCGTTGGACAGGGCCTCCTGGGCGATCCGCAGCAGGGTGGCGGCGACCTCCTCGTGGAGGGGCTCGGCGGTGCCGGTGACCGTGCAGTCGGCGCGGGCCCCGGTGCGTTCGCCCCATTCCGCGACTGTCTTCTCCAGGGCCTGCGGCAGTCCGTCCCGGTCGAGGGCGACCGGGGCGAGGTTGTGCACGGAGCGGCGTGCCTCGCCGAGGCTCTCGCGGGCCAGGTCGGTGGCCCGCACCACGTGGACGCGCGCCAGGTCGGGGTCACGGGTGTTCGCGACGACCTGGAGCTGGGCGATGATGCCGGTCAGGCCCTGGGCGAGGGTGTCGTGGATCTCGGCGGCCAGCCGCCTGCGTTCGTCGGCGACCCCCGCCTCCCGTGCCTGGACGAGGAGTTGGGTGTGCAGGGCGGCGTTCTCGTCGAGGGCCTGCTGCAACGCGGCGTTGGTGCGCTCCAGTTCGGCGATGGTGGCGGCCTGCGCGCGGGTGCGCTCCTCCTCCAGTTCGCCGAAGTGGGCGAACAGGGCCACCAGTAGGGCGTTGACCAGGAGGACCGCCCCGAAGAACACCCAGCCCAGTCCCCCGCGCGGCGGCAGCCCGCCGGACTGCGAGCCCGCCGTGGTCACCGCGGTGGCGAGCAGGCCCCATCGGACCAGACGTCTCGGGAGCTGACGTCCGACGCCGAAGTAGCCGATGACCGTGTAGAAGGCGAACAGCGGGTTCAGCCAGGTGAGCGCGAACCCGACGGCCCAGCGGACGGCGTAGTAGCAGGCGCTCTCGGTGGACGGCCCGGGGCGTCGGCGCTCCGCTCTGCCCCAGGCCAGTTGCAGGGCGGCGGCCGCGACGACCAGCACACCGCTCGCCCACCGCTCACCGCCGGTCATGCCGACCCCGTCGGCGGCCGCCACCGACAGCAGGGTGCCGGCCGCGAGCAGCACGTACGGCCCCCAGCGGTGGAAGACCGCCCAGCGCTGCTCGACCACCGCCCCGTCCGGCACGGCGCCCTTCCCGGTCACCCGCGCGGACGCCCGGGGCTTGGTCCCCCACACGGACACCCCGCCATCAGACCGGTGCCCGCTTGTCCCCGCCCCGTCCGACATGGCTCCATTCTCGGCGTTCTCTGTGTTCTCAGTGTGCTCGGCGTGCTCGGCGTACTCGGCGTGCTCGGCCACCCGCCCGGCCATCCGCTCACTCCCAGCGGAACCAGCGTGCGGCAGCGGCCGTCAGCAGCAGGGTCCAGGCCGCCAGGACGGCCAGGTGGGCCCAGCCGGGCCAGGCGCCGGCGGCGGCCTGGTTCAGCGCCTCGGCGGCGGCGCCGAACGGGGTCCAGCCGACGATGTCGGCGAGCAGGTCCGGCATGGCCTGCACCGGCAGCCACACCCCCGCGCAGAACATCGCCGGGAACAGCGCGGCGGAGCCCACCGCGCCCGCGATCTTCGTCGTGCGGGACAGCGCGGAGAGCACGGCGCCCAGGGCGAGGGCGACGAGCACGGCGAGGAGCAGCGCGAGGAGATAGCCGAGGGGCTGGCGGGGCAGCCGCACGCCGAAGGCCAGCCGGCCGACGGTGAGCGAGAGCAGCGCCGAGAGCAGGGCGGCCCCGCCGTGCACCAGCATCTGCGCGCCGAGCAGGGCCGTGGCCCGTACCGGGGTGGTGGCCATCCGGCGCAGGATGCCGTGTTCGCGGTAGCCGGTGAGGGTCTGCGGCATGCCCTGCAGACCGCCGACGAGCAGGCCGAGCAGCACGGCGACCGGGACGTACGCGTCCACCGGGCGCAGTCCGCCGAAGGACGGGTCGGCCTCGCGGAAGGACGGGATGGAGCCGAGGATCGCCAGCAGGAGGGTGGGGAAGAGCAGGACCCAGAAGATCCCGCCGGGCTCACGGCGGAAGAGGCGGATCTCGCTGCGCAGGACGGCTGCGTTGAGGACAGGGGTGAGGACGGAAGCGGTCACGCCTGGACCTCCTCGGTGGCGGCGGGCTCGGGTGTGGTGTCGCGCTCGGGTGTGCTGTCGGTCTGCCCGGTCAGGTCCAGGAACGCGTCGTCCAGGGTGGCGTCGGTGACCCGGAGCTGGTGGGCGGTGACACGGGTGCGGGCGAGGAGGGTGATGACGGCGTTGACGGTCTCGTCCGTGCCGGACAGGGTGACGCGGCCGCCTTGGTGCTCGATCGAGACGAGGCCGGGCAGACCGTTCAGCTCGTGTTCGTCCAGGGGCGCGGAGGGCGTGAAGCTGATGACGGTGGCGCCCGCCGAGCGGCGGATCAACCCGGCCGGGGTGTCCAGGGCGGCCAGCCTGCCCTTGTCGATCACCGCGATCCGGTCGCAGAGGCGCTGGGCCTCCTCCATGAAGTGGGTGACGAGCAGGACGGTGACGCCGTTCGCGCGGATGTCCTCGATGAGCTGCCAGGTGTCGCGACGGGCCCGGGGGTCCAGTCCGGTGGTGAGTTCGTCGAGGACGACGATCCGGGGGTCGCCGATGAGGGCGAGCGCGATGGACAGGCGTTGCTGCTGCCCGCCGGAGAGCTTGCCGAAGCGGCTGTTCAGGTGGGGGGTCAGGCCCAGGCGTTCGGCCAGGGGCCGCCAGTCGGCGGGCCGCGGATGGAAGGCGGCGTACAGTCCCAGGGCCTCGCGGACGGTGATCTTGGCCTGGAGCCGGCTCTGCTGGAGCTGGGCGCCGAGGACCTGGGCGACCTGCCCGTGGTCGGCGACCGGGTCGAGGCCGGTGACGCGGACGCGGCCCGCGTCGGGGACGCGCAGGCCCTCGACGCATTCGACGGTGGTCGTCTTGCCGGCGCCGTTGGGGCCGAGGACGCCGAAGATCTCACCCTCCTCGACCGTGAAGGAGACGCCGTCCACGGCGGGCCGGCCCCCGTAGGACTTGCGCAGCTCGGTGACTTCGATGACGGGCATGGCACCGAGTGTCCCGGTGGGCGGGGTGCCCGTACATCGGCCGTCACGCTCGAGACGCATCGACCGATCGGCTGATGGGGTGGTACGACTCCCCCGGTCTCCCCGTACGGGCGGCCGGAGCCGCAGGTCGTAGGTCCGAAGACCGAGTCCGGTCCGGCCAAAACTCGGTGGGCAGTGTCAGTTGCGTTCCGTAGGCTCACTGCTGATGGCCACGACACCCCCACCCGCGCCCCCGCCTCTCGAAACGCGCGAAGCGCCCGGAGCACCCGAAGCGCGATCCACCGTCCGTACGTTGCTGCGCCTGTGGCCGTACGTACGGCCCGTGCGGGCGCGGCTGTTCACCGCCGCCTCCATCGCGATCCTCGCCTCGTGCATCGGCCTGGTCATCCCGCTGGTCCTGAAGTGGATGGTGGACGGTCCGATCGCCGACCGGGACCCGGCGGGTGTGTGGCTCGGCGCCCTGTACCTGCTGCTGCTCGGGCTCGCGGAGGCCCTGCTGTTCGGGTTCCGGCGGTGGCTGGTGGCGCGCCCGCTGTCGGGGGTCGAGGCGGGGATGCGGGCGGACCTGTACCGGCGTCTGCAGCGGCTGCCGGTGGCGTTTCACGACCGGTGGCCGTCGGGGCAGTTGCTGTCCCGGGGGACCACGGACCTGATGCTGCTGCGCATGTTCCTGGCCTTCCCGCTGACGTTCCTCCTGGTCAACGGGGTGACGATCCTTGTCGGTGTGATCATCATGCTGGTCCAGGACTGGGCTCTGGGGCTGGTGTTCCTGATTCCGGTCGTGCCGGTGATGGTCATCTGCGTGGCCTTCGAGAAGCGGTACTCCAAGGCGTCCCGGCTCGCCCAGGACCAGGTCGGCGATCTGACGACGGTCGTCGAGGAGAGCGTGCTCGGCATCCGCGTCATCAAGGGGTTCGGACGGCACCGCAGCCAGGCGCGGGCGTTCCGGGAGCTGTCGAAGGAGCTGCGCGGGACGGAGCTGCACAAGGCACGGCTGCTGGCCTCCATCATGAGCGTCATCGTGACGCTCCCGGAGCTGGCCATCGGCACGACACTGGTGCTGGGGGCCATGCGGGTGGCCGACGGGGACCTGTCCGCGGGCACCCTGGTGGCGTTCCTGTCGACGGCCCTGGCGCTGCGCTGGCCCGTGGACTCGATCGGCTTCCTGCTGGCGATGAGCCAGGAGGCGGCGACCGCGACCGAGCGGTACTTCGAGGTGATGGACGCCGAGGAGGAGTCCCCGGGCCCCGACGGCGCACGGACATCGGTCACCCCCGAGGGCGGCGGCGACGGCGGGCTGCGCTTCCACGACGTCACCTTCCGCTACCCCGACGCCCCCTCCGGCTCCCCGCCCGTCCTCGACCGTGTCGACCTGCACATCCGGCCCGGTGAGTCGATGGCCCTGGTCGGCGCGACCGGCAGCGGCAAGACCACGCTCACCGCCCTGGTCCCGCGGCTGCACGAGGCGACCTCGGGGCGGATCACCCTGGACGGCACGGACATCACCGCGCTCTCCCGCGAGGAGCTGCGCAGCAGGGTCTCCGTCGCCTTCGAGGAGCCCACCCTGTTCTCGGCCGCGGTCGGGGAGAACGTGCTGATGGGCGCGGGGCCCGGGGCCGGGAAGGCCGAGCTGGAGCGGGCGCTGGGCGTGGCGCAGGCCGACTTCGTGGACGCGCTGCCCCAGGGCACCGACACCCAGGTCGGCGAGCAGGGGCTCAGTCTCTCCGGCGGGCAGCGGCAGCGTCTCGCGCTGGCCCGCGCGGTGGTCGGGCAGCCCGAGTTCCTGGTGCTGGACGATCCGCTGTCCGCGCTCGACGTGCACACGGAGGCCGCGGTCGAGGCCGCCCTGCGCCGGGTGCTCGCCGACACCACCGCGCTGATCGTGGCGCACCGCCCGTCCACGGTGCTGCTGGCCGACCGCGTCGCCCTGCTCTCCGGCGGCCGGATCACGGCGGTCGGCACCCACCACGAACTGCTGCGCACCCACCCCGAGTACGCCCACCTCATGTCCGGCGACCCGGCGGGGGAACAGGAGAACCAGCGATGACGGCGGCCCCCACCGCGCCCGCGCGGGACGAGGACGGCAAGAACGGCGAGCCACCCACCCCGCAGGCCGGCGACCCCTTCGACCAGGACGTACTGCCCGCTCCCCCGGGCGCCACCGGCGTCCTGCTGCGCTCCCTGCTGGCCCCGATGCGGGGCAGGGTCGCCCTCACCGCGCTCCTGCTGCTGCTCCAGCAGACGGCGGTGCAGGCGGGCCCGCTGCTGGTGGCGTACGCGATCGACCGGGGCGTGCCCGCGTTCCGGTCCGCCGACCACGGGCCGCTGATCGCGGTCGCGGTGGGCTATCTGCTGTGTGCGGCGTCGGGCGGTGTGCTGCAGTACGCGTTCATCGCCACCGCCGCCCGGGTCAGCCAGGACGTGCTGCTGGATCTGCGCGGCCGGATCTTCCGGCACGCGCAGGCGCTCAGCGTCGACTTCCACGAGCGCTACACCTCGGGCCGGCTCATCTCCCGCTCCACCACGGACGTCGAGTCGCTGCGGGAGCTGCTGGAGGAGGGCCTGCAGGAGCTGGTCACGGTCATCGTGTCCTGCGTCTACGTCTCGGTGCTGCTGCTCTGGCTGGACCTCGGGCTCGGCGCGATGGCGGCGGCGTCCTTCGTCCCGCTGTACGCACTCGTACGGTCGTACCGGCGGCGCGTCACGGAGGTGTACCGGCAGCGGTCGACGGCGATCGCCGCGGTGATCGTGAAGTTCGTCGAGACGATGAACGGCATCCGCCCGGTGCGCGCCTTCCGCCGCGAGGCCGCCAACGACGCCGACTTCCGCGCGCTGAACCGGCGGCACGAGCGGACCAACGGGGACGCCCTGCTGGAGATGGCCCGCTATGTCGTCGGTTCCCGGGTGGTCGCCAACACGACGGTCGCGCTGATCGTGCTGTGGGGTGCCTACCGGGTCGCGGACGGGACGCTCGCGCTCGGCGTGCTGGCGGCGGCGGTGCTGTATCTGCGGCGGCTGTACGACCCGATCGACCGGCTGGGCATGTTCCTCAACGCGTACCAGTCGGCGGCCGCCTCGCTGGAGAAGATCGCCGGGCTCCTGGCACAGGTCCCGTCCGTGCCGGAGCCCGCGGCCCCCCGGGAGCTTCCGGAGGCGCCGTCGCGGCACCCGGGGCGCGAGGTCGTCTTCGACTCGGTCCGTTTCGCGTACCGCACCGGCGGCGAGGTGCTGCCCCGCTTCGACCTCACCCTCCCGGCCGGGCAGACCGTCGCCGTCGTCGGCTCGACCGGTGCGGGCAAGTCGACGCTGGCCAAACTGCTCGCCCGCTTCTACGACCCCACCGACGGCCGGGTCCTGCTGGACGGCGTCGACCTGCGCGATCTCGCGGGGCCCGCACTGCGGCGCGAGGTGGTCATGGTGACGCAGGAGGCGTTCCTGTTCTCCGGCACGGTCGCCGAGAACATCGCCATCGGACGTCCGGACGCCACCCGTGCGGAGATCGAGCGGGCCGCGAAGGAGATCGGCGCGCACGACTTCATCGCCGCCCTGCCCGACGGCTACGACACCGACGTACGCAAGCGCGGCGGCCGCATCTCGGCCGGCCAGCGCCAACTCGTCGCCTTCGCCCGGGCCCTGCTCGCCGACCCGGCCGTACTGATCCTGGACGAGGCGACCAGCTCCCTGGACATCCCCGGCGAGCGGGCGGTGCAGCGGGCGATGGCGACGGTCCTGCGGGGGCGTACGGCGGTGGTGATCGCCCACCGCCTGTCCACCGTGGAGATCGCGGACCGCGTTCTGGTGATGGAACACGGCCGCATCGTGGAGGACGGCGCCCCGGCCGAACTCATCGCGGGCACCGGCCGCTTCGCGGACCTCCACCGCGCCTGGCGGGACAGCCTGGCGTAGCGGGAGCGCAGACGTACGCGAAGAAGACGTACGTGAAGAAGCGGGCAGGCGTGGAACCTCTGCCGTCGTCGGCAGCACCGGCGCCACACCGGCGGAACGCTCCGTTTATCGAACCTGAACTCTCGGACAACGGACTGTTTCCGGCCAATGTTATGACGCGCTCCTGACAAGAAGTGCGGTCTCCTGCGACTCTTCCCACGGCCGCCGCGCGACAACCCCACAGCGCCACCGAACCGTCGTGCCCCGGCCATCGCTCCAGCACAGCAGCACGTGGTACCGCGTACCGCCCTGTTCTGCCCGGCCGGCTCACCAGTCGGCCGGTCTCCCCTGGCCGCACAACCCGCGGCCGCGCAGAAGGAGTCAGTGTTGAGAAGCAGGTCTTCCCACGGACGCACCCCCCACACCGCACGCCGCCGCACCGCCGCCGTCGCCCTCGCCGGGGTCGCCGCCCTGGTCGCCACGGCCGTGCAGTCCGGCAGCGCCACCGCCGCCCCGGACGACACCCTGTCGGCCTCGAGCCGGGCGAACCCGGGCGCCGAGTCGGTCCGGCTCACCCCCGCCCAGCGCGCCGAGCTGATCCGCGAGGCGAACGCCACCAAGGCGGACACCGCCGCGGACCTCGGACTGGGCGAGAAGGAGCAGCTCGTCGTCCGTGACGTCCTCAAGGACCGCGACGGCACCGTCCACGTCCGCTACGAGCGCACCTACGACGGCCTGCCCGTCCTCGGCGGCGACCTGGTCGTCCAGGGCGAACGGGCCGGCACGGCCGAGTCCGTGGTCAAGGCCACCCGGGCCTCGGTGAAGCCCGCCACCACCAAGGCCGCGGTGCCCGCCGCCAAGGCGGAGCAGCAGGCCCTCGGCGCCGCGAAGGCCGAGAACGCCAAGAGCCCCGACGTCGAGGGCGCCCCGCGCAAGGTCGTCTGGGCCGCGGACGGTACGCCGACCCTCGCGTACGAGACCGTCGTCGGCGGGCTCCAGCACGACGGCACCCCGCAGGAACTGCACGTCGTCACCGACGCCACCACGGGCGAGAAGCTGTACGAGTGGCAGGCCGTCCAGGACGGAACCGGCCACACCGTCTACAGCGGCACCGTCGACCTGACGACCACCCGGTCCGGATCGTCGTACAACCTCACCGACGGGGCGCGCGGCAACCACAGGACGTACAACCTGAACCGCGGCACCTCCGGCACTGGCACGCTGTTCTCCGGCTCCGACGACGTCTGGGGCAACGGCAGCCCCTCCAACGCGGAGTCGGCCGCCGCCGACGCCCACTACGGGGCCGCGCTGACCTGGGACTACTACAAGAACGTGCACGGCCGCAACGGCATCCGCGGGGACGGCGTGGGCGCCTACTCCCGGGTCCACTACGGCAACAACTACGTCAACGCCTTCTGGTCGGACAGCTGCTTCTGCATGACCTACGGCGACGGATCGGGCAACGTCAACCCGCTGACCTCGATCGACGTGGCGGCCCACGAGATGACCCACGGCCTCACCTCGAACACCGCCGGCCTGCGCTACAGCGGGGAGTCCGGCGGCCTCAACGAGGCGACCAGCGACATCTTCGGCGCGACGGTGGAGTTCTACGCCGGCAACTCCTCGGACGCCGGTGACTACCTCATAGGCGAGGAGATCAACATCCGCGGCGACGGCACCCCGCTGCGCTACATGGACAGGCCGAGCAAGGACGGCTCGTCCAAGGACTCCTGGTACTCCGGGCTCGGCTCGATCGACGTGCACTACTCCTCGGGCCCCGCCAACCACTTCTTCTACCTGCTGAGCGAGGGCAGCGGAGCCAAGACCATCAACGGCGTCAGCTACAACTCGCCCACCTCGGACGGGCTGCCGGTCACCGGCATCGGCCGTGCCAAGGCGGAGAAGATCTGGTTCCGCGCGCTGACCACCAAGTTCACCTCGACCACCAACTACGCCGGCGCCCGCACCGGCACCCTGGCGGCGACCGGTGAGCTGTACGGCACGAACAGCGCCGAGTACAAGGCGGTGCAGAACGCCTGGGCCGCCGTCAACGTCGGCGCCCGCGCCAGCGGCTGAGGGCGCGGGGCCGGGCGGCCGGTAGGCCGCAGGCCCGCCGTACGCGGCACGGGGGCGCCCGCACCGGAGTCAGATCCTCCGGTGCGGGCGCCCCCGTGCCACCGGGTGTGCGGGACCGTCCTACCCTTGGGTCCCATGTCTTCGGCGGACTTCACCTACGACCACGTCGGCGCGACCCGTGAGCCGGGTTTCTGCCCTCCCGGGTTCCACCCCCTGCACGTGCGCACCCGCCTCGGCGAGGGCGAGGCGGTCTTCCGCCAGGGCGCGGAGGCGGTGCTCACCTGGGAGCTGCACCGGGCCCTGGGCGTCGGCATCGACACCACCGCCGACCGCGCGGCGCCCGGTGTCGACGTCACCGTCACGCTCGCCGGGGTGGTCAGGGCGCCGTGCCGGGTGGTCTGGACGTTGGAGGAACCCCGCAGGGCCGGCTGGGCGTACGGCACCCTGCCCGGTCACCCGGAGTGCGGCGAGGAGGCCTTCGTCGTGCACCGCACCGGTGACGGAACGGTGTGGCTGACCGTCTCCGCGTTCAGCAAGGCGGCCCGCTGGTACGCCCGGGCGGCCGGCCCGGCGGTCCGCGGAATGCAGCACGCCTACGCCCGCCGCTGCGGCACGGTGCTGCGGCGCCTGGCCACGAAGGGCCTCGAGGAGTTCTGAGGCCCTTCGCGTCACCCGACGTCCGTCCGCCGGACCGGCGGCCTACCGCATCAGCAGCCCCGCCGCCCCCAGGACGTCCTCCGAGGGGGCCGCGACCAGACCCATCTCCGTGCCGTACGCCAGCAGCGGATGGCTGGGCAGGATACGGACCGTGTAGCCGAAGGGCCCGGTGCGGTCCAGGCAGAGCGGGCCCTCGTACACCCAGCGGCCCTCCAGGTCGGCGGCCCCCACCGGTTTCAGCGGGACGGGCGTCGCGCCGGTGAGGCGGTCCTCCTCGTCCACCCGCCCGGAGACCGCCTGGACCTCGACGTCGTCCGGATCGAGGTCGCCGAGACCGACGCGCACCCGCAGCGCGAGGGTGGTGCCGAGTTCCGCGGTGGCCGTCGTCGTCCCGGACGTCTCGACGTGGTCGACGCTCACGCCGTGCCAGGCGGCGCGCACCCGGGTCTTCCACCGGGCGAGGTCGCGCGCACGGTCGGGTCCCATCGCCCGGTGGGCGCGCGCGGCGGGCGCGTACAGGCGCTCGACGTACTCGCGGACCATGCGGCCGGCCAGCACCTTCGGGCCGAGCAGGCTCAGGGTGTGCCGGACCATCTCCAGCCACCGGTCGGGCAGCCCGCTCTCACCGCGCTCGTAGAAGCGCGGCGTGATCCGCTGCTCCAGCAGGTCGTACAGCGCGGCGGCCTCCAGGGCGTCGCGCCGGTCCGGGTCGTCCCCCGCTGCCGAAAGCGTGGGGGCGCCCCCACCCGCCCCGTCCGCGGTGGGGATGGCCCAGCCGAAGTCGGGCTGGAACCACTCGTCCCACCAGCCGTCCAGCACCGAGAGGTTGAGGCAGCCGTTGAGGGCGGCCTTCATGCCGCTGGTCCCGCACGCCTCCAGCGGCCGCAGCGGGTTGTTCAGCCAGATGTCGCAGCCCGGGTAGAGCTTCTGCGCCATCGCCATGCCGTAGTCGGGCAGGAAGACGATCCGGTGCCGCACCCGCGGGTCGTCGGCGAACCGGACCAGCTCCTGGATGAGCCGCTTGCCGCTCTCGTCCGCCGGGTGCGCCTTGCCCGCGACCACGATCTGCACCGGCCGCTCGGGGTGCAGCAGCAGGTCCGTCAGCCGGTCCCGGTCCTGCAGCATCAGCGTCAGCCGCTTGTACGAGGGGACCCGCCGGGCGAAGCCGATGGTCAGCACGTCCGGGTCGAGCACCCGGTCGATCCAGCCGAGCTCCGCCGTCCCCGCGCCGCGCTGCCGCCACGAGGCGCGCAGCCGCTCCCGCACCTCCGTCACCAGCAGCGAGCGCAGGGACCGGCGCAGCTCCCAGATGTCCTCGTCGGGGATGTCCCCGACGGAGTTCCAGCGGTCCGAGCGGTCCGAGCCGCCGACGGTCAGCGCCTCCTCGGCGCGCTCGGCGCCGATCTGCCGGGCGCCGAGCCGGAGCACCTCGGGGGCGACCCAGGTCGGCGCGTGCACCCCGTTGGTCACGGAGGTGATGGGCACCTCCTCGGGATCGAATCCGGGCCAGAGCCCGGCGAACATCTCGCGGCTGACCCTGCCGTGCAGCAGGGAGACGCCGTTGGCGCGCTGGGCCAGACGCAGGCCCATGACGGCCATGTTGAAGAGGTTGTGCTCGCCGCCGGGGTACGTCTCCATGCCGAGCCGGAGGACGCGGTCGACCTCGATGCCCGGCAGTTCGGCGTCGGGGCCGAAGTGGCGGGCGACCAGCTCGCGGTCGAAACGGTCGATGCCGGCCGGTACGGGGGTGTGCGTGGTGAACACGGTCCCCGCCCGGACCGTCTCCAACGCGGGGCCGAACTCCAGTCCTTCGGCGCGCAGTTCGGCGATGCGTTCCAGGCCGAGGAAACCGGCGTGGCCCTCGTTGGTGTGGAACACCTCGGGCGGTGCGTGCCCGGTCAGCCTGCAGTACGCGCGCACCGCCCTGACCCCTCCTATGCCGAGCAGCATCTCCTGGAGCAGGCGGTGCTCGCTGCCGCCGCCGTAGAGCCGGTCGGTGACGCCGCGTTCGCCGAGGTCGTTCTCCTCGACGTCGGAGTCCAGCAGGAGCAGCGGGACCCTGCCCACCTGGGCCAGCCAGATCCGGGCGCGCAGCGAGCGGCCGCCGGGCAGCGCGAGGATCACCAGGGCGGGGGTGCCGTCGGGCTCCTTGAGCTGGGCGAGGGGCAGCTCGTGGGGGTCGAGGACGGGGTAGTGCTCCTGCTGCCAGCCGTCCCGGGACAGCGACTGGCGGAAGTAGCCGTGCCGGTAGAGCAGACCGACGCCGATCAGCGGGACGCCGAGGTCGCTGGCGGCCTTGAGGTGGTCGCCGGCGAGGATGCCGAGCCCGCCGGAGTACTGCGGAAGGGCGGCCGTGATGCCGAACTCCGGGGAGAAGTAGGCGATGGCGGCGGGCAGTCGGTCACCCTGCGACCGGGAGCCGGACTGGTCCTGGTACCAGCGGTCGCCGGTCATGTACGTGTGCAGGTCGTCCGCGACGGCGTCGAGGCGGTCCAGGAACGGGCGGTCCCCGGCCAGTTCCGTGAGCCGGTCGGGCGGCACACTGCCCAGCAGCCGTACGGGGTCCCGGCCGCAGGCGGCCCAGCGTTCGGGGTCGACGGAGCGGAACAGGTCCCCGGTCGGCGTGTGCCAGGACCAGCGCAGGTTCCGGGCCAGTTCGCTGAGGGGCCGGAGGGGGTCGGGGAGAACGGGTCGGACGGTGAATCGACGGATCGCCTTCAAGTTCCACCTCGGCGCGAGTCGCGGTGCGGAAGGACGGCTGTGTGCGTCCGGTCGTCGCGCACGACAGTACCGGCGGGAACGTCCTCCACGGTGGAAGCCGGGCAATCCGGCCCCGCCGTACCCCGACCCAAACGATTCGCCTCATGGCGGATATGGCCGATTCCCCACCCGCAGGCGTTCTTGTGGCACTTCGTTCCGCACGAGACGCTGCCACGGTGGCGTACGGCGTCGCCCGCCGGGTGCACCCGGCGGGCGACGCCGTACGCCGATTCGCCGTTCGCGGAGTCAAGGAGGGGAACTCGGACCATGGCACGGACGCGAACGCGGCGTCTGCGCCGGGCGGGGGTCATGGCGGCGGTCCTGTGTACCGCGACGGTCTCGGCCGCGACCCTGCCCGCGCACGCCGCGCCTGAGGGGCGGATATCCGGCGCCGGGGCACCCGGCTCCGTGACCGGCAGCTACCTGGTGACACTGGAGAAGGGGACCGCGGCACGCTCCGCGATCGGCAGGGATCTCGTGCGGCGCTACGGGGCGAGAATCAGCCATACCTACGGCACCGTGCTCAACGGCTACGCCGTCCGGGCCGACGCGAGAGAGGCCGCGCGGCTCGCGGCCGACCCTCGGGTCGCCTCGGTCACCCAGGACACCCGGGTGACGCCGGCCTGGACGCCGGAGAAGTCGAAAAAGCCGCAGAAACCGCAGAACCCGCAGAAACTGCAGAACAACACGCAGCAGCGCCCGCCGTCCTGGGGACTGGACCGCGTGGACCAGCGGAACCTGCCGATGGACGAGCGGTACACCACGCCGGCCACGGCGGGCGCGGGGGTGACGGTCTACGTCATCGACACCGGCGTACGAATATCGCACCGCGACTTCGGCGGCCGGGCCCGGCACGGCTGGGACTTCGTCCAGAACGACCGGACCGCCCAGGACGGCAACGGCCACGGCACCCATGTGGCCGGCATCATCGCGGGCAAGACCCACGGCGTCGCGAAGCGGGCCAGGATCGTCTCCGTCCGCGTGCTCGACGACAACGGCTCGGGCACCACGGCCCAGGTGATCGCGGGCATCGACTGGGTGACCCGGAACGCGGTCAAGCCCGCGGTCGCCAATCTCAGCCTCGGCGGCTTCCACAACGCCCAACTGAACGCCGCCGTACGGAAGTCCATCGCGTCCGGCGTCAGCTACACGGTCGCCGCGGGAAACGAGGGGACAGCGGCAGCCCTGTACTCGCCCGCGGGTGTGAAGCAGGCGATCACGGTGGGCGCGACCGACCGGCAGGACAAGAAACCGGCCTTTTCCAACCACGGCTCTGCCCTCGATCTGTTCGCCCCGGGGGTGTCCATCACCTCGGCGTCGGCCGCGAGCGACACCGGGCAAGTCACCGCCTCGGGTACGTCGATGGCGTCACCGCACGCGGCGGGCGCGGCGGCGCTGTACCTCGCCGAGCATCGGCGGGCCGCCCCGGCGCAGGTGGCGAACGCACTGGTCAGGGGGGCGACGAGCGGGAAGGTGAGCGGCCGCGGGCTCGGCTCGCCGAACCGGCTGCTCCGGACGCCGACGCGGTAGTGCGCACCTGCCGGACCCTCGCGCCACGACCACCCGGGCACCGGCGGGGGGCGGGCGAGGGGCCGGGAGCGGGCCTCTCGAGGACCGGCTCCGTCCCGCGCGGACGGGGCCGGTCTTGTATGTCGACATACGCACGGGTAGTTAGCAAAGCGCCGGATTGCCCACCCGAACAGTGTGGGAAGGCTCCTGCGGTACACCCCTCAGGAACCCCACGCAGCATCAAGCAGGACCCACCTCCCCACAGTCATCCGCCCACCCACGTTGACGCGGACAGGAGCGGTCATGCCCGCCACGCATCATTCGTCGTCGGCCCCTCCGACACCTTCTCCGAAGCCCGCCGCCGGAACGCCCCCACCGGCCGCGGCGAACTCGACCTCCCTGGGGCGCATCCCCGTCCTCGACGTCCGGCCGATGGTCCGTCAGGGACGCCTGCCGGCGAAGGCCGTCGTCGGTGAGACGTTCGAGGTGACGGCCACCGTGTTCCGTGAGGGGCACGAGGCGGTGGCCGCCAACGTCGTCCTGAAGGACCCCGAGGGCCGTCGGCGGCCGTTCATCCCGATGCGGGAGCTGGCGCCGGGCACGGACCGGTGGGGGGCGACCGTCCGCGCCGACGCGACGGGGCGTTGGACGTACACCGTGGAGGCGTGGGGCGACCCCATCACGACCTGGCGCCGCCACGCGCGGATCAAGATCCCGGCGGGTACGGACACGGAGCTGGTGCTGGAGGAGGGCGCCCTGCTCCACGAACGGGCGGCGGCCGAAGTGCCGGAGCCGGACCGACGGGACGTCCTCCTCGACGCGGCGGACGCGCTGCGCGACGAACGGCGGCCGACGGCTTCCCGGTTGGCGGCGGCGTTGACGCCGGAGGTGGACGCGGTCCTGGCCCGCCACCCGCTGCGGGAACTGGTCACCACCGGCGATTCGATGCCCCTGCTCGTGGAACGCGAACGCGCCCTGTACGGCTCCTGGTACGAGTTCTTCCCCCGCTCCGAGGGCACCCCCCACCAGCCGCACGGCACCTTCCGCACCGCCGCCCGCCGGCTGCCCGCGATCGCCGCCATGGGCTTCGACGTCGTCTACCTCCCGCCCATCCACCCCATCGGCACCACCCACCGCAAGGGCCGCGACAACACCCTCACCGCCGCCCCCGACGACGTCGGCGTGCCCTGGGCCATCGGCTCCCCCGAGGGCGGCCACGACACCGTCCACCCCCAACTGGGCACCGCAAAGGACTTCACCTGGTTCGTCCGCCGCGCCGGCGAGCTGGGCCTGGAGGTCGCCCTGGACTTCGCCCTGCAGTGCTCCCCCGACCACCCCTGGGTGCACAAACACCCCCAGTGGTTCCACCACCGCCCCGACGGCACCATCGCCCACGCGGAGAACCCGCCCAAGAAGTACCAGGACATCTACCCGCTCGCCTTCGACACCGACCCCGGCGGCCTGGCCGCCGAGGCCTGCCGGCTGCTGCGACACTGGATGGCCATGGGCGTGCGGATCTTCCGGG
>NZ_QFRK01000080.1 GCF_003143855.1 Streptomyces sp. NWU339
GGGGGGGGGGGGGGGGKGGGTKGTCGAAGGGGGTCGGCGCGTGCCGGGGAGGAGAACTCCCCGGCACGCGTCAGGGGGCCGTTACGGCGTGGGATGCAGTGCGACGGGGAGCGCGGTGACGTCGGTGCCGATGAAGGACCGCTGCGGCTCGAGGTCGTTGACGTCGTTGGTCAGGGCGAGCTGGGGGAAGCGCTGGAACAGGGCGGGGAGGGCGACGTCGGCTTCGAGCTTGGCGAGACGGGCGCCCAGGCAGTAGTGGATGCCGTAACCGAAGGCCAGGTGCTGCTTGTCGTCCCGGTCGATGCGGAAGGCCTCGGGGTTCTGGTGGATGTCCGGGTCGCGGCCGTGGGCGCCGAAGCCGATGATGATCGTGTCTCCCTGACGGATGACGACGTCGTCACCCAGGTCGATGTCCGCCGTGGCGTATCGCAGGGGCATGTACATGATCGGGGGGTGTAGGCGGAGCGCTTCGTCGATGACGTCGCTCCAGCGCTTCGGGGCGGCCAGCGCGGTGGCGAGCTGGTCGGGGTGGGCGAGGAGTTCGCGGACGGCGGCGTTGATGAGGGCGACGGCGGTCTCGCTGCCGGCGCCGATCATCAGGATGAGGGTGGAGACGAGCTCTGCGTGGCTGAGGCGGTCGCCGTCCTCTTCGTGGGTGGCCAGCAGCAGGCTGGTCATGTCCTCGCCCGGGTGGCTGCGCTTGGCGTCAATCAGGGCATGCATGGCCTGGTCGAGATCGCGCTTGATGGCCTCGGCCTCCTGAGGGGCGACGTCCGTGGCGAGTACGGAGTCGATCACGCGGAGCATCTCGGGCCGCTGCTCGGCGGGCACGCCGAAGAGGTCGCAGATCACCCGGGTCGGGATGGGATAGGAGAAGTGCGCGCGCAGGTCGACGGGGCCGGCGGGGGCGAGCGTCTCCAGGTGGTCGAGGAGGTCGGTGACGATCGCGTGGATGGCGGGGCGCATGGCCTCGACGCGGGTGGGCGTGAACGCGCGGTCGACCAGTCGGCGTAGGCGCTGGTGGTCACTGCCGTCGGAGGTGAACATCGACTCGACGTCCACCCACGGGTACAGCCACGGTATGGAGCCGGGGGTGTGGGACGGCCAGGACTTGCGGGCGTCTTTGGAGACGTCGTCGTGGGTAAGAAGGAGCCTGGCGACGGCGCCGCGGGTGACGGCCCAGGCGCTCACGTCGCCGGGCAGGCGGACGCGGACGGCGGGCCCGGCGGCGCGGAGAGTGTCGGCTTGGGCGAACAGGGCGCGGCCGCCGCTGCTGTCGAGGGTGACGGTCGGGTTGGGGGAGGTGTTGCTGGTCACGAGGTTCCTCCTGCGAGGGCGGTGGCGGGGATGCGGTCGGCGGACTTGGGGCGAAAGGTGACGGGCATCGTCTGCGGGCACTGGTGGAAGGGGCCGTGCCGCAGCAGGGGTTCGGTGTTCTCGTCGGTCAGCGTCATGTCCCACAGCTGGTCGAGGACCGTCTCGACGGCGGTCTGCACGATCGTGGTGGCCTGGGAGATCGCGGGGCAGCGGTGCGGCCCCGCCGACCAGGCGAGGTGGGCCCGGCTGTCGTAGCTGAGGCCGCTCGGCAGTGTGGGATCGGTGTTCGCGGCGGCGTGGGAGATCAGGACCGGCACACCGCCCGGTACGTGGACGCCGTGAAGGTAGGTGTCCTGGCGGGCGAAGTGGACGGAGAAGTTCGCCATGGGAGCGCGCTCCCACAGCGCCTTGTCCAGAGCCCGGCGCACGGTGAGCGTGCCGGCGGCGAGGTTGCCGACGTAGTTGTCGTCCCGCAGCAGCAGGTGCAGAGTCCAGGCGGTGGCGGCAGCCGTGGGGATGAGGCCGGCGCCAGTGACGCAGAACAGCTGGTTGAGTGCCTCGTCGTCGCTGAGCGCCGCGGCATGGGTGATCATCCAGGAGGTGAGGTCCTGGCCGGGCCGCTCGCGTCGCAGCTGGATGAGTTCGTACAGCAGGCCGGCGAAGTCCGCGGCGCCTTGGGCGGCTTCGGGGCCGGCGCTGATGAGGGCCTGGCAGGTGCGCACCATCTGGTCGGTCTTTTCGGGCGGGCAGCCGAGGATTTCGGCGAAGACGAGCATGGGCACCATGTCGGCGAAGTCGACCATCAGATCGGCCTGGCCGTGGGCGATGACCCGGGCGATCAGCTTCAGTGCGCTGCGCCGGGTGATCTCCCGAAGCCAGTGAGGGCTGATCCGGCCGATGCAGTCGTCCATGGCCCAGCGCAGGCGGGCGTGCTCGTCACCGTCGGTGTAGAGGACGGAAGGCCGCCAGGCCATCATGCCGAGCACCGGGCTGTCCCGGGGAACGCGGCCGTTGGCCAGATCAGCCCACAGGCGCGAGTCCTTGGAGTAGGTGTTCGTGTCGTTGAGGAGGGTGACGGCGGCCCGGTGGTTAGTGACGACCAGTGCGTGCACGCGGGGAGCGATCTCCGCCCACCCAGCCGGGCCCTGGGCACGCAGTTGCCCGTAGACGGCGTTCGGGCGGGCGGCGAAAGCGGCGCCGTGCAGCATGGGGCAGCCGCTGGTGGAGAGCGGGGGCGGCGTGGTCATGAGACGGGCTCCAGGTTGGTGCGGGACAGCAGGTGGGAGACGAGCGCGATCAGCGGCGTCTTCGCAGACTCCCTGTGCCGGACGTCGCACTCGACCAGCGGTGTGGAGGGGGCGAGGTCCAGGGCGCAGCGCAGTTCGGATTCGCCGTAACTGGGTGAGTCGTGGAAGGTGTTGACGGCGACCACGTAGGGCAGGCCGGCTTCCTCCATGCGCCCCATGGCGTCCCAGGACTCGGTGATCCGCGCGGTGTCGACCAGGACCACGCCGCCCAGCGCGCCCTGCATCAGCTCGTCGATCATGAAGCTGAACCGGGGCTGGCCGGGTCCGCCGAACAGGTAGAGCACGATGTCATCGGTCAGGGTGAGGCGGCCGAAGTCGAGTGCGACGGTGGTGGTGGTCTTGTCCGACAGGTCGCGCAGGGTGTCGACCGCCTTGCCTGCCTCCGTCATGCGCTCCTCGGTCGAGGAGGGACGGATCTCGGACACGGCGCCGACGAGGGTGGTCTTGCCGACGGCGAACGGCCCGAGCACGACGATCTTCACGGACTGGTCGATCCCGGGCGCCAGGTAGTGGCTCTCAGAGCTTTTCGAGCGCATCGAGAATCCTCTCCAGCAGATGACGGTCGGTCTGCTGTGCGGCGGGGACAGGGTTGCGGCTGACGAGGTGGCCGCTGTCGGCGAGAGAGGCGACCAGGACCTTGGTGACGGCGGCCGGCAGCTGCAGGTCGGCGCTCACCTCGGCCAGCGACAGCACGCCGGGCAGGCAGTGCTGCATCAGGCGGTGGGAGTGAGCGTCCAGCCCGCCCAGCGGCTTGTCCGGATCTGCGATCAGCAGCGTGGCCACGTCCAGGGTGCGGCGGGATGGTACGGCCCTGCCCCCGGTGGGGGTGTAGGGCCGTACCATCCCGGCACGCCGACGGCCGCGAGGCGTCACGAGGTCCGGGCCCTCGCGCGCGCGGACAGCGCGGGGGCCAGGCCCTTGATGGCCTTGATCGTCTCGGCGGACGCGACTGCGACCTCGGTGTCGGTCATCTCCGCGGCGACCGAGACGGCGAGCACCGAGTTGTGGCCGGCGGCGAAGACGAGGACGCATGCCCTGGGAAGGTCGATGATGATCTTGCGGGGGGTGGTCTCGTCGGGCGTCGGCGCGAACTCGCCGACGCCGCGGCCCAGCGAGAACAGGCTGGAGGAGCTGGCGGCGGTGCGGTCGGCCACGTCGCGGTGCAGCCCGTCGGAGTGCGCGAGTACCAGGCCGTCGCTGGTGAACAGGACGGCGTGTGCGACGCCCTTCGACCCGGCGAGGCGGTTGAGAATCCAGGTCATGTCGTGGGTGTCGGCGGTCGGCTGCTGCTCAGTCATGGAGCTGGCCTCCTTCAGGGGTGTTTTCGGTGTCGTGGATGGTCCGCCCGAGCTGGGCGAGGCCGGCGGAGAACGCATCGGGGTCGTCCGCCGGTGCAGGCTCGCTGCCCCGGGCCGGCGCGGCGGCAACTGGCGAGCGCCGCCGCCGCTGGGGGAGACCTCCAGGAGCCATCGGCTCTACCGGAGCTGCGTCCGGCGCTCCGGCGGCCGCAGCAGCTCCCGCGGGCAGGGGCGTGTGCCTGGAACGGGACGCTGCCGCCTGGCGCTCGGCCTCGATCTCCTCGTCGGTCGGGCCGTGCCCGAACAGCTCCAGAGGGATACGCAGCACCGCCCGCACCCCGCCGTAGGGGGAGGTGCTGGTGACGTCCGCGGAGAAGCCGTACTCGCCGGCGAGGCGGCCGATGACCGCGAAACCGAGCTGGCCGGCATCCTGCACGGTGGTGACGTCCAGGACCTCGCGCTGTCCCAGCTGCCGGGCCGCCTCCTCGCGCTGGAAGGGGTTCATGTTCAGGCCGCCGTCGTCGACGACGATGCAGTACCCGGTCTGGAACACCTGCACCTCGACGAACACCTTGCCGTCGGAGAACGCCGTGGCGTTGGACAGCAGCTCCGTGAGGGCGACGGTGACCGGCTCGACGACCCGCCCCTCCAGGTAGGTCTCCCCGGTGCGCGACTCGTAGGTGTAGCTGACCCGCAGGTAGTCGCTGATCCGCCCGCGGGCCGATTCCACGACCTCGCGAACCGTGCAGTCCGCGCGCTGCAGACCCGGCCACGATCCGGTCAGAATCCGCATGCGCTGCAACGTGTGCAGGGACTGGGTGACCAAGTGGTCGAAGTCCATCAGGCTCTGGTGGTACGCCGTGCCGTCGGGATAGCGCTCCATCTCCTCGACGACACGCAACTGGCAGCGGTGCAGACCGGTCTGCGCCTCGTCGATCATGTCGCGCACCGAGGACCTGGCCGCGCGCCCGATCTGCTCGCGCGTGACGGCCACAGCCTCCTGCAGCAGTCGTCTCACGTCCTGGTGCGCGTGGTCGACAACGGTGCCGGCGAGCTGCTCCTGGCTGAGCCCGGGGACCGGCACACCGCGATGCCCGCGCGCCAGGATGTCCACCAGAGCGGGCATCGTCACCTCGGCGAAGTACCGCACCTCCGTCTCCAGCGCGGCGATGTGCGTGCCGTCGGCCTCGCGCTGCTTCTCCAGCCGCGTGCAGCGCGCGGCCAGAGCCCGCTTGGCGCGGGTCTGCGCGAGGAGACCTGCCGACGTGACGGCGAACCCGGCGCCGAGTATGGCTGTGGTCACCTGGGGATCGAGCACGGGGACTCCTCACGCGTGGGGGTCGGCTGTAGGCAATGTCGGGCGGGGACGAGGCGGTGCTTCCGGCCTGCCGGACGGCTGATGAGCGGGCGGGACGGAAAATGCCGGGGCCGCAGCCCGGAGGCGGCGCTCTGCGGTGCGCTCACGCGGCCACCACCGGTGTGGCCGCCGTCTTGCGCAGCTCGTGCAGCAGAATGGCGCTGTTGGCGAGCCCGAGCATCGAGTACGCCTGCGGCATGTTCCCCAGCTGCCGCTGGGTGGCCGGGTCGTACTCCTCGGCGAGTAGGCCCAGGTCGCTGCGCAGCGTCAGCAGCTGCTCGAACACGCCCTCGGCCTCGTCCAGTCGTCCGGTGAGGGCGAGCGCGTCGACCAGCCAGAACGAGCACAGGAGGAATGCGCCCTCGCCGCCCGGAAGTCCGTCCATGCCCACGTGCCGTCCGTCCGTGGGGTAGCGGTGGACCAGGACGCCGTCGGGGGCCAGCTCCCTGCGGACGGCGTCGACCGTGCCGATCAACCGCGGGTCGTCGGCCGGCAGGAACCCGGTGTGCGGCAGGAGCAGGAGCGAGGCGTCCAGTTCCGTCGAGCCGTACGACTGCGTGAACGTGTTGCGCTGCGGGTCGTAGGCCCGCGCGCACACCTCCGCGTGGATCTCCGCACGCAGGCTCACCAGGGCCCGCAGGTCGACGTCGAGCACCCCTTGCTCCGCGAGGCGGATCGCACGGTCGAGGGCCAGCCAGCACATGATCTTGGAGTGGGTGAAGTGCCGTCGGCCGCCGCGGACCTCCCAGATCCCGTCGTCCGGCTTGCGCCAGTGTCGGCGGACGTAGTCGACGAGCGCGAGGATCAGGCCCTCGGTGTTCTCGCACCGGGCGACGCCGAGCTCGTGCGCCAGGGCCAGCGTTTCGATGACCTCGCCGGGCACGTCCAGCTGCAGCTGGTCCACCGCGCCGTTGCCGACCCGGACCGGGCCGGAGCCTTCGTATCCGGGCAGCCAGTTCAGCTCCCGCTCGGGCATGTCACGGCGGCCGTCGAGGCGGTACATGATCTGCAGGTTCTGCGGATCGCCGCCGAGCGTGCGCAGCAGCCACTTCCGCCACGCCACCGCCTCCTCGCGGCATCCGGTCCGCAGCAGCGCGGACAGGGTGACCGCCGCGTCCCGCAGCCAGACGTAGCGGTAGTCCCAGTTGCGCACCCCTCCGAGCTCTTCGGGCAGGGAGGTCGTCGGCGCGGCGACGATCCCGCCGGTGGGGGCGTGGGTGAGGGCCTTCAGCGTGATCAGAGACCGGATCACCGGCTCGCGGTACGGGCCGTCGTAGACCAGTTGGTCTGCCCACGTCTCCCAGAAGGCGCTGGTCTGCGTGAGCGCCGCTTCGACGTCGGGAACCTCGGGCGCGGAAGCGTGGGACGGCTGCCAGCTCAGGGTGAAGGCCACCCACACGCCGGCCGTGATGGTGAAGCGGTGGTGAACCGCGCCGTCCTTCTCCGTACCCGGCACGGACGTGTCCAGCCAGAGCGCGTCGGGTCCGGACACCGCGGCCGTCCGCCCGTCCGTGTCGTAGATCCACGGCACGCGTCGGCCGTAGCCGACGCGCGGGCTCAGCGTCGACGTCATCTCCACCGAGCCGGTGACGCCCTCGACGATGCGGATCAGCTGCGGACCGTGCCCATGACGGGGCGGCATCAGGTCGAGCACGCGGACCGTGCCGGTCGCGGTGTCCCATTCGGACTCGACGATCAGCGTCTGCCCGCGGTAACGGCGACGGTTCGCGCGCGGGGCGGGCACCCCCGTGGGAACGGTGGGCCCTACCCGCCAGAACCCGTGTTCATCCGTGCCGAGCAGGCCAGCGAAAGCGGCGGCCGAGTCGAAGCGCGGCAGGCATAGCCAGTCGACGCTGCCGTCCCGGCAGACCAGAGCAGCGGTCTGCAGATCTCCGACGAGGGCGTAGTCCTCGATGTGCGGACGGCGAACGGGCGGGGTGAGGGTAGGTGGCGGCGGGGTCGTCATGAGGTGCGGTCTCCAGGCGAGGCGAGGACGGCGTAGACGTGGGAGTGGTCGAAGCGCTCATGCAGGGGAGCGGGTTGGCACCGGGAGGCGGTGCTGGGGCCGAAGTGCACCAGGGCGCCCATGGCGGTCACGGTCAGCGCGCTGGTGATCAACCCGGTAGGAGTCACCACTGCCTCGGTACGGATCCGGCGCAGATGATGGTGAGCATCGCGAGGGTGAAAGTGAGGACACGTAGCTGACCGCGGCTGGGACGCCAGGTCCACCAGCGCCTGCTCCTCCGCGCAGGTCTACGCACGGCACACCTGCCGGTGACGCGGGTAGTACGCACTGAGGGGTGCACGCAGGCCAGCGCGGGTCCGGCTGAGCGCGTCGTGCAGCGCATCGGCCGGGGTGGCCCGGACCAGGGGTGTGTCCGGGCGGGTCACCCACAGACCCGAACAGCCGTGGTAGCCGCCGGCACCACAACCCCAAGACCTGGGTGCGGGGACGCAGTCGGAGTGCGCGGCCCCCCACCGGTGGACCGATTCGGCCTCCACCGGCACCAGGAGCCTGTGATGGAGCAGGCAGTACTTCACCGGCCCGACATCCGAGCCGTCCGCGACCAGGGCGTCGATCGCGCGCAGGCCAAGCGCTAAGCCCACGCGCACCGCACCAAGATCCGACGGGGCCACGACAGGCGGTCGCTCACTGAGAGAGATGTTCCACGAGAAGTCACTACGTAAGGTCATGAGGGTGGCTCCAGTGAGTGAGGTGCCGCGGCGTAGCGGGGGCGCGGAATCAGAACAGGACGGGGTTCTGCGGGTGGGCATGACGGAGGTGGGGGTGACTTCGTCGCCAGGCCCGCGTTGCGGCGGTGCACGGGCAGCGCAGCTCCGAAGCTCCAACGAGCACATTCGGATACGGGGGCGGACACATCGGCCCCCCGATCATTGGGCACTTGCCATTGCACTGAAGTCGCTCGGCTCCACGGTGGTACAACCTTGGAGCGACAGCACCTGATGTGTGGCCACGATCCAGCGGATGGCGGGATCGTCGTAGGCGACCATGGCAAGGTCGTCACCAGGAGCGGGCAGCAGGGTGCGCGCGTCATACGGAACACCTGCGACCCCCCAGGCCAGCGGTCGTTCGACCCAAGCTGCGACGTGCTGGCGCAGGTGCGGGCAGTGCTCGACCGCGACGTGCGCGCACGGGGGACAGACCGGGGCAGCGGTGGTCAGCTCTCCCTCTCCGACCGGCCGGCCGACATCCTTGAGGACGAACAGCTGCCGCTCCGGATCCCGCTCCAGGGTGTCTGCCCCGCACACCTGGCACAGCATTCGGCTAATGGCCCGCCGCTGGCGCAAAGCGTGGATGGTCGGGAACAACGCCTTCCCGGATCCCGGAGCGATGGCCTGCCGGATCCACAGCACCCCGTCGGCGTCGCGGTCGTACGACCCCTCGTCCGCGTACCCGATTCCCTGCCCGGTCCGGTGAAGAACCACGGTCGGTATCCGTCGTGTCTCCGCGCTCCACGAGGCCACGTAGGGCACCGGGAGGTCACCCTGTACGTACCGATGCCCAGTCATGCGACGGCCATCACCATGGTTGCGGCCACTTGACGCGGGGCGACGATCGTGCCGTCGGGGAGGATCTCGCCAGTGTCGTCGAACAGCAGTACGCCGTTGCGCAGACGTGACCAGCCTTGGTCATGGTGCGTCGCGACCACGACGGCAGCCTCGCGGTCCGTGGCGTAGGCGGAGGGGCAGGCGGGCGTGTGATGACACATGGCGATTCCTTGGGGGAAGCGGCGCTGCGGGGGCAGGGGCGAGACTGGTGACGAACCGGACTGGCTGCCGCGGGGGAAGCCCTCGCCGCGGCAGCCGGGAGGCAATGGCGCCACGGCCTTGTGCCTCGCTCCGGTCTCGTGGAGGCCACAATGCCGTGACGACACCGGGCAACTCCGGGTTGAGACGCGGAGCCCGAGGGCGGGGCGCCAGTGCACGGCGTGCACGGGGGTCCAGTGCCGTGCGTTGGCGCCCGCCCCGTTCCTGGGACGGCCGACGGTGGGCTCCGCCGCGGCCAGGGCCTCGATCGTGTGGCGTTCGGCAGCGCGGGATCCCATGAAGAACCTGTCGAGCGCATCGGCCGTGTTGGGTACCACCGCGTCACGGATGTCGATCCGCCGGAGAAGCGTCCCCGTCTTGCTCCCCTCGCCGGTTGCGCCCTCACCCGCGCGCCGGAGCCGGGGACCGTCCGCCTGTCGGGGCGGAAGGTAATCGTTGATCATCTTTCGCCTGCCTCTGCGTCGTGCTTTGGTTCGTCGGGCCGCGATCGCTTCCACCGCGATCCGACGATTACCAGAACGCCCATCCCGCCCACGACGACCACGAGCAGAATCGCTCCGTCCGTTGTCAGCCCCATCGACTCGCCCTACTTCGTGCGGGACACTGTCGGCAGTCCATGCCAGCGGAGCCCTGAGAGGACGACGACTGTAAGCGGTTCGGACGGGCCGTATGCTCACAGCTGTGAGCAGCTGTCAATGACCTGGTTAAGTTGGGTGCATGGGCCCCGAGGAAGCGGATTCCACCCCGCTCCTTGAGAGGCCGGACACAGCGTCGAGGGCGGCCGACACGCACTGTTCCAGCGGCCAGCAGGTGTCCACCACGGCCTTCGGCTCCGGAATCGGATCCGTGCCGGAGTCCTTTGCGCTGGGAAGCAAATCCGGAACACCGGCTGCCGCCGACCGTGCCAACGCCACTTCGTTGGGACAGACGCACTCGACGATGTGCAGCGGGTGACCAAGACTTGAAGCGAAACGGCGCAGGGACAGAACGTCCCGGTGCCGAGTGAGGGGGCGTCCGTCGAGCACGATGACCGTCCCCGGCGCCGTGTCGAGGTTCCACGACGCTGCCTTCAGCACCCCTTCGTACAACCAGTCGTTCAGTTCCGGAGGAACCGCGACCAACGTGGGGAAGAGGACCTTCCGCAGCGCGGCCGTGTTGAGCAAGACGCCCGGCATGGCCTCCGCCAAGGCCCGGGCAAGGGTGGACTTGCCGGTGAAGGGTAGGCCGCCTAAAGCGACGATCATGCACGCTCCTGTCCGCACTCGATTCCACGTCCCACCCCCGATCACGCCGACTGCGGCAGCAACTCGGGCAGGGGGGCCAGCTGTGGGCATTCGAAAAAGGCCCACACCGCCTTCCCGCTGACGCCCTCCCGACTACAGTGAGGAGCTGCGGTCCAGCCCTCGGAGAGCGCGTTCACGAGAACCAGACCGCGTCCGTTGATCGCGCTCACGGACGGACGGATCTTCACCAGCGGGATGCCGCAGGAGTTGTCCGTCACCATGACTCCGAGCGCGAAGTCCCTCTTCAAAGCGAGCGCGACCCCCACGGTCTCCGTCTCCTCCAGCGGCCGTGTCCGGCCGTGCAAGACCGCGTTGGTGACCAGCTCGCTGACGGCCAGGACCACCCGGTCGGCGAGGTCGTCGCCCTTGGGTAACCCCCAGCCCCCGAGCGTCCGCCGAACGAAACGGCGGGCTTCACCGACGTTGCTTTCACAGCTCTCGATCTCGACGGCGACCCGCTCAACCCCAACGCCGTATGCGAGCACCGCCAGGAATTCCCGGCTCGACAAGGCTGTCAACGCGTCCACCTCCCGGTTCTGGTAGGCGGGCACCGCTCCGCATGGGTCTTGATAACGCATGTTGGAGCGGCGCCCGCCACGGGCCCGCCTGCCGGGGCATCAGGTCTTCCGGCAGACGGACGTTGTCGGGCTTCCGAGAGCAGCAGGATTCGCCTTGAGCCAACGCCGGGCAACCGTGAAAGTTCACTGATCAGTGGCCTCAAGCATCTGAAGTGACGGCTCAGGTTGCTGATCCGCGACGAAGTCACTGTTTTTGACACAGAGTCGATGGTTCGTCACTACGATTTCAGGAACCGGTTCGGGCTGAGGAGGTACTGATGGCTCGCACAGCGCACGGCCCGTCTTGCGCCAAGCGGTTACGTCAGGAGGCCACCCAGCACGGTGAGCCCCCCGGCGAGATCGCCCGCACCATCCATGCTCACTGCGCGGTATCCCTTCTGCGCGCCCAGCGTCTCGCCCGCGGGCTGACGCTGAAGGAGGCAGCCAAGGGCCTGAACGAGTTCAGCGCGGGACGTCACGGCGCCCCCCGGGTGGACGGCGACCAGCTCGGGCACTGGGAGAACGGTCGCCAGCCTCGCCCGGCAACCCTCGGACTGCTGTGCGAGTTCTACGACAACTGCACCCCCGAGGACCTGGGGTTCACGAGCACGGGGACTGCTGTAGCGCCGCCTTCCTCCGGCTTGGCCGTGGCCGGACGTCTCCTTCCTTCACCCACCGCTGCGACCCGGCCCTTCACTGCGTACGCGCTGGAACAACAAGTCGACGCGGCTCGACGCTCAGTGGACCGGACCCTGGCGGTCGGCACCGTCAGCTCGACCCAGCTCGACATGCTCGACGAACAGGTGCTCTGGGCGCGAGAGCAGTACGTCTACACAGCACCGACGCCTATGATCACGATGCTTCTGGACCTCCTCGCGGAGGTCCAGGAGCTCGCCGGTCAAAGGCAGCCGGCTGCCGTCCAGGTTCGGCTGTCCGAGCTGACCTCGATGCTCGCCACCCTGGTCGCCGACGCGCTCATGAAGCTCGGGCACCTGCCCCGGTCCCGGTCCTGGTACGCCACGGCGAGGAACGCCGCGGACGACAGCGGCAACACGGAACTCCGTGCCCGAGTACGGGCACAAGCCGCGATGCTCCCGTTTTACTACGGCCCTCTGGAAGCGGCGGTCGCTCTCGCCCGGGAGGCCCGGATCATCTGCCGCGGGCGTCCCAGCGCCACGGCCGCCTTCGCTTCGGCGGCCGAAGCACGCGCCCTCGCCAAGCTGGGAGACAAGGAAGGAGCCGAGACAGCACGCCGATTGGCCACGGCCGCGTTCGAGCAAAGCGGAGATGGAGGCCCAGCCGGCAACGATGCCTTCGGCTTCCCCGAGCGGAGGTTCAGGCTCTACGAGAGCGGAACCCTGACAGCCCTCGGTAAAACGAGCCAGGCACGTCGCGTCCAGGAGGCAGCCCTTCGTCTCTACCCTTCGAAGACTGGCATCGATCCGGCTTTGCTCAGTCTCGAGGCGGCCCTCTGCCTCGCGCAGGACCGCAGCCCGACGGAGGCCTGTCAGCTGGCGGCCACCACGTTCTTGCGGATCGCCCCAGAGCACCGGACGCCGATCGTGGAGGAGCGGGCACGAGAAGTCATCGGGGCGCTCCCGCAGGACGCGGAGTCCGGTCGCGCAGCGCGCGAGTTGCGGGAGATCCTCGCGCTTCCTTCCGGGCAGATGTGACAGCGACCGTACACGTCGGCGAGCCTGGACCCCATGACACAAGCTGCGCCGGCCCCCGGCGGGTACGACGAGTTCGAGATGTACCAGGTTCTGGAGCGAGGATGCGCGGCCGTCGGCCTCGACTCCTCCGACGCTCGCCTGCTCCGTGGGCACACCAACGCGGTCATACTCCTCAAGAAGGAGCAGGTCGTCGTCAAAATCGCCCGCCGTGGGTCACGGACCGACGACGTGGCACGCACGGTCCAGTTCGTCCGCTGGCTCATGGGTGCCGGCTTCCCCACCGTTCCCCTGCATCCCGTCGACCAGCCCGTCATCATCGACCAGCACGCCATCACCTTCTGGCAGTACCTGCCCCAGCCGGCTCAACCCGTTGCCGCAGCCCAGCTCGCCAAGCCGCTGTACGCACTCCACACGCTGCCGACTCCACCCGTATCCCTACCCACCCACGACAACATCGCGGCGATCCGCCGGTCTCTCGCCGCGATCACTTGCCTGTCCTCCGAGGCGCTGTCCTTCTTGAGCGAGCACGCCGCACAACTCGAGTCCGACCTCAACGCCGTGGAGTTCGAACTCCCGGAGGGAGTGATCCAAGGAGACCCGCAGCACCGCAATGCCCTGCACGTGGGCGACGGCGCAGCCGTACTGTGCGACTGGGACACGGTGGCGATCGGACAGCCGGAATGGGACCTGATCACCGTAGAGGTCCACTGCAGGCGATTCGGTCACGGAAAACAGCACTACGGGGCCTTCGCCGACGCGTACGGCTGGGATGTCACACGGTGGTCCGGCTACGGCACCCTGGCGTCGATCCGCGAGCTGCGCATGATCACGACGAACGCGCGTAAGGTCCACCATGCTCCAAGCAGCTTGGAAGAGGTCCAGCAACGGGTAGACGGGCTTCGCCGCCACGACCAGTCCCTCAGGTGGAACATCCTCTGACGCCGGCAGTACGTGCGGGCCGCTCTTCCGGTGTCCTGCCCTCTGCCTGATGTCTTTCGTCACTACCTGCATGAAGCCCTGCCACCTCCCCGAGGGCAGGCTAATTGTCAAGACTTGTGGATCGGTTGAAATTACTCATGCTGCGTCGGCTTGAGTCGTTCCGGCGTCGCGCCGAACTTGCGTACTGCGCAGGGGAGGTGCCTATGCATGCGGTGAAGTCGCGGGTGAAGTGTGCTTGATCGGCGTAGCCGAGTTCGGCGGCGAGAGCAGACCAGTCCTGCGGGTCCATGGCCGCGCGTGCGGCGGCTTCCTGAATGCGGGCTCGCCGGATCACCCACTTGGGTCCGATGCCGACGTACTCGGCGAACGTTCGCTGCAGCTGGCGCGCGCTCATGTCGGCGATCGCGGCGAGCTGGGACACCCGTAGGACAGAAGGGTCGGCGCTGATCGTTTCGACCAGCCTGGCGGCCTTGTCGATGGCAGGATCAGGAGTGGGCCGGCGGCCACGCACGAGCGCGGCTGCCAGTTCGAGCGCAGTGGGCACGCAGGGTTCGGCGATGATGGCGTCTGCTGCTGCCCGTGCCGCCGGGCCGAAGATCTCTTCGATGTCCAGGACTCGGTCGGTAAGGGTGGACACCGGGGCAGTGAGGAACGGGCGGAAGCCGCCGGGCCGGAATCGCAGGCCAAGTACCCGGCCAGTGCCAGAGATCTCTCGGGTGAACGTGTCGCTGACGATGCCCGTGATCTGGGCCTGACCGCCGGTGGTGAAGGTGAGGTGGACCACCGGGTGGGTGAGGACTTGCTGCCGGTGTGGTTCGGCCAGGTCCCAGTGGAGGATCCAGTAACCGTCCACGAATGGGGTCAGATCTGCCGGAGTCGGCTCGTGGTCGAGCCGGAACCGCTCCGCTGCGGTGTGCGGGTCGAGGATGGCCCGCTGTCGCTTTTGTTCAATACCCGTCATCGTCGTCCTGTCTACTATGCCTGACGGCAAGTGGGGAAGGGATGGCATGGAGACGAGATCTGTGATGGCCCGGGCCTCGGAAGCGGCGGTGGGCATCGTGCGCGGGATCGGGCCGGACGCGTTCGGCGGAAGCACACCGTGCCCGGAGCTGAAGGTCGAGGCACTCCTGAATCACCTGATCTTCTGGACCAGCGTGCGGGGGCACGCCGCGGGACTGAAGCAGCCTCCACAGGCCCGGCCGGATGAGGTGGCGGAGGGACATGACTTCACCGCGGAGCCGGATTGGGCCGAGGCGTATGCCGCCCGGTCGGCGGCGACAGCTGCCGTCTGGAGCGATCCGCGGGCGTGGGTCGGCGAGACGGCACTGATCGGGAGCAGGCGGATGCCGGCCCGCTTCGCCGGTGGGATCGTGCTGGGCGAGTGGCTGCTGCACGGCTGGGACCTGGCGGTGGCGACCGGGCAGAAGCTGAACGTGGACGAGGAACTCGCGGCGGCGCTGTACGAGGACATCGCCGGCAAGGCCGAGATGGCTAGGCAGTACGGGGCGTTCGGCCCCGAAGTCAGCGTGCCTGCGACTGCGCCGCTGTTTGACCGCGCTCTGGGACTGGCGGGCCGCGACCCGTCGTGGAAACGCCGAGCCTGACCGCATGTGAACGCACGTGTGGCCCGGTGCCGTCCCAGGTGCCCAGGGATCGGAGCTTTGGTGGTGCGGATCTGGAGAACCGCCCCCAGGCGCTGTACACACATGGAGCGGGTGGAGAGCAAGTGGACGCTGGGCGACAGCCGGTCGGCCAGCAAACGCGCCACTGTGCTCTTTCCCGCGCCGCGCGGGCCGGTGAGGACGATCACCTTGCCGGGCGCAGGAAGCGACGCCGCATTGGTGGGCGGCTGGTTCATACGACGATCTCTTCGCTGCGTTCGGCCAGGTGCCCGCCTTCGAAGCGGGCTCCGGCGCGGACGAGGGCAACGAGGTGGGGCGCGTTGACGGCCCGCCACCGCTGCTGGGCGGACTCGATGAGCTTGAAGGCCATGGCCAGGGCGGCGGCCGCGCTGTCGGTGCCCTGGGTCACCTTCGTACGGAGGGGACTGTGCCAGGTCCAGCACCGGCCCGACCTCAGCGATGAATGCCTTGCTGGCACCGGACTCACCCTGACGACACCACGCCTGCAACATCAGTAGCTCCTCGCCCACAGCCCGGGCCATGACGAGGTCTTTCGTCCCGCGTAGCAGGTCGACGCCGGCCCGCTCGCTGCTCACCGTTCTCGGCTGCTGTGCGCTCCCATCCCACAGCCCCACGCGGTCGTTCATGCCCTCTGAGTAACAACTTTGTCTGCCCAGGATGTTGACGAAGTAAAGTTCTGGGGCCACTGTTGCTGCTCGCTTGCCGCTTACACCTAACCTCACCCCCGGAGGCCCATGTGTGTGACCTGCACGATCAGCATGAGCACGAGCACGAACCTCTGACCACCAGCGGCCCCACGCTCAGCAGACGGCGCATCATGCAGCTCCTCGGAGCCGCCGGCGTGACCGCCGCCGCGATGACCGCGGAGGCCGACCCCGCGATGGCAGCCGCCGCGGACGACAGTCCGGCCGCCGGCTACCGCGCCCCCACGGGTCTCACCCAGGACAGCCCCGCCAAGGCGTCCGCGCTCGCCTGGATCACCGCCAACGCCGACCGAGTCACCGGGCTCAACTCCGAAATCTGGGAGAACTCCGAACTCTCGCTGCGCGAGTGGAAGTCCTCGCTCGCCGAGGCGGCATTCCTGGAGAAGGCCGGATTCCGCGTCGAGTTCGGCACCGCGGGCTTCCCGACCGCGTTCACCGCGACCTTCACCTCCGGCAGCGGCGGACCGGTGCTCGGCTTCAGCGGCGAGTACGACGCGCTGCCCGGCCTCTCGCAGAACAAGGGCGTCGGCCACCACGACCCGCGCGAGTACATCCACGACCCCTTCGCGCCCGGCTATGGCCCCGGTCACGGCTGCGGGCACAGCGCGCTCGGCACGGCCGCGGCCTCCGCGGCGGCCGCCGTCGCGCAGGCGGCGAAGAAGCACAAGCTCCCGGTGACCGTGAAGTTCTTCGGCTCGACGGCCGAGGAGGCGCTGATCGGCAAGACCTACGCCGTCAGCAAGGGCGTGTACGACGGCCTGGACGCCTTCCTCGACTGGCACCCGTCGACCGCCAACGCCACCGGGTGGGGCTCCACCACCGCGATGACCGCCGTCACCTTCACCTTCCTCGGCGTCGCGGGCCATGGCGGCACCCCGCTCGGCAACAAGAGCGCGCTGGACGCGGCCGTGATGATGGCAACCATGTCGGAGTTCCTACGCGAGGAGAACCTGGCCCCCTCGGGACGGCTCCACTGGGTGATCAACAACGGCGGCGACATCCCCAACGTCACCCCCGAGATAGCCGAGATCTCCTACTACGTCCGCGAGGGCAGCCCCGCGCGCGTGCAGGTGCTCCTGGACAAGGTCATCGCGGTCTCCGAGGCCGCGGCCAAGGCCAGCCAGACCAGCGTGCGCCACCGCATCACCTCCGCCTGCTGGAACCAGCTGCCCTCCAAGTCGTTCGCGGAGCTGCTGCACGAGAACATGCGGCAGATCGGGCCGCCCCAGTTCACCGACGAGGCGCACAAGCTCGCCAAGGACCTCCAGGCGTCCCTGGGGCTGCCGCAGAAGGGCATGCACGACGCGATAGGCGACCTCACTCCACCCAACCCGGTCTTCCTGGGCGGCGGTTCCACGGACGTCGCCGACATCAGCTGGAACGTGCCGACCGTCTCGATGGGCGCGGCGCTCGCCCCCATCGGCACCAAGATGCACACCTGGTCCACCGCGGCCTGTGCCGCCGCCGCCCCCGGCCAGGCCGCAGTGCTCGCGGCCGCGCGCTATCTGGCGGCCACCGCCGTCGACCTCGTCACCCAGCCCGACCGGCTCAAGGCGATCAAGGACGAGTTCAAGGAGCGTACGCGCGGGGTGCAGTGGAAGACGGCACTACCCGACGGGTACGAGCCGCCGATGTACGAGCCCCCGGAGTGGTTCCTGAAGAGAACCGGCCAGAAGTGGCCCCCGAAGAACATCACCTGGCCGCCCCAGCGGGTCGTCTCCCAGGAGAAGTTCTCCTCCCTGGGCCCGGACCTCGCGCCCCAGAAATAGGAGGCCGTGCCCGAGAGCTGAGCAGCGGTGCGGGGAGTGCCGACGAAAAGTCGGCCGGCCCCGCACCACCTCATCGGCGTCCCGCCGCGTACCGACATCCTGCTCCTGGCCTTCGCCGCCAGCCGTCTCGCCGTCCGCACCAGCTTCCGGGCCTCGGGTCGGCGAGGGCCTCGATTGTGTCCGCGTCGTGCGCCCGCAGCGCCCTACCTCTAACCCCGCCTGGGCGAGCCGCCACGCCGTGGACGCGTGATGACCGAGCACCGGCTGAGCGGAGCAATGACAGACGCCAACGTTATTCAGGCCCCGCGACCCGGCATGGGCGTCGAACTCGTGCGCCTGACCTGTACCGCTGCCACAGCGGTACCCGGCGTAGCACGCAACACATCGCAACCGTAAGAGAGTTGCTGCCTTGACAACCTCATTAGGAGGTGGACCCTGGCGAGGAACAAGACGGTGATCGGTCGGCTGTTTCGCGTCTCGTACACAGTCGAGGGCACCTGGCTGCTGCTGAAGCGGCACGGCTGGTCGTGGCAGCAGGCCACGCGGCGGGCGATCCCTGCCGGTGCCCGCTGTGCGGCTCCCCGCGGGCCACAGGGGCGTGACAATCTCGCTCACCACGAGATAGAGGCGCAGGTCCTGACGGGATCCGGCCACCGACGGATGAGACGGCTCCGTGCGCCGGGCGCTAGTCCAGTCCGGCGTAGGCGACGCTGAGGACCGTGATGGTCCGCGTCTGGTCCCCGATCAGGAGCACCACGGCGAGGTCGCCCGCGGCCCACAACCGCATCAGCCCGTCATCAACGTCCCCGTACGGGGAGGTGGCCGCCCGAGGATCGTTGACCGAGTCGAGCAGGAACTGCGCGACCCGGGCGCGGGCCTTGTCCGGAAGATCCAGATATGCGACGTGGAGGGCGGAGTCCATATAGAGCCGGTACATGGTTCAGGCGGCCCGGCTCTCCATGATCAGGTCGGTGACGTCGGAATACTCCTCGGGCAGCTGCCCGCTGTGCTCCTGCTGGTAGGCGTGCAGCGCATGACCGCGTTCGACGGCGCCCTCGAGGTCCTTGATGACCTTGACCCACTTCTCGCCGAGCACCGCGAGCCCGGAAAGCGGCGTGGTGTTCAGCTGCCGCAGGAACTCCATGCGCATGCCGGCGTCCGGCAGAGCATGGGCGATGGAGTCCGGGGTCCAGTCGTCGCTACCCATGATCACAACCGCCTCGAAGGTCGTCGGCACGTGCCGCTGCTGTCCCCCTCAGGGTAGCCGCCCGGCCTCCCCGGGTGGGAGACAACCGGCACGAGCACCCGGCGCAACCCCCGGCGGGCATGACGCCGTCGACAAGATCCGCGCGCGGACGAGCCGGGAGGCCCCAGTGGGCTCCGCCGCCCCTACGGCCGATCCGGACGAAGATTCCGCCGCGCGAACGCCGGGCATGACGCCGACGCAGCCGGCGGGAAGCGGACCGCCCCGAGGCGTCGGCCACCCCAGCGGACCTGGTTGCCTCGGAGCTTCCGGCACCCCGCCCAGAGGAACCGCGCCCCCGCCGCTCAGGAGGATCTGGATGAAGTCGACGCGCACGGCCCGCGCAGCCGTACCCGCCGCGGCCCTGGGCGCTCTGCTGACGTCCGGCGCCGGCACCGCCTCGGCAGCGACCACCTGGTGGTACAGCGGCGGCCCGCACGGCAACGGCGCCGCCGCGACCTTCCGTGAGCAGGGGGCCCAGCTGAAGGTGTGCGACGTCAACACCGGCGGCTACCGTGCCCTGGTGGACGTGCAGACCGCCGCCGGCGCGCACGTCTGCCGCGTGACCGCCAGCTACAACGACACCAAGTGCACCACCGTCGGTGCCGCGGACGGACACCACCGCGCCGAGCGGCGCTCCTGCCGGCTGCGGATCTGCGTCATCAAGACCGGGCAGCGCCCCTCGTACTGCAAAAGGTCCGCCGCCTTCGACAACGACCACTGATCACGGCGAAGGGCGGCTCCCATGGACCACAACGCGCTGAAGCACCCGCGGATCGCGGGGATCGTCGACGCCCTCGCCACCCCCGGACTCGTCCTCAGACTCCGTGACCTGATGCCTCCCGTCCGCCCGAAACTCGGACCGCTCCCCGGAGTCCGGGAGCGGCGCGATGCCGCCGCCCGGCCCGGCGCCATCCCCTCGGGCCTTCGCGATCTGGTAGCTGCCCGCTGGACAGCAGCCTCTCCCGCTCCGCGCAGTGATCCCACGTCCGCCGGGCAGGTCCTTCCCACGGGATGCCACGTCCGGGGGCGGGACCGAACGGCGAGCGCGGGAGCCTTGTCAGCGGACGACGTCGAAGACGTTCTTCTGCAGGCCGTTGGCGTAGACTTCGTGCTCGACCAGCTTCAGCTTCTGGGTGTCCTTGTCCGTGGCGCTGAACAGACGCTTGCCCGCGCCGAGCAGGAGCGGGAAGACGAGCAGGTGGTAACGGTCGATCAGGCCGGCATCCGAGAGGGCCTGGTTCAGGGCGGCGCTGCCGTGGACGATGATCGGGCCGCCCTCGGTCTCCTTCAAGGCGGCGACCTCGTCGAGCGAGCGCAGGAGCGTGGTCTCGCCCCAGTTCGACACCAGGTCGTCCTCGGTGAGGGTGGTGGAGACGACGTACTTCGGCATCACCTTGTAGTCGGCGAAATCTTCCATGTCCGGCCACACCGGGCTGAACGCCTGGTAGCTGACCCGGCCCATCAGCATCGCGGTGGCTTCCTTCTGCTCCCGGCCCTTGATGTCGAATGCCTCGGGGAGGAACTCGACGTCCTTGAAGGTCCACCCCGAGTTCCGGTAACCGGGCTCGCCGCCCGGGGCCTCCACGACGCCGTCGAGCGAGACGAAGGCGGTGCTGATCAGAGTACGCATCTAAGGTTCCTCGGTATCTCGTGTCTGATTCTGGGCAGGTTCGGTCAGTGCACGCTTCGACCACACTCGCGGCTGCAGCGCACCACCATGACCTCTGACTGCGGATCACGGAGAAACTCATCGGCCGTTGCCCGCCCCTCCCGGCGTCCTGGCCATCTGGATCACCTCGGGAAGCCACGTTGGCACGCCGAGCGCGACCACCCCGTCACCCACCTGCCCCACCTGGCATGCGCGCTCCTGCCCGGTGCCCGTACGTTCCCCCTTGCCCGGCCCGACAGGACGGCAGGGCTCGGCGGTCCCGCGCTCCGATCGCACGCCGCGTGGGACCGCCACCTCACAGACGCCGCCATACGCGCACCGCCGCAAGAACGGCGCTGTCACGTTGTTGGGCGTGTGAGTGTCTGATGGCGCGTCGGGGGGTGGTGGGCTTGCGGTCCGGTCCTGTTCAGGCCGTGGTGGGCCGGCGGCGCCGGTGAGCTGGTCCCAGATCGCGAAGCGGGGGGTCGTCTCGGCGCGGTAACCGTGCGCGCTCATCAGGTGGCGGCGGGGCCGGAAGTGGGGTGAGATGCCGCTGAACGCGGCCAGGAACCGCTGGGCTCCGCCGACGCTACGGAAGCCCATGACAGCGGGCTGGCGGGCAGCCTCATTGATCGTCGCCGCGTATGAGTTTGACGAGAAGTTCGGTGTCGTGAAGGTCGGAGAGCACAGTTTCCGCACCAGCGTCCCGGAGCGCCGCCTCGTCGCTGCGCCCCGAGGCGACTGCAATCACCCGAACACCGTTGGTGTGCGCGCCTTCGACGTCGGCTGGGGTGTCGCCGATCAGTACGGCGGCCGCGGCCGCCGTACTGGCGCGCTGCAAGCTGAGGCGGACTAGTTCGGCGCGTACATCGTGGTCCTCGCCGTAGGCGCCGATGTCCCACACGATGTGCCGGTCGAGGCCGAAGACGGAGAGCTTGATCTCGGCAACGGGCCGGATGTTGCCCGTTACCGCAGTCTGCCGCACGCCGACGGCGTCCAGGGCGTCCAGAGCAGTGGCCGCGCCGGGCAGGGCATGACCGCGTTCCCGCAGGTCGGCAGCTCGGTGTAGATGCCCGTCGGTCAGTGCGTGGGCGAAGCGCTCAAAGTCGGCTCGGTCCGTGGTCAGCCCGTGGAGTTTGGCGGTCTCGCGGAAAATGACCGGCTCCGTGATGCCGTCGATCCTGGCCTGCTGCTGCATGGGCTGACCGAGCGTCTGCTCGAAGGCAAAGGCGGACAGTTCGCGTCCCACGCCGCGGGTGTCGATCAGCGTGTGGTCGATGTCCCACAGGACCAGCCTCGCCATGTGCCCTCCCCAACTTCCCACTGCTACAGGGTCACAACGGTCACACGAACGTGTGCGGAGCATGCACGCACTCGTGCTTTCGGTTCTACGCTGACGGTACGAGGACCGCGCGGAGAAGGGGGTCGACGGTGCCGGCTTCGCAACTGCCGATCGGCCGCAACGTGCGGTACTACCGGCGCCGGGATGGCCGGACTATCACCGCGGTCGCCGGGCTGTGCGGCATCACCGAGCGCTACCTGGAGATGATCGAGGCCAGCAGCAAGGTGCCGTCGGCCGACGTGCTGGCCCGGCTGGCCGCCGAGCTCGGCGTGCCGGTCGCCGCCCTGTTCACCGAGGCGCCGGTCGACGAACCGGCAACGCCGGTGAGCACCGCACCCGCCATCGCCCGCGCGCTCATGAGCTACGCGACACCCGCAAGCGCCACCGTCCTCGGTCCGGCCCAGCTGCGTGAACGGGTGGAAAGCGCGTGGCGGACCTGGCAGTCCTCCAAGAACCGCTTCACCGAGATCGCCGACGTCCTGCCCGCGCTGATCACGGACGTCGAGCACGCCGTACGCGCCCACCGCAGCGGGGGTGACCCCGCCCCACGGCGCGAGATCCTGCGGGTGGCCGCCGACCTGTACGGGTTGCTGCGCTCGTACTGCCGCAGAACGGGACGCCTCGACCTGTCACTCATGGTCGCCGACCGCGCCATCCGGGCCGCAGAGGACGCCGACGATCCCATCCGCATCGCCGTCGGCACCTGGAACATGGGCCATGTACTGCTCTCCCACACCGACCCGGGCGCGGTGGAAGAGGCCAAGGACATCGCGCTCCAGGCGGCTGGCCAGTTACGTCGAGAGGCCCTCGCGTCGCGAGAGGCGGCAGCTGTGGAAGGAGCGCTGGAACTGGTGGCGGTCGTCTCCGACGCACGGCGGCGCCGCTGGGCGGACGCCCGCCGGCGCCTGGCCGAGCGCGCCGACCCGCTGGCCAAGCGGGTCGATGAGGGCAACGTCGCCTGGACGGTATTCGGCCCGACCAACGTCGCCCTGCACGCCATCAGCGTCGAGATGCTCGCCGGTGACGCTGCCGAAGGGCTGCGCCTGGCCGATCAGGTCAACATCGGGCAACTTACCAGCCGAGAGCGGCAGTTCACGCACCAGTTGGAACTCGCCAGCTGCCACGCCCTGCGCCGCGACGACGCTGCCGTCCTGGTGCACCTGCTCGATCTGGAAGACCTCGCCCCGGAAGACCTGGTACGCAGCCCGTTCGCCCGCGACATGATCCTCCAACTGCAGCAGCGGATCAGGCCCGTCTTCCGCCGACAGGTCTCCGGCCTCATCGAACGGCTGGAACTTGCCTGACCACCGGACCCGAACTGCTGGTTCGCCCGAACTCACAGTTCGGGTTGACGGTCCGCAGCGGGTCTACGGTTGCGGAACAGCACCGCGACGACAAAGGACTCACCGTGTTCAACAACCGAGTTGAGACTGCGGCCGGCATGCGGATCGTACAAACCGGCATGAGGTGGGACGTCGTCAAGATGTGCCGGTCCCTCGGCCTCCAGGCGATCGAGCACATCGAGCAACCGGGCGCCGTCGCCGTCGATCCCCATTCGCCGGAGCCGATGCTGTACTTCTTCGTCCCCGCGGGCACCCTCGCCAACTGGAACGTCCCCGACACCACGGCCCTGAACAGCACCGAATGCACCACCCACGTGGTGCTCCCGCCGGGTTACCGCGAAGCTCCTCCCGGCCCCTACTGGCTGCTGTCGCCCTCGTGCGGCCTGACTCCGATCGCCACGCTCCGCCGTGCGCTGGAGATGACCCTCCACCGTCCCGACACCCACCCTCCTATTCGGATCGACACCGCCGCGATGCGCGCCGACGCCGCACAACTCATCGGTGACGATGCCGAACTCCCGGAAAGCACGGTCCTGCCACAGCTCGTCCAGCGGTTACGCGGTCACCTCATGGTCCTGGTCCCCCACGCCGAAGACCGGATGCGGTCTCTCGCCCGCACCGCAGAGCCACGCCTGGTCGCTCAGGCGACCGTAGGCGAAGCCCGAAGGCGCCTGGACGCGGTCCCCGACCTCACCTTCATCAGCGAGATCAAGCACGCACAGGCCTTGGCACGCTCGGTCGAGACCCTGTGCCGCCATGCGGAAACCCCCATGCCCACGGTGGCGCAGGAGCGGTCCGCCCCCGAAGTCGGCGTGGTCCAGCAGTGACGGTGCCGCTGAACCACGCGCCGCAGGCCTCAGCGGCGGATGTGCACCCATACCTGCACGGTTCCTCCGGCCGCAGCCGCACTGGCTCCAAGTCGGAACCCAACCGGAATCTGTGGGTCGTGCTCGAATCCAAGAAGCTGGACATGGAGAAGCAACTCCGGGAAGCCTACGGCGACATAGTCCTGGAGACCGTCCGCGACGACGTGAAGGTTCCAGAGGCCTACACGGCTGGCCAGCCCGTAACCCCCTACAGCCCGACCGCCTCAGCCGCCAAGGCATACACGAAGATCGGTCGGCAGATGAAGCTGTACCGATGAGTGCTTTACGTCGTAAAGATGCCACAGACCGGCCCGCGGAGCCCCCTGCCTCCGAGGGCCAGCTCTTTACGACGTAAAGAGAGCGAGCCCGCAGCCGTACACTGACCGCGGACGAAGTGCACAAGCGATCACTATTCGCTGACGATCTGCAATAAGCCGTCCCCGGAACATCGCAACGCCTCGCATGGCGTGGGAGTGTGAGAGCTGCTCAGTTGTGAGGCTCGGATAGGGAGTGGGACGTGGCTGCGGGGAAGGGCGAGATACCCCAGCTGACCCGAGCGCATCGGGTCCTCGTGGGCGTAGTCGTGACCGGTGCCGTCATCATCGCCGGCATCGGGTTCGCGGGATCGTACGCGGCCGTCCGGGAACTCGCCCTCCAGAAGGGCTTCGGGAACTTCTCCTACGTGTTCCCCATCGGTATCGACGCCGGCATCTGCGTCTTGCTCGCCCTTGACCTGCTCCTCACCTGGATCCGTATCCCGTTCCCCCTCCTGCGTCAGACGGCCTGGCTGCTCACGGCGGCCACGATCGCCTTCAACGGCGCGGCGGCCTGGCCGGATCCACTGGGCGTGGGCATGCACTCGGTGATCCCGATCCTGTTCGTCGTCGCGGTCGAGGCGGCCCGGCACGCGATCGGCCGGATCGCGGACATCACGGCCGACAAGCACATGGAGGGTGTCCGTCTCACTCGCTGGCTCCTCTCGCCTGGGCCCACGTTCCTGCTGTGGCGCCGCATGAAGCTGTGGGAGCTTCGCTCCTACGACCAGGTCATCAAGCTGGAGCAGGAGCGGCTTGTCTACCAGGCCAGCCTCCGCTCCCGCTTCGGCCGCGCATGGCGGCGCAAGGCCCCCGTCGAAGCACTGATGCCTCTGCGGCTTGCCCGTTACGGCGTACCACTCGCGGAAACCGCGCCTGCCGGTCTCGCTGCCGCCGGCATCGACGAACCGCCGATCATCTTCACCGTCGAGCGGGTCCACGCTCCCGCCGCCCAGCCCGAAGACTCCGCGCTCAGGGCCACACCAGACCATGAGCCGGAGACAGCGGAACTAGCGATCACGGAGGCGGGGCCGGAGCAGGCTCCGGCCGCAGTGGCCGAGCGGCCCCGTGAACTGGAGAACTTCGCCGAGGATGACGCCGACCGGTTCGCTGGGGCCTACCAGGCGTTCCTCGCGCAGTTCCAGGTCAAGCCGACCGCCACGCAATGGGCCCTCTGGCTCCGCGACGCGTACGGCATCACCACGGCGGCAGGAAACCCGCTCTCCGAGCACCAGTTGCAGCCCCTCCTCCAGGTCCTCCAGGAGCGCTACGCGGCGCACACTGGGGAGCCAGTCGCCTCCGGCGAAGCGGAGCCGACTGGCGAACCGACCGACCAGTGGTACGACTACTTTTACAGTGCCTGGCTCACCTACGCGCAGGAGCGCGGCACCTACCCTGATGCCGCTACCCTCGCGGCATTCGTCTACGAGCGGGACACCATCACCGGCGACGGCGGCCAGCCCATTACCGGCGACGACCTGGCCGACTTCGTCAAGAGCTTCCAGGAGCGCCAGTCCAGCAGCAGCGGACCGGCAGCCGAGGAGTCAGCGACCGATCCCGCCGAACAGGCCGCAGACGAGCCTCTCGCACAGGAGGAACCCGAGACGACGTCTGCCGCTGCGGCTGCGCAGGCCGCCAAGGAGAAGCGCAGCGCCCGTGTGAACGCCGCCATCGACGACCCGCCGCCAGGACCGGAAGCCGCAACGGTGGAGCGCATTGTCCTCACCACGGTCGACCGCTACCACCTGGCGTGGATGGAGTACCAGACCGAGCACGGTGACGAACCGACAGCCGAGCAACTGTCCGCCTACCTTGCCGAGAAGGGCATGCACGGCCGCGGCGGAAGGCCGGTCAGCCCGTCAACCCTGCGCCGCTACTTCCTGCCCTCCCGGGTCTACAACGTTTGGGTCGAGTACCGGATGCGCAGCGAGGAACCCGCGGCGGACACTGTTGCGCAGCAATGCGCAGCTCGAGGAATCACCGCCCAGTACAACAAGCCTGTGACTACCGACTACATCACCGAGAACGCCGACGAATTCGAGAGGCGCTGGCAGGCTCTCACCCTCCACCACGCCGACGCGCAGCAGTAAGCCCGCGACCGCGCACTGGCTGAGCATCGGGCGTCCCATCAGGCCCACCAGTCTGCGCAATCGGCAAAAATGGGCTTGATCCGCTTTGACGGACATCCGAGATCAGGGGGCTGAGTCCCCGGAAGGATGTCCACCATGGAGAGCATGGGGAAGAAGAAGCCGCGTCCTCGCCGCTCGTTCACGCCGGAGTTCAAGGCCGAGATCGTCGAGCTGTGCCGACGCGGTGACCGCTCGGTCGGCCAGGTCGCCAAGGACTTCGACCTGACCGAGACCGCGGTGCGCGACCGGGTCAAGCAGGCCGAGGTCGACGCCGGCGAGCGCGACGGCCTGACCAGCAGCGAACGCGAGGAACTGACCCAACTGCGGCGGGAGAACCGCCGCCTGCGCGAGGACGTGGAGATCCTCAAGCGGGCTTTCTTCGCCAAGGAGACCCGGTGAACGTGCACCCGTTCATCGAGGCGGAGAAGCAGGCAGGCCACAGCGTCAAACGCGCCTGTGAACTGCTGAAGGTCTCCCGTGCCGCCTTCTATGCCCGCCCACCGGCGCCGTCGGCCCCCGGGCCGTGCAGGACGCGGAGCTGACCGAGCAGATCACCGCCGTCCACGCCCGGTCCCGAGGCACCTACGGGCCCCACGCATCCACGCCGTCCTGCAGCGCGAGGGCACGGCCTGCGGCCGCAGACGCATCGCCCAGCTGATGCGGGCCGCCGGACTCGCCGGCCAGCACCGCAGACGACGACACCGCACCACGACCCCCGACTGTGCCTGCTTCGCTGTCGGGGGCACCCACACCTGTCTGCGCGAGCTGCTTGACAACAAGCTCAGAGGTCGAGGAGGAAGGCGCGCAGGGCGGTGCCGATCTCGTGGGGCGAGTCCTCCTGGACGAAGTGGCTGCCGCGCACGGTGACCTCGCGCTGGTTCGGCCAGCTGCGGGCGAACTCCAGGGCGCTGCCCCGCAGCACGACGCCGGGGTCGCCGACCACCAGCAGCTTCGGCACCGGGCTCTGGGCGAGCCAGGCGCCGAAGGACTCGACGATCTCCACCACGTCCGCCGGGCTGCCGTCGATGGGCAGTTCGCGGGGCCACACCAGGGTCGGCATCCGGGACTCGGGGGTCGGG
>NZ_QFRK01000036.1 GCF_003143855.1 Streptomyces sp. NWU339
GCTGCTCCAGGACCCGGAGATCGACCGGATCGACACCGATGTGATGGTGCTCGGCGAGGTCCGCGCCGACGTGGAGATCGTGCAGGCGCTGGCCGGGCGCATTCCGGGCATGCGGGGCGTCTATGCCGGGCGGCTGCGCAACGCCCACCAGGTGGAGGCGCTGGTCGCCAACCTGATCTCCGTCAACCGCCGCTACAAGGCACACGCCGGGCTCCGCGTCACGGACGTATGAGGCGATGGGGGACACTGGTCGACGAAGCAGTGTCCCCCGACAGGAGCCCAGCCGCCATGCCCCGCCTCGCTCTCTACGCCCTCACCGTTTGCCTCCTCGCCGTCGCCGCGGCCGCCGTGTCCTTCGCCCGGGGCAGCTGGTTTCTGGGCGTCGTCTGGATCCTGCTCGTGGGCCTGTCGTCCAACATGACCTGGTACTACGTGCGGCGCGCCCGGGCGCAGAAGGAACTGCGGGCGGCACAGGCCGCCCAGGCGGACCACTCCGCCACGTGCTGACGGCCGGCTCCGGCATCAGTTGCTGACGGCCGGTTCCGTCACGCGACGACCGAGCAGCGCCCGTTCGTGTCCTGCCAGAAGCGGAACAGCTCCAGGCCGCAGTACGTCTCGAACTCGTGGATGCCCAGGGCCGACAGGATCGAGTGGACCACGTCGAAGAACACACCGTTCACCGCGGGCAGCCACAGCAGCGCGAACACGATCAGCAGGCCGAACGGCGCGAGCGGCTCCACCTGCCGCCGGAACCCGTGCGACAGCCAGGGCTCGAGCACGCCGTAGCCGTCCAGTCCCGGCACCGGCAGGAAGTTCAGGATCGCGGCCGTCACCTGGAGCAGCGCGAGGAACGCCAGCGCGTACCGGAAGTGGACCGGTACGCCGTCCAGCGCGTCCAGCCAGAACGGTGCCGTGCACACCGCCGCGAACAGGACGTTCGTCAGGGGACCCGCCGCCGAGATCAGACTGTGCCGCCAGCGCCCCCGGATCCGGCCCCGCTCGATGAACACCGCCCCGCCCGGCAGACCGATGCCACCCATGATCACGAACACCACGGGGAGCACGATGCTCAGCAGGGCATGGGTGTACTTCAGCGGGTTCAGCGTGAGGTAGCCCTTCGCGCCGATCGAGATGTCGCCGCTGTGCAGCGCGGTGCGCGCGTGCGCGTACTCGTGCAGGCACAGCGAGACGATCCAGGCGGCGGTCACGAACAGGAACACGGCGAAGCCGGGCTGGTCCGCGAACCCGGTCCAGGTGGCCCATCCCGTGACCGCCGTGACGGCCAGGATCCCCAGGAACACGGGGCTGACCCTCCGGTCGCTGCGGCGGGTGGCGGCGGTGGTCATGGGGCTCCCTGGACTGCTCGGCGGGCGCACGGCGGCACGCGGGGCGGACTGCCCGACCGTACCGGGCGCACCCGGAAAACGTCTCGCGCCGACCACCGGTTCCGGAGAGGGTGGGACGAGGGCGCCCGGACCCCACCGGCCCCGACCCGCCACCGCCCCGGCTCCGATCGGGCCGCCGCCCCCGACCTGTGATCGCCCCCGCACCACCGGAGACAATGGGCCTCGTGCGTTATCGCGTTCTCGGCACCACACAGGCACTCCGCCCCGACGGCACCGCCGTCCCGGTCGGCGGGGCGCGGCTGCGTGCGCTGCTGACCGTGCTCGCGCTGCGGGCGGGCCGTACGGTGCCGGTGCGGCTGCTCGTCGACGAGGTGTGGGACGGAGACCCGCCGGCCGACGCGACGGGGGCGCTGCAAGCACTGGTGGGGCGGCTGCGGCGGGCGCTCGGCGCGGACGCGGTGGCCTCCGACGACGGCGGCTACCGGCTCACGGCCGCGCCCGACGACATCGACCTGCACCGTTTCGAGCGGCTGGCCACAGAGGGCCTGCGCGCGCTGTCCGACGGGGACCCGGCCAAGGCGGGCGCCGTGCTCGACGACGCCCTCGCCCTGTGGCACGGTCCCGCCCTCGCCGACCTGCCCGACCGCACCGCCGAGGCGGCCCGGCTCGACACCCGGCGCCTGGACGCCCTGCGCGCCCGGCACGGCGCGGCCCTCGCCCTCGGCCGGGCCGAGCAGGCGCTGCCCGAGCTGACCGCCCTGTGCGACAGCCATCCGCTCGACGAGCCCTTTCAGGCGCTGCGGCTGCGGGCCCTGCGCGACGCGGGCCGCAGCGCCGAGGCGCTGGCCGCGTACGAGGACGTGCGGCGGCTGCTCGCGGACCGCCTCGGCTCCGATCCCGGCGGCGAACTGCGCGCCCTGCACGCCGAGTTGCTGAGCCCGGACACGCTTGCACCGGAGCCGCCGTCCGGGTCCCCCCGGCCGCCCGGCAACCTGCGGGCCCGGTTGACCTCCTTCGTCGGCCGGGAGGCCGACATCGAGGCGATCCGCCGCGATCTCGCCGCCGCCCGGCTGGTCACCCTGCTCGGGCCGGGCGGGGCCGGCAAGACCAGGCTGTCGCAGGAGGCCGCCGAGGCCGTCCGGCAGCACAGTCCGGACGGAGTGTGGCTGGCCGAACTCGCCCCGGTCGACGACCCCGCCGACGTCCCCGAGGCGGTGGTCACCGCCGTCGGTGCCCGCGAGACCGTGCTGTACGGCGCCGGCGTCGAGAGCATGCGGGCGGCAGGAGCCGACCGCGGTGACGACCCCCTGGACCGGCTCGCCGAACACTGCGGCAGGCGCCGCATGCTGCTCGTCCTGGACAACTGCGAGCACGTCGTGGAGGCCGCCGCCCGGCTGGCCCAGGCACTGCTGGAACGCTGCCCCGGCCTCACCGTGCTCGCCACCAGCCGCGAACCCCTGGGCGTACCGGGGGAGTTGCTGCGTCCGGTGGAGCCGCTGCCGGAGCCGGTCGCGCTGCGACTGCTCGCCGACCGCGGGGCCGCCGCCCACCCCGGCTTCCGCGTCGACGACGATCCGGAAGCGTGCGCGGAGATCTGCCGCCGGCTCGACGGGCTGCCCCTCGCCATCGAACTCGCCGCCGCCCGGCTGCGGATGCTGACCCCGCGCCAGATCGCCGACCGCCTCGACGACCGCTTCCGACTGCTCACCTCCGGCAGCCGCACCGCGCGGCACCGTCAGCAGACCCTGCGGGCCGTCGTCGACTGGTCCTGGGACCTGCTCGACGCGGACGAACGGGACGTGCTGCGGCGGCTGTCCGTCTTCGCCGGCGGCTGTGACCTCGCCGCCGCCGAGGCCGTCTGCGGGCCGGTGGCCCTGGACGCACTCGGGTCGCTCGTGGACAAGTCCCTGGTGGTGGCGGCCCCTTCGGGTGACGCCGGGATGCGCTACCGGCTGCTGGAGACGGTCGCCGAGTACGCGGCCGAACGTCTCGACGAGGCCGGGCAGCGGGCCGGGGCCGAACGTGCGCATCTGACGTACTACCGCGAACTCGCACGCGCCACCGATCCGTTGCTGCGTGGGCCGGAGCAACTCGGAGCCATCCAGCGGCTGGAGCGTGAGTACGAGAATCTGCGCACCGCGCTGCGGCGCGCCGTCGCCGCGCGCGACGAGCACGAGGCGCTATGCTTGACGCTGTCGCTGGTCTGGTACTGGCAGATGCGCGACCAACGGATCGAGCTCCGCAACTGGTGCCGTGAGGTCATGGCGCTCGGCCCGGACCCGTTCACCGAACCGGTGCGCCCCGCAGCCGCGTTGTGGCAGCGCTGCACCGACGCCCCGCCGCCGCTGGCCGGTGAGGTGCTCGCCGAGGCCCGGCGTGGCGTTCATCTGGCCCACATGGCCTGCATGGACACGGAGTTGGACGACTGGCAGACCCCGCAGGCACAGCACAGACTGCGCCTCATCGCCGCGGCCTACGAGCCCGGCCTGCCGCAGACCTGCCGCCCGCCCGGCACGTTCTGGGCGTTCGCCCTGATACTGACCGGCGACATGAGCACGCTGCGCACCGCCGCCGACGCCGGTGTGCGCACCTGCCGGCAAACGCCCGGCTTCGAGTGGGAGCTGGCCTCCACCCTGCAGACGCGGGCCAACCTCCTCGCCAACCGCAGCGACCGGGCGGGTGACGCGCGGCGCGACGCCGACGAGGCCCTGGAGATCTACCGGCGTCTCGGGGACGCCTGGGGCACCGCCGAGGCGCTCTCCGCGCGCGGAGAGGCACGCGAACGCGGCGGGGAGTACCGGCTCGCCGCCGCGGACTACGAGGCGGCGATCGAGTACGCCGAACGCCTCGGGGCCCGCACCCAGGTGGCGGTGCTCACCACCCGGCTGGGCAGCGCGCTGCTGGAGGCAGGTGACGAAGAGGAAGAGGAACGCGGCGAACGGCTGTTGCGCGAGGTCATCGACCTGCCGGGCGACGGGCACAACGAGGCGATGCCCGCCGCCCGGCTCTTCTTGACCGGCTGGCTCGGCATGACCGGCCGGACCGCCGAGGCGCGGGCCCAACTGCGAGCGCTGCGCGAGGAGTTCCGTATCGCGCACTACGTCGTCTTCGACGCGCTCATCCTCGGGGCCGAGGGCTGGCTGGACATCGTCGACGGGCACGACGAACAGGCGCTGGTCACCGTCCGCGCGGCGCTCGCGCGGTCCGGCGATCCGCTGACCGTGGCCATCGCCTCTCACATGCGCGCGGCGTATCTGACCATGGGCGCCACGGTACTGGCCGTGGTGGACGGCGGGCGGCGCGCCCGGGACGCGGCCCGCTGCCTCGGTGCCGCCGACGCCCTGCTGCCCCCCGGCCATGTCGCCGCCCGCATGGAGCGCGAGGTGCGCGTCCTGGCCGAGCGGCGGACCCGGGCGGCCCTCGGCGACCCGGCCTACGAGGCCGCGTACACCGAGGGCACCGCCCTCTCCCCGGAGAAGGCCGCCGCCCTGGTCTGAGCCGGCCCACCGCCCGGCCCGGCGGGGTGCCCGCCGGGCCGGGCGGTGCCGGGTGTCAGCTCTTGGTGCGGAACTTGTGGATCGCGATGGGTGCCATCACCGCGGTGATCCCCACCGACCAGGCAAGCGTCATCCACAGGTCGTGCGCGACCGGACCGCCCACCATCAGCCCGCGCGCGGCGTCCGCCAGTGAGGACAGCGGGTTGTACTCGGTGAAGCTCTGCAGCCAGCCCGGCATCGACCCGGTCGGCGCGAAGATCGACGAACCGAACTGCAGCGGCATCAGCACCAGGAAGCCCATCGCCTGCACCGACTGCGCGTTCTTCATCGTCACGCCCAGCGTGATGAAGATCCACATGAGGGCGGAACCGAACACCACGGACAGCCCCACGGCGGCGAACAGTCCGGGCCAGCGGGTGATGTCGAAGCCGACCAGGACACCGACGACCAGGAGGATCGTGGTGGCGATCAGCATCCGCAGTATCTCGACCGCGATCTTGGCGAAGAGTACCGAGCCGCGGCCGATGGGCAGCGACCGGAAACGGTCCATGACACCCGTGTTGAAGTCCTGGTTGAAGCCGGTACCCACCCCCATGGCCATGTTCATGCCCATCATGGCCATCAGGCCGGGCACGATGTACTGGACGTACGCCTCCTGCCCGCCGCCCAGCGCCTGCCCGATCGAGCCGCCGAAGACGTACACGAACAGCAGCGTGAAGACGATCGGGAACAGCACGGCGTCGAACATGGACTCCGGGTCCTGCCGGATCCACAGCAGGTTGCGGCGGACCAGCGCGCCGGTGTGGCGCAGATGGGAACGGAGCGGGATACGGCCGTCCGCGCTGATCACGGGAGCCGCTTCGGATCCGTCGGTCGATCCGGACCCGCTGGTCGATCCGGGCGCGTCGCCGGAAGTGGTCACGGTCGTCGCGGAGCTCATGCGGCGGCCTCCTCGTGGGTATCGGCGGTCTCGGCGGACACAGTGTCCTGCGGGGCACTGGCGCGGTGGCCGGTGAGGGACAGGAACACCTCGTCCAGGCTGGGCAGTTCGGTGGTGATGGAGGCGAGGGTGAGGCCGCGCGCGGTGACGGCGCCGACCACCGCGGTCAGCTGCTCGTCGCTGAGGACCGGGACCAGTACGGCACCCCGCTCGGTGTCCACGGCCGCGCTCGCGAGCCCGGTGATGCCCAGGCCGTCGAGAGCGTCGGCGAGCGGGCGCAACTGGAGCGGATCGGCCGGACGGATGCGCAGGGTACGGCCGCCGACCCTGGCCTTCAGCTCCTCGATGCCGCCGCTCGCGATGACCTTGCCGCGGTCCACGACGGTCAGTCCGGAGGCGAGCTGCTCGGCCTCCTCCATGTACTGGGTGGTCAGCAGCACCGTCACCCCGTCCCCGACCAGCCGCTTGACCTCGACCCACACCTCGTTGCGGGTGCGCGGGTCCAGTCCGGTGGTCGGCTCGTCCAGGAACAGCACGGTCGGCCGGCCGATCATCGAGGCGGCCAGGTCCAGCCGGCGCCGCATGCCGCCGGAGTAGGTGGCCGCCGGGCGCCGGGCCGCCTCGGCGAGCGAGAACCGCTCCAGCATCCCGTCGGCGCGGGCGCGGGCCTCCTTGCGGGGCAGGTCGAGCAGCCGGCCGATCATGTAGAGGTTCTCCCAGCCGGAGAGCTTCTCGTCCACGGAGGCGTACTGCCCGGTCAGCCCGATCACCCGGCGCAGCTGCCGGGGCTGGCGGACCACGTCGTAACCGGCGACGGTGGCCCGGCCGGCGGTCGGGGCGAGCAGGGTGGACAGGATCCGTACGAGGGTCGTCTTGCCGGCCCCGTTCGGTCCGAGCACCCCCATCACGGTGCCCTCGCGGACATCCAGGTCGACACCGTCCAGCGCCTTGGTCTCGCCGTAGTGCTTGACCAGCCCCCGCACGGTGACGGCACTGCCCGCGCCCCCGGAGTCGTTGTCGTTTCGCGTCATGCCCCCGAGACTGTCACCCCCCACTGACAAACCCCCGACAGACTTCCGACAGGGACGGGAACTTTGTCGGCGAGGCCGGGTCATCAGCCCGTCCGGCGCTTGAGGACGAGGCCGTCCAGGCCGAAGGGGGGTCTGGGGGCGCACCCCCCAGAAGGACATCAGCTCCCTACGGGGCGACGGCCCGCCGACGGGGGAAGATCGGCGGGCCGTCGTGGTGCGGCGTTGGCTCAGCGGCAGCGCCCAGCGCTCAGTGGACGGAGTGCTCCTCCTGCGGGAACGTTCCGCCGACGACGTCCTCGGCGAAGGCCTTCGCCGCGCCGCCCATGACCTCCCGCAGGTTCACGTACTGCTTGACGAACTTCGGCACCCGGCCGCCGGTCAGCCCGAGCATGTCGGTCCACACCAGCACCTGCGCGTCGGTCCCGGCTCCCGCGCCGATCCCGACGGTGGGGATGTGCAGGGTCCGGGTCACCTCGGCGGCCAGCTCCGCAGGCACCAGTTCCAGTACGACGGCGAAGGCGCCCGCGTCCTGCACGGACTTGGCGTCCCGCAGCAGCTGCTGCGCGGCCTCCTCGCCGCGCCCCTGGACGCGGTAGCCCATGGCGTTCACGGACTGCGGGGTCAGGCCGATGTGCGCCATCACCGGGATGCCGGACTCGACCAGCAGCTCGATCTGCCGGTGCGAGCGCTCACCGCCCTCCAGCTTGACGGCGCCGACACCGGCCTCCTTCACCAGCCGGGTCGCCGAGCGCAGCGCCTGCACCGGCCCCTCCTGGTACGAGCCGAAGGGCAGGTCGGCGACGATCAGGGCGCGCTGGGTGCCGCGGACCACGGCGGCGGACAGCATGGTCATCTCGTCGAGGGTGACGGGCACGGTGGTCTCGTACCCGAGGTGGCAGTTGCCCGCCGAGTCGCCGACGAGCATGACCGGGATGCCGGCCTCGTCGAAGACGGAAGCGGTCGTCGCGTCGTAGGCGGTGAGCATGGGCCACTTCTCGCCGCGTTCCTTGGCGAGGGCGATGTCGCGGACGGTGATACGGCGGGTGCCCTTGCCTCCGTACAGCGTCTTGCTGCCGTCGGAGGGGACTGCCTTGCCAGTCTGGGCAGCCGAAAGCTGCGTCATTGCAACGGCTCCTAACAGGTCATCTCGAGGCGCCCTGACGGCGTCCCCGGATCCCCTCCATGGTGGCATTCCGAGCGGGCCGGTGCCTAGGGGAGGTCCGAGGGTTCCGCCCGGCCGCCGTCCCGGCCTCCCGGTCGAACGCGCAAAGCCCCGCGAAAGGCGGCGCAATGCCCCGGCAAGGTCTCGGCAAAAGGGTTTCGATACGAGACGGTCTCGTATCGAAATGGTCCTACGGTGGCCGCATGACTTCTCCCACCGCCCCGGCCCGCCGGATACCGGAACACGTGCACCGGCGCCGCTGGGTGATCCTCGGCGTGCTCATCCTGAGCCTGCTGATCGTCGTCCTGGACAACTCGATCCTGAACGTCGCCATCAAGACGATCTCCACGCCCGCTCCCACCGGCCTGGGCGCCACGCAGAGCGAGCTGGAGTGGGCGATCAACGCCTACACGCTCGTCTTCGCGGGCCTGCTGTTCACGGCGGGCCTGCTCGGCGACCGGATCGGCCGCAAGAAAGTGCTGCTCGGGGGCCTCGCGGTGTTCGGCCTCGGCTCGGCACTCGCCGCGTTCTCCGGCACCCCGGCGGAGCTGATCGGCTTCCGCGCGGTGATGGGACTGGGCGCCGCGTTCGTGATGCCGGCGACGCTGGCCGTGCTGATGAACGTCTTCGAACGCGAGGAGCAGCCGAAGGCCATCGGCATCTGGGCGGGCGGGGTGGGTCTCGCCATCGCGATCGGCCCGGTCACCGGCGGACTGCTCCTGGAGCACTTCTGGTGGGGCTCGGTCTTCCTGGTCAACGTGCCGATCGTGCTGACCGCCCTCGTCCTGATGCTGTGGCTGGTGCCGGACTCCCGCGACCCGGACCCCGGCCGGATCGATCCCGTCGGCGTCTCCCTGTCCGTGGTCGGTCTGGTCCTGCTGGTCTACGGCATCATCAAGGGCGGTCAGCTCGCCGACTTCACCGATGCCACCGTGCTGGCGACCATCGGCGCCGGCCTCGCCGTGCTCGCCGCGTTCGTGGTGTTCGAGAAGCGCAGCACGCACCCGTCCATCGACATGGCGTACTTCAGGAACAAGGTCTTCTCGGCCGCGATCGTCGCGATCGCGCTGGTCTTCTTCGCGCTGTTGGGCGTGATGTTCTTCGCGGTGTTCTACACGCAGAGCGTGCGCGGGTACACGCCACTGGAGACCGGTCTGCTGATGCTGCCGCTGGCCGCCGCGCAGATGATCTTCGCGCCGCGGGCCCGGCTGCTGGTGAACCGCTTCGGCAACAGGGCGACCACCACCGGCGGCATGCTGCTCCTCGCGGCGATGCTGGCCGGGTTCTGCCTGCTGGACGGGGACACGCCGATCTGGGTCCTCGAGGTGATCTTCTTCCTGATGGGTGCCGCCATGGCGAACATCATGACGCCGGTCAGCGTCGTGATCATGCAGACGCTGCCGCGGGAGAAGGCGGGTTCGGCCTCCGCGCTCAGCAACACCTTCCGCCAGCTCGGCGGCGCCCTGGGCATCGCCGTCCTCGGTTCGGTGCTGTCCACCGCGTACCGCTCGCACATCGAGGACAAGCTGGTCCTGCTGCCGCCGGGTCTGCGGGAGTCCGCCGGCGAGTCCATCGAGGCCACCCTGGGCGTCGCGGCCAGGCTCGGCCCGCGCGGTGACGCCCTGATCGGACCGGCGAACGACGCGTTCCTGCACGCCATGCACGTCACGGCGCTGGGGGGAGCGGGTGTCGCGGTGATCGGCGCGATCGTCGTCGGGCTGTTCCTGCCGGGCCGGACGCCGGTGCCCGAAGGGGACGAGAAGGAAGAGGAGTTGGTGTCGACGAGGGACTGACGGCCGAAGGGGTGGTGGGCCGACCCGCCGGACACCGGGGAGAATCGTCCCGGCCGATCGCCCCCGGCCCCACGGAAAGGACGCAGCGACGTGAGCCTCGCCGACACCGACACCGGTGCAGACGCCGATCCCCGGCCGGACGGGCCCGCACGGGGCCGCCCCCGCAGCGAGGCGGTGGAACGCGCCATCATCGAGGGCGCGATGAAGCTCCTGGAGGACGGGGTGCCCCTCGCGGAGCTGTCCATCGAGCGGATCGCCCGCACCGCCGGCGTCGGCAAGGCCACCATCTACCGCCGCTGGAGCGGCAAGGAGGAACTCTTCGTCGACGTCCTGCGGGCAGCCGAACCGGTCGACCCCGAACTTCCCGGCACCTCCATGCGCGACGACCTCGTCGTCCTGCTGGAGTCCCTGCGCCGGCGCGGCCTCGCCAGCAGGGCCTCGGTGATCCTGCACAACGTGCACACCCAGATGAAGAGCAGCCCGAAGATCTGGGCCGCCTACCACAACACCGTCATCCTGCCGCGCCGCCGGCTCGGCCTGGAGGTGCTGCGCCGCGGCCGGGAGAACGGTGAACTCCGCGCCGACGTCGACCTCGAACTGCTGAACGACATCGTCATCGGCCCCCTGCTCGTCCGCACCCTCCTGCGCCCCGACGCCGGACTGCCGGACGGCCTCGCCGAACAGGTCGTCGACACGCTGCTCCAGGGCCTGCGCCCCGTCAACAAGGCTTGACCGCCACCCCGGCCCGCCGCTCCGAGCCGCCCCGGCCCGTCACCACGGCTGTCACGACCGGCACACCCCGCGCGGCCGTCCCGATGTGCGCCTTCCGTCACAGAGGGCGCTTTCCATGATCCCGCCCGGAACTCCCGGAGCGGTCCCGCTCGTCCTCGCCTCCGTACGGCCGTCGACGGGCGGCGGGAAAGGCGCCAATCATCCCCTAGGGTCTTGCACGCGGGGGGCGACGGTGTGCACGGCAAGGTGTGAGGCGACGGTATGGCGCAGCAGGCGTACGTGACGGAGAGGGACAACGGCGGCTCGGGGCCCGAGCGTCGGACCTCCGGGCTTCGGCGCCTGTGGGACCGCATGACCCGGGGCTGGCGCGGGGACCGCCGCATCTGGCGCCGGGGCGTGGTGCTGGCCGTGTTCGCGGTCCTGCTCGCGCTGGTCATGCTGGCCCGCGCCCACATCCCCAACGTGGTCGGCAACCTGGGCAGTCTGATCGAGACGTTCCTGCCCTGGCTGGGGCTGGCCGTCCCGGTCATCCTCCTGCTGGCCCTGGTCCGCAGGTCCGCCACCGCCCTGGTCGCGGTACTGCTGCCCGCGGTCGTCTGGCTGAACCTCTTCGGCGGTCTGCTCATCGACCGGACCGGCCCCGGCGGCGACCTCACGGTGGCCACGCACAACGTCAACGCCGAGAACCCGGACCCGTTCGGCACCGCCCGCGACGTCGCCGCCTCGGGGGCGGACGTCCTGGCCCTCGAGGAGCTGAAGGCGTCCGCGGTTCCGGCGTACGAGAGGGCGCTGGCGCCGACGTACAAGTACCACGCGGTGGTCGGCACGGTCGGGCTGTGGAGCAAGTACCCGCTGAGCGACGTGGCGGCCGTCGACATCCGTCTGGGCTGGGAGCGCGCGATGCGGGCCACGGTGACGGCGCCCGAGGCACAGGTCGCGGTGTACGTCGCCCATCTCCCCTCGGTGCGCGTGAAGTTGGAGGCCGGCTTCACCGCACGCCAGCGTGACAAGAGCGCCGACGCCCTGGGCTCCGCGATCGCCCGGGAACCGTTGGAGAACGTCGTCCTGCTCGGCGACCTGAACGGCACGATGAACGACCGCGCCCTGAACGCCGTCACCTCCCAGATGCGTTCCACCCAGGGGGCGGCGGGCAGCGGGTTCGGCTTCAGCTGGCCGGCGGCGTTCCCGATGGCGCGGATCGACCAGATCATGGTCAAGGGCGCGGAGCCGGAGAGCTCGTGGTCGCTCCCGAGGACGGCGAGCGACCACCTGCCGATCGCGGCCCGCGTGAAGCTCGCCACACCGGACGACTGAAACCCCAGGTCAACCCCGTCCGTACGGCTGTCGGCAACCTGCGCGTCGATCACCGGAACACCGAACCTGAGAGGCTTTGTTCCGCACATGAACATATGAGCGTGCGGAACAGCGCGGAACCCAGCCTCGAAAGGCCCCCTCATGCCCCTGGCCCTGCTCGCCCTCGCCGTGGGCGCCTTCGGCATCGGTACCACCGAGTTCGTGATCATGGGGTTGCTTCCGGACGTCGCGGACGACCTGAACATCTCCATCCCGAGCGCCGGCCACCTGGTCTCCGCCTACGCCCTCGGTGTGGTCGTCGGCGCCCCGCTGCTCGCCGCCGCGACGGCGAGGATCTCCCGGCGCACGGTGCTGATCGCCCTGATGGTCCTCTTCGTCGCGGGCAACGCGCTCTCGGCGTTCGCCCCCGACCACAACTGGCTGCTGGCCGCGCGCTTCCTCAGCGGTCTCCCGCACGGTGCCTTCTTCGGCGTGGGAGCGGTGGTCGCCGCCGACATGGTGACCCCCGACCGCAAGGCCCGCTCGGTCTCCCTGATGTTCCTGGGCCTGACGACGGCCAACGTGGTGGGTGTCCCCGCGGCCACCTTCATGGGACAGCACCTCGGCTGGCGGGTGACCTTCCTCGGCGTCAGCGCGATCGGCCTGGCCGCCATAGCCGCCCTGGCCCTGCTGATCCCGGCGGACCACACCCCGGCCGCCCCCACGGCCGGTCTGCGCGGCGAACTGGCCACCCTGCGCTCCCTGCCCGTCTGGCTGGCGCTCGGCACCACGGTGGCGGGCTTCGGCGGGCTCTTCGCGGCGTACAGCTACATCACGCCGATGCTGACGGACTCCGCCGGTTACGCCGAAGCGAGCGTGACGCTGCTGCTCGCCCTGTTCGGCGTCGGAGCGACGGCCGGCAACCTGCTGGGCGGCCGGCTGGCCGACCACTCCCTGCGCGCCACCCTCTTCGGCGGCCTGGCCGCGCTGACGGCGGTCCTGGTGCTCTTCCCCCTCCTGATGCGCACCGAGGCGGGCGCGGCCGTGGCCGTGACCCTCCTGGGCACGGCCGCCTTCGCCACCGGCTCCCCGCTCCAGCTGATGGTCATGGAGAAGGCGGCGGCGGCTCCCTCCCTGGCCTCGTCCGCCAACCAGGCGGCCTTCAACCTGGGCAACGCCGGAGGCGCCTGGGTCGGCGGCCTGACCCTCGCAGCAGGCTTCGGGACGACGTCCCCGGCCCTCGCGGGCGCCCTGCTGGCCGCCCTCGGCATCGGCGTGGCCGCGGTGGCCCACACGGTGGACCGCAGGACGTCGCCCACCGCGGCCCCGTCCCCGAACCGGGACCGCGTCGTCACCGGCCACGTACCCCAGCAGGCGCAGTCCCCGGTTCCCCAGCAGGCGCAGGCCCCGGCCGCTACTCCCGCCAGCCGCTCGTGATCGGCAGCCGGCGGTCCTTGCCGAACCCCTTCGGGGAGATCTTCGTCCCCGGCGGGTACTGCCGCCGCTTGTACTCGGCCCGGTCGACCATCCGCAGCGTCTTCTTCACCAGCTCAGCGTCGAACCCGCCCGCGACGATCTCGTCCGCCCCGCGGTCCCGGTCGACGTACAGCTCGAGGATCGCGTCGAGCACCGGGTAGTCCGGCAGCGAGTCCGTGTCGACCTGTCCCGGCCGCAGCTCGGCGCTCGGGGGCTTCGTGATCGAGTTGTCCGGGATCGGCGGCGTCTGCCCCCGCTCCCGCGCCGAGCGGTTCCGCCACTCGGCGAGCCGGAACACCGACGTCTTGTACACGTCCTTGATGGGCCCGTACGCCCCCACCGAGTCCCCGTACAGCGTCGAGTAACCGACGGCCAGCTCCGACTTGTTGCCCGGCGCCAGCACGATGTGGCCCTCCTGGTTGGAGATCGCCATGAGCGTCGTCCCGCGCAACCTGGACTGGAGGTTCTCCTCCGCCAGCCCGGACAGCCCCAGCGCCCCCATGTACGCGTCGAACATCGGCCCGATGGGGACCGTCCGGTAGTTCAGCCCGGTCCGCCGCGCCAGCTCCGCCGCGTCGTCCCTGGAGTGGTCGGAGGAGTACTTGGACGGCATCGAGACGCCGTACACGTGCTCCGCGCCCACCGCGTCGCAGGCGATCGCGGCGACGAGCGCCGAGTCGATGCCTCCGGACAGCCCGATCAGCACGGACTCGAACCCGTTCTTCCCGACGTACGCGCGAAGCCCCGTGACCAGCGCGGAGTACACCTCTTCGTCGTCGTCGAGCGGCTTCGCGCGCGTCCCCCTCCGCTCCGCCGGGTAGGCGGGCAGCGGTGCCTCGGACAGGACGACGCGGTCGATCCGCAGTCCGTCGTCGACGACCTCGCCGGCGGCGGGCGCGTCGGCGGCGGCCGCCGGTAGCTCGAGGTCCAGCACCACGCACTCCTCGGTGAACTGCGGTGCGCGCGCCACGACCTCGCCGTCCCGGTCGACGACGATCGAGTCCCCGTCGAAGACGAGGTCGTCCTGCCCGCCCGTCATCGCGAGGTAGGCCGTCGTGCACCCCGCCTCCTGGGCCCGCTTGCGCACGAGCTCGAGCCGGGTGTCGTCCTTGTTCCGCTCATAGGGCGAGGCGTTGACCGACAGGAGCAGCCCGGCCCGCGCCGACCGGGCGGCCGGCACCCGCCCGCCGTCCTGCCACAGGTCCTCACAGATGGCGAAGGCGATGTCCACGCCGTGCAGCCGCAGCACGGGCAGGGTCTCGCCGGGCACGAAGTACCGGAACTCGTCGAAGACGCCGTAGTTGGGCAGGTGGTGCTTGGCGAAGCCCAGCACGACGTCACCGCCGTACAGCACGGCCGCCGCGTTGCGCGGCGCACCGGCGGGCTGGCCGTACTTCGGCTGGGCGGTGGCGCTGCGGTCGAGGTAGCCGACGAGGACGGGCAGTTCCCCGAACCCCTCGTCGGCGAGCCGCGCGGCGAGGGAGCGCAGGGCCGCGCGGGAGGCCGCCACGAAGGACGACCTCAGGGCGAGGTCCTCGACGGGGTACCCGGTCAGCGCCATCTCCGGGAACGCCACGAGGTGGGCTCCCTGTTCGGCGGAGTGCCGGGTCCAGCGGACGATCGCTTCGGCGTTGCCGGCGAGGTCGCCGACGCGCGAGTCGATCTGGTTCAGGGCGAGACGTAGTTGAGGCACGCGGGCCAGTGTAATCGTCAAACCGACGCGATGGGGTGGGAGGCCGTGCGGGGGTGGCTGGTGGACCCTGCCCGAAAACTCCACAAGAGCTTCCGACGGATAATTTGAACGCCGGATGCGCATTGCCTACCCTGCCCGGCATGAGGCTGCTGCGCTCCACCGACCTCGCCCTGCGGGTCCTGATGCGCCTCGTCGTGGCAGGCGACTCCAACCCGACGACGCGTGACGTCGCGGCGGCCGTCGACGTGCCGTACACCCACGCCGCCAAGGTCGTCGCCGAACTCCAGCACATGGAACTGCTCACGGCCCGCCGCGGCCGGGGCGGCGGCCTCGCCCTCACGGAGCGGGGCCGCACCGCCTCGGTGGGCGCCGTGGTCCGTGCCTTCGAGGGGGAGGACGACGTCGTCGACTGCGAGGGCACCTCGGCCCTCGCGCCGTGCCCGCTCCGTTCCGCCTGCCGCCTGCGGGGCGCGCTGCGGCGGGCCCAGGAGGCGTTCTTCGCCTCGCTGGACCCGCTCACGGTGGCGGACCTCGCCACGGATCCCACGGGCCCGCTCCTGCTGGAGATCTCCCGGGCGCCTTAGCCCTGCTTGGCCAGCCACAGGTCCGGGCCGAACACCTCGTAGTGGATGTCGGCCGGGGCGACGCCCTTGCCGATCAGCTGCTCCCGCACCGTCCGCATGAACGGCAGCGGACCGCACAGGTACGCGCGCGTGCCCGGCGCCACCGGCACGTCCGTGAGGTCGACGTAGCCGGTGGAGGTGCCGGCCGGGGCGTCCCGCTCGTACCAGAAGCGCACGGTGGAGTCCGCCAGCTTGGCCGCGTACCCCTCGTGGTCGGCGCGCAGGGCGTGGTCGGCGGGGGAGCGGTCGCCGTGCACGACGGTGACCGGGGCCTGGTGCCCGCCGCCGGCGAGGTGCGCCAGCATCGCGGTCATCGGGGTGACCCCGATCCCGGCCGAGGCCAGCAGGAGGGGGGTGCCGGGCTCGGCGTCGAGGACGAGATCGCCGTACGCCTCGGACAGCTCCAGGACGTCACCGACCCGCACGCGCGCGTGGAGGTGAGCGGAGACCTCGCCCTCGGGCGTCCCGCCCTCCTCGCGCACGCGCTTGACGCTGAACTGCCGCTCGTCCGGGCCGGGCGCCCCCGAGAGGCTGTACTGGCGGATCTGCCGGGCGCCGTCGTCGAGGGCGACGCGGACGGAGACGTACTGGCCCGGACGGAAGTCCCGCACCGGGCCCCCGTCGACCAGGCGCAGCCGGAAGGAGACGACGTCGGCGGTCTCGGTGACCCGCTCGACGACCTCCCACTCCCGCCAGCTCGGTCCGCCCTGCTCCTCGTAGAGCCGCTTCTCGACGGCGACGAGGGCGTTCGCCATCAGCCAGTAGACCTCCTCCCAGGCGGCCGCGACCTCGGGGGTGACGGCCTCGCCCAGGACCTCCACGATGGCGGCGAACAGGTGCTCGTGGACGATGGCGTACTGGTCCGGGGTGATGCCGAGCGAGGCGTGCTTGTGCGCGATGCGCTGGAGCATCGCGTCGGGCCGGTCGTCGGGGTGCTCCAGCAGGTGCGTGGCGAAGGCCGCGATGGAACCGGCGAGGGCTTCGCGCTGGGTGCCCGCGGCCTGGTTGCCGCGGTTGAACAGGTCGCGCAGCAGCTCGGGGCGGGCGGCGAACATCCCGGCGTAGAAGCGCTCGGTGATCTCGCCGAGGGCCGCTCCGACGGCGGGGAGCGTGGCTCGGACGGTGACGGCGGACTGCTCGGACAGCATCAGGTCTCCTCGTTCTCGACTGCCTGCATCACTCATTAAAACTTGCACCTGAAATACCAATTAAGGGGGGTGGGGTTGAGCCGACCGAGGGACCCTGCGGAAAGGCGACGCGCCGGAGAGGCCGCCGCCGACGCGCCGGTGACGCGCCGACGACGTGCCGGAGCGGCGCCCGCCGTTCCGCACACCGGCCCGAACGGGCAAGATGGACAGCGGGTGCGGTGAAGCACGGGGCCGTCGGACGATCATGGTCGGCAACACGCGTGAAACCCGGATGTGGTGGGATGGCCCGACTGCCCGACCGCAGCCCGAGGAGGCCATCCGTCGCGGCAAGGAAAAGGCGGTCCGACCGGCGATGATGGGGAAGCGGAAGATGGACAAGCAGCAGGAGTTCGTGCTCCGGACGTTGGAGGAGCGCGACATCCGTTTCGTACGGCTGTGGTTCACGGATGTGCTGGGCTTCCTGAAGTCCGTGGCCGTGGCCCCGGCCGAGCTGGAGCAGGCCTTCGACGAGGGCATCGGCTTCGACGGCTCGGCGATCGAGGGCTTCGCCCGGGTGTACGAGTCCGACATGATCGCCAAGCCGGACCCGTCGACGTTCCAGATCCTGCCCTGGCGTGCCGAGGCACCCGGCACGGCCCGCATGTTCTGCGACATCCTCATGCCGGACGGCTCCCCGTCCTTCGCCGACCCGCGCTACGTCCTCAAGCGCGCCCTGGCCCGCACCTCCGACATGGGCTTCACCTTCTACACCCACCCCGAGATCGAGTTCTTCCTGCTGAAGGACAAGCCGCTCGACGGCAGTCGCCCGACCCCCGCCGACAACTCCGGCTACTTCGACCACACACCGCAGAACGTCGGCCAGGACTTCCGCCGCCAGGCCATCACGATGCTGGAGTCGATGGGCATCTCGGTGGAGTTCTCCCACCACGAGGGCGCCCCCGGCCAGCAGGAGATCGACCTCCGCTACGCGGACGCGCTGTCCACGGCCGACAACATCATGACGTTCCGCCTGGTCATGAAGCAGGTGGCGCTGGAACAGGGCGTGCAGGCCACGTTCATGCCGAAGCCGTTCTCGGAGTACCCGGGCAGCGGCATGCACACCCACCTCTCCCTCTTCGAGGGCGACCGCAACGCCTTCTACGAGTCGGGCGCGGAGTACCAGCTCTCCAAGATCGGCCGCTCCTTCATCGCGGGCCTGCTGAAGCACGCGGCGGAGGTCTCCGCGGTCACCAACCAGTGGGTCAACTCCTACAAGCGCATCTGGGGCGGCTCCGAGCGCACCGCCGGCGCCGGCGGCGAGGCCCCCTCGTACATCTGCTGGGGCCACAACAACCGCTCGGCCCTGGTGCGCGTCCCCATGTACAAGCCCGGCAAGACCGGTTCGGCCCGCGTCGAGGTCCGCTCGATCGACTCCGGCGCCAACCCGTACCTGACCTACGCGCTCCTCCTGGCCGCCGGTCTGAAGGGCGTGGAGGAGAGCTACGAACTCCCGCCCGGCGCCGAGGACGACGTCTGGGCCCTCTCCGACGCCGAGCGCCGCGCCCTCGGCATCGAACCCCTCCCGCAGAACCTCGGCGAGTCCCTCGCCCTGATGCAACGCAGCGACCTGGTCGCCGAGACCCTCGGCGAACACGTCTTCGACTTCTTCCTGCGCAACAAGAAGCAGGAGTGGGAGGAGTACCGCTCCGAGGTCACCGCCTTCGAGCTGCGGAAGAACCTGCCGGTGCTGTAACGCTCCGCTGCGGCGCGGAGGGGGTGTCCGCTCTGGCGGTCACCCCCGGCTCGCGAACCCTGCCATCCCCAGGAAGTCCGCCCAGGCGGCCGGAGTGAGGGTGAGCCGGGGGGCCCGGGTGTTCTTGGAGTCCCGGACAAGGACGTTGTCGGGGGATATGGCGACCTCGACGCAGTCGTTGCCGTCGCCGCTGCTGCTGTAGCTGCTCTTGAACCAGGCGGGCACGGTGGTGGTCCGGGCGGGAGGGGTGCCGGTCATGACTCTCCAAGCATCTGTTCGATGAAGGCCCGTGACTCTCGGGGCGTGAGAGCCTGGGCGCGGATCACTCCATAGCGGAGTTCGAGGATTCTCAGCTGTTTCGGGTCGGTCACCGGACGCCCGGCGAACGCCCCGTCGGAGCGTCCCACCGCCGTTCCGTCGGAGAACTTCAGCACCTCGATCAGCCCGCCCGTCCCGAAGTGGTCCTCACCGTCCGTCGGCATCACCTGAATCGACACGTGCCGCAACTTGCCGAGTTCCAAAAGGTGTTCGAGCTGCCGACGCCACACCATTGTGCCTCCGACCGGACGGCGGAGCGTCACTTCCTCCTGGACGAAGCTGAGGGCGGGTGCCGGTGACCTGTCGAAGACAGTGCGCCGGGCCAGCCGGGCGGCCACCATGCGTTCAGTCTGCTCTTCGGTGTGAGCCGGAAGCCAGACGTCGAAGAGTGCCCGCATGTGCTCCTCGGTCTGCAACAGGCCGTGGATGTTGTGGTTGCTGTAGAGCCCGATCTCGAGCGCCTGGGACTCCAGCTTCGCCAGTTCCCGCACTTTCTTCGGGTACCTGACCTTCGCCACGTCCTCCGACATCGCGGCGAGGAGTCCGTCCGCGCCCAGGACCTCGTCGGCCTTCTCCAGGTACTCGGGGCGGGGGATGCGGTTGCCGGCCTTGACCTTGTAGGCGAGGTCCTCCCCGTATCCCATCGCTGCCGCGAAGTCGGCGACCCGCATGCCCACGGACTCTCGCCGCAACTTCAACTGACGGCCCACCGTGGTGATGACGGCCGTCCCCCACTCGTCGTCGGGGTCCACCTCCCAGCCTGGTTCGTCCGTCTCGTCCCTGACCTGTACCGCCTCACCGTCCACCGACATCCGCATTCCTCCGTCGTACGCGCCGCGTCGCGAGGCGTCTCACGGTAGGTGTGGCGATGACGGTGGGTGAGGGGAAGAGGAGAGCGGTACACCTACGAGTGATCTGGGGGGTGAGGCCGTGCTCAAGGCCGCGAAGACGGCCGAGACGGCGGCGCTGAAGGCCAGGAAGGCGGCGATCGAGAAGGCGAAAAAGGGTGGTGGCTCCGCACAGTGGCGGGCCGCCGCCGTCTTCGAGGGGTGACTCATCGTTGTTCCAGGAGTGGGGTGGCGGGGGAGTGCCGCAGGTCGCACGGCGCGCCTCCTGCCGACTCCTCATATGGATTTCTGTATAATAGTGGGTGTGGGTGATCGATGGTCGATTGAGATCGAACCAGAGGTTCGGCGGTGGCTGGAACTCCTGTTGGACGCGCATTACGACAAGGCTGAACGTGCTGTCGACATGCTCGCGGACCAGCCGACCACTCTGGGGGAGCCGTACGCTCGTCATCTCGGTGGCAAGGTGCGAGAGCTGCGCTTCACCATGGATGGCAATGCCGTCCGCATCACGTACTGGCTCGCTCTCGACCGACGCATTGTGCTGCTGACGGTGTTCCGCAAGGCCAAGCAACGCGAGAGTGGCGAGGTCGAGCGTGCCCAGCAGGTGCAGAAGGTGTGCGAGGCCGAGCATGGTCCTGCCGAGCACGGCTACGACCGGACGGAGGAAGGGAACCCATGAACCACTCAGAGTGGAAGACCCGCCGGACCAGGAAGCTTCTGGGGGAGAGGGTCGAGGAATCCGCCGCCTACGTCGAAGCCGGGTATGCCTTCGCCCTCGGCCAGGCTGTCCATGACCGGCGTACCGCGCTCGGCCTGTCGCAGGCCGAGCTGGCGCGGCGTGCGGAGATGACTCAGCCGCAGATCTCCAACATCGAGGGCGGAGACTCCGTACCGACTCTGCCGCTGCTCACCCGTCTGGCCAAGGCTCTGGACGCGGCGCTGACCATCGACCTGGATCGTGACACGTCGGCTTTCACCTTCACCCCGCACGGACGCCATCAGCCGGAGGAAGCGCTGCCGGACGGACGCGACTCGGTAGCTTGAGCCACGTCCGCAGGGCGAGATCGGTCTCGGCGGCGATGAACTCACGCCCGCGCTGGAGGACATGTACCGCGCCTGTACGGAACGGGAGGACCGCGCCGAACCCACCGAGACCACCGACCTGCTCCACGCCCTCGCGGTGTCGGCTGCCCGGCCTCCGTCGGCCGTGCGGGGTCAGCGACCCGCACGGCCGTGCGCCGGAGGTCAGAAGGGTCGGTCGCCCGCGATGGCGACGCGTTCGGCGATCCGGCGGTGGGGGCCGTAGTCGTTGACCGCGTAGTGCTGGGTGGCCCGGTTGTCCCAGAACGCCACGTCACCGGGCTGCCAGCGGAAACGGACCTGGTACTCGGGGATGTGCGCCTGCTGGAAGAGGTAGCGCAGCAGTCGGTCGCTCTCCTCGCGGGGCATGCCGGTGATCCGGGTGGTGAAGGAGACGTTCACGAACAGCATGCGCCGCCCGGTGTCGGGATGTGTGCGCACGACGGGGTGCTCCACGGGCGGGAAGTGCTCCTGGTGCGACACGAGCCGTTCGGGCTCGTAGAACCGCGCGAAACCGGGGATGAAGTCGTGCACGGCGCGGGCGCCGTCGATGCGGTCCTTCACGTCCTGCGGGAGGTTGTCGTAGGCGGCGGCCATGTCGGCCCACAGGGTGTCGCCGCCGGCCGGCGGCACCTCGCGCAACTGGAGGACGGCACCGAGCGCCGGCCGCTCGCGGAAGGTGACGTCGGCGTGCCAGACGTTCTCGAACGTCGGGGTGGACCCGCTGCCCTTGTCGAAGCGGACGACGTCCTCGCTGGAACCGGTGGCGAGCAGCGGGTTGGTCTCCAACTCGCCCCAGTGGCGCGCGAAGGCGCGCTGCCGGTCGGGGGCGAGGTGCTGGCCCCGGAAGAACAGCACCTTCCACTCCAGCAGGGCCCGGTGGAGTTCGGCGCGCAGCTCGGGCCCGAGCGGGCGGGAGAGGTCGACCCCTCTGATCTCGGCGCCGATCGTGCGCGCCTGCGGCTCGACCTCGAACAGCTCGTAGGGCCGCTCCTCCCACCCCTCGGGCACCCGGCGCAGGACGCGCCGTCCCTCGTAGAGGCCGTCTCCGGGGATGCGTGCCTCACGCAGGGTGGCGGGCGGTGCGGTGTTCGTGACGGTCATGGGACGTCCTTCCTCTGCACACGGGGTTCGAACGGGTCGGGTCATGGAGATGGGACGGGCCGGCCGTTTCGGGGCACGGAGCACGTGCCGTCCGGGCGTCGCGGACGCCGAGGGGCACACCCGCCGTGAAGCGGGTGTGCGGGACTGCCGGGGCGGCCCGGGAAAGGGGTTCTGTGCGGTGCCGTCGGCCGGGAAGAAGGGGAGCGGGCCCGGGTGGTGAGGGGCCGGGCCGGGATCAGAGGGTGCGGTCGGCTATCGGCCGGAGCGCTCGCAGCCGGTTCGATCCGGGACGCGCGGCGCCACCGACATCCTGACGAACCAGTACGTGGTCATGGCGATGATTGTGTGATCTTGCCCGTGTTCTGTCAACGGATCCCGTCCGGCCGCCGAACGCGTCCACCAGGGGCGGCGCCGCCATCGTCGCCGGCCCTCACCGCCGGCGAACTCGGCGGCCCGCATGCCCGCGGACTCTCTCCGCAGCTTCAACCGCCGCCTCACCGTCCACCGACATCCGCAGCCCTCCGCCGTACACGCCGTATCGCGACGCGGCTCACGCTGAACAGTGACGTAACGCTGGATGAGGGGAAGGGGAAGAGCGGTGAACCTACGGGTGATGGGCCGTGACCAGTACGGCTACCTCGTCGTCACCCTGTTGGTCCTCACCGGGTGCAGCGATTGGCCGAGATCTTGTGGATGGGGGTCGGGGAAGGGGGCGGAATGACCGTATGTCGCGGAGTGGTGACTGGATCGTCGATCTACTGCAATCCTCGAGATGGCGCAAAACCGCACCCCGTCGGGACATAATCGCTGGGATTGTGCGACGGAGGCTCGGTGGGGGAGCCGGTCGGCGGATGGACAGGGGCGCTGGATGAACCAGGGATCGGTCAGGGTCGCGGTCGTGGCGCGAGGTGCTGTCGCGCGCAGTGGGCTCGCAGCCATGCTGGAGGAAGCGGCCCACGTGAAGCAGACCACCGTCTTCCGGCCCGATGAGTTCACGACGGCGTCGCCCGAGGACGCCGTCCAACTGCTCATCCTCTCCTGCGACGTGCTGGTGCTCTGGTGTGTGAACGGCGCCGGGGAGGGCGAGGACGCGTGGGCCGCCGAACTGGCGGAGGTCGTCCGCCGCAACGGGGTCCGGGTCCTGCTGGTGCTGCCCGGTGCCGAGGTGCGGCGCGCCGCGTCCGGCGAGGTCGTGCCCTGTGACGGAATCCTCGACCAGGACGCCCTGACCAGCGAGGGGCTCGACGAGGCACTGAGGAACCCGGCCGAGGGGGTCTGGCCGGCGCCGGTGCCGGCCGGGCAGACGGTGGCGGCGCCCCGGTCCGTCCGGCCCGCCCGGGGCGCCGCCGGGCCGCGGACCCGGTTTCCGAGGAGGCAGCTCACCGAGCGGGAGAGCCGGGTGCTGGAACTGCTGGTCGAGGGGCTCAGCAACCGGCAGATCGGGCAGGCCCTCGAGGTGTCCGAGCATGTCGCCAAGCGCACCGTCGCGCTCGTGCTGGCCAAGCTCGACTGCCCCAACCGCACCCAGGCCGCCGCGGTCGCCCTGCGCGAAGGGCTCGTGGGTACGGGCTTGGGGGAGGCGCTGGGCGCGTAGGGCCTTATGGGTGCCCCAGTACCACCGCGAGGTCGGAGCGGCCGTTGATGCCCAGGGCGCGGTAGGTGTGCGTCAGGTGGAGTTCGACGGTGCGGACGCCGACCGACAGCTCCTCGGAGATCGCCGTGTTCGACCGGCCCTCCGCCGCCAGCAGGGCGACCCGCAGCTGAGCCGGACTCAGCCGTGCCCGGTTCGCGGAGGGCTGAGCGGCGAGCCGGGCGGCGACCTCCTCGGTGAGCGGGAACGGCCGGCCCCGTCTGACCGCCTCGTCGAGCAGCTGCCGCGCCTCCGTCGACCGGCCGGTGTCGAGCAGGGTGGAGGCCAGCGCGACCATCGCCCGCGCGTACAGTCTCCGGGTCGGCATGCCGGCGAGCAGACGTACCGCGGTCCGTAGATGCCCTAGCGCCGTACGGTCGGGGAGGGCCGGCCCGGCCCAGAGGTGGACGGCGCCGACCGCGCCCGGCGCGCCCCAGGCCCGGGCCGCCGTGAGGCTCTCGACCACCAGGCGCTCCGCCGCCTGCGGGGCCGCGCAGGCCGCCTCCGCCATGGCGAGATGCGAACGCCAGGGAATGACGGCGGGGTTCACACAGCCGAGGGGCCGCAGAATCCGGCCGCACTCGCGCAGATGCGCCCTCGCCTCGGAGGTCCGGTCGGTGCGCAGGCACAGGACGCCTCGGGCGAACAGCAGGTGGGCACGGTCCAGGCCGTGCTCGTCGCGGTCCGACGGGGCCTTTGCCCGGGCCGACCGTGCCAGGATCGACTCCGCCAGGTCCGTCCGTCCGGACTCCAGGGCGACGACCATCTCCACCGCGGTCAGTCTCGGCAGTGCCCGCGGATGCCAGTGGTGCCTGGGCACCTCGGTGAACGCCTCTGCCAGCCGCTCCCTGGCCTGCTCCAACTCGCCGGTTCGCAAGGCGAGTTCGGCAAGCCCCAGCAGTGCGTGTCCGGCCACGGGGCTCACCCTGTGCCGTCGTGCCTCGGCCGTGATCCGCTGCAGTCCGGACCGGGCCAGCGCCACGTCCTCGGTGACGGCGAGCACGCGCGCGGCGAACAGCCGGGGAGTGAACAGCCCGTTTCCCGCCCGGACCAGCACGGTCCCGGCCAGCCGCCGGGCCTCGCCGATCTTCTGCCCGGCCAGGCAGTGCCGCCAGGCCCGGACCGCGGCCCGGGTCGCGTCGAACTCCGGCGTCTCCCGGTCGTCCCGAGGGCCGAGGGCCGAGGCGTCCGGCGCCGGCGCCGGTCCGGGCGGGCAGGTTTCCGCGGCCAGCTCGTACAGGCCGCGCAGCGTGCGCCGCTCCGCCTCCGAGGTGGCCCGCGCCGCCGTCGCGCTGAGCGCCTCCGCCGCGTCGTCCCCGGCGCGCAGCGCCAGCATGTCGGCGGCTAACAGCAGGGCCCCGGACCGGTCCGGGACGTCGGCCTCCCTCAGGATCCGCCGGAATCCGCGCTCGGCCGCCGCCGGCCGCCGCGACGACTGCGCCTTCGCCAGTTCCAGCAGTACGTCCGTGCGCAGCCCGCCGGCCGCTCCGTGGTCCAACGACCGTTCGAGGAACACCACCGCCGCGTCGTCGTCGCCGGACCGGCGCGCGGCCACGCCCGCCGCGTGGAGCGCGCCGGGCACCCAGGGCTCGTCCAGCGAGGTCCGTGCGGCCAGCCGGCCGAGCACGTCCTGCGGGAGGCCCTCGCGGTGCGCCAACCGCACGGCACGCTCGTGGAGTTCGCGGCGCCGGTCGCCCTCCAGGAGGCCGAGTGCCCGCTCGGCCACCAGCGGGTCGTACAGTCGGGGCCGCACGGTGGAGTCGAGCAGGCCGGTGACGGCCGGCTCCGTACGCGCCTGCTCGCCGTCCGGCACGGAGATTTCGGCCAGCTCGCAGACCTGGCGGAACGAGAAGTGCCCCGCCGCCACCGCGCTCGCCGCGACGAGCGCGGACGCCCGTGCGGACGCCCGCGCCAGTACGGTCCTCAGATGGTGCCGACCCGTCTGGTCGGCGAGTGCGGCGAATTCGGCGGCGTCGGGGGGCGGGCCGGGCCATCGCCGGAGCGCGGCGCACAGGACCGCCGGATTGCCGCCGGTCGCGGCGGTCGCGGTCGGCAGGAGCGAGTCGGCTGCCTCCTCGCCGTATGCCCGCACGAGCAGCGTCCGTACGGCGTGCTCGGTCAGCGGGCGCGGCGACAGCTCGTATCCGGGACCGGCCTGCGCGCCGAGCGGCGCCGGGTCGGAGTCCTCGGAGCCCTCGACGACCACCCACAACGCGGGTCGCGGTTTCGGTCGGCCCGTGGGCGAGGCCCGTTCCGCCTCCGGTGTGCCCTGGGTGTCGTCGGTGAACAGGGCCGACGGGCCGCTGATCGGGGCGGGTTCGGCCTGCCCGGGTGCCGTGAGGACGTGCAGGCCGGACTGCCGGGCGAGGGCCGCGCCCTCGGCGAGCAAGGCGCTGCGTCCGGTGCCCGGACGCCCGCGCACGACGACGGTCGCCGTCCCGCCGTTCGCGACCTGGCGCACGGCCCGCTCCAACGTGGCCAGTTCCTCGGTCCGTTCCAGGAGCCCGTCGGGTGCGCCGGGTGGACCCGGTGGCCGGAGCAGGTGGTTCACCGTGTCTGGCCGAGCGCTCGTGCCTGGGCAGGCCGCGGTCCGTGCGCCGGGAACCACTTCGCGAGGCCGGCCCGCCCGGGGACGCCGAGCTTCCGGTACACGTTCGTCAGGTGGTACTCGACCGTGCGTACCGTCAGACACAGGGCGTCCGCGATCGCCCGGTTCGACTTCCCGGACGCCGCCATTTCCGCCACGGGACGTTCGGCATGGCTGAGCGCCGCCAGGGTGTTCCGGCCCTCCACCGAGCGGAGCGCGCAGCGTGCCTGTTCGGCGACGGAGGTCAGGCCGCACCGCACGGCGATCGCCAGTGCCGCGCGCAGACGGGAGTGCGCACCCCGGTCCGACCGGAGCAGCAGGGCCTTGCCGAGGCGGAGTTCGGCGAGGGCCTGGGACTGCCGGTCGGAGCTTTGGGCCAGGACCCGGGCGCTCTCGGTGAGCAGTTCGACGCAGCCGGCCGGGTCGGCGGACACGCCCCGGGCCAGCAGACTCAGCCCCGTGCTGCGGGCCGTCGGCCATTGCTCGGCCAACTGCCGACCGAACTCGGCCCGTTGGACGGCGGCGCCCGGTCGGCCCAGTCGCATGAGCAATTCGGTGCTGTGCACCCACCAGAGGGTGAACACCGGGTTGCCCACGCCGGCGGCGGCGAGACTCGCCCCGCACCGCTCGAGCAGACGCAGGGCCTGCTCGGGCCGGCCGCGGTCACGCTCGACCAGGGCCAGGGCCGTCAGATGGTGGTGGTACTCCCAGACGCAGTCGTCGAGCCGGCGGCCGTCGAGCCGGAGCAGTACCTCCTGTGCCCGGTCGAGGTCGCCCCGGGCGACCAGGGCGCGGGCGAGGGCGATCGACGCCAGCCGGCTCCGCCCCGATGCGCCCTCTCCCTCGGAGAGACGGGACGCGGCCGACGCCGCCTCGGCGGCCTCGGCCGCCTGGCCCGATTCGAGCAGCACCAGGGCCCGCGCCGAGGCGGCGTGGCACTCGGCCCACATCTCCTCGCGCTCGGCGCTGTCGGCGACGGTCCGCTGCAACTGGTCGAGCGCGGTCGCGGTGTCGTCGGCCAGCGCGAGGACCTGCGCTGCGGCGACCCTGGCCCAGGCGGTGTGCGGCCGCCCGGACCAGAGGACCTGACGGGCGTCGGCGACCGCCGTCTCCCGCGCCTCCGGCTCGGAGGCGGTCAGCGCGGTGCGCAGCGCGCGGACGGCGAGGGCCATGCGCTCGGTGGGGCGGTCGGTGAAGACCGGGACGGTGGAGGAGGTGGGCGAGGCGGGCGAGGTGAGGGCGGCAGGGATCGCGGGGACCGGAGAAACCGCAGAGGCCGTGGGGACGGCGAGGGCGGGGGCCGGAGCCCGTTGTGCCCGCCCGGTCGGCGGGCCGTCCTGACGGCCGGGGCCCAGCTCGCGCAGCAGCGCGTCGAGCGCGGCGGGAGTGTCGGGGGAGGCGTGCACCATGAGGGAGGTGAGCAGGAGCAGGTCGGCGGCGTGGGCCCGGACCAGTGGATCGTCCGTGCCGGGGGGTGTCCCGGCGAGGTGAACGAGGTGTTCCCGGGCGGCCAGGGGATCGATGTCGACCAGCGCGGTGGCGAGGTCGATGCGGACGGCGGCATCGTCGGCGTCGGCGGCGTGGAGCCGCGTCAGGTAGGACACCGCGGCAGCCGGGCGGTCGTGCCGGGCGGCTGCCGCCGCCTCCTTGAGGACGGCACGCATCCAGGAGCGGTCCAGCGTGCTCTGCTCGAGCAACAGGTCGGCCACCTGCTCGGCCGGTTTGGCCGCGTCGTTGAGGATCTCGGCGGCCTGGGCGCGCATGCGCTCCCGCTCGGCCTCGGGCAGGGTGTCCAGCAGCGAGGGGATGCCGTGGGCCGGTAGGGGCCCGGGGAGCAGGCCGCGGGCCTCGGCCCCCTCCAGGAGCCGGCCCGTCGCTTTGGACGGGAGACCGGCCAGGGCGCCGACGAGGTCCGGGTCGGTGCTGCCGAGTGCCGCCGCCGCCCGGGCGACCTCGAGCAACCGGGGTTCGCGCCGGGCGAGTTCGGCCAGGTCTTCGGCGGCCGGCCGGGCGGTGTCGGCGGGCCGGAGACCCGCGGCGTCGACGACCGTGCAGTAGTCCCGCGTCGCCAGTTCGTGGAACGCCGCCGCGGCGGGCCCCGGCAGTCCGAGGGGCAGGTGCAGCAGGACGGTCAGCGGCTGCCGGTAGGTGGCGCGCATCAGCTGGTCGATGAAGCGGAGCGTGCCCTCGTCGCACCACTGCGCATCGCCGATGGCGAGGACGAGTGGTCCGCGTGCCAGCAGCCCGCAGACCAACGAGTGGGTCGCGTAACAGATTTCGTGACCCGGCGGCGAGGTGCCGAGCAGGCGTCGCAGCACGGCGTGCTCCGTGCCGGCCGCTTCACGCCGGCAGCCCACGCGCCGTACATTCGCCTCGCGTCCGTACGTGACGCTGACATGGCGGGCGATCGCGTCCACCGAGCCACGGGCGGGGGAGCCCAGCATCACCACGCAGCGTGCGCCGCGGTGTTCGCCACGGACCGGGCAGGCGGACGGCCCGCGTGGCGTGGCGGCCGGCACGGCGGCGGTTCCCGTTCTGAGCGGGTGGGAGCGGGAGGCAGAGAACGAGGGAACCGAAGGCACCGAGGGAACCGGATGCTCCGGCTCTGATCGTCTCGCACTCATAATCATTACGATATGACAGTGCTGTGACTTTTTGTTGATGGCGCCGGGCCTTCGTGTCCAGGCGGCTCGCCGGGGTCAACCGGCCCGGAACGGCCCGTGCTTGACCGGCTCCGCTGATGAAGGGAGGCTCCGTGCGGCTCCTGGAGCGGACGAAAAATCTCGACACGGTCCGATGTGCGATGAACGGTGTGCAAACCGGCGACACCGTGCTCATGGCGGTCACCGGAACTCCGGGCATGGGACGTTCGGCCTTCCTCGACGCGGTCGCGGTCCACGCGGAACAGCACGGCTTCGTCGTACGGCGAGCCCGAGGCAGCCGACTGGAACAGGGCCTGCCCCTCGGCCACCCCGGTCCGGCCCGCCCGGAAGCCACCGGCCGCCCGGTCGCACTGCTCGTCGACGACCTGCAGCGGGCGGGGGAGCCGACCCTGACCCGGCTGACCGCGTTGCTCGCCGAGCCGGGGCCGGGCCCGCTGCTCATGGCGGTCTCCGTGTGCGAGGGCGAGTTCGCCACCGAGATGCCGGGAGTGCAGGAGATCCTGTCGGCCGCCGACCGGGTGATCCGGATGGGGCCGCTCGGCACGGAGGGAGTACGTGCCCTGCTCGGGGAACGCGGCATCGTGCTCGCCGACGACCAGGTCCACGCCTGGACCCACGCCACCGGCGGCAACCCGACGCTGATCATCTCCCTGCTGGAGCGGCTAGAGCGGCTGGAGCGTGCGGGCCGCGGTGCCTCCGCATGCCTGCTCGACATCGCCCGTGCCCAGCCCGCGCCCTGGAGCCTGCGGTCCCGCGTGGCCGCGGCCCTGACCGGTCACCCGGAGTCCGTCGGCCGGTTCGCCGCCTGCGCGGCGCTCCTCGGCGGAGAGACCGAGACGCACGTCCTCGCCCGTCTGGCGGATCTGGACCCGGTCGAAGGGGACGCGGCGGCCAGGGCGCTGATCAGACTCGGCTGGGCCGCCGACCGCTGGACACCGCCCGTACTGTGGGACTGCGTACGGGAGGCCGCCGAGGAGGGGATCTCGCTCACCGACCGCGACCGGCTGCACCGCCGGGCGGCCGAACTGCTCCATGCCTCGGGCGCACCGGCCGAGCGGGTCGTCCCCCATTTCATGGAGGTCGGTCCCGGTGACTGGACCGAGGCCGCACAGGTGATGCGGGAGACCGCCCGCGAGGTGTGGCGCGGTGGCGACGACGCGCTCGCGATCCGCTGTCTGCGCCGAGCCCTGCGCGAGTTCCCGTCCTACAGCCCTCAGCGCGGCGACCTGCTGGCCGCCCTCGCCGACGTGGAACGGAACGCCGACACCTCCGCGATGCTGCGCCACGTCGGCCAGGCGCTTCCCCTGCTGGACGCGGTCCCGGAACGCGCCGCGGTCGTGGCCCGTGTGCCGCTCACGCTGTTCCTCTCCGCCCCGCACGCGGCGTCGGAGATGCTGGAACAAGCCGGGGTGGGGCGCACGGAGCCGATGGTGCCGACGGCCGGCCCGATGGCATGGGCCGCCCCGAAGGCGTCGGAGACATCGGAGGCATCAGGGATATCAGAGGCATCGGAGGCGTCGGAGCTCGGGCTGCGGCTGGAGGCCCGCGTACGGCTGTCGCGGCTGGGGGACCCGGCGGCCCAGGCCGCCGCCGTCCAACGGCTGCGAGCCCTCGATCCCGAACGGGTCCTCGACCCCGGACCGGTTCCCGGTCCCGGCACCGCGGCCCGGCGGGAACTCATGGCGGTCCTCGTCTTCGCGGGCGTCCTCGGCGGCCGGCTGCCCGCCACCGAGGTCGCCGCCCGCACGCGGTGGCTGCTGGAGCACGAACCGGCGTCGGCCGCCTCGGAGTACACCGCGTCCGCACTGACGATCGCCTCCGCGGCCGTCGCGGAGGCGAGTGAACCGGCGCGCTGCTGGCTGGACACGGCGCTCGAGACGGCACGGCAGCGCGACGACCGGCGGCTGCGCACGGCCGTGCTGAGCTGGCGCGCGCTCACCGCCGTGCACGCCGGCCGGCCCGCCGACGCCTGGGCGGACGCGCGGGAGGCCTGCGCGACGGCTCCCGACCCGGCGCGGGACCCGGCGGGGGACTCGTTGGGGGACCACGACTGGCTGACGGTGCTCAGCCTGACGTCCGTGGCGGTCGAGACGGGTGACACCTGGCTGGCGGAGCGGCTGCGGGACCGGCTGGCCCAGGGGCAGGGCGCCGGGCAACCGGTGTGCGGGCTCGCCCTGCGGGTGCTGCAGATCCCGCTGACCGCGGAGCGTGAACTGCCCGCCCTCGCAGCCGATGTGCGGGACGCCGCCCGCCGCGCAGAGGCGGCGGGCTGGTGCAACCGGACCCTGTTCCCGGTCGACGTGTGGCGCGCGCCGCTGCTGCTCCGCCTCGGCGACCCGGAGGCCGCGCTCCGACTCCTCGCCCGCGCCTGTGAACGGGCACGGCGCTTCGGCGCACCGGCCGCACTCGGCCGGACCCTGCGCATGTGGGGCACCGTGGTGCGCGGCCGCTACGCCCTGTCCCTGCTCGCCGAGTCCGTCGCCGTGCTCAGGGAGAGCTCCAACCACCTGGAGCTGGGGCGGTCGTTGACGGCGTACGGCAACCGGCTGCGGGCCGCCGGACGGCCGGGCTCCGACGAGATCCTCGCCGAGGCGGACCGGATCGCCGAGGCGACGGGCGAGGCGGTGCTGCGGCGCTGGAACGCCTCGCAGCCGCCGTCCCCGCACGGTGCGCCGCCGTGCGGAGGCGTACCGGTGGCCGGCGGGCTGCTCAGCGACACCGAGCGGCGGGTCGCCTCCCTGGTGGCCCTGGGTCACACCAACCAGGACGCCGCCGAGGCGCTCGGAGTCACCCGGCGGGCCGTGGAGAAGAGCCTCACCAGGCTGTACCACCGGCTGGACGTGGACGGCAGGGCCGGGCTGGTTCCGGTGGTGCGCCGCATGGCCGGAAGGGCGGTATTCGGTTCGGGCGTGCTCGCCGAGCGACTGTGACCTGGTAGCCGGGGTGCCGGCGTGGGTAGGGATGCCGGGGTGAGGGCCGGTGCCGGGACCGGTGACCGGGGGTGGTGCCCGATCGGTGCACCGAACGGGCTACTCACCGGTAAGCCGGATTGGTCCCGTCCGGCAATGGAAAATGTGGGTGAAAATGCCGGTAATTCGTGGATGACCGGAGGTTGCCGAGCGGTGTCGGGGCCGTTTCCCGCTGCTTCCCGGGGCCCGCCGCGACGGTCTCTCCGAACCCGCGGGACGGCGACCACAGTCTTTCGCGGGGGTTCCGGATTCCATTGCACGTCAACACCTGTGCTCCGTAGACTGGCTCGCGGCCAGTGAAAGATTCGAGAGAGGGAGGGAAAGGCTTACATGGCCTACGCAAAGACAAAGATCAGTACGGTGGACGGGCTTCTTCGGGCGGCGGAGGTGCATGCCACCCTGCCCGGGAAAAGTCCGTTTTCTGCCGAAACGCTGCATGAAATAGATTCTTCGCTGTTCGACGCGGAAATCGGGAGCGAGAAGTACCGTGAGGCGTTCCTTTCGCTTTTCGAGCGCTCCGGAATCGCTCTCGCCATTCTCGACCTGAATCTGCGGGTGCGTTCCGTCAACAGCCCCGTGATGCCCCGGTGCGCCCAGCGGGCGGACGAGCTGCGCGGCCGTGAATTCGTGGAGTTCCTGCACCCGAGTGTGCGGCAGTACGTGCTGCGTGAGTTCGGCCGGCTCGTGCAGGGACACCGGACTCGTCTCGTCGGCCACTCCGTCGTCCTGTCCGTCTACGGCAACACCGTCTCCGGCAAGATCACCGCGTTCCCGGTGACCGACGGCGCGGGCCGGGTCGAGATGATCGTGGTGCAGTTCACGCCGGAGGAAACGCTCGTCGACCGCGAGGCGTACGACGGCTCGCAATGGAAGCTGGCCCCGCTCAGCGCGAAGGTCCTGGAGGGCGTGGCGGCGGGTGATCCGACCGTACGTCTGGCGGCCAAGCTGTTCCTCAGCCGGCAGGGCATCGAGTACCACGTCGGCATGCTGCTGCGGCAGTTCCAGGTGCCCAACCGGACGGCACTGGCGGCGAAGGCGTACTCGATGGGCATGTTCAGCATCGGCAGCTGGCCGCCGAGGGTGCTCCCCGACTACATCCGCTCGGACCAGCAGGGAGCGGAGAGCGGATGGGGCGAGACGCGCGCACGATCGCGGCAGCGCCAGACCTCAGGACGCTGAACCCTCAGAACGCCGAGCACGCCAGAACCACGCCAGAACGAGGACGATGTGAAACTACTGGTCGTTGAGGCCAACGAACGGGTGTCGGCGGCTCTCGGGGCAGCTCTGGAGGAACAGGGTCTGGAGGCGGTGTGCGCGTCCACCGGCAGGGCCGCGCTCGAGCTGCTGGACCGGGCCCGCCCGGATGTCGTCCTGCTCGACCTCGCCCTCCCCGACTGCGACGGCTTCGGGCTGTGCGGCGCGATGCGGGCCGCCAGTACGGTCCCGATCCTGGTGACCACCGCGCGCGGGGACCATCTGTCCTGCGTGCGAGCGCTCGACCTGGGCGCGGACGACCACCTCGTCAAGCCCTACAACCTGGCCGAACTGCTGGCCCGGGCCAGGGCGGTGATGCGCCGCGGCCGGCCCGCCGAGCCCGCCACCGCTGACCTCGGAACCGACACCGACACCGCCCCCGCCGCGGCCGTCCCGGACGGGCCCTTCGAGGAGCCGCCGGGAGACCTGCTGCTGGCCGGGCGGGTACGCATCGACCTGCGGGAGCGGGCCGTCCTGGTCGACGGTGCCCCGACCGAACTGCCGGACGACGAGTTCGACATCCTGGCCGCGCTGGCCCGGCGGCCGGGCCGGACACTGCGCGCCGACCAGATCGTCGAGGAGATCCTGCGCGCGCACCGGGCGTCGCTGCGCGCCACCCTGCCGGCCCGGATCGCCTCGCTGAGGGAACGGCTCGGACCGTCCCGGCTGGTCGAGTCCCCCGAGGCCGGGTGCTACCGGCTCCCGGTCCCCGAACCGCACGCCTGACGGCTCGGGACGCCCCGGACGGGCAGGGGGCGGGGGGAGGCCGCCGTGTTCCGGTGGAAGTCCCGGCCCGGTCGATGCCACCGGCGGGCAGCGGAAGCACTTCGAAGGCCCATGCCCATGGGCACAGCCCCCGTGCCGGTCCGGCCGCCTTGTGGGCGTCGGCTTCGGCAGCACGCGAACCGCCGCCCCGTCCGGCTGAACGGCTCCCCTCACCGAAGCCGAAAGCGGTGCGCGGCGCCACCGAGAACACGACGGCGTGTCGCGGGTCGTGGCGGACCCCGCGCGCTTCCGGAACCCGTCGTACGCCGTCCCGGGCCGGGCCCCGAAGGTGCCGATAGGCTCGTCGCCAGTACGACCACCGTGATCCGAGGACCGAGGGAGGCCGGGGATGACGTCGGCGCCGGGGCGCAGGAGCAGTACTTTCACACGGCTGCTGCGGCACGGTTTCACCGACCCGTCCGCCGCCGAGCGGCTGCTGGACGGACCCGAGCTGGTGCCCGTGCGCGACGACCCGGTGCTGCTGGACGCGCTCGGCGCGACCGCCGACCCCGATCTCGCGCTGCACGGGCTGGTCCGGCTGCTGGAGGCGCAGACCACCGCCACCGACCGGCAGGAAGTGCTCGACACGCTGATCGCCGCCAAGCCGCTGCGCGACCGGCTGCTCGGTGTGCTCGGCGCCTCCGAGGCCCTGGCCGACCACCTCGCCCGGCACGCCGGCGACTGGCGGGCGCTCGTCACGTACGAGGCGCGGGACCTGCACCCCGGCCTGACCGAGTTCGAGGACGGCCTCGCCGGCGTCACCGACCCGGTGTCGCTGCGCGTCGCCTACCGGCGCTGCCTGCTGTCCATCGCCGCCCGGGACGTCTGCGGCACCACCGAGGTGTCCGAGACCGCCGCCGAACTCGCCGACCTGGCCACCGCCACCCTGCGGGCCGCCCTCGCGCTCGCCGAGGCCGACGCCCCCGAGGACACCGCCCTGTGCAGGCTCGCGGTGGTCGCGCTGGGCAAGTGCGGCGGACACGAGCTGAACTACGTGTCGGACGTCGACGTCATCTTCGTCGGAGAAGCCGTCGAGAAGGGTGACGGGGCGGACGAGGACAAGGCCCTGCGCGCCGCGACCCGGCTGGCCTCGCACATGATGCGGATCTGCTCCGAGAACACCGTCGAGGGCACCATCTGGCCCGTCGACGCCAACCTGCGGCCCGAGGGACGCAACGGCCCCCTCGTCCGCACCCTCGCCTCGCACCGCGCCTACTACCAGCGCTGGGCCAAGACCTGGGAGTTCCAGGCGCTGCTCAAGGCCCGCCCGGTGGCCGGCGACCTCGCCCTCGGCGAGGAGTACGTCGCCGCCCTCCAGCCGCTGGTGTGGCAGGCCGCCGAGCGGGAGAACTTCGTCGCCGACGTCCAGAAGATGCGACGCCGGGTCGTCGAGAACATCCCCACCGCCCAGGTCGACCGCCAGCTCAAGCTCGGTCCCGGCGGGCTGCGCGACGTCGAGTTCGCCGTGCAGCTGCTCCAGCTGGTGCACGGCCGCACCGACCCCTCCCTGCGCAGCGGCACCACCCTCGACGCGCTGAAGGCCCTCGCCGCCGGCGGCTACGTCGGCCGCGCCGACACCGCCCAGCTCGACGCCGCCTACCGCTTCCTGCGCTCGCTCGAACACCGCATCCAGCTGTACCGGCTGCGCCGCACCCACCTGGTCCCGGAGGACGAGGCCGAGCTGCGCCGCATCGGCCGCTCCCTGGGCATGCGCAACGACCCGGTGACGAGCCTGACCCGCGAGTGGAAACGGCACGCCACCGTCGTACGGCGGCTGCACGAGAAGCTGTTCTACCGGCCGCTGCTCGACGCGGTCGCCCAGCTCGCCCCCGGCGAGGCCCGGCTCAGCGCGGAGGCGGCCCGGGAGCGGCTGGTCGCCCTCGGCTACGCCGACCCCGGCGCCGCCCTGCGGCACCTGGAGGCGCTGGCGTCCGGCGTGACCCGCAAGGCGGCCATCCAGCGGACCCTGCTGCCCGTGCTGCTCGGCTGGTTCGCCGACTCCGCCGACCCGGACGCCGGCCTGCTCAACTTCCGCAAGGTCTCGGACGCGCTCGGCAAGACCCCCTGGTACCTGCGGCTGCTGCGGGACGAGGGCGCCGCCGCCGAGAACCTGGCCCGGGTGCTGTCCGCCGGACGGCTCGCCCCCGACCTGCTGATGCGCGCCCCCGAGGCGGTGGCCCTGCTCGGCGACGGGGAGGCCGGGGGCCTCAGGCCCCGCTCCCGCGCCCACCTGGAGCAGGAGATCCTCGCTGCGGTCCGCCGCGCCGACGGAGCGGCCCAGGCGGTCACGGCCGCCCGCGGGGTGCGCCGCCGCGAGCTGTTCCGTACGGCCGCCACCGACATCGTCGGTTCCTACGGCACCGAGTCCCAGCCCGCCGAGGCCGACCAGGGCGCCCTGGTGGACCTGGTCGGCGGCGCCGTGTCCGACCTGACCGCCGCCACCCTCGCCGGAACCCTGCGCGCGGTCGTCCGGGAGGGCTGGGGGGACACCCTCCCCACCCGCTTCGCGATCATCGGCATGGGCCGCTTCGGCGGCCACGAGCTGGGCTACGGCTCCGACGCGGACGTCCTGTTCGTCCACGAACCGCGTGACGGCGTGGACGAACGGGAGGCGGCCGACGCGGCCGGCAAGGTCGTCGCCGAGATGCGCCGGCTGCTCCAGCTCCCCAGCGCCGACCCGCCCCTGCTCATCGACGCCGACCTGCGTCCGGAGGGCCGGTCCGGGCCGCTGGTGCGCACCCTGAAGTCGTACGAGGCGTACTACCGCCGCTGGTCCCTGGTGTGGGAGCGGCACGCGCTGCTGCGCGCCGAGCACGTCGCCGGCGACGAGGACCTCGGCCGCCGCTTCGTCGAGCTGATCGAACCGCTGCGTTACCCGGCCGCCGGGCTCGACGAGGAGGCGGTGCGCGAGATCCGCCGTCTGAAGGCCCGGATGGAGTCCGAACGGCTGCCGCGCGGCACCGACCCCAAACTGCACGCCAAGCTCGGTCCGGGCGGTCTGTCCGACGTGGAGTGGACCGTGCAGCTGATGCAGCTGCGGCACGGCGCGCGGGAGCCCGGCCTGCGCACGACCAGGACCCGGGAGGCGCTGGCCGCCGCCCACGCGGCGGGGCTCATCTCCGCGGAGGACGCGGTCACCCTCGACGAGGCGTGGGTGCTGGCCACCGGCGTGCGCAACGCGGTCATGCTGGTCCGCGGGCGGGCCGGCGACACCTTCCCCGCCGACCCCCGCGAACTGGCCGCCGTCGGCCGCTACCTGGGCTACGGCCCGGGCCACGCCGGCGACATGCTCGACACCTACCGGCGCACGACCCGCAGGGCGCGGGGCGTGATGGAGGAACTGTTCTACGGCGGGTCCTAGGACCCGTCCGGGGGGCGGGAGCCGCCCGGGGCGAGGGCGGGGTCCGGCGTGCGGGGGGCCACCACGCCCGCCCTCCCGCTGTCCGGGACCCTGCCGTCGGAGCTGTCCGAGCCGGCCGGGCCCTCGCCGCCGGTGTCCTCGGAGCCCCCGCCCCCGCCGCCCGTGCCGGTGAGGCTCCCGCCGCCCTGGTCCGGCACGAGTCTCGGCAGGGCGTACGGGCGGCTGCCGTACCAGACCGTCGCCGGCGCGTAGCCGAAGGCGAGGCAGAGCAGGCCGCCCACCGCGTCCAGCCAGAAGTGGTTGGCGGTGGCGATGATGACCACCAGTGTGCCCGCCGGATACAGCAGCCCCAGGACCCGCGCCCACGGGACGGTCGCCAGCGCGAAGACGGTCAGCCCGCACCACACCGACCAGCCGATGTGCATCGAGGGCATCGCGGCGTACTGGTTGGACATGTTCTTCAGGTCGCCGGAGGCCATCGACCCCCACGTCTCGTGGACCACGACGGTGTCGATGAAACCGCCGCCGTTCATCAGGCGCGGCGGGGCGAGCGGGAACAGGTAGTAGCCGGCCAGGGCGACGACCGTGGTCGAGAACAGCACCAGCCGGGTCGCCGCATAACGGCCGGGATGGCCACGGTAGAGCCACACCAGGACACCCAGCGTGACCACGAAGTGCAACGTGGCGTAGTAGTAGTTCATGCCGACCACGAGCCAGGTCACCGAGTTCACCGCGTGGTTGACCGACTGCTCGAAGGCGAGACCGAGCTGCCGCTCCAGGTCCCAGAGCCAGTCCGCGTTGCGCAGTGCCTTGGACTTCTGCTCCGGCACGGCGTTGCGGACGAGTGAGTACGTCCAGTAACTCACCGCGATCAGCAGGATCTCGAACCACAACCGCGGCCTGCGGGGAGTGCGCAGGCGACGCAGGAGGCCCCGCCCCTCCCCGTTTCCGACGGGGTGCGCTGCGGCCTGGTCCTCCCGGCCTTCCAGCGTGGTCACCGTCGCTTCACCCATGGGCACAGAGTCTGCCAGAAAAGCCCTTCCCGCAGATCATCCCCGGTCGGGACCGGCCCGCATGTCTCCCCCGGGCAGAGGCCCGCGGTCTCCTCCCGGGGCAGTGGACGAAACGTCGTCCCCTCCGCCCTAGGGGCGGTTCCGGTCACCGGGGGCCGAAGCGGTCGAACCGCGCACCACCAGCTCCGGCATGAAAACGAACTCGCTGTGCGGAGCGGGCGTCCCGCCGATCTCCTCCAGCAGGGTGCGCACCGCGGCCTGGCCCATCGCCGGGACCGGCTTGCGGACCGTGGTCAGCGGCGGGTCGGTGAAGGCGATCAGCGGGGAGTCGTCGAAGCCGACCACCGAGATGTCCCTCGGCACGTCCAGACCCCGCTGCCGCGCCGCCCGTATCGCACCCAGCGCCATCATGTCGCTGGCGCACACCACCGCCGTGCACCCGCGGTCCATGAGTGCCGTGGCGGCGGCCTGGCCGCCCTCCAGGGTGTACAGGGAGTGCTGGACCAGCTCCGTCTCCACGGTCCGGGCGTCCAGGCCCACCTGGTCCTGCATGGTGCGGACGAAGCCCTCGATCTTGCGCTGCACGGGCACGAACCGCTTCGGCCCGAGCGCCAGCCCGATGCGGGTGTGGCCGAGGGAGGCGAGATGCGTGACCGCGAGCGCCATCGCCGCCCGGTCGTCGGGGGAGATGAACGGCGCCTGCACCTTCGGGGAGAAGCCGTCGACCAGCACGAACGGCACACCCTGGGCGCGCAGTCGCTCGTAGCGCTGCATGTCGGCGGTGGTGTCCGCGTGCAGCCCGGAGACGTAGATGATGCCGGCCACCCCCCGGTCCACGAGCATCTCCGTCAGCTCGTCCTCCGTCGACCCGCCCGGGGTCTGGGTGGCGAGCACCGGCGTGTAGCCCTGACGGGTCAGCGCCTGCCCGATGACCTGGGCCAGGGCCGGGAAGATCGGGTTCTCCAGCTCCGGGGTGATCAGACCCACCAGACCCTCGCTGCGCTGCCGCAGCCGCACCGGGCGTTCGTAGCCCAGGACGTCGAGGGCGGCGAGCACGGACTGGCGGGTGGTGGCGGCGACGCCCGGCTTGCCGTTGAGCACGCGGCTGACGGTCGCCTCGCTCACCCCGGCCTGAGCGGCGATGTCGGCAAGACGTGTGGTCACAGCACCGGACTGTATCCGCCGGCCCACTCGTTGCACACCGGACGGACGCCTGGTGCGCGCCGTCGGACGGCCCGCTGCGGGCTGCTGGGTCATCGCTGTCCCTCTTGTCATGGCATGTCGTGGTCGGCAGGTCGTGATCGGCGTCCGTACCGCAACGGATGATTCTCCCGGCGGAAACGGATGGCAAGTACTTGCAGAGTCTTGCACAACAGTCCGAACCTCGGCCCTGCGACCGGAAACCCGGGGTCGCGCGGCGGTCGGGGAGCCGCCCGGAGCGGGGCGGGGGGAGGTCACGGCGGCATAACTGTCGAGCCTTCTTGCAAAATTTTTCAGCAAGGTCTTTCGGATCGGTTGCATCGCTGTTACGTTCACGTCGCCCGGCGGCCCCATCGGCGCGGTCGGCAGTCGGCAGGGCGGCAGACGGGGCCGCACCTTGCACACCCGGGCTTCACACCCTCAAGGAGAACTCATGCGGCGTGGCATAGCGGCCACCGCGCTGGTGGCGTCCCTCGCCCTCACGGCGACGGCCTGCGGCGGAGACAGTGACAGCGGCGACAAGGCCGACGGCCCGGTCACCATCACCTGGTGGGACACCTCCAACGCGACCAACGAGGCGCCGACGTACAAGGCCCTGGTCAAGGAGTTCGAGGCGGCCAACAAGGACATCAAGGTCAACTTCGTCAACGTCCCCTTCGACCAGGCGCAGAACAAGTTCGACACCGCCGCCGGCTCCAAGGGCGCCCCCGACGTGCTGCGCTCCGAGGTCGGCTGGACCCCGGCCTTCGCCAAGAAGGGCTTCTTCCTGCCGCTGGACGGCACCGAAGCGCTGAAGGACCAGGCCGCGTTCAAGCCCAACCTGGTCGAGCAGGCCAAGTACGAGGGCAAGACCTACGGCGTGCCGTTCACCACGGACACCCTCGCCTTCGTCTACAACAAGGAACTGTTCGAGAAGGCCGGCGTCGAGGCCCCCAAGACCTGGGACGACCTGAAGAAGGCCGCCGCCACCATCAAGGACAAGACCGGCGTCGACGGCTACTGGGGCTCCACCGCGGGCTACTACGCCCAGCCGTTCCTCTACGGCGAGGGCACCGACATGGTCGACGCCGACGCCAAGAAGATCACCGTGAAGTCGGCCGAGGCCAAGAAGGCCTACGGCACGTGGCTGGACCTCTTCGACGGCAAGGGCCTGCACAAGGCCGACGTCACCGCCGAGGCCTACGCCCACATCCAGGACGCGTTCATCAACGGCAAGGTCGCCTCGATCATCCAGGGCCCGTGGGAGATCACCAACTTCTACAAGGGCTCGGCCTTCAAGGACAAGGAGAACCTGGGCATCACCACCGTCCCGGCCGGCTCCACCGGCAAGGCGGGCGCCCCGACCGGCGGCCACAACCTCTCGGTCTACGCCGGTTCCGAGGAGGCGAAGCAGAAGGCCGCGCTGAAGCTCGTCAACTTCATGACCTCGGCCAAGGCCCAGGAGACCATCGCCCTGAAGAACTCCACGCTGCCCACCCGCGACGACGCCTACACCGACGAGGTCAAGGCCGACCCGGGCATCGCCGGCTACCAGACGGTCCTCGAGGCCGCCCAGCCGCGCCCGGCGCTGCCCGAGTACAGCTCGCTGTGGGGTCCGATGGACGACGAGCTGCCCCAGATCGCGGGCGGCAAGGAGTCCCTGGACAAGGGGCTGAGTGACGCGGAGACCGCCATCACCAAGCTGGTGCCGGACTTCAGCAAGTAACCGCCCGTGTGGCCGCCGGACCCGCTTCCAGGAGGGGAGGGCCCGGCGGCCACCGGCCTGTGCCGAACCCCTTGATCATCCAGAAGGTGCCGAACCATGACAGTCGCCATCGACCGCGCGACCGGCAAACGCCGCGGTGACCGCGCGCCCCGCCCCGGCCCGGTCAGCCGCCTGAAGCACGCCTACCAGAAGCACTGGTACGCCTACGCCATGATCGTGCCCGTGGTCGTCGTGCTCGGCACCATCGTGCTGTACCCCCTGGCCTACGGCTTCTACCTCACCCTCACCGACGCCAACAGCCTCAACTCGGCCCGCACCATCGGCGTCAACGAGATCGAGGCCACCTACAAGTTCATCGGCCTGGACAACTACGCCGACATCCTGTGGGGCGAGACGGCGTACGACCGCTTCTGGTCGCACTTCATCTGGACGATCGTATGGACGGCGGCCTGTGTCGCCCTGCACTACACCATCGGCCTGGGCCTGGCCCTGCTGCTCAACCAGAAGCTGCGCGGCCGCACCCTCTACCGGCTGATCCTGATCCTGCCGTGGGCCGTGCCGACCTTCGTCACCGTCTTCGGCTGGCGGTTCATGCTCGCGGACAGCGGCATCATCAACTCAGGCCTGGAGACTCTGGGCCTGCCGACACCGCCGTGGCTGGAGGACGCCTTCTGGCAGCGGTTCGCCGCGATCATGGTCAACACCTGGTGCGGTGTGCCGTTCATGATGGTCTCCCTGCTCGGCGGGCTCCAGTCCATCGACGGCACCCTCTACGAGGCTGCCGAGATGGACGGCGCGAACGCCTGGCAGCGGTTCCGGCACGTCACCCTGCCCGGCCTCAGGTCGGTCAGCTCCACCGTCGTGCTGCTCGGCGTCATCTGGACCTTCAACCAGTTCGCCATCATCTTCCTGCTGTTCGGCAACACCGCCCCGGACGCCCAGATCCTCGTGACCTGGTCCTACTACCTCGGCTTCGGACAGCAGCCACGCGACTTCGCGCAGTCCGCCGCCTACGGCATGCTGCTGCTGGCCATCCTGATCGTCTTCACCTCCTTCTACCGCCGCTGGCTGAACCGCAATGAGCAGCAGCTCGCGATCTGAGGCAGGAGCCCCCATGAGCACCACCACCGTCAAGACCGCTGCTCCGACGGGCCGTCCGGCCGGCGAGAGGACCCCGCCCGTGAAGGTGCGGGGGCGCGGGGAACACGGTCCGCTCGCCAGTCTCACCTCGCACGGCATCCTGGTCGTGGCGAGCATCGTCGCGCTGTTCCCGGTCGCCTGGCTGGTCTTCCTGTCCCTCGGCCCGGACAAGGACGACTACCTCCGCCCCGGCGGCATCTGGGGCAAGATGACGCTGGACAACTACGCGTTCGTGCTGCAGGACACGAACTTCTTCCACTGGCTGAAGAGCTCGCTGATCGTGTCGCTCGGCACCACGGTCATCGGCGTCCTCGTCGCCGCCACCACCGGGTACGCCGTGTCCCGGATGCGGTTCCCCGGGTACAAGAAGTTCATGTGGGCCCTCCTGGTCACCCAGATGTTCCCGGTGGCCGTCCTGATGGTCCCGATGTACCAGATCCTTTCCGACCTTCAGCTGATCGACACCTATCTCGGCCTCATCCTCGTCTACTGCTCGACCGCGGTGCCGTACTGTGCCTGGCTGATGAAGGGCTATTTCGACACCATTCCGTTCGAGATCGACGAGGCGGGCCGGGTGGACGGGCTGTCCCCGTTCGGCACGTTCGCCCGGCTGATCCTCCCCCTGGCCAAGCCGGGCCTCGCGGTCGCGGCCTTCTACAGCTTCATCACCGCGTTCGGCGAGGTCGCCTTCGCCACGACGTTCATGCTGGACGACACGAAGTACACGCTCGCCGTCGGTCTGCAGAGCTTCGTCAGCGAGCACGACGCCCAGCGCAACCTCATGGCCGCCACGGCGGTCCTGATCGCGATACCCGTCTCCGCGTTCTTCTACCTCGTGCAGAAGAACCTGGTGACCGGCCTCACCGCGGGCGGCACGAAGGGCTGATCGCTCTGCCCCTCGTACGAGGACTCCCGCGCGCCCCGAGCGCGCGGGTGGCGGCCGCGGCGGCCCGAACCGACCCCGCCGGCCACCGCGGCCGCCTCTTCTCCTCGCTCGCCGCACCACCCCACCCCGATGACCCGAACAGGACGACATGAGCCAGCAGCACTCCACCGCCCCGGCACCGACCTCCCCGGCCTCTTCGACCGAATCCGCCGCCGTCGCCACCGTCGCCAGGCGGCGTGACTGGTGGCGCGAGGCGGTGATCTACCAGGTGTACCCGCGCAGCTTCGCCGACAGCAACGGCGACGGGATGGGCGACCTGGAGGGCATCCGCTCCCGCCTGCCGTATCTGCGCGACCTCGGGGTGGACGCCGTGTGGCTCAGCCCCTTCTACGCCTCGCCGCAGGCCGACGCCGGCTACGACGTCGCCGACTACCGTGCCGTCGACCCCATGTTCGGCAACCTGCTCGACGCGGACGCGCTGATCCGGGACGCCCACGGACTGGGCCTGCGGATCATCGTCGACATCGTGCCCAACCACTCCTCCGACCAGCACGAGTGGTTCAAGCGGGCGCTCGCCGAGGGCCCCGGCTCGCCGGCGCGGGACCGCTACCACTTCCGGCCCGGCAAGGGCGCGAACGGCGAACTGCCGCCCAACGACTGGGAGTCGATCTTCGGCGGCCCGGCCTGGACCAGGGTCACCGAGCCCGACGGCACCCTGGGGGAGTGGTACCTGCACCTCTTCGCCCCGGAGCAGCCCGACTTCAACTGGGAGCACCCGGCCGTCGGCGACGAGTTCCGCTCCATCCTGCGGTTCTGGCTGGACATGGGTGTCGACGGCTTCCGCATCGACGTCGCCCACGGCATGGTGAAGGCCGAGGGCCTGCCCGACCTGGGATCGCACGAGCAACTGAAGCTGCTGGGCAACGATGTCATGCCGTTCTTCGACCAGGACGGCGTGCACGACATCTACCGGCAGTGGCGCCTCATCCTCGACGAGTACTCCGGCGAGCGCATCTTCGTCGCCGAGGCCTGGACGCCGACCGTCGAGCGCACCGCCAACTACGTCCGCCCCGACGAGCTGCACCAGGCCTTCAACTTCCAGTACCTGGGCACCCACTGGGACGCGGAGGAGCTGCGCGAGGTCATCGACCGCACCCTGGACTCCATGCGCCCGGTCGGTGCCCCCGCCACCTGGGTGCTGTCCAACCACGACGTCACCCGGCACGCCACCCGCTTCGGCAACCCGCCCGGCCTCGGCACCCAGATCCGGCTGCCCGGCGACCGGGAGCTGGGGCTGCGCCGGGCCCGTGCGGCGACCCTGCTGATGCTGGCGCTGCCCGGATCGGCGTACGTCTACCAGGGCGAGGAACTGGGACTGCCGGACGTCGTGGACCTGCCGGACGAGGTGCGCCAGGACCCGGCGTACTTCCGGGGCGAGGGCCAGGACGGCTTCCGCGACGGGTGCAGGGTGCCGATCCCGTGGACCCGCGCCGGTTCGTCGTACGGCTTCGGGTCCGGCGGCAGCTGGCTGCCGCAGCCGGAGGGCTGGGGCGAACTGAGCGTCGAGGCGCAGACCGGGGTGGCCGGTTCGACCCTGGAGCTGTACCGCGCCGCACTCGCCGTGCGCCGGGAACAGGCCGACCTGGGCGCGGGCGACACGGTGGAGTGGCTGCCGGCCCCGGAGGGCGTACTCGCCTTCCGGCGCGGGGAGTTCGTGTGCGTCGCGAACACCACGGGGGAGCCGGTGACGACTCCGGCGTACGGACGGGTGCTGATCGCCAGCGGCGATGTGGACCCGGCGGACGCGGGGACGGACGTGCCGGGCGACACGACGGTGTGGTTCACCACGGGCTGACCCGGACCGCGGTCCCGACCCGGGGGCTTTTTTCGTTCAAGTTCGTACGGCCCGCTGCCCTTTCGGGTGGCGGGCCTCTAACATCTGCGTTGCCGCAAGGTTTCTGAAGGTTTCAGCAAGAAGCTTCAGTCCTCCTTTCGGGCACTCCCCACACCTTCGATGAAGAAGGAACCCCACATGGCACGCAGAACCCTCGCCGGGGCCGCCGCGCTCGCGGTCGCCTCGGTTGTCATGGCCCCGACTGCCGCGGAGGCCGCGCCGCCCGGGAACAAGGACGTCACCGCCGTCCTCTTCGAGTGGAACTTCAACTCGGTCGCCCGCGAGTGCACCAACACCCTCGGACCCGCCGGGTACGGATACGTCCAGGTCTCCCCGCCCGCCGAGCACATACAGGGCTCGCAGTGGTGGACGTCGTACCAGCCGGTGAGCTACAAGATCGCCGGCCGGCTCGGCGACCGCACCGCGTTCCGGAACATGGTGAACACCTGCCACGCGGCCGGTGTGAAGGTCGTCGCCGACACGGTCATCAACCACATGTCCGCGGGCAACGGCAACGGCACCGGCGGCTCGGCGTACACCAAGTACAACTACCCGGGGCTGTACTCCTCGTACGACTTCGACACCTGCACCTCGGAGATCACCAACTACCGGGACCGCTGGAACGTCCAGAACTGCGAACTGGTCGGCCTCGCCGACCTCGACACCGGCGAGGAGTACGTCCGCAGGACCATCGCCGGGTACATGAACGACCTGCTCTCCCTCGGTGTGGACGGCTTCCGCATCGACGCGGCCAAGCACATGCCGGCCGCAGACCTCGCCAACATCAAGTCCCGGCTCTCCAACCCCGGCGTCTACTGGAAGCAGGAGGCCATCTACGGCGCCGGCGAGGCAGTCCAGCCCACCGAGTACACGGGTAACGGAGACGTCCAGGAGTTCCGCTACGCCTACGACCTCAAGCGGGTCTTCAACAACGAGAACCTCGCCTACCTGAAGAACTACGGCGAGGGCTGGGGCTATATGAACAGCTCCGTCTCCGGCGTCTTCGTCGACAACCACGACACCGAGCGCAACGGCTCCACGCTCAGCTACAAGGACAACGCCAACTACACCCTGGCCAACGTCTTCATGCTGGCCTGGCCCTACGGGGCCCCGGACGTCAACTCCGGCTACGAGTTCTCCTCCACGGACGCCGGGCCGCCGAACGGCGGTCAGGTCAACGCCTGCTGGCAGAACGGCTGGAAGTGCCAGCACGCCTGGCCGGAGATCAAGTCCATGGTCGCCTTCCGCAACGCCACCCGCGGCCAGGCGGTCACCAACTGGTGGGACAACGGCAACGACGCGATCGCCTTCGGCCGGGGCAACAAGGGCTTCGTGGCCGTCAACCACGAGTCCGGCTCCCTGACCCGCACCTACCAGACGTCCCTCCCGGCGGGAACGTACTGCAACGTCCAGAGCAACACGACGGTGACGGTGAACGGTTCGGGACAGCTGACCGCCACCCTGGGCTCCAACACGGCCCTCGCGGTGTACGCGGGCAAGTCGTCCTGCTGAACGCGCGCCGGTCGCGCCGCCGTTCACGGGGGCGGCGCGACCGGCGTCCGCATGCAATTCCTTACCGTTACTTTCAAGACCCTTGCTGTAAAGCTTTCAACGGCGATAACGTCACGCCCGAAGCCCGGTGCCGTGGCCGAAACAGGCCGCGCCGTGGCGTGGGGTCGGACCCGAATGAGCCGTAATCGCAAGGAGTTCACGCCTTGATACCCAGATGGCCCGCGCCCCCGAGGCGCCGCACCGTGCGGGGGAGGCGGATCGCCGCCGTCACCGCGACCGCCCTCGCCGCGGCCCTCGTGCAGCCCCTGGCGGCGAGTGCCGCCGCCGCACCGCCCAAGCCCCCGTCCGACGCCCACCTGGCGAAGGAGCCCGCGCGGCACGACCTGACCCGGGAGCAGTTCTACTTCGTGCTGCCGGACCGGTTCGCCAACGGGGACCCGAAGAACGACCGCGGCGGGCTCACCGGTTCGCGCCTGACCACCGGGTACGACCCCACCGACAAGGGCTTCTACCAGGGCGGCGACCTCAAGGGCCTCACCCAGAGACTCGACTACATCAAGGGGCTCGGCACCACCGCCATCTGGATGGCGCCGATCTTCAAGAACCAGCCCGTCCAGGGCACCGGCAAGGACGCGAGCGCCGGCTACCACGGGTACTGGATCACCGACTTCACCCAGGTCGACCCGCACTTCGGCACCAACAAGGACCTCGAGACCCTCATCGACAAGGCCCACGCCAAGGGCATGAAGGTCTTCTTCGACGTCATCACCAACCACACCGCCGACGTCGTCGACTACGAGGAGAAGTCCTACGACTACCTCTCCAAGGGCGCCTTCCCCTACCTGACCAAGGACGGCAAGCCCTTCGACGACGCCGACTACGCCGACGGCGCGAACAAGTTCCCGCGCGTCGACGCCGGTTCCTTCCCGCGCACCCCGGTCGTCCCCGCCGCGAAGAAGAACGTCAAGGTTCCGGCGTGGCTCAACGACCCGGCGATGTACCACAACCGGGGCGACTCCACCTTCGCCGGGGAGTCCAGCGAGTACGGCGACTTCTCCGGCCTCGACGACCTGTGGACCGAGCGTCCCGAGGTCGTCGACGGCATGGAGAAGATCTACCAGCGGTGGGTGAAGGACTTCGACATCGACGGCTTCCGGATCGACACCGTGAAGCACGTCAACATGGAGTTCTGGACCCAGTGGGCCACCGCCCTGGACGCCTACGCGGCCAAGAAGGGCCGGGACGACTTCTTCATGTTCGGCGAGGTCTACTCCGCCGACACGGACGTCACCGCCCCGTACGTCACCCAGGGCCGCCTCGACGCCACCCTCGACTTCCCGTTCCAGGAGGCGGCCCGCCAGTACGTCTCCCAGGGCGGCAGCGCCGAGAAGCCGGCCGCCGTCTTCGGTGACGACCACAAGTACACGACCGACAAGGCCAACGCCTACGAGCAGGTCACCTTCCTCGGCAACCACGACATGGGCCGCATCGGGACGTTCCTCAAGCAGGACAACCCGAAGGCGTCCGACGCCGAACTGCTGAAGAAGGCCATGCTGGCCAACGAGCTGATGTTCCTCAGCCGCGGCAACCCGGTCGTCTACTACGGCGACGAGCAGGGCTTCACCGGAGCCGGCGGCGACAAGGACGCCCGCCAGACCCTGTTCGCGTCCCGCACCGCCGACTACCTCGACGACGACCTCATCGGCACCGACCGCACCCACGCCGAGGACACCTACGACACGAAGGCCCCGCTCTACCGGCAGATCAGCGCCCTCGCGGAGCTCCGCAAGGCCCACCCGGCCCTCACCGACGGCGTCCAGCAGCAGCGGTACGCGGCCGACGGCCCCGGCGTCCACGCCTTCTCCCGCACCGGCACCGGCAAGGACACCACCGAGTACGTCGTCGCCTTCAACAACGCCGACGAGGCGAAGAAGGCCACCTTCGCGACCGACTCCGCCCGCATGGCGTTCCGCGGCATTCACGGCACCGACGCCTCCGTGACCAGCGGCGCCGACCGGAAGATCACCGTCACCGTCCCGGCCGGCTCGGCGATCGTCCTCAAGGCCGCGGGCGGGCTCGGCCGGCCCGCCACGAAGCCCACGGTCACCCTCAAGGCCCCCGAGGCCGGCGCCACCGGCACCGTCGAGCTCACCGCCGACGTCGAGGGCGGACAGCTCAACCGCGTCGTCTTCGCCGCCCAGACCGGCAACGGGAAGTGGCGGACCCTCGGCTCCGCCGACCACGCCCCCCACAAGGTCACCCACACCATCGGCGCGGACGTCCCCGCCGGCACCGCCCTGCGCTACAAGGCCGTCGTGATCGACTCGGCCGGACGCACCGCGAGCGCGACGGCCGCCTCCACCACCGGCGCCCCGCCCGTCGAGGAGCCGCCCTCCGCCGCCTCCCGCGACCACGCGATCGTCCACTACCAGCGCGCCGACGGCGACTACGACGACTGGGGCCTGTACGCCTGGGGCGACCTCGCCGAGGGCGAGGCCACCGAATGGCCGGACAGCCACCCCTTCACCGGCCGCGACGCCTACGGCGCCTTCGCGTACGTCAAGCTCAAGCCCGGTGCCTCGGACGTCGGCTTCCTCGTCATCGACGAGGACGGCAACAAGGACGTCTCCACCGACCGCACGATCGACGTCACCAGGACCGGTGAGATCTGGATCGAGCAGGGCAAGGAGACCGTCACCACCGAACGCCCCGAGTACCCGGCCCAGGACACGACCAAGGCGATCCTCCACTACCACCGCACGGACGGGAACTACGACGGCTGGGGTCTGCACACCTGGACCGGCGCCGCGGACCCCACCGACTGGTCGAACCCCCTGAAGCCGGTGAGGACCGACGCCTACGGCGCGGTCTTCGAGGTGCCGCTCACCGAGGGTGCCACCAGTCTCAGCTACATCATCCACAAGGGCGACGAGAAGGACCTCCCGTCCGACCAGTCGCTCGACCTCAAGGCCAACGGCCATGAGGTGTGGCTGGTGAGCGGCCAGGAGAGGTACCTGCTGCCGCAGCCCGCCGGTTCCGCGGCCGCCCTCGACCTGACCGCCTCCAAGGCGGTCTGGATCGATCGGGACACCGTCGTCTGGAACGGCTCCGACGCCGCCGCCTCCACCCAGCTCCTCGCCTCCCGGACCGGCTCGATCAAGGCGCAGGACGGCACGCTCACCGGCGGCGACGACATGCGCGTGCTCCGGCTGACGAAGACGTCGCTCACCGACGCGCAGAAGGCGAGGTTCCCGCACCTGAAGGACGACACCGCCTGGACCGTCGACCCGCGCGACCGGGACCGCGTGCGCGAGGCCCTGCGCGGCCAGGTCGTCGCCTCCCAGCGGGCCGCCACCGGCGCCGTGCTCGCCGCGACCGGAGTGCAGACCGCGGGCGTCCTCGACGACCTGTACGCGGCCGGCGCGACCAGGGCGGAGCTCGGCCCCGTCTTCCGCGACGGCCGGCCCACGCTCTCCGTGTGGGCACCGACCGCGCAGGACGTCTCGCTGGAGATCGGCGGCTCCACCGCCCGCATGCGGCGCGACGACGCCACCGGCGTCTGGTCCGTCACCGGTCCGAAGTCCTGGAAGGGCAAGCCCTACCGGTACGTGGTGAAGGTGTGGGCGCCCAGCACCCGCGAGGTCGTCACCAACAAGGTCACCGACCCGTACTCGCTGGCCCTGACCACCGACTCCGCGCGCAGCCTCGTCGTCGACCTCGGCGACCGCGATCTCGCCCCCCGGGGCTGGTCGGACCTGGACAAGCCGAAGGCCGTACCGCTGAAGGACGCCCAGATCCAGGAGCTGCACATCCGCGACTTCTCCGTCGAGGACCGCACGGCGAAGCAGCCCGGCACCTACCTCGCCTTCACCGACAAGGACAGCGACGGTTCGAAGCACCTGCGTGAGCTGGCCGAGGCCGGCACCTCGTACGTGCACCTGCTGCCCGCGTTCGACATCGCCACCATCCCCGAGAAGAAGTCCGACCGGGCCACCGTCGACTGCGACCTGGCCTCCTTCCCGGCCGACTCCGACAAGCAGCAGGAGTGCGTGGCGAAGGCCGCCGCCAAGGACGCCTACAACTGGGGCTACGACCCGTACCACTACACGGTCCCCGAGGGCTCCTACGCCACCGACCCGGAGGGCACGACCCGCACGGTCGAGTTCCGGAAGATGGTCAAGGCGCTCAACGAGGACGGCCTGCGCGTCGTGCTGGACGTCGTCTACAACCACACCGCGGCGAGCGGCCAGGCGGACACCAGCGTCCTGGACCGGATCGTGCCCGGCTACTACCAGCGGCTGCTGGCCGACGGCTCCGTCGCCAACAGCACCTGCTGCGCCAACACGGCCCCCGAGAACGCCATGATGGGCAAGCTCGTCGTCGACTCGGTCGTCACCTGGGCCAAGGAGTACAAGGTCGACGGCTTCCGCTTCGACCTCATGGGCCACCACCCGAAGGCCAACATGCTCGCCGTGCGCAAGGCCCTCGACGCGCTGACCCCGAAGAAGGACGGCGTCGACGGCAAGAAGATCATCCTGTACGGCGAGGGCTGGAACTTCGGCGAGATCGCCGACGACGCCCGCTTCGAGCAGGCCACGCAGCAGAACATGGCCGGCACCGGCATCGCCACCTTCTCCGACCGGGCCCGTGACGCCGTCCGCGGCGGCGGCCCCTTCGACGAGGACCCCGGCGTCCAGGGCTTCGCGTCCGGCCTCCACACCGACCCGAACTCCTCGAAGAGCAACGGTACCGAGGCCGAGCAGAAGGCCCGGCTCCTGCACTACCAGGACCTGATCAAGGTGGGTCTGAGCGGCAACCTCGCCGAGTACCGCTTCACCGACACCGAAGGAAAGGAGGTCAAGGGCTCCCAGGTCGACTACAACGGCTCCCCGGCCGGATACGCCCACGCCCCCGGCGACGCCCTCGCCTACGCCGACGCGCACGACAACGAGTCCCTGTTCGACGCGCTCGCCTTCAAGCTGCCGAGCTCCGTGAGCGCCGACGACCGGGCGCGTGCGCAGGTCCTCGCCATGGCGACGGCCACCCTGTCCCAGGGCCCGGCCCTCTCCCAGGCAGGCACCGACCTGCTGCGCTCCAAGTCCCTGGACCGCAACTCCTACGACAGCGGCGACTGGTTCAACGCCATCCACTGGAACTGCGCCGCCGGCAACGGCTTCGGCCGCGGTCTGCCGCCGGCCGCCGACAACGCGGACAAGTGGCCCTATGCCAAGCCTCTGCTGGGCGCGGTGCAGGTCGGCTGCCCGCAGATCGAGGGCGCCTCGGCCGCGTACCGGGACCTGCTGAAGATCCGTACGACGGAACCGGTCTTCTCCCTCGACACCGCCGGGCAGGTGCAGTCCCGGCTGTCCTTCCCGCTGTCCGGAAAGGGCGAGACGCCCGGCGTGATCACGATGCGGCTCGGTGACCTGGTCGTGGTGTTCAACGCCACGCCGAAGCAGCAGGAGCAGCGCGTCGACGCCCTCGCCGGCACCGGCCACCGCCTGCACCCGGTGCAGGCCGCCGGGGCGGACCCGGTGGTGAAGACCTCGTCCTACGCGGCGAAGACCGGCACCTTCACCGTCCCGGCCCGCACGGTCGCGGTGTTCACCACGACCGGCTGACGGACGGCGCGGGCTAAGGTGGGCCCTCCGACCTGCAACTGGAGGGCCCACCGATGCCGCAGATCACCGTCGACTACTCCGATCAGCTGAAGGCCGGCTTCGACTTCGACCGGCCCGCCTTCGCACGGGACCTGCACACCACCGTGGTGGAGATCGCGGCGGCGAGGCCGGCGGCGTGCAAGACCCGGTTCCGCCGGACCGAGGACGTCGTGGTCGGCCCCGACATCGACGGCCACGCCCTGGTGCACGTCCACATCGGACTGCTCCCCGGGCGGACCGAGGAGACCAAGGCCCGGCTCACGGAGGCCGTCCTGGAGCTGGTGCGGCAGCACGTGAAGTCTCTCGACGGCACGGTCCTGCACGCCTCCGCGGAGGTACGCGAGCTCGACGCTTCGTACCGGAAGTTCGAAGAGTAGAAGAGTAGGGGAGTAGGAGAGTAGGAGCCGGGCGACCGGTCAGGGCGAGGACGCCAGCGCGATCAGCCGGGTGACCAGATCGGCGAACGGCCCGTCACCCGGCTCGTCCTTGAGCAGGCCGCGCAGCAGCCTGCTCAGCTCCTCGTCGTGCGCCGCGGCGACGGCGGCGAGCGCCGCGAAGTCGTGCACCAACTGGGCCTCCAGCTCGGCCCGCGGTATGCGCCGGCCGTCCAGCCAGATCAGCGCCGTCGACTCGGCGAGCGAGATCCAGGAACGCACCACCAGATCCAGCTGCGCGGGCGGGTCCACCGCGCCCATGTGCGACAGGATCTGTTCGTACGCCCGCTGCCGTACGGAGTCGACCAGCGCGTTGGTGGTCGAGGAGCCGACTGCCGGGCCGCCGCGCATCAGGGCGGAGAAACCCGGCCCGTGCTCGTCGACGAAGTCGAAGTACCGGCCCATCACGCGCAGCAGCCGAGCTCCCAGCGGGCCCTCGTGTGGCTCCACGAACCGCGACGCGAGGTCGTCCGAGGCCCGCCTCAACGCGGCCTCGTAGAGGCTGAGTTTGCCGGGGAAGTAGTGGTAGACCAGCGGGCGCGAGATACCGGCCGCCGATGCGATCTCGTCGATGGAGACGTCGTCGGGCGAGCGACGGCTGAACAGTTCGAGGGCGACGCCGATCAACTGCTGCCGGCGCTCCTCGACTCCCATTCTGCGGCGTGCCCCGGTAGTCATGCCCCCAGCCTACCGATCGATTCCGGACTCGAACGGTCCGGACCGGGCGGTGATGATCACCGGGTCAGCCGAGGCCGGTGAGGGAGCCTCCGTCCTTCAGGGTGCCCACGAGGTCGGCCTGGGCGCCCCGTTCGGCCTCGACGGTCAGCAGGTTGCCCTGCGCGGTGCCCTCGACACCGCCCTTCGCGGTGACGGACGTCGTACCGCGACTGCCGGCGGCCAGCAGGTACCAGGTGCCCGCCGGGGACTTCCACAGCACCCCGGCCAGCACCCGCGGCTCACGCGCCCCGCACTGCGGGACGTCCTCGGCCTTGGCCACCACCGTCCCGAACGGCCCGCCCGGCGTGTGGAACTGCGCCAGTACCCGGGTGCCACCGCCCCGCCAGGTCTCGGCCCGCGTGCACACCCAGTCCGCCGGGCCCGCCCCGCCGTCCGGCAGCGGCTGCTCGGCGAACGCCCACGTGTTCACGCTCCGGACGCCCGCCGAACGCACCGAGGCCAGCGAGCACGCGAACGGCGCCCAGGCAGCACGCAGCGCCTTGGCGCCGGATGTCTTGCCGGCGGCCCCGGGCCGTCCCGCGGTCAGCCGGGCCGGGACCAGCTCGGCGAGGTCGGTCATCAGCCGGGTGCCGGTCCCGTCGGTCAGCTCCAGCACGTTCCACGAGGTGCACGAGCCGGCCCGCAGCGCCGGGCTGGCCAGCGGCGAGGTGACACCGTCGGCGAGCGTGAGGTCCGTCGCGCCGGTGTCGGGCTCGCGCAGGTCCCGCCGACGGGCCTCACGCACCCAAGGGGCCGTCAGATAACGGACGTTGCCGTCGACCCGGCTCAGCACCACCGCACTCGCCCCGGCCCTGTCCGCGCCGTCGACCCGGGCGAGGTCGAGGACGGCGCCCCGGGCGCCGCCCTTCGGCTCGGCGTACCTGGCGATGCGCAGGCCGTCGTGGAGGATCACCACGCGCGCGCTGTCGACCGTCCCCGCGTACAGCAGCTGGGGCGGCCCGGCCGGGCCGCCGGACGGGGTGCCCGGCGTCGCCGACGCCTGGACCCGCTCGCCGGGCCGGGCCCACACGGCGAGGGCGCGGCGCAGCAGGTCGGTGTCACCGGTCAGGTCGCCGCGGGCGGGCCACACGGAGAAGTCGGTGCGCGCGGAGGTCTTCCAGGCGGCGGGGGAGACCCGGGTCAGCTTCGCCGGGTCCAGGGCGGCCTGCGCGGCCGGGTTCCGCGCGTACGGCGGCGCGGCGGCACCGTCGGGCCCCCAGCCGTCACCGGGCAGCCCGAGCAGCGCGCCGCAGACGACGAGCGCGCACCCCGCGGTCAGCGCGGCCTTCAGGTGCCGGCGGCGGCGCAGCAGATCGGTGGGCCGGGCCTGGAGGGAGCAGGGGTCGAACTCGGGGGAGTCGAGCAGCCGGTACTCGGCCGGCACCTCGTCGGCCTCGCACAGCGCGGCGGCCGCGTCGGCGACCCCCGCGTCGGTGAGCACCTTGCGCACGTCCTCGTCGGCGAGCCGCTCGAGGCCCCGCAGCACGTAGGCGGCGCGGGCCGGTCCGGACAGGGCGGACAGCCGCTGGTCCAGGGCGAGTTCGTCGGCGCCACCGGACCGCGGGTGCAACCGCAGCCCCCACACCCGGGGCAACGGCGGTGACAGCAGCGCCCGCCTGAGCGGCCCGCCCGCCCGCAGCGCCGTACGCACCACCTGCAGCCGGACCAGCGCGTACCCGGGATCGCCGTCCCGCCCGGGGGACGGGGCGGCCTGCGGGGCCTCGGCGGACTGGACGGTCTGGGCGGGGATCACGGGCGCCGCGGTGCGGCCGCGGGGCAGTGCGCGCTGGGCCAGGGCGTGCGCGGTCAGTACCCGCCTGCTCCGGCCCGTACCCGGCGGCAGCAGCAGGTAGGCGAGCCGGACGAGCCGCGGATAGTGCTCGGCGAGCGCGGCCTCGGCCTGTTCGACATCGACGACCGGGCCGTCGGAGGAGGAGGAGTGCGGGGGGCGCTGGGCGGCATGCTGTGACTGCACGCCCAGCAGAACGAGCCAACCGGCCGGTAGGTCACTGGGCCGTCCGGACGGCGTCGCCCGACTCGGCCGCGTGCGTGTTGAGCACTGCACGCGCCGGAGCCGTATCGAAGGCGGAGAGCCCCGTGCCGGGGCTCCGTGCGGCATGTCGCCGGAAGGACCGGAGGAACTCATGAGGCTGACCCGACAGATGCTCGCGCTGACCGGCGCGGTGGCGGTCCTGGCACTGGCGGGCTGCGGGTCCGGCGGAGCCGAGAGCGAGGTGCCCGCCACGGCCACCGGCAGTCTGGAGCACCTGGCCGCCGAGGCGAAGTGCAAGCCGGACATGCAGACCGACGCCGACACGATCCGTCAGGCCATCTGCAAGGCGGGCAAGGAGAAGTACGTCCTGGCCACCTTCGCCACCGACCGCGGCCAGCGCGAGTGGATCGACATGGCCAAGGACTACGGCGGTCACTACCTCGTCGGGCGCAAGTGGGTCGCCGTCGGCGAGGAGAACGTGCTCGACGACCTGCGCGGCCGGCTCGGCGGCGACGTGGAGGAGGGCATCGACCACAGCAGCATGGACCACGGCGGCGGTGCGCACGCCTCCGGCCACGCCGGGCACGGAGGCTGAACGAGCGGCACCGGGCGCACCGGGCACACGAGAGGAGGGCCGGTGGCGGGATCCCCGCCACCGGCCCTCCTCCTCTCAGTGGGCGACCGAGGGGACTACGTGCAGTTCTTGCCCTTGTTGATGCACTTGACCACCTTGTTCATCAGGCTCTCGTCCATGACGTTGATGAAGTCGTTGTGGTCGGTGATCGGCTTGTGCAGCTGCTCCGGGAAGCTGTCCACTGCGTACGGGTTCTTCACCTGACCGTTCTCGATGGTCGGGGTGGGAACGTCGTACACCAGGCGGACCTGGAGCTGCGGAATGGCCTTGAAGCCGTTCGGGCAGCTGCCGTCCGCCTGGACGAACGCCACGTGGTCACGGTGGTTGGCGCTGTCGGCGTTCTGTCCGTCCCAGCAGCTCTGGAAGTTGGACGTGCGCACGAGCTGGCTGCCCTCGGGGCACAGCACGTACTTGTCCGTGGACTGCCGGTCCTCGAAGCCGGTGCAGCTGTACGAGGTGTTGGCGTTCTTGAGACCGTTGGTGAACGCCTTGGCGTCACCGGTGATGATGCGCATGAGCTTCGGGATCGCGACGACCTTGCTCCGCTTGTTGCCGACGAACCGGAGCTGGGCCTCCTGCGCCTGCAGGATCCTGCCGACGTTGCCCTCGGCGCCGCCGCCCTGGTCGGCCGCGTCGAACTCCTGGGTGCCGTCCTGCACGCGCAGCACCGGCCAGAAGTACGAGGACTTGTCGCCCTGGTTCTGGCAGCTGGTCCCGGCGGCGACCAGGTCGTCGTCGCTGGAGAGCGAGCTGTTGTTCTGGTTGCCGACGTAGTCGTGCATGTGGTGCGCGCCGTTCGCGACACCGGGGGCCACGATGATGTTGTCGCTGTTGTGCAGCTTGTTCTCGTTGACGCCGCACTTCGTGGTGAAGCTGCCCTTGGAACCGGACCTGCCGTTGGCGGCCAGACCGTTCGGCAGGTCGCGCGAGTTCGGCTGGACGTCGTTGATGTCGATGAAGTCATCGGCGAACGGGCCCGCGGCGCCGTTGCCGTTGTCGTTCGGGGTCTGCCCCTCGCCCTGGCCCTGGCCGTTGTCCTGGCCCTGGTCATTGCCCTGGCCGTTGTCCTGACCGCCGCCGTTCTGACCGTCGCCGTTCTGACCGTCGCCGTTCTGACCGTCGGTCGGCTGCGGCTGGTCGGCGGGGCGGCCGGAGCAGGGGGCGAGTTCGTCCAGGTTCCCGGGGGCCTGGCCGCCCGCGCGGTTGATCTCCAGCTTGATCCGGTCGAGGAGCACCTTACGACGGTCCTTGAGCGGACCCAGAATGGCATTCTGGACGTACTGCGAGTCCCCGGCCTGAGCCTGGCGCGTGGTGACCAGGCGCTGGTAGGCGTCGGTGATCTGCTGGTCCATCGAGGCCAGTTCACCGTCGACCTCACCGCGGGCCTGGTCCGGCACGTCGGAGAGCTGCTGGCCGACGTCCGGGCAGTCGATCGTGGCGATCTGCGCCGCGCTCGTCTTCGTCCGGTTCTGCGACGGGCCCGACTCGCCGGCCGAGGCGTAGAAGTTCGCCCAGACCAGCCCGCCCCCACCGAGCGCCAGGGCCGCCGTCCCGGCCACGGCTTTGGCGGCCAACGGCATACGGCGTTTTCTTGTATTGCGTCCCATTGAACTCCTCTGACCTTCCTTGCGGGGCATCCCATTGCGGGGCATCGAGGCGCCCGACAGGAGTGAAGCGGCTCCCTTGAGTACGGGAGCCGCCCCACGGGTGTTCACCCGTCTCGGAAATTGATGAGAAGTTCGTACGGCACTCTGGTTTCAACACCCCCTGCGATACGGGTAGTTGTCGATCGTGGACGTCGAGTGAGGGTGCGGGTCCGGTTTCACCGGCTCTGGCCTCCCCCGGCCGCGAGGACCTTCGCCTCCACCTCCGGGTCGAGCCCCTTGAGCGTCCGGTCCGGGCGATGGGGTGCCGTTCCGCCGACGGCCCGCAGCCAGCGCCAGGTGTCGGCCACGGTCTCGGCGACGGGACGGCAGCGCAGCCCCGTCGCGACCGCCCGGGAGACGTCCGCGCAGTGCAGGGCGCCGTGCGCTTCGCTGTCCGGCGGCACCCACACCGGCAGCTGCGTCCACGGTTCGATGCCGGCCTGAAGGATCACCTCCGGCGCAGTCCACCGCAGCTCGGCCGTGCCCCCGGTCACCTCCGCGCACGCCTCCAGCAGCGCGCCGATCGTGGCGTGCCCCTGCGGGCCGAACAGGTTGTACGGGCCGCTCAGCTCCCGCTGGGCCGCCCCGAGGATCCACTCGGCGAGGTCGCGGACGTCGATGTACTGGACGGGCAGGTCACGCGGCCCCGGAGCGAGGGCCGGGCCGCCGCGTGCCATCCGGTTCAGCCACCAGGGCAGTCGGCCGACGTTCTCGTACGGCCCGAGGATCAGCCCCGCCCGCACCAGCACCGACCGGTCCGCGCCGAAGGCGTCCACGGCGGCCAGCTCGCCGCCCCGCTTGTCCTGCGGGTACTCGGTGAGGTCGGCGTCCGCGCGGGCGCCCGCCACCACCGGGGCCTGCTCGGTGTACCCGGCGGGCGCGGGCCACTCGTACACCGAGCAGCTCGACACGTACACGTACCGTCCGGCGCGGCCCCGCAGCAGCCGCGCCGTGTCCCGGACGGCGCGCGGGGCGGCCGACCAGGTGTCGACGACGACGTCCCACTCACCGGCCGCCTCGTCCAGGGCGGCCAGACCGTCGACGGCGGTCCGGTCGCCCAGCAGCGACCGGACGCCCGGCGGGGCCTCGTGCCGCCCCCGGTGGAAGACGGTCACCTCCCAGCCCCGCCCGAGCGCCGCCTCCACCACGGCCCGCCCCGCGAACTCCGTACCGCCCAGCATCAGAAGCCTCATACCGTCCGACTCTGCCGGGTCGGGCGGGCCGGGGGAACAGGAATCTGCCGAGGGCAGAGCAGAGCGGGGACAGGCCGCCCTCAGGGTGTGTACTTGTAGCCGACCCGGCGCACGGTCTGGATCCTGCCCCGGTGCTCGGCGCCCAGCTTGCGGCGCAGCCGGGCGACGTGGACGTCGACGGTGCGGCCGTCGCCCACATGACCGTAGCCCCACACGGTGGCGACCAGGTGGTCGCGGGTGTGCACCCGGTTCGGGTGTGCCACGAGATGGGCGAGCAGCTCGAACTCCAGGTAGGTGAGGTCGAGTTGCCGCCCGTCCACCTCGGCGGTGCGCCGCACGGCGTCGACCCGGACCGGCACGTCGTCCCCAGGGGGCGCGGCGGGGGCGGACGACGGGTCGGCGTCCGGTACCGCCACCGGGAACGGCGGCTGCTGGTCGGCGGGGACCAGCACCAGGTAGCCGACCATGGGCGGGCGTCCGGGCAGGACGGGCAGGGTGTGCTGCGGTGCGGGCAGCCAGGTGGCCCCCGGAGGGAGCAGGTCCGCGACCGTGACGACCTCGTCCGGGGCGACGGCCCGCAGCCGGTGGCGGGGACGGCCGTCGGCCGGGACGGTACGGGGCGCGATGGGGGCGGCGGGTGTGGAGGACGCCGAGGTCACGGAGTTCGCGGCGCGCACGGAGTTCGCGGGGGTCGCAGCGTTCGCGAGGTTCACGGGATTCGTGGAGTTTGCGGGGGAGAGGGAACGAGTGGTCGCCATGAGGGGTCAGCTCTTTCGCGCGAAGGGTTCGTCGAGAGGACTCGACCGCCACGAGTTCGTGGTCGGGCCGGTCGAGGACGTACGCGGTTCGCGCCGGCGGAAGGCCGGGAGGTACGGCGTCAGAGGGCCGGCGCGGTCGTCGCGCGGCAACACTCGCGGTCGAAGTCGTCGTGCTGACGGGAGGGCCAGAAGGGCTCGAGGTCCTGACGACCTGTCGCGATGAGCTCCCGGAAACCGTCCATGCCCCCATTGAAGCAGACCAAGGCTCCCGGCAGGAGCCCCGGTTCACCACGTGGACTGTGGGGTGCGGGCTTCTCGCTCCTCCCTGAACGCAGGGAGCCCTCCCCCGCTCTCGACGGCGGTCGAGCAGGGAAGGGCTCCCGTCACACCCCGAGGCGGCGACCCGGGTCGGGGCGGTACCGTGGCACGCCCCGCCCCCCGAACTGGGTCCGCGCCCCGGAGGGCTTGTGGCGGCCCGGGGTCAGCCCACCTTCTCGATGAGCGCCCGGCGGATCAGGAACTTGCCGGGCTCCCGGACCTGCTCGAAAGCCGCGTCGTTGAGCAGGGCGCAGCTGCCGGACACCCCGGTGACCTCCACCGTCGTGGACTTGTTGTTGTCCAGGTTGGTGACCTTCAGCTTGGTCCCGGCCGGGAACTGGTTGCTGGACGCCGCCGGGGCGCCGGCCTCACCGGAGAGGGTGACCGTGGAGCCGTTGCACACCTGCTCGCCGGAGGCCGCCGCGCCGTCGCCGCCCGGGTTCTGCGCGGCGTCGCCCCCGCCGGCCTGCTCACCGGGGGCGGGCTGAGCGGGCTGCGCGGGCTGAGCGGGCTGTGCCAGCTGGGAGTCCTGAGCCGACTCCCCAACCGTGCACCCGGACGCCCTCTGCTTGAGCTCGATCTCGGCGATGACCGCTTCGCGGTTGGCGATCCGCGCCTCGGACTGCGCATCGGGATTGGCCCGTTGGCCCTCGATGAACTTCTGGTTGTTGCCGAGCGCCGTGGCGAGACCCTGGCAGACCGTCGAGTCGGCCGCCGACTTGGTGGTGGACGCCGCCGTCTGGGAGGCATTCGACGTGCTCGCCATGACGAAAGCACCGCCGCCGGCCACCGTCGCGGCGCTCAGCAGCAACGCGAGCTTCTTCTTGGGGCCGAGAGTTCTCCTGCGCGACATGCGCGCCTCCTGAAGCGGTAGGGGAACGTACGCCGCTATGTACGAGATGCCGAACGAAGTTACTCAGCGGTCCGGCGGACTCCCCGGAGTGGCCTGCGTCACAGCCGCTTGGTCTCAGGCGTCAGGCGTCTGACGGGACAGGGCGTCCCGTACCGCATCCTCGCTGCGGGCCACTACCGCCGTGCCGTCCTCGGCCGTGATGATCGGACGCTGGATCAGCTCGGGGTGCTCGGCGAGCGCCGCGATCCAGCGCTCCCGTGAACCGGCGTCCCGCGGCCACTCCTTGAGCCCGAGTTCCCCGGCGGCCGCCTCCCCGGTGCGGGTGATGTCCCACGGCTCCAGCCCCAGCCGCTCCAGCACCTCACGGATCTCGCCCTGACTCGGCACGTCCTCCAGATAGCGGCGGACGGTGTAGTCGGCGCCCTCGGCGTCCAGCAGGGTGAGGGCGCTGCGGCACTTGGAACAGGCCGGATTGATCCAGATCTCCATGCCGCTCACCGTACGCCCCCTCCGCTCTCCGCCGAGCCGCTGTTCGAATTCCCCATCGCCCCCGGGGGGCACCTTCCGAACCAGGCGTTCCACAGCCGGAACACCTTCTTCACCTGGGCGTTCGGTGACTTCTCCGGGGCCTTCGGATGTCAGTGCCGGGCAGTAAACTGGAAGCAGTGTTCGAGGGTGTTGCCGGGATCGGCGTGGATCTCGGTGGGCACCCTGACCGCGACAGGAGGATGCCGTGCCCGCTGCCGCACTGAAGCCGAAGCCCCTGCCCACCCAGTCCACCGCGAAGCGTCCCGTCCTGCTCGAAACGCCCTGCGCGCCCGTTGAGAAGCGGCCGCTGCCGCCGGGCCGCCCGCGGGAGTGGTACGTCACGCACAACCGCCGGCTCAAGGCGATGCGGCTCGCCATCGCCCTGCTCGACTCCGGCGTCTACCTGCCCGATCAGGCACCCGACGAGACGATACGAAGCACGGCGGAACTGATCGGAATCCACCCGCCGTCGAACACGACCTGCCGCATGGTCCGCTCCTTCATGCGCTGCAACCGCTAGCCGACAGGGTCGACGGGCGGGGTCTGTTTCAGGAGGACAGCCCCGCCTCCCACTTGCGCCGCTTCAGGACGTACTCGCTGAACAGATGGCCGGCCCGGTCGAGCAGTTCGCCCACCTCCGGGTCCCCGGGGCGCGCGTCGGCGGCCGGATGCCAGCGCTGCACCGACTGTCCGGCCCACATCCGCAGCCTGTCGTCCGGATCCTCCAGCAGGGCGACCGCCGCCCGCAGTCCGATGACCCCGCCCCGGGCATCGAACAGCCGGAACGCGGCGACCCGAACATGCCGGGGGCGCCCGGTATCGAGGAACCCCATCAGACGGTTAGCGGGGAGCGCCCCGGAGAGGGGAAGCAGAGCGATGGCCGCCTCCCGCACCACACCGGACGCGGGGTCGTCGAGCAGCGGCAACAGCTGCTCCGTGTCGCTCACGTCGAGGGTGCGCAGCCCGACCACCGCCCGTGCCCGTACGGCCGGTGCCGGGTGGGCGAGCAGCGGCCACAGCAGTTCCGCGTCGGCGCGCTGTCCGCACTCCGCCAGTCCGATGACCGCACCGGGCGGCACCGCCGGGTCCGCCGGGTCCGTGCACCGCTCCCGATACCAGGGCAGCGGATCCGTCCCGTGCTGTCGTAGAACGTAGCGCGCGCAGGCCCGGACGACCGCGGACCGGTCGGCGAGGAACTCCACCGCCCACTCGGGCCGCCCGGCCCGCCTCAGCGCGGTGACACCGGCCGACCGTGCCCGTGGGTTGCGCGCGCCCAGCAGCGGCTCCAGTACGTCGTCCCGGTCGTCCCGGCTCTCGCCGGTGCTTGTGGCAGCCAGGGCGGCGTCGGCGCAGAGGGCCTGGACGACCGTGTCGTCGTCCCGGGCGGCGTGGCGGGCCAGCTCACCGGGGGAGAGGAGACCTCCTCCGACGACCGACCGGAAGGCGAACCGGCGCAGGGTGCGGTCGGGGTGGGTGCACAGGGGCAGCAGCAGTTCGTGCGGAGCCCGGCGGAGCGCGGTACCGAGCAGTTCGAGGCCGAAGCCCCCGCGTTCGCGGCGGGCGACCCGCAGAACCAGCGGTGCGAGGGAGACAACCGTCTCCGCACTCACCTCCCCGGCGAGGGTCTCGACCAGCAACTGCCGGGCCCGTTCGCGCACGGGCGCTGCCCAGTCGGCGGCACGCACGACGAGCAGGGGAAACAGCACGGGGTGCTCCGCCACCCCGACCAGCGCACGCTCACGTATCCGCCCGTCGGGATGGCACAGGGCGAGAACCAGCAGCGACTCTTCCGGCAGCCCGACGGCTGCTGGGTCCGGCAGCGGCGCGGACCGATACCGCACCGACGCGCGCACGCCTTCGTCCAGCGCGATCCAGGCACTCCCACTCGGTTCGGCGATGTCCAGCACCTCACCGAGGGCGGCGCCCCGGGCCAGGCGCGCCGCCTCCGTCTCCCCGCTGAAGACGCCCTTGTTCATCCCGCGCTGATCAGTACGGGCGGAAGTTGATGTAACCGAGGAAAACGATCACCGCAGCGACGCAGCCGAGGACCACGGCCGTGGAGACCCATGACGACGAGCTGCGGGACGCCCTGCGCTCCGGCTCACCGCGGAACGGGACCGGGCCGGGCGGGTTGTCCTTCCAGCGTGCGGCGAGCATCCGGGCGCGGGCCGATGGCTCCTTGCGCTCGGCCCTGTCCGCCCACTTGATGTCGAACTCGCGCTCCTCGTCGTCCCTTTCGGGCATCCCCGTGAACCTCTCTCGAACAGCAGTGCCAGTTTTCCATCATTCCTCTCCGGGCCCACCGAGGAAAGCACGTTCCAGACATACGACAGCTCACCCGTCCCACGTACCTCATGCACATCCCATGTGACACGTCAGGAAGCGTCCAGGCACGTGACCTCAAAGACCTTGTGTCGGGCGGTGTGATCGACGTCTGTGCGCGTCTGGGGGGCGTCGGCCGCCTCGGGGGCGTGGCGACCGACGCTGGTTGCGCTCCCTCGACCTGTCCAGAGTATGGAGACCACCGCCGGTGCCCTCCACCGTTACCTGACGGGCGGACCTCAGGTATCGCCGGACGCTTGGAAGCAGGCGAGCGCTACCAGCCAGGGGAGGCATGACAACAAGCACGGCTGAAGCTGATGAGGCTTTGTGAGAACGGCTCTGCCCGGAATATCGAGAGACCATGCTGTCCGGATTCGACCACCGGGGGCTGGCCCATGAACTCGACCAGAAGCACGCCCATCGCATCCGGCGCGACGTGATCTCAGGCTTCCCTCCACCGACGGAGGAACCGGCTCCGGCCGCGCCACTTCAATGCAGCACCGTCGAACGTCCATTGCCACCCGTGCTCGAGTGCGTGCGGCAAGTCGCTCGCGATCAAGGAAACCGGCAGGGCAATCTTCCCGGCGGAACCGCCTGGTGGCTCACCGACGAGGCCGACGGCTTCCCCGGCGACCGCGAAGTCGTCTTCGGGTTGGCCGACTCGGTCATGCATCAGGGCACCTGCTACCCGCACACCGCCGACGGGATTCCCTTGCTGGCCGGTCTCGCAGCCCACGAGGACATTCGTCCCGCGCATCGAGCCGTTTTCACCACGTTCCTGTTCGAAGCAGCCACCATCGGGCAGCGCCTGGCTGCTTCCGGGGCCGACCGCAGAGTCGCCCTGGGCCTTCCGCTGGAGGAGAGAGAGGACGAACTCGAGGCCCGCCACGCGGTCGAAGCCGCAGCGCCGTACCTCCTGGACCGCTGGGACAGTGAGGACGAAGCCGTGCAGTTCACGCTCGCCGCCCTCGCGGCAGCGACTCGGCACAGCGCCTCGAGTGCACGGATCCTGCACCTGGCGGAGCGCTGGAGCACGGGGCCCCGGACGGATGCTCTGCGTCTTGCAGCTGCTCTGGCCGGCACCGACTCCGCCGAGGTGGCCACCGTTCTCCGCGGCATCGTCGAGAGCGGTGTCATACGTCCCGACAAGGTCCCGAGTCCTCTCGCGCCCACACGAGGCGCGGCGCTTGATCTGCTCAAATCCCTGGTCGAGCGGGAGATGTCTCCGCTGTCGGCCCCATGAGGCAGCGATGCTCACCGGGCTTCGCCCCGCTCTCCTTGACCAGGAGACCGGGGAGGCTGCCGCCGTGCGCAGAGCCCGGAGAGTCGGCGAGGGCCGCTACCCCGACCATGGGGTAGCGGCCCTCGCAGCGTTTCCGGCCCGAAGCCGGAGAAGTGGCCGGGTGGTTCACACTCGGTGCGCAAGGGGTCGGAGAACGGACAGCGACAGCGAGAACTGCTGAGAAGTGTTTTCGCAGGTCACAGTATGTTTACAGGGCTTCCGTCCAGGTCGCCCGACCCCGCATCTCACACGTCGAAGTACAGCTCGAACTCGTGCGGGTGCGGGCGGAGGGCCAGGGGGGCGATCTCGCTGGTGCGCTTCAGGTCGATCCAGGTCTCGATCAGGTCGGTCGTGAAGACGTCGCCCTGGAGGAGGAACTCGTGGTCGGCCTCGAGGTGGTCGAGGACGGCGGTGAGGGAGGTCGGGACCTGGGCCACGTTGGCGTGCTCCTCGGGAGCCAGCTCGTAGAGGTCCTTGTCGATCGGCTCGGCCGGCTCGATCTTGTTCTTGATGCCGTCCAGGCCCGCGAGCATCAGGGCCGAGAACGCCAGGTACGGGTTGCCGGAGGCGTCCGGGGCACGGAACTCGACGCGCTTGGCCTTCGGGTTCGAGCCGGTGATCGGGATGCGCATCGCGGCGGAACGGTTGCGCTGCGAGTACACCAGGTTCACCGGGGCCTCGAAGCCCGGCACCAGGCGGTGGTACGAGTTCACCGTCGGGTTGGTGAAGGCCAGCAGCGACGGGGCGTGCCTGAGAATGCCGCCGATGTAGTAGCGGGCCATGTCCGACAGGCCGGCGTAGCCCTGCTCGTCGTAGAACAGCGGTTCGCCGCCCGCCCACAGCGACTGGTGGACGTGCATGCCCGAGCCGTTGTCACCGAAGATCGGCTTCGGCATGAAGGTCGCGGTCTTGCCGTTGCGCCAGGCGACGTTCTTCACGATGTACTTGAAGAGCTGCAGGTCGTCGGCGGCGGCGAGCAGGGTGTTGAACTTGTAGTTGATCTCGGCCTGGCCGGCGGTGCCCACCTCGTGGTGCTGGCGCTCGACCTTCAGGCCGGAGCGGGCCAGCTCCAGCGAGATCTCGGCGCGCAGGTCGGCGAAGTGGTCGACCGGCGGGACCGGGAAGTAGCCGCCCTTGTAGCGGACCTTGTAGCCGCGGTTGTCCTCCAGCGCGCCGGTGTTCCAGGCGCCCGCCTCGGAGTCGATGTGGTAGAAGGACTCGTTCTCGGACGTCTTGAAGCGCACGCTGTCGAAGACGTAGAACTCGGCCTCGGCGCCGAAGAACGCGGTGTCCGCGATGCCCGTGGAGGCCAGGTACGCCTCGGCCTTCCTGGCCACGTTGCGCGGGTCGCGGGAGTACTGCTCGCCCGTGATCGGGTCGTGGATGAAGAAGTTGATGTTCAGCGTCTTGTCGCGGCGGAACGCGTCGAGCCTCGCGGTCGAGAGGTCCGCGCGCAGCGACATGTCCGACTCGTGGATGGCCTGGAAACCACGGATCGAGGATCCGTCGAAGGCCAGCTCCTCGTCCGGGTCGAACGCTTCGGCGGGCACCGTGACGTGCTGCATCACACCCGGGAGGTCGCAGAAGCGGACGTCGATGAACTTGACGTCCTCGTCCGCGATGAACTTCTTGGCCTCGTCGGCGTTCTGGAACATCCAGCTCCTCCTACTCCCGACCGTCCCGCCGGGGTGGTAGATCGTTCGTGCGGCCGGTGCAGGTGGCCCGCGTTGTACTCGACCCTAGGGACGGGGCATTTCTCCGGCGTGACCCATTTGTTTCACACAAGTTAACCAGCGCATTCCCCATGGTGGTCCGGACACACGTCGCCGTCGCGCCTCGTCCCGCGCCCGGCCCGCCCCCCGCTGTCCCCCGGCCGTATTCGGGCGCAGTACCGTGTAGGGGTGGACAACAGGCAGGTAATCGGATCGTGGCTTTCCGGGCCGCGCGCGGCCCTGGAAGAGGCCGGCGCCGACCTCGGATACCGGGGTGAGCAGCTCGGGCTGCCGGAGGACGGGCCGGGCTCCATCGCTCGTCCGGGCCGGAGGCTGGGCGCCCTGGCCGTCGACTGGGGCCTGTGCGCGCTGGTCGCATCCGGCCTGATCACCAACGGCTTCAACGGGCAGACGACCAGCAACTGGACGCTGCTGGTGTTCTTCGTGCTGAGCGTTCTCACCGTCGGCACGCTCGGGTTCACTCCCGGCAAGCGCCTGTTCCGCCTGCGCGTCGTCGCCGTGGACAGTGGCCAGGTGCAGCCGCTGCGCGGCCTGGTCCGCTCCGCGCTGCTCTGCCTCGCCCTCCCCGCCCTGATCTGGGACCGCGACGGCCGCGGCCTGCACGACCGACTGGCCCGCACGGTCGAGGTCCGGATCTGAGCCGGACCCGAGGGACCCCGGGGACAGCGACGACAGAGTAACGAGCAAGACCGTCGTACACGACGAGGGGCGCCCGGAAACATTCCGGGCGCCCCTCGTCGTGTACCTGTACGGCGGCCTCAGCGGGACTTCGGGCCGCCGCCCTTCGGGAGCTTCATGCCCTTGGGCATGGGGCCCTTCGGGAGCGGCATGTTGCTCATCAGGTCGCCCAGCGCGCGCAGCCGGTCGTTGGTCGCGGTGACCTGCGGGCCGGTGAGGACACGAGGCAGCTTGAGCATGCTCGTGCGCAGCTTCTTCAGCTCGACCTGGCCCTCGCCCGTGCCCACGATCATGTCGTGCACCGGGACGTCCGCGACGATGCGGTTCATCCGCTTCTTCTCGGCGGCGAGCAGGCTCTTCACCCGGTTCGGGTTGCCCTCGGCGATCAGCACGATGCCGGCCTTGCCGACCGCGCGGTGCACCACGTCCTGGTTGCGGTTCATCGCGACCGCGGGGGTCGTCGACCAGCCCCGGCCGACGTTGTCCAGCACGGCCGCGGCGGCGCCCGGCTGTCCCTCCATCTGGCCGAAGGCCGCCCGCTCGGCCCTGCGCCCGAACACGATCGCCGTCGCGAGGAAGGCCAGCAGGAAGCCCAGGATGCCGAGATAAACGGGGTGGCCGATCAAGAAGCCGATCGCGAGGAAGACACCGAAGGTGACGATTCCGATAGCCGCGAGTACAAGGCCGATCTTCTTGTCGACCCTGCGGGTCATCTTGTAAGTCAGAGCGATCTGTTTCAGTCGCCCGGGGTTCGCAGCGTCCGCTGCGGTTTCCTTCCTCGCCATGGCACGAAGTCTACGTGTCCCCGGGAGCGAGGACGACGGCAGTGCCTTCGGAGGCTCAGAGACCGGTGGCGGTCGAGGACTGGTCGAGTACGCGCTCCGCCTCCACCCGGTCCTTGGCGCGACGGCGGTCCTCCAGGACGGAGGTCCAGGCGTTGCGACGGGCGGTGCGCTGGCCGCTGCTCATCAGCAGTGACTCGACGGCGCGCAGCGCGGTGCCGAAGGACGGGATGGCGGTGGCGCGGACCGGCGCGGCCTGCATCGTGGAGGTCCCCCCTCGAAGCGTCTTCGGGTACGGGCGTGGGTACGACTGCGAGTACGGCAGTGGGTGCGGCTGTGAGCGCGGGTGCACGTGCCGTGATTCCAGGGTCACTGATTGGTGTTACCAGGGTGTGACCCCCCGGTCAAACGCACATGAAGCCCCGGTTCGAGCCCCGCGAACGCCGACGCGGCCCCGGCGTACGCCCTCATCTGCGAGGACGGCCGGGACCGCGTCGTCTCGGCCATTACTGGCCGGTAGTTTCTTGTGCGCGAGTTCACACGCATGCCGCACACCGCATCGCGGTGTCAGACGGCCTGGGCGGCGATGTACGTACCGCGCTTCTCGACCGCCATCCGGTAGAGGCGGCCGGCCCGGTACGAGGAGCGGACCAGCGGGCCGGACATCACACCGGAGAAGCCGATCTGCTCGGCCTCCTCCTTCAGCTCCACGAACTCGTGCGGCTTCACCCAGCGCTCGACGGGGTGGTGCCGTACCGACGGGCGCAGGTACTGCGTGATGGTGACCAGCTCGCAGCCGGCGTCGTGCAGCTGCCGGAGCGCGTCGCTGATCTCCTCGCGGGTCTCGCCCATGCCGAGGATCAGGTTCGACTTGGTGACCAGTCCGTAGTCCCGGGCGGCGGTGATGACCTTCAGGGAGCGGTCGTAGCGGAAGCCGGGGCGGATCCGCTTGAAGATGCGGGGCACCGTCTCGACGTTGTGCGCGAACACCTCGGGGCGGGAGGAGAAGACCTCCTCCAGCTGCTCGGGGACCGCGTTGAAGTCGGGGGCCAGCAGCTCGACCTTGGTGCGGCCGTCCGCGCGCCCGGCGGTCTGCGCGTGGATCTGGCGCACCGTCTCGGCGTACAGCCAGGCGCCGCCGTCCTCCAGGTCGTCGCGGGCGACGCCGGTGATGGTGGCGTAGTTCAGGTCCATGGTGACCACGGACTCGCCCACGCGGCGCGGCTCGTCACGGTCGAGCGCCTCGGGCTTGCCGGTGTCGATCTGGCAGAAGTCGCAGCGCCGGGTGCACTGGTCGCCGCCGATGAGGAAGGTCGCCTCGCGGTCCTCCCAGCACTCGTAGATGTTCGGGCAGCCGGCTTCCTGGCAGACCGTGTGCAGGCCCTCGCTCTTGACGAGGTTCTGCATCTTCATGTACTCGGGCCCCATTTTCGCCCGGGTCTTGATCCACTCGGGCTTGCGCTCGATCGGGGTCTGGCTGTTGCGGACCTCCAGGCGCAGCATCTTGCGTCCGTCCGGTGCGACTGCGGACACGTCGGCTCCCTAGCTTCGATTCTTCGGCGTACACCAGGGTACGCCCGTGTTTGACGGGCCTGACGGTCAGGCCAACCTCCGAGACCCGGGGCCCATTCCCGCCGCGTCGGACGGTCGCCGCCACCGGGTCAGGCGGTGGCGCGGACGATCTCCCGCGGCTTGAGCTCGGCGTTCTCCAGGATGTCGCGCAGATGCCGCTCCACCACGGGGAGCACCTCCTCGATCGTGATGTCGCGGCCCAGTTCGTCCGCGAGGGAGGCGACACCCGCGTCGCGGATGCCGCACGGGATGATCCGGTCGAACCACTTGTTGTCGGGCTGCACGTTGAACGAGAAGCCGTGCATCGTGACGCCCTTGGCCACCCGGATGCCGATCGCGGCGATCTTGCGGTCCTCGCGCCGCTGGCCGGCGTTGGAGGGGGCGTACTGGGGGCCGTCCAGCCGCGGGTCGAACTCCTCGTCGTGCAGGCGGGGGTCGAAGTCCAGGGAGAGCCCGCCGAGCGCCGGGCGCTGCTCGACCGGGTCGCCGAGCACCCACACGCCGCTGCGTCCCTCGATGCGGGTGGTCTCCACACCGAACTCCGCGCAGGTGCGGATCAATGCCTCCTCCAGGCGCCGGACGTGGGCGACCACGTCCACCGGGCGGGGCAGCTTCTGGATCGGGTAGCCCACCAGCTGGCCGGGGCCGTGCCAGGTGATCTTGCCGCCGCGGTCCACGTCGATGACCGGGGTGCCGTCGAGGGGGCGCTCACTGTCCTGGGTGCGCCGTCCGGCCGTGTAGACCGGGGGGTGCTCCAGCAGGATGACGGTGTCGGGCACCTCGTCGGCGAACCGTGCCGCGTGCACCCGGCGCTGCTCGTCCCAGGCCACCCGGTAGTCGACGGCCTCGGCCCCGAAGCCCATTCGGACGAACCGCAACTCACTCACGGCGAGCGCCTCCCGGAAGGTAGTAAGGCAGAACTAAAGGTGGAACGTGGAACAAACCAGAACGCGGTAAGGCACGAAACGTGCCCAAGCCACTGTACGACCGTACGACCGGCTTTCCTTTCGGCGGCGGTTCCGAGGGGCGGCTCCGGTGGTGGTTCCGGCGCGCGTCCGGCGCGTGTTCGGCGCCTGGGCGGGCCCCGTGTCGGTCGCTGGCCGTCAGCCTCAGGGGCAATTCTCACACGATCGGATGAATGCGGATCGAAAGGTGCGACCAGGCGTTTACTCTCCGCTACATTCGCGCCGTCCAGAAGGCCATAAGGGCTGCTCACAGGTAATCCGGGCATCAACGTTCACCGGAAGGCAGGAGACCGCACCACAGATGACGGAACGACCCGCGCGGCGCACCCCCAACCGTCAGCTCGCCGCGCTCATCGCAGAAGCGGGGTTCTCCAACGCGGGACTCGCCCGTCGCGTGGACCAGCTCGGTCTCGAACACGGGCTCGACCTGAGATACGACAAGACCTCCGTCACCCGCTGGCTGCGCGGGCAGCAGCCGAGGGGGACCACACCCGCGCTGATCGCCGAGGTCTTCACCCGGCGCCTCGGCCGCCGGCTCACCGCCCAGGACCTCGGCCTGGACGCCTGCGCCCCCGTCTACGCGGGCCTGGAGTTCGCCGCCACCCCCGACGAGGCCGTCGACATCGTCAGCGGGCTGTGGCGCAAGGACTCCGGCAGCCACGCCGAGCTGCGCAAGATCGCCTTCACCTCGGCCGGGCTCGTCGTGCCCAGCCGGGACTGGCTCATCGGCCGTGCCGACGAGAAGGTGGCCCGCGTCGAGCCGCCGGTCCGCGTCCCCGCCCAGGCCCGCCCGGTCGGCCGCCCCGCCGGGCTGCCCGAGTTCGGCACCCGCCGCCGCCAGGCGGCCGAGCGCGGTCCCGGCCAGCGGGTCACCGGCGGCGACATCGCCGCGCTGCGCTCGGTCGGTGAGCTGTTCCGCACCCTCGACGACGCCTACGGCGGCGGCCACGCCCGCCAGGCCCTGGTGCGCTACCTGGAGCACGAGTGCGAGCCGATGCTGCGCGGCACCTACGGTGAGCAGACCGGCCGCCGCCTGTTCGCCGCCGTCGCCGACCTGACCCGGCTGGCCGGCTGGACGTCGTACGACATCGGCGCGCACGGACTCGCCCAGCGCTACTTCGTGCAGGCGCTCCGCCTCGCGCAGGCCGCCGCGGACCGGACCTACGGCGCGTACGTGCTGGTCACCATGAGCCGGCAGGCCGTCTACCTCGGCCACGGGCGGGAGGCGGTGCAGCTCGCGCGAGTGGCCCAGCAGGGCGCGGGCGGCTCCGCCCCGCCCACCGTGCAGGCCCTGCTGCACGCGGTCGAGGCACGCGGGCACGGCGTGCTCGGCGAGGTCCGGGCCTGCACCGCGGCCCTGGTGCGCGCCGAACGCGCCCTGGGGAACGCCCGGCCCGGCGACGAGGTCCCGCACTGGGTGCGGTTCTTCGACGAGGCCCAGCTCGCCGACGAGTTCGGTCACTGCCACCGTGACCTCCAGCAGTTCCGCGCCGCGGCCCAGCACGCGGAGCGCTCGCTGCAGCTGCGCGCCCCCGGCTACGCCCGCAGCCGCCTGTTCTGCCGGGTCGTCCTCGCCACCGCACGCCTCGGCCTCGGCGAACTCGACCAGGCCTGCCTGCTCGCCGCCGAGGCGGCCGGCCAGGCGTCCGAGATGCGCTCGGTACGGGCCGTGGAGTACGTCCGGGACTTCGAACGCAGGCTGGAGCCCTACCGCGACACGGCACCGGTGCGCGTCTACCGCGACAGGGTCGCGGCGTACTGCTGAGCCACCGCGACGGCGCGTGGTTGGGGCCACCACGTCCCTCCGGGGGGGTGGTCACCGAAGGGACGCGGGGCGGCTGAGGGGAGTGGCCGGTCAGGCCGCTCGGGCCGTGGGGAGGGGGTCCGCCGTGTGCATCGGGCGGCCCGCGCCGAGGTCCGCGAGGATCGCGGCCGAGGCGCGGCGGCCCGAGTGCAGGGCGCCCTGCACGGTGCTGGTGTCCCGGTGGTCGCCGCACACGTACAGGCCCGCCAGCAGCCGCACCGGCCGCCGCAGGTCGTGCGGCGGCCGCATGGACGGGACGGCGTCCGCGGTGTGATACACCCCGAGCGTCTCCCAGCGTGCCGTCGACGTGCCGTACAGCCTGGCCAGATGCATGCGCACACCGGTGTCGACCTGGGCGCCGGGCGGGCCCAGGACCGTGGACGAGACCAGCGCGCGGCCGGCCGGAGCGCGGGACGGGTCGACCCGGCTGACCACCGCCGTGTGCGCCACCGGTCCGCCCCGGTCGGCGTCCAGGAGCAGCCGGGCGCCGGTCTCCGGGGGCTCGTCGGTGGCGTGGTGCACCACCGTCACCGGGTGGAAGTCCGGCACCCGCAGTCCCGGCAGCAGCTGGGCGGCGGCCCGCGCGTCCGTCGCGATCAGCACCGCGCGGCAGCGGAACTCGCCGTGCTCGGCGGTGGTCACCGAGGTCGTGGAGACGGAGGTGACCCGGACGCCCGTGTGCACGGTGCCCGGTGGCAGCCCCCGCGCCAGCAGTTCCGGCAACGCCTCCGCGCCGCCCTCCGGCACACACAGGCGCCCGGCCGCGAAGGCGCGCAGTGCGAGGTCCGCGCACCGGCTCGACGTGGTGAGGTCCGGGTCGCACAGCAGGGCGGCGAGCAGCGGGCGGAGGAAGCCGTCGACGGTGCGGGCCGGCAGGCCCCGGGCGGTGAGTGCCTCGGCGGCGGTCGACTCGGGCCGGGCCAGCAGCCGTTCCGCCGGAGTGCCGGCCAGTCGGGTGAACGCGGCGCCCAGGCGGGCCTGGTCGACGGCCGTGCCCAGCGGGGCGCCGGTTCGGCTCCGGGGCGTGGACACCTGTCGTCCGGGAACGGCCGCCGGCCTCCTGGGCGCGGCCCCCGCCCGGGGGGCGCTCGCGAGGGCGCGCACCGTGTGGAGTGCGCCCCTTGCGCCCCTCGCACCGGTCGGTACGCCGGCCCGGTGGTGGCGTCCGCCGCTGTGCAGCAGAACGCCGGGTGCGAACGTGCGCAGGGCGAGCCCGTCGCAGTCGGCGGCCGGCCGCAGTTCGGGATACGCCGTGGACAGCAACTGCCCGATTCTGTCGAGCCGGAAGCCGTCGACCTTGTCGGTCGCCATCCGGCCGCCCACCGCGTGGGCGGCCTCAAGGACCACGGTGGTGACTCCAGCGCTGGTCAGGCGTCGCGCCGCGGAGAGTCCGGCGACCCCGGCTCCCACGACGACGACGTCCGCCTGGTACGTGGGCTCAAGCACGTGCCCCTCCTCGAGGTTGCGCGGACGCTGGAGACGTCATGCCCCCAACAGACCCCAGGAATACCCGAGTTCTGGTCGAGGTTAGGTCCGTGACGGATCGCGTGGCGTCGCGCATCGGCAGGGGCACGGGCGCACGGCGGTCGCACATGCGCGCCGGACGGCCACCGCACGGCCCCCGGGGGCGCACCGGCTTCGGCCACCGGCCCCCGCACCTCCGGCCGCCCGCCCCTCGGGGCGGGCCGGAGGACCGTGGTTCAACCGTGGTTCAGGTGTCCTGACGGGGGGTCACAGGGCCGCGCGGATCGCTCCGTCGATCTCCGGGAACGCGAAGCGGAACCCCGACTCCAGCAGTCGGGTCGGCAGCACCCGGGTACTGCCCAGCACATCCCCGGCCATCTCGCCGAGCACGGTCCGCAGCACCGGCGCGGGCACCGCGAACACCGCCGGCCGGTGCAGCACGCGCGCCATCGCCCCGGTGACCTCACGGTTGGTCACCGGATGCGGCGCGGTCAGGTTGAACGGCCCCGACAGCCCGTCGGTGTCGAGGAGATGACGCAGGGCGGCCACCTCGTCGTGCAGCGCGACGAACGACCAGTACTGGCGCCCGTCGCCCAGCCGCCCGCCCAGTCCGGCCCGGAACAAGGGGAAGAGCCTGGCCCACGCCCCGCCCTCGCGGGCCACCACGAGGCCGGTCCGGGCGAACGCCGTCCGCACGCCTGCCTCCCGCGCCGGCGCTGCCGCGGCCTCCCATTCGACGCACAGCTCCGGCAGGAAGCCCGTGCCCGCCGGCGCGCTCTCGTCGACGGTCCGCTCACCGGTCTCGCCGTAGTAGCCGATCGCGCTGCCGTTGACGAACACCCGGGGCCGTACGTCCCGCGCGAGCCCGGCGAGGGCCTCGGCGAGCGCCGCCGTGCCCCGCACCCGGCCGGTGCGGATCCGCTCCTTGTACGCGGGTGTCCAGCGCCGGTCGCCCACCCCGGCACCGGCGAGGTTGACCACGGCGTCGCACCCGGCGAGACCGGCCGCGTCCACGGACCCGCGCTCCGGGTCCCACCGGACCTCGTCCGCCGCGCGCGGCTCGGCCCGCACCAGGCGTACCACCGTGTGCCCGTCGGCGGTCAGGGACCGTACGAGCGCGCCGCCGATGAGACCGGACGCACCGGCCACCGCGATGCGGGAGGACCGGGGAGACCGGGATGATCCAGAGGATCCAGAAGATGCGGAGGATGCGGAACTCATGGCGACCATCCTGCCCGCAGCCCGGGCGACACCGTGGGCGCACCGCGCGAGCGGTCGTAAAGTGACCCTCATGCCCGAGCCGTTGATACGCGCCGCCCGCCCCGTCGACGAGGGGGAACTGGCCCTGCTGGACCGGGAGACCTGGTCCGTCCTGCACGCCGTCACCCCGCCGCCGCAGCCGCCGTACGACTCCTTCTTCAGCGAGCGGTCCGGCCCCCGCGACCACCTCGTCGCCGAGCACGCGGGCCGCGTCGTCGGCTATGTGCGCCTCGGCTTCCCCACGGAACTGCCCTCGAACGCGCACGTCCAGCAGATCCGCGGCCTCGCCGTCGCCGAGGCGGCCCGCGGCACGGGCGTGGGCCGGGCCCTGGTGCGGGCGGCCGTCCGGGAGGCCCGGGAGCGCGGCGCGCGCCGCATCACCCTGCGCGTCCTCGGTCACAACTCCGCCGCCCGCGCGCTCTACGCGTCCGAGGGCTTCGTCGTCGAGGGTGTCCAGCCGGAGGAGTTCTGCCTCGACGGCACGTACGTCGACGACGTGCTGATGGGGCAGTCCCTGCTCTGACCTCCGGCCCCGCCCGGGCACGGTCCTACGACGCCGTCAGGTCGCCCGTGTCCACCGGCGCCGTGGCGTTCGCCGCGCGCCGCGCGTCGTCGGCGACCTCGTCCGCCGTCAGTACGTAGCCGGTCTCCGCGTTCGAGGTGGAACGGGCGAACACCACGCCGTACACCCGGCCGTCGGTGGTCAGCAGCGGGCCGCCGGAGTTGCCGGGGCGCACGAGGGAACGGATCGAGTAGATCTCGCGGACGACCGCCCGGTCGCCGTAGATGTTCTGCCCCTTCGCCTGCACCCGGGTGGCGACCGTCGCCGCCCGCAGGTCCAGATCGCCGTCCTGCGGATAGCCCGCGACGACCGCCGAGTCGCCGCGGTCGGCGTCGTCGTCGAAGCGGAGGACGGGCGCCCGCAGTTCGGGGACGTACAGCACGGCCACGTCCTTCTGCGGGTCGAACAGCACCACCCGTGCCTCGTACGCCCGCCCGACGCCGCCGACCCGCACGGTCGGCTCGTCGATCCCGGCCACCACATGGGCGTTGGTCATCACGCGCTCCGCCGCGTACACGAAGCCGCTGCCCTCGCGGCCCTGGACGCCCGCGACGCCCTCGACCTTCACCGTGCTCCGCTGGGCGGCCCGGGTGGCGGCCGCGGTGACACTGTTGCCGGAGGGCTCGGCGACCTCGGCGGTCGACTCGTTCTCGAACGGGTTGAAGACCTGTGGGAAGCCCGCCTCGGTCAGCGCCGCGGTGGCCCGCGAGAACCAGGCCGGCGTGGTGTCCGGCATCACCTCGTGGACCGCGCCGAGCAGCCTCGATTCGCGGATCGCGGAGGTGACCAGCGGGGACGAGGAGGCGCCCAGCACGGACGCGGCTACCCAGGCCACGATCAGCACGGCTGCCGAGTTGGCCGCGGCCCCGCCGATCCCGTCCGCCACCCGCAGCGGCCCCCGGTCCAGCTCCCGCCGCAACCGCAGCGCCAGCCGGCCCGCCAGTTCGTGGCCCACCGCGGCCGGCAGCAGCACCGTGAACACGGCCGTCACCGTCGCCGCGGTCGTCCCCGGGTCCACCAGATCCATCACCCAGGGCAGGATCCACACGCCGACGACCGCACCGCCCACGAAACCGGTCAGCGAGACACAGCCGGCCAGCAGACCGCGCCGGTAGCCGGACGCCGCGTAGGCCAGGACGAGCAGCAGCAACAGAATGTCGAGCAGGTCCACGCACGCCGCCTTTCTTTCGGACCCCCTCATACGTGGGGGAGGGGCCCGGTGATCAGCCACGCGCGCGTGGGACCACGGAAGCGGTCACGCGCGCGTGCACTCGGAAGAACGCGGCGGACCAGGGAGATGGTTCCACCGGTCGGCACAGCACACGTCGCGGACGGGGTGGATCCGGCCGACAGTGAAACCATGCGTGTCCTCATGAGGCCGCGGGGAACGCGGCGGCGCCCTGCTTTCCGGGCACTCCACCACCCGGGCCTCACGGACCTGCCCAGAGGCGTCAAGGTGCTGCTCGGCTGTCTGCCGGGCATCGCCGCGGCCGTCGCGCTGGTGCTGTGCGCGTACGGTGTCGAGCGGGCCGCGGGGTCCTCGGCCGCCCCCACGACCCGCGAGACGGCCGCGTACACGGCGCCCGAACCACCCATCGTGTCCAGAGCGGCCTGGACGGCCGGAGCCGTTCACGACCAGCCGCCCCCGCGCTACGACGACGAGGTCGTCGCCGTCTTCATCCACCACACCGACTCGCCCAACGACTACGACTGCGCCGAGGCCCCGGCCAACATCCGCAACGTCTACGAGGGCCAGACCTCCGGCCGGGAGTGGGACGACATCGGCTACAACTTCCTCGTCGACCGCTGCGGCACCATCTACGAGGGCCGCGCGGGCGGGACCGACCGGCCCGTCACCGGCGCCCACACCCAGGGCTTCAACCACCGCACCGCGGGGATCGCCGCCCTCGGCACCTTCACCGCCGGGGTGCCGGTGCCGCCCGCGATGGAGCGCGCGATCGCCGAGCTGGCCGCCTGGAAGCTCGGCCTGTCCGGCACCGACCCGCGCTCCGACGTCCGGCTGGTCTCCAGCAACGGCGCCAGCCGGTACGCGGCCGGCACCACGGCCGTGCTGCCCGCCCTCGCGGGCCACCAGGACGGCTACATGACCAGCTGCCCGGGCGCCGCCCTGCAGGCCCGCCTCCCGGCGATCAGGCAACGGGCCGCGGAACTGCAGGGCCGCCGGCCGGGCGCCCGGCCGCAGGAAAACAGCCGGATCGCGGGATCCTCCGGGGAGCGGGACGAGGGACGGAGCGGGAAACAGGGTGGGGAGCAGCACGGGAATCAAGGTGGGGAGCAGCACGGGAATCAGGACCGGAACCGTTCCCAGAGCCGGGGGTAGCGTTCGGCGAGCCGGGACTCGTTCTCGAAGTCGACCGGCGTGCCCTCGGGTTCCGCGGGGGCCGGCGGGAGGTCCAGATCGGGTGCCACCGTGCCGGTGAGCTGCTCGTACGCCTCGTCCGCCGCGTAGCCGAGGTCCTCGGCGTCGCCGTCGACCTCCTCGTCGAAGTCCTCCAGCAGGCCGGCCAGGGCGTCCGGATCGTGCAGCGCGCCCTCGAAGACCTCACGGCCCTGGCCGATCAGCCAGCACCGGAAGAAGTCGAAGGCGTCGTCGCTCGCCCCGTCCAGCAGCACCCAGGCGGCGCCCCACAGGTCCCAGCGGTAGGCGCGGTGATAGCGGGACTCGAAGTGCCGGGCGAAGTCCAGGACCGACTCCGGGTCCAGCCGCGCGAGCCGTTCCACGAGCAGGTCGGCTTGATCCTCCGGGTCGCCCCCGGCGTCCTCGCGGGCGGTGTCGACCAGCTCCCAGAACTCCGTCTCGTCCATCACGCGTCAAGCATCGGCCCTGGAACCGGGGGGCGCACCCCGGAGTGTCACCCGGATCGCTCAGGGGCAGGGGCAGGGCCGGCGTCGGGGTCCTCCCTCCCGTACAGCCGGGCCAGCCGCACGGCCTGGGCGGCGAACCGCTCCCGCAACGACGCGGGCGCCAGCACCTCCACCTCGGGGCCCAGCGCCGTCAGCTGGGTGTGGGCTACCTCCTCGGACTCCACCGGCAGGGTCACCGTCACCCACCCGCCGCCGTCCCCGTCGAACTCCCCGGCCACCCCGGCCGCCTGGGCCAGTGCCTCCCGTGCGGCCGCCGCGGCCGACGCCTCGACGGAGCGCGGCAGCGCGCGTACCCCCTCGGGCGACAGCCGCACCACCACCTCCGTCCGCAGGATCGAGCGCGCGAACTGCTCCGCCCGCTCCTCCCAGAACGCGGGCAGCTCGAACTCCCGGTCGCGTTCGAAGCGTTCCGGTCGTGCCGGGTCGACCGGCTCCACCGCCGTGAACCGGTCGACCCGGTACACCCGGAACGCCCCGTGCCCCGGCACCCGCGCGCACAGGTACCAGACGCCCGCCTTGAGCACGAGCCCGTAGGGCTCCAGCTCCCGCACGACCTCCCGCCGGTGCTCCCCCTCCCCGCGCAGATAGCGGGCGGTGACCCGGCGGTCGTCCCACACCGCGTCCGCCACGGCCGGCAGCAGCTCGGGCGTCACCGGCTCACGGAACCAGCCCGGGGCGTCCAGGTGGAAGCGCTGCGCGGCCGTCCGCGACGCGTCCCGCAGGGAGGGCAGCAGCGCCGCCGACACCTTCAGCCGGGCCGCGGAGGCCGCGTCCTCGAGCCCCATCTCCCGCAGCGCCCCCGGCACCCCGGACAGGAACAGCGCCTCCGCCTCGCCCCGGGCCAGCCCGGTCAGCCTCGTCCGGTACCCGCCGACCAGCCGGTAGCCCCCGGCCCGTCCCCGGTCCGCGTACACCGGCACCCCGGCCTCGGACAGCGCCTGCGCGTCCCGGGTGACCGTCCGCTCCGACACCTCCAGCTCCCGCGCCAGCTCGGCGGCGGTCATGGACGGCCGGGACTGGAGCAGCAGCACCATCTTGATCAGCCGGGCAGCGCGCATACGGCCCATCATGCAGCAGGAGGCCCCCGCCGCAGCGGGGGCCTCCTGCCTCACATCCGTAGCACCCGGGTGCCTACAGACCGTACTTCTCGCGCGCTTCCTTCACGGCCGTCACCTGCACCTCGCCGCGCCGGGCGAGCTGCGCCAGGGCCGCGACGACGATGGACTCGGCGTCGACACCGAAGTAGCGGCGGGCCGCCTCGCGGGTCTCCGACAGGCCGAAACCGTCGGCGCCCAGCGAGGTGTAGTCCTGCTCGACCCACTGCGCGATCTGGTCGGGAACCTGACGCATGTAGTCCGAGACCGCCAGCACCGGACCCTCGGCGCCCTGGAGCGCCTGCCGGACGAACGGCACCCGCTCCTCGCCGCGCAGCAGCGCCTCGTCCGCCTCCATGGCGTCCCGGCGCAGCTCGGTCCACGACGTCGCCGACCACACGTCGGCCGCCACGCCCCACTCCTCGGCGAGCAGCTGCTGCGCCTTCAGCGCCCAGTGGATCGCCGTACCGGAGCCGAGCAGCTGGATCCGCGGGGCGTTCGCGGGCGCCGTCAGCCCCGCCGACTCCGCCGTGTTGAAGCGGTACAGGCCCTTGAGGATGCCCTCGTCGACCCCGGGGGCCGCGGGCTTGGCGGGCTGCCGCAGCGGCTCGTTGTAGACCGTCAGGTAGTAGAAGACGTCCTGGTCCTCGTCCGGGGCCGCCGCGCCGTACATCCGGCGCAGACCCTCCTTGACGATGACGGCGATCTCGTACGCGAACGCCGGGTCGTACGTCAGCGCGGCCGGGTTGGTCGCGGCGATGACCGGGGAGTGGCCGTCGGCGTGCTGGAGGCCCTCACCGGTGAGCGTGGTGCGGCCGGCGGTGGCGCCGACGAGGAAGCCGCGGCCGAGCTGGTCGCCGAGCTGCCACATCTGGTCGGCCGTGCGCTGCCAGCCGAACATCGAGTAGTAGATGTAGAACGGGATCACCGGCTCGCCGTGCGTCGCGTACGACGTCGAGGCGGCGATGAACTCGGCCATGGAACCGGCCTCGGTGATCCCCTCGTTGAGGATCTGGCCGTTCTTGGCTTCCTTGTAGTACATCAGCTGGTCGCGGTCGACCGGCTCGTACGTCTGGCCCTTGGGCGAGTAGATGCCGAGCGACGGGAAGAGCGACTCCATGCCGAAGGTGCGCGCCTCGTCGGGGACGATCGGCACCCAGCGCTTGCCGGTCTCCTTGTCGCGGACCAGGTCCTTGACCAGGCGGACGAACGCCATGGTGGTCGCCACGTTCTGCGAGCCCGAGCCCTTGTCGAAGGCGCTGAACGCCTTGTCGGCCGGGGCCGGCAGCGGTGCGACGGGGTGGACGCGGCGGGCCGGGGCCGGACCGCCGAGAGCGGCGCGGCGCTCCTGGAGGTAACGGACCTCGGGGGAGTCGGCGCCCGGGTGGCCGTAGGGGACCACGCCGTCGACGAAGTCGCTGTCCTTGATCGGCAGGTCGAGGCGGTCGCGCATCGCCTTGAACTCGTCCACCGACAGCTTCTTCATCTGGTGGTTGGCGTTCTTCGAGGCGAAGCCCTCGCCGAGCGTGTGGCCCTTGACCGTCTGGGCCAGGATCACGGTCGGCGCGCCCTTGTGGGCGAGCGCGGCACGGTAGGCGGCGTAGACCTTGCGGGACTCGTGGCCGCCGCGCGAGAGGTGGAAGCACTCGAGGATCTTGTCGTCGCTCAGCAGCTTCGCCATCTCGACGAGCGCCGGGTCCTTGCCGAAGAAGTCCTCGCGGATGTAGGCCGCGTCGCGGGTCTGGTACGTCTGGACCTGCGCGTCGGGTACCTCGCGCAGGCGGCGTACGAGCGCGCCGGTGGTGTCCAGCTGGAACAGCTCGTCCCAGGCGGTGCCCCACAGGCTCTTGACCACGTTCCAGCCGGAGCCGCGGAACAGGGCCTCCAGCTCCTGCACGATCTTGAAGTTGGCGCGGACCGGACCGTCGAGGCGCTGCAGGTTGCAGTTGATGACGAAGGTCAGGTTGTCCAGACCCTCGCGGGAGGCGAGCGTCAGGGCGGCGGTGGACTCCGGCTCGTCCATCTCGCCGTCGCCGAGGAACGCCCACACGTGGGAGTTCGTCAGGTCCTTGATGCCGCGGCTGGTCAGATAGCGGTTGAACCGCGCCTGGTAGACCGCGGAGATCGGGCCGAGGCCCATCGACACCGTGGGGAACTCCCACAACCAGGGCAGCCGCCGCGGGTGCGGGTACGAGGGGAGGCCGTCACCGCCCGCCTCACGGCGGAAGTTGTCCAGGTGCCGCTCGCCGATCCGTCCGTCGAGGAAGGCACGGGCGTAGATGCCGGGGGAGGCGTGGCCCTGGATGTAGAGCTGGTCGCCGGAGCCGTCGGCCTCCTTGCCGCGGAAGAAGTGGTTGAAACCCGTCTCGTAGAGCCAGGCCGCGGAGGCGAAGGTGGCGATGTGGCCGCCGACGCCGTACTTGCTGCCGCGGGTCACCATCGCGGCCGCGTTCCAGCGGTTCCACGCGGTGATGCGGGACTCCATCGCCTCGTCGCCGTCCACCGCGGGCTCGGCGGAGGTGGGGATGGTGTTGATGTAGTCGGTCTCGAGGAGCTTCGGCAGTGCGACGCCGGCCTCCTCGGCGCGCTCCAGCGTACGGCGCATCAGGTACGCGGCACGGTGCGGCCCGGCCGCCTCGGTGACGGCGTCAAGGGAGGCCTGCCATTCGGCGGTCTCCTCGGGGTCGCGGTCCGGGAGCTGGTCCAGCTCGCTCGGCTGGATGGCCTTGGGGTCGGTCATGTCGCCGCCTTCCTCAGTCGAAGGGGGTTCCCTCATCGGTAAGGGTTCGGGGGTGCCCTTGGTCTTTGGCAGGACAGGGCTGGGGCTCTGGTGGAGACCCCGCTGGCGACAATAACCCGCTGATCGATGATCGATCAAAGGTAGTGGGCCAAAAAGTCTCGATATCAAGAAATTGGCATCCTGTGCCGGAGGATCAGGCACGCGGTGCCGCGTTTTCCCTGCTCATCCGAGGGGTGACCGGCCGGTTCGGACGGGTGCGGGCCGGCTCGGACGTGCTGAACGCCGGTGGGGTCGAACGCCCGGAGGTCACTCGGGCGTTCGACCCCACCGGCGTCCGGGCGGGACCGTCATGTCGTTGCCGGCTGCGGCTGCGCCGCGGTCTCCGTCCGCTCGGCGCGTTCGTGCCCCTGGCGCTGCCGTGCCGCCTGCTCGCGGGTGATCACCTCGGTGGCGGCGCCGACCGCGACCGCGACCGGCCAGCCGATGGCTCCGGCGACGGTCATGCCGCCGAGGACGCCGTAGAGGGCCAGCTTGCGGGGCGAGGGGAGCAGGGATGTGGCCGTGGACGCGGGTGCGGTCTTGAGGGGTTTGGAGAACATGTCCCCCGGGGTCACGTAGGGGATCGGAACCCGGGCGTGGGCCGTGTGCAGGTGCAGCAGCTTGCCGCCCGTCCGCTTCTCCTCCGGGCGCTCCGTCGGGGCCTGCTGTTG
>NZ_QFRK01000024.1 GCF_003143855.1 Streptomyces sp. NWU339
GCCGGGTACGAACTCCTGGTGGAACGCTTCCGGTACCGCTGGACCCCGGAGCGAGGCCTGCCCGAGCGGCCCGGACGCCTGCGCTTCAGCGCCGAACCCGACGACACCGTGTTCTTCGACGCGTTGCGCCGCATCCACTCCGTCACCCTGGACGCCCACGCGCTCAGGGCCATCGCGGAGGGCGGCCTCGACCGGGCCGCCCAGGAGGAACTCGACTTCTTCCACTGGTGCCCCTCCCCGCGGGAGTGGTGGCAGACCGCGCACACGCCGGAGGGCGACCTGGCCGGCATCCACATCCCGGCCCACAACCCCTCCGGCCCGACCATCGGCTTCATCGGAGTCGTCCCGGAACAACGCGGTCACGGCTACGCCTACGACCTCCTCGCGGAGTGCACCCGCTTCCTCGTCGAACGGGGCGCGGAGCTCATCGGCGGAGCGACCGACCGGGGCAACTTCCCCATGGCCGCGCACTTCGCCAAGGCCGGCTTCCCCGTCGTCAGCGAACGCATCAACTTCCACCCGGCGCGCCAAGCGGCCTAGCGAGGAGCAGCACGCGGTGAGGGGTCCGGTCCGAGGGCGGGTCCGGATCCCTTGTCCGTGGCGTGCGGGGTCTCTGCTGTGGCCGGCAACCACTCATCCCGCACGCGACTGCGGCTTCGACGTCCTCCAACCGGTCATCCACGAAGAGGCACCGGTCCATGGCGACGCCGGCCTGCTCGGCCGCGATCTCATAGACCTCCCGGTCCGGCTCGGCCGCCCCACCCGGGCGCTGCTGACGACATGGTCCGCGAGATCCACCAGCCCCAGGAAGGTCAGGTCATTCTCCAACTCCAGAGTTGCGTTCGTTACTCGCAGGAGCTCCGGGTCGGCCGTGTCCCGGCCCAGCGGGTGAGCATGGTGGTGGCCTCGGTGCGGTCCGGGGTGGGGAGGTCGGCGATGGTGGTGTGGTGGTTGGCGCCGGGGACCCACAGGACGCGGGAGTCGTGGCGGCCGGGCGGGAAGGGCTCGGCGGTCGCGGGGTCCTGTGTTCCGTTGACGAACAGCAGGCGGGTGCCGCTGCGGCGAACCCAGCGGTCGATTTCAGGCAGGGCGGGGCTGGAAACGGAGCAGCGGCCACCGCGCCAGTCCCCGGCCCTGCTCACCGCTGGTCACATCTCGTCTACGCCTGGATCCACCGCCGCAGCGCCTCGATCGTGTCCTCCGGCGTCGTGTTGAAGCACAACCGGACCCAGGGCGCTTCCTCGGTGAGGACGTTGACCAGGCGCTCGAACAGCAGGGTGTTCTCCGGCAGCATCCGTACGCCACCGCCGATCATCGCCAAACCGAACGTGTGCTTCTGGAGTTGCTCCCGGACGATCGCCGCGGCGCGGTCCGGCGAGGCGTCGATCAGGCACGGAACAGCATCGAACCCTGCTTCGCGCAGCGCCGCGTTGGCCGCCTCGATCCGGGTGGTGAGTGCCGCCTCGTCGACACCGTCGGGCATCCGGCTGTAGTCGAGCGCACTCGGATGCAGACCGATGGACAGTACCTTCGTGTCACTCGGTAGCGGAGTCGAGGTCGTCGGTCGGCCCATCGGCAGTGCCCTCTCTGTTCGCGTCACGGTGATTTTCCTGTTGTATCAAGAGAGTTGGGCAGTGGGCCCGCTCGGTTCGAGATCGACAGATGATCTCGGCCGGGTGCCCCGGCGCTTCGGCGCCCACGGCCCGCTGAGATGCGGACGGCTTCTGAGTGCAGCTCAGGTCCACATACCTTGACAATTGCTCCGCCGTGACTGGCGAAAAACGGGTGCAGCCGCTCGCTCGGCCTCGGGATCATGCGGAAATGGTCCACTGACTCGAGCCTCTGGTCATTTCGATTCGGGGTTCGACCTTCTTCGGGGGCATGAGACTGTCTGGCTGTGCCGGAAATGATGAGTGGGTTGGCGGCGACCTTGGCCGAGGCTTCTTCTCCTTCGTGGTCGCAGCGGGTTCGTGCCGGGCGTGACCTTGCTTCCTTCGCTGATGTCTCCGAGGCTGCGGAAGTATTGGTGGGGCTGCTGCTGGACGTCGAGGACACGGCGGTGACCCGGCAGACGGCGGAGGCCTTGACCCGGGTGGGAACGGTGGCGGCCATAAGGCTCATCGTTCTTGCGGCTGCCGAGGCCGACGACAACCAGGCCAATTGGCTGCAGACCGGGGTGGAGGACGCGCTCGTGGGACCGGAGGGTGGGGCGGACCCTCCAGCCCGGATACACGGGCTCCTCCGAGCGCTCGGGATGACTGAGCTCCTCTGTGACAGAGGGCCTGGCACTCCGGACTGAGGATGCTCCACCGGGTGGTCGGTGGATTCCAGGGCGCCGTTCCCGATCAGGTGGAAGAGGAGAGCTGTTCGCGCACCCATGCCGGATCGGGGTTGGTGTGCGGGCGGCCTGCCACGATGACGGTCGGTACGGTCTCGTTGCCGTCGTTGGCCTCCCGCACCGCCGCCGCTCCGGCCGGATCGCGCCAGATGTCGACCCAGTGCAGGCGACGGGCGCTGCGGCCCAAGCGGATGCGCAGGCGCAGACAGTACGTGCAGCCCGGCCGCCAGAAGACGATCGGCCGGCCGTCGGTCGCGCTGCGCCGTTGTGCCTCCATCGTGCTGGTCGACCTCGGGAAGATCAGGGGCGAGTTCAGGCACGCGAACAGTGCGAACAGCAGCAGGAGTGCTGCGGCTGTGCCGGGGCTCCCTTTGAAGATCAGCCCAGTTGCAAGCGCTGAGCCGCAGAGCACGAGCAGCATCGGCAGAATCCAAGCACGCGTCATGAGGAGGCAGGCTATCGACGAGGGGACGGACTGTTCGAGTCGGCCGAGTGGGCAGCCGGGCTCCACGGCCGCGGGGCGACTCCCGTGGCTGTGGAGCCCGTGTGTCGCAAGGTGCCCGTCAGCCCTTTCGGGAACGGCCGGCCCAGCGGGTGAGCATGGCGGTCGCCTCGGTGCGGTCCGGGGTGGGGAGGTCGGCGATGGTGGTGTGGTGGTTGGCGCCGGGGACCCACAGGACGCGGGAGTCGTGGCGGCCGGGCGGGAAGGACTCGGCGGTCGAGGGGTCCTGCGTGCCGTTGACGAACAGCAGGCGGGTGCCGCTGCGGCGGACCCAGCGGTCGATGTCCGGCATCGCGCCCGGGTCGAAGCGCACGGGGATGTCGCGGGGGACGAAGGAGCGCGGTTCGATGGCGCCCGGGTGGCGCAGCAGGTCGGCCAGGTGGGCGGTGGGGACGTCGAGATACCCCATCTCGGTGGCGAGCTGGTACCAGTACGGGATGTAGGCGCGGGCGACCGTGTCGGCGTAGAGGGCCAGGCCCGCCGTGTCGTCCAGCCAGGTGTACAGCTGGTCGGTGGTGGCATCCGGGCCGGGGACGGCGGCGAGGTCCGCAGCGCTGCCGCCGTTCTGCCAGAACATGAAGGGGGCGCGCAGGACGGCGATCTCGAACGCCTTGTCTGCGCTGCCGACGATGCGGAAGGTGTCCCCGGCGGCGGTCGTCGCGGCCTCGTAGCGGGCGACCAGTTCCGCGCGGTGCAGCAGGAGCCGGCGCTGGACGGACTTGAGCGCCTCGCGGTCGGCGGCCGTGCCCACGGTCTCCAGGAAGCGGAGGTAGGCGGAGTCGTCGCGGTCGTCGACGTTGTTCGGGGCCGCGTAGGCCACGGTGCCGTCCACGTCGTGGGGGTGGAAGCGGCGGTGGTACACGCTCGCCATGCCGCCCTTGCTGCCGCCGGTGGAGATCCACTCACCTCGGTAGAGCCGGCGGAAGGTGCGGACGACGCGGTGGTGGTCGTCGGCGGCCTGCCGGATGGTCAGGTGGGAGTAGTCGTGGGCGCTGGGGCGTGAGGTGCCGAAGTAGCGGTGCTCGACCTGGAGTTGGTTGCCGCCCAGGAGGACGGTCGGTTCGGTGAGCCGGGAGATGAGCGCGGCTTCGTACCCGGTCGTGAACAGGACGGTGGGGCGAGCGGCGGACGTGTGGAGCAGGGTGAGGCGCTGCTCGAACGTGCCGGCCGAGGGGTCGGTGTGGTCGACCGGCTGGCGCAGTCCGAGCACGAAGAAGCGGTATCCCGGTCCGGCGTCCGGCCGTTCCTCCACGATCCGCACACCCGGCAGGGAGCCCAGGCGCCGCACGATGTCGTCGTCGGCGGGTGCGGGAGGCGTCCCGGTCAGGGCGTGGGCCGGGGCGGACGCCGTCGCGACGAGACCGGCGGCCGAGGCGGTCGAGAGGAGCAGGCGTCGTCTCGTCCAGAGGCGCATCGGGTGTCCTTCCCTTTGACGTCGGATGCCTCCAGTACATCCGCCGGATGTCGCGGGAAGATCCCCCGCGCGGGGGGGCCGCCTCCCCCGCAGGGGGGAGATGGCGGCGCAGGCTGTTGTTCTGGCTGTCCGCCGGTCAGGCGCCGTGGCACTCCCCGTACGGGGTACGGGCGGTCCGCGCCGCACCGGCAGGTGGCTGACTGCTGCGGAGGCCAGGGCACGGCCCGCCCCCGTGCTGCCAGGGTGGTCGCGTACTGGGGGAGGAGGTCGGTGTCGTCCGGGGGGCCTCGGAGACGGAAGCCGTCACGCGTCGGTTCGGTGGAGCTCCCGGCCTCGCTGGGGCCCGGACGGCGTCGAGGCACTGAGCGCGGTTGTCGAACCGTGCTGTGTCGTCAGCCCTCTTGAGGCGGAGGTCGCCAGGACCTGTTCGGCGTGCTCGGACCGTATCGGCGCGATGTGCACGCCGGTCGCGGTGGCCCTCACGCCGTCTCGATGCCGAGTTCGGCGAGCAGGCCGCGGATGCGCCGCTCGATCTCGTCGCGGATCGGCCGGACCGCCCCGACGCCCTGCCCGGCCGGATCGTCCAACTGCCAGTCCAGGTACCGCTTGCCGGGGAAGTACGGGCAGGCGTCGCCGCAGCCCATGGTGATCACCACGTCCGAGGACCGCACCGCCGCCACGGTGAGGACCTTGGGACTCTCGGCCGAGATGTCGATGCCGACCTCGTTCATGGCCTCCACCACGGCCGGGTTGACGGCGTCGGCGGGGGCGGATCCGGCCGAGCGGACCTGGACCCGGTCGCCGCCGAGGTGGGTGAGGAAGGCGGCGGCCATCTGGGAGCGGCCGGCGTTGTGCACGCAGACGAACAGCACGGAGGGGACGGCGGGGGTGTTCATCGGGTCAGGGCGCTTTCTTCGGCGGAACGGGCGGGGGCTGCGGGCTGCTGCCCGTCGTGGGGGACGACGACCTCGTCCTCGCTCCCGGAGGCCGGGCGGCCGAAGCAGGCGGTGACCAGGCCGAGGCCGACCGCGGCGCCGACCAGTTGGGCGGCGAGGAAGGGTGCCACGGAGGTGGGGGCGATGCCGGCGAAGGTGTCGGTGAACGCGCGGCCGATGGTCACCGCCGGGTTGGCGAAGCTGGTGGAGGAGGTGAACCAGTACGCCGCCCCGATGTAGGAGGCGACCAGCAGCGGCGCCAGGTGCGCGCGGCCCGCGCGGGCCAGGCCGAAGACGATCCAGACCAGCCCGGCGGTGGCCACGACCTCGCCCAGCCACAGGTGGCCGGCGAACCGGTCGTGGGTGGAGAAGTGCGCCAGCGGCTTTCCGAACACGGCGTCGGCCAGTACCGCGCCGCCGATCGCCCCGGCGATCTGGGCGGGCACGTACCCCGCGAGGTCGCGCAGGGTGGGGGCGTCGCCGGTGCGGCGGCCGGTGAACCAGGCGGCGAGGGTGACCGCCGGGTTGAAGTGCGCCCCGGAGACGGGGCCGAGCAGGGCGATCAGCACGCCGAGGCCGAAGACGGTGGCCAGGGAGTTGGCCAGCAGCTGCACCCCGACGTCGCGGGTCAGTTCGGTGGCCTGGATGCCGGAGCCGACCACCACCGCGACCAGCCCGGCCGTGCCGAGTCCCTCGACGACCGCCCGCCTCGCCAGCGGCGCCGGCCCGCTCACGCGGGGGCCTGCGCGGGCACGGCAGGGGTCTGGAGCAGGGCGGACAGCTTCGCCAGGGCCTCGGGCAGCACCCAGTAGTACACCCAGGTGCCGCGCCGCTCGGAGCCGACCAGTCCGGCCTCCCGCAGCACCTTCAGGTGGTGGGAGATGGTCGGCTGGGAGACGTCGAACGGGCCGATGAGGTCGCACACGCACGCCTCGCCGCCCTCATGGGAGGCGATCAACGACAGCAGCCGCAGCCGGATCGGATCCGACAGCGCCTTGAACATCCGCGACAGCTCGACCGCGTCCTGTTCGCCCAGCGGCTCGCGGACCATCGGCGCACAGCACGCCGCGTCATCCTGTCCGAGCACCGGAAGACCTGCTTGTTTCGACATTCCTCTATGTTGACAGTCATCTAATCGGGTGGCAACCTCGACTGTATCGACAGGCGTCGAAACAAGCTGTTTCCGGATGGGAGATCGTCATGTCCCGCGTTCAGCTCGCCCTGCGCGTCGCCGACCTCGAAGCCTCGATCGTCTTCTACGCCAAGCTCTTGGGCGCCGAGCCCGCCAAGCGCCGTGAGGGCTACGCCAACTTCGCCCTCGCCGAGCCGCCGCTCAAGCTGGTCCTCATCGAGGGCGAGGCGGGTGAGGACACCCGCCTGGACCACCTCGGCGTCGAGGTCGCCTCCACCGAGGAGGTCACCGCAGCCGCCACCCGGCTCGAGGAGGCGGGCCTGGCGACCTTCGAGGAGAACGACACCTCCTGCTGCTACGCCCTGCAGGACAAGGTGTGGGTCACCGGCCCCGGCCGGGAACCGTGGGAGGTCTACACGGTCAAGGCCGACGCCGACACCCTCGGCAGGAGCGCCCGGACGACCCCGACGCCCGAAGCCTGCTGCGGTGCCACCGACGAGCAGGCCGTCGACCCGGCCCGGGCCGAGGCAACCGCCGGCTGCTCCTGCGGCTCGGCGCGTAGCCGCGCGTGACCCGGTCGTGCGGAGGGGAGGGCACGGCGTACGGCTGAGCGGGCGGCGGTGGCGCCGGGAAACCGATGACCCCGCCCCCGGGGGAAAGGGCGAGGTCATCGGTGCTCATGGTGGTGCGGGTCCCCGCACGGGGCCCGTCCCGCGGGCGGCGGGGCCGTGGCCGGGCACGGAACCAGGGGTCACTCGGGCTGGAGCGGACCGCGGCCGAACATCGAGAGCACCTGGTAGCTCTTGTCGTCGGGGCCGGGCTTGCTCAGCTCCATGGCGAACCCACCGGTGAACAGCTCCTGGTCCACGGGGCGTTCGTGGATCCAGTCCCGGATCACCTCGCGGAAAGTGATCTTCCAGACGCCGTCGCGCTCCTCGTACCGGTTGAACGTGCGGCTGGCGGCGATCAGTTCGCGTGCCGGGTCCCCGAAGCGGTGGTACGAGAGGCGATGGGTCTCCCCCTCGGCGGTCTTGCCGTCCACCTTGTACCACTCGTTCAGCAGGTAGTGGGTGGTGTTCTCGAACCGGGGCTTGAACTCGTCGATGATCCAGTTCACCCACTCGTCCACGCCGCCTTCCTTCATGTCGCCCAGGCGGACGAAGGCGTCGTCGAAGAAGATCGACTTCAGCAACTCGGGGTCACGCCGGTCGATTCCGCGGCAGTAGGCGGCCTCGAGGTCGTGCAGCCGGTCCTTGACCTTCAGTTCCCGCAGGAGGCGAAGGTCCTCCTCGGTCACCACGCTGGCGGTACGAACTGCGTCGTCGGTCATTGTGTTTCTCCCTCGGGTGAGGATTCAGGCGGGTGTGGGGGGAGCGGAGGGGCGCGTACGGCAGGGTGCGGGCCCCGTCACGCGTCGAGTCGCCGGCCGGTACGGTCCGGGAGCAGGCGGATCGCCACGGCGGAGATCAGGATCGTGAGCAGGCCGTAGGCGGTGATCAGCAGGGTTCCGTTCCCCGAGATCTGCATCAGCCACGTCGCGAGCAGCGGCGCCGGTGCGGCGAACAGCATGTTTCCGCAGGTGAGTCCGAGAGCCGAGCCGGTGTACCGGACAGGGGTCGGCAGCGCCTCGGCGTAGAAGGCCCCCTGGCACCCGGTCATGAACTGCACACCGCACAGCGCACCCGTGATGGTGAGCGCGGCCAGCCACCAGTTGCCCGTGTCGAGGATCAGGAAGAACGGGACGAGGAAGGCCAGCAGCACCGCGAGACCCGTGAAGAGGACGCGCTTCCGTCCGATCCGGTCGCTGGACCAGCCGCCGAGCAGGCTGGCCCCGATGGAGATCGAGTTCGCGACGACCATCAGCCCGAAGGTGGAGCTCTTGTCGAATCCGAGCTGGCCCGTGAGGTAGCTGATGGCGAAGGTGACGGTGATGTAGTACAGCGCTCCTGGCGCGGCCCACGCGAGCACCAGCAGCATCACGGTCTTCCGGTGCTGCCTCAGCAGCCCGCGGGCCGGCTGCTCGCTCTTGCCCTCGTTGGCGAGGAAGGCGGGAGTCTCCTCGACGCGGTGCCGGATGTAGTACCCGACGGCGATGAGCGCCACGCTCATCAGGAAGGGGATCCGCCAGCCCCAGCCGGTGAACTGGTCCTCGGTGAGCCACGCGGCGAGTCCGGTCAGCGTGAGTGTGGCGAGTACCTGACTGATCGGTGATCCCACCGACATCAGGGCACCCGCGACACCGCGACGCCGGCTCGACGAGTGCTCCATCACCATGAGCTGCGACCCGGTGTGCTCGCCCCCCAGGGCGAAGCCCTGAAGGAAACGCAGCGCCACCAGCGCGACCGGAGCCACCATTCCCACCGTGGCATAGGTCGGCAGCAGGCCGATCAGCACCGACGCCGCGCCCATGAGCAGCAGCGTGAACATGAGGACGTTCCGGCGGCCGAGACGGTCACCCAGCAGGCCGAACACCAGGCCGCCCAGGGGCCGTGCCACCAGCCCGACCCCGAAGGTCGCGAACGACGCCAGCAGCGCGGTGCCCGGCGCGAGGTCGGGGAAGAACAGCTGGGGGAACACCGTGGCCGACAACGCGCCGTACACGGAGAAGTCGAACCACTCCAGTGCGGAGCCCAGCGCGCCACTGACGACCGCGCGCCGGGCGGTGGGGGTACCGCTCCCGGCTTCCGGGCCCTCCGGTGCCGTGTCCGGCCGACTTGCTCCAGCCGGCCCCTCGAGTTCACTGACTGTCATTGCTTCACTCTCCTCGGTGTCCTCACTGCGCGGCACGTCACACGTACTCACGGGCGGTTCACGCCTCAACGGCCACTTACGCCACGGGCAGGCGAGGGGGTGGTCTCGCGCCCAGGAGTCCGCGCCACGCAAAGACACTCGTTCGAGTGTGCGTTAGCCTGCGGACATCGAGAGAATCCACTATCAGGGAGCGGCTAGTCAATCATTCCCTGTATGTGGGAATATCGGGCCGTGAACACTCTTCAAACTGTGGACAGGGCGCTTCGACTGCTCGCGCTGGCGCAGCAGGAGCCGGTCGTCACCCTCGCCCGTGCCGCCGACGAACTGGGTGTGGGGACCTCCGTCGCCCACCGGCTCCTGGCCACCCTCGAGGCGAACGGCTTCATGCGCCGCTCACTCGACGGCCCCGGCTACCGCCTCGGCCCGGCCATGACCGCCGCCCGCCCCGCCCACGCCGACACGGACTTCACCCACCTCATCCAGGACGACCTGCTCGAGCTGCAGACGGCAACCGGTGAGACCGTGGAGTTCGCGGTCCTCGAAGGGCAGGCGGTGCGCTACATCTACGGCATCGCCTCACAGCACCACATGCGCATCGAAGCCCGGGCGGGAACGATCCTCCCCGCGCACACCTCAGCCTGCGGACGAGCCCTCCTCGCCACCCTCACGACCGAGCAGCTCCGCCGGATCTACCCGAACGAACCGCTCCCGCACGCGGCGAAGACCACCACCCCGACCCGCACGGCCCTCGAAGCCGAACTGGAGGACGTCAGGCAGCGCGGCTACGCGCGCAACATCGAGGAGACCCAACCCGGCATCGCGGCACTCGCGCAGACCCTCCCCGCCCCGCAGGGGTACCCGCCCATCGCCATCACCATCTCGGGGCCGCAGGCGCGCCTCTGCTTCACCCGTGAGGATCCCCGCACCCCGTCCGAGACGGCACTCACCCGAGCCCTGCGCCTGGCGACACAGAAGATGCAGGCGAAGCTCACCTCGAAGCTCCAGCACTAGGCCCGTCCGGCGGATCAGGTCGCAGGAAATCGACGGCGTCTTGTCGGCGCGGGTGGGCGGGGTCCGGTGCGTCCCCCTGCTCGAAGAGCTCGGGGAGGGTGTGCCGGTCCCGCGTCTGCGGCATGATCCGCCCGGACAGGCCCTGGCCCGAGCGGCCCTTCATGACGGTCGTCGGGCTCTCTGCGGGGCGGGGCAGGGCTGTTGTCCTGGCTGTCCGCCGCTCAGGCGCCGTGGCACTCCCCGTACGGGCGGCCCGAACCGCACCAGCAGGCGGCTGACCGCTGCGGCGGCCAGGGCACGGCCCGGCCGCGGGCTGCCAGGGTGGTCGCGTACTGGGGGAGGAGGTCGGTGTCGCCCGGGGTGGTGGCCTCGGAGGCGGCGAAGGCCTCGTAGGAGGGGACGGTGCCGGTGACGATGCCCAGGTTGGGGGTGCCGGAGGCGGCGAGTTCGCGCAGGGCCGTCTCTGTCGTGGCCAGGTGCTCCTCGTGGGAGGGGTACTCGGTGGTGAGGGAGGGGTACGCCTCCAGGAGCTCGGCCAGTTCCGGGGCCGGCCAGTGCAGGATCGCCACCGGGAAGGGGCGGGACAGGGCGGTCCGGTAGGCGCCCAGTTCCGCTCGGAGGCGGGAGATCTCCGCCTCCAGCTCCGCCGGATTCTCCGAGCCGAGCGACCAGACGCGCTTCGGGTCGTGGAGTTCGTCCAGGGTGACGGGCAGGCTGTGGACGGTGTCCGCGAGGGCGTCCCACTCGTCGTGGGGGACGCCCAGCATGCGGCGGACGCGGTGGCGGCCGAAGAGGAGCGGGTGGGCGGCGGACGGGGGCTCCGGGACGTCGGTCAGGAGGAGGCGTACCGCCTCCGTGAACGTCTCGTGCGCCGCCTCCAGTTCGTCGTGCGACTCCAGGGACTCCGCGACGACCACCCAGGGGGCGGGGTCGCGCGGGGCCGCGGTGCGGATGCCGTCGATGATCGCGCGGGCCTCCGCCTCGTGGCCGTACTCCCACAGGTTCGAGGCCTTCAGGGCGCGGACCAGGTACGGGTTCTCCAGCCCCGTCTGCCCGGTGTCGGAGGCCAGCAGGCGGTCGTAGAGGGCGGCCGCGGCGGAGCGGTCGCCAGAGAGTTCCAGGTGGGCGGCGGCCCGCAGCAGCAGGGCCTCGGCGTCCTCGGGATACAGGCCGGCGGTCCGCTCCAGGCGGGCCGCTTCGGCGGTGTGGTCGACGTTTTCGGCGGGCGTGTCGGGGCGCATGGGTGACACCGTACTGCCGACGGGTGACAGGAGGGGGAGAGTGTCCCGTCACACGGGAGCGGATGGGCCGCACCGGCGCCGGGGCGCCGGTGCACGGGTCCTGCGCCCGCTCGCGCGGCCCGCCCGGGAACCGTCGTACCGTCCTGGACGTTGGGATGAGCGCGACGATCTGTCGTGTCGTACAGGGGCCTGATGCGCGAGGCGGAGGGGAGGGAGAGGGGGTGTGGCGAGTGATCCATAGCCGGACGGGTTCGCGTTGCGGTGTCTTCGCCGGGCTTCTTTCGCTGCCCCGGGTCTTCCTGCCCCTGCTTCTGCTCCTGCTCGTGCTGCTGGACGCCGGTGGGCTCTCCGCCACCGTCGCGCTCGCCGCGACCGCTGCGGCCGGCGCCGCGCTCGCCGCCTGCGCCGTCGTCCTCGCGCGCTGCGCGCCCGTCGTGCCGCCCACCCGGGTGCGTACGGCCCTGCGTGACCGTGACCGGCGTACCGCCTTCCTGCCCCAGCGCGACCCCGACGCCCGGGGGCGCACCCGGCCCAGAGCACCCGGACACGCCCTCCCGGCGACCGCCGCGTAGGGCACCGGTACCCGTGGGTCCGGTTCAGGTTCCTCACCACGCGTGACCCTGCGCGGGTCGTCATGCCGCCATTCAGCACTTCTGCCCCGGCACGACGAGACCCCCGGAGGGCTCACCCATGTCCGTCTTCGCCAGCCTGGTCGAGCAACTGGCCGATCTGCTCCAGCCGTTGTTCGGTCTCTCCGCGGCCGCCGCCGCGATCGTCCTGTTCACCGCGTTCGTACGGCTCCTTGTCCACCCCCTGTCCCGGGCCGCCGCACGCGGGCAGCGGGCCAGGGCCGAACTCCAGCCGAAGATCGCGGAGTTGCGGCGCCGGTACGGCCGCAACCCCGAGAGGCTCCAGCGGGCCGTACTGGAACTGCACACCCAGGAGAAGGTGTCACCGCTGTCCGGAATCCTGCCGAGCCTCCTCCAACTGCCCGCGTTCTTCCTGCTGTACCACCTGTTCTCGAGCGACACGATCGGCGGACGGCCCAACGGGCTGCTCGGACATGAGCTGTTCACAGCGCCGTTGGGCGGACGCTGGGCCGACGCGCTGGGCGACGGGGGGCCGTTCGGCGGGCCGGGGCTCGTGTACGTCGGGCTGTTCGCCGTCGTCGCGGCGGTCGCCTTCTTCAGCTACCGGCTGACGCGGCGGACGATGGCCGCGAACTCGGCGCTGTCCGGAGGCTCCGGAGCGTCGGGCGCGGGCGGCGCGGCGGACCAGGTGCCGGGGATGGGGGCGGTGACCAAGGTGATGCCGTTCATGTCGTTCTTCACACTCATCACCGTGGCCGTGCTGCCGCTGGCCGCCGCGCTGTACATGGTCACCAGTACGACCTGGAGTGTGGTCGAACGGGCCGTCCTGTACAGGTGACCCACCACTGCGGCGCAGTCGCCCGGAGGGAAGATGGCCCGCACCGGTGAGGGCGCGGGCCGTCGTTCCCGGCCGACGGGTGCGAGGGCCGTGGCCCTGTCCGTCGGGCGGTCAGCTGCCTACGAGGGTCTGCCAGGTGGCCGGGCCGACGCTTCCGTCGACGGCGAGGCCCTTGGAGGACTGGAACGACTTCACCGCGGAGAGGGTCGCCGGGCCGAAGCTGCCGTCGACGGTCAGCGAGTAGCCCTTGGAGTTCAGCTCCGTCTGGACGGCCTTGACCGCGCTGCCCGTGGCACCGCTCTGGACGGTGACGATCAGCTTGGACCAGGTGGCCGGTCCGGTGATGCCGTCGGCGGCCAGCCCGTTGGCGCGCTGGAAAGCGGTGACCTGGCTCTGCGTGGCCGGGCCGTAGCTGCTGTCCACGGTGGTGGCGTGGCCGCGGGCGTTGAGCAGGTACTGCAGTGCCCTGACGTCCACTCCGGTGGCGCCGTACTTCAGGACCGGCCAGGACGGCAGCGGGGCGGGAGCCGGGGTGGTGCCGGTGCCGATGTTGGCCATGGCGCGCAGCTGGGTGAGCGTGCCGCGGTAGACGTTGAGGTCGACGTTGCCGCTGATGCCGGAGACCGAACCGGTCTCGCTGTGCTGCCAGAAGGACCAGGAGCGGTTCGCGCCGGGGAGGGCGGCCGGCTCGTTGGAGCCGCTCTGGTAACGCGGCTGCCACAGCGGGGTGGTGGAGAAGACGCTGCCGTTGCCCTTCAGGCAGTCGTCGACGAACCACTTGGAGGTGTAGACGATCGGGGCGACCCCGAAGGACGACTTGATCTTGTTGATGAAGGTGCTGATGTGCGTGGTGGTGGCGTAGGCCGGGCACGCGCCGTTGTGGTGCTCCAGGTCGATGACCGGGGGCAGCTGGCCGGCGGCCTTGCCGGTGTAGCCGGCGGTGCGCAGGGTCCTGATGAAGTGGTCGGCCTGGGCGCTGCCGGTGCCTTCCGCGTAGAAGTGGTAACCGGAGTTCATCAGCCCTGCGGCGGCGGAGGCCTTGAAGTCCTGGTTGAAGTAGGGGTCGACCCAACCGGTGCTCTGGGACGCCTTGTGGAACACGAACTTCTGGCCCGAGGCGGCGACGCTGTTCCAGTTGATCGCCGAGCTGTGGTTCCAACGGCTGGTGTCGATGCCCTTGACGCCGTAACTGCTCGGGTAGGCGGCCTGGGCCGGGGTGGTGCCGGTCAGACCGAGGGCGACGGCGGTCGCCGTGCCGACCACGGCGGCCCGTACGGACACGCCCGCGAAAGTGGTGCGCATACCTTTTCTTCCTCCAGTGACGCACGTCTTCTCGGACGGCCTTCTCGGGCCGTTCCAGGGAGGGGAGTTGACGTGGCGTGGGGTACCGGCGGGTCACTTTCGCCGCCGGATGCAGAGGCGATCATCACGGAATCACAAGGCGGTTGGCAGTACCCTCGGCAAAATTTGCCTACGCGCATTGGGTGTTAAATCGCCGCGCACCGTGGCGAATCGCGGAGGGTACTGGGAGAACACCTAGGAAGGTGTTGTCGAGTTGTCCATGAGACAGGGTGGCTGATAGACAATTTGACGGCACCTTCTTAACGCCCGGAATGCCTCGGGCGTTAATGTCCGGAGTAACCGGTCGACGCCTTGTTTGAAAGAGCGCGGACCGACGTGCTGGAATGCGCCGAACTGCCCTGCTGCGCGGGCCTGGACACATCAACGGCATACGTCATGTGCCGCCATCGAGAGGTTGTTGGTCGAGTGAGGCGGAAAACGACGAGCCACGCATCGCGGCCGGGGGGACAATTCACCTCTCCACCGCGGGCCGCGGAATCGCCCACGCAGGTCACTGGTGAGGACACGCCCAAGGGCAGCACAAGCCGATTCACCCCCGGGAACTGGCGCATGCCCACCCGGCTCAACGCGATCCTGTTCCTGCCGGTAGTGGTCTGTCTGGTGATGGGGACGGTCCAGATCCAGGGATCGTTCCGCGACTGGCAGGCGGCGGTCACCGCGGGGAAGACCGCCCGCGTGGTCGAGGCGGCTTTCGTCTACGGCCACCGCCTGCAGGAAGAGCGCGACGTGTCCGTCGAGCCCCTGCTGCGCGCGGCCAAGGACGACCAGCGCGTCGTCGAAGCCCGTGTGGCCACCGACAAGGCGGCCGAGGACTTCCACGCCGTGGTGGAGGACGCGCCGGAAACGGAAACCCTCAACCGCCGCCTCGACGCCTTCCTCGAGCAGGAATCGAAGCTCGATGACCTCCGCGCCGCCGCTTACACCGGCGCTCTCAAGGGCGTCGAGACCGAAGAGGGATACCTCGCCCTTCAGCACCCCCTGCTGGAGCTCTCCAACGAACTCGGTCCGGGCACCACCGACGTCACCGGGTACGGCCGCACCCTCTACGCCATCTCGATGTCCAAGAGCGCGATCTCCCTTCAGCGCGCCATCGGTATGCACCTTCTGGTCAACGGGCCGGACGCCGCGGATGCCGCCGAACAACGCGTCGCTCTGACCTCGTACGCCTATCTCGAGGGGATCGCCACCCACGAGTACCTCTCGGGCGGCAGGGAGGAGGACATCACCGCGCTGGAGGAGGCGCAGAGGCAGCTCAAGGCCGAGGCCGGGACCAGGGCGGAGGAAGCCGCGGCCGAAGCGAAGGCGAACGGTGAGGAGTCCGTGGCCCCGCCGGCCCCCGACAAGGCCCTCGCGCTCCTAGCCGCGCCGGACGCCACCAGGGCGACACTGGCCGCGCAGGCTGTCACCCCCGAGTCGTGGTGGGCCACCACCACTGCCGAGTTCGAGGCTTACAGGACCATCGAGACGGAGCTCATCGACAATGCCGTGAAAAGGACCTCCGACCTCGACGGCGAGGCGAATCGTGAGGCCATCGCCACGGCGACCGTCGTCCTGGTCGGTCTGCTCGTCACCTCCTTCATCGCCGGACTCATGGCCCGGCAGATGAGCCGCTCCATGCTCCGGCTGCGGTCGGCCGCCCTCGACGTCGCGGAGCAGCGGCTGCCGATGCTCGTCGACCAGCTCTCCCGCACGGATCCGGGCCGGGTCGACACCCGGGTCGAGCCCATCCCGATCACGACGACCGACGAAATCGGCGAGGTCGCCCGCGCGTTCGACCAGGTGCACCGCGAGGCGGTCCGCCTCGCTGCCGAGCAGGCACTGTTGCGGGGCAACGTCAACGCGATCTTCACCAATCTGTCGCGCCGCAACCAGTCCCTGATCGAGGGGCAGTTGACCCTCATCACGGATCTGGAGAACAACGAGGCCGATCCGGACCAGCTGGAACACCTCTTCAAGCTGGACCACCTCGCGACCCGGATGCGCCGCAACGGAGAGAACCTCCTCGTCCTCGCGGGCGAGGAGCCCGGCCGCCGCTGGGACCAGCCGATCCCGCTGGTCGACGTCCTCCGCGCCGCCGCCTCCGAGGTGGAACAGTACGAGCGCGTCGAACTCGCGGGTGTGCCGGAGGCGGAGATCCACGGCCGCGCCGTGTCGGACCTCGTGCACCTGCTCGCCGAGCTGATGGAGAACGCCACCACGTTCTCCTCGCCCCAGAACAAGGTCCTCGTCGCCGCGACGCGCCTGCCCGACGGCCGGATCATGATCGAGATACACGACAAGGGCATCGGCCTCACCCCCGAGGACTTCGCGGACATCAACCACCGTTTGGCGAAACCGCCGATCGTGGACGCGGAGATCTCGCAGCACATGGGACTGTACGTCGTCGGCCGGCTCTCCGGCCGTCACGGGATTCGCGTCCAGCTGCGCCCCTCCGGCGAGCAGGCCGGCACGACGTCGCTGGTCATGCTGCCGGAGGCGATCACTCATGGTGGCGGCGGCGATCAGGTCATGGGGGGCGCGGAATTCACCGTCGCCTCCATCATCCCGGAACAGCAGTCCCACGAGGCTCCTCCCCAGCGGACGGCGGCCGAACTCGGCTTCGACGACAGTCGCTACACCGCCGACGGGCCGCAGGACCTCCGGGAACTCGACCCGGTCGGGCGTTCGTTGCTGCGCGAGGAGCTGCGTGCGGCTCTGGAGGCGACGCAGAACCAGAGGGGCGGAGGTCGTCCGGCGTTCCGCGAAGAGGCCAGGCAGCCCTCCGCGTACCAGGAGCCCGGTCCGTATCAGGGCCGGCAGCCCGGTCACCCTGCCCCTGTGTTCGATGCCCAGGCGGGTGCGTACGGCGCTCGGTCTGCCCATGACGGCAGTGCGGCCGACTACGGCGACAGGGAAAGCCACGAAGGGGCCGGCGGCCATGGCGACCGCACCGGCCATGAAGGACGGCTCGCCCACGACGGTCAGTACGTCCCCGTACAGAACGGCCACCACGGCGACGGCTACCCGGCCGACGGCTACCGGGAACAGCGGCCTCCCACGCCGGACGCCTACACCGGCCGGGGCGAACCGTCGCATCGGGGCGAGTGGCAGGACTCGAGCGGCTACGGCAACGCGTACATGTCCACGTCCGGCACGGAAGCGGCAACCGGTCCGGGAGGAGCCGAATCGGCCGCGGAACACGCAGGGTTCCCGCCTCCGGCTGTCCCGAGCACCGTCCACGAGGTGACCGACGTCGGCCTTCCTCGCCGGAACAGCGCGGCAGGGCCCGACGATGCCACCCATCGAGGGGGCCGGTAGGAGCCGCCGCAGTCGGCGCGCAGGCCACGACTCCCCGCTCGGTGGGGAAGAGAACGACCTGCGCTCGGCCAATGACGAGCGCCAGGAGCGGGCGGAGCGGCTCAAGCGGCCGAAGGTCGGCGGGGTTACCGCCTCCGGCCTGCCGCGCCGGGTCCCGAAGGCCGATCCGGTCGAGGGCGCGGCGGAGCACACTCCGCAGGGCGGCCGCCCCCTGGTGATCGACAAACCCGACGACCATTCCGACCCCAAGGCCACCGGCTCAACCTGACAACACCTTCTCCGTCCCGACGACAGCACCACCCGACCCGGAGAAGTGGAACCCGGCGCCCATTGGATGCGACAACCGGGCCGTCGGCCTGCCCGCCATCAGCCACAGAAAGCAAAACGGTCCGCCGACTCCGTCGACAGACCGTCATGCAAGATCGAGGCTGGACTTCCGCACATTCGTTTTGGCCGGCGACAGGCCTGGCATCGGGCGTGTACACACGAAGCGGTTCCGCTTCGGAGACATGAAAGGGGATGAAGTCATGACTCTCGTGTATGTGTTCTTCGTCGTCATGTTGTTCGCGGGGTTCCTCATTGTGTGGATGATGGGAAGGTCCGGTAAAAAGTGAGTGCTTTTCCATCTCACGCTGACGCGTGGTGAAGAACGAGAAAAGTCTTCACGATGCCGGTGATGCGGTGGGTGCTGCAGCGGAGTTTCCGCAGCAGGCGCCGGCCCTTGAGAGTGGCCATGGCCTGCTCGCCGCCCAGCGCAAGGAATGCGCTCTCATCTGCAGCGAGAAGGGTGCCCGCTGGGGCGGACGCCCCCTTTCGCCGGCAGTCCGACGCCGCTTGACGGTCAGCGACTCAGAAGTCTCGGAAGGTGCCGTCGTCGTCGACGGGGCGGGCGGACTCCTCGAAATCCACGATCCGTCCTCATTCTTCACCTCGCCTGCTCAAACGAAGGCCGAAAACGGCTCAGTACCGCCAACCCGATGAATCAGCCGGACTTCACCGTCTCCGCCCCGCGCGAAGACCGACGACCGCCTCACTGGCGAGGACGGGCATCAGTCGGCCAGGAAGTGTTCCAGTGCTTCCACCACGAGCTGGTGGTCCTGGAGTTGGGGGAGGCCCGAGACGGTCACCGCGCCGATCACGCCGACGCCCTCGACGGTGATCGGGAACGAACCCCCGTGGGCCGCGTAGGTGTCGGGGTCCAGGCGCGAGGACTCCTCGAACGTCGTGCCCTTGGCCCGGTGCCGGGCGCCCACCAGGTACGACGCGGAGCCGTACCGCTCGACGACCCGGCGCTTGCGGGCGATCCAGGCGTCGTTGTCGGGGCTGGAACCGGGGAGGGCGGCGTGGAAGAGCTGCTGGCCCGCGCGGTGGATGTCGATGGCGACGGGGGCGTCGCGCACCCGGGCCAGGTCGACGAGGAACGAGCCCAGTTCCCAGGCGTCCTCGTAACTGAACTGCTGGAAGACCAGGCGGCGTTCCTGCGCCTCCAGTTCTTCCAGGCTCGGCTCTTCCACGCTCGGTGTTCCCGCAGTCGCCTCTTCCTCGCGGGGGGCGGGTTCGGGTCGGGTCACAGTGTCACCGTCACTTTCTCGTCGGCCGAGCGCCGGGCCGCCTCCAGGACGTCCAGGGCGGCGGCGGCCTCGCGCGCGGTCACCGGGTTGGGGCCGGCCTCCCGGAGGGCCTTCGCCACGGCCGTGTAGTAGGCGGGGTAGTCGCCGGGGAGGGTCGGCTCGGGGCGCCCGCCGCCGGTCACCGGGGACTCCCCGGAACCGACGCGGCCCCACAGCTCCTCCGGCTCGGTGCCCCAGTCGGAACCGGCGCCGGGGCGCAGGCCGTCGCGCAGGGCGGCCTCCTGGGGGTCGAGGCCATGCTTGACGTAGCCCGCCTTCGAGCCCAGGACGCGGAAGCGCGGGCCGAGCTGGGCCGTGGTCGCGGAGACGTAGAGGTGGGAGCGGACGCCGCTCGCGTGGGTGAGGGCGATGAAGGTGTCGTCGTCGGTGCGCGCGCCCTCGCGGCGGATGTCCACCTCGGCGTAAACGGAGGCCACCGGGCCGAAGAGGACCAGGGCCTGGTCGACGACATGGCTGCCGAGGTCGTAGAGCAGACCGCCGATCTCCGCGGGGTCGCCGGACTCGCGCCAGCCGCCCTTGAGCTGCGGCCGCCAGCGCTCGAAACGGGACTCGAACCGGTACACATCGCCGAGTGTGCCCTCGGACACCAGTTTGCGCAGGGTGAGGAAGTCGTTGTCCCAGCGGCGGTTCTGGAAGACGGAGAGGAGCAGACCGCTCTCCTCGGCGAGCGCCGCCAGCTCACGGGCCTCGGCGGCCGTGCCGGCGACGGGCTTGTCGACGACGACCGGCAGACCGGCCTTCAGGGCGGTGGTGGCGAGCGGGACGTGCGTCCTGTTCGGCGACGCGACGACGATCAGGTCCAGCTCGGCGGCGCGCTCGAACAGCTCGTCCGGCGTCGCCGCGAGGCGGACGTCCGGGAACTCGGCGCGGGCCTGCTGCTGCCGCTCGGGGTTCGAGGTGACCACCGTGTCGAGCGCGAGGCCCTCGGTCGCGGCGATCAGCGGGGCGTGGAACACGGAGCCCGCGAGGCCGTAGCCGACGAGGCCGACGCGGAGGGGAGTGCCAGTCATGCCCCTACTTTCGCAACGCTGTTGCCAAAGTGCAAGCACGGGGGAGAATGGGCGGGTGAACAGGACGTACGGCGGTATGCGGGGCGGGGCGGGGACGACCGGTACGGCGGTCGTGCCGGGCGCGACGGGCGGGGTCAATCTGCTCGCCCTGCGCAGCCACAACGCCGCGCTCGTGCTCGACCTGCTGCGGACCGCCGGGGCGGAGGGCATCAGCCGGCTGGAGCTCGCCGAGCGGACCGGTCTCACCCCGCAGGCGGTCAGCAAGATCACCGCCCGGCTGCGGGCGGAGGGGCTCGCGGCGGACGCGGGACGCCGGGCCTCCACCGGGGGCAAGCCCCGGACGGTGCTGCGGCTGGTGCCGGAGGCGGGGCACGCGGTGGGCGTGCACCTGGACCGGGACGAACTGCGGGCCGTCCTGGTCGACCTCGACGGGACGGTCGTGGGGGAGCGGAGCGCCCCCCTGGACCTGGGGGCGGGGGCGGAGGCGGTACTCGCCGGGGTGGCGGGAGTCGTCGAGGGGCTGTGGACCGCCAAGGACGGGACCGCCGGGGACGGAGCCGGCACCGGCGTACGGGTGCCGCCCCGGCCCGCCCTGCTGGGTGCCGGAGTCGCCCTGCCCGGGCCGCTCGACCACGCCCGGGGCGTGCTGCACCGGGTGACCGGGTTTCCCGAGTGGGACGGGTACCCGCTGCGGGACGCGCTGTCGGAACGGCTCGGCGTGCCGGTCGTCGTCGACAAGGACACCAACGCGGCGGCGCTGGGCCTGGCCGTCGACGGCGAGGGCGGCTCCTTCGCCTATCTGCACCTCGGTACGGGGCTCGGGGCCGGGTTGGTGATCGGTGGCAGCGTGCACCGGGGGCCGCGGACCGGGGCGGGGGAGTTCGGACACCAGGTCGTCCAGTTGGACGGGCCGCGCTGCGGTTGCGGCGACCGCGGCTGCGTCGAGGCGCTGTGCCTGGCCGCCGTGGCGCGGGGCGACACGGACGAGGCGGCGCGGGTGCTGGGCGTCGGCGCGGCGAACCTGGTGGGCCTGCTCGACATCGACCGCGTCCTGCTCGGCGGCCGCACGATCGAGGCCGCCCCGGAGGCGTTCGTGCGGGGAGTACGCGCGGTGCTGGACACCCGGGCCCGGCGCACGGGGGACACGGCCGTGCCGGTACGGGTCGCCTCCGGGGGCGGGGTCGCCGAGGGGGCGGCCCAGTCGGTACTGGCGCCGGTGTTCGGACGGGGGGACGGGTAACCGGAAAGCAGGGGGGCGGAGGGGGTGCGCTGCTCCGAGCGGGGGGAATCGTGGGGCCGTGCGGGGGTGTTCGGGCGTGTCGCCGTGGTGTCCGCCCGCCGATCGGCAAGGTCATACGGCATGCGACTCCGCACACCCGCGTCCCTCTTCCTGGCGGTGCTGGCCGCCGTTCTTCCCACCGCGGCCCAGGCCCGGACGGAAGCACCGCCGCCGACCTGCGCCGCCGAGGACGACGCCGACTTCCCCCTCACCGCCCGTATCCACGGCGGCCCGGACACCTACACGGCCGGCGGCGGCTACGGCACCTGGTACCTCCAGCTCACCAACACCACCGACCGCTCCTGCGGCGACATCCATCCGGTCGTCGTACTCGTCGACGAGAAGCGGGAGTTGCGGGCCTCGCAGCCGGTGCTGGAGTTCTACGCGCCGGACCGGGAACAGCCGCACCCCGTCCGCTTCGAGACCACCGACGAGGACGAACTCGTCGGCGCCTTCGTCGACGAGTACGCGGGCTTCGCGGGGTTCACCGTCGAGCCCGGCCGGACCTTCACCGTGCAGGTACGGCTCGCGCTCACGTCCGACGCCGTGGCGGGCGAGGTCGTCGCCAAGGCCGCCGTCGTCCAGCGGCGCGAGGACGACGGCGACTGGGTCGGGCAGTCGGACGACTACCGGTTCCGGATCGAGCCGGCGTCCGGCAAGGAAGCCGGTGCCACCGGCCCCGAAGAGCTCGCCCGTACCGGTGTCGGCACCGCCGGGCCGCTCCTGACCGTTGCCGCGGTGGCCCTGCTCACTGGGGGACTGACGAGGGCGCCGGCCCGTCGGCGCCGCTGAGACCGTCTCAGACGAGGTCCACCAGGTCCGCGATCGACTCCACGATTCTGGTCGGTCGATACGGGTACTGGTCGATGTCGCCCTTCGCCGTCAGTCCCGTGAGGACGAGGAAGGTCGCCATTCCGGCTTCGAGCCCGGCCAGCACATCCGTGTCCATCCGGTCGCCGATCATGGCACTGGTCTCCGAGTGCGCGCCGATGACGTTGAGGCCGGTTCGCATCATCAGAGGGTTCGGCTTACCCACAAAGTACGGCTCCTTCCCTGTGGCTTTCGTGATCAGCGCAGCCACGGAACCCGTTGCGGGCAGTGCTCCCTCGGGAGACGGTCCGGTGTTGTCCGGGTTGGTGGCGATGAACCGGGCTCCGCTGTCGATCAGACGGATGGCCTTCGTCAGAGCCTCGAATGAGTAAGTACGAGTCTCACCCAGGATCACGAAATCGGGGTCGGTATCGGTCATGACGTAGCCCGCGTCGTGCAGGGCCGTCGTCAGGCCTGCCTCGCCGATGACGTAGGCCGTACCTCCGGGGTGCTGCGTGTCCAAGAAGGTTGCCGTGGCCAAAGCGGAGGTCCAGATGTTCTCGACCGGCACGTCGAGCCCGATCCGGTTCAGGCGTGCGTGCAGGTCCCGGGCCGTGTAGATCGAGTTATTGGTGAGGACGAGGAACGGTCGCCCCGAGTCGCGCAGCTTCCTGATGAAGGCGTCCGCCCCGGGCACCGGGACCCCTTCATGCATCAGCACCCCATCCATGTCGGTGAGCCACGATTCAATGGGCTTGCGCTCTGTCATGGGGATGGACTCCTACCGTACGTAAACCATGGGATGACTCATGCTATGCAGTCGCTCCTGTGCCGGGATCACCCTGACAGCAGATGAGACCCCCGGAAGCCCAGCAGCAAGGTCGACCGGGGGACGATCACCACAGCCTCGATGCTCCGTGCCATCTCCCGCCGCTTCATCTCCACGGTGTACGTCTCCCACTCACGGACGATGGCGGCAGGGCCCGGACCTAATTTTCTGTGTGCCGCCGCCATCCGTACCGAACCCGCTCTCTCCGAGGGCTGGCTCCCTCTTGGGCGTGCCCTCCCGCCTTACCTCGTCCATCACCCGTACGGAGTAATCTCCGCATCCTTGAGAATGCGGTGCCGTATTCGACGGGGGACGCTCCCGGTGTCTGGAGGTGCACGATGGGTCCTGTGCGACGCGCTCTCTGTACCGGCGTCCTGGCGGCCACCGCGCTCACCCCGGCGGCGTACGCGGCGGACGGCGCGGGCGGGGTGTCGGTGACACCGGCGACCCCTGCCCCCGGCGCCGACGTCACCCTCGAGGTGGCGGAGTGCGCCGAGCGGACCGCGGTCGCGGTGTCCTCGGCGTTCGTCTCCGAGGTCCGGCTCACCGTCGCCGACGGCGTACTCGTCGGGGAGAGCAAGGTCCGCTCCACGCTCACCACGGGGACGTACCCCGTGCGGGTCGACTGCGGTGAGAGCGCCCGCAAGGGCACGATCACCGTCGCCCCCGCCCGCAAGCAGCCCGGCGGTACGGCCGAATCGCCTCCCGCCTCGCCCGTCGCCCCCGTGGACGCGGGTGGCGGGGGAGCCGCCCGGACCGTCGTCGCCGCCGACGAGTCCGAGGAGGGGCCGGGCACGGCTCAGACGGTGACCGGACTGTTCCTCGCCGCCGCCGCGACGGCGGCCGTCGTACGCAGCCGCGTCCGGCGGGACCGCGGAACGCACTGAGGCCGGCGATGTCCGATCATCATCAGAACCAGAACCAGAACCAGAACCAGAACCAAGGCCAAGATCAGAACCAGAGCCCGTCCGGTGTCGGGCGGCTGTTCACCGGGGTGGCCTGGGTGGCCCTGCTGCTCGGGCTCTGGCTGTGGGGCCGCGAGGGAACCGACCTGCGCCCCGGCGTGTCCGGACCCGCCACGGGTGACATGGCGGCGGCCGGCCGCCCGCCCCGGGTGGAGCTCCCGCCCGCCCACCGGCCGCTGGGCGAGGCACCGCCGCAGCGCCTGGACATACCCGGCCTGGACGTCCGGGCGCCGGTGGTGGCCCGTGGGCTGGACGGGCGGGGCGCGCTCGACCCGCCGCCGTTCGACCGGCCGGGCACGGTCGGCTGGTACGCGGACGGGGTGACGCCCGGGGCGTCCGGCACCGCGCTGGTGGTGGGGCACGTCGACACCGAGACCCGGCCCGCCGTGTTCTACAAGGTCAGTACGCTGCGGCCCGGCCAGAAGATCCGGGTGGTCCGCGCGGACGCCGAGGTCGCCGAGTTCACCGTCGAGGACATCCAGGTCCTCCCCCGGGACGGCTTCGACGCCCGGCAGGCCTATGGGCCCCGCCGCTCCGGCCGGGCCGAACTGCGCCTCGTCACCTGCGGCGGCAGCTTCGACGAGGCACGCCACCGCTACACGGCCAACGTGATCGTCTCGGCGTACCTGACGGACACCACCACCTGACGACCGGCTCCCCACCCGTCCACCCGGCCGTACCACAGCGGCTGTAACAGGTCGCGGACAAGACGGGCTCGGCCTCATGGGTGCCGCGGGGCGTATGTCAGGATTGGGGCTCGGAAGGCTTGGAACGAGTGCACCCAAGGGGGGTTGGATGTACGGCAGTAGGGGGGTCGGGGCGTTCGCCGGGAGGCGGGCGTCGGCAGCGGTACTGGGGGCGGTGCTGCTGATCACGGGCTGTTCCTCCGGCGATGACGAGGGGGGCGAATCCGGCAAGGGGTCCGACGCGGCGATCACGCAGCAGCCGAAGGACGCCAGCCCCTTCTGGGTCAACCCGCAGGGCAACGCCGCACAGCAGATGGCCGACCTGGAGAAGGACGGCAAGAAGGCGGAGGCCGAGCAGGTCCGCAAGATCGCGGAGCAGCCCACCGCCGAATGGATCAGCCCGGAGAACCCGGAGGAGCAGACTCGCGGCTTCACCGAGGCCGCCGACAAGGCGGGCCGCACCGCGCTGCTCGTCCTCTACAACATCCCGCACCGGGACTGCGGCCAGTACTCGCAGGGCGGTGCCGCCGACGGCGACGCCTACCGCTCCTTCATCGACGGCGTGGCCAAGGGCATCGGGGACCGCGCGGCGACCGTGATCCTGGAGCCCGACGCGGTGCTCCACCTGGTGGACGGCTGCACGCCGGAGAAGTTCCACGAGGAGCGCTACGACCTCCTCGGCGGCGCCATTGACAAGCTCGCGGGCCTGAAGAACACCACGGTGTACCTGGATGCGGGCAACGCCGGCTGGGGCAGCCCCGACCAGATCCACGAGCCGCTCAAGTGGGCGGGCCTCGACAAGGCCGACGGCTTCTCGGTGAACGTCTCCAACTTCTACTCCACCGAGGACTCCATCGCCTACGGCAAGAAGCTCTCCGCCAAGGTCGGCGACAAGCCCTTCGTCATCGACACCAGCCGCAACGGCAACGGCCCCTACACGCAGGGCGACGCGGACGAGCGCTGGTGCAACCCGCCCGGCCGCGCCCTCGGCGAGACCCCGACGACCGAGACCGCGGACCCGCTGGTGGACGCGTACCTGTGGGTGAAGCGGCCCGGCGAGTCGGACGGCGAGTGCAAGGGCGGTCCGAAGGCCGGCGAGTGGTGGGAGGACTACGCGGTGAAGCTCGCCGAGGCCGGCGACGGCGACTGACCGTGCCGCGGCGCACGCGGCGCACGCGGCGATGAACAGGAGACAGGGAAAGGGGGCGTCCTCCACGGTGGAGGACGCCCCCTTTCCCTGACCTGCCTGGCGTCAGGGCACCTGTACCCACTGCGCCTTGCTGGGCGTGCCGTCCGCATCGGTGGCGAACAGCATGTACCAGCCCGCCTGGACCAGGTTCCGGCTCTTGGGAACCGTCACCTCCAGCTTGTCGCCGTCGGCCTCGAAGTCCAGGGCGATGGAGCGCTGGTCGATGTCGGTGACGTGGGTCGAGGCGCTCGGCCGGATCAGCCGGACGTTCTTGATCGACCCGGCGTCCTTCGAGGTGAACGTGGCGGAGCCGCCGCGCTCGACGGTCTTCGGACCGCCCGTCAGCTCGGGCTGCCCGGTCTTGCCGTACAGGTACGGCGGTGTGTAGATCTCGATGCGCTGTTCGAACTTGCCGGGCTTGGTGTTGGCCTTGTCGCCGTAGAGCGAGTCCGAGCCGAAGAACATCACGCGGCCGTCGGGCAGCAGGATCGAGCCGGCGTGGTAGTTGCGGCCCACCAGCGGATCGGCGACGCGCTTGAACTCGTTCTCCGCCGTGTCGTAGATCCGCGCCTCGAGGATGTTGGAGTCGCTGCGGCCCCGGTAGTCCTCCGAGCCGCCCGAGACCAGGATGTTGTCGTCGGGCAGGATCGAGTACTGCGGGTAGCGGGTTCCCTTGTCCAGGGAGGGGCCGTCCACGAAGCGCGGTTCGTCGGCCTTGAGGTCGACGATCCGGGTCTTCTCGCTGGCCTTCCTGGACTCGCCGACGCCGCCGCCGCCGATCACCATGTACTTCTCGTCCTGCGCCGGCGGCAGCAGCACCGTGCCGGACGTCTCCATCATGTCGGGGTCGCTCAGCCCGGGGATCTTGTCGAACTTGTTGGTCTCCACGTCCCAGACGCCCGGCTCACGGCCCTCGTCGGCCGGTCCGTAGCCCGCGTTCGAACCCGAGTAGAAGACCTTGCCGTTCTGCATCAGGAACAGCGCCGGGTAGGTCGGGAACTGACGGATCTTGTCCGTGTAGGTCCACTTCTTGGTCTCGGGATCGTAGATCTCGTTCTTGCCCGGGACCAGCTGGCCGATGTCGTCGAGGCCGGAGACGCTGAGGATCTTGCCGTCGCTCAGGGTGGTGAGCGTCGGGTACCAGCGGGCCTCCTTCATCGGGTCGACCTTGATGTACTTCTCCGCCACCGGGTCGAACTCGAAGGCGTCGTCGATGCCCTGGAAGTCCTTCTTGTCCAGGGCGAGCTTCTCGGCGATGCCGTACGTGTTGCGCGCGTCCTCGCCGGTCAGACCCTGCACGGTGTAGTTGTCCTGGGTGCCGGTCTCGTACTTGGCACCCTCCTTCTGCGCCTCGACGTAGGTGCGGCCGTAGCCCGGGGTGTTGCCCAGGAACTCGCCGGTCTCCTTGTCGAAGTTCTTCTTGGCGCGCGGGACGAGCACCGGGTCCTTCGAGACGAAGGTCTTGCCGTTCTCCTTGCCGACGAACCTGGTGCCCGCCGGCAGGGTGATCGGCTTGTCCGGGTTCTCGTTGTGGACGACCATCAGGCCGCCCGCCTTCGTCACGTCACCCTTGAGCTTCTCGTACCGCTTGGTGCCGCCGGCGATCAGCAGGTTGCCGTTGGCGAGCTGGGTGTGGCCGGTGCAGAACAGGTCGCTCGGCGTCGGCACCTTCTTGATGGTCTTCTTGACCGGGTCCCAGATCCGCGTGTCGTACTTCTTGGCGTCGAAGTTGTCCTTGTTGTTGCCGGAACCCGCGACGAGCAGCACCTTGCCGGTGTGCAGCAGCGCCGCGTGGATGGTGTTCTGGCGGTACTCCTCCGGGAACTCGACGATTTCCCAGCGGCCGTTCTCCGCCTTGTACTCCGGCTTGTTGATCTTGTACTGGTGGTATTTCTCGGTCCCGAAGCGGTACAGCCACGGCCCGTTCATTCCGGCCAGCGCGAGTACCACCGCCGTGCCTATCGCGATCCGACGGGCGCGACGGCGGCCTGCACGGTCGTTCATTCCTTACGTCCCCCAAGTCCACCAAGGGCGATCTGCATCGTCTGGTCGTCACCGGGGTGGTAGCCCCCGGTACCTCCTGGCCCGCCCGGTCCCCCCGGCCCACTCTGCGCTCCCGGTCCGCCGTGGGCGCCGGCCCAGCTGGGCCGGCCCTGCGGGGCGTGGGGCGCGTGGTGTCCGTGGTGCTGCTGCGGCATCTGTGGCAGCTGCTGTGTCTGGGGCTCCGGTACGGAGTCCTGTGCCCGGCCCGCGGCGTGCGCTCCGGGCTTCTTCCTGTCCTGGCGCATGCCGTGGCGCCAGGCGAACATGGGCGCGGCCGTGATGAGCAGGGCGAACGTCGCCCAGATGATCATGGCCGGGTGCGAGTGTCCGTAGACGAATCCGGCGGCGATGGAGCCACCGAAGATCAGGATGAAGTACCAGTGGTACCGGAAGGTGCCGAACCAGGTGTCCGGGCTGGCCGAGTCGCCCTTCGGGGTGACCACGAACTTGCTCTTCTTGCGCAGCACGGAGTCGATCAGTGCCTTCGCGTAGAGCGGCGCCGACAGCGCGGACATCACCATGCCGGCCACACCGCCGGAGCCCTCCGGCTCGTGCGGGGAGACGTTGTGGCGGCGGTTCCAGATGTAGAGGCCGATCTGCAGCGCGGAGGCGTTGCCGTAGAGCATCAGCCAGACCGCGGGGTCGATGTTCACACCAGAGGCGCCCAGGCCCAGGAACAGCGCACAGCTCAGCGCCGCCAGGATCCAGTTCAGGGCCGACATCGGGTAGAAGATGATCATCATGGTGTAGTTGAAGAGCTTGCTCGGCGGGAGCGAGTACCAGCCCTTCCAGTACTGCTTGAGGATCGTCTCGTACGTCCCTCGCGACCAGCGCATCTGCTGGGTGAAGAAGTCCGTCCAGGCGTTGGGGCCCTCACCGACCGCGAGCACGTCCGGGGTGTAGACCGAGCGCCACTTCTTCCCCGTCGCCGGGTTCTTGGCGCGGTGCATCTCGAAGCCGGTCGCCATGTCCTCGGTGATCGAGTCGTACAGACCGCCGATCTGCTTGAGCGCCTTGATGCGCACGGCGTTCGAGGTGCCCACGAACATCGGTGAGCCGTAGCGGTTGCCGGCCCGCTGGATCAGCGCGTGGAAGAGGAACTGCTGCGACTCGGCGGCCTTGGTGACGAAGTTGTCGTAGTTGCCGTAGACCTGCGGGCCGATGACGAAGCCGACGTCCGGGTCGCGGAAGAAGCCGAGCATCCGCTCCAGGTAGTTCGGCAGCGGCACGTGGTCGGTGTCCACCGAGGCGAAGAAGTCGTAGTCGTCTCCGTGCGCGTCCAGCCAGGCGTTGTAGTTGCCGTGCTTGGTCTTGGCGCGGTGCGGGCCCTTCTTCTGGTTCCACTTCGCGACGCCCTTGCGGGAGAAGTGGTGCACGCCCAGACGCGCGCACACCTCCTTCACCTCGGGATCGTCGCCCTCGTCGAGCAGCCAGACGTGCATGACGCCCCGGTGGCGGATCTTCACCGCCGCCTCCAGGGTCTTCGTCACCATCTCCAGCGGCTCCTTGCCGGGCACGAAGGAGGTGAGGAAGGCGACCCGGGTGCCGGTCTCCGGCACCACCGGGACCGGGTCGCGGGCGACCAGGGTGGCGTGCGCGTTCGACAGCACGTTCATGCAGCGGAAGAACTCGATCAGCCCGATCGAGACGAGCATCACCATGTCGAGGGCGGGCAGCCAGTCGAACGCCGGGTAGTCCCGCTCCGTCCAGTGCGCGGGCTGCAGCAGCCACACCAGCAGCACCAGCGACAGCAGCGGGGCCGCGGCCAGCATCAGCGCGATGCGGATGCGGTGCGGCTCCTGCGAGATCAGCGAGCGGTACTGCACTTTGTAGGGTCTGTTCGGATCGGGCTGGGTGAGGGGACCCGAGAGCCGGCTGTAATGCTCGTAGTCGTATCTCGGCAGCGTCTTCTTGATCCGCCGGAACGCGCCCGTGTTTCCGGTCCGATGCGCAGGCACCCTGAGCTGGGTGGTCTGGGACGGGTCGTTGTCCCCTTGGGCGCCAGTCGGCGTCGACGTCATGAATCATCCCCCCACACACGGCCCCGCCGTGTGTTTCGTCGCTTGCTGCCGCCCGCGTCCGGTCCCCCTCGACCGTCCCGGGTGTGTCAATGGTGGCCCGCTGTCACCACGTCACCCACACCATATAGACACGGCACGGCGTTCTTTCGGTTGCATGATGCTCTCGTCGGCGGCGCTCCGTGAAACGGGACCTCTCACCCCGTACCGTCCGCAACCGGTACCCCGCCCTCCAACAGCCGCGAATGCGCGGCATGATGAAGAACCCAGGTTGTACCGTGTCCATCATGATCGCAAGGTGTGAAAACAGGTGCACGCCGGTCATACGCGCCCATGGTGGCCTCTGAGGTGGTCCGGCGGGGGGCCTGTTCCCCACGTGGTTCCAGTGGCTCCATACGTGTGGTGAGGGCGTTCCGTTCAAGACATGTCCCTCGGCGGGCGCGAGGGGGTATCCGGCCAAAGGCAACGGGCCCCTCGATCACGAGGAGCCCGTTGCGTCGGTGCGCCGCCAGGGACTCGAACCCCGGACCCGCTGATTAAGAGTCAGCTGCTCTAACCAACTGAGCTAGCGGCGCTCACTGACGCGACAACTCTACCGGACCGGACGGGGTGCTCCCGACCGCCGCCTCCGTCCCGGCGTGGCCGGTGCGGTCCTGCGAGGCCTCGGCCCCGGGCCCGTGTCCGGCGGGATCCGCCACCTGGACCATGACGCGTACATCCTTCGGGCCGTCAGAATGCGCGTCCCGGGCACAGTTGAGAAGCTGACCTTCGTGCACAGACGTGAGGCATTTCACCGGCCGTGTGGCCGGATGTGTGACGGGACGTGTGAGGGGAATCGCACGGGACCCCCGGTGTTCGAGGAGTTCGAGCCCGCGGGCGACTGCGGCTGCCCCGGCTGTGTGCACCGGCGGCGCGTCCTCGCGTATGCGCCGGCCGGCGGCTCGGTCGCCCGCCCGGCGGCGTTCCGCCCCCTCGTGGTGGCCGCCGCGGCCTCGGCGGTGGTCGCCGCGCAGGCCGCCCCCGCCCTGGCCGCCCCCCGCACCGCCGAGCGGCCCGGCGCCCCGGGCGTCCCCGCGGGTGACGAGCCCGCCACCCCGCAGGGACCGAGGGCTCCGCTGTACGGCCCCGTCGGCCGGCCGGCCGATCCCGCGGACCCCTCGATCCCGGCGACGACGCGCGCGATCACCCGCGCGGACATCATCGAACGGGCCAGGAGATGGGTCGCCCAGAAAGTCCCGTACGACATGACCGCGTTCTGGTCCGACGGATACCGGCAGGACTGTTCGGGCTATGTCTCGATGGCCTGGAACCTGCCCGGAAACGAGTGGACCGGCAGCCTCGGGCAGTACGCGGAGAGAATCAGCAAGGACGAACTCCAGCCGGGGGACATGCTGCTCTTCCACAACGCGTCCGATCCCTACGGCGGCTCCCACGTCGTTCTCTTCGGCGGCTGGACGGACGGCGCGCGTACCACTTATGCGGCCTACGAGCAGACTCCTCCGCACACCCTCCAGCGGACCACCCCGTACGCCTACTGGAACAACTCCGCGAGCTACGTCCCGTACCGGTACAAGGGCGTGACCGGCGGTACGGCGGGGGCCAAGGGCGTGAGCGAGACCACCCAGGCCCGGAAACCGTTTCCCGGAACGGCCCATTTCGGCCCCGGCGCGAACAATCCGCACGTCACCGAGCTCGGCCGCCTGCTCGTCGACCGCGGTGGCGCCCGTTTCTACGCCACCGGCCCCGGACCGCGCTGGACGGACGCGGACCGCGCGGCGGTCCTGGCGTTCCAGCAGGCCCAGGGCTGGCAGGGAGCCGCGGCGGACGGCCTGCCGGGGCCGCTGACCTGGGAACTGCTGCTGACCGGCGGGGGCAGGGACATCCCGGCCGCCGAGGACTCGCACGGGGTGCCGGGCTACCCGGGTCAGGCGGCGTTCCGGCCGGGCGCGGTCAACGGCCATGTCACCCGGCTGGGGCAGCAACTGGTGCGGAAGGGGTTCGGCCGCCACTACGTCACGGGGCCGGGCCCGGGCTGGAGCGAGGCGGACCGGCGCAACGTCGAGGAGTTCCAGCGCGCCCAGGGCTGGCGCGGCGGTGCCGCGGACGGCCTGCCGGGGCCGGAGACCTGGCGGCGGCTCTTCTCGTAACCCGAGGGTCGCTCGCCGCGACCAACCCCTGCGGGCTCCGTCACGGTCCGGAGGGTTCTTCGATGTGACGCATCTGGCGCGGAGGCTGGAGACACGCATGACCACGATCACTTCCCACACCCCTGAATCGCCCGTCCCCGAATCACCCGTCCCCGGACCACCCACCCCCGGACCACCGCCCCCCGGAGCCGGGGGCCCGGCGAGGGGCCGGTCCGCGCGGGTCATCCGCAACGAGGCCACCACCGAGATCCCCGTCCATCTGCTCTTCCGCGACGGGCCCGACCCGGTGCCGGTGCGGCTGCGTCCCGTGGTGGTGGGGCGCCGGCAGGGGACGGGGGAGCAGCCGCGGCTCGGCCGTCCGGTCGCCGAACGGCCCCTGCCGCCGGTCGACCCCGAGCTGGTGGAGCGGCCCGCCCGGGTGCTGCCCGGCGGTGCGGGGGTGCTCGCCGGGGTGTGCGGGGCGGCCGGGTGCGTGGCCACGTCCTGGTGGGCGGGCGTACTGCCGCCCCTGGCGGCCGGTGCCCTCGGGCTCCCGGAGTACCCGGGAGCCGCAGGGCTCGGGCCCGCGCAGTGGGCGGGGTACGCGACCGCCGGGGCCCTCGGCCTGTTCGGGTTCGGCGGGCTGGCGCGCGGCCGGACCGGGCGGGCCTGGGTGCTCGGTCTGTTCGGCCGCTACCGGGGGAGCGTCCGGCGGACCGGTCTGCTGTGGGTGAACCCGCTGCTGCTGCGCCGCCGGGTCGACGTGCGGCTGCGGCACTGGCGCAGCGAGCCGATGCAGGCGGCCGACCACAGCGGGGTGGCGCTGCGGGTGGTGGTCCTGGTGGTGTGGCGGGTGCGGGACACCGTGCGGGCGACGCTGGGCGTCGAGGACCACGAGACATACGTACGAGAGTGTGTCGAGGCGGCGCTGCTCCGGGTCCCGATGGAGGCGCCGGGCGCGGTGCGGGGCGCGCCGGACACGGTGCAGGACGCGCTGACCCGGCTGGTGGCGACGGACGCCGCGCCCGTCGGGATCGAGGTGTTCTCGGTGCGGCCGGTCCGGGTGGAGTACGCCCCCGAGGTGGCCGCCGTCATGCACCGGCGCCGGATCGCCGTGCTGGACGCCCAGCACCGGGCGAGCGTGCTCACCTCGGTCGTGGACTCGGTGGAGGACACGGTGACCCGGCTGACCACGCGGGGGCTGGTGGATCTGGACGACTACGAACGCAAGATGCTGGTGAAGGACCTGACGGTGGCGTTCTGCGCGGGACGGGGGGAGACGGGGCCGTAGGCCGGCGGGCGGGCCGGTGGTCGGCGGCCTACGGGCCCGTGTGCCGGGGAAGCGGAACCGGTTCCGCTATTGGTATGGACATGTTCAACTCGTGGTCATAATCTGAGCCTTGGTCTAGACCTACTTGCACGGCTCAGTGAAACTCCCCCACGTTCTCCAGGAGCGGCAGCATGCGCACACGGACCAAGCTGTACGCAGCCGCGGTGGGACTGGCCACGACCGGAGCGCTCGTGCTCTCCTCCGGCGGTGCCAGCGGCCACGGCTACACCGATCTGCCCATCAGCAGGCAGAAGCTCTGCCAGAACGGCAGTGTGACCAACTGCGGCGCCATCCAGTGGGAGCCGCAGAGCGTCGAGGGCCCCAAGGGCTTCCCCGCCTCCGGCCCCGCCGACGGCCGGCTCTGTTCGGCCAACAACACGCCGTTCGCCCAGCTCGACAGCCCGAAGACGCCCTCGGGCGGCGCCTGGCCGACGACCAGGGTGACGGGCGGCCAGAACTACACCTTCCGGTGGCAGTTCACGGCCATGCACGCCACCAGTGACTTCTCGTACTACATCACCAAGCCGGGCTGGAACCAGAACCACAACCTGGCCCGGTCCGACCTCAACCTCACCCCGTTCCTGAAGGTGCCCTACAACGGGCAGCGCCCGCCGCAGACCCTCTCGCACAGCGGCACCCTGCCGTCCGGGCTGAGCGGGCGCCACGTCATCCTCGCGGTGTGGACGGTCGCCGACACGAGCAACGCGTTCTACGCCTGCTCGGACGTCACCTTCTGACGTCACCTTCCGGGGCCCGGCGCCGGACACGTCGAAGGGCCTCCCGCTTCCACGAGAGGCCCTTCACCGTGCGCCGCCAGGGACTCGAACCCCGGACCCGCTGATTAAGAGTCAGCTGCTCTAACCAACTGAGCTAGCGGCGCATGACTCCCGCCGTCCGCTTCCCGCGGTCGGCGACTAGAAAATAATACCCGGTCCCGGGGTGTGCTCCGACCGCGGCGGCGACCGCCGCGGTCGGTGTGATGTCGGTGTGCTGTCGACGTGATCAGGAGGAGAGACCGCAGATCGTCAGCGACAGCAGCACCGGCGCCGCGTTGCGGTTGAGGGTGCCGGCGGCGTGGCGCAGGCGGTGGGCGTGCTCGACGGGCAGGGACAGGGCCAGGCAGCCCACCGAGGAGCCGGCGGTGATCGGGACGGCCGCGCAGACCGTGCCGATCGCGTACTCCTGGAGGTCCAGCACCGGCACCGTGGGCGGGTGTGCCGCCAGCTGGGAGAGCAGCAGCCTGTCGCTGGTGACGGTGCGCGAGGTGAGCCGCACCGTCCGGTGCCGGGCGAGGTGCTCGCGCCGGCCGTTGTGGTCGAGCTGGGTCAGCAGGCTCTTGCCGAGCGCGGTGGCGTGCGCCGCATCACGGAAGTCGACCCACTCGTTGACCTTCGGGGTGGCCGGCCCGTCGGCGTACTGGGTGACCTCGACCTCGCCGTCCACGTACCGGCTCATGTAGACGGCGGCGCCGACGGAGTCGCGGAGCCGGTCCAGGGTGCGCTGGAGCTTGTCGCGCAGGGCCTCCTCGTGTTCCTGGGCCGAGCCGAGGCGGGCGAACGCCTCACCGGCGACGTACGCGCCGTCGGCGCCCTGTTCGACGTAGGCCTCGCGGCGCAGCATCGGCAGGAGCGTGGTCAGTCGCTCCCGGCCCAGGCCGCTCTCGCGGGCGAGTTCGGTGTCGGTGATTCCGGTGGTGTGCCGCGCCACCGTGTCCAGGACGCGCAGCGCGTCCTGGACCGAGTGGTACGGAGCGGTCGGCTTGTGCTTCAGCGCCACGGTTTCCCCCTGCGCTCGCTTGTGGGGCCGCAATCCGGTCAGCGAATCCTCTCCACGATAACCGTCAAGCGGCTCTGCCGGAGCGGGTGTTGACGAGATCGCGGCCTCCCCGACTGCGGCGCCGGTCCCCGGGCATATGCCAGAGGAATGCCCCGGGATATCGATCTCGGACGTTCCGGGCCGGCCCGCCCCGGACACGCCCCGTCATCACAGGACCGCGCTGAGGAACTCCCGGGTGCGGTCGTGCTCCGGCTCGCTGAAGATCTTCTCCGGGGCGCCGGCCTCGATGATCCGGCCCGAGTCGAACATCAGGACGCGGTCGGAGATGTCCCGGGCGAAGTTCATCTCGTGGGTGACGCAGAGCATGGTGATGTCGGTGGAGCGGGCGATGTCCCGCAGCACGTCCAGGACGCCCGCGACCAGCTCCGGGTCCAGCGCCGAGGTCACCTCGTCCAGCAGCAGCACCTGCGGCCGCATGGCCAGCGCCCGCGCGATCGCCACCCGCTGCTGCTGGCCGCCGGACAGCTGCGCGGGGTGCTTGTCGACGTGCTCGGTCAGCCCGACCATCTCCAGCAGCTCCCGCGCCCGCTCCTCGGCCGCGTCCTTCGACATGCCGAGCACGGTGACCGGGGCCTCGGTGATGTTCCGCAGCACCGTCATGTTCGGGAACAGGTTGAACTGCTGGAACACCATCCCGATCTTCTTGCGGACCTCGCGGACCTGCTTCTCCGGCGCGGGGTACAGCCGGTCCCCGTCGACGGTGACCGTGCCCTCGTCGGGCTTCAGCAGGGTCATCAGCAGGCGCAGGATCGTGGTCTTGCCCGATCCGGACGGTCCGATCAAGGTGACGTGCCTGCCGGCGTCCACGGAGAAGTCCAGGTTGTCGAGGACCGTGTGGTTCCCGAACCGCTTGGTGACCTTCTCCAGCCGGATCAGCTCGCTGCCGTCGGGCCGGCTGCCGCCCGCGGGAGTCTTCTCGGTACCGGCACCGGCATCGGCACCGGTGTCGGACATGGGGGTGTATTCAGTGGACAAGGCGTCGCTCCAGGGCTCGCAGGGCAAGGGAGGCCAGGTAGGAGATGACGATGAAGGCGATGCCGATCACCGTCAGGGGCTCGGTGAACTGGAAGTGCTGCTGGGCGAACAGGCGCGCCTCACCGAGCATCTCCAGCACGGTGATCGCCATCAGCAGGGGCGTGTCCTTCAGCATCGAGATGACGTAGTTGCCGAGCGCGGGCACGACCCTGCGCACGGCCTGCGGCAGGATCACCGCGGTCCACGTCCGGCGCAGCGGCAGGTTCAGTGCCGTCGCCGCCTCCCACTGGCCCACCGGCACGGCCTCGATGCCCGCGCGGTAGACCTGCATCGTGTACGTCGAGTAGTGCAGACCGATGGCGAAGACACCCGTGGTCAGTGCCGAGAAGGTCAGTCCCCACTCGGGCAGCACGTAGAACAGGAAGAACAGCTGCACCAGCAGCGGGGTGTTGCGGACGAACTCCGTCACCGCGCCGACCGGCCAGGTCACCCAGCGGCTCGGCACCCGCATCAGCAGGGCCCACACCAGGCCGAGGACGAACGAGATCAGTGAGCCGAGCACCAGGATCTGCAGGGTGACCAGCAGACCGTCCCAGAAGTACGGCATGAAGTCGGAGACCGCGCTCCAGTCCCACTTCATCAGGCACCTCCCCCGCCGACGCCGGTCGTCCGGGCCTGCTTCGGTTCCGTATCGGGTTCGGGCACGGGCTTCTTTCCGACGCCGGCCTTCAGCTTCTTCTCCAGACCGCGCATGACCCGGGTGAGCAGGAAGGCGATCACGAAGTAGATCACCAGGATGTACGTGTAGATCTCAGCGCTCTCCTGCAGCGCGAGGCGCACCAGGTTGCCGCTGAACGCCAGGTCGCCCATCCCCATGATCGACACCAGCGCGGTGCCCTTGAGCAGCTCGATCAGCAGGTTGGAGAACGGCGGGATCATCTCCGGCACCGCCTGCGGCAGCAGGATCAGCCGCAGCCGCTGGGTGGGCGTGAAGCTGAGCGCGATCCCGCCCTCGCGCTGGGCGGGATCGACGGCGGCCAGCGCACCGCGCACGATCTCCGAACCGTAGGCGCCGTAGGTCAGGCCCAGGGCCAGCGTGCCCGCCCACAGCGGCACCAGCTGCCAGCCGAAGGCCGGGGGCAGCACGAAGAACACCCAGAAGATCATCACCAGTGCCGAGGTGCCGCGGAACACCTCGGTGTAGAAGCCCGCGAGGAAGCGGACGAACTTCAGCCGGTGGGTGCGCGCGATGCCCACCACGAAGGAGACCGCCGTCGCCAGCAGCGCGCTGAGGACCAGCAGCTGGATCGTGACCCAGACGCCCTTGAGTACGAGGTCCCAGAGTCCTGAGGTCATCCGCCGCACAGCTCCTTCGCGGTCAGATCCGTCATCTCGTCCTCGGTGAAGCCGAACGGCTTGAGGATGCGCAGCAGCTCGCCGCTCTCCTTCAGCTTGCCCAGCTCGACGTTGAACGCATCCCGCAGCCTCGTCTCGGTCGGCCGGAAGGCGAAGCCGCCCCCGTCGACGTGCGGCTTGCCGTTGACGATCGGCTTGAAGGGCTCCGTGACCTCGGCCTTGGCCGACTTCTTCACCACCTCGCGGGTGGTGAGCGCCGTACCGGCGAAGACGTCGACCCGCCCGGCCTCCACCGCGTTCAGCCCGGCGACCTGGTCGGGGACGATCAGGATGTCGCTCTTCGGGTACCCGGCCTCGACCGCGTACGCGATCTCCGCGTACCCGGTGCCGGTGGCGAACTTCGCCTTCTTCTCGACGATGTCCTTGTAGTCGGTCAGCCCCTTCGGGTTGCCCTTGCGCACGATGAACGAATCGAGCATCTGGTAATCGGGGTCGGAGAATATGACCTGCTCGCAGCGCGCGGGGTTGATGTACATCCCGGCGGCCACGACATCGAACTGCTGCGAGTTCAGCCCCGGGATCAGCGAGCCGAACTCGGTGGGCACGGGCTGGACCCGGTCCACCCCGAGCCGTTTGAAGATGACCTTGGCCAGTTCCGGCGCCTCGCCGGTCAGCTTGCCGTTCTTGTCGATGTAACCGAAGGGGATCTCTCCGGCGATGCCCAGCCGGACCACGCCCGCCGCCCTGAGCCGGGACAGCAGGTCACCGCCGTGCGTACTGGCCTCGGTGGGCACGCGCGAGCAGCCCGCCGCGCCGAGTGCGCCGAGCGCCGCGACCCCCGCGAGCAGCGACCGGCGTGAGGGCCCGGCAGGACCGGGGGTGTCTCCGTGTCGTCTCGGTCGTCTCATTGGTTGTGCCAGTGGTGGAGCCATGGCGGCGCGGCTACCCGAGAAGACGCCGAGTATTCCCGCCAGTTTCGGCCCCGTTCGGCGGTCGGGCGGTCTTGACCGGTGCGGGACGATGGGTCTCATGATGGACCGATATGTAGAGGTCTCGCTGGTCAAACGCGGCATCACCTGTACGGCCCGGTTGCTCGACGACCGTGCGCCGATCACCTGCGCGGCCGTCTGGGACGCCCTGCCCCTGTCCGGCGACGTCTACCACGCCAAATACGCGCGCAACGAGATCTATGCCCTGTTCCCGCCCTTCGCGCAAGCGGAGCCACCGCTGGAGAACCCGACCGTCACGCCCGTCCCGGGAGACCTCTGCTACTTCTCCTTCGCGGGCGCGGAGCTGGGCACCAGGGCTTACGGCTACGACCGCGAGGTCGGTCCGGGCACCACGCTTGTCGACCTGGCCCTGTTCTACGAGCGGAACAACCTGCTCCTGAACGGCGACGTGGGCTGGGTGCCCGGCATCGTCTGGGGCCAGGTCGTGGAGGGCCTGGCGGAGATGGCCGACGGGTGCAACGACCTGTGGCGCGGCGGCGCGGAGGGGGAGACGCTCAGCTTCCGGCGGGCGTGACCCCGGGCGCCCGGGCCGCCCCGGTTTCAAAGAGTGCGTGGGCCGCCCGCAGCACCAGCGTGTCGGCGTGGCGGGCGCCCACGAGCTGGACCCCGATCGGCAGACCGGCCGCGTCGGTGCCCACGGGGACGCTCGCCGCGGGCTGCTGGGTCAGGTTGAACGGATAGGTGAACGGGGTCCAGCCCGTCCAGCGCCGGTGGCCGGAACCCTTCGGCACCTCCACACCCGCCTCGAACGCCGTACGCGGCACGGACGGGGTGACGAGGAGGTCGTACCTGTCGTGGAAGAGGCCCATGCGCCGGCCCAGGTCCATCCGGACGTCCACCGCCGCCAGATAGTCCAGCGCCGAACGGCGGGCGCCCTCGCCGCAGATCTCCCGCAGCCCGGGGTCCAGCAGTTCCCGCCGCTCACGGGTGAGGTGCTGCACCACCCGGGCGGCCCCGGTGAACCACAGGGTGTGGAAGGCGTCCACCGGGTCGGTGAAGTCCGGGTCGGTCTCCTCCACGTACGCGCCGAGCGCGGCCAGCCGCTCCACCGTCCGCCGTACCGCCGCCGCCACCTCGGGCTCCACCGCCACCTGGCCGCCCAGCGACGGCGAGTACGCCACCCGCAGCCCCCGCACCCCGCCGTCCAGCCCCTCCCGGAAGGAACCGGGGGCCGGCGCGAGCGCCGACCAGTCGCGGGAGTCCGGCCCGCAGATCACGTCCATCAGCAGGGCCGCGTCCGCCGCGTCCCGCGTCATCGGGCCGACGTGCGCCAGCGTGCCGTACGCGCTCGCCGGATACAGCGGCACCCTCCCGTACGTCGGCTTCAGTGCGAAGACCCCGCAGAACGCCGCAGGGATGCGGACACTGCCGCCGCCGTCCGTCCCCAGGGCCAGCGGCCCCGCGCCCAACGCTACCGCCGCCGCCGCGCCCCCGCTGGAACCGCCCGCGGTCCGCGAGGGGTCGTGCGGGTTGCGGGTGACACCGCTGAGCGGAGAGTCCGTCACCCCCTTCCAGCCGAACTCGGGGGTCGTCGTCTTGCCGAGGAAGACGGCGCCGTGCTCCCGCAGCCGCGCCACCGACGGCGCGTCCTCGTCCCAGCGGCCCGCCGGGTCGACGGCGCGCGAGCCGCGCAGGGTCGGGGCGCCGCGCAGCAGCAGGATGTCCTTCACCGTGACCGGCACCCCGTCCAGCAGCCCGCGCGGCTCGCCGCGCCGCCACCGCTCCTCGGAGGCGGCGGCCCGCTCCAGCGCCTCCTCGGGGAACAGCCGGACGAACGCGTTCACCTCCGGCCGGCTCGCCTCGGCCCGCTCCAGCGCCGCGCGGGTCACCGCCACGGGGCCGAACTCACCCCGGCGGTAGCCGTCGAGGAGCCGTACGGCGGTCAGTTCGGTGAGCCCGGTGGACCCGGTGGACCCGGAGAACCCGGAGAACCCGGTGAAATCAGACATCCGCTCTCCCGCCACGTCAGTGCCCGGGTACGTACCCGAGCTGCTTGTCGACCACGTTCACCAGCGGCTTGCCCGCTTCCCACAGCTCGTACAACTCCACGAACTGGGCGGCGAGTTCGTCCCGCCAGCCGATCGTGTCCCCGCTCATGTGCGGCGACACGATCAGTCCGGGGGCCCGCCACAGCGGGCTGTCCGGGGCGAGCGGCTCGGCCTCGAAGACGTCCAGGGCGGCGCCCGCGATCCGGTGCTGCCCGAGTGCCTCGGCGAGCGCGTCCTCGACGACCAGCGGCCCGCGCCCGACGTTGACGAAATGGGCGGACGGCTGCATCACCCCGAAGCGGCGGGCGTCGAACATGCCCCGGGTCTGCTCGGTCAGCGGCGCGGCGGCGATCACCCAGTCCGCGCGGGCGATCAGCCGGTCCAGGTCCTCGGAGCCGTGCACCCCCGCGCGGGGAGTGCGGCCGACCAGCGCGGTGGTGACGCCGAGCGCCTCGAGCGTGCCGGCGACGGCCCGGCCGATCGGCCCCGATCCGACGACGCAGGCGCGGGTCCCGGCGACCTTGCGCGACTCGCGGTGGAGCCAGGTCCGTTCCCGCTGGAGCTCCAGCGTCCGCGGCAGATCCTTGGCCAACGCCAGTACGAGAGCGGCGACGTACTCGGCGATCGGCCGGTCGAAGACGCCCCGCGCGTTGGTGACCACCGTGTCGGAGGCGGCGAGTTCCGGACAGAGAAGGTGATCCACTCCGGCGCTCGCGGTGTGCACCCAGCGCGGCCGCGGCCCCCCGCCCGGCCAGGCGGAACGCACCGCGTGCGAGGTGAAGTCCCAGACCAGCAGCACGTCGGCGTGTGGGAGCCGCTCGGCGAGCGTCGAGGCGTCCGCGTGCTCGACCCGGACCCTGCCGGTCAGCCGGCCCAGCCGGGGCGGCGGATCGGCGTCCAGGACGAGCAGCGTGGGGACGGCCCCCGGCGTGGGCGAAGAGGTGGTCGAGGCAGTGTCCGCGGGGGTGGGCGAGGGGGTGGACATGGGCCGCCGTTTCCCCGGATGACCGGAAGTCTGAGATGTGCGGATTGACCACGCTGGCACCCCGAACCTACCGTCGTCAACACGGGCGTTTCGGCGAACCGTTGCGTGCTCGTCTCTCACCGTGAGGCCGGTGCTGACATGGACGTCTCCTTCATCGGCGGACCCGGACCGCAGCGCGGTGTCGGCGTGGTCGCCCCCTTCGACTTCGCGCTGGACCGCGAACTCTGGCGCTGGATGCCGGACGACGTGTCCCTGCATCTCACCCGAACGCCGTACGTGCCGGTCGAGGTCAGCCTGGACCTCGCCCGGTTGATCAGTGAACACGAGACCCTCGGCAACGCGGTGAGCACGCTCACCGCGGTCGGCCCCGAGGTCGTCGCCTACGCCTGCACGTCCGGCAGCTTCGTCGGCGGGGTCCTGGGGGAGCGCGCCATGTGCGAGGCGATGAGCAGGACCGGCGCGGTCCCGGCGGTCACCACCTCCGGCGCGCTGCTGGAGGCGCTGGTGGAACTGGACGTGCGGCGGGTGGCGCTGGTGACGCCGTACACCGTGTCGGTGACCCGGTCGCTGGAGCAGTACGTGGCGCAGGCCGGGGTCACGGTCACCGGCTGCGCGTACATGGGCCTGACCCGGCAGATCTGGCGGGTCGCCTACCGCGAGGTGGTGGACATGGCCCGGCGGGCGGTGGAGCGCGGCCGGCTCGGCGCGGCGGACGCGCTGTTCCTCTCCTGCACCAACCTGCCGACGTACGACGTGATCCCGCAACTGGAGGCGGAACTGCGCATACCGGTCATCTCGGCCAACCAGGTGACCATGTGGGCGGCGTTGCGCCGATTGGGTACTCAGGCGGTGGGACCGTATCAGGCGCTGATCGACACGTCGGCGCGCGTCACGCCCGGGACCGGGACCGAGACCGGGACCGGCGCCGAGGCCGTACTGCCGGACCGGACGTCCGGCGCGGTGCTGCCGCGGAGTCCGGTGCCGCCGCCCGCTCCGGTACTGCCGGACGGGCCGGAGGCGCCGGGCGTGCAGGGTGCCCAAGGCGTTCCGGGCGTGCCGGGAGTGCCGGACGAGAAGCAGCAGGAAGGCTGGACATGACCGCACTGGGATTCCTCTATCCGGGACACTCCGCCGAGGACGACTATCCGCGCGCCGAGCAGCTGCTGGGCAGTGACATCCGGGTGGACCTGGTGCACACCGACATCGGTGAGGACGCGCACCGGGTCGATGCGCTGCTCGAGATGGGTGACGCCGGCCGGCTCGCGGCCGGCGTCGGGGAGCTGCGGCGCGCGGGCGTCGACGCGGTGGTGTGGGCCTGCACCAGCGGCAGCTTCGTACGCGGCTGGGAGGGCGCGCAGGAGCAGGTGCGCGCCCTCGCCCGGGCGGCGGGCACACCCGCGTCCTCCACGTCGTTCGCCTTCGTGCACGCGGCACGGGAGATCGGGGCGCGGCGGGTCGCCGTCGGCGCGACCTACCCGGACGACGTGGCCGCGCTCTTCGCCGGGTTCCTGGGCACCGGCTCGGTGTCGGTGACCGGGGTGACCAGTTCCGGGATCATCACGGCGGCGGAGGTCGGCACCTGGGGCGAGGCCGAGGTGTTCGCCCTGGCCCGCGCGGCCGACCACCCGGACGCCCAGGCCGTCCTCCTCCCCGACACGGCCCTGCACACGGTCGCCCACCTCGCGGCGCTGGAGAAGGACCTCGGCAAACCGGTCCTCACCGCCAACCAGGTCACCGTCTGGGAGGCCCTGCGCCTGGCCGACCGCAGGGTGAACGCCCCGTCCCTGGGCGCCCTGTTCACCCGGGAGCCGATCGTGCAGGTGTGAGCGGTGCGGGCGGGCGCGCCCGCAGCGGGCGGCGAGGCGGGGAACAAACAGGGACACCCTCCTGTTGGTGGACCGGTGAGACGTCACCCGAAACAGGAGGCACCCCACCGTGGCCGCAGACGACACCGCAGCCGACGAGATCCGAGGCACGGCACAGGGCACCGCCCCCGTGCCCCTGTCCGTCCTCGACCTGGTCACCGTCGGCGCCGGCCACACCGCCACCGAGGCGCTGCGCACCGGTGTCGACCTCGCCCGTCTCGCCGAGGCGCGCGGCTTCCACCGGTTCTGGGTCGCCGAGCACCACTCCATGCCGGGTGTGGCGTCCTCCTCCCCGGCGGTGATCCTGGCCCACCTCGCCGCGCACACCGACCGCATCCGGCTCGGCTCGGGCGGGGTCATGCTGCCCAACCACGCCCCGCTCGTCATCGCCGAGCAGTTCGGCACGCTCGAGGCCATGGCCCCCGGCCGGATCGACCTCGGCCTCGGCCGCGCCCCCGGCACCGACGGCGCCACCGCCGCCGCCCTGCGCCGCACCGAACGGCTGAACGAGGGCGCCGACGACTTCCCCCAGCAGCTCGCCGAGCTGACCCGCTTCCTGGACGACGACTTCCCCGACGGCCACCGCTACCGCCGCATCCACGCCGTCCCCGGCCCGGTCCAGGCGACCTCGCCCGGCGGGGTGCAGTCGACGCACCGGCCGCCGATCTGGCTGCTCGGCTCCTCCGGCTTCAGCGCCCGGCTGGCCGGCCTGCTCGGCCTGCCGTTCGCCTTCGCCCACCACTTCTCCGCGCAGAACACCGTCCCCGCGCTGGACCTCTACCGCGAGTCGTTCACCCCGAGCGACGTCCTCGACGAGCCCTACGCCCTGATCGGGGTCTCCGCGCTCGCGACCGACGACGAGAAGGAGGCCCGGCGCCAGGTCCTGGCCGCCGCGCTCAACATGGTCCGGTTGCGCACCGGCCGCCCCGGCCTGGTGCCCACCCCCGAGGAGGCGGAGGCGTACCCGTTCTCGCCGATGGAGCAGGACTTCGTCGAGTCCTGGAACGCCAACGTCGTGCACGGCACCCCGGACGAGGTCCGCGCCGGCCTGGACGAGCTGCACAAGCGCACCGGCGCCGACGAGCTGATGATCACGGCCAACGCGCACAGCGGTGACATACGCCTGCGTTCCTACGAACTCATCGCCGACGCCTACGGGTTGCCCACGACGTCCGCCTGAACCCCGGGCGTGCCCAGCAGTTCGGAGATGCGGTCCGGTGACACCGGGCGGGAGTACAGCCAGCCCTGGCCGGTGTCGCACCCGATCCGGCGCAGCCGGGTGGCCTGCGCCGTGGTCTCCACGCACTCCGCGGTGACCGTCAGCCCCAGCCGGTGGGCGAGCTGCACCATCGCCTCGACGATGGCCTCGTCCGCCGGGCTGGGCGTCTCGTCCCGGTCCTCGTAGGGGAAGCCCCGGACGAAGGCGCCGTCCAGTTTCAGCACCGACACCGGCAGCCGGCTGAGGTAGGCCAGGTTCGAGTAGCCGGTGCCGAAGTCGTCGATGGCGATGCGCACGCCCATGTCGCTGAGCGCCTTCAGCGCCTGGAGGGGCCGGCCCGAGGAGCCCATCACCGCCGACTCGGTCAGCTCCAGCTGGAGCAGCTGCGGGGCGAGGCCCGTCTCCGTCAGGGTCTCGGCGACGTCCGCGACCAGGTCGGAGTCCCAGACCTGCCGGACCGCCACATTGACGCTGACGAAGATCGGCGGCTCGGTGGGGTGCTCGACCTGCCAGCGGCGGGCCTGCCGGCAGGCGGTGCGCAGCACCCAGCGCCCGAGCGGGACGATCGAGCCGTCCTCCTCGGCGATGGAGATGAACCGGTTCGGTGTCAGGGTGCCGAACTGCGGGTGGTTCCAGCGGACCAGTGCCTCCACACCGTGCACCCGGTCGTCCTCCATGCCGACCAGCGGCTGGTACTCCAGCGTGAACTCGCCCCGGTCGACGGCGGGGCGCAGCGTGGAGGCGAGGGCCTGGCGGGTCATGCGGTGCGCGTTGCGTTCCGGGTCGAACAGCGTCCAGCGGGACTTGCCGTCGGCCTTCGCCCAGTAGAGCGTCGTGTCGGCGGCCTGCATCAGCGCGGTGGGCGTGGTCCCGGCCGCGTGCCGTTCGACCACCCCGATGGACGCCGAGACCGACAGCCGCCGGCCGTCCACGTCGAAGGGGTCCTGGATCGCCCCGAGCACCGACTCGGCGAGGTCGGCGAGCTGTTCGGTGCCCGTGGAGTCCTCGACCAGCAGCGCGAACTCGTCCCCGCCGAGCCGGGCCACCAGCGGGGTGCCGGTCCTGGACCGGCCCGCCTCCTCGGCGCACAGCGTCAGCCGTTCGGCGACGGCGGCCAGCAGCCGGTCGCCGACGCGGTGGCCCAGGGCGTCGTTGATGGCCTTGAACCCGTCGAGGTCCAGGGAGCAGAGCCCGATCCGGCCGGTGCCGCTCTGCTCGTAGGACTCCGCCTCCAGGGCCGCCGTCAGCCGTTCGAAGAACAGGGTGCGGTTGGGCAGCCGGGTCACCGGGTCGTGCATCTGCAAGTAGTGGAGCCGGGCCTGGAGTTCGCGGCGGGCGCTGACGTCGGCGACGGACAGCAGGACGCCCGGCCCCTCGGGCACGTCCCCCGCGTCCGCCGCCTCAGGGGGGAGTGGCGCGACCGACACCTGCACCCACAGCGAGTGCCCCTCGGGGTGCTTGAGCCGGCGGGTGCAGCGCAGCTTCGCCTGCCGGCCGCACAGCACCTCGCGGTAGGAGTGCCAGGCGCGCGCGTCGGAGGAGAGGTCCACCAGGTCGGCGGCGACGGCCCCGACCAGGGTGTCCGGGGCGCGACCCAGCAGGGTGGCGAGGGTGCTGTTGGCGCTGACCACCCTGCCCTCGCGGTCGACCACCGCCATGGCGAGCGGAGCGGCCGTGAAGACGGAGCGGTACGACGGGGGGAGCGCCTGGGGTGAAGGCGACGAGGGCGCCGGGGGTGAAGTCGGCTCTTCACGTTCGGCACGGAGCGGGGCAGGGGCGTCACTCTCCGTGACGATCGGCTGGTTGAGGTCTGCTGTGGGCGTCGGCCCTTCGGACGTTCCGCTCACCGCTCGCTCCCGCCGTGCACTCGATCGCTGTCCGTGCCGGAAAGCCTCAGGAATGTCTCAGGAAAGTGTGCCGATCATAGAGGCCGACCCGGAGCCCTTCCAGTCACTGTCCAGTGTCCAGCACGGTCCCGCATCTCTGCCAGATCGTTTCCGCTCGGAGCTGGACGGCTTCTTCAGGCCTGAGACCGGTTGTGACGTTCCGTAAGTGGTTCGAGGCGTCGAACGTGAACGGATTTCTCGGCCTCTCACCCGTCCGGTGCAGATAAACAGGGCGCAGTATGACAATCAACCACATTCTGGGTGCGGTGTCCCGCGAACCGTCTCCCGGAGGTCTTTGTGCCGCGCCAGCTCCCCCTGAGGCGACTCGGTCATGAGGCTCTCAGGGGATTGGGCCGACAGGGTGGTGCATGCGGCCGCCCCTGGCTGCGCAGCGCGGCGGCCGTGCTCACCACCATGTCGGCGCTCGCGGCCACGTCCCTGGTGACGGGGCCCTCCGACGCCGAGCCCTTCTCCGCGGACGCCTGCGCCCTGACCCGCACCGACGCACACCACTCGGAGGGCCTGGACACCTGGAACGCCGCCTACCCCCGGCCGACCGGCCGGCTGGACGCCGTCATGGTGTTCCTGTCCTTCCCGGACTCGCACCCCCTGACCACCCCCGACGACATCGGCGCCGACCACTTCCCCGCCACCAGCGACTTCTTCCACCGGGCCTCCTACGGCAGGTTCACCCTGCGCCCGCACATCCTGCGTGGCTGGATCCCGATGCCGCGCCCGTCCACCGCGTACGCCATACAGCGTGACTGGACCGTGCGGGACCGGTCCGCCTACCTGCGCGACGCGCTCGCCGCCGCCGACCCGAAGGTCGACTTCTCGCGCTACGACGTCGTGTACTTCGTCGCCGACCCGGACGCGCCCGGGGTGGACTCCGACGCCACCAAGGTCGTCAACCTGGAGACCCCGATGCGGGCGGACGGCACCGACATCCGCCGGGTCGTCACCGTGTTCGAGGACCACCCGCCGGACCGGCTGGTCCTCGCCCATGAGACCGGCCATGTCTTCGACCTCCCCGACCTCTACAACCGGCCCGTGGACGGCAAGGGCGACTGGGACACCCACGTCGGTGACTGGGACCTGATGGGCAGCCAGTTCGCCCTCGCCCCCGACCTGTTCGGCTGGCACAAGTGGAAGCTGGGCTGGCTGGAGCCCCGGCAGGTGCGGTGCGTGCAGGATGCGGGGCCCGTGCGGCTGACGCTGGAGCCGCTCGGGGCGGGGCCCGGCGTGCCGGTGACCGGTGCCGCCGGGGCACCGTCCTTCGGGCTGGGCCGGGGCATCAAGCTAGCCGTGGTGCGCACCGGCCCGGACAGCGTGCTCGCCTTCGAGGTGCGCGGTCCCGTCGGCGACGACGCGGGCGCCTGCCGGTCGGGGGTGCTGGTCTACAAGGTGCGCGGCACCACCCGGTCCGGTGAGGGGCCGATCGAGGTCGTCGACGCCCACCCGCACACGGAGGCCTGCTGGGGGGACTCGGTCTACCCGTCCCTCGCGGACGCCCCGGTCGCCCTCGGCGAGAGCTTCACGGTGCCGGGGGAGGGCGTGCGGGTGGAGGTGCTGGAGCGTACGGCTTCGGGGGCGTGGACGGTGCAGATCAGCATCGGGCCCGGGAAGGGGAGGGGAGACGCGTGAAAGGCCCCTTGCTTTCGCAAGGGGCCTTTCCGTGTCGTGCGCCGCCAGGGACTCGAACCCCGGACCCGCTGATTAAGAGTCAGCTGCTCTAACCAACTGAGCTAGCGGCGCCTGCTGACGTCGTAGACATTAGCACCCTGGTCGGCGGGAGGAAAAATCGATATCCGCACGGCCGCGCGCGCCGCCCGTACGGCCGCCCAGAGCAGCACCTCCGGGCCCGGTAACCAGGGGTGACGCGTGTCCGGGGCGACCAGCCAGCGCGAGCCGGAGCGGTCCGCCCGGTCGCCGGGATCCGGGGCCGGAACGGTCACCGCGTCGCCGGTGCCGTGGCACAGCAGGGGCGGGACGGCGCCCGTACGGCCCGCCTCCCCGGCCGTCCTGCCGCGGGCGTCCCACTCCTCCCACTCCAGCAGCGCCGGCAGCCGCTGGGCGGTGCCGGGTGCCGAGAACAGCAGCATCCGGCCGCGGAACTCGGCCACCGGACCGGAACCCGGTCCCTCGTCCCACATCCGGTCCAGCATCCGGCGCCCGAAGGTCGAGGGGGCGCTCACCACGTCGAAGGCGGAGCCGCAGGGCAGCACGACGGGCGCGTGCGGCCGCTCCTCCCAGAGCGAGAGGGTGCTGCGCGGATACGTTCCTGCGGAGGCGAGCCAGGCGGCGCCGTCCGGGGTGACGCCGCTGACGTCGGATACCTTGCGTGCACTGCGTGCACTGTGTGCGCTGCTCATGGAGCCTGTCTACCCGTGGTGAGGGAACGGTTTCCCAGGGTTGCGGGAATCGAGGACACCGGGGCGGGGAGGCGGTATCTTGCCCACCTGGCATATGCCGCGCCTGTTCGAGGGCCGAGGGTGGTGGCCGGTCGCGCGTGACCGTGCGTGCGCCGCTCACACCGGGTCGGCGTGCCCCCGGCCCTCACTCCCGTGCAGCAGGTCCCGACCGAACTCGATCATCTTCTTCGCGTAGTCCTCGGTCCACTCTGCCCGCTCGGCGATGGCGGCCGGCGTCAGCCGGTCGAAGCGCCGAGGGTCGGCCAGCTGCGCCGCCGCCACCGCCTGGAACTCCACAGCCCGGTCCGTCGCCGCGCGGAACGCGAGCGTCAGCTCCGTCGCCCGCTCCAGCAGCGCGCGCGGGTCGTCGATCGACTCCAGGTCGAAGAAGTGCTCCGGGTCGGCGGCCGCCTCCGCGGGCTCGAACAGCAGGGGCGCGGGGCGTAGCCGCGGTCGGTCCCGGTGCGGCGTGGGCTCCGCCATGTCATCTCCCTCTTGCTCGTCCTTCTCGTCGTACACGCTGTACACGTCGGACACGTCGTGCTCGTCATGCCGGTCGTACGCGTACGTCACGTCGGCCCGCCGGTGAGTGGGCCACCGTCCATTGTCCCGCGCCCTGGCAAGAGGGCCTCGGGGCAGGCGCGACCGGGTCCGCGGTGGTCAGGGTTGCCATTCGACCCGGTGTTCCGCGAGGTGGGCCAGGACCGAGTGGTTCGCCTCCCAGCCGTCCGGGAACTTCACGAGGGTGCCCAGCTGGACCGGTTCCGTCGACGGGTAGGCGTCCAGCAGCTCGCCCACGCCCGCCCTGCACACCACGATGCAGGCGTGCCGGTGCCGGGAGGCCAGCACGCACAGCCTGCCGGTCTCCAGGTGGAAGGCGGTGGCGTCGGGGCGGCCGGACAGTGGATGCAGCACCACCGTGACGTCGAACTCCCGACCCTGGAGCCGGTTGGCCGTGTCGACGGTGACGTCCGCCGCGCCCAGCTCGGCCAGCGCCGCCCGGACCGCCGCCGCCTGATCCCGGTGGGCGGTGCCGACGGCGATCCGGTCGGCGGTGAGCGGAACCGGGTCGGGGGCGGGGCGCTCGGAGGTCGTGGCGCCCTCCCGGTCCAGCAGCCGGCGGACGACCAGGGCCACCGCCCGGACCGCCTCCGGGTCGGTGCGCGGGGTGTGCCGGGCGGGCAGCTCCAGCAGGCCCCAGCCGGACTCGGCGGCCTCGTCGATCACCCGGTCCGGACCCGAGCCGTCCGACGGGACACCGAGGGTGAGCCGCCGGTCGCCGGGGCCGGTGCCGCTGCGGAACGGCGTGTACGGGTAGAACGCGTCCGACACCAGGGGCGCCGCCGAGGCGGGCAGCCGCCACGACACCGGCAGACGGTGCTGCGGCAGCTCGGGATTGTGGGCGAGCAGGGTCGTCACGGCGGACGCGGACGGGTCGTAGGAAAGGCCCGCCCACTGCTCGCCGCCCACGATCGAGAACGGGTCCAACTGCCCCGGGTCGCCCACGAACAGCGCCCGCTCGAACAGCCCCGCCACGGCGAGCAGCGCGTCCGAGCGCATCTGGTACGCCTCGTCGACGATCGCGTGCGCCCACGGTTCGACGCCCTTGACGTGCGCCCACTTGGCGGCCGTGGAGATGACCACGTCGAGCCCGGCGAGATCGGCGGCCTTCGCCGACTTGCGGACGTTCTCCAGCTGGTCCAGCGCCTTGTCGTACGGGTCGGTGTCGCTGCTGTGCAGCCGGCCGACCGGCAGGTCCGGGTTCTTCTCGGCGAGCCGCAGGACCAGGTCGTCGACCTGCGCGTTGGTCTGCGCCACCACCATCAACGGGCGCCCCGCCTCGGCGAGTTCCAGTGCCGCGCGGACCACCAGCGTGGACTTGCCGGCGCCGGGCGGGGAGTCGACGACCACACCGCGCGCGGTGCCGTGCAGCGTGTCGCGCAGGATCGCGTCGGTGGCACGGGTGGCCGCCGCGCCGGGGTCGAAGCCCGCCTCTTGGACAGGGGTGGTCACTGAGAGTTCCAGTCCGTTGGCGGATGGTAGTGTCGCGGCGTGCTGAGCGAGAGCCAAGCTGGCACAACAACCTCCGATCTCTGGGGAAACCGGGCTGGTTCCAACCCGGCTGGTGCTGATCGCGTAAGACCTGGTCGTTCGCTGAGCGACGGGGCAGCGTGAGCCAGGAATCCTCCTCGTTCGCGAGGGGGAGGGTTCAAAGGAGGTCCTCCTCGGTCACCGGGTCGGCGGCCTCCGGTGCGGCGGTCGCGGCACCGGGCGGGCCGCCGTGGGTCCACGGGGTCTCCTCCGGGTCGGGGAGCTTCGCCCCGCCGCGCGGCTCGTGTTCGAACAGTGTGAAGCAGAGCCGGTCGCCCTTCTCCGGCAACGAACCCGCCTCGGGCTCCTTGCCGCGGCCCATCTTGTCCAGGATCCGCAGCACGAGCAGGGAACCGTCCGCTTCCCCGGCTTCCGAGTCCTCCACGGCGACGAACTCGGCCGTCTGCGGCTTCCCGCCCAGCGAGCGGTACACCCTGGCCCGCTCGCCCAGGTACGGGTGGTCGTCCGTCCGGACGGTGACCAGCGGGCGGGGGCTCGGCCGCTTGCTCTCGCTGTACGCCATGACGACCTCGACGACCTCGCCCGCGAACGCCTCCCCGGACAGCCGCCGGCCCGCCATCACCAACGGGTCGTCCAGGGCCTCCTGGGCCTCCAGCCGGGCCTGCTCCCGCTCGCGCGTGGCGAGCTTGTTGGCCGCCGTCACCGCGTCGTCGCGGCGCGGCTGCGGCGGCTCACCGGCCAGCACCCGGTCCCGGTGACCGGTGAACGACCAGCGGTCGCGCGTCCACCGCTCCTCGACGCGCGCCCCCTCCGGCAGCGCACGCAGCAGATCCAGGCCCCGCCACACCGCGTCCCAGGTGGGCCGCGTACGGCTTTCCACCAGCTTGCGGATCTCCCGCTCGGCGGCGGCCAGCGCGCCGAGCCGGTCGTCGGCCTCCAGACCGTCCTCCGCGGCGGCGAGCGCGCTGCGGGCGCGGTCGTACCGCTCGACGCCCGGGGCGAGCAGCTTGTTGTCGAACGCGGGGTCGGTCGCCGGGCCCGCGGGCGGACACAGCAGCTGACCGCCGGCGTCCCGCGCCAGCTCCGCCTCCCGCGCCGCCTCGGCCCCGGAGCGTCCCTCGGGCGGGTCGATCCAGGCGAGCAGCGCCCCCAGGTGCTGGTCCTCCAGCGTGGACTGACCGGTCGCCCAGTGCCGGCCCAGCAGATCCGTCATGGCCGTCAGGAGCGACGAGCCGGGCACCCGGGCCCGCTCCCCGAAGTGCGTCAGCCACCGCCCCAGCAACGGCACCCGGGGCGGTGCCGGGAAGGGGGCCTCCGGGTCCTGCTCCGCCGTGCGCCGGAACCGGGTGGAACGGCCGAGGAGCCGTACGAGGTCGACGCCGGCCCGGCTCGGCACGATCAGCTGCGGCGCGTCCGCGCACAGCTCGACCTCGACCTTGACCCGCTTTCCGGTCTCCGGGTCGGTCTCGCTGCGTTCCGCGGCCTCCACCGCCTCGGCGCAGCTGTCCACGTACGGCAGGACCACGTCGGCCAGTTCGGCCAGGAACGCGAACCTGAGGTCCCGGTCGCGCGGCTGCGGCACGGCCAGCAGCCGCGGCGCGTCCCGGTCGGTGCCCACCAGCGCGCCGAGCGGGGCACCCGCCTCACCGGCGGTGATCAGCGGCACGAACACCAGCGGCCGCTCGGACAGATGCCGGTGCCGGACGGTGGCGGCGGGCTGGGCGCGACCGGTGCTGACGGCCTCGAGGCGGGCCAGGGTGGCGATCAGCGACAAGGGGCCACCTCCGGGCGGCCGGTGAGGGCTTGTGCGCCGACGGGGACCTGTGCGTCGGCGAGGGCCTCCGCCCGCAGCGCCGCCGCCCTGCGCAGGGCGGCCACCGTCGGGTCGTCGGGATCGCCGGCCTCACCGCGGGCCGCCGCCAGCACGTCCTCGACCGTCGTCAGACCGCCCAGTTCGGCACGGACCGGGCGGCCCAGGGAGGTCACCGCGCCCTGCGCGCGGGAACGGTCCCGGCAGTGGAAGGCCAGCTCGCACGCGGACAGGCACTCCGGCGCGTAGCTCGCCGGGACCGACTCCACGGCCGCCGTGAGCCGCTCGCGGGGCAGCTCGGGTGCGAAACAGGTGCCCTCGGGGAGCGCACCGGCGATGTCCTCGATCCGGGTGAGCCGGGCCAGCTGGCGGGCGGTCACCGCGCGCTGCTTGCGCACGTCCACGGCGGACGCGGTCGGCAAATTGGAGAAGTCCTTCGGGCACACCAGCAGGATCCTGTGCCGCACGCGGGGGGCCGGGACGGTGGTGAGGCGGGCGGCGACCTCCTCCAGCGCCAGCACGTACACCGCCGCCTGCCGGGCCGCCGCGCCGACCTTCGCCGGGTCCGCCGCCCCGTCCAGCATGGGGAAGGACTTGATCTCCACGACCGTCCAGCTGCCGTCCGGGTGCACCACCACCGCGTCCGGTTCCAGGAAGGCCGGCGAGCCCGCGACGTCCAGCGCGAGCAGGGGGTGGTCGAGCAGTGTCCACCCGTCCCGCGCCCGCGCGGCCTCGCCCAGCGCCAACTCCGTGCGCGCGGCGCGCCCCTGGGGGCCGGACGCGGTCAGGTCCGGCACCCGCGCGCCGGTGGGCGGTTCCGCGGAGCGGTCCAGCTTCTCGTGGACGAGCCGCAGCAGCTCCGTACCGCCGTCCGCCTTGACCCGGGCCTCGAACGCGTTGCCCCGGACGAACGCGAACTGGGACTGGCCGAAGACCGAGGGCGAGCCCAGCGCGCCCGCCAGTCTCGCCTTGTCCACTCCCGCGCCGTCGAGGATCGCGCGGCGCGCGCAGCCCGGGTTGGCGGCCAGGGCGGCCAGGGCGCGTGCGTCCAGCGCCTTCGCCGACACGTCCGGACCGCGCAGCTCAGCGAGCCGGTGCCGGAGCGGCCTGGGCTCCTTCCCCCTGGTCGGAGGGGGGAGCGCCGCCCGGTTCGGTTTCCGGGGCGAACCGTGGCTCGAACTGCCGCTGCCGTGGCCGCTGTCGTGGAAATTGCTCACCCGCGGAAGTCTGGCATCCGGCACTGACAATCGGGGAACCCGGGACGGGGGAGGCCGCCGGGACCGGCGCCGGGCGCGGCAGCAGACGGGCCCTCACCCGGTCCGTGTACCGCGTCACGACGGGGGCGAGCAGCAGCCCGGCGCCCATCACGGCGGCACCCGCGACCGCGTCCAGGAAGTAGTGGTTGGCGGTGCCCATCACCACGACGACCGTCACCAGCGGATAGCCGACGGCGGCCGTCCTCGCCGCCCTCGTCGTCTGGGTTCCGCCGATCCGCCACAGGATCACACCGCACCACAGGGCCCAGCCCACATGCAGGCTCGGCATCGCCGCGTACTGGTTGGTCAGCCCGCCCAGGCCCCGCGGGGCGCTGGCCTCACCGGCCCACCAGCCGTACGAGCTGTACTGGGCCATGGTGTCGACGAAACCGTGGCTCGCGTCGAGCAGCCTGGGCGGGCAGGTGGGCAGCAGGGTGAAGCCGATCAGCCCGATGAAGGTGGACGTCATCAGCCAGGTGCGGGCGGCGCGGTAGTGCACCGCTTGGGAACGGAACAGCCAGACCAGGAGCGCGGGCGTCACCAGGTAGTGCAGCGACGCGTACCAGAAGTCGGCCGGTATGCCCAGCCACGGCTCGCGCGTGAACAGCCGGTTGAGCGGGTGCTCGGCGTTGAGGTGGAGCGCCTGCTCGATGCGCAGGATCGCCAGTCCGTGGTCCACGGCGTCGGTGACGTCGCCCCGGACCAACAGGCGCCCCGCCGAGTAACAGGCGTACACGAGGAGGATCAGCGGCAGCTCGGTCCACCAGCGCAGCCGGATCGCCGGGGCCCCTTCGGTACCCGGTGTCTCGGTGTGCGGCATCCGATCGCCCTCCCCCTTCACACTCACTCCTGCCCCCACGGCGATCCGAACAGCCACTCTAGGCGTACTCGCGCCCCTCATGAGGTGCCTTCGGCCCTGATAGACGCTGAGATCGCCCGCCGGGTTGCCCCACTCCAGGGTGCGCGATGATGGAGGGGTTCCGCCCCCGATTTCTCCCGGAAGGTCTCTCATGGCACCGCGCATCCTGCTGGCCCGGCACGGACAGACCGCGTGGTCGTTGTCCGGCAAGCACACCGGCAGGACCGACGTGCCCCTCCTGGACGAGGGCCGGCAGGGCGCCAAGCTGCTCGGTGAGCGCCTGCACCGGCCGCCGTACGACGGGCTGCCGGACGTCGAGGTGCGCACCAGTCCGCTGGTACGCGCGCGGGAGACCTGCGAGCTCGCCGGGTTCGGCGAGCGCGCGCAGACCTGGGACACCCTCATGGAGTGGCACTACGGGGCGTACGAGGGCATGACCCCCGACGAGATACGGGCGGACCGCCCCGACTGGCTGATCTGGCGCGACGGCGTGCCCGAGGGGGAGACCCTCGCCGAGGTGACGGCCCGCGCGGACGAGGTGGTCGCCTGGGCGCGCTCCGCCGACCGGGACGTGCTGGTCTTCGCCCACGGACACATCCTGCGCTCGATCGGTGCCCGCTGGCTGGGGCTGCCGCTCGACTTCGCGGCCCGCATCCGCCTCAACCCGACGTCACTGTCGGTCCTGGGCTGGGCGTACGGGGAGCCGGCCGTCGAGAGCTGGAACGACCTGGGTCACCTGGCGGGGTGAGCCGACCCGGTGCCGGCCCGGACCTGACGCCGGCCCGGACCTGACGCCGGCCCGGACCTGACGCCGGCCCGGACCCGACGCCGGCCCGGACCCGACGCCGGCCCGGGCCTGAGGTCGGTCCGGGGCGGTCACGTCGTGCGGGGGAGGGAGTCGTGGCGGTCCAGGAAGGCCGACACGTCCGAGGTGCGGCGGTGCGGGAGGAGTACGCGGGCCGTGCCCGCCAGCATCGTGCGGACCCGGGACGACTGGACCTCGGGCAGCAGGTCCAGCACCCGCATCCCCGCGGCCGCCGCCTCGTCCGGGTGCCCGCCGCGGGCCAGGTCGTCCGCCAGCTCCGCCGTGTACAGCGCGATGTTGCGGGTGAAGTGCGGGTTCTGGAGCTCGGCGGCCCGCCGCGCGTGCCGGGCGGCCCGCGGCCAGTCGCCCAGGGCCGACCAGCACTGCGCCTCCAGGCCCTCCAGCTCGGCCTCCCCGTAGAAGGACATCCACTCGGGATCGGCCGGCGCGGGGCCGCGGTCGAAGTAGGCCTGCGCGCGGGCCAGCGCCTGCTCGCAGCCGGACCGGTCGGCGAGCCCGGCCCAGCCGCCCGCCTCGCGCAGCGCCAGCAGCGACATCAGCCGGGCGGAGCCGAGCGGGCGCGCGGCCCGCTGCGCGGCCTGCGCCGCCCGCACCGCCTCCCGGGGCCGGCCGGAGTCCCGGGCGAGGAACGCCGTGTTGCAGAAGGCGTGCGCCTCCAGCCCCGGATCCCCGGTCACCCGCGCGGTCGCCAGCGCTTCCGCGTAGTGCGAGCGGGCGTCGTCGAACCGGCCCGAGTCGTGCGCCAGCCAGCCCACCGAGATGGCCAGTTCACCGGCGCCCGCGTACAGCCGGTCCGCCGTCCGCTGCCGGGTCGCCCCGGCGTCGAGCAGGGCGTAGGCGGCGCGCAGCGGTGCCGCCGCCCTCCGGTAGAGGCCGTCGGCCCCGTGCCGGTCGTCGAGCAGCCTGATCCGGCGGACGGCGTCTTCCAGGGCACCCGCGTCGCTCGCCCCGGGGCGGCGCACGGCGCGCTGTGCCGCCGAGGCGTCCGGGGCCAGGGCGAGCGGGCCCAGTGAGGCGGCGGCCACCGTGGCGCCCCCGCCGGTCATGAATGCGCGACGCAGCACGTCGCTCTCCTCGTAGTTGTGGTGCGTGTGGTACGGGTGGTGCGGGTCGTACGGGTTCTGTGTGTCATACGACTCAGGGGCCCCGCCGGTCTCACTCGTGACGAGTGCCGGGGCCGCGTCGGGCGCCGGGGGAGTCTCCCCGTCGTCCCGCGCCCGGCGCCCGCGGACCGACGCGCGGGGCGCGAAGCCCAGGTCGGTCAGCGTGCGGCCGGGAAACATGTGCAGGAACACGCGTTCGTAGGCGTAGTTGGGGCAGCGGATCTCGCCTGCCTCCACCCGGTGCACGTACCGCGCGTCACAGCTGACCCGCTCGCCTATCTCGCGAGCGGCCCTGCGGACCGACGCGGCGAACTCGGCCGGCGAGCGCGTTCCGCGCAGTTGCCGGAAGACGAGATTCGGCCGTGGTGGCCGGTCGGGCTGGGACGAGGGCACCGTTGACGACGCCATGGCCGGGTCCTCTCTGCGAACCGTCGAACCATGCCGGAGGCAGAGCGGTCCATCCGTCGCTCCGCTCTGTTGCCGGCGGGCAAGAACGTACCTGCTGTGACGGAGTCGCCACGCAAAGTTTGGCCACAAACCGGATATCTCGTCCGTGATCCGCCATGAACTGCCATTCTGTGCTATTGGGTTTCGCCGTAGCCCATGACGGTCCGTCGCGTTGAACCCCGTGTGTGGTGGAGCCGGAACGTGGAGGCCGGGATGGTGACCAGCCGGAACAGTGAACCCCGAACGCCGTCGGACAGACCGTCGGGCAGACCCTCGGACGGACCGCCGGGCTGCTGCGACGTGGTGACGGTTCCGGCCCGGCAGGGCCTGGAGGCGGTGGACATCCTCCGGCGCGGCGCGGCCGGGGCGGGGGACGCGATGGGGCCCGTACTGCACGACGGCGGCGGGAGCACACTCGGGTTCCTGGTGCCGCCGGGGACGGCCGCGGCGTGGGACGTGCCGGGCAGCACCTGCACGGAGACCGACGGCCGCGGGCTGAGCCCGGCGTCCGAGGAGCCGCCGGTGGAGGGCTCGGACTGGCTGCTGCCGCCCGAGGGCGACGCCGGCCTCGCCACCGATCCCGCGGTCCTGCGGGAGGCGCTGGGCGAGGCACGACGCCTGCTCGACGCGGTGGACGGCTGCCGCTGAGTCCGCCGGGCCGGGATGCGCGCGGTGCTCGGGGCGGCCGGGTCCGGCCCGGGGCGGGTTGCGACAATGGCCCCATGGGAAGGTCCAGGAACTCCGGACGCGGGCGGGCCGCCGTCGAAGCCGTCGTCGAGAGCGTCGACGGAGGGATCGCCCGGCTCGTCCCCGACCGGGAACGGCCGAGGGCCTGGACGCTGCTGATCGACGACGCCCCGCAGTCGCACGTCGACCTGGACGATCCGGCGTACCTCTCCTTCGAGTACCAGCGGCGGATCGGACACGTCATCGACACCGCCGCGCCGGCCGGCCGGCCCGTGCAGGCGGTGCATCTCGGCGGCGGCGCGTTCACCCTCGCCCGGTACGTCGCCGCCACCCGGCCCCGCTCCACCCAGCAGGTCGTCGAACGGGACGCGCGGCTGGTGCGACTGGTCCGCAGGGAGCTGCCGCCGGACCCCGGGGCGCGGATCAGGGTGCGCTCGGTGGACGCCCGGGAAGGGCTCGCGAAGGTACGGGACGGATGGGCCGACCTCGTCGTCGCCGACGTGTTCAGCGGAGCCCGCACCCCCGCCCACCTGACCTCGACCGAGTTCCTGGACGACGTCCGCAGGGCCCTCGCCCCCGGCGGGGTCTACGTCGCCAACCTCGCCGACGGGCCGCCGCTGGCCCATCTGCGCGGCCAGATCGCCACCGCCGCCGCCCGGTTCGCCGAACTCGCGCTGATCGCCGACCCGGCGGTGCTGCGCGGCAGACGCTTCGGCAACTCCGTGCTGGTCGCCTCCGACGCGCCCCTGCCGATCGCCGAGCTGACCCGCCGCGCCGCCTCCGACCCGCACCCCGGGCGCGTCCAACACGGGCGGGAACTCAGGGACTTCACCGGCGGTGCCGCCCCGGTCAGCGACCTGGCGGCGGTCGACTCCCCGGCGCCACCGCCGTCGGTGTTCCGGTGACGGGCGAGGGGTGCGAGGGGGCCGGGCCGCCCGGTCAGTAGTCGTTGATCTCCACGCGCGGCGGGCCGTCGTGCCAGGTGCAGAAGACCGACACCCGGTCCGCGTCCGCCGCGAACTCCACCCGGATCCACGACTCCGTCTTCCACACCTGCATCGACCAGCCCGCCCCGGGCGTCGCCGACACCAGGGACGCGGAGGTCTCGCCGAGGTCGAAGACCGCCCGGCCGCCGTCGGTGTCGTACGCCTTGACCTCGCCGGAGGTGACCGGGGCGGGGCCGGGCGGAGTGGGGTCGGCCCCGCCCGGGGCGGGGTCGGGGGACCCCCCGTCGGGCTCGCCCGCCGACCGCCCCGACGACTCCCGCTCCCGCGCGTCCGCGGCGGTGTCCTCGGAGTCCCGGGAACTCTGCTGGTCTTTCGAGTCCTTGGAGTCCTTGGAGCCCTTCGGGTCCCGCGCGTCCTTCGAGTCCCCGGCGTCCGCCGCGTCATCGGCGGCTTCCGGCGCCTTCGCGTCGGTCGGGCGCCGGGTCGAGGACGACACCGGCCCCGACTCCTGCGTCGTCGCGCCGGCCGCCGTGATGGGCAGCGCGCGGGGCGGGTCGTAGGCCGTGCCCGCCATCACCGTGTGCACACCCCACCACGACAGCGTGACCGCCGCGCCCGTGGCGAGCAGCCAGGCCAGTACGTGTACGAGTCCTCTGCGCATCGTCGGCCCATACTGCCCCACCCGCCCCACACGTGTCGCGCCCGCGGTGGTGTCCGGAGTTGTCCACAGGCCCGCACCGAGCCGCCCGGCATGGCGTACGGTGCCGCCCATGGCACGTGTTCTCGTAGTCGAGGACGACCCCTTCGTACGCTCGGCGCTCATCCGGCAACTGACCGACGCCGCACACCTGGTGCGCAGCGTCGGGACGGCGCTGGAGGCGCTGCGCGAGGTCGCCCATTTCCGTTTCGACGTCGTCGTCCTGGACCTCGGACTGCCCGATCTCGACGGCTCCGAGGCGCTGAAGATGCTGCGCGGAATCACGGACGTGCCGGTGATCATCGCCACCGCGCGGGACGACGAGGCGGAGATCGTACGGCTGTTGAACGCCGGCGCGGACGACTACCTGACCAAGCCCTTCTCGGTGGAGCACCTGTCGGCCCGGATGGCGGCCGTGCTGCGCCGGGCCCGTTCCCGCGCGGGAGAGCCGGAGCCGTCCCCGGTGCTCCGGGTCGGCGGGCTGACCGTCGACCCGCTGCGTCGCCAGGCCGAGCTGGACGGTGCCCGACTGGACCTCACCCGGCGGGAGTTCGACCTGCTCGCCTTCCTGGCCGGGCGGCCCGGAGTCGTCGTCCCCCGCAGGGAACTCCTCGCCGAGGTGTGGCAGCAGTCCTACGGCGACGACCAGACCATAGACGTCCATCTGTCCTGGCTGCGGCGGAAGTTGGGCGAGACCGCCGCCCGGCCGCGCTATCTGCACACCCTGCGGGGCGTCGGCGTGAAACTGGAACCCCTGGCCGCGGGACTGTCCGCGGCGGAGGCGGAGTCACCGCGATGAGATGGGCCCTGGTGAAGGTGTCGGTGGCGGTGACCGCGATGGTCGTGGTCGCCTTCGCGGTGCCGCTCGGCCTCGTCATCCGCGAGATGGCCCGCGACCGCGCCTTCTCCAACGCCGAACGGGAAGCCGCGGCGGTCGCTCCCGCGCTGTCCATCACCACCGACCGCGACCAGCTCGAACGCGTCGTCGCCTCCGCCGGGTCCGACGCCGCGATGGCCGTGCACATACCCGTCGGCGCCGATGCCGAGCCCCTCGACATCGGGCGCCGCCGCGCCACCGCCGAGGACATCGAGGCGGTACGGAAACTGGGGCGGGCCTCCACCTCCAAGGTGTCCGGCGGCTCGACGCTGCTCCAGCCGGTCGCGCTCAGCAGCGGCGAGATCGCCGTGGTCGAGGTGTTCGTCCCCGAGGCCGAGGTCACCAACGGGGTGGGCACGGCCTGGGCGGTGCTCGCGGGGGTCGGAGTCGCCCTCATCCTCGGCTCGGTCGCGGTCGCCGACCGGCTGGGCGTGCGGATGGTGCGGCCCGCTCGGCGACTGGTCGAGGGGGCGCACGAACTGGGGGAGGGCAAGCTGGGCGCACGGGTGCCCGAGAAGGGGCCGACCGAACTGCGGCTGGCGGCCGTGGCGTTCAACTCCATGGCCGACCAGGTCGTCCAACTCCTCGCCAACGAAAGGGAACTGGCCGCCGACCTGTCCCACCGGCTGCGCACCCCGCTGACCGTGCTGCGGCTGAACGCCGCCTCCCTCGGCGACGGACCGGCCGCCGAGCAGACCCGCGCGGCGGTCGAGCAGCTGGAGCGCGAGGTCGACACCATCATCCGCACCGCGCGGGACGCCAAACCGCAGACGGCCGCAGCCGGCCCCGGCGCCGGCTGCGACGCGGCCGAAGTGGTCCGGGAACGGATGGCGTTCTGGTCGGCGCTCGCCGAGGACGAGGGCCGTAAATGGCGGGTGGCCGGAGCGGACGCCCCGGTCCGCATCCCCGTGGCCCGCGCCGACCTGGCCGCCGCCCTCGACGCCCTGCTCGGCAATGTGTTCCGGCACACCGCCGAGGGCACCGCCTTCGCCGTCGACCTGCACAACGGCGAGGACGCGGTGATCGTGCTCGTCTCCGACGCGGGCCCCGGCATACCCGACCCGGAGACGGCGATGGCCCGCGGCCGGGGCTCCGGCAGCGACGGCTCCACCGGTCTCGGCCTGGACATCGTGCGCCGGCTCGCGGAGGCCACCGGCGGGGACGTACGGATCGGCTCGTCGGTGCTCGGCGGGACCGAGGTGCGCGTCTGGATCCAGCTCGACGGACGGGAGGGGGCTCCCCGGGGGCAGTACGGACGGGGGCGCGGCCACCGGGGGGCCGTGCGCCGCCGCCGTCCCGGCCGGTTGATACCGACCTTCAGGTCTTGATCCACTCCTGATCCACCCTTGATCCACGGGACGCACCGGCCGACGGGGCGCGGCCCTCCCCCCCAGAGCGCCGCGCCCCGCTTCCCCCAGTTCCCCCGCTCTCCCGGCCCCCGTTCTCGGGAGGGTCAGACGGCCTCCGGCCCCGGCAGAGCACCCGACTTGGCCGCCCGGCTGTACCAGAGGGCGCTGGCCTTCGGGGTCCGCTCCTGGGACGCGTAGTCGACGTAGACCGCGCCGAAGCGCTTCTCGTAGCCGTACGCCCACTCGAAGTTGTCCAGCAGGGACCACAGGTAGTAGCCGCGCACGTCCGCGCCGTCGGTGATGGCCCGGCGGACCGCGGCGAGATGGCCGTGCAGGTAGGCGATCCGCTCCGGGTCGTGCACCGTGCCGTCGGCGCCGGGCTTGTCGTCGTAGGCGGCGCCGTTCTCGGTGACGTGGAGCGGCAGGCCGGGCGCCTCGCGGGTGTACCGCATGATCAGCTCGTGCAGCCCGGTCGGGTCGACGGGCCAGCCCATCTCGGTGCGCTCCCCGGGCGCCTGGTGGAAGGCCACGTCGTCCGCGGCCGGCCACGGCGAGTGGTCGCTCGCTCCGTGACCGTCGGCCCGCGATCCCTCCGCGTCCGGGCCCGCCGCCGACACCAGGGTGGGTGTGTAGTAGTTGAGGCCCAGTGCGTCCAGCGGCTGGTGGATCAGGTCCAGGTCGCCGTCCTGGATGCACGACCAGTCCGTCAGCGACGAGGTCGCCGTCAGCAGCGACTCGGGGTAGGCGCCCTTCAGGATCGGGCCGTGGAAGATGCCGTTGGCCAGATCGTCGATCTTGCGCGCCGCTGCCAGGTCCGCCGGGTCGCCGGGGGAAAGGGGCCGGACCACAGCGGAGTTGAGGCTGATCGCGATCGAGTTGCGGGCCGGCATCACGGACCGCAGCGCCTTGGCGCCCAGTCCGTGGGCCAGGTTCAGGTGGTGGGCGGCCCGCAGCGAGGCCGCCGGATCGGTGCGGCCCGGCGCGTGCACGCCGGAGGCGTAGCCCAGGAACGCGCTGCACCAGGGCTCGTTGAGCGTGATCCACTGCTCCACCCGGTCGCCGAGCGCCTCACCGACGATCTGCGCGTACTCGGCGAAGCGGTACGCGGTGTCGCGCTCCGGCCAGCCGCCCGCGTCCTCCAGCTCCTGCGGCAGGTCCCAGTGGTAGAGGGTGACGGCCGGTTTGATGCCGTGGGCCAACAGCTCGTCGACCAGCCGGCGGTAGAAGTCCAGGCCGCGCTGTACGGCCGGGCCGCGGCCGGTCGGCTGCACCCGGGGCCAGGAGATGGAGAAGCGGTAGGCACCCAGGCCCAGTTCCGCCATCAACGCCACGTCGTCGCGGTAGCGGTGGTAGTGGTCGACAGCGATGTCACCGGTGTCGCCGCCGGCGGTCTTGCCCGGCGTGTGGCTGAAGGTGTCCCAGATGGACGGCGTACGACCGTCCTCCCGCACCGCGCCCTCGATCTGGTAGGCGGAGGTCGCGGCGCCCCAGAGGAAGGCGGGGGGGAAGGCCGCCGGGGTCACCGGCGTGGTGGAGTCAGTCATGGAAGCGCTCCCATAGGCGGTCGTGGTGGGACCTGCGAGTCAGGATCAGAGGTGAGAAGAGGGGGAAGAAGAGGAAAAGGGAGAGAAGGAGGGGAAGGGGGAAGGGCGGGAGGGGACGGCGCGGGGACGAGCAGGGGCCGAGGCGTCGGTGACCCGGCCCCCTGGTGGGAGACATCGGCAGACGGGGTCAGCCCTTGACCGCGCCCTGCATGATGCCGCCCACGATCTGCTTGCCGAAGACGGCGAAGACCAGCAGCAGCGGCAGTGTGCCCAGCAGGGCACCCGCCATGATCAGGGACTGGTCGGGGGTGAATCCGCGGCCGAGGCCCGCGACCGCGACCTGCACGGTCGGGTTGCCGGACTGGGTCAGAACGAGGAACGGCCACAGGAAGTCGTTCCAGGTCTGCACGAACATCAGCATGCCGAGCACGGCCATCGCCGGCCGCGCCGCCGGGAACACCACGTGCCACACCACGCGCCAGCTGCTCGCGCCGTCGACCCGTGCGGCCTCGATGACCTCGTCCGGCAGCGCCTGGAGCAGGTACTGCCGCATGAAGAACACGCCGAACGCGCTCACCAGCGACGGGAAGATCACGGCCTGCAGCTGGTCGGTCCAGTCCAGTTTGGCGACCATCATGTACAGCGGGATGATGCTCAGTTGCGGCGGGACCATCATGGTGCCGATCACGAGCAGCATCAGCGCGCCCCGGCCCCGGAAGCGCAGCTTGGCGAAGGCGAATCCGGCGATCGTCGACAGGATGACGACGGTCACCGCCGAAATGCCCGCCACGATCGTGGTGTTGAGGAACGCCTCACCGAGGTTGGCTTCGGTCCAGGCGATCTCCAGGTTCTTGAACAGGTTCGAGCCGAACCAGAACGGCGGCGGGGTCTGCGCGAGGCGCTGGGTGTCCCGGGAGGCGGCGATCGCGGTCCACACCAGCGGGAACAACGAGACGATCGTGAACACGATCAGGATCGCGTACGCGATCGGGCCGCCGTGCAGGGTGCCGCCGGCCCGCGCGGACTTCGGCAGGCGGGAGCGCCTCTGCTCCTTGGCGGGCGTGGTCTCGGGGGGCGGGGGCGTCACAGTCGTCGTCACGGCCACAACTCCTTAGCTACTGGCGCGCAGCCGGCGCGAGATGACGTAGTTGACGATGCCGATGACGATCAGGATCAGGAACATCACCCAGGCGATCGCCGAGGCACGGCCCAGGTGCTGGTTGATCCAGCCCTGTTCGTACAGGTACAGACCGAGCGTCTGGAACTGGTGCTCCGCGCCGCCGGACGCGCCCTTGTTGGGGTCGAACAGCAGCGGCTCGCCGAAGACCTGGCTGGCGCCGATCGTGGAGACGACCACCGTGAACAGGATCGTCGGGCGCAGCGACGGCAGCGTCACGTGCAGGAACTGCTGCCAGCGGCTGGCGCCGTCCAGCGCCGCCGACTCGTACAGGTCCTGTGGGATCGCCTGCATCGCGGCCAGGTAGATCAGCGCGTTGTAACCGGTCCAGCGCCAGATGATGATCGTCGAGACGGCGAACTGCCCGGGCCACTTGTCGTCCTGCCAGGCGATCGGGTCGATCCCGACGAAGTCCAGCGCCCAGTTGATCATCCCGTAGTCACGCCCGAAGAGCAGCACGAACACCAGGGAGGCGGCGGCGATCGAGGTGGCGTACGGGGCGAGCATCGCGACCCGGTAGAAGGTCGAGGCGCGCAGCTTGTAGTTGAGGATGTGGGCGATGCCCATCGCCATCAGCAACTGCGGGACGGTCGAGATGATGCCGATGGTCAGCGTGTTCTTCGCCGCGTTCCAGAAGAAGTCGTCGTCGAAGATCCGGGTGTAGTTCTTCAGCCCGACCCAGTTCATGTCGGTCGGGGCGGTCAGTTCCACCTGGTGCAGCGAGGCCCAGCCGGTGTAGACCAGCGGGAACAGGCCGAAGGCGAGGAACAGCAGGAAGAACGGCGCGACGAAGGCGTACGGGCTCCAGCGCATGTCGCGCTGCCAGCGGCGGGACAGCTTCCGCCGCCGCCGCTCCTCCTTGTCCTCGGCGCTCTCGGACGCGGTGCCCCCGGGCCGGCGGCCCGGGGCCGCGCCCCCCTTGACGGGGGACGCGGCGGTGTCGTGGCGGGTGGACATCCAGGTCACTTGTCCAGGTTGTTGTCGATGGTCTTGACGGCCGTCTCCCAGGCTTCCTCCGGCGACTTGCCCTTGGTCACCAGGATGACGCCGTTGTCGGCCAGGCCCTGCGAGATGATCTGGTCCTTCGGGCCGATGACCTGGACCGGGATCCGCTTGGCGGCCTCGGCGAAGATCTCACCGATCGGGGCGTCGCCGGTCATGTCGTTGACCGCACCGGTCACTTCGGGGCTGTCGAAGATGGTCTGGGCGCTCGGGAAGCTGCCCTGCACATCGAACAGCTTCGCCTGCTGCTCGGGCGCGGTCAGCCAGGCGACGAGCTTCTTGGCCTCCTCGACGTTCTTGGCGCTCTTGGGCACGGTCAGGAAGGAGCCGCCCCAGTTGCCGGCCTTGGGGGACAGGGCCACGTCCCACTTGCCCGCGGCGTCCGGCTGGGACTTGCCCTTGATGTAGCCGAGCATCCAGGGCGGGCAGGACATCGCGGCGAACTTGTTGTTGGCGATCGTCTGGTCCCACGAGGGCTGGAACTGCGTCTGGGCGCCGACCAGCCCGTCCTCGGCGGCCTTCGCGGTCATGTCGAAGGCCTTCTTGACGGCGGGGTTGGTCTTGTAGACGACCTCGCCGGAGGAGTCGTAGAACCGCTTCTCCTCACTGCTGAGGATGGCGCTCATCAGACCGCCGGGGGAGTCGAAGAAGGTGGTGCCCTTGGGCGCCTTCTTCTGGTAGTCCTCACCGGCCTCGATCAGCTTGGCCCAGTCGCCGGCCCACAGCTTGCCGACCTCTTCGCGGTCGGTCGGCAGGCCCGCCTTCTCGAACAGGTCCTTGCGGTAGCAGATCGCCATCGGGCCGATGTCGGTGCCCAGGCCGATGGTCTGGCCGTCCTTGGTGGTGGCCTGCTCCCACTTCCACCCGAGCCAGTCGCTCTTGTTCACGCCCTCGGCCTTGGAGAGGTCCTCGAGCTTGCCGGCCTGGGTCTCCACGATCTCGGCGATGTTGCCGACTTCGACGGCCTGGACGTCCTGCAGACCGCTGTTGGTGGTGAGGTGGTTGAGCAGCGCCGGGTAGTAGTTCTCGTTGCGCTCGACGACGTTCTCGGCGATCTTGATGTCCGGGTTCAGCTTCTCGTACTCGGCGTAGAGGCCGGCCTCCTTGAAGCCGAAGGTGCCGAACAGGCCCAGCGTGATCGTGGTCTTGCCCTTGCCGCCCGACGAGGAATCGGAGTCACCGTCTCCGCCGTCGTCGGCACAGCCGGCCAGCAGCCCGGTGCCCAGCGACACCACGGCCGCGACGGCCAGCGCCTTGCGGGTGAAGGGCTTCCCCCCGCCCGTGCGCTGCCGAGAGAGGGGGAGGGTACGTGCTCGCATTGCGTCCTCCTGTTGCCCTGACGTGCCGACCCCCCGGCCAACGGCTTTGTTGGGCCCGTCTGTTGCGTGCTGCGGCTCGGGCGGGGAACGTGCGGGTTGTGTATGTGTCAGGTACTGTGGGAGCGCTCCCACAAGTGATGTGTTGAAGGGTTGCGGGTTCGGGCGGGGGTGTCAAGGGACCGGACGCGGAGAACTGCCTTCAGTTATCGGGCCGTTAGCCGGCCGCCCGGGCCTCACCGGGGATGTTCCGAGGTCCGGACGGCGGTCGCCGCTGTCGGCGGGGCTGTTAGATTCCAGGCCAGCAGGCCGGCATGGCACAGGACGGAAGGCGGGGCGCAGATGGCAAGCCACGGAGCGCGGGGCCGCAGCGGCGGTCGGCCCACCCTCGAAGAGGTGGCGGCGCGCGCCGGTGTCGGCCGGGGCACGGTCTCCCGGGTGATCAACGGGTCACCCCGGGTGAGCGACGCCACCCGGGCCGCCGTGGAGGCCGCCGTCGCCGAGCTCGGTTACGTCCCGAACACGGCCGCTCGCGCGCTGGCCGCCAACCGCACCGACGCGATCGCACTGGTCGTGCCCGAACCGGAGACCCGGTTCTTCGCTGAACCGTACTTCTCGGACATGCTGCGCGGTGTGGGGGCGGCGCTCTCCGACACCGAGATGCAGCTGCTGCTGATCTTCGCGGGCAGCGACCGGGAGCGGCAGCGGCTCGCCGACTATCTGGCCGCGCATCGCGTGGACGGTGTGCTGCTGGTCTCCGTGCACGCCGACGACCCGCTGCCCGACATGCTCGCCCGGCTGGAGATCCCGGCCGTGATCAGCGGCCCCCGGTCGGCCGCGGAGACCCTGACCTCGGTCGACTCGGACAACTACGACGGCGCCCGGCAGGCCGTCGAGCACCTCGTCGGCCGGGGCCGGCGCCGTATCGCCCACATCACCGGCCGCCTCGACGTGTACGGCGCCCAGCGGCGCGTCGACGGCTACCGTGACGCCCTGCGGGACGCGGGCCACGAGGTGGACGACCTGCTGATCGAGGCGGGCGACTTCTCCGAGGAGGGCGGCCGGCACGCGATGGCGGCCCTGCTGGAACGCCGCCCCGACCTGGACGCGGTCTTCGCCGCCTCCGACGTGACCGCCGCCGGTGCCCGGCACGCGCTGCGCGAGGCGGGCCGCCGCATCCCCGACGACGTGGCCCTGGTCGGCTACGACGACTCCGCCATCGCCCGCCACATGGACCCGCCGCTGACCAGCGTGCGCCAGCCCATAGAGGAGATGGGCCACCGGATGATCGACCTCCTCCTCGCCGAGATCGCCGACCGCCGCCCGCCCGCCTCGCGCGGGCTGGAACGACGTCAGGTGGTCCTGGCCACGGAACTGGTGGAGCGGGCCTCGTCCTGACGTGGGTCGCGGGGCCCGGGACCCGGGGCAGGTGGGCCCCGGGCCGGCGGGAGGCCGACTGTTCCCGAGCCCTGTGAAACAGATCAAGGGCCGACCCGTTCTCACGGGCCGGCCCTTGATCTTTCAGGGTGAGTGACGGGACTTGAACCCGCGACATCCTGGACCACAACCAGGTGCTCTACCAGCTGAGCTACACCCACCACGGCCGGTACCGGTGAAGATCGGTGTCTTCCCCGACCGGCCGAGAAAAAGTGTACCTGGTCCGAAGGGGTGCTCGCGCCAGGGTTTCGCGGCGCCCTTCGGACGACCGCCTCACACGCCTACTGAGCAGGCAGGACGTGCTTGGCGGCGATCTTCTTCGCGGTGTCGGAGTCGGGGCCGGGCTGCGGCACGAAGACGGCCTCGCGGTAGTAGCGCAGCTCCGCGATGGACTCGCGGATGTCGGCCAGCGCGCGGTGGTTGCCGTTCTTCTCGGGGCTGTTGAAATAAGCCCTCGGGTACCAGCGGCGCGCCAGCTCCTTGACGCTCGACACGTCCACGATGCGGTAGTGCAGGTAGTCCTCCAGCGTCGGCATGTCCCGCAGCAGGAATCCGCGGTCCGTGCCGACGGAGTTGCCGCACAGGGGCGCCTTGCCGGGCTCCTTGACGTGTTCCTTCACATACGCGAGGACGCGCCGCTCGGCGTCCTCGAGCGTCGTGCCGTCCGCCAGCTCGGCGAGCAGCCCGGACGCGGTGTGCATCTCACGCACCACCTCCGGCATCGTCTCCAGGGCCCCTTCCGGCGGGCGGATGACGATGTCCACACCGTCGCCGAGCACGTTCAGCTCGGAGTCGGTGACGAGGGCGGCCACCTCGATGAGCGCGTCGTCGGACAGCGAGAGGCCGGTCATCTCGCAGTCGATCCACACCATGCGATCGTTCATATGTCTAACCTTACGGCGCGCGGGAGCGTAGGTGACCCGTCGGGGACCGGGTGAGTGAAGCGGGCAGAGAGGCGGGCCGGGCCGGAGACTTCCGTCTCCGGCCCGGCCCGTCGGCTGATTCCCGTCTTCCCGTGGCGCTCCTGTCTCAGGTCCGCCTCACGGCGCGCTGCGCTGCCCCGGCACGCTCGCCCGCGTGGGGACGTACGCCTCGCGGCCGAGGTCCGCCGAGGCCGTCAGGGACGGCCCGCCCAGGGTGCTCGCGGCCGCCGCACGCCGGGACTGGTGCGGGACGGAGTTGTCCGGGTGCGGTGCGGCGGACGCCGGGCCGGCCTGTCCCGGGTGCCCGTGCTGGTGCGCCGGGCCGGGCGGGACGGCTCCCGGGGTGTTCGGGATGCCGTCGGCGCCCTGGTTCCGCTCGGCCTGGGGGCGTCGCGCGCGGTACGCGGCCCGGTAGGCGGCCGGGGACGAACCCAGCTGGCGCCGGAAGTGGCCCCGCAGCGCGACCGGTGAGCGGAAGCCGCAGCGGCCCGCGACCTCGTCCACCGAGTAGTCCGACGTCTCCAGCAGGCGCTGGGCCTGCAGCACCCGCTGCGTGATCAGCCACTGCAGCGGCGCGCTGCCGGTCAGCGAGCGGAAGCGGCGGTCGAACGTACGACGGCTCATGTACGCGCGTGCCGCCAGCGTCTCCACGTCGAACTGTTCGTGGAGGTGCTCCAGCGCCCAGGCGACGACCTCGGCGAGCGGGTCGGCGCCGATCTCCTCGGGTAAAGACCTGTCGAGATAGCGCTCCTGACCACCCGTCCGGCGCGGTGGGACGACGAGGCGCCGGGCGAGCGCCCCCGCCGCCTCGTTGCCGTGGTCCGTGCGCACGATGTGCAGGCACAGATCGATTCCGGCCGCCGTACCCGCCGACGTCAGCACGTCGCCGTCGTCCACGAAGAGTTCGCGCGGATCGACGTGCACCGACGGATAGCGTTTCGCCAGCGTCGGCGCGTACATCCAGTGGGTGGTCGCCGGACGGCCGTCCAGCAGGCCGGCCGCCGCGAGCACGAAGGCGCCGGTGCACAGCCCGACGATGCGGGCGCCCTCCTCGTGGGCGCGGCGCAGCGCTTCGAGCGCGTCGTCCGGCGGCGGCGAGGTGATCGAACGCCAGGCGGGCACGACGACGGTGCCCGCGCGGGCGATCGCCTCCAGGCCGTGCGGCGCGGTGAGTTCGAGGCCCCCCGTGGTCCGCAGCGGGCCCCCCTCTCCGGCGCTCACCAGCAGTCGGTAGCGCGGTACGCCGGCGTCCTGGCGGTCAACCCCGAACACCGACAGCGGTATGGAACTCTCGAAGATGGGGCCGCCGCTGAACAGCAGCACGGCGACGATCTCCTTGCGGCGTCGCCCGGCGAGTTTCCGTGCCGCGATCTCCGGCGCGGCAGTGGAGTCGTGGCTCATACTGCTAAGCCCCCCTCGGTGGTCGCGGCGCCCTGATCCTTTCGGGTCTGTCGCTCCAACACGTTTCCCCTCGGTCCTGCACGAGTCCCCCGCCGTAAGACAGTCAAGATCGAATCTACTGTGTCCCGTCGTGCCCGGGTGGCCAGTTCGGTCCCGGCGCATTGTCGACTTGGCAACTTGGCGTGAAGCATTCGATCACGAAGGGTTGCACTCGTGGGCCGTGCAGGGAAGTGCGCCTTGTCGTGGTGGCCAATCCCCGTAGGGTGCGCGGGGGCTGCCGACCCCTTTTTGTGCAGGTCGAACGAGGGTTGGGGGGTGGCCACGGCAGGAGATGCACAGGTTGCGGAAGTTGGCTGAAAACATATGCCCGCGGGCGCGGAAACCGGTCATGCGACCGGTGTATCCCCGCCGTCCCGCGCCGCCCGCTCTGAGCCGCACCGGAGCAGGGCGACCGGAGCCGGCGGACGGCTGAACGCCGCCGGGCGGACCACGTCGGTGATCGGACCCCGGGAGGACTACCGGCGCGAAGGCTCCCCGGAGGAGTCCGGCGCGCGGTCCGCCCCGGCGGCGGGGCGGGGGCCGGACGTGATGCGCTCCCTGTGGCGTGGCTCACGGGGGTCGACGCGCGGGTGGGGTGCCGGTCACCGCGCGTCACACGGGGACACTCTCGCGGCTCGGCCCACCCCGTGCAAACCGCCTGTACGGCGCAGCGACCATTGCGTGACGGGCGCTCCCTCGGGCATGCTCCGGAAAACCCGTCGGCCGGCTCGGTCGGGGGTCTGGGCCGATAACGCGTACCGCCGTACCCTTGGGGGTATGGGGTTGGGAAGATGATTCCCGGACACAGCTCCGACGCACCCTGTCGTCACCCATCACAAGGATCACAACGCCGAGACAGCCATGGCCGGTCACGAATTCTTCGAACCCGCGGACCGTAAGCGACCCCTCGCCGACCCCACGGCGGCCGAGCCGCTCGGGGCCGACCCCCTGGGCGCGGAAAAGTCGCGCCATCCGTGCGATCCCGCGTTCCGGCACGGTGTGGTCGTCGGCTTCGACGGCTCCACCTCCAGTGAGCGGGCCCTCGCCTACGCGATCGGCATGGCCCGGCGCTTCGGCTCCGCGCTGATCATCGTCCATGTCGCCAACCGGCTGCCCACCACGGTGTGGGCGGGCTGCGAGCCGCCGGTCTTCGTCGATGTCCCGGACCACCGCACCGAGGTCCTCGGCCTCGAGCTGGCCTGTGCGGACCACCTCACCGAGGTGCCCTGGATCCTGGTCGAGCGCGGCGGCGACATCTGCCACGAACTCGAGGAGGTCGGCCGGGAGTACGAGGCCGACGCGATCGTCGTCGGCTCCACCCACGGTCTGGTGGGCCGGCTCTTCGGCTCCGTCGCCGGCCGGCTCGCCAAGCGGGCCCAGCGCCCCGTGGTGGTCATCCCCTGAAGCGCGGGCCCATCGGACAGGCCTACTCGACCGTGACCGACTTGGCGAGGTTCCTCGGCTTGTCGATGTCCCTGCCCAGGGCCAGCGCCGTGTGGTAGGCGAGGAGTTGGAGCGGGATGCCCATGAGGATGGGGTCCAGTTCGTCCTCGTTCTTCGGGACGACGACGGTGTGGTCGGCCTTCTCCTGTTCCTGGTGGGCGACCGCCATGATCGGTCCGCTGCGGGCCTTGATCTCCTCCAGGGCCGCACGGTTCTTCTCCAGCAGGTCGTCGTCGGGGACGATCGCCACCGTGGGCAGCGCGGGCTCGATCAGGGCCAGCGGGCCGTGCTTGAGCTCGGACGCCGGGTAGGCCTCCGCGTGGATGTAGGAGACCTCCTTGAGCTTCAGGGACGCCTCACGGGCCACCGGGTAGCCCCGGACCCGGCCGATGAAGAGCATCGAGCGGGCCTCCGCGTACTGCAGGGCCAGCTTCCTGATCTCCTCCTCCTGCTCCAGGATCTCGGTGATCTGCCCCGGCAGCCTGCGCAGCCCCTCGATGATCCGCTTGCCGTCGCTCACGGACAGGTCGCGGGTGCGGCCCAGGTGCAGGGCGAGGAGGGCGAAGGCGACCGTGGTGTTGGTGAAGCACTTCGTGGACACCACGCAGACCTCGGGACCGGCGTGCACGTACATGCCGCCGTCCGCCTCGCGGGCGATCGCGGAACCGACGACGTTCACCACGCCCAGCACCCGCGCGCCCTTGCGCTTCAGCTCCTGCACCGCCGCCAGCACGTCGTACGTCTCACCGGACTGGGACACCGCGACGTACAGCGCGTCGGGGTCGACGACCGCGTTGCGGTAGCGGAACTCGGAGGCCGGCTCGGCGTCGGCCGGGATACGGGCGAGCTCCTCGATCATCTGGGCGCCGATCAGCCCCGCGTGGTACGAGGTGCCGCAGCCGAGGATCTTCACCCGGCGGATCCGGCGCGCCTCACGGGCGTCCAGGTTCAGGCCGCCGAGGCGCACCGTGGAGAAGCGGTCGTCGATGCGGCCCCGCAGGACCCGGTCCACGGCCTCGGCCTGCTCGTGGATCTCCTTGTGCATGTAGGTGTCGTGGCCACCCATGTCGTACGAGGCGGCCTCCCACTCCACGGTGGTCGGCTCGGCCGTCGTACGGGTGCCCTCGGTGGTGTAGGTGCGGAAGTCGTCGGCCTTGAGGGTGGCCATCTCGCCGTCGTCGAGGGTGACGATCTGCCGGGTGTGGGTGACCAGGGCGGCTATGTCCGAGGCGACGAACATCTCCTTCTCGCCGATGCCGAGCACCACGGGCGAACCGTTGCGGGCCACCACGATGCGGTCCGGGAAGTCGGCGTGCAGCACGGCGATGCCGTAGGTGCCCTCGATGACCCGCACCGTCTCGCGGACCTTGTCCTCCAGCTTCTCGGCCTGCGAGCGGGCGATCAGGTGGGTGAGGACCTCGGTGTCCGTCTCCGAGAGGAACTCGACGCCGTCCGCCTCCAGCTTGCGGCGCAGGTCGGCAGCGTTGTCGATGATGCCGTTGTGGACGACGGCGACCCGGCCCTCGGCGTCCAGGTGCGGGTGCGCGTTCACGTCGGACGGGGCGCCGTGGGTGGCCCAGCGGGTGTGGGCGATGCCGGTGGTGCCCTTGAAACGGGCCGGGACCTTCGCCTCCAGCTCGCGCACCCGGCCCTTGGCCTTGACCGTCCTCAGTCCGGCGGCCTTCGGCGACGTGATGGCGATGCCCGCCGAGTCGTAGCCCCGGTACTCCAGGCGCTGCAGGCCTTCGAGCAGCAGAGGGGCGACATCACGCCTGCCGATGTATCCGACGATTCCGCACATATGGGTGTGTTCCTAGCCGTAGACGATGCGCCGCAGCTGCCGGAGCGAGAGCTCCGGCGGGGCCACCGCGCGATATCTGAGATCCGCCTCGATCCGTTCGAAGATCGTCGCGTTCACCAGGCCCTGGGCCTGGAGCTCGCGGTGGCGGCGACGGACGTACTCCTCGGTCGTCTCGTCGAAGTAGGCGAGCACGTCCTGGACCACGCGCAGCGCCTCGCCCCGGCTGAGGGGCGTGGAGCGCGTCAGATGATCGACCAGTTCGTCGTGCACCCGACGATCCTGAGGTAACGGGGAGGCTCGCGCAAGAATCCTGCCCGATTTCGGGCAGGAAAGCGTGCGGAGTGTCGGCGTTCGTGGACGGCAGCCGTAGACGGTGGGCGTTCACCGGTTTCCTGCGAGGAGGTCCGGCGTTCACGCCGGGGAAGAACCGCATCCCGCGTCGGCGACGCGGAGCGCACTCACAGCCGCTTCAGGACGGCTTGTTTGGCCAGGGTGAACTCCTCGTCCGTCAGGACGCCGGAGCGGTGCAGTTCGCCCAGCTCGCGCAGCCGGCGCAGCAGCGCGTCGTGCTCGTCCTCGGAGGCGGCGGAAGTGCCGGGGACGGTCTCCGGTTCTGCCGGGCCTTCGTGCCCGGCGCGGTCCCGGGCGGTGTCGCCCCCGAGGGCGAGCGTGGAGTCCCTGGCGGCCGGGTGGGGCAGGCGGGCCTGGACGGCGGCGGCGACGAGCGCCATCAGGGGGTCCTTCTTGAAGCCCCACAGCTCCACCGCGTTGGGGTCGTACTTGGCCGGGGCCTTGGTGGGCGCGTGGTGCACGACGAAACGGAGGTGGCCGTTCTCCAGTCCGGTCGCCGGCACCCATTCCACGGCGACTATGTCGGTCAGCGCGAGGGTGCGGGTGCCGGCGGCGGACTTGGCGTCCTCCGTCTTCCAGTTCCACTCCAGGCGGATCCGCTCCCCGTCGAAGCTCACCGAGCCGTCCCCGGCGGAGGCGGACAGGGGTATGGACGGGCCGGGCAGCAGGTACTCCTGGACCGGGTCGGAGGGGACCTGGTCCAGCAGCAGGGCGTTGCGCACCTCGTCCGTGAAGTACTCGGCGACGCCGTACCGGTCGGACTCCACGACCAGCTGGTACGGGTCGTGCGGCTCGGTGAGCCGGCCGCCGGTCGCCTGCAGCAGCGGGTCGGAGCCCTCGCGCAGCCGCAGCCTGAGCCGCCCCGCCTTTCTGCCCTGCTCGAGCGAGATCCCCGCCAGCGCGCTGAGCGGGACCAGCAGTTCGCCCAGCGTCCGGCGGAGCAGCCCGACGTTCTTGTCCCGTCCGGGAGTCAGCCGCAGGGTGTTCCCGTCGAAGGCCCAGGTTCCGTCCTTCTGGATGATTTCCGCCATGGGGGGATTGTTTCACCGGATCGAGGGAGAGCGGTCTGCACCAACCCGGTTCCCTGCCGCCGGTCATGGCGGCCGGGGCCGCCATGACCGGCGGTCCCGGCCGGGTGGGTCAGAATCCCGCGATCGGGTTCTTCAGGGTGCCGACCAGCTGGAGCGCGCCGGACGGGTCCGCGAGGTCGACCATCTGCCGGTTGTCGCGCAGCTGGAGCCGGTTGAGGCAGGACAGCGCGAACTCGGGGGCGAACATGTCGTACCGGGCGAACTTTTCGGCGAGTTCGGGCACCGACGCCTGGTACTCGCGGGTGATCTCCGCGACCGTCCGCCAGAAGTCGTCCTCGGTCAGGATGCCCGCGGAGGCGAGGTCGGAGGCGAGGAAGCGGAAGAAGCAGTCGAAGACGTCCGTGAAGACCGACAGCAGCTTCTGGTCCTCCGGCACCTCCACGCGGATGCGGGAGACCTCCGGCGGCAGCACCGCGTCCGGGTCCAGCACCGCGATCTCCTCGGCGATGTCCTTGTAGACCGCGCGCCGCACCACCCCGTCCTCCAGCACCAGGACCACGTTCTCGCCGTGCGGCATGAACACCAGGTCGTAGGCGTAGAAACTGTGCAGCAGCGGGGTGTAGTAGGCGCGCAGGTAGTGCCGCAGCCACTCGGTGGGGGCGAGCCGGGACCGCTCGATCAGCGCGCCCGCGAAGGACGTCCCCTCGTGGTCCACGTGGAGCAGGGAGGCCATGGTGGCGAGGGACTCGCCGTCTCGCAGTGAGGGCACCGGGCTCTCCCGCCACAGTGCGGCCAGCATCTTGCGGTACGGCGAGTAGCGGTCGGTGGCCTGCTCGTACTCCAGGTGCCGGTAGCCGACCGCCGCCCGCTCCCGGATGATCGTCAGCCCCGTGGAGCGCAGTACCGGGTCGTTCTCGACGATCCGCGCCAGCCAGTCGTTGATCGCCGGGGTGGCCTCCATGTAGGCGGCCGAAAGACCGCGCATGAAGCCCATGTTGAGGACGGACAGGGCCGTCTTCACGTAGTGCTTCCCGGGGTTCGACCGGTTGAAGAAGGTCCGGACGGACTGCTGGGCCAGGTACTCGTCGCCGCCCTCGCCGAGGCAGACCAGGTGGCGGCGGGCGACCTCGGCGGCGAAGGTGACGGTGAGCTTGTTCCACCACTGCCAGGGGTGGACGGGGATGAGGAGGTAGTCGGCCGGGTCCAGGCCCTGGCCGGTGAGCGTCCGGTGGAAGCGCTCGACGGTGTCCTCGCCCAGCTCCTGCCGCAGGAACGACTCGTACTCGATGCCGACGCCGGCCGTGAACGCCGCCCGCGAGCGGTGCGCCGCCAGCCACACCAGCCGTACCGGGTTCGCCGTCTCCGGCGCGTAGGCGCGGTACTCCCGGATGCCGAAGCCGAGCCGCCCGTTGTTGGCGACGAAGCAGGGGTGGCCCTCGGTCATGCCGGTCTCTATGGCCTGGAAGCCGGCGCCGACCAGCTCGGCCGAGGTGACCGGCGGCTTGGCGAGCTTGTAGCAGGTGCCGGAGAGGGTGGAGGAGATCTCCTCCAGGTACACCGGCAGGACCTCGTCGCTCAGCCCGAGCGACTTGTGCAGCTCGATGAAGAAGTCCAGGGCGGCCAGGGGAATTTCGGACCCGTCGCGGTGCCGGCCGATGGAGTCGGCGGCCACCTGCCAGTGGTCCAGGGCGCGGCGGACGGCGGTGAAGCGGTACTCGGTCAGGCCGTCGTCGCTGCGTACGACGTAGCCGCCCCCGCCCGTCTCCTCGGGGTGGATCAGCCGCTCGTGCGCGAACTCGGCGAGCGCCTTGCGGATCAGCAGGCGGTTGGCCGTCTCCCAGCGTTCGGGGGTGAGGTGGTCCACGGCGTCGGCGGGGCTCATATGCCCACCCCCGTGGCCGCGGCGAACTGTTCGCGGGTGCAGAAGCTCAGCAAGGCCCTCTTCTCCGGCTTGTCGATCTCGCGTACGGGGACGAAGCCCACGGCCTCGTTCAGGGCGTGCACCGCCTTGTTGGACACATCGGGTTCGACGACGACCCGTGCGGTCCGGGGGTCGTCGAAGAGGTGCGCCAGCACGGCGGTGATGACGGACCGGGTGAAACCGTGCACCGGGGTGTCGGTGGGCGCGACCAGGAAGTGCATGCCGACGTCCCCGGGCTCCGGCTCGTACAGGCCGGCCAGCTCGCGGTGGGCGGGGTCGTACGTCTCCATCAGGAAGGCGGGGCGGCCCTCGTGCAGGCCCAGGTGGGCGTGGTGGTGTTCGTCGGCCGCGATCCGCATGTACTCGCGCTCGACGTCCTGGAGTTTCGCGCCCTGCATCATCCAGAAGGCGGCCTTGGGGTGGGTGACCCAGGAGTGCAGCAGTTCGGCGTCCCGGAGCGGGTCGAGCGGCTGGACGGTGAAGGTGCCGAGTGCGCACCGGTAGCCGGTGCCGGTGATGCTCATACGGCGAACTCCTGGAAGGCGATGGACTTCTCCACGGGGTAGTACTCGGAGCCGAGCAGTTCGCGGATGATGCAGCTGTTGCGGTACGGGCCCATGCCCAGGTCGGGGCTGGTGACGCTGTGCGTGTGGACGCCGGCGTTCTGCAGGAACACGCTCCGGCCGGTCACGTCGATGGCGTAGTTGCGGGCCACGTCGAACCGGCCGCGGCCGTCGAAGCGGAGCCGGTCGCGGACGGGGTCGAGGAAGGCCGGCGGTTCGTAGTGGTAGCCGGTGGCCAGCACCAGGCCCTCGGTGCGCAGCTCGAAGTCCTTGCCCTGCTCGTCCTGGTGGAAGCCGAGCGCGTACCCGCCGTTCTCGTGACGGGCGCTGACGAGTGAGGAGTTGGTGAGCAGCCGGGTGGGGACCGCGCGGTCGCCGCTCTCGATGTTCTTCTGGTACAGCAGGTCGAAGATGGCGTCGACGAGGTCGGAGTTGATGCCCTTGAACAGGCCCTTCTGCTGCTTCTCCAGCCGGTAGCGGGTCTCCTCGGGCAGCGCGCGGAAGTAGTCGATGTAGTCCGGGGAGGTCATCTCCAGGGTCAGCTTGGTGTACTCCAGCGGGAAGAACCGCGGGGAGCGGGTGACCCAGTTGAGCGAGTAGCCGTGGACGTCGATCTCGGACAGCAGCTCGTAGTAGATCTCGGCGGCGCTCTGCCCGCTGCCGACGACCGTGATCGACTCCTTCTGCCGCAGCTCCGCCCTGCGGTGCGCGTACTCAGAGGTGTGCAGCAGATCTCCGCCCAGGCCGCGGCACGGCTCGGGCACGAACGGCACGGTGCCGGTGCCGAGCACCAGCCGCCGGGCGCGGTAGGTGTCACCCGCCCCGGTCCGTACGGCGTACAGCTCGGCGCTCTCGTCGTACGTCACCTCGGTGACGGTCGCGTCGAAGCGGATGCTGCTCAGCCGGCCGGCGGCCCAGCGGCAGTAGTCGTCGTACTCGACGCGCAGCGGGTAGAAGTTCTCCCGGATGTAGAACGAGTACAGACGGCCCTTCTCCTTCAGGTAGTTGAGGAAGGAGTAGGGGGAGGTCGGGTCGGCGAGCGTGACCAGGTCCGACATGAACGGCGTCTGGAGGTGGGCGCCGTCCAGGAACATCCCGGCGTGCCACTCGAAGTCCGGCTTGGACTCCAGGAAGACGCCGTTCAGGTCGCCGATGGGCTCGGTGAGGCAGGCGAGGCCGAGGTTGAAGGGGCCCAGCCCGATCCCCACGAAGTCGTAGGCGACGTCAGGGGCTTCAGGAAGCGCGGTCAAGGGACTCTCCCAGGTACTGCTCGGCGTGGCCGGCGATCAGATCGAGGACGGCGGTGATGTCGGCGGTCGTGGTCTCGGGGTTCAGCAGTGTGAACTTCAGGTAGTGGCGTCCCGCCACCTTGGTGCCCGCGACGACCGCGTCACCGGAGGCGAACAGGGCTTTGCGGGCGTGGAGGTTGGCCCGGTCGATCTCGGCGGGGTCGGTGACGGCGGCCGGGACGTAGCGGAAGACGAGCGTGGACAGCGACGGTTCGACGACCACGTCGAAGCGCGGGTCGGCGGCGAGCAGCTTCCAGCCCTCGTGGGCCAGGTCGCAGACCTCGTCGAAGAGCCCGCCGATGCCGTCGGCGCCCATCACGCGCAGCGTCATCCACAGTTTCAGCGCGTCGAAGCGGCGGGTGGTCTGCAGGGACTTGTCGACCTGGTTGGGGATGCGCTCGGTCACCATGCGGCGCGGGTTGAGGTACTCCGCGTGGTAGGTGGCGTGCCGCAGCGTGGCCGCGTCGCGGACCAGCACGGCCGACGAACTCACCGGCTGGAAGAAGGACTTGTGGTAGTCGACGGTGACCGAGTCGGCGCGTTCGATGCCGTCGATCCGGTCCCGGTGCTTCAGCGAGGCGAGCAGTCCGCAGCCGTAGGCGGCGTCCACGTGCATCCAGACGCCGTACTGGGCGCACAGTTCGGCGATCTCGGGCAGCGGGTCGATGGAGCCGAAGTCGGTGCTTCCGGCGGTGGCGACGACGGCCATGGGGACGAGACCGTCCTCGGTGCAGCGCGCCAGCTCGCGGGCGAGGGCGACGGTCTGCAGCCGCTTGTCGTGGTCGACGGGGACCGGCACCACCGCGTCCGGGCCGAGGCCGAGCAGTTTCGCGGACTTCTGCACGCTGAAGTGGCTTGCCTCGGAGGCGAGGACGCGCAGTTTCGCGAGGTCGCCGGTCTTGGCCTCCTCACGGGCCAGCAGCAGCGCCTGGAGGTTGGACTGGGTGCCGCCGGAGGTGAACACCCCGTCGGCGGACGGCCCGAGGCCGATGCGGGCGGCCGTCCAGTCGATCAGTTTCCGCTCGATGAGGGTGCCGCCGGCCGACTGGTCCCAGGTGTCCAGGGAGGAGTTGACGGCACAGAGCACCGCCTCGCCGAGCACGGCCGGGATGACGACCGGGCAGTTGAGGTGGGCGAGGTAGCGGGGGTGGTGGAAGTAGACCGCGTCCCGGAGGTAGACGTCCTCCAGTTCGTCCAGCGCCGCGGTGGTGTCGTGCAGCGGCCGGTCGAGGTCGATCCGCTCGATGACGGGGGCGAGGGCGTCGACCGTGACGCCGGTGAACGGGCGTTCGGTGGTGGCGAGTTTGGCTGCCACCCGCTCGACTCCTTCGGTCACGGAGCGGCGGTAGTGCTCCGCGGTGGTGTCGTTGAGCAGGTGCGAGCGCATGTGGGGGCCTCCGGTGGGGATGGTCCGGTGCGGGGAGGGAGCGAGGCGCGCGCCGCGGTGCGGCCCACTTTTACTTAGGTGAGCCTAGCCTAAGTAGGGTAGCTCTGTTCCTGCTCCGACCGTGACCGTGATCACTCCGCCGCGAGGTGTACGGGGCACTCAACTGGTGCCGTGGCCAACGCTGTTCGCGCAACTGTTCCTTTGCCGGGCTTCGGCGCCCCCACCCCCCTCCGGGCCCGATCGGCGTCGGAAACGGACCGAGCCGCCTCGTTCCGTCGACCTGGAGGGAGGGGAAGCGGAACGGGGCGGCTACGGCGGTGGTCACGTATGGCTCCCGGGGGGAGGATTCCGGCAGGAGGCGGTCAGCTGACCTTCTTCGCCTTCTCGATGGCCTCGGCGAGGTTGTCGAGCAGCGGGGCGCACTTGTCGTAGGACAGGATCGGCTCGGCGGAACGCGCGATGACCTGACCGGCCTTGACCGCGGGGAGCTTCTTCCAGGTCGCCTCGGTGATGTCGGCGGGCTGGATGGCCGAGCTGCGGTCGTCCATGATGATGACGTCGGCCTTGTGCTTGTCGACGTTCTCCCAGCTGAGGCTCTCGAACCAGCCGCCGGTCGGCTTCTTGGCCTCCTCGGTCGGCTCGACGAAGTTCACGCCGAGCGCCTTGAAGTACTCCAGGTCGGCGGAGAGGTCGGTGCCGGAGACGTAGAACAGCTCCGGGCTCGCCGAGCCGGCCATCACCTTGATGTCGGGGTGGGCCTTCGCGGCTTTGCGCAACCGCTCGGACGCCGCCTCGAAGCGCTTCTTCGCGTCGACGACCGCGGCGGCCTTCATGTCGCCGCCCAGCGACTCGGCCAGCTCCCACACGCGCTCGAGCGGCGCGGTCAACTGGCGGTCGTAGACGGAGACGGCGACACTCGGCGCGAGCTTGGCGATCTTGTCCTTGGAGGCCTCGGGGACGTACCAGAGGGTGCCCGCGTCGTCGAAGGTGGTGGAGACGAGGACCTCGGGGGCGAGGGTCGCGTACTTCTCGACGTTGAACTGGTCCCAGACGTTGCCGAGGACGGTCACCTTGCTGACGTCCATGTCGCCGGCCTGGACGTCGGCCTTGCCGTCCTTGGCCTTCGTCGGGCCGAAGACGCCCTTGACCTGGACGCCGTAGTCGTACAGGGCCGCGGCGACACCGGTGAACGCGACGATGTTCGCGGGGACCTTGTCCAGCTTCACGGTGGTGCCGCGGTCGTCCTTGAAGGACCAGGGGCCGGACTTGGGCTCGGCGGCCCCCTGCGCGTCCGAGCCGCCGCTTTTCGCGTCCCCGTCGCCGCAGGCCGCGAGCGCGGCACCGAGTCCGAGAGCGCCACCGGCGGCGAGGAGGCCGCGACGGGAGAAACGGGCGGTTCTGGCGTTCGACATGGCTGGGTCTGCTTTCGTGCGTGCGGAGCAGGTGGGTGCGGGCGGGCCCGCGGGCCCCTGGCTGGAGCCAGGCTTAGGTTAGCCTAACCTCAGAGTTTGTCCAGGGGTGCGGGCCGCCCGCCCCACGCCGTCAGCCCGCCGTCAGCCCCAACTCCCGGGCGATCAGCATGCGCTGGACCTCGCTGGTGCCCTCGCCGATCTCCAGGATCTTGGAGTCGCGCCACATGCGGGCCACCGGGTACTCGTTCATGAAGCCGTAGCCGCCGTGGATCTGGGTGGCGTCGCGGGCGTTGTCCACCGCGACCGTGGAGGAGTACAGCTTGGCCACCGCCGCCTCCTTCTTGAAGGGCTCACCGGCCACCAGACGGCTCGCCGCGTCCCGCCACGCCAGGCGGGCCGTGTGGGCCTTCATCTCCATGTCGGCGATCTTGAACTGGATGGCCTGGTTGGAGCCGATCGGACGGCCGAACGCGTGCCGCTCCTTGGCGTACTTCACCGACTCGTCCACACAGCCCTGCGCCAGCCCCGTGCCCAGCGCCGCGATGGCGATCCGGCCCTCGTCGAGGATGCGCAGGAACTGGGCGTAGCCCCGGCCCGGTTCGCCCAGCAGGTTCGCCGCCGGGACGCGGACGTCGGCGAAGGACAGCTCCCGCGTGTCCGACGCGTTCCAGCCGACCTTCGAGTACGGGGCCGCCACCGTGAAGCCCGGTGTGCCCGAGGGGACGATGATCGCCGAGATCAGCGGCCCGCCGTCCGGCTTGCGGCCGGTGACCGCGGTGACCGTGACCAGGCCCGTGACGTCCGTGCCCGAGTTGGTGATGAAACACTTGGTGCCGTTGATCACCCACTCGTCCGTCGCCTCGTCCAGGCGGGCCGTCGTGCGGGTCGCGCCCGCGTCGCTGCCACCGTCCGGCTCCGTCAGACCGAACGCGCCCAGGATCTCGCCCGAGCACAGCCGGGGCAGCCACTCGCGCTTCTGCTCCTCGGTGCCGAAGAGGTGGATCGGCATCGCGCCCAGCGAGACACCGGCCTCGAGCGTGATCGCCACCGACGAGTCCACCCGGGCCAGTTCCTCCAGGGCCAGGCCCAGTGCCAGATAGTCGCCGCCCATCCCGCCGTACTCCTCCGGGAAGGGCAGGCCGAACAGGCCCATGCGGCCCATCTCCCGGACGATCTCGTACGGGAACTCGTGCCGCTCGTAGAAGTCGCCGATCTTCGGTGCGACGACGTCGTGCGCGAACTCCTCGACCGTGCGGCGGAGTTCTTCCAGTTCGGGGGAGAGCTTGTGGTCCATGGTCGTTCACTGCTCCTGGTGGGAGAGGGCTCGGACGGTGCGGGACGGGCTCTGTCGGCCCAGGTGGGCGGCCATCCAGACGCTTGTGGCGACGAGACGGCCGAGATCGACCCCGGTCTCGATCCCGAGACCCCGCAGCATCCATACGAGGTCTTCGGTGGCGAGGTTGCCGGTGGCGGACTTCGCGTACGGGCAGCCGCCCAGCCCGCCGGCGGAGGCGTCGACCGTGGTGACGCCCTGCTGGAGCGCGGCCAGCGTGTTGGACAGGGCCTGGCCGTAGGTGTCGTGGAAGTGGACGCCCAGGGCGGACACGGGTACGGCCGCTCCGGTGAGTGCGGTGAGCAGGGCCGTCACATGGCCCGGTGTCGCCACCCCGATGGTGTCGCCCAGGCTCAGTTCGTCGCAGCCCATGTCGAGCAGGGCCCGGCAGACCCGCACCACCTGCGGGATCGGGACCGCGCCCTCCCAGGGGTCGCCGAAGCACATCGACAGATAGCCGCGGACGTGGACGCCCTCTGCCTTGGCCCGGCTCACCACCGGCTCGAACATCGTCAGCGCCTCGTCCACCGTGCGGTTGAGGTTGGCCTCGGCGAAGGACTCCGTGGCACTGGCGAACACCGCCACCCGGCGGGCGCCCAGCGCCAGCGCGCGGTCCAGGCCCCGCTCGTTCGGTACCAGGACCGGCAGCGACACCGGCAGGTCGGCGACCGCCGGGAACAGCTCCTCGGCGTCCGCCAACTGGGGCACCCACTTGGGGTGGACGAAGCTCGTCGCCTCGATCGTGGTCAGGCCCGTGCCGGCCAGGCGGCGGATGAACTCCGCCTTCACCACCGCCGGGACGGTCGCCTTCTCGTTCTGCAGTCCGTCGCGCGCGCCGACCTCGTGGATCCGCACGCGGGCGGGCAGTCCCTCGGCCGGTACGGCCATGGGCAGGCCCAGTTCCGGGGCGTTCATGCCGTCTCCTCCTCCGCGGGTGCCTCCACGGGTGACTCCGCGGATGTCTCCACGGGCGCGATGACCGCCAGCACCTGGTCCATCGCGACCGTCGTGCCCGGGGCCACGTCCAGCTCGGTGACCGTGCCGGCGTGCGGGGCGGAGACGACGTGCTCCATCTTCATCGCCTCCACCACCAGCAGGCTCTGGCCCGCGCTCACCTCGTCGCCGACGGCGACCTTCACCACCGTCACCGTGCCGGGCATCGGCGCGGTCAGCGAGTCGGCGCCGGAACGCGCCGCGCGGTTCAGCGACGCGGCCACCGGGTCGTGGTCGCGCACGTGCCAGGCGTCGCCGTCCCGGCCGAGCCAGGTGCCGTCCGGCAGGGCGGCGAAGGTGTGGGCGACGCCGTCGAGCAGGAACGTGAACCGGTGCTCGCCCCCCGGCCGCGGGGGCACGCCCCCGGACGCCCGCAGAGGAGTGTCCGTCCCCGGCAGCAGCAGTTCCGTGCCTCCGTCCGGGGTGCTGCGCACGCGCACGGTCACCGGGTCGTGGCCCGGCACGCGCAGGTGATGCGCCGTCCACGCCCGCTCACCGCCCATGCGCCAGCCGTCGGCGGCGGCGAACGGATCGGCCCAGCCGGAGCCGTCGGCGGGCGCGAGGGAAGCCTGGCGCAGCAGCGCCGCCGCCGCGTACGCCTCCGCGGGGACCTCGTCCGGTACGAGACCTGCCACCTCACGCTCGACCAGTCCCGTGTCCAACTCGCCCGACACCACCGCCGGGTGCGCGAGCAGCCGCCGCAGGAAACCGGCGTTGGTCTGCACGCCCAGCGTGACCGTCGCCGCCAGCGCCGCCCGGAGCCTGCGCAGCGCGGTCGCGCGGTCGGGGCCGTACGCGATCACCTTGGACAGCATCGGGTCGTAGAGGCTGCCGACCTCCGTGCCCTCGGTGAGGCCGGAGTCCGTGCGGACGCCCTCGCCCTGCGGTTCGCGCAGTTTCAGGACCGTGCCGCCGGAGGGGAGGAAGCCCCGCGCGGGGTCTTCGGCGCAGACGCGGGCCTCCACCGCGTGGCCGGTGAGCCGGACGTCGTCCTGCCCGAACGCCAGCGGCTCGCCCGCCGCCACCCGCAGCTGCCACTCCACCAGGTCCAGGCCGCCCGCGGCGCCGGCCGCACCGATGGATACAGCCAGCTCGGTGACCGGGTGCTCCACCTGGAGGCGGGTGTTCATCTCCATGAAGCAGTACGCGGCCGGGTCGTCGCCCGGGACGATGAACTCCACCGTGCCCGCACCCCGGTAGCCGCAGGAGCGGGCCGCCTGCACGGCCGCCTCGCCCATCGCGGCCCGGGTCGCCTCGTCGAGGAGCACACTGGGCGCCTCCTCGATGATCTTCTGGTGGCGGCGCTGGAGGGAGCACTCGCGCTCGCCGAGGTGGACGACGCCCCCGTGGCCGTCGGCCAGGACCTGGATCTCGATGTGCCGGGGGCGGTCGATCCACCGCTCGACCAGCAGCGTGTCGTCGCCGAAGGAGGCGCGGGCCTCGCGCCGCGCGGCGGCGATCTCGTCGGCCAGCGTCGAAGCGTCCCGCACCAGGCGCATGCCCTTGCCGCCGCCGCCCGCCGACGGCTTCAGCAGCACCGGCATGCCGATCCCGCGGGCCGCGTTGGCGAGCTGTTCGTCGGTGAGGCCGCTGCCGCTGGAGCCGGGCACGACCGGCACGCCCGCCGCCCTCACCGTCTCCTTCGCGCGGATCTTGTCGCCCATCAGGGCGATCGCGTCGGCGCCCGGCCCGATGAAGACCAGCCCCGCCTCGGCGCAGGCGCGCGCGAAACCGGCGTTCTCGGCGAGGAACCCGTATCCGGGGTGGACGGCCTGCGCGCCGGTGCGGGCGGCGGCCGCCAGCAGCCGCTCCACCGACAGATAGCTCTCCGCGGCCGGCGCCGGACCGATCCGTACCGCCGTGTCGGCCTCCCGGACGTGCCGGGCGTCGGCGTCCGCGTCGGAGTACACGGCCACCGAGCGCACGCCCATCGACCGCAGGGTGCGGATGACCCGGACGGCGATCTCGCCCCGGTTGGCCACCAGTACCGTCTCGAACATCTGATCTGCCATCGTCAGGGGTCCCCTCACATCCGGAAGACGCCGAACTGGGGCTCGCCCAGTGGCGCGTTGGCGCACGCGGTCAGGGCCAGGCCCAGGACCTGCCGGGTCTCCAGCGGGTCGATCACCCCGTCGTCCCAGAGGCGGGCCGTCGCGTAGTAGGCGTTCCCCTGGTGCTCGTACTGCGCGCGGATCGGGGCCTTGAAGGCGTCCTCGTCCTCGGCCGGCCAGCTCTCCCCGCGCGCCTCCAGCTGGTCCCGCTTGACGGTCGCGAGGACGGAGGCGGCCTGCTCGCCGCCCATGACCGAGATCTTGGCGTTCGGCCACATCCACAGGAAGCGGGGGGAGTACGCCCGCCCGCACATCGAGTAGTTGCCCGCGCCGTACGACCCGCCGACCACCACCGTCAGCTTCGGCACGCGGGTGCACGCCACCGCCGTCACCATCTTGGCGCCGTGCTTGGCGATGCCGCCCGCCTCGTAGTCCTTGCCGACCATGAAGCCGGAGATGTTCTGCAGGAAGACCAGCGGGATGCCGCGCTGGTCGCACAGCTCGATGAAGTGGGCGCCCTTCTGGGCGGACTCGGAGAACAGGATGCCGTTGTTGGCGACGATCCCGACCGGGTGGCCGTGGATCCGGGCGAAGCCGGTGACCAGGGTCTGCCCGAACTCCGACTTGAACTCGGCGAACCGGGAGCCGTCCACGACCCGCGCGATGATCTCGCGCACGTCGTAGGGCGTGCGGGAGTCCACCGGCACCGCGCCGTACAGCCCGGCGGGGTCCACCTTGGGCTCGACGGCCTGCTCCACCCGCCAGGGGAACCCGCCCCGCGCGGGGAGCGTGGAGACGATGGTGCGGACGATCCTGAGCGCGTGCGCGTCGTCCTCGGCGAGGTGGTCGGTGACGCCCGACACCCGTGAGTGGACCTCGCCGCCGCCCAGCTCCTCCGCCGTGACCACTTCGCCGGTGGCCGCCTTCACCAGGGGCGGGCCGCCGAGGAAGATCGTGCCCTGGTTGCGGACGATCACCGCCTCGTCGCTCATCGCCGGGACGTACGCCCCGCCCGCCGTGCAGGAACCGAGCACGGCCGCGATCTGCGGGATGCCGGCGCCGGACATCCGGGCCTGGTTGTAGAAGATCCGCCCGAAGTGGTCCCGGTCCGGGAACACCTCGTCCTGCATCGGCAGGAACGCCCCTCCGGAGTCCACCAGGTAGACACAGGGCAGGCGGTTGTCCAGGGCCACCTCCTGCGCGCGCAGGTGCTTCTTCACCGTCATCGGGTAGTACGTGCCGCCCTTGACGGTCGCGTCGTTGGCGACGACCACGCACTCGCGCCCGCCGACCCGCCCGATCCCGGCGATCACACCGGCCGCCGGGGCCTGCCCCCCGTACATCCCGTCGGCCGCCAGCGGGGCCAGCTCCAGGAAGGGCGAACCGGGGTCGAGGAGCGTGTCCACGCGCTCGCGCGGGAGCAGCTTCCCGCGTGCCGTGTGCCTGGCCCGCGCCCGCTCGCCGCCGCCGAGCGCGGCCGCGGCCAGCTTGGCGCGCAGCTCCTCGACGAGGGCGCGGTGCGCCTCCTCGTTGGCCCGAAAGAACTCCGACGCGGGATCGGCCGCGCTGTGAAGCTCCGGTGCCTCGTGCATCCTGCGGTCCCCTCACTGGTTAATGAGCGTTAACGCGTTCCCCTCAGGTTAACGACCGCTAACCCCCGCTGTCTAGAATCGTCTCCATGGCCACCAGAACCGACGCCCCGACCCGCCGCGAGCAGATCCTCAAGGAGGCCGCGCGGCTCTTCGCCGAGCGCGGGTTCCACGGCGTCGGGGTCGACGAGATAGGCGCCGCGGTCGGCATCAGCGGACCCGGCCTGTACCGGCACTTCCCGGGCAAGGACGCGATGCTCGCGGAACTGCTGGTGGGGATCAGCGGCCAGCTGCTGACCGGCGCGAAACAGCGGCTCCAGGAAGTCGGCGGGGGCGGCGGGGCGGCTCCCGAGGCGGTCCTGGACTCGCTGATCGAGGGCCACATCGACTTCGCGCTCGACGACCGCCCCCTCATCACCCTGCACGACCGTGAACTGGACCGCCTGCGGGACGCCGACCGCAAGCTGGTGCGGCAGCTGCAGCGGCAGTACGTCGAGCTGTGGGTCGGGGTGGTGCGCGAGCTCTACCCGGACCTGGCCGAACCGGCCGCCCGCTCGGCCGTGCACTCGGTGTTCGGCCTGCTCAACTCCACCCCGCACCTCGGCCGCCCCGGCGCCCTGCCCGGCCGCGCCACGACGGCCGTCCTGCTGCACCGGATGGCGCGCGGCGCCTTCGCGGCGGCGGGCTCGCCATGAGCCCGGTCGAGTGACGAGCGTTACGGGACTCCCGCTCTGGACGGCTGTGGCTACTCGCCGGTACCTTTACTGTCTGAGCAAGCGCTTAGCCACATGGGGCCGCAACCACCCATTGAGGAACCCCCACGGCGAGCAACCCCATACGCGAGAGCGGCGCCGGCTTAGGCGCAAGAAGGGATGGCGGCGGTGCGCCGTACGGTGTTCAACGAGGACCACGAGGCTTTCCGGGAGACCATCCGCGACTTCATCGAGGCCGAGGTCGTCCCGGTCTACGACGAGTGGTTCGCGGCGGGCCAGGCGCCCCGCGACTTCTACTACAAGCTCGGTGAGCTGGGCATCTTCGGCATCAACGTCCCCGAGGAGTTCGGCGGCGCGGGCCTGGACAGCCACAAGTTCGAGGCCGTCCTCTACGAGGAGACCGCCCGCGCGGGCGTCCAGTTCGGCGGCTCCGGCGTGCACGTGCTGCTCGCCCTGCCCTACATCAAGATGCTCGCCACCGACGAGCAGAAGAAGCGCTACCTGCCCAAGTTCGCCACCGGCGAGGAGATGTGGGCCATCGCGATGACCGAGCCGGGCACCGGCTCCGACCTCGCGGGCATGAAGACCACCGCCAAGCTGAGCGAGGGCGGCACCCACTACGTCCTCAACGGCGCCAAGACCTTCATCACCGGCGGCGTCCACGCCGACAAGGTCATCGTCTGCGCCCGGACCGCCGCCCCGACCGCCGAGGACCGCCGCTTCGGCATCTCCCTCTTCGCCGTCGACACCAAGTCCGAGGGCTACTCCGTCGGCCGCAAGCTGGACAAGCTCGGCCTGCGGACCTCCGACACCGCCGAGCTGGCGTTCGTCGACGTCAAGGTCCCCGTCGAGGACCTGCTCGGCGAGGAGAACAAGGGCTTCTCCTACCTCGGCCACAACCTGGCCTCCGAGCGCTGGGGCATCGCCTTCGGCGCCTACGCGCAGGCCAAGGCGGCCGTCCGGTTCGCCAAGCAGTACGTGCAGGAGCGCACCGTCTTCGGCAAGCCGGTCGCCCACTTCCAGAACACCAAGTTCGAACTGGCCGCCTGCCAGGCCGAGGTGGACGCCGCCGAGGCGGTCGCCGACCGTGCCACGGAGGCCCTGGACGCCGGCGAGCTGACCCCCGCCGAGGCCGCCTCCGCCAAGCTGTTCTGCACCGAGGTCGCGCACCGCGTCATCGACCGCTGCCTCCAGCTGCACGGCGGCTACGGCTACATGAACGAGTACCCGATAGCCCGCCTCTACGCGGACAACCGCGTCAACCGCATCTACGGCGGCACCAGCGAGATCATGAAGTCGATCATCGCCAAGGACATGGGCCTGTAAGACGCGCGAGATCCCGACGTATACAACTGACCCCATGAGTCAGGCACTACAGGAACTCCTCGATCTGCTCGACCTCGAGCAGATCGAGGAGAACATCTTCCGCGGCCGGTCCCGCTCCGTCGTCGTCCCCCGCGTCTTCGGCGGGCAGGTCGCCGCGCAGGCCGTGGTCGCCGCGGGGCGGACCGTCCCCGCGGACCGGCCCGCGCACTCCCTGCACGCGTACTTCCTGCGCCCCGGCGACCCCGGTGCGCCCATCGTCTACACCGTCGACCGGATCCGCGACGGCCGCTCCTTCACCACCCGCCGGGTGGTCGCGGTCCAGCACGGCAAGCCGATCTTCCACCTCTCCGCGTCCTTCCAGACGTACGAGGAGGGCCTGGACCACCAGGAGCCGATGCCGCCCGCCCCGGACCCGGCCACCCTGCCCACCTCCGAGGAACGGCTCCGCGACTACGGCCACCTCGACCCCCACGTCGTCGAGCGCTTCCTGGAGGCCGGCGCCGCGGTCGACCTGCGCTACGTCGACGAGCCGCCCTACGGCCGCTTCGGCGAGCCCCGCGAACCCCACTCCCAGGTGTGGTTCCGCACCAACGGCAAACTGACCGACGACCCCCTGCTGCACGTCGTCCTCGCCACGTACGTCTCCGACATGACGCTCCTGGACTCGGTGCTGCTCGCCCACGGCCGGGGCGGCTGGGCGGTGGGTGACGTGGTCGGGGCCTCCCTCGACCACGCCATGTGGTTCCACCGCCCGTTCCGCGCCGACGAGTGGCTGCTGTACGACCAGCACTCCCCGTCGGCGCACGGCGGCCGGGGCCTCGGCCAGGCCCGTATGTACACCCGGGACGGCCGCCTCGCGGTCTCGGTCATCCAGGAGGGCATGGTCCGCGTTCCCCGTGATTAGCGGGCGTTCTGGTCCAGCCCCGCCTCCGCCAGCAGGTACGCCGTCATCGGGTCGTAGTGGCGGGGGCTGACCACATGGTCGTCGAGGGGGACCGTCACCTGGACGGTGCCCTCGGCCTCCGCGAGGAACAGCGCCGGGTCGTTGCAGTCGGCGTAGCCGACGGAGTCGACGCCGTGCTGTCCCGCGTACCCCGCCCAGCCGTGGTCGGCGACGACCAGGTCGGGCAGCGGGCGGCCCTCCCGCTCCAGGGCGGTGAGGATGGCCTTCATCGGCTCACCGGAGTGGGTGTGCCACAGCGTGGCACCGTGCTCCAGCACCGCCACGTCCGCGAACTGCATCACGTACCCCTCCTCCGTGGCCAGCCCGTCCGGGATCACCACGATCTCGCAGCCGGCGGCCCGCAGCGCGGCGGCCGTGGCGCGGTGCACGTCGAGCAGGCCGCCGGGGTGGCCGGTGGCGAACAGCACCCGCTGCCGGCCGTCCGCCGCCTTGCGCAGCCGCCCCGCCATCCGCTCCAGGGCGGCCACGGTCAGCTCCGGGTCGATGGTGTCCTGGCCGTACCGGTGTTCGGCGTCGTCGCTGACCCCGGCCCGTTCCGCCATCACCGCGAGCACGTCCTGCTCGTCGCTCCAGCGGTCGCCGAGTTCCAGGCCGAGCCAGAAATGGCGGTCGCCGTTCGCCAGCTTGCGGTAGTGGGAGAGGTTGTTCTCGCGCGGCGTGGCGACCTCGCCCGCGATGCGCGTGGCGGTGAGGTGGAGGAGGAGTTCGGCGCGGCTGGGTGTCCCGGATATCGGCATGCCTCCATTGTGGAGCAGCGCCCTACGGGCGTCCCCGGGGTATCGCCCCCTGGGACGTGCGTCACGTACTCGGACGACTCCGTACGGGTACTCAGGGCGCCCGGTCCGGGGCGGTGGTGCCGGGTCCTCAGGTACGGCGCAGGGCGAACCACAGCTCCATGCGTACGTCCGGGTCGTCCAGGTCCGTCTCCAACAGGGCCGCGCACCGTGCGATCCGCTGCCGCACGGTGTTGCGGTGCACGGACAGGGCCACCGCGGTGCGGTCCCAACTGCCGTGCAGGGAGAGCCAGGTGCGCAAGGTGTCCACGAGGGCGGGCGTGCCTTCGAGGGGGGCGAGCAGCAGGCGGGCGTGGGTGTCCGCGTCCGCCGGGGGGACCAGGTCGTCCAGCGCGGGCCGGGCGCCGTGCGTGACGAGCGGTGCCCGGGTGGCGCGGGCCCGGGCCAGGGCGCGGGCCGCCTGGGTGTCGGCCGCTGGCCAGTCCCGCGGGCCGACGGCGGCGCTGACCCCCAGGGTCCAGCCGGGCGGCGCCTGAGGCTCCCGTCCGGCGGGGACGAGCACCCGCACGACCTCGTCCGCCGGATCCACCAGCGCCGACCCGAGGGCGGCGCCCAGGGCGGAGGCCGCCAGGGCGTCCGGGGCCTGCGCGTCCGGTCGCGCGTGCACGACCCGCCACCGCTCCCCGCCGAGCAGCGGCGCCACGTCCTCCGGCTCGCTCCCCAGCAGCAGCCGTACGAGCGCGGCGGAGCGGGCCGCGCCGGTACCGCTCTGCTGCTCACCGGTGAGCAGGGCGAGCAGGACGGCGGCCACGGACGCGATGGTGTGGCCCCCGGAATCCGGCCGCCCGGCCGCGACGCCGAGCACGAACCCGTGACCGGCACCGAGCGCGTACGCGGTCAGCCGGACGCCGGCGAGCGTGTCGGTGGCGGAGGCGGGCACGGGGCGGCCGGGGTCGCCGCCGGGCGCCGGGGCGGGCCGTCGGCCCGCATCCGTCGGCCGTACCACCCGGGCCAGCCGTGCCAGAGCCGCCCCGATCTCCGCGCCCTGGTCACGGCCCGCCGCGGCGAGTTCCGTGCCCTCCGGACCGAACAGCACGGCCCGGCCGCCCAGCCGGCGGGAGAGCTGGTGCAGCACGGCCGGTACCGGGTTCGGGCGGGCGGCGGCGGAGGCGAGGCTCTGGTGGGCTTCCGTCACCCGGCGCAGCTCCGCCAGCCGGGCCTGCGCCATCAGCTGCCACACCGCGCGGGCCACCCCGGAGAACGTGGTCCGCGGTGGCACCTCCAGCAGCGGCAGCCCGTGGAGCTCGCAGGCGGCGGCCAGGTCCTCCGGCACCGTGTCGTGCACCGGCGCCAGACCGAAGCCCAGGGCCACCCCGCCCGCCGCCACGATCCGGGAGACGTACGCGTCGAAGTACCCCGGACCCGCCCCGTCCGGGATGTGCATGCCCGCCGACAGCAGCAGCTCCCCGCCCAGCAGATACGGGTACGGGTCCGCCATCTCCGAGGTGTGCACCCAGTGCACGGCGATGCCCGGGTCCGACGGCCCAGCGACCCGGCGCAGGCCCAGGTCCTCCCGTGCCAGGAGCGCGTCCAGGGACACCGGGGGCGTGGGCGGAACCATGGGGTCCGGCATGATGGACGTTTCCTCCATCCCGTTCGTTCGGAATGGATGAAACGTACACTTCGCAGTCGCTTTCCAGCCACCTAGTGTCGGGTCCGACCGGCAGCCCTCGGGTACGGGCGGACGTCCTTGTGACGGACCCCGCCGCACCACGCGACGAGCCACCGGGCAACTTCCAGCTGCACGACACACCGACGACAGTGCGCGAAGGAGGCCGACATGGCCGTCGACTACCTGGTCATCGTCTTCTACATGGCCGCCATGCTGGCCATGGGCTGGTGGGGCATGCGCCGTGCCAAGTCCAAGAGCGAGTTCCTGGTGGCGGGCCGCCGCCTGGGCCCCGCCATGTACTCGGGCACCATGGCCGCCATCGTCCTCGGCGGCGCCTCCACCATCGGAGGCGTGGGCCTCGGCTACAAGTACGGCCTCTCCGGCGCCTGGATGGTCTTCGCCATCGGCCTCGGCCTGCTGGCCCTGAGCATCTTCTTCTCCGCCCGCATCGCCCGCCTGAAGGTCTACACCGTCTCCGAGATGCTCGACCTGCGCTACGGCGGCCGGGCCGGCGTCATCTCCGGTGTCGTCATGTGGGCGTACACCCTGATGCTCGCGGTCACCTCGACCATCGCCTACGCCACGATCTTCGACGTCCTGTTCGACATGAACCGCACCCTCGCGATCATCCTCGGCGGTTCCGTCGTGGTCGCCTACTCGACGCTGGGCGGCATGTGGTCGATCACCCTGACCGACATGGTGCAGTTCGTCGTCAAGACGATCGGCGTGCTGCTCCTGCTGCTGCCGATCGCGGTGGTCAAGGCGGGCGGCTTCAGCGAGATGAAGGCGCAGCTGCCCACCGAGTACTTCGACCCGCTGGGCATCGGCGGCGAGACCATCTTCACCTACGTGCTGATCTACACGTTCGGCATGCTGATCGGCCAGGACATCTGGCAGCGCGTGTTCACCGCCCGCGGCGACCGCACCGCCCGGTGGGGCGGCACCGTCGCCGGCACCTACTGCCTCGTCTACGCCCTCGCCGGCGCCGTCATCGGCACCGCGGCCAAGGTGCTCTACCCCGACCTCGGCAGCGCCGACGACGCCTTCGCCACCATCGTCAAGGACGAACTGCCCATGGGGGTGCGCGGACTGGTGCTGGCCGCCGCGCTCGCCGCCGTGATGTCGACCTCCTCCGGCGCGCTGATCGCCTGCGCCACCGTCGCCAACAACGACATCTGGTCGCGGCTGCGCGGGCTCACCACGAGCCCGGGGGCCGAGCGTGACGAGGTCAAGGGCAACCGCGCCTTCATCCTCCTGATGGGCCTCGCCGTGATCGGCACGGCGATCGCGCTGAACAACGTCGTCGAGGCGCTCACCGTGGCGTACAACCTGCTCGTCGGCGGCCTCCTCGTGCCCATCCTCGGCGGGCTGCTGTGGAAGCGCGGCACCGCGCAGGGCGCCCTCGCCGCCGTCACCGTCGGCGGCCTGGCGGTCGTCGGCCTGATGGCGACCTACGGCATCCTGGCCAACGAGCCCATCCTCTACGGCCTGTTGTCGTCCCTCGCGGTCTACGTCGTCGTCTCCCTGGCGACCAGGCCCACCGACGAGGCCGTACTCGCCGCCTGGCGGGAACGCCTCGCCGGCCGCACCCCCGAACCCGTGTCCGAAGAGGTCCCCGTCGCCCAGTAGAGTCACAGGGCAGGCAGGTACATACGCGACGAAACGTAGGAAAGAAGGCAGCTTCCCATGAGCAGCAACGAGACGCCCCGCGGACCCGTCGACTCGTCCCGCGTCCCCCGGTACGCGGGCCCCGCGACCTTCGCCCGGCTGCCCCGCCTGGACGAGGTCGGCCGCACCGATGTCGCCGTGGTGGGCGTGCCGTTCGACTCGGGCGTCTCCTACCGGCCGGGTGCCCGCTTCGGCGGCAACGCCATCCGCGAGGCGTCCCGGCTGCTGCGCCCCTACAACCCCGCGCAGGACGCCTCCCCCTTCGCCCTCGCCCAGGTCGCGGACGGCGGCGACATCGCCGTCAACCCGTTCAACATCAACGAGGCCGTGGAGACCGTCGAGGCCGCCGCCGACGACCTCCTCGGCACCGGCGCCCGCCTGATGACCCTGGGCGGCGACCACACCATCGCGCTGCCGCTGCTCCGCTCGGTCGCCAAGAAGCACGGCCCCGTGGCCCTGCTCCACTTCGACGCCCACCTGGACACCTGGGACACCTACTTCGGCGCCGAGTACACCCACGGCACCCCGTTCCGCCGGGCGGTGGAGGAGGGCATCCTCGACACCTCCGCCCTCTCCCACGTCGGCATCCGCGGCCCGCTCTACGGCAAGCAGGACCTCACCGACGACGAGAAGATGGGCTTCGGCATCGTCACCTCCGCGGACGTCTACCGCCGGGGCGCCGACGAGGTCGCCGACCAGCTGCGCCAGCGCATCGGCGACCGCCCGCTGTACATCTCCATCGACATCGACTGCCTGGACCCGGCCCACGCCCCCGGCACCGGCACCCCCGAGGCCGGCGGACTGACCTCCCGCGAACTCCTGGAGATCCTGCGCGGGCTGGCCTCCTGCAACCTGGTCTCGGCGGACCTCGTCGAGGTGGCCCCCGCGTACGACCACGCGGAGATCACCTCGATCGCCGCCTCCCACACGGCGTACGAGCTGACCACGATCATGTCCCGCCAGATCGCCGAGGCGCGCAAGGAGGACACGGCCAAGTGACCCACGACCACGACCTGGTGCTGCGCCCGACGCCGGCCCAGACGGAGGCCGCGCTCAACCCTCCCCCCGGCCGCAACGGCGGCGACCTGGTCGTGGAGACCCTGGCCGGGCTCGGCGCGACCACCGTCTTCGGCCTGCCCGGCCAGCACGCCCTCGGCATGTTCGACGCCCTGCGCCGCTCCGACCTGAGGTACGTCGGCCTGCGGGTGGAGAACAACGCCGGGTTCGCGGCGGACGCGTACGGCCGGATCACCGGCGAGGCGGCGCCCCTGCTGCTCTCGACGGGCCCGGGCGCGCTGACCTCCCTGCCCGCGCTCCAGGAGGCGGCCGCCGCCTCCGCCCCCGTCCTGGCGATCAGCAGCCAGGTCCCGACGGCCGGGCTCGGCGGCGGACGCCACGGCTACCTGCACGAACTCCCCGACCAGTCGGCCTCGTTCCGGGGCGTGGTCAAGTCCGTCCACACGGTGCGCACCGCGTCCCAGATCCCGTCGGCGATCACGGCGGCCTGGAAGTCGGCCCTGACGGTGCCGCACGGCCCGGTGTGGGTCGAGATCCCGCAGGACGTCCTGCTCGCGGAGACCGCTCTGCCGCAGGTGACGGCGATGGACGCCACCCCCGACGAGCTGTCCCCGCGTCCCGAACTGACTGCGGTGGCCGCCCACTTGCTGTCGAACGCCGTCCGCCCGGCGATCATCGCGGGCGGGGGAGTGGTCCGCGCGGACGCCTCGGGCAAGCTGCGGCAGCTCGCCGAGCTGATCCAGGCGCCGGTCGTGACGACCCCCGGCGGCAAGGGCGCCTTCCCCTGGACGCACCCGCTCTCGCTCCAGTCCTGGCTGGAGGACCGCCACACGACGGACTTCCTGGAGGACGCCGACGTCCTCCTGGTGGTGGGCTCCGGCCTGGGCGAACTCTCCTCCAACTACCACACGTTCAAGCCGCACGGCCGGATCGTCCAGATCGAGGCCGACCTCGGCAAGCTGGAGTCCAACCACCCGGCGCTCGGCATCCACGCGGACGCCCGCCTCGCCCTCCAGGCCCTGCTGGAGACGGTGGAGCCACGCGAGGACACGACAGCACCGGAACGCGTCCGCACCCTGCTGTCGAAGGTCGCCGAGCGCATCGCCGCTCAGGAACTGACCCTGGAGCAGAAGGTGTTGACGGCGGTCCGCCGCGCCCTTCCCCCCACCGCGCCCTCCTTCTGGGACATGACGATCCTGGCCTACTGGGCCTGGTCCGCCTTCGACGCCAAGGGCCCCAACCGCCTGCACTCCGCCCAGGGCGCCGGCGGCCTCGGCTACGGCTTCCCGGCCGCCCTCGGCGCGGCGGTCGCCGACCCCACCCGCCCGGTCCTGGCGGTCTCCGGGGACGGCGGCGCCCTGTACTCCATCGCCGAACTGGCCACCGCCCGCCAGTACGACCTCGACGTCACCTGGCTGATCGTCGACGACGGCGGCTACGGCATCCTGCGCGAGTACATGACCGACACCTTCGGCGAGCCCACGGCCACGGAACTGACCCGCCCGGACTACGTCGCCCTCGCCGAGTCCTTCGCCGTCCCGGCCGTGCGCACCACCCCCGAGACCCTGGAGCACGACCTGACCCAGGCCCTGTCGACCCCGGGCCCCTCGGTGGTCGTCCTCCCGGCGGTACTGAGGATGTTCGCCCCGACGCACCTGGACTGAGTGGTCCGGGCGGGCAGAACTCCGGGCGGAGGCCTCTGCCGGCGGTAGGGGCTCACTTCACATCTCCCGGGCAGAACGGGCCGCTGCCGGGCGCGGGATCTCACGCTCCGGCTGTCACTCCTTCTCCGTCTCCAGCAGCCGGGCCGGCTCCTCCGCGCTCATGCTGCCGTCTCGATCTGCTGCTGCCCCGGCTGACCGAGCGGCACGCTGCGGTGTCCGTGTGCGGGGAGCGGGGGATCCGCAGGCATCCTGAAACAGGCCATCCGGTCTTGTTTTGTCGCGTCGTCGATCACCGATGCGGGGCGGATCGACCCATCGTCACCTGAGCTGGAAAAAGTTCTAGTTAAAGGGACATCGATTGTCATAGAGCAGCAGGACAGAATAAAAAAACAGCACGGGTGGTTCATGTTTGACAAACCGTCCGGCCCGTTTATAGCTGAGGGCAAGCCGGGAGCGGCTCCATCACTACCAGGCGCCAGGCTACTCGCGAACTCAACTCATGCACGGATAGGGGAGACGGCATGGACATCGCAGTACTGGGCGCATTGGATGTCAGAGAGAACGGGATCTCGGTGACCCCGACGGCGCCGAAGCCGCGCCAGGTCCTGGCGTTGCTCGCCCTGCATGCCGATCAGGTGGTGCCGGTTGCCACGCTGATCGAGGAACTCTGGGGCGACCGGCCGCCACGCAGCGCGCGCACCACGCTCCAGACGTATGTACTACAGCTGCGGGAACTCATCTCGGCGGCCATCGAACGCGACCCGGAGGACGCCCCGGCGCGCACCGCCAAGGACGTGCTCGTCACGTCGCCGGGTGGCTACCTGCTCAACACCTCGGGTGGCGCCAGTGACGTCCGCGAGTTCGAGCGGCTGGCCGGTACGGGATACCGGGCCATGGACGCCGGCGACTTCGCGGGTGCGGCCCGGCGGCTGCGGGACGCCCTCGCACTGTGGACCGGCTCCGCCCTCGCCGACGTACAGGCCGGTGCGCAGCTGGAGATGGAGGCCAGGAGGCTGGAGGAGACCCGGCTGTGCGCGCTCAACCAGCGCATCGAGGCCGATCTGCGGCTCGGGCGCCACCGCGAGTTGCTGGGTGAGCTCACCGTCCTGGTCAGCCGTTATCGCACCCACGAGAACCTGTACGGTCAGTTCATGCTGGCGTTGCACCGCTCCGGCCGCCGCAGCGAGGCCCTCCACGTCTACCAGAGGCTGCGCACCGCCCTCGTCCGTGAACTGGGCCTCGAGCCCTCCGCGGGACTGCGCCGGATGCAGCGGTTGATCCTGATGACCGGGCCCGAACCGGCGTCGTTTGCCTGGGCCGGAGGCAAGGAGCGTCTCAGTCACGTCGGTTGAGCAACCGTCAGTTCGCCACGAGGATACTCCGTACGCGAGGAGGAGGGTCGCGATGCAGGCCAGGTCGGAAAGGACGCGGCGCAGGCTCGTCCGGGCAGGCGCGCAGATGTTCGACCGCAACGGCTACGCCAGCGCGACACCGGGGCAGATCGCGCAGGCGGCCGGTTCGACGAAAGGGGCGCTGTACTTCCACTTCGCCTCCAAGGAGGGTCTGGCCGACGCCGTGCAGGAGCAGGGGCGCGCCGTGCTGCGCGACTTCGTGTCCGGGCAACGGGCGGCCGGCGTGCCACCGGTGCAGGCGCTGATCGACATGACGCACTGGTTGGCCTGGGCGCTCCACGAGGACCCGGTGATCCGGGCCAGCTTCCGGGTCGCCAACGAAAGCACCGGGCGGCAGCCGCCGGTCACCGACTTCCACCAGGTGTGGATCACCGAGGTGCTGCGGCTCATCGACCGGGCCCGCAAGGACGGGGACCTGCGTGACCACGCCTTGGTGGACGGGCCGGAGACGCTGCTGTCCGCAGCGGTGTGCGGGATCGAAGTGCTGTCCGGGACCGGTGTCTCCCACCTCGAACTCCGTCGCAGGGTGGGGGCGCTGTGGGACTCGCTGCTGACGGCTCTCGTGCCGGCGGGGCATGCGGAACGTTACGACGTGCACGCCTCGGCGCTGACGGCCGAGCTAGTCGCGGCGGTCTGAGGGGCGGGCGAAGCCCTTGCCCGGCCGGTGCGACGGGCCGCGCCCAGGCCCCTCGTGCGGACCAGTCGCGGCCGTGGAGTTCATTCCGTCCGGCGACGGTCCGGACTCGTGCACATCTTCGATACTTCCGTTGTCGGCCGGCTGGGACTGGCCTTTGGAGCCAAACCATGCCCCAAGACAGTGAGACATCCCCGAGCGAGGTGTCCGCCGACCTGATGACCGAAGTCGTGGAAACGCTCGCCACCGTCAACGCCCGGTACGGCACGGCGGTCGAGCCCGGTGCGCTCCTCGACCACCCCACGCTTTCCGAGCCGGCCCGGCACGTGGCGCGGAATCCGCGGGTCGGGCGTGCTGCCATGCCGTGCCGGATCGCGCTCCTGGCCGGCGATGTGTCTGAACCGGTCGCCGGACCGAGGCGGTTCGCCGAGCCACGGTCCGGGGCAAGGACCTGCGCCATGCCGATCTGCGGGACGACGGGGCCGATCCGCCGGGACCGGGCGAGGCTCCCGAAACGCGTGACTGTCCGGCCGCGCTGTGGCGCGGCGGACGGCTCGAACAACTCACCCGGTTGTGGCTGGACCCGGTGAGGGGGAGGGCCGGATGAGCGGTACGTCTCCAGCGTCGCAGCACACGAGGCCCCTGGGGCCGGACGAGGCGGTGAAGCTGTGGTTCTGTCCCAACGACGAGCTCGCCCCCGGCATCGCCGCCGTGTTGGCCGCGCACTGGCTGGACGAGCACGAGCAGGAGACCGCGAGCAGGTTCCTCTTCGAACGCGACCGGCGCCAGTACCTCGTCGCCCACCTCCTTGTACGGCGTGTGCTGGCGCTCGAGAGCGGGGTGCCGGAGCCCGAGGCGGTGATCCGGCGCTCCTCGCGCGGGCGGCCGTTTCTGCAGGAGCCGCCGGAAGGGCTGCCCCGCGGCGGGCGGGAGCTGGATTTCAACCTGTCCCACGCCCAGGGCCACAATCTGCTCGGTGTGGTGCGCCGCCATCGCATCGGTGTGGACGTGGAGCGGCTCGACCGCGGTGACCAGGGCCTCGACACCATCGTGGAGACCTTCGCCGAGGAGGAGCGCGACTGGGTGGCCGAGGCCGCACCGGGCCGACCCCGCGACCGGCGGGTGCTGCGGCTGTGGACGCTGAAGGAGGCGTACTCCAAGGCGCGGGGGCTGGGCCTCGGACTGCCCTTCGACTCCTTCTCCTTCGCGCTGGCCGAGGACCGCGGAGTGACCGGCTTCCGGCCGCCCGAGGACGACCGCGAACGGTGGTGGCGCTTCGTGGAGCTGGAGCCGGTGCCCGACGTGGTGGCCGCCGTCGCCGTTCTGGCCGGCCCGGAGGCGTCGCCCGTCCTCCAGATGCACCACGGTTTCCCCTGGGGACGGGCTGCGCCGCGGCTGCTGACCCTGCCCGAGCCCGTGGCGGTGCTGGTGTAGACCCTCACCGCATCACCGACCGAACGCCTTCACGAACGTGCTCGATGTCGTGTCGCATCCCTCCGGCCGGCTCCTTGCCGACCTGACACCACGCCGGATCCGCGCCGTCTTGGGCTCGGTGCGGCGCGGGACTCGGCCGGCCCGGTACGAGGAGGCCCTGCGGGCGCGGCGGGAGGTGACGGTCGTCAGCACCCTTTGCGCGGACCGCTGCTGCCTCCGACGCTCGCCGGCCACCACCCTGGTGTGCCGCATGCCGGGACGCCGGCCCACCCACCGGGTGGTGATCAAGGTACAGGCCGCCGGCGAGACACTGGCCGACGCTTCGAGCGGGGCTCCAGTCCGGTACCAGTGAACCTGCGGTACTCCTGTGCAGACTCTCCGGAAGCAAGGGCGCGGCCATGAACGCCGCCCGGAGAGAGCGCCCTGCCGCGTGCCTTCGCGGCTCGGGCTGCGCAGCGGGGAGCACGGGTGCTGAACGCCTGCGGGGACCCGGCCGAGTCCGGCGGATGTCCGAACGGACCAGGGCCCGGACTCGCACACGCCCGGATCACCCCGGCCGACAGCCTTCAGGAGAAGCCCTCATGACGACAAGCCCTGCCCCCGGCCCCTGGCTCAGGAACTTCAGCCCCGCCCCCGGCGCGCCGGTACGTCTGGTCTGCCTGCCGCACGCCGGCGGATCGGCCAGTTTCTTCTTCCCCGCGGCCCAGGCGCTGGCCCCGCGGGTGGAGGTGCTGGCCGTGCAGTACCCGGGCCGCCAGGACCGCCTGAGGGAGCCGGCCATCGGCGACATCGAGGTGCTCGCCGAGCGGATCGTCGACGCGCTCGGCCCGTGGACGGACCGGCCCTATGCCCTGTTCGGGCACAGCATGGGGTCGATCGTCGGCTTCGAGACCGCGCGCCGGCTGCAGGACGCAGGCCGGGGCCCCGTCGAACTGTTCGTCTCCGGGCGCCGCGCTCCCGCGCTGGATCTCGACGGGGACCGACAGCCGGTCACCGACGCCGAAGTCATCGCGGAGGTGAGGTCGTTGGACGGAACCGGTGACGCTTTGCTCGATGACGAGGGGACGCTGCGCCTGATCCTGCCCGCCCTGCGCTCCGACTACCAGGCGGTGCGGAACTACCGCTACCGGTCCGGTCCGGCGCTGGAGTGCCCCATCACCGCGTTCACCGGCGACCGCGACCCGAAAGCCGAGGTCGGTCAGGTGCGGGCCTGGCACCAGCACACCCGGTCCGCGTTCGAGGTGAACGTGCTGCCCGGCGGCCACTTCTTCCTCGTCGACCGGGCCGCCGAGGTGTGGGGCAGGATCGAGGACCGCCTGGCTGGGGCCACCGCCCTGCACGGGGCGGGCTGACCGGTCACCGGGACGCCGTACGCCCCGAACAGCTCGGCGATCGCCTGCGCCTCGGCACGGTCCGCCGCTTGTTCTCCGGCGCCGTCGGCGAAGACGACGTCGACCTGGTCAGGTCCTCGGCGTCGGCCAGGGCCGGTTCGGCGGTACCCAGCCGTGAGCCGCCGCCCGTTTCCAGGGCCGGGCCGACGGTGGCCGCGTATCCGGCGGCCGTCCCGCACACCCGGGCGTCCCGGGCACGGGCCGCGTCGGCGGACCCCAGGACCAGCAGCGTGCCGCCCTCGCCGGGGGCGTGGCCGCGGGCGTCCGCCGAGAACGGCAGGTGGGCCCGGCCGGGGTCGTCGCCGAGGCCGATGCGGTCCTCGGCCAGGTGCGCGGTCCACCCCCACGGGCACAGCGCGGAGTCGACTGCGCCGGAGACGACGAGCGAGGCGCCCTTGCGCGGCCGGCGGCGGGCCTGCCCCACGACATCGGGGCCGCCGGCCTGCTCGGACACCGGCACCCCGCCGGCACCGTGCGGCCCGTGACGGATGGAGACCTGACCGCCGTTCACCGCGTAGTATCAGGCGAACGCCTGATACGTGCCGATGCGCCGACTGCCCTTGCTCCACAGGGCCCGCAGTGCACGCCGGCCGAACTCGAAGCCGCCCGCGGACTCCCCGGTGACCGCGCCCGCCGCGTGCTCGGGCAGCTCGGCCGGGTCGGCACCGGCGTCCTTCAGCGCCTCCTCGGCGACAAAGCCGGGCACCTCGTCCGCGAGCCGGGCCGGATATCCGGAGGTGCCGAAGCGGGTCAGCGGACGGATGCCGCTCTCGCCGCGCAGCACCGTCGCCCACCAGGCCGCGACCCTCAGCCCGTTGGGGACGGCGACGTCGAAGCCGGTGACCACGGCGTGGGTCTCGCGGACGGCCGCGGCGGAAGTGCCGACGATGGCGGCGACCGTGTGCGCGAGCCCGCTTTCAGCGATCGCTCAAACGTTCTTGAGCGGGCCGGCCCAGGTGGAAAGCCGTGCATAGAGAAGCACTTGAATGCGGGTGGAGATACCGGGGGGTGCCACGCGAACGGGGCTAGCGTGCTGAACAGCCGATGGTTTCGAGCCACCGAGTGGAACCAACCACTCAACCGGCACGGGGAGGGAAACTGTGGAGATACAGGTTCTGGGTCCGTTGAGCGCTGACGTCAACGGAGTCTCGATCGTTCCGACCGCGGGCAAGCCGAGGCAGCTCCTCGCGCTGCTCGCCTTCTACTCGGGCCGGGTCATGCCTGTGCCCACCCTCATGGAGGAGATCTGGGGCACGGACCTGCCCCAGAGCGCCATGACGACGATGCAGACGTACATCCTGCAGCTGCGCCGCCGCCTCGGTACCGCCATGGGGCCCGACGCCCCCGGCGCCGCCAAGGAGGTGCTGGCCACCCGACACGGCGGCTATGTGCTGCAGATCCCGCCCGGGAGCATCGACGTGCACCGGTACGAGCAGCTGGTGGCGGCCGGTCAGACGGCTTTCGAGGAAGGCGACGACGCGCGGGCGGCCGAGCTCTTCAGGAACGCTCTGGCCATGTGGCAGGGGCCCGCGCTCGTCGACGTACGGGTCGGCCCGATCCTGGAGATCGAGGTCATGCGGCTCGAGGAGAGCCGTCTGGTCACCGTCGAGCGCCGCATCGACGCCGACCTCCGGCTCGGCCGTCATGCCGAACTCATCGCCGAACTGCTCGATCTGATCGCCCGTCACCCACAGCACGAGGGTCTGCACTCGCAGGCCATGGTGGCGCTCTACCGCTCCGGTCGGCAGGCCACCGCGCTGGACGTCTACCGCCGGCTGCGCAAGCGGCTGATCGAGGACCTGGGGGTGGAGCCCTCGCCGCAGCTGCAGCGGCTGCATCAGGCGATGCTGACCGTCGACCCGGCGCTGGACGTGGTGTGCGGGCCGCGCCCCACCTCCACCTACGATCTGTTCGCGGCCTGATCCCGAGCACGGCTCATCGGGTGTGACGCGGCGTTCGCAGCTCAGGAGGGCGCCGGTGGCGTCGTCGTGGGCCAGGACGTCCTCGACCATTGCGCTCGGGCCGATGGCCGGTGTGGCGTGCCAGGGGTGGGTGGCCACGACCGGCGCGCAGTAGTGGGTGCGCAGGGTGCCGTCGGGGGCGGGTCCACGCGCAGCGTGTTGAACCAGTGGCGCCGGCGTACCGGCTCGGCGTCGGCCATCCGCTCGTGGGCGGCCCGCGACCCCGCCGCGATCGCCGCGCGGCGGGGGAGCGGGGGACGACGGTACGAAGGCCCCGTCCGTGGAGAGCGTCGCGGCGAACTCCTCCGCCCGCAGGTCGTCCAGCAGGGCGACCTGACCGGTGCAGAACTGCTGCACCTGCTGGTAAAGCTCGCCGAACCCCTTTCTGCTGAAGGAGGGTTCGGCGCGGATGAGCGTTTCGGTGGTCATGTGGCCGGGCCTTCGTTCCGTCGTGTGCCCCCGCTCTCCGCAGTACAGATCGAGCACTCTTCGAACATTCCTCAAGAGCTTCGACGGAACGTGAGTTCCGCAGAGCGGTGCACGCGCCGGCCCTGCCGAGCCCCGGAGGAGAACGAGCCGTGCCCGACTTCACGTACCCCGGCCTTCCGGTGGACGGGCTGCCGCGTACGGCAGCGCCATGCGCACCACGGATGAGGCCGCGCCCTTCGGCGGACCGGCTGCCCGGGCCGACCGGATCGCCGCGTATCCGCAGCAGAAGGCCGGCGACCGTCCCGGCGTGCGGGTCGCCGACCGCGTGGTCGCCGGCTGGCCCGACGAGACCCACGGCGATCTCGTCCGGGCGGGCATCGCGCTGTGCGACGACCGCGACCCCCGCGCCCCCCACCAGGTGCTCGACGTCCTCGACCCGGTCGCGGCCCGGGCCGACGAGCACCTCGCGCACTTCGAACGGATCTGCCTGACCGAATCCCTCGACGCCGTGCCGCGCACCCCCACCGGGAAGCCGGCGCGGCGACCGGTGCACCGGCGGCTCAGACAGCAGGCCGCGTGCTGACCTCCCCGACCGACCCGGACATCCCTCTTCCTCAGGAGCAGACCATGGTGACCTTCGTCAACAAGCTGACCGTGCACGGCGACATCGACGCCTTCCTCGCCGTCAAGAGCAAGCTCACCGCCTACATGTCCGCCCAGCCCGGATACGTCAGCCACCTGACCCTCCGCCACGTGGGCGCGCCCAACGTCTTCCTCGAACTCGCCGTGTGGCAGGACGCCGGCACCCACCGGAAGGCCGTGCGCAGCGAGCAGTTCCAGTCACTGGTCAAGGACCTCGACCCGCTGGCCACGCCCGACCCGGGGATGTACGAGATCGTCGAGGAGAGCGTGTGATGCACGACCTCGTCCGACCGCGGGTGATGGTCGTCGGCGCGGGCCCCGTCGGCCACCCCGTCTCCCCGCCCGCCGCCTCCATCCCGGCCCAGGCCCTCGATGTCTGCGGCGGACTGGGCAACCACTGATCCCCGTACTGACTGATCACCACGAAGAGAAGAGGTACCGAAGGTGTCGGCTGAGCAGATGCACCGCACATCACACTCGGTCGAGGTGGACGCCCCGGCCGGAGTCGTCTACGGGCTGATCTCGGACGCGCGGCAGTGGCCGCTGTTCTTCCCGGAGAACGTGCACGTGGAGCGGCTGGAGTTCGACGGCACGAACGAGCGACTGCGGATGTGGGCGACAGCCGACGGCCGGGTCAGGTCGTGGATCTCGGAGCGGGCCCAGGACCCTGGGGCGCGGTGCGTGGAGTTCCGGCAGACACATCCGCAGCTGCCCGTGACGACGATGCGCGGGCTGTGGACCGTCGAGGAGCGGGCGCCCGGGCCCATCCTGCTGACGCTGCGGCACGACTTCGCCGTGCACGGCGACAGCGCGGGCGACGCGGCCTGGGTGGAGCAGGTCGTCGACACCGACTCCAGGGCGCAGCTGGCGAGCCTGCGGTCCCTCGCCGAGCGGTGGAAGCGGTTCGACGACCTCGTGCTGTCCTTCGAGGACGCCGTGCGCGTTCAGGCGTCGGTCGAATCCGTGTACGGCTTTCTCCATCGGGTCGCGGACTGGCCCACGCTGATCCCGCATGTGACGCGGCTGGACCTGACGGAGGACGCCCCCGGGGTGCAGCTGATGTCGATGGATACGCTGACCTCGGGCGGAGCCGTGCACACCACCGAGTCGGTCCGGATCTGTTTCCCGCACGCCGGACGCATCGTCTACAAACAGACCGAGACGCCCGTTCTGATGGAAGCGCACACGGGGGAGTGGAACGTCGTCCCCGACGAGGACGGGGTGACCGCCCTCGCGCAGCACAACGTCGTGCTGCGCGAGGAGGCCGTGGAGCAGGTGCTGGGCGCCGGTGCGGACCTCGACCGGGCCCGCCGCCATGTGCGCGAGGCCCTCGGGCGCAGCTCCACCGCGATACTTCACCTGGCCCGGCAGCACGCGGAGCTGGTGACGCGGGAGGCCTGAGGACTCTCCGGTGTCCGTTCACCGCCCGGCCGACGCCGCCGGGCGGACGCCGGCTGCACGACCGCAAGGACCTCCTCATCAACGCGGCGCGCGCCGACGCCCAGGTCGTCTACGCCCGCACCGACGCCGCGCGCGGGCCGCGCAGCCACTCCGTTTTCCTCCTCGCCCCCGCTCCAGCGCGAACTCCTCGCCGACTCCGACATCCACCCCGGCCACCATGTCGAGCAGCTCACGACGGCCTGGCACGGACCCCTCGACAGTCTGCGCGCCGCCTTCGACGAGGGGCCCGAACCCCCGTTCGTCCCACTGCGGAGCCGCATCCCGACGTCCGCTCACCCGGGAGCCCGTGACCGAGGCCCATCCCGGTGGGTTCGCCGACCGGGTCATCCGCGGCACGGCCCTGTTCCTCGGTGCGGGGAATCGAGGGACAGGACCGGCGCGGCGCCTCGGGATCCGGGGACGGAGGGCCCCTCACCGCTGATCGCCTCCGGGGCGTCGGACCGAGGGGCTGTCGTGGCCCCGTGACACCCACCGTCGGCGGGAGCGCTTGAGGAGGATTTGAAAGATGCTCGATCCGAGCCCCGAAGACTGTCCGTACCGAGTTCGGACTCCTTGGGGTGCCCGGGATCCCCTCGGCGTCCCCTCATCCCAAGGAAACGGACGGAAGCAGAGGCTGAGAGAAATGACCGTCGAGCTGGTGGACACCGCCGAACGCACGCTCCAGAGCCAGAAGTTCGCCGCCCTGTACGCGGAGGTGCAGCAGTTCTACGCGCACCAGATGCAGATCCTGGACGCGCACGACACCGAGCGCTGGACGAGCACCTTCACCGAGGACGCCGTCCTCGAACTGCCTTTCCCGTCCGAGCCGGTGCGTGCCCGCACCGGGCTCGTCCGCTATGTGCGCGCCGGCGCGGCACGACAGCGGAGGGCCGGCAGCCGCCTCAACCACTGGATCGGCATGCTCGACGTACAACCCCAGGCGGACGGGGCGTTACGCACCCGCTGCTCGGCTCTGGCATACGTCGCACCGCGCGGCGGCGGTTCCAAGGTCCTGTATGTGTGTGTCATGGAGGACGTCCTGGTCCGCACCCGCGGGGAGTGGCGCACCGCACACCGCCGGGTGACCCGCGACGACCTGGCCTGAGCGATCGTGCGTACCGGAGCGGACGGTGGCGCCACGACCGGGATCGGCCCCGCCAAGGTGTGCTCCGACGTCCGTGAGGTGGTCGAGGCGACGGACTTCTCCCATCCGCCGGAGCTGGTGACCGGGCACGAAGTACTCGGCGAGTCGCCGGCCCCGGAGCGGCTGTGGCAACTGCTGACCCTGCATCCGTATGCGTATCTCGACTTCACGGTGCAGCAGGAGTCGCTCGTGGTGCTGCCGGCGACCGCGCGGCTGGGCACCGGGCGGGCCGGGGCCGTGGAGATGAGCGAGCGCCAGCCGGACGAGCGGGAGGCGTGCGCGACGCCGACACGTTTTTGGGCGGAGTTCCACGGGTGTCCGAGCGGACGCGGGGACGGACGGCGTCCGGCCGATGACCCGGACGTACCGTGGGTGAGGCCGTGCGCCGAGGCGCGCACCGCGAGCGACGAGAGCACGCACCCCGCACCGGGCGTCCTGGGGACGAGACAGGCGCAAGCCGTCTTCCGTTCCAGCCGTCCCCCCACGCAGCCCAGACCTTTCAGGGCAGGCCGGTGAACGCGGCGAAAACGTCGCCGAGTTCGTGTGTGTGCACGGTGAGTGCCTCGGGTGTGATCGTTGCCGAGTCGAGGACTGCGAGCACGGTCCGCAGGGTTTCGACACCGGCGTCGCCGGAGATCTGGAGCGTGAGCGTCTCCGGATCGCTCCACGCGTCGCCGAGGCCCGGGCCTGCTCCGGCGCCGAAGACGGCGCCGGCACACTCGAGCGTGATCGCATCGGCGAACCGCAGGCGGATGAGAGCGTGGGGCGGATCGTTCCGGGACGCCGACCGTGAACCGAGGTCGCCGGACTCGGGATGGCCGGCCGGTCGGCCCGGCCCGGGCTCCTGGTACGCCGGCAGGGTGCCCGGGCGGGAGCAAGGCGGGACCAGCGTGAGTTCGGGCGCGCCGGAGGAGGGCTCGCAGCCGGTTCCGCATGCGGTGGCACGGGCGGTCTCGTGCCCGGTGGGGTGGTCGCTCTCGTGCAACGCGTCGGCTTCGGCCAGAGCGCTCAGCAGTACGCGCCGGACCTCGGGCGGGAGGGAGCCGGCGAGACGGCGGGCGAGTCCGCGGGCCTCGTCCCCGTCCGTTCCGGCCGCGACGGCCGGTTCGTGTGTCACGGGCACTGCCCTCGCCTTCCCTGATTTTGCCGTTGCAGAGGTTCCGCCCGTCGATCACTCGGGCCGCGCCCGCGCCGTCGCGCACGGCGTGCGGGCGCTCGCGCTGCACCTGGCCGGCCGGGCTCCGCGTCACCTCGCCGCCCGTGATGGACGTGGTGCGAATGGTGTTCGTCGGCCATGGCGTGTCCGCCCGACTCGATGACGACCGTCCGGCCCTGGTGGCGGGCCGGCCACGGCAGGGCGTCGCCGATGGATCGGGCCCTGACCAGGGCGGGGTGCACGCTGACGGTCATGAGAACCTCGCACGCCGGGCGACGAGGCCGCCGACCGGACAGTTGGCGCTCATGGGCACGACTCCTTTGTCGAGGACCCCGGGCACGGGCCGGCCCCCATGACCGGTGGACATGCGCTTGAGTTCGGTATGAAAGCACTTGGCATATCAAGGGCAATGTACCCCGCAGGCCCCCACGGGATTCCCGAAAGGTGGCACGGTCGGGGATGACGATTCGCTTTCCTCTCGAAAGTGAATCGTGGCCGGCTTGAAGCGCGCTTGAATTGGAGTGGATTGATGAGCGGCAACCCGTTCGGCGAAGCCGACGGCCGGTTCTGAGTTCCGGCGAACGAGGAGCTGTGTTCGGCGAGAGGGCCGCGACAAGTGCCTCACGTACGTGGAGGAGCACTGGACCGGTCTGCGGCCGCAGGGCCTGTGGGACGCGACGGACGCCGACACGGTCGCCGCCGACGCCGCGTGAGGCGACCGTGCGCATCCCGGAGCTGCCGCGGGGCGGGGCCCCGGTGCTGTGGTTGCAGCGCCGGGGCCCCACCCCGCGGTGTTGTGCGCCTCACATGGCCGAGGGTGCTTCCTCCAAGAGGCGGGTACGCTCCAGCTCTCGCTCGGTGCGCCGCACCACGATCGAATCAGCGATCTCGCCGCTGCGTACCGCGATGTTCGACAGCAGGGCCGACGACAGGCCGTGGGTGTGCTCGGTTCCGCCCTGGAGGTAGACGCCGCAGGTCAGCCCCGACGCGGAGACGAGGCGGTAGTCGCGTTCCACCCGGTGCCTGCCTGCCGCGTCGCGCAGGAAGTGCTGGTCGAAGTCGCCGAGCAGGTGGGCCGGGTCCAGGCCGTCGTAGCCGCTGGCGAACACCAGTGCGTCGACGGCCAGTTCCTCCGTCCGGTCGTCGAGTCCCGAGCGCAGCACCACCCGCGTTTCGCTCTCGACGCGCTTGACCTCGGCAACCCGGGTGAGGTTGCGGAAGTGCAGCCGCTGGCTGCCGCGCACCTGCTCGTCGTACGAACGTTGGTACAGGGCCCGGATGACGTCGGCGTCGACCACCGAGTAGTTGGTGTTGCGGTGATAGAGCCAGAACGCGTCCCGTCCCTGCTCGGTGCCGAAGTAGTAGTCGTCGACCGCGGCGGGGTCGAACACCTGGTTGGCGAAGGGGGTGTCGTCGGCGACGGAGTAGCCGTAGGACGGGATGACCGCGCAGATCTCGGCGTGCGGCAGCGAGTCGTAGAGGAACTGGGTGATCTCGGCCGCGCTCTGGCCGGCGCCGACCACCGCCACGCTCTTGAGGTCGTCTGGTGCCTGTGCGTTGAACTTACTCAGGAACTCCGAGCTGTGCCATACTCGTTCGTCGGCCGTCACGCCTTCGGGCAGGCGCGGCACCAGGCCCGTCGAGACGACCACGTTGCGTGCGGTGACCACACTGGTGGTGCCGTCGCTGGTGCGCACCTCGACTTCGAGGAGGTCGGGCGTCCGGGCCCCGGCTTCGGTGCCGGGCCGGATCGAGGTGACCTCGGCACCGTAGGTGACTTGGTCACGGAAGCCGGCGGCCGCCCACTCCAGGTACTGATGGAATTCCTGTCGGGTCGGGAAGAAGTCCTGGTTGTTCACGAACTGCACCAGCCGGTTCGAGGAGTGCAGGTAAGAGATGAAGCTGAACCGGGACATCGGGTTCCTGAAGGTCGCCAGGTCCTTGAGGAACGAGATCTGCATGGTCGTCGACGGCAGCAGCATGTTCCGGTGCCAGCCGAACGTGGGCTGCCGTTCGAAGAAATGGGACTTGACCGGATGCTGCGGAGCGCTCGCCCCATGCTCCTCCAGGGCGATCGCGAGCGACAGGTTGGACGGGCCGAACCCGATGCCGACCACGTCGTAGATCTCTTGGTCACGCCTATCCGTTATGCCCATAGAAAATTCTCCCGATTGCGTCTGGAAAGCTCGGCCGGTGGCCCGAGAGATCGTTCTGCAGTGTTACCCGGAGAGCATCTCAAAGGCAACTAGAAGATGACCTGAAGGCCGTTCGAGGGCCTACCTCGCGGCGCTCGACATTCGAAAGCGTTGTCCTGTCGACGGGACGGGGATATGGTCGGCGCGGATTCTTGGAATCTCCGTGTGGCGCGATGTCGATGCCGTATGTGTCCGGAGTAATGCGATCAGTCGTGCCCTGAGCCGGAGCCATGCGATGAATCAATACGGAAAGGTTGAATCCGGATGTTCGTTCCCGACTTCTACCGCGAACCGGACGGTTCGTGGATGGTGGACCTGATCCGTGGTAATCCATTGGCGCTCGCAGTGACCAATGGCAGCCCGGAGGACGGTCCGTTCGCCACGCATCTACCCGTCATCTTCGACCCCGAGACGTCCGGCGACTGGTCCGGCGAGCTGCCGGGCGCCACACTGCTGGGGCACATGAACCGGGCCAATCCGCACTGGGCGGCGCTGGAGACGGGCAGCGTCCTGCTGCTGACGTTCACCGGCCCGCATTCCTACGTGTCGCCCACGGTGTACGAGAAGACTCCGGCCGCCCCGACCTGGAACTTCACCGCGGTGCACGTTCGGGGTGTGGTGGAGAAGATCTCCTCGATCGAGGAGACGCTGGGCGTGGTGCAGTCCACTGTGCGCGCCTTCGAGGGGGCGTTCGGCAACGGCTGGGACATGACCGAGTCCCTCGGCTACTTCCGCAAGATCGTTCCGGCCGTGGGAGCCTTCCGGTTCACGGTGACCGGGGCCGAGGGCATGTTCAAGCTCAGCCAGGAGCAACCGGCCGAGGTGCGCGGGCGGGTACGGGAATCGTTCGGGCAGAGCGCGTGCACGTACAAGCGCGAGACAGCCGAGCTGATGAGCCGGCTGCCGTGACGTTGCGGAGAGCCTCAGCGCCGGGCTGAGCCCGCGCCAGTTCGGCATGCTCGTCACCGCGCTGCGGCGCGAGGGTGCCGAGCCGGTCCGGGTCCTGCTGGTCGCCGCGTACTGGCGCACCAACCTCACCCTGCGCCAACTCACTCCGCTGTCCAGGGTGTTGGATTCGGCCGCCGACCGCATCATCGACCACCTCGGCCCGGCGCCCGAGCTCCGGCCCCGCAAACGGTTCCGCAAGGACACCGTGCTGATCGTGGACGGAATCCTGGCCCCCGCCCGCGACCACACGGTGGCCGAGCAGTCGAAGAACCACCGGTACCCCACCAACCACCAGGTCGTCACCGGCGCCGGCACCCGCCTGGTCGTCGACGCCCTGGACATGGCCGCCGGCCTGGGCTGTCCGGAAGCCGGCCGCATCATCCGCACCGACCGCGGACCGGAGTACACCTCTACCCACTTCCGTGCCAGGCTGGTCGAGTCGGGGCCACGGCAGAGCACGGGCAGGACCGGGGTCCGCTCGGCCTCGCGGCGATCGACCTGCCGGCCCGGATACGCGTCCTGCTGCTGGACGGGGAGCAGGCCACCGCCGAGCCGAAGAAGCTCCGCCACCGGCTGCTGCACGTCGCCGCCCGCCTTCACCCGCGGCGGGCCGGCGCCCGCGCTCGCGGACAGCGGCGGCCTGGCCCTGGCGACACGAACCGGCCACGCCCCAAAAGACCTCGGAGGACCCGACCCCCGCGTCGGGCCTTCGCCGTGTCCACACAACGGAACCACGCCGCCCACCCGGCAGCAGACGATCAGCGGCCTCTCATCGTCCCAACCGAAACCCGGGGCTAGGCGCTGATGGCCACCGGCCTGATCCGCTCGGGGAGGCTCCCGGGCCGGGTGCTCTCCTCGGGGACGCCCGCAGCCGGCGCGGCCAGGCTCTTGACGCGCTTGAGCCCGGGGACCTCCGCGCACTCCGCCGGCTTGCCGGGGTCCTTCAGGGCGCTCGCGGCCGCGCTGTCCAGCGTGCTCATCACCCACTGCTCGAAGTCGACGCCCAGTTGCTCCGCGGCCTTGTGCCACCACTGGAAACGGCTGCCGGGAACCTCCAGGCGGCGGCTCGGCTCGGCGGGAGTGCACGGCTGCTGCGCGCCCCGGCGCGCGGCACGGATGGCACCGCGCAACTGCTTGGTGGTCCACTGCCCCTGCTCGGCGCGGTCGAGCCAGAGGTCCTGTTCCTCGACCGGCATGGAGGCCAGCTCGGCGTGGTGCTGGAAGCTCAGGGCGGGCCGCCGCCGCGCGAGGTCGAAGCGCCGTGAGACCCACGCGTAGTTGCGCAGGGTCTGGTACGACAGGCCGGCGGCACGTATTCCGCGCTGGTACCGGTCGGTGTAGTGGTCCTTGCCGTACACGAGCCAGTCGCCCAGCCACCAGGAGGACGAGTCGAGGACGTCGGCGAGCTGCCGCCCGGCCCGCTCCCACTCGTCGTAGGCCATCCCGGTCGGCATCTGCAGGCCCACCTTGGTTGTCAGCACCTGGCCCCGGCGCAGCGTGGCCCCCGCAGTGCGCGGCTGCCGTGGCGGACGCTGCGGGAGAGCCGTTGTCGAGCCGCCACGCGACTCCGCGGTCTGACCGGCCTGACGGGGCATCATGCCTCCATGAGAAGGGTGCATACAACTGGCTAGAAGTCTCGCCCGGCGGGCTGGAGCGACGCTCGAACGTTTGCACGGCAAACGTCTCTGTGGCAGGGCGCCGACCGTCCGGCAGGCGATCGTCCAGGTGACCGACCGGATCGTTGTCCCGTCGGCGGGACGACACGCGACCGCTGATCTCGGCCGGAATTCACTGCTGCGGCACGGCTCTGTTTCCAGAGCCGTCGGCCCGGCGGCGACACCGGCGACGTGGAGTTCTTCGAAGGCGGGGAAGCGGAGGCATTCACCCTGGCGGTGCGGCTCGACAGCACCACGGGCTGCCGCTGTCGCAGACCGACCAGACGTCCGTGGCGCAGCGGATCTCGCGGACGCGCCCGTACTGGTCGGACCGTCGCCGACGCCGGGCGCGCGGCCGGCACCGCCGCTCAGACGATCGCCGCCGCCCGGGGCGTCACTGCGGGAGACAACCGAGCAGACGGACATCGCCACGGCCACCGCCAAGGACGTGCGGGACCACGTACGTCAGGGAAGGACCCGCATCCGTCCGAGCGGCAGCCGGTGAAGGCGGGTTCGGCCGCGCCCGGGGCTCTCCCGCGGGCGGTCGGCGACGTGCACCTCCGCGGCCGCCATCGGGCCGCTCCTGCCGGACATGCGCAGGGACTCCTCCCCGCGCACGGAGGCGACCGGATGCTGCCGCAGACGCCGAGTGTCCGCTTGATCGGAGGCGAGGCGAAGGCTCCGGCTCGCACGGAGCGTGCCCGGACATCGCGCGGACGTTCTCTCCCTTTCCCCGTGCGTGTTCCCCGTGCGTGGCTGCGCGGGCGCCGGTCAGGCCACCGTCAGCGCCTCCTCGAGGGTCTCGGCGAGGGTCTCGGACAGGGCCGCCCGGAAGCCGTCGACGAAGACATCCACCTCACGGTCCGACACGGTCAGCGGCGGGGCGAGCCGGATGACGTCCGGCGTCACCGCGTTCACCAGCAGGCCCTTGTCCTGGGCCGTCTGCTGTACGCGCGCCGCGATCTCCCGCTCAAGCACGACGCCCCACAGCAGTCCGGCGCCGCGGACTTCGCGCACCAGCGGGTGGCCCAGGGCCTCCAGACCGCGCCGCAGCCGCTCCCCTGCCCGGGGCACGTGGTCGAGCAGGCTCGCCCGCTCGATGGTGTCCAGCACGGCGAGGGCGGCCGCGCACACCACGGGGTTCCCGCTGAAGGTGGAGCCGTGTGCACCGGGCGTGAGCAGTTCCGCGGCCGGACCGAAGGCGAGCGTCGCGCCGACGGGCAGACCGCCGCCCAGGCCCTTGGCGAGGGTGACGACGTCCGCCTCGACGCCTTCGGCCTCGGCCGCGAACCAGCGCCCCGTGCGTCCGATGCCGGTCTGGATCTCGTCCAGGACGAGGAGGGTGCCGGTCGCCGCGGTGATCTCGCGGGCGGCCGGCAGATAGCCGGGCGGCGGCACGACCACGCCGTTCTCCCCCTGGATGGGCTCCAGCATCACGAGCGCGGTGTGCGGGGTGACGGCGGCGCGCAAGGCCTCGACGTCCCCGTACGGCACGTGGCTGACGTCACCCGGCAGCGGCTGGAAGGGGCGCTGCTTGGCGGGCTGGCCGGTGAGGGCCAGGGCCCCCATGGTGCGGCCGTGAAAGCCGCCGGTGGCCGCCACCATGTGCGTGCGCCCGGTGAGCCTGGCGATCTTGAAGGCCGCCTCGTTGGCCTCTGCGCCGGAGTTGGAGAAGTAGACCCGGCCCGGGCGCCCGGCGAGCTGCAGCAGGCGCTCGGCGAGACGCACGGTCGGTTCGGCGATGAACAGGTTCGAGACGTGTCCGAGCGAGGCGACCTGCTCACAGACGGCCCGGACGACCGCGGGATGCGCGTGGCCGAGCGCGTTGACCGCGATGCCACCGACGAAGTCGAGGTACTCGTTGCCCTCCGCGTCCCGGACCCGGGTGCCCCGGCCCTGGACCAGAGGCAGCCGGGGGGTGCCGAAGTTGTCCATCATGACGCCCTGCCAGCGGCGGGTCAGCGCCCCGTTGTCCGCCCCGGTGACGTCCGCGCCGTCGCTCATGCCGTCGCTCCCTCGGAGTTGACGTCGTCGTCCGGCACGACCACCGTGCCGACGCCCTTGTCGGTGAGGATCTGCAGCAGGATGGAGTGCTTGACCCGGCCGTCGACGACGCGGGCACTGCGCACCCCGTTGTTCACGGCGTGCAGGCAGCCCTCCATCTTGGGGATCATTCCGGAGGCCAGCTCGGGCAGCAGCTCGGCCAGTTCGCCGGCGGTCAGGCGGGAGATCACCTCGTCGCTGTGCGGCCAGTTCCTGTACAGACCCCCGACGTCGGTCAGGATCAACAGCATCTCGGCGCCGAGCGCGGCAGCGAGGGCCGCGGCCGCGGTGTCGGCGTTGACATTGAACACGCCGCCCTCGGCGGCGTCCTTCTCGTCTTCGGGCCGGGCGATGGAGGAGATGACCGGAATGCGTCCGTTGTCGATGAGGTCCTGCACGATCCCGGCGTCGATGCGGGCGACCTCGCCGACGCGGCCGATGTCCACGGACTTGCCGTCCTTCTGCGCGTAGCGCTTGACGGCGGTCATCAGGCGGGCGTCCTCACCCGTCAGACCCACCGCGTGCGGGCCGTGCGCGTTGAGCAGCCCGACCAGCTCGCGCTGCACCTTCCCGGCGAGGACCATGCGTACGACGTCCATGGTCTCGTCGGTGGTGACCCGCAGGCCGCTCTCGAACCGGGACTCCATGCCCAGGCGCTCGAGCTGTGCGCTGATCTGCGGGCCGCCGCCGTGCACCACGACGGGGTTCAGGCCCGCGTGCCGCAGATGGAGGATGTCCATGGCGAAGGCCGCCTTCAGGTCGTCGTCGACCATGGCGTTGCCGCCGAGCTTGATGACGACGGTCTTGCCGTGGTGGCGCGCCGTCCCGGGCAGCGCCTCGACGAGGGGGCGGGCCTCGGGCGGGGCCGCGCTCTCGTCGGGGCGGCCGGGACCGGACGGGTCAGGAGACGGTGAAGTGCTCATGAGGAGTACTCGCTGTTCTCGTGGACGTAGTCGGCGGTGAGGTCGTTGGTCCAGATGACGGCGGAGTCCGTGCCCGCGGCGAGGTCCACGGTGATCCGGACCTCGCGACCGGTCATGTCGACCTTGTCGCGGTCCTCGCCGACACCGCCGTTCTTGCACACCCAGACGCCGTTGATGGCGACGTCGAGTTCGTCGGGTTCGAAGGCGGCCTTCGTGGTGCCGATCGCGGACAGCACCCGGCCCCAGTTGGGGTCCTCGCCGTGGACGGCGCACTTGAGGAGGTTGTTGCGGGCGATGGAGCGGCCCACCTCGACGGCGTCGTCCTCGGTCGCGGCGCCCACCACCT
>NZ_QFRK01000127.1 GCF_003143855.1 Streptomyces sp. NWU339
AACGGCTGGCGGTCCTCAACGAACGGATCGCCGCCCAGACCGAGGCCCGCGACCGACTGGAGGCCGCGTTGCAACAGGCAACCGGTGGTCGGATCCGCCCAGTGGCCTGAACGCCCACCTCGTCGCAGAAGCCGGAGAAGCCTGGAGTCGCTACGCTCCCCACGGCCACTCACGGTGACCACGAGCCCTCACCGGCCAAGGAATACGCGACTCTCGATTACGCGAGGTCGCCAGTTTCACGCCCCAGGAACACCGGATGGTCCCCGGCGAGGAGCGGGAGCTGCTGGAGGCGTACGCGGACGTGCCCGCGATGGAACTGGCCGACACTCTGGCCGGCGCCGCCCGGCGGCTGGCCAGCGCCCTGACCGCCGGGCTGCCCGCCGACGGCGTCGACCTCGGGGTCGTGGCGCGGATCCCGGTCGTCCTGGCGGCCCGCGCGCGGCAGGCCGCCCCGGCCGCGCAGGCCCTGTACGGCATCCCGGACCATCGCTTTGAGGCCCCAACCGCTGCCGTCATCGGCCTGGCCGCCGATCCAGCCCCGTCGCGTCCCGAGGTGCAGGCTCCGTACCCAGGACCGTCACGTGACGATTCGGTGCCGTCCTCCCCGCAGCCTGCCGGCGCACCGGCGAAGCCGGCACCGGCCCGGCGCAAGCGGCTGTCGCAGAAGGCGGCCCGCGCCGTCGCGGACAGCGCCCGCCTGGTCAAGGGCGCGGACCACCGCGACACCCACCGATGGAACCTGATCGCCGAGGACGGCACGGTGCTGGGCTACGTGGAGCCGTCGTACGGCGGTACCGGCCGGACCGGGCGCAACGGCTGGAAACCGCCTCGCCGATTCCCTCGCTGCCAGCGGTCCGTACAAGACGCGCGAGGAGGCCGCCCTGCAGTGCGCACTGGCCTGGATCCGCGTCGCCACCGCCCCGCTACGACGCACCCTCACCGTCGACTGAGCCACGGACCCAGGACAGGGCGGCTGCCGTGGTGTCCGACAGGACACGTACGCGGAAGTTCGGTGTCCTACCGCTCAGGGTCTCGGGCCTCCTCGACAAGAAGGCCCGACCGACCTGCAGGAGACGACCCGAAGCGCCCCCTGGGTCCCAAGCCAAGCTCGCAGGACTCCTGGGACACAGCGTCAACGGCTCCTACATCATTGGGGCATGCAGCAACTCGAGGCGCAGGAAGTGTCCCTGCACAAGGTGTTCAGCAGCGACTACGACTTCAAGATCCCGGACTACCAGCGGCCGTACGCCTGGGACACCGAGCAGGCCGTCCAGTTGCTCACCGACTTGGAGGAGTCGCTGGACAGGGGGACGGACGAGCCGTACTTCCTCGGTTCCATCGTGCTCGTCAAGGCCAAGGGCAACGCGCCCGCCGAGGTCATTGACGGCCAGCAGCGTCTCACCACCCTGACCATCCTGCTCGCCCTCCTTCGCGACCTGACGGAGGACCCGGATCTGGGCAACGATCTCGATAAACTGGTCACAGAGCCTGGCAACAAGGTTCGCAGGCTCGCGCCCAAGCCCAGGGTGACCCTGCGGTTCCGCGACGCCGGCTTCTTCCAGCAGTACGTCCAGACAAAGGGAGCCACCGAGGCACTGCGGACCCTGAAGGAGGAGGCGCTGCCGACGGACGCGCAGAAGGCCGTCCTGCGCAACGCGAAGGCACTGCACGCGATACTCGCCGACTGGTCGGAGGAGCGCCGGCTGGATCTCGTGCAGATGCTTGGCGAGCGCACCTTCCTGGTCATCGTCAGCACCCCCGATCTGGACAGCGCGCACCGCATCTTCAGCGTCATGAACTCCCGAGGCATGGACCTCTCGCCCACGGACATTTTCAAGTCGCACATCATCGGTCCTCTGGACGAGAAGACCTCGGAGGAGTGCGCCCGCAAGTGGGAAGACGCGGAGGAGGCCCTCGGCCGAGACGACTTCGCCGACCTCTTCCTCCACCTGCGCATGGTGTTCGCCATGAAGCGGGCAGAGCGGGAACTGCTCAAAGAATTTCCCGAGCAGGTGCTCAGCCACTACCTGCCCGGCAAGGCCGAGTCGTTCGTCAACGACGTCGTCGTGCCGTACGCGGACGCCTACGTGCAGATCCGCGACGCCAGCTACTCGGCGCCCTCCGGAGCGGAGCAGGTCAACGCCTGGTTCAAACGCCTCCAGCAGGTCGACAACAACGACTGGCGGCCCGCGGCCCTGTGGGCGCTGCGTAACCACGGTGACGACCCTGCCTGGCTCGACGAGTTCTTCGGCGCACTGGAGCGGCTGGCGGCCAGCATGTTCGTCCGTCGCGTCTACACCACTCCCCGCGTCACGCGTTATGCCGACCTCCTGCGCGAACTCGACGCCGGTAAGGGCCTGGACGCGACATCTTTTGCCCTGACGGATGCGGAGAAGGCCGAGACACTCGCGCGCCTGGACGGCGACATCTACCTCGTCACCAGGACCCGCAAGTACATTCTGCTGCGCCTGGACGAGATGCTGGCCGGAAAGCCCGGGGTCTCGTACGACCACGCCCTGATTACCGTCGAGCACGTGCTACCGCAGAACCCGAAACAAGGGTCGCAGTGGCTGCGGCACTTCACCGACGAGCAGCGCGGGGAATGGACGCACCGGTTGGGCAACCTCGTCCTGCTCAACCGGACGAAGAACGCCTACGCCCAGAACTACGACTTCACCGAGAAGAAGGCCAAGTACTTCACCGGCAGGCACGGCGTCTCTACGTTCGCCCTGACCAGCCAGGTGCTGCAGCACCAGGAGTGGGTGCCGGAACTGCTGCAGAAGCGGCAGCAGCGGCTCCTGGGGCTGCTGGCCGACGAGTGGGATCTGTAAGAGCCAGCGACAGCAGGGTCAGAAGGGGTTTCCTCCCAGGCCGGCCCTTTGTTGTTCCGAACGCCGGGCCGTTCGCAGACAACACGGCACCGGGCCTCGGCTGAGGGGACCCGGCGCCGTGGATGCTTCATCGTTGCTTACTGCACGTCGACGAAGTCACCGGCGGCCTTGACGGCCGGGGTGGTCGAGGTGCCCTCGAAGTTGAAGCGGTAGTAGCCGTCGACGGAGGCCTTGACCGTGGTCTTCAGGTTGCCCGTCGAGTTGGTCTTGAGGGTCTTGAGGGTGGTGTAGGTGCTGGAGTTCTTCTTGCGGAACTGCAGCTTCACCGCCTGGTTCGTGTAGCCGGCGTACTTGTAGGTCTCCCAGTTGGCGCGGGTCAACTTGCCCGTGACGGTGATCGTCTTGTTCTTCTTCACCGGTTCCGGCGAGGCGTTGACCGTCAGCCTGGAGTTGCGCAGGACCTTCGCCTTGGCGGCGGAATCCTTGGTGAGGTAGTCACCGTCGTTGGCCAGGACGTGGGCGCTCACGGTCCAGGTCCCGGCCGTGGTGTTGTCCTGGGGGTGGATGCGCGGGTTGATTTTCAGCGCGTGGGTGCAGGTGGTCTTGGTGAAGCTCTGACGCACGCACTTGCCCGCGACGTCGTCGGGGCCCACGAGACCGTAGTAGTCGCCGTTCGGGAGGGGCGTGTGCCACATGACCGGGAAGGTGTTTCCGGTCTCGATGCCCGAGTCGTCCGTGGCGGTCACCGCGATGGTGAACGTCTTCACGTCCGTGGTCCCCAGGACGATGTCCTTCCCTTTGTTGACGACCACCTTCGTGATCCTGATGTCGCCCGAGAAGACATCCGCCTGGGCGGCCCCCGGGGTGGTGAGCGCGGACAGGGCGAGGGCCCCGGCGAAACCTGCCACGACGGTGGTGCGGTGATGCATGAAGGCGTTTCCCCCATGTTCCAGCGCCTCGGGAACGTCCCGAGGCGCAGCTGACGTTGCCCACCCGGTACGCGGGTGTCACGAACATGACCATCGGGTCGCGGGAATGGTTGCCCATCGATCACACGGCTGCCAGGACGAGCGCGGGGCTCACGCCATCTTCCGGCCCCGGAACGGTTCAGCCCAGGCCACATCCGTGCTGGTCAGCGATTAGGCACATCATGCCGAACGGCACGATCAGCTGTCGACGAACTTCGGTGTCGACGACGCTGCCGTCCTCGAGCGCTGGCGGGTACTCGACGGCGAACAGGCTCTCGTCGAGGCGCTCGGCGAGTGCTGACAGATCGACGGGCTGCTCGTCACAACGTCGGCTGGTTCCGGGGCACGCCCCTCAGTGCCGAACGGCGCGTGTTTGCCGCGAGCAGTTCGGCGCCTGCAGCAGCTTGTGAACGTGCCGACAGAGGACAGGCCAACGGAACGACGGCCTGTGGACTCACTCGAAGTGGTGGCTCGGCACTCGTCGTCACCATGCTGACTCGGTCACGCCCGCTTGATGCCGGCGCGACGGGCGCTGAGAACGGACCGCGCGCCCCTGACACGCCTTTGCATCACATGCCCGCGCCCTGCAGGCCAGCCAGCCCGCTTTGACCACCTGTCCGCGCTCCTGGGCGAGATCGGAGTCCCCGTTGCGGCCACCCGCGGTGCCGCCATCCAATAGCAGCTCCTCGAACTACCTGCTCCCGTCGTCGCTGATGCTCTCGGCTACCACGAGAAGGCGGCCCTGGAATCCTAGCCCAGACACCAGTCGCAAAGTAGGTCGTGGGCAGCCGGAGGGGCTCCGTTTCGCCGGCGGTGTGGTCAGAGTGGGTCGGCCCGTTCCGCTACCGGCCGACGGCTGTGGGCCGGTAAGGTGACGCCCAGGCCCTTTCTCAAGCTCACCGGCCCCTGGCTCAGCCGGGGACTGGCCAGTTGAGAGGGGAAGTTCCTTGAACAGTGAGAAGCAGCACCAGTGGTTCCGCCTTCGTCGCGGAGCCACGAAGGTCGCATCCAGCGTGGTGACGGGTGTACTCGTCCAAGTCATCGCCCACTGGCTCGGCCTGTAACACCGAGGAAGGGCTTAGGGCCACCCGGGGAGTACACCGGGCCCCGCCCTCTCAATAGTCGCCGTCAAAGCCCCACACGTCGAGGGTGTCGCCATAGCAGGCCGGGCACATGCACCGGCAGGAGTTCTCCCGACCCGTGCACGGTCCCGGCCGCCCCTTCTCGCCGTCCTGATGCGCCAGCCCTCCCGGGCAGTACGGGCCCAGCTCGGGGCAGACGGCCACGGCCATCTCATGGGTGTCGCACCACGTCGTCATGGCGGTTGCCAGCTGGCCCTCGCCCGCGACGCGGCCGAACGCGGCTGGGACCGTGAGGTCGAACGCCATCGCTGCACCAGCGAGCGCATCGAGAGACTCCTGGCCGACCTCGGCCAACCGGTCAACGAACCGCACGACACACCGGAGACATGATCAACTTGAACTGTCCACATAAAGTCGGAGATCGGGTTCGGCATCACCCGGTTACTGAACTTCGACCTGCTGCCGCGCATCAAGCGGATCAACAAGGTCAAGCTGTACCGGCCCGTGGCCGGCGAGGCGGACGCCTACCCGCGGCTCGCCCCGGCGCTGACCCGCCCGATCCGCTGGGAACTGATCGCCCAGCAGTACGACCAGATGACCAAGTATGCGACGGCGATCCGTACCCGGACCGCGTCGGCCGAGGCGATACTGCGCCGCTTCACCCGCAACGCCTCCCACCCTACCTACGTGGCCATGCTGGAGGTCGGCCGCGCCCAGAAGACCATCTTCGTCGCCCGCTACCTGCGGCTGCGCGACCTGCAGCGGGAAATCGAGGAGGGCCTGAACGTCATGGAGTCCTCCAACGGCGCCAACTCCGTCATCGCGTACGGCAAAGGCGGAGAGATCACCTCGAGCCGCCGACGAGCAGGAGATGTTCGTCCTGTGCCTGCGGATCCTCCAGTCCGCCCTGGTCTTCGTGAACACCCTGATGCTCCAGGACATCCTCGGCGAACCGGAGTGGGCCGACCTCCTCACGCCCGCCGACCGGCGCGGCCTGACTCCACTATTCTGGTCCCACGTGAGCCCTTATCTGGACGTTTTGTGTGGCTGTGACTGAACCGTTCTTGAGGTTCACGAGCGCTCAAAGAGTCTTACTGGCACCCTCTTCTTGTGGATGCGGGGACTTCAGCGGTTCTGGGTGCCGGGGTGGGAGTAGTGGGAACAACCCTGGCAGCGATCATTGCCGGGATAGCGGGGCAGCGGCAGGTGCGAGCTGAGCATCGTCACTGGCGTCGCCAGCTGCGCCGTGATGCTTATGCCGCCTTCACGGTCAAAGCTGATGAGGTCTATGAGGCACTGCGCGGTGTCAAAGCTGAGTTAGCCAGGCCAGGCCATGATCTCGACGGGCTGCGCGGAGCTCTTGACGAGACCCGCAGGTTGGTTCGAGGGGATTTGGTCGATGCTCAGACTGCCGTCGAGCTTGAAGGGCCGGAGGAACTGGCCCGCATGGCTGGCGAGTTGACCAAGTCTCTGTCGGCCTGCGTCGCAGCGATTCAGGCGAGAATCATTGGTCGAGAGGGCAGTGATGCGCTTGGGGCGAACGAGTCGCATCGCATCCGGCGTTTCCTCAACCATGCATCGAACAAGCGTGAACCTTCCCCTTGATCGTGGACACCTGGAGACTGGGACGTGAGGTTCCAGAGGAAGTAGTGCCGGGTGGGAAGCAAGAGCAACCGCAGCAGGCGGTACACGGAGGAGTTCAAACGGGACGCGGTCGCGCTCGTTCGCTCCTCGGGGAAGACCGTCACCGAGGTGGCCCGGGAGATCGGGGTCAGCGCCGAGGGACTGCGGAACCGGGTCAAGCAGGACACGATCGACCGCGGGCAGGGGGCGCCGGGCGAGCTGACGACGGCCGAGCGCGAAGAGCTGCGCCGGCCGCGGAGGCTGGCCGCCGAGCAGGCCGAGACGATCGAGGTGCTGCGAAAAGCGGCGGTCTTCTTCGCGAAGGAGAGCGATCGATGAACGAGGTGTACGCGTTCATCGAGGCGGAGAAGACCACCCATAACGTTGCTCTGTTGTGCCGGCTGCTGAAGGTGGCCCGCTCCTCCTTCTACGCGTGGCCGGCCGGCGAGAAGACGCGCTCGGCGAGGAAGGCCGCCGATGACGCCCTGGCCCACGAGATCACCGTGCTGCACGTCGCCTCCAAAGCCACCTACGGGGTGCCGCGCATCCACGCCGGGCTGCGTCGGCTCGGACACCGGGTGAACC
>NZ_QFRK01000113.1 GCF_003143855.1 Streptomyces sp. NWU339
GCCGAGCGGATCGAGCTGCACCTGATGCCCGGATACAGCCCCGAGCTCAACCCCGACGAGCTGCTGAACGCCGATCTGAAACACCACGTCCACGCGGCCCGCGCCACCTCCGTCGACGACCTCGCCCGCGAGACCCGGCGCTTCCTGCACCGCAGGCAGCGCCAACCCCGCATCGTCTGCGGCTACTTCAGAGCCCGCCACGTCCGCTACACGATCGAGTAGGAAACCCACCAGTTTCGGCTCAATACCTGCAGGTCACCCTGATGTCCATTCCGGTCGGTGAGTCCATCGGGCTCGAGGTCCACCCCCACACGGACCAGTTCCTGCGCCTGGACGCCGGGCACGGCAAGGTCATCATGGGACCGGCCAAGGACCAGCTCGACTTCCAGCAGGACGTCGTCGACGGCTGGTCCATCCAGGTTCCCGCCGGCACCTGGCACAACGTGATCAACACCGGCGACGAACCCCTGCGCGTCTATGCCATCTACGCCCCGGTCCACCACGCACCCGGTCTCGTCCAGGAGGCCAGCACAGACGCTGAACGGGACGAGTCGGCCGGCGCCGACGAGCCGCCCGCGTGGACCGTCCAGCCCCAGGACGACGCCCCGGACCAGCACGCCAACTGACCTCTCCGCACGTCGGGGGTTCCCAGAACTGGGACTCCACCGTTTTCCGTACGATCATGCGGGTTCAGTCACCGCAGGACGACGCCGCCGACCTCCTCGCTCCGGTCCCCGCCGCGTGGGGCGCGCTCGCCGGGTACGCGCGCGTCTCGACCATGGGGTAGTTGCTCGGCCGACAGATCCACGCCCTCGCCGAAGCACCGCGGACACGGCCATGGAAGCGAGCCGGTGCCGGCACCTGCTCCGGTTCGTTCGGATCCGAGAGGATATGCCTTTGATGCACGTGCGGAGGAAAGCCCCTGATGGTGACGTCAGCAATGACGGCATCGTGTTGCGGTGATACCGACCAAGTAGCGTCGAAGTGATGCCGAAAGAGTGGGAAGGTGGTCTGCCCCCGTCGTTCAGCGCCATGAGACATCCCGAGCGCTCTTGGGGTGCCGCGCGCCGGAGGCACTGTCACGTTGACTGACCGGGTGGGATGATCTTCTGGTTGGTCATGCTGGGAGGGGTCGTCCGCGGACAGCGCATCGCCGTCGTACAAGGGGCACCGGTACCCAGTGGAGGTCATTGCGCACTGCGTGTGGCTGTACCACCGCTTCCCGTTGTCGTTCCGTGAGGTCGAGGAGCTGATGCTCGAGCGCGGCGTGCTCGTCTCGCACGAGACGGTCCGCCGCTGGTGTGTGAAGTTCGGGCAGGCCTACGCCAACGGCCTGCGCCGAAGGCGTGCGAGGCCCGGGGACACGTGGCACCTGGACGAGGTCTTCATCAAGATCAACGGCGAGCGGAAGTACCTGTGGCGGGCCGTGGACGCCGACGGCACCGTGCTGGACATCCTGGTCCAGTCCCGCCGGGACAAGGCCGCGGCCCGGCGGTTCTTCCGCACACTGCTCAAGAAGACCTGCTCGGTGCCGAGGGTGATCGTCACGGACAAGCTCCGTTCCTACGGTGCGGCCCACCGCGAGGTCATGCCCTCCGTGGAACACCGCTCCCACAAGGGTCTGAACAACCGGGCCGAGAACGGCCACCAGCCGACGAGGCAGCGCGAACACGCGATGAAGGGCTTCCGCAGCGTGGGTGGGGCGCAGCGGTTCCTGTCCGCCTTCAGCGGCATCTCACCCCACTTCCGCCCCCGTCGCCACCTGATGACCGCACACGACTACGGAGCCGAGATGACCGTTCGCTTCGCCATTTGGGACCAGGGCACCGGAGTTGTCGGCCTGCCCAGCACCCCCTGAACACGCGGCCGGAACCCGGCCCCGCCACGTCCCGACGCACCGCCAGGCACCTCCTCACTCAACAACGTGACAGCGCCCCGCAGGTCCTCATCCGTGCTTGGAAGGCACATCAACTGCGGTCTGGAGCCCGGCTGCTGTGGCCCATCGGCTACGTGGGGTCGGTGCCAGGGTTACGGGAGCCCCATGCGCCAGATACGCGCCCAGGTGGAGGCGTACTGCCGCAGCAGCGGGCCGGTGGTGTACGGGATGCCGAACTTCTCGCACAGCTCGCGCACCCGGGGAGCGATCTCGGCATAGCGGTTGCTGGGCAGGTCGGGGAAGAGGTGGTGCTCGATCTGGTGGCTGAGATTGCCCGTGAGGATGTGGAGGAGCGGTCCGCCGTCGATGTTTGCCGAGCCGAGTGCCTGACGTACGTACCACTCGCCGCGCGACTCGCCCTCGATCTCGTCCTCGGCGAAGGATTCCGCGCCGGCCGGGAAGTGGCCGCAGAAGATGACGGTGTGCGCCCAGATGTTGCGGGCGGTGTTGGCGGTGAGGTTGCCGAGCAGGCAGGGCAGGGCGGACGGGCCGGCCAACAGCGGGAAGAGGACGTAGTCCTTGGTGAACTGCCGTGCCGCCTTGCGGGCCATCCCGGCGAGGTCGCCCAGGAACGCGCGCACGGACTTGCGGCCCTGGACGACGGCCTCGGGCTCCAAGTCGTACAGCGCGATGGCCCACTCGAAGACCGGCGCCAGAAGCGGCCCGCCGTACAGCGGCTGGAGGAGGTGGATGGGGTGCCAGGGCTGGTCCTCGCTCATCCGCATGGCAACGTACCCGAGGTCCCGGTCGCGTCCCACCACGTTGGTCCAGGTGTGGTGGAGGTCGTTGTGGGTGTGTTTCCAGGCGGCGGCCGGGGTGGGAAAGTCCCACTCCCAGGTGGTGGAGTGGATGGCAGGGTCGCGCATCCAGTCCCACTGGCCGTGCAGGATGTTGTGGCCCAGTTCCATGTTCTCCAGGACCTTGGCGGTCGTGAGCATGGCTGTGCCGGCCAGCCAGGCGGGCGGCAGCAGGGACACTGCCAGCGCGGCCCGGCCGCCCGCCTCCAGGGAGCGGTGGACGGTGACGAGCGTACGGATGTACCGGGCGTCCTCCGCGCCGAGGTCTTCCAGCACCTCGGCTCGGATACGGTCCAGTTCTCGCCCGAAGGCGTCGGCTTCGGGCGGCGCGAGACCAAGCGCAGCGGCCACAGGTGTTCCCCTTCCCAAAAGCGTGACAGATCGTCTCTACAAGTCGATGTGAACGGGGCCGCAGGCGGCTGACACGCAGGTCTGGATCAGATCGCCCGGCTCGCCGTGCACCTCGCCGGTCCGCAGGTCGCGGACCCGGCCGGCGGACAGCGGGCTGACGCAGCTGTGGCAGATGCCCATACGACAGCCGCTGGGCATGACCACGCCTGCCGCCTCGCCGATGTCCAGCAAAGACGTGGCTGGGCGGGCCTCGGCCTCCACACCGCTGCGGGTGAAGCACACCCGCCCGCCGGATCCGCCGCCGGACGCGGCCACCGGCGGCGGCCGGAACCGCTCCAGGTGCAGCTGGTGGTGGACATCCGCGTCACGCCAGGCCCGCTCGGCGAACGCCAGCAGCCCTTCGGGCCCGCAGGCCCAGGTCTCGCGCACCCGCCAGTCGGGGCACAGCGCGTCCAGACGGGCAAGGTCCAGCCGTCCCTCCCCGCGGGTGCGGTGTTCGTACAGCCTGAGCCAGCCCTTCCGGGCGGCCATGTCACGCAGCTCGCCACCGAAGACCACCCGGTCGGCGTCCGGCGCGCTGTGCACCAATACGGTGTCCGGGCGGCGGCCCGAGCGCCGTGAGAGCGCGCGCAGCATGGCCGCCACAGGAGTGATGCCGATGCCGCCGGTCAGGAACAGCAGGCGCGCGGGCGGCGGGTCCGGGAGGATGAACTCCCCCTGGCCGGGGCCAAGACGCAGGATCTTCCCGGACCTGACCCGATGCGCCAGGTACAACGACACCCGACCGCCCGGAACCGCCCGCACGGTGATCGCGAAGCGCCCGGAGCCGTCCGGCGGGGTCGTGATCGAATACGTCCGCCAGTGCAGCACCCCGTCAATACCCACCCCGAGTGGCACGTACTGCCCGGCGGCCCGATACCCCGACCAACCACGCCCCGCCCGCACCAGCAGCGTCGTCGCATCCGCCGTCTCCGCGCAGACCGCCTCCACCCGGCCCGCCGGCCACCGGGCCGACCACAGCGGATCCACCACCGCAAGGAAGTCGTCCGGCAGCAGCGGCGTGCTCAGCCGGCCGGCGGCCTGCCACATCGGCCGCACCAGGTGCCGGAGCGCACCTGCCATTCCGGCCCTCCCCTCCTCGTCCCTTCCGACGTACCTACGCTTACGTAACCGTAGAGCAACGGTAAGTAGGGTTGCCTGGTCTTCACCATCCGTAAACGTCACGCCGCCCGGCCCCGGCCGTTCCCTTGCCCGCCCGCGCCCGATGTGAGACGGGAACACCGCAAGAACACCGATGCCGCTCGGTCAGTCCTTCGCGAAAGCCGGTGGCGTCGCCGTCGCCGCAGGTCGGGTGCGGGGCAGCACTCCGGTGCGCTCGGCGACGCGCTGATAGAGCTCCTCGATGCCGAAGGACTCCTGGCCTGCCAGGTCTTTGGCCTCCTCTGGGGTGATGCGCTGGGCGAGAACCTGCAGGACGGCCGTGGTGACCTGGGCCGCTTCTGCCTGCCGACGTACTCACCCACGCCCGCGGACCCGCCTCGCCACCACACTGCCCCGCCTCCAGCACGGCGAGCTGGCGTCGACGACCCGGACCCTCGGCGCGCGAGCACTACGCGCAGCCGCGCAGCCGCCGAACCCTTGCGCAGCGGCCGGGCAAGCCACCCTGCGAGGCGGGCTTGACCGGCCCGCAGGGGGACGCCGTACGGCCTGGCGGGGGGCCGCACCCAAGGGTGGCTGCACAGGGGGCTGCACGCTTGGTAACAGCGGTAACCGGGACCACTGCCGCAGGTGTGGACCTCCTACAGGGACCGCTCGTTTTCGCAGCTCACACCCGGTGGGTGCGATCTCTCACCTTCGTGTCAGTACGCAACCTGCGCGTATACCGCCCGGTGACAGTACTGACACCCCTGCTCTCTCATCTCAGGACAGTGGCAACACCTGCGGCAAGGCCGATCCCCGGTTCGCTGACCAGCGCGTCCGGACAACACCCCGGGAACCCACCACCGACACGCCATCCACTGACACCAAACCGAGAGATCGCACACAGGACACTGGTGTCCTGTGACGGCGCACCTTGAGCGCCTGCCAACGCTGAGCGGCTCTGGTCGAGCGCCTGCGCGCTGGCTCTCTCCAGTTGCCGTTGGGGTGTGCTCAGCGCTTTCTGGAAGAGCGGGTGGAACGGCCCGCTCTTCCAGGAGGAGCGCACCATGGCGCAACCGGTAAGTCGGCCAACGATCAGCGCTGAGCAGTTCAGCCGAGTGTGTGACGAGATTAGGAGCACGGCGGCGCCCGAGAAGGACGCTCAGGCCATCCGGGACTGTGCTCTGCGCATCGTGCAGACCCTAGGCCTGGCGCTATCCACGGATGACCCGAGCAGGCTTCTCACCGAACTCATGGCCCCTAGGGTGGCCCCAACCCCGGGGAGCCCTCGGTACGCCCGAGAGGCCATCCTGGACATGCCTGACGAACAGCCAGGAGAAGATGAAGGTCCGGTCAGGTAGACCGAGCCGTCACGCCTGATTACATGCTCAGCTCGCCGGAGGGCGCCTGGTCCCACCGCTCAATCTTCGATGGCAAGCGGTCAAGGTTCGCTGGGTCATGTCCGCTGGAGTGGTGTATCGACGGCCACTCCAGCGGACATGACCTGGTGTCAGAGAGGTGACCTCGCCCATCTCTCCCCCCGCGGTAGCGGTTGAGGCCACGGCGGTGGCTGAGGCAAAGGTGGCGGCCAGGGGGGCGGCCAGGGGGGCGGCCACACGGCGATCACTACTGGCATCCGTTCGGCGAGATCCATCGTGCACCTGCCAAGAGCTTCACGGGCTGTGGAGTGGGGGGATGAAGGCCCATCTCGGTGAAGTCAGCCGGGTCGTGCAGATGGCGGGCGACTGGCGGTCCGAGGCCGGGCGGGGTGGGTCGAACTCGGCGGTGCTCCGCACCGACGTGCCGACCGGTGCGGGCTAAACAGGGCCTGCGGCGCCGCCCTCGGCCTCCTGGATCCGCTCGCCCTCCGCGTCGACCGCCAGCAGGGGCACCGCGTCGGGGATTTCGGGGGTGGTGCCGGTAGCGGCGAGGATCGTCGCAGCCAGCATGCGGTTGCCGGTCCGCGCGGCCATCGCCATGGCCGCCGCCGCGGCCGGCGCGGTGGCCCACGGCGGAACCACGAGGAGCATGAAGTGGTCGTCAAGCCCGCGGGTCACGCTCATCGTGTCATCGCTGGCGCTGAACCAGCCGATGTGAACGACGCGGCCGTCGATCGTGAGGCTGCGTGGGATGTCGTCCCAGGCGTCCTGGTCCAGCCCGACGCGCAGGATCGCGCCGAGGGGCGCGCTCAGTGCGGTGATGAGGCCGGGCAACTCGGCGCGGACATCGCGGGAATGCGGCCACCACGCGCCATCGAACATCCCCGCGCGGGCCAGCGTCGGCTCCAGGGTCAGCCGGACTGCCGCGGGCGCCGTCGGCCGCGGGAAGAGGTCGGGGGAGCGCCCCCATACGAATGCAGTGCTGTGGTTCGGCAACATGACGTGCCGCCCGTCTCGGTTCTCGACGGAACCGGTTTGGTCCAGGGGGACGCCGACTCGGCTGCCAACGGTGAAACGTCCTGGTAACTGCAACTGTACTCCGCACAACCGGTGGCGGGGCGGGGGCCCGCGCTCAGGTGGTTCGCCCCCGCAGAGCCCGCCCGACGATCTCCCCCTGCTGGCTCCGGGGGTGAGTAGTTGAGGTACAGGAAGTAGAGCCGAGATTGTTCATGGTCGTGCGCTGGAGATGCATCACGTACGCGCCGCCCAGCCGCACCACGCAACCGGCCGGTCAGCCGCGCACCGGCCGGTATCTGGGCGATCTGCTCGGTGAACGACCGCCGGGGACACCGCGGCTCACGGCAGAACCAGCGGCGCTTGTGCCACAAGAACTCCGGGCCGCTGTCCCCGTAGGGAAGATCGCGGGGCCGGGTCACCGCCGGGCCCCTCACCCGGGAGGCGAATACCCCGCAGGCCGGACAAGCCCGCGCCGACTCGTCCGCCGTGACCGATGGACCCGGCGTCTGCCGCCCTCGGGCCGCTCGACACGTGCGACGGACACCCCGTCGAGGTCGAGCAGCAACGTCGTCTCGTTGACCAGGCCCGTGGCTCCTGTGTGATCTTTCTGCGTCGAGAGCAGAAATGATCAGGTATGACCACGGGCGCTCCGCCTTCGGATGCCGACAACCACCACGACCGTCACCATCGTGACGACAGGTCAGCACCGCCAGCCGAGTGCACCGCTCAAGTTCGAAGACCCGTCAAAACGCCCTGATATCCGTCATCCTGAAACCGCCCGGCGGGCTGTATCCGGGAGTAGCCTGAAATTACCGAGGGCATTTCGCATAAGAGTTTCTAAGCTCCTGTCGTTCTCGGTGATTCACGACACCGGGCCGGTGTACACCGGCCCGGGGACAGGTCCGCGTCATGACCGCTACCATTGTGTATACGTCGGCGGTCGAGGAGCGGACCTTTTCGCTGCCGCTGCGTCTCGCGCTCGCCTCAACGGACACCCCCGGTGCTCTTCTGGACGGTGCGTGGTGGCCCCGTTCCCGTGACTCCCGCGATCTGGCGGCGGAACTTCCTGCGTTGACAGCGGTGCTGGATCCCCTTTGGGGGCGCATCACCCATGTCACGGTGAACCCGACCCTGTGGCCGGTCATCCCACGGAAGGTGCCCGTTGACGGGCACGTGGTGAGCGTCGGCTGGTTCAGGGCCGAGCAAGACCCCCACAAGCTGGTGCTGCTCTCCAACACCGTCGGCCGTTGGGACCTGCTGGTGATTCCGCCGCAGACGGATCCGGCCATCGCCGCCTGGCTGATGACCGCGGCCACCGGTCCGCTGCGCAGCCACACAGCGAGTGATCTGCTGAAGAGGGCCGCATTCCAGCGGATGGTGACAGAGGCCGACCAGGCCCGAGAAGCGGTCTGGGACTCCGAGGGCGGCCAGGGCGCCCGTGTGACCGCGCCGGCATGCTCAGCGTGATCCTCGAAACGGCCCCGGTGAAACCGCCGGGGCCGTCCTTTCAGGCGCAACACGTGAGAGTGCGCAACCCACAATCCACGGTACACCTGCAGGTAGTTTCCGACGTGATTCCGTAGGCTGACGCGAAGCATGAGCACATTCTGCTCGGACCTCAAGCACCGACGACCGGGCTCAGCAGCCGGCAGCGCCCGGACGCCGGCAGAGTGCTTGCTATTCCGCATTACCGTGCCACTGCCCCTGGGCACGGAACCAGAGTCCGGGAGCGTAGATCGATTCGACGACAGCGGCTTCGCCTTTGGTCACCCTGAGGATCCGCAATGCGCCGCTCGGAAGCAGGTCGTACTCGTACGTGGCGGGCGACTCACCTTCGGTGATGTCGTCGTAGGAGATATTGAGCCGAAACTGGTGGGTTTCCTACTCGATCGTGTAGCGGACGTGGCGGGCTCTGAAGTAGCCGCAGACGATGCGGGGTTGGCGCTGCCTGCGGTGCAGGAAGCGCCGGGTCTCGCGGGCGAGGTCGTCGACGGAGGTGGCGCGGGCGGCGTGGACGTGGTGTTTCAGATCGGCGTTCAGCAGCTCGTCGGGGTTGAGCTCGGGGCTGTATCCGGGCATCAGGTGCAGC
>NZ_QFRK01000012.1 GCF_003143855.1 Streptomyces sp. NWU339
CGCGTCCACTGTGTTGGTTCTGAAACCACGAACGACCCCGCGTTGATTCAGCGTGGTGCGGTTGAGTGTTTCATAGTGTTTCGGTGGTCATAGCGTGGGGGAAACGCCCGGTTACATTCCGAACCCGGAAGCTAAGCCCCAGAGCGCCGATGGTACTGCAGGGGGGACCCTGTGGGAGAGTAGGACGCCGCCGAACAAATCGTGGGAGAGCCCCGCACCGACAGGTGCGGGGCTTTCTGCATTTCAGGGGTGCCTGCAGTAATTCAGGTGAGGGCGGTGGCACCCCGGTACTACGGTGGCCGGCATGACTACTTTCGGGGATTGCGTGATCCGGCAGGTGCGGGCCGAGGAGTGGGCCGCGGTGAAGGGGCTGCGGCTGATCGCGCTGCGGGACCCGGTCGCGGACATCGCCTTCCTGGAGACGTACGAGACGGCGGTGACGCGGCCCGACACGTACTGGCAGGAGCGGACGGCGCGGGCGGCCGAGGGCACGGACGGGATGCGGCAGTTCATCGCCGAGACCGCGGACGGCACCTGGGTGGGGTCGGTCGCCGTGCTGGTCGAGGAGCCCGGTACGACGGACTTGGCCGGGTTCACCGTCGAGCGGCGGCAGGGCCATCTCTTCGGGGTGTTCGTACGGCCCGAGCACCGGGGGAACGGGCTCACCAAGGCGTTGTTCGAGGCTGCGCTGGAGTGGGCGTGGGGGGTGGGGTTGGAGCGGGTGCGGCTCATCGTGCACCCGGACAACGCGCGTGCCCTCGGCTTCTACCGCAAGGCGGGCTTCGTGGAGAGCGGGGTGAGCCTGCCGCTGGCGGGGAAGCCGGACGAGTACGAGCTGGAGATGGTCGTCGAGCGCTGACCTGCGGTGCCTACACCGGCAGTTCGTCGTGCGGCCAGCGGGTGCGGGCCTGTTCGCGGGAGCGGAGGAGGGCCAGGGTGGGCATGCCGCGGTCCGCGCCGGTGGCCAGGAGCTCCGGGAGCTGGGGGAGGGGGGCCACGGCCGCGACGTCGTCCAGGACCAGTGTGAATGGTGGGTCGAGCCGACCGGAGGATGACCGTTCGGCCATGCGCCGGCCGTGCTCGACCACGCTTGCGGTGAGGGCCGTCAGCAACGGCATCGCACCCGGCTGGGTGCGGGGATCCTCGATGGATTCACCCACCACATAAAGCGTGCCCGTTTCGTGGACGAAGGAATCCAGGGAGAGGGCATCAGTTCGGTTCGGCGTGCAGGCCTCGCGGACGTTGACCGTGAGCAGGGCGGAGAGCGCACGCGTCGTCAGCTGCTGGGCGATGTCACGGCGTTCCGGGTACGCGGTGAGGGTCGCCTCGAGTTCGCCCGCGGCGCCCGGGGCGGCCTTGGGGTTGGTCCGCAGCACGCGTACCGCGTCCTGGACCTGGGTGCCCTGCGCCCAGCGGTGGACGTGGCGGATGGTGCGGCCGTCGATGGCGGCGGCGTGCAGGTAGCTGCGCAGGAGGGTCTGGGCGGTGTCGCCGACGGCCTGGTCGAGCCGAGAGGCGGGGCGGACCGGAGCCAGCAGGGCGGTGGCGCGTGCGACGGCCGTCTCCTTGTCCTCGCAGCCGACCGTGGGGGACCAGTGGAGGCGGGCCGGGGTGTCGCAGCGGTGGGTCGGGTCGTAGAGGTGGGTGGGGCCGAGCTTCGCCCGCGCGTCCTTGGTCTCCGCCCAGAGGGAGGGGTTGGAGGTGACGACGAGGGCGGGGCCCTCCGCGTCCCGTACGGCCGAGGCGGCGGTGGTGTGCCGGGTGTCCGGAGAGCCGTAGAACACCGGGTGGGCCGAGGCCGCCAAGGGCGGGAGGGCTTCGGTGAAGGCGGCTTCCTGGGGTGGTGCCGTGCCGGGGGGTGGCGCTGTTTCCCGCTCCCGCTCCCGTACGGGCTCGGGTGCCGCTCTCGGTGTCGGTACCTCGTGCTGGACCGGCTCCGGTGCCGCGGTCGCGCCCGCCGCCCGCTCCGCCTTCCGCCGGGCCCGTACCGCCCGCCACCGGGCCACCGTGCCCAGCACGAAGATGGTGAGGACCAGCAACAGCATCAGCTGGCCGATGAACAGGCCCCAGAACAGCCCGTACCCCGAGAGGGCGGAGGCGGGGGTGTCCGGCCAGGCGCCCGGGATGTCGTGGGGTTCGGCGACGAGGTGCCGCATGGCGACCGGGGTGCGGGTGAAGGTGACGCCGGACGGCCAGGAGCCGCGGGCGGCGAGGCCCGCGAGGCCGGTGGCCGTCCAGACCAGCAGGGTGATGCCGAGCAGGAACGCGAGCAGCCCGACCAGCAACCCGTCCGGAACGCCGCCCTGGCTGTTCCGTCCGTTCCCGTGGCCCTCCGGTCTCACGCGTGTTCCTTTCCCCTGTCGCCCGACGCCCTTACGCCACCGTCGACCGGGAGTCGCCGACGTGCTGCTCCACGAAGGCCGCCGCCCGCTCCTCCGCCTCCAGTTCGGCGGCGAGCAGGGCGTCGTGGGACAGGTCGGCGGAGGACTCGGTCATCGCGCGGTCGGTGAAGACCAGCGGGCGCTCGGTCTCGGTGATCAGGTGTTTGACCACTTGCACATTGCCGTTGACGTCCCAGACCGCGATGCCCGGGGTGAGCGAGGGGATGATCTCCACCGCCCACCGGGGCAGGCCCAGCACTCTGCCCGTCGCCCGTGCCTCGTCGGCCTTCTGGGCGTAGATGGTCCGGGTCGACGCCATCTTCAGGATGGCCGCGGCCTCCTTGGCCGCCGCCCCGTCCACCACGTCGGACAGGTGGTGGACGACCGCGACGAAGGACAGGCCGAGCCGGCGGCCGAACTTCAGCAGCCGCTGGAACAGCTGGGCGACGAACGGGCTGTTGATGATGTGCCAGGCCTCCTCGACCAGGAAGATGCGCTTCTTCCGGTCGGGGCGGATCCAGGTGTGCTCCAGCCAGACGCCGACGATCGCCATCAGGATCGGCATGGCGATGGAGTTGCGGTCGATGTGGGACAGGTCGAAGACGATCAGCGGCGCGTCCAGGTCGATGCCGACCGTCGTCGGGCCGTCGAACATGCCGCGCAGGTCACCGTCGACGAGCCGGTCGAGGACCAGGGCGACGTCCAGGCCCCAGGCCCGTACGTCGTCTATGGCGACGTTCATCGCCTCCGCCGACTCGGGTTCGGGGTGGCGCAGCCGCTCGACGATGTCGGTGAGGACCGGCTGGCGTTCGACGATCGTCTCGGTGACGTAGGCGTGCGCGACCTTGAGCGCGAAGCCGGAACGCTCGTCCAGGCCGTGCCCCAGCGCGACCTCGATGATGGTGCGCAGCAGCGCGAGCTGGCCCGTCGTGGTGATGGTCGGGTCGAGCGGGTTGAGCCGGATGCCGTGGTTCAGGGCGGCCGTCGGGTCCAGCCGGATGGGGGTGATCCCCAGCTCCTGCGCGATGAGGTTCCATTCGCCGACCCCGTCCTCGCCCTGGGCGTCCAGGACGACGACCTGGCGGTCGCGGAAGCGCAGCTGGCGCAGGACGTACGTCTTCTCCAGGGCCGACTTGCCGTTGCCGGACTCGCCGAGGACCAGCCAGTGCGGCGCGGGCAGCTGCTGGCCGTAGAGCTGGAACGGGTCGTAGATGTAGCCCTTGCCGGAGTAGACCTCGCGGCCGATGATGACGCCGGAGTCGCCGAGGCCGGGGGCGGCCGTCGGCAGGTAGACGGCCTGCGCCTGGCCGGTGGACGTGCGCACCGGCAGCCGTGTCGTCTCGACCTTCCCGAACAGGAAGGACGTAAAGGCGTCGGTGACGACGGACAGCGGATCCCGCATCGGACTCAGCCCCTACCTTCGAATGCCGGTGGCGAACGGGAGTGTGTTCACGAAGGCGCGGTGGTGCTCGCGGTCGCACCACTCCAGCTTCAGGTACGACTTTCCGGCCGAGGCCCGGATGGTCCGCTTGTCGCGGGCCAGCGCCTCGGGATTGCGGGAGGAGACGGTGATGTAGCCGACGAGGTTGACGCCGGCCGCGCCGCTGGCGAGGTCCTCGCCGCGCTGGTCGAGCCGGCCGTGCGCGGCGATGTCCCGCGGGTCGACCGTGCGGTTCATCTTCGCGGCGCGGGACGCCTCGGCCTCGTCGTTGGTCTTCTCCGTCAGCATGCGCTCGATGGCGACCTCGGTGGGTTCCAGGTCCATCGTGACGGCGACGGTGCGGATCACGTCCGGGGTGTGGACGAGGAGGGGCGCGAGGAAGTTGACGCCCACCGGGGTCATCGGCCACTCCTTGATCCAGGCCGTGGCGTGGCACCAGGGGGCGCGGGTGGAGGACTCGCGGGTCTTGGCCTGGAGGTAGGTGGGCTCCATGGCGTCCAGCTCGGCCGGCCAGGCGTTGCGCTTGGTCATCGCCTGGATGTGGTCGATCGGGTGGTCCGGGTCGTACATGGAGTGGATCAGCGAGGACAGCCTGCTCTGGCCGAGCGGCTGCCGTACGCGGATGTCGGCCTCCTGGAGCCGGGAGCAGATGTCGGTCAGCTCACGGGCCATGACGACGGCCAGTCCGGCGTCCCGGTCCACCTTGCGGCGGCCCTGGGTGCGCACCGCGCGGGCCATCGCGTTGGCCTCGGCAGCCAGCTCACGCGTGTAGTGCATGCAGGCGACCAGGTAGGCGCGGTGCTGCTCGCTGCTGGTGGACACCATCGACTGCAGCTGGTCGTACGACTGCTGGAGCCACGGCGGCGCCTTCTCGTCGCCGCGCAGGGAGACGTCCTTGGCGTGCGCGTCGGGGTCGGCGGGCAGCGTGCGGGCGAGCATCTGGATGCGGGTCACGAAGCCGTCGCCGTTCGCCACGTGCTTGAGCAGCGTGCCGAAGCGGTCGACGAGCGCCTCCTGGTCCTCGGAGTCGCGCAGGCCCACGCCGGGGCCCTCGATCTCGATGGCCGCGGTGACCGTCTTGCGGTCCGCGTGCAGTTGTACGGCGATCTCGTCGGGCCCGAACGGGGCGGCGAGCCAGGTGATCCGCCCGATCCCGGGCGGCGGCCCGACCTCGACCTCCCGGCCGTCCAGCCGGGTGCCCGCTTCCACGGCACCCGAGCGGTACGTGGTGCCCTGGCGCACGGTCCGCCGGTAGCTCCGGTTGATCTCGAACCACTTGTAGAACGTGCGGCCCCGGTACGGCACGTACACGGCGGCCAGCGCGATCATCGGGAGGCCCGCGAGCAGCACGATCCGCAGGGACAGCACGGGGACGAGGAGACCGGCCATCATGCCGAAGAACGCGCCCAGGACGATCAGCGCGATCTCCCCGGTCTCCCGATTGCGGCCGACGATCGCGTTCGGCCGGGCCCGGCCGATCAGATACGTACGGCGGGGCGTGACCGGATGGGACAGGTGGGACTCGGTCGTCAACGCCCTTCACCTCCCGTGCTGTTGTTACTGCTGCTGTTGCTCCGGCCGGCGTGCGGCGTGGTCACCGGGCTGCCCGAGCGGGGTGCGGGTGCGGCAGGTGCGGCGGAGGGGACAGATCCGCCGCCACCGTTCGAGGGGCGCGAGCTGTGCGCGGCGACTCCGCCGGAGGCGGGATTGGAGGGGCGCGCGCCGCCGGACGACGAGGACTGGCCGCCTCCGTGGCTGTCGGCGCGGGTGCTGTGGGTCTTGATGCCCTGAGCGACCATGGTCGCCGGGGAGCTCATGACCGCGGCGGCCTTGCTCTCGGCGCCCTGCATGATGCGGTTGTTGCGGGAGTTCGCGATCTCGTCGCCGAAGCCCGGCACGAAGCGGTAGATCATCGCGCTGGCGAAGATGGCCAGCAGGATGATCGCCAGACCCGACACCACGGCGGAGAAGGCGTTGGGGCCGTCGTCGGAGGACAGCGCGCCCGCCAGGCCCAGCACGATGACGATGACCGGTTTCACCAGGATCACCGCGATCATGATGCCCGCCCAGCGCCGGACGTGCCCCCACAGGTTCTTGTCGACCAGCCCCGCGTACACGACCGTGCCGAGCAGCGCGCCCACGTAGAGCAGGGCCGCGCGGATGACCAGCTCCAGCCAGAGGACGCCGGCCGCGAGGATCGACACCAGCGAGACGATGATCAGCATGATCGGGCCGCCGCCGATGCCCTCGCCCTTCTCCAGGGCGCCCGCGAACGTGCCGAAGAACGTGTCCGTCTGGTTGCCCGTCGCCGCCGCCAGGACGTCGGTCACGCTGTCCGTGGCCGACACGATGGTGTAGAGGATCAGTGGGGTGAACGCCGAGGCCAGCACCGTGAGCCAGAGGAAGCCGATGGCCTCCGAGAGGGCGGTCGTGAGGGGGACGCCTCGTACGGCCCGCTTGGCCACGGCCAGCAGCCACAGCAGCAGCGTCAGGATCGTCGACGCCGCGAAGACGACGGCGTACTGCTGACGGAACGTCGGGTTGGTGAAGTCCACGGCGGCCGTCTCGTCGACGGCGGCGCTGAGTTTCTTGATCGTCCAGGCGGCGGCGTCGGCGCAGCCCCTTGCCAGGGCGGCGAGGGGGTCGAGGGCGGTGGTGGGGTCGTTGAGGGAACCGGCTCCGCCGGACCCGCCACCGGAGCCACCTCCGCCGTCTCGGTCGCAGTACTCCTTGGCGGGGCCGGCGATGAGCGAGCAGGGGTCGTCGCTGCCCGTCGGTGTCGGGGTGGGTTCCGCGAAGGCACGGGTGGCGAAGAGGATGGCTGATGCCTGTACTGCCGCAACGATGCCGGTCAGTTTGAGCAGGCTGCGGTTACCGGGCATAGGTGAAGCCTCCGAACTCCTTGACCACCTTGCTCATCTCGTCGGCCCCAGAAACAGGGTTGTCCCCGGGGACGGGAGTTGGTCCGGTCTTCTGGGTGGTCTCGAGGACCCTCCAGTCGTCACCGCTCCAGTTCAGCTTCATGGTCACCGTGAACCAGGTACTGGTCACGGGATTGGTTGAACCCTCACCGGCCAGCCCGAAGAGGCCGTTGCACCAGACCTCGACAGTGGCTGAGCTTTCATTGAAGGATGTTGCCTTGGTACCGGCAGGAAGTGTGCGATTGACGAACGTGCTCCCCTTCGGAGCAGCGCCGTCCTTGGTGAGGCCGATGTTCTTCAGCAAGTTCGCTGAGTAGTCGGCGTCGAAGCCTGCCTGGAGGCGGTCCAGCGTGCTGGGGTCCGCGATGGCCTGCACGATCTCGTGACGCCGGGTCGGACTGAACATGCCGTCCGAGCCCAGCATCACTGCGTAGTTCGCCGCCGCGCTCTCCGCCCCCTGGCGGTTGTGGGCGAAGCCTGAGGGGATGCCGGTTTCCTTCGATTGGACCGGCTTCTCCCCAGAGGGGGCCGTCGCCGCCGCCTTCGGGGAGTCGTCGTCCTCGCCCGATGAGGAATCGTCTCCTCCACGGTTCGCGAAGGCGATCGCGGCGATCAGGAGCACCACCACGCCCACCACCGTGACCAGGCTGCGCGACGACGTACGGCCACCTCTGCGCCCGCCGGCGTACGGGCTGACGTCGGTCTCCGGCAGGCGGGTGTGGGTCTGGCCCGTGCCGCCGTACCCACCGGAGTTCCCGTGTTCGTCTCCGAGACTCATGCCGCGTACGCCCCCTCAGCGTCGTGCGGAAACACCTCGTACTCCGCGTACTCCATGTACGACGGTAGCCGTGCTGGTCCCCGCGCGGGCGCGGTGTTATGAGTCGACATCAGGGAAACGCAACCTCAGCCGGTGGGCGCGACGGGCGGGTGGGGTGGAAGGAGAGGCCGGACGGGCCCGGTCGGAGGCATGGCGGGTCTCCTACACGGCCATTCCGTACACGATGGTGAACACCGTGCCCAGAGAGCCGATGATGAAGACCCCTGTCAGGCCCGCGATGATCAGGCCCTTGCCCTGCTCCGCGCTGAAGGTGTCGCGCAGCGCCGTCGCGCCGATGCGCTGCTTCGCCGCTCCCCAGATGGCGATGCCCAGGCAGATCAGGATGGCGAGCGCCATGACCACTTCGATCATGACCTTGGCCTCGTTGCCCAAGCTGCCGAAGGGGCCCCAGTCGGGAGCGATCCCGCCGATGATGGTGTTGATGTCTCCCTCGTCGGCCGCAAAGAACATGTAAGTCACCGCCCCTGTCGGGTCGTTCCGTGCCCCCTGCGGGCATGCAGAGGTCAGGCCTCATTGTCGCCGACGATGACGCCGTCGGATGTCGACTCGGCGTCATTAGTTGGCGGGTTTCGTATGAAGAAAGCTTCTCACCGGCGCGCGCCGGTCCCTGGGAGGGGAGCGAGTCGATGGGTGATGAGTCGTATCGTCACTCTGTGTATCACGGTTCGGCCACGAAATGGTCGAACTCACCCGCGCGCACGCCGAGGACGAAGGTGTCCCACCGGCGCCGGTCCGTGGTGACGGTGGCCCCAGGGGGCGCGCCGGCGTGGATGCGGACGGTGAGGTCGTCTTCGACGGTCACGTCGATGGCGGGGGGCCGGTCGACCGTCATCTCCCTTTCTCCCTTGAGCACCTGAAGCAGGCTCAGAAAGTTGCCCGGCGTGGTGGTGAGGATCGCTCCGCTGGGATCGGCGGACTCGGTTATGTGGATGGCCTGGGCAGTGGTGGCTACATGGACGCAGGAGTCGCCTTCGCCGCAGTACGACGACTTCTGCCAGCTGAGCCGGGGCATCTCGGTTCCTTTCAGAGGTCCTGGACGATGGTGTGGATGACATCGCGCGACCTCTCCGGGGTGAGGGCTCGGGACTCCACCCGCTCCAGAAGGACGCGGTACTTGTTGAGCTGGGCCTCGGCGTTGAGGAACGCGGGCCCGTGCGACTGGTCGAGATGGACGGTGTCGAGCTGGGGTACGGGGCCGCGCGAGTAGAAGATCGACTGCCCCGACCCCGGGAAGCCTCCGGCGGCGAACGGGATCACCCTGATGGTGACGTGGTCCCGCTCGCTCATGTCCAGCAGGTGCCGTAGTTGTGCAGCGGCGACGGTGGGACCACCGAACTGCATGCGCAGGGCGGCCTCGTGAATGAGTGCCACATACGGGGTGACGGAGTTCCCGTAGATCACTGCCTGACGCTTGATGCGGAACGAGACGCGGTGCTCGATGTCGGGTGGTGAGAGATCGGGCACGACCTGGCGGAACAGCGCGCGGGCATGGTCCGTGGTCTGGAGCAGGCCGGGGATGTGCACGGTCACGGAGCCGCGCAGATGTGTCGCGTGGCATTCGAGTTCGGCCAGGTCCAGCAGCCCGGCGGGCAGGATCTCGCGATACTCCTCCCACCAGCCCCGCTTGCGATCGCCCGTCATGGCGGCGATGGCGTCCACGAGGGCGGTGTCGGCGCAGTCGTAGTGGCAGGCCATGGTTCGGACGCGTTCAGGGCTGACGCCCGCTCGTCCGGCCTCCATGTTGCTGATGTGGGTGGGCTTGATGCCAAGGAGTTGACCGGCCTCCATGGCGGTGAGTCCCGCGCGCTCCCGGAGTTTCCGCAGCTCAATGCCCAGGCGGAGCTGGCGACCCGTTGGGTTGGTTCTCACGGGCTGGCCCGCCTCCTTGCCGTGTGTGTCACCCACACGAGTGCTGTATCTGGGTTTTCATCGGAAACGTATAAAGGCTTTTACGGGCTCGCGCTAGCTTGAATGCCGGGCGCCCCGCTCCCAGAAGCGCACCGATCGACGGATCGGCACTGCCACTGGGCAACACCGTACGCAACCCGTCAATTTCCGTCAGTGATCGGAGACTTCCGTGCCCACCGTAAACCCGCCCTGGTCGTACGTCCTTCAACTCCCGCACGATCCCCGCGCTCCGCGCATCGCCCGTGTCACCCTGCGGACCGTGCTGGGGACGCACGGTCTCGCCGAACTCGTGCCCACCGCCGAGCTGGTGGCCGCCGAACTCCTCGCCAACGCCCACGTGCACACCACCGGCCCCTACGCCCTGCGGCTGCGCGCCGCCGAGGGCGGGCGGCTGCGGGTCGGGGTGTGGGACACGGACCCGCGCGTTCCGCCCGGGTTCGCCGACGGGGCGCCGCTCGACGCACCGCCGGACGGGGCGGAGAACGGGCGGGGGTTGCCACTGGTGCGGGCCTGCGCGTCCTCGTGGGGTGTGGGGACGTTGACCGGGGGGAAGGCCCTGTGGGCGGAGTGCGGCTGACGCCGTGCGTCCCGCCCCACGCGGCACATGTGTTCCCGTCCCTCCCGTGATCACCCCGGAGAGGGGCGGGCGCCTCTATGCTGACGTGGGCAGCGGACTGCGGTACGGCGAGGGGCGGTTGACGGTGCGTAAGGCCTGGATCGCGGCAAGCGTCGCTGTGGGTTCCGCGCTCGCCTTCGTCATGCTGCTCGCCGTCGGCGTCTTCCTCGTCGCGGGGAACCTCGTGGGCGGGGTCGGCGGCGGTGCCGCCAAGGCGCTGGCGAAGGGGGCCGTGCCGGCCGCGTACCAGGACCTCGTGCAGAAGTGGGGCAATCTCTGTCCGGCCATCAACCCGGCGCTGCTCGCCGCGCAGTTGTACCAGGAGAGCGGGTTCAACCCGAAGGCGCAGAGTCACGCGGCGGCGCAGGGCATAGCCCAGTTCATCCCCGGCACCTGGGCCACCCACGGTGTCGACGGGGACGGCGACGGCGACCGGGACGTGTGGGACCCGAACGACGCGATTCCCTCGGCGGCGACGTACGACTGCGCCCTCGCGGGCTATGTGAAGGACGTGCCGGGGAATCTGACCGAAAACATGCTGGCCTCGTACAACGCCGGGGCGTACGCGGTCATCAAGTACCAGGGCGTGCCGCCGTACAAGGAGACGCAGAACTACGTCAAGCGCATCCTCTCGCTGGAGAAGAGCTTCGCCGCGCCGGTCGGCCGGGTCGACCCCTCCAGGCAGGCCGCCGGGGCCATCGACTACGCGCAGAAGAAGCTCGGCACGCCCTATCTCTGGGGCGGTAACGGCACCGCTGACCAGGGAGGACGCTTCGACTGCTCAGGGCTGACCAAGGCCGCGTACGAGAGCGTGGGGATCACGCTCCCGCGGGTGGCGAACGACCAGTACAACGCGGGACCGCATCCCGCGCGGGACGAACTGCTCCCCGGCGATCTGGTCTTCTTCTCGGACGACCTCACCGATTCGCGGGCCATCCGGCATGTGGGCATTTACGTCGGCGGTGGGTACATGATCGACGCGCCGCGCCCGGGTGCCGTGATCCGATTCGACCTGATCGACACACCTGACTACTTTGGTGCCACCCGCGTCACCGAAGATGGCGCGAAAGCGCTCCCCACGACGGTCTGAGCGATGCGTGAACCAGCCCCCTGAGCTGCGACAACGCATCTCTCTTCGATAACGTCTGAGTGATCATTCGATGGAGGGCGGAACGTATCGGCGGTGGCCGTGCGTTCCTGTTGTCGTAGCCGAACAGGCCAGCGGATCTACACCACGGGGGTGGGGTAGAGGCGTACGCACGGTGCGCCGGAAGACATGACGAAGGGGCCTCAGCACCATGGCTGGACTCGCAGATTCCGGGTCGAACCCCGACGTCGACCTGCTCTATGACATCAACGGCCTGGCGAAGGCCGCACCGCCCTGGTTCGACCACCTCATGGAGTTCGTGGGCGAGTTCGGCCTGCTGTTCGCCTTGCTGGGGTTGCTGCTGTGGTGCTGGTGGGGCGTCAGGAAGCGGGGCGGCGAGGACGCGGCCCCGACCGTGGCGGCCCTGGTGTGGGCCCCGCTCGCGGCGGGCGTCGCGGTTCTGGTGAACGTGCCGATACGTGAGTTCGTGGAGCGGCGCCGGCCCTTCCTCGACCATGAGGGGCTCGAGGTCCTGGTCGACGGCAAGACCGACTACTCGTTCGTCAGCGACCACGCGACGCTCTGCATGGCGCTGGCGGTGGGGCTGTTCCTGGCCAACCGGCGGCTCGGGATCATCGGCCTGGTGCTCGGGGTGCTGGGCGGGTTCATCCGGGTCTACATGGGCGTGCACTACCCGACGGACGTCGTGGGCGGGCTCGCGCTCGGTACGGCCGTCGCGCTGCTGCTGTCGCCGCCCGCCATGGCGCTGCTGACCCCGCTGATGCGGACGATCGAGCAGTCACGGCGGGGGGCGTGGCTGGTCAAAGGGAACGGGACCGAGGCGCGGGTGACCCGGGGAGAGGCCCGGCAGTCCGAGCCGGGGGAGCGCGACCTGGCGGCGTAGCCCGTCGTCCTGTGTGACGTATGCCATGAGTGCCATGAGGTGGAGTGGCCCCCCGGGTGGTTCCCCGGTCCGGGTCACTCCACCGAGTGTTTCTCGGCGTCCGTACGGGCCAGGCTTCTGGCTCTCCTCGCGGGGCCGCGCCAGCCGCAGACGCAGCGGGCGACGCAGAAGCGCCCCTGCTCGGATGTGGTTGTCCTGTGTTCCTGGAGGCTTACCGGGGCTCCCTGCTGTTCCACCCGACAAAGGTACCGCTCCCGGAGTGTCTGCGTGACGGGGTCCCCTACCGGTCGTTAACCGGGAGAACAGGCGGCCCGTGTCGGACGTAGCGGGGGTAGGCGGAGCATGGCAGGACGGGAACTGCGGCGTGGGCGGACCGGTGGTGCGGTCGTTGCTCTCGGGGCTGTCGGTTGTCTGGTGCTCGGTGGCCTCGCGGGGTGCGGCGGCAGCAGCGGGGCCGCGACCGGCGGTTCGCCCGGCGGCTCGGCGGCGGTGGCGGTGGTGCGGGAGGCCGCGGACGCGCTGGTGGACGCGGGCAGCTCCAAGGCGCGCACCTCGATGGAGATGGCCACCGGCGGCACCCGGGTGACCATCCGCGGGGAGGGTGTGTACGACTACCGGAAGCGGCTGGGGCGGCTGAAGGTGCTGCTGCCGCAGGACCCGTCCGGTACGTCGGTGCGCCGGCCCATCACCGAACTGCTCGCTCCGGGCGCGCTGTTCATGAAGAACCGGGGCGCCGGAGTGCCCGCCGACAAGTGGGTGCGGGTGGACACCCGGACGCTGTCCGACGGGAACCTCGTCACCGGCGGCGTCACCGACCCGTTCGCCGCGGCCGAGCTGCTGCGCGGGACGCGGTCCGCGACCTTCGTGGGCAGGACGGAGCTCGCCGGGACCGAGGTGCGGCACTACCGGGGCACGGCGGACCTGCACGAGGCCGCGCGCGCCGCCTCCGAGGCGAACAAGGGGCCGCTGGGCGCGGCGGCGACCGGCTTCGCCACCGCCGTGGTCCCCTTCGACGTCTACCTGGACGGCGAGGGACGCATCCGGAAGGTCCGCCACCGGTTCAGCTTCATGAACGGGGAGCGGGAGGAGCCGGTCGCGGTCGCCTCCACCACCCTCCTCTACGACTTCGGCGCCCCCGCCGACGTCCGCCTCCCGGAGCCCGCCGACATCTACGCGGGCCGGATCGCCGAGGAATGACCGACGTGAACTAGCCCTTACGTGCCATGCGCGGGGCGGGGAGTGCTGCCTACGCTAGGGAACCTCTGCCCGTATGACGGTATGGATGAGGTGACGTGTGTGGCCCCGCTCGGTGGTGGGTCGGTTCGGGACTATGTGGCCCTCGCCGAGATCGAGCTGTGCGGAGAGTTGATCATCGCCGCCTCCGCCGCCCAGGGGCGGCTCAGCCTGGAGAGCATAGACAAGGTGCTGAAGGTGGCCGAGGTGTGCACGGAGCCGGGGATCGGTTCGATCGGTTCGCTCAGGTCACGTCCGTAGCATGCGGGCGATCGCCTGGGTCGCTTCCTTCACCTTGGCGTCGACCTCGTCGCCGCCCTTGAGGGCCGCGTCGGCGACGCAGTGGCGCAGGTGTTCCTCCAGCAGTTGCAGTGCGAAGGACTGCAGGGCCTTGGTGGAGGCGGACACCTGGGTGAGTATGTCGATGCAGTAGACGTCCTCGTCGACCATGCGCTGCAGGCCCCGGATCTGGCCCTCGATGCGGCGCAGGCGTTTGACGTGCTCCTGCTTCTGGTGGTGGTAGCCGTGGATGCCCCGGTCGTGGTCGGTCATGACGGCCGCGGGGTCGGTCGCCTCGGTCACCTCGGTCGCCCCGGTCACGTCCGTGGTGTCCGTCACGTCCGCGGTGTCCGGGGAGGAGGGCGCGTCGGTGCCGGTCTCGGTGGTCGTCATCGCGTCCTCCTGTGCAGTGGCGGGCGACATATACCCCTGGCGGGTATATGGTAGCGAACTTTGCTGGGTATAGGCACTGTGGCTGCCGCCCATGGGCGGCAGTCGCGCCGCGGCCCTCGGACCGCCCCCCGTGCCTGTTGTCCGACACCGAATGGGTGACACTGGTGGGCGGCCCGACAGTTGTGGCTGGATGGTGCGCCCGGCACCAGCCTCACCGAAACCTGCACCCCGAGGACCCCACGTGCGCTTTCGTCTGACCCCCAGGGAGACGAGCTTCTACGACATGTTCGCCGCGTCCGCGGACAACATCGTCACGGGCTCGAAACTCCTGATGGAACTGCTCGGGGCGGACGGCCCCGCCCGGGTCGAGATCGCAGAGCGCATGCGGGCCGCGGAACACGCGGGTGACGACGCCACGCACGCGATCTTCCACCAGCTGAACTCCTCGTTCATCACGCCCTTCGACCGCGAGGACATCTACTCCCTCGCCTCGTCCCTCGACGACATCATGGACTTCATGGAGGAGGCCGTCGACCTGGTCGTCCTCTACAACATCGAGGAACTGCCCAAGGGCGTCGACCAGCAGATCGAGGTGCTGGCGCGGGCCGCCGAGCTCACGGCCGAGGCCATGCCGAACCTGCGCACCATGGACAACCTCACCGAGTACTGGATCGAGGTCAACCGTCTGGAGAACCAGGCCGACCAGATCCACCGGAAACTGCTGGCCCATCTCTTCAGCGGCAAGTACGACGCCATCGAGGTGCTCAAGCTGAAGCAGATCGTGGATGTCCTGGAGGAGGCGGCCGACGCCTTCGAGCACGTGGCGAACACAGTCGAGACCATTGCCGTCAAGGAGTCCTGAGACCCTTCATGGACACCTTCGCTCTGGTCGTGACCATCGGGGTCGCGCTCTTCTTCACGTACACGAACGGCTTCCACGATTCGGCGAACGCCATCGCCACCTCGGTCTCGACCCGCGCGCTCACCCCGCGCGTGGCCCTCGCGATGGCCGCCGTCATGAACATGGCCGGCGCCTTCCTGGGGTCCGGGGTCGCCAAGACGGTCAGTGAGGGGCTGATCCAGACCCCCGAGGGCTCGACGGGCATGGGGATCCTGTTCGCCGCGCTCGTCGGCGCGATCACCTGGAACCTCATCACCTGGTACTTCGGGCTGCCGTCCTCCTCCTCGCACGCCCTGTTCGGCGGCATGGTGGGGGCGGCGCTGGCCGGCGGGACGACCGTGTACTGGAACGGGGTGCTGGACAAGGTCGTCATCCCGATGTTCGTGTCGCCGATCGTCGGTCTGGTCGCCGGTTACCTGGTCATGACCGCGATCCTGTGGATCTTCCGGCGGACCAACCCGCACAAGGCCAAGCGCGGTTTCCGTATCGCGCAGACGGTGTCCGCGGCGGGCATGGCGCTCGGGCACGGTCTCCAGGACGCGCAGAAGACGATGGGCATCGTGGTGATGGCCCTCGTCATCGCGGACGTCGAGGACTACGGCGATCCCATCCCGATCTGGGTGAAGGTCGCCTGTGCGGTGATGCTCTCGGCCGGTACGTACGCGGGTGGCTGGCGGATCATGCGGACGCTGGGCCGGAAGATCATCGAGCTGGACCCGCCGCAGGGGTTCGCGGCCGAGGCGACCGGCGCGTCGATCATGTTCGCCACGGCGTACCTGTTCAAGGCGCCGGTCTCCACCACGCATGTGATCACGTCGGCGATCATGGGTGTCGGGGCGACGAAGCGCATCAACGCGGTGCGGTGGGGCGTCGCCAAGAACATCGTCCTGGGGTGGTTCATCACCATGCCCGCGGCGGCGCTGGTGGCTGCGGCCGCTTACGGGCTGGTCTACCTGGTGATCCTCATGTAGCACGACCCTCGTGCAGTGCCGAAAAGCGCTCGGGCCCGCCCCCGCTAACGGGGGCGGGCCCTTCGCGTCCTCACGGTGGCACCGCCATGCAGCACCGCGAGGGGTCCGTGATCAGCCGAAGCGGCCGGAGATGTAGTCCTCCGTGGCCTGGACCGACGGGTTGGAGAAGATGCGCTCCGTGTCGTCGATCTCGATCAGCTTGCCCGGCTGGCCGACGGCCGCCAGGTTGAAGAACGCGGTGCGGTCGGAGACGCGCGCCGCCTGCTGCATGTTGTGCGTCACGATGACGATCGTGAACTGCTCCTTGAGCTTCCCGATCAGGTCCTCGATGGCGAGGGTGGAGATCGGGTCCAGGGCGGAGCAGGGCTCGTCCATCAGCAGCACCTTCGGCTCGACCGCGATCGCGCGGGCGATGCACAGCCGCTGCTGCTGGCCGCCGGAGAGGCCCGAGCCGGGCTTGTTCAGGCGGTCCTTGACCTCGTTCCAGAGGTTGGCGCCCCTCAGGGACTTCTCGACGATGCCGTCCAGCTCGGACTTCTTGTACTTGCCGTTCAGGCGCAGACCGGCCGCCACGTTGTCGTAGACCGACATGGTGGGGAACGGGTTGGGGCGCTGGAAGACCATGCCGACCTCGCGCCGCACGGCGACCGGGTCGATGCCGGGGCCGTAGAGGTTCTCGTCGTCGAGCATGACCTTGCCCTCGACCCTGCCGCCGGGCGTGACCTCGTGCATGCGGTTGAGGGTGCGCAGGAAGGTCGACTTGCCGCAGCCGGACGGGCCGATGAAGGCCGTCACGGAGCGGGGCTCGACGGTCATCGAGATGTCCTCGATGGCGAGGAAGGAACTGTAGTAGGCGTTGAGGCCGCTGATGTCGATGCGCTTGGCCATGTGGATCACTGCTTCTTTCGGGTCCGTGTCGCTGATGGCCGCGTCAGCGACCGGTCTTCGGGGCCTTCCAGCGGGCGATGCCGCGGGCCACGAGGTTGAGGATCATGATGAACGCGATGAGCGTCAGGGCCGCCGCCCAGGCACGGTCGTAGGCCGCGCCGGAGCCGCCGCTGTTGGCGTACTGCAGGTAGATGTACATCGGCAGTGACGCCTGCGGGTCGGAGAACGGGTTGGCGTTGATCACGCTCGTACCCCAGACCAGCAGCAGCACGGGGGCGGTCTCACCGGTGATGCGGGCGATGGCCAGCATGACGCCGGTGGTGATGCCGCCGATGGACGTGGGCAGGACGACCTTCAGGATGGTGCGCCACTTGGGGATGCCGAGCGCCAGGGACGCCTCGCGCAGCTCGTTCGGGACGAGCTTGAGCATCTCCTCCGTGGAGCGGACGACCACCGGGATCATCAGGATGCTCAGGGCCAGTGAGCCGGCGAAGCCGGAGTAGCCCATGTCCAGGATCACGATCCACAGGGTGAGGATGAACAGACCGGCGACGATCGACGGGATGCCCGTCATGACGTCGACGAAGTAGGTGACGGCCTTGGCGAGCCTGCCGCGTCCGTACTCGACCAGGTAGATCGCGGTGAGTACACCGATCGGCACGGAGATCGCGGTGGCGATGCCGACCTGCTCCAGGGTGCCCAGGATGGCGTGGTAGATACCGCCGCCGGGCTCGCTGTCGGCGACGACGCCCATGGAGTGGCTGAGGAAGTAGCCGTCGAGGACCTTCACGCCGCGCTTGACCGTCTCCCAGATGAGGGAGGCCAGCGGGATGACGGCCATCAGGAAGGCGACCCAGACCAGGCTGGTCGCGGTGCGGTCCTTCGCCTGGCGCTTGCCCTCGACCGCCGCGGAGACGGCGTAGCAGCCGAGGACGAAGAGGACCGCGGCGATCAGCGCCCACTGGATGCTGCTGTGCAGGCCGGCCAGGCTGCTGATGCCCAGGCCCAGCGCGGTGGAGGCCGCGGCGACCGCCCAGGAGAACCACTTGGGGAGCGTGGCACCGCGCAGGGAGCTCGCGGACTTCGGGGTGATGGTTGCGTGGCTCATGCGTTGGCCCCCGAGTACTCCTTGCGGCGGGCGATGATCAGGCGGGCGCCGCCGTTGACCAGCAGGGTGATGACGAAGAGGACCAGACCGGACGCGATCAGCGCGTCCCGGCCCATCACGGTGGCCTCGTTGAACTTGCTGGCGATGTTCTGGGCGAACGTGCCGCCGCCCGGGTCGAGCAGGCTGGCGTTGATGTCGAAGGACGGCGAGAGCACCATGGCCACGGCCATCGTCTCGCCGAGCGCGCGGCCGAGGCCCAGCATCGAGGCGGAGATCACGCCGGAGCGGCCGAAGGGGATCACCGACATGCGGATGACCTCCCAGCGGGTGGCGCCCAGGGCGAGGGCGGCCTCCTGGTGCATCTGCGGCGCCTGCCGGAAGACCTCACGGCTGACGCTGGTGATGATCGGCAGGATCATCAGGGCGAGCAGGATGCCGACGGTGAACAGCGAGCGCGCGGCGCCGCCGTTCCACTCGAGGATGCCGGTCCAGCCGAGGTAGTCGTTCAGCCAGCCGTAGAGGCCGGCCATGTTCGGCACCAGGACGAGGGCGCCCCACAGGCCGTAGACGATGGACGGCACGGCGGCGAGCAGGTCGATCACGTACGCGATGGTGCCGCCCAGCTTGCGCGGGGCGTAGTGCGTGATGAACAGCGCGATGCCCACCGAGATCGGGACCGCGATGATCATGGCGATGATCGACGACACGACGGTGCCGTATACCAGGACCGCGATGCCGAACTCCGGCGGGTTGCCGCTGGGGTTCCACGCGAAGGACGTGAAGAAGTTGGCCTCGTTCTCGCTGAGCGCGAGAACGGTGCGGTAGGTCAGGAAGGCCGCGATCGCGGCCATGATCGCCAACACGAGAATGCCGGACCCTCGGGAGAGCCCGAGGAAGATCCGGTCACCGGGGCGGGTGGCGCCGCGGGCGGCGCGCTTGTGCCCCGCCGAGGGCGGCGGGGGGACGGAGGGTGGAGCGGTCTGCTGTGTCGATATGTCCATCAGGGTTCTCCGGTCTGCGGGGCCTCTGGTCGGTCGAGGCCCCATGGCGGCGGTGCACCGGACGGTGCGGTCCGGCCCCTGGTCGGGAGCCGGACCGCACTCGGGGTCAGCTCAGGCTCGAGATGGTGTCGCGAACCTTGGTGATGATCTCCTCGGGCATCGGGGCGTAGCCGGCGTCCGCCAGCAGGCCCTGACCGTCCTCGGAGGCCATGTAGTTCAGGAAGGACTTCGTGGCGGGCAGGGTGTCCGCCTTGTTGCCCTTGTCACAGGCGATCTCGTAGGTCACCAGGACGAGCGGGTAGGCACCCTCGGCCTCGGGGGTGTAGTCCAGCTCCAGCGCGAGGTCCTTGCCGGTGCCGACGACCTTGGCGGCGCCGATGGCGGCCGTGGCGTTCTCGATGGTGGCCTTGACCGGCTCGGCGGCCTCGGTCTTCACGTCGACGGTGTTGATGTCCTTGGCGTAGGAGAGCTCGAAGTACGAGATCGCACCCTCGGTCTGCTTCACCTGCTGCGCCACACCGGAGGAGCCCTGGGCGGACTGGCCGCCCTTGGCCTCCCACGACTTGCCCGGCTCGTAGGGCCAGGCCTTCGGCGCGGCGGCCTTCAGGTACTTGGTGAAGTTGTCCGTGGTGCCGGACTCGTCGGAGCGGTGGAACGCCTGGATCTTCAGGTCGGGGAGCTTCGCGTCGGGGTTGAGCTTCGCGATCTTCTTGTCGTTCCAGTTGGTGATCTTGCTGTCGAAGATCTCCGAGATGGTCGCGGCGTCCAGGACGAGCTCGTCGACACCCGGGACGTTGTAACCGATCGCGATCGGGCCGCCGACCATCGGCAGGTCGATGGCCTGGCCGTCGGTGCAGATCTTCTTGGAGTCCTCGATCTCCTCCGGCTTGAGCGCCGAGTCGGAGCCGGCGAACGAGGTCTGGCCCTGGAGGAAGGCGGTGATGCCGGCGCCGGAACCGTCAGGACGGTAGTTGATCTGCACGTCCTTGCACGCGGCCGTGTAGTTCTTGACCCAGGCGTCGATCGCGTTCTTCTGCGCGGAGGAGCCGGAGGCCTGGAGCTGGCCCTTGGCGTCGTCGCACTGGATGTTGCCGGTCTGCGCGCTGGCGGAGGAGTCGCTGCTGGCGCTGTTGCCGCTGGTGTCGTCCGACCCGCACGCCGTGAGGGCCAGGGCGCCGGAGACGGCGAGAGCGCCGAGAGCGAGGGCCCGCCGGTTCTTGCGCTGAAGCTTCACTTGAGTTCCTTCCAGGTGCCGCCGTCCTGAATTCGGCGGCGTGCGAAGTCTGAAGTCAGAAGTCTGGGCGACGCTGGTGCCCGATCGGCGGGCGGTTCGCATCGCGTAAGGCCGAAATTAGGCAGAAGAGGTGACGGCGCCGATGGGCGTAAATGAACGAGAGGTGAACCCCTGGGGACGGTGCGGTGAGGTCACGGAACGCTTACGCCAAGGACACGAGTGGATACCGGGCCGGAACGGGGCAGTCCCGTACGACGGGGGGCCACGGCCGGGTCGTCGTCCGGGCGTTGCCGGAAGGCTGCCTGCGCGTTGTCCGGAGGTGGTGCGGGTGGTGACAGAGGGGCTGCCGCAGGGGCGGGCGGACGCTACCGGGCCGGGCGGAAGGTGGCGAGCAGGGCGTCCACCAGATCCGCGTCCCTCGGCTCGGTGAGCCGGCGGCGGGCCATGTGCGGGGGGAGCCAGAGGATGCGGTCCACCTCGTCGTTGGGGGTGAACGTGCCGGAGACGGCCTCGGCGGCCCAGTACCGGACCCGCTTCGGCCGGCCGTTCGCCACGTAGTGCGCCGACGGGAGTTCCGCGACCGGCACCGCCCAGTGGCCGGTCTCCTCCGCGACCTCGCGCAGCGCTCCGGCGAGCGGGTCCTCGCCGCGCTTCAGCTTGCCCTTGGGCCAGGACCAGTCGTCGTACTTGGGACGGTGCACGAGACACAGTTCGAGCGTCCCCTCAACGGGGGAGCGGCGCCACAGGACACAGCCGGCCGCCTGGACGGTGAGTGTGACGGCGGCCGGGCCCGGGGACGGGTCCGCGGGCCGGCGGGGGCTGTCGGACGGGCTCACCGGGCGCCTCCCTACAACGAGCCGACGACGTCCGTCTGCCAGCAGTGCTGGAACGCGTACCGCGCCGCCTCCACGTCGTGCCGCTGGTCCGCGTGGAGCACGCCGAGCGCGTACGCCGTGGCCGGGGCGATCCGCGGGGTACGGGCGGCGTGCGCCGCGGCCGCCGACGCCTCGGAGGCGTCCCGGTGCCGGTCCAGGGCTTCGCCCGCGGCGACGAGGCCGACGCTCGGGGGCGGTGCCGGGGCGGTGCCGTCGGTGCCTCCGGCGCGGTCCGTGGGGCCTTCGGTGCTGCCGGTGGGGGCCGGGACGGCGGCGCACAGGACCTCGCGGGCGTACCGGTGCAGGCGCAGCAGCAGGCGGACCTGGTGCCAGGGGACGTCCTGCGGATGCGGTGCCGGGTCCGGCGACAGCCCGTGCAGCAGAGCCTCCGCGTTGTACGGGCTGCCCGCGGTGACCAGGGGCAGCGCGGCGACGGCGTCGACGAGCCGTTCCCGCGCGGCCTCGGCCAGCGGGCGCAGGTCGGCGGAGCCGGCGGCCGGGGTCAGCGGAACCTCACTGGCCAGCACGGCGACCTTGTCGGCGACCGCGTGGAAACGGGAGGAGCCGAGGGCCTGCAGCGCCGTGGAGTGCGCCCGGGTCCGGGCCAGGGTGAGCTGCCGGTCCAGCAGGGCACCGGCCTTCGCGGCACCCACGGTGAGCTTGCCGCGTTCGGACACCGCGGTGGCGGTCGCCGTCCCGGTGGGGCCGGAGGCGGTCGCCGTACGCGCGCTCGCCCCGGTGGCGGCGGCGGTCGGGGGGGACGGCCGGGCCGTCCCGGTTCCGCTCCCGGCGTCCGCCTGGGCCGGGAACACCGTGCCCGACAGCCGGTGCAGGGCCAGGAGCAGCCGCTCCAGGCGTGCCGAGCAGGCGTGCTCCAGGGCCAGCGTGCCGGAGACCCAGGCCAGTTCCGGGCGCATCGCCTCGGACCAGTCGGGGTCCAGGACCGCCTGGAAGGTGTGCAGGCTGCCGCTGATCCGGCGGGCCGAGCGGCGCAGCGCGAGCGTCGCCTCGACGGAACCCTCCGAGGACGCCGCGCCCGCCCCCGCCTCCCGGTGGAGGCGCAGCGCGCGCAGGAACTCGGTGGCCTGGGCCCGCAGATAACCGGCGAGGGCCCCCGCGGGCACCGGGCCGGTCACCGGGCCGAGCACGGGGTCGGGACCCGTCGGTTCAAGGTGTTGCTGTGCCACGCCGGCGCCTCCGGGCGTCAATGAGCATCTCCTGGACGTGCCGCAGGGGCCGGCCGTCCGCGTCCACCGCGTGTCGGGTCCACGTTCCGTCCGAGCCGAGGTGCCAGGACGAGGTGGCGTCGGACATGCCGGTCTCCAGCAGCCGGTTCAGCGCCGCCCGGTGGGCGGGGTCGGTGACCCTGACCAGGGCCTCGATACGGCGGTCCAGATTGCGGTGCATCATGTCCGCGCTGCCGAACCACACCTCGGGCTCGCCGCCGTTGCCGAAGCAGAAGACACGGGAGTGTTCGAGGAAGCGGCCGAGGACGGAACGGACCCGGATGTTCTCCGACAGGCCCTCGACGCCCGGCCGGATCGCGCAGATCCCGCGCACCCACACGTCCACCGGCGCCCCCGCCTGCGACGCCCGGTAGAGGGCGTCGATGATCGCCTCGTCCACCATCGAGTTGACCTTGATGCGGACGTAGGCGGGGCGGCCGGCCCGGTGGTGCTGGGCCTCCTTGTCGATCCGTGAGATCAGACCGTCGCGCAGGGACTTGGGCGCGACGAGCAACCGCCGGTACGTCTCGCGGCGGGAGTAGCCGGAGAGGCGGTTGAACAGGTCGGAGAGGTCCGCGCCGACCTGCGGGTCGGCGGTGAGCAGGCCGATGTCCTCGTAGAGCCGGGCCGTCTTGGGGTGGTAGTTGCCGGTGCCGACGTGGCAGTAACGCCGCAGCGCTTCGCCCTCCTGGCGGACCACGAGGGACAGCTTGCAGTGGGTCTTCAGACCGACCAGGCCGTAGACGACGTGGCAGCCGGCCTCCTCCAGCTTGCGCGCCCAGTTGATGTTGGCGTGCTCGTCGAAGCGGGCCTTGATCTCGACCAGGACGAGGACCTGCTTGCCGGCCTCGGCGGCCTCGATCAGCGCGTCGACGATCGGGGAGTCGCCGGAGGTCCGGTACAGGGTCTGCTTGATGGCGAGGACGTCCGGGTCGGCGGCGGCCTGCTCCAGGAAGGCCTGCACGGACGTGGAGAACGAGTCGTACGGGTGGTGCAGGAGCACGTCCCGGCTGCGGAGCGCGGCGAAGATGTCGGGCGCCGACGCCGACTCGACCTCGGCGAGGTCGCGGTGGGTGCCGGCGACGAACGCGCGGTACTTCAGCTCGGGCCGGTCGAGGCGGTGGATCCGGAAGAGACCGGTGAGGTCGAGCGGTCCCGGCAGCGGGTACACCTCGGCCTCGCCGATCTTCAGCTCGCGCACCAGCAGGTCCAGGACGTCGCGGTCGATGGACTCCTCGACCTCGAGGCGCACCGGCGGCCCGAAGCGGCGCCGCATGAGCTCCTTCTCCAGGGCCTGGAGCAGGTTCTCCGCGTCGTCCTCCTCGACCTCCAGGTCCTCGTTGCGGGTGAGCCGGAAGGCGTGGTGCTGCAGCACCTCCATGCCCGGGAACAGCTCCTCCAGGTGGGCGGCGATGACGTCCTCGACGGGGACGTAGCGGCCCGGGGAGCTCTCCAGGAAGCGGGACAGCAGCGGCGGCACCTTGACCCGGGCGAAGTGCTTGTGGCCGGTGACCGGGTTGCGCACGACCACGGCCAGGTTCAGCGACAAGCCCGATATGTACGGGAAGGGGTGCGCCGGGTCGACCGCGAGGGGGGTCAGCACGGGGAAGATCTGGTGCCGGAAGAGGGTGAACAGGCGGGCCTGCTCCTTCTCCGTCAGCTCGCTCCAGCGGACCAGGTGGATGCCCGCGTCCGTCAGCGCGGGGAGGACGTCCTCGTGGAAGCAGGCGGCGTGCCGCGCCATCAGCTCGCGCGAGCGGCCCCAGATCATCTCCAGCACCTCGCGCGGCTGGAGGCCGGAGGCGGAGCGGACGGCGACGCCGGTGGCGATACGGCGCTTCAGGCCGGCCACCCGGACCATGAAGTACTCGTCCAGGTTGCTGGCGAAGATCGCGAGGAAGTTGGCCCGCTCGAGCAGCGGGGTGGCGGGGTCCTCGGCGAGTTCGAGAACCCGCTCGTTGAACGCGAGCCAGCTGCGCTCACGGTCGAGGAATCGACCCTGGGGCAGCGGTTCGCCGCCCGTCTGCGACTCCTCGTAGGCGTCGAGATCCGCGTCGATGTCGGGTGCCAGGTCGGAGACCGTACCGGCCACGGTGGGCGGCCGGTGTGCGGCGATGGAGCCCACGGAGGGCTGCGCTTGCTGTACCTGTGCCTTTGCGTTGACGTTCGGCTGGCTCATGGATCCATTGTTCCGCGCCGGCAGCCTCACGGGCGCGTCGGAAAACGCGGGTGGGATGGATGGTGCCCCTGGGACGTCCCAGTCGCCCCTCCGGGGCGGCGGTGGCTCTGAGGCGGCGGGATTCATTCGCTGAGCGTCGCAAGACTGTCTGAATCAGCGGTTACGGAGACATGACGTGTGGGATATCGGGAGGCGGCTCGCGGGGAGCGCGTCCGGGGTGCGAACCGCACATTCCCGGCGGTATGTCCCCACGTCGATCATGTGCCCCGCACCGGGGTGACGGTGTCGCCCGCCCCGGGTCGGCCCCCCGGCCCTCCGCCGACCGTATGCGTCCGCTCCGAGCGGGCTCGCGCCGGGGGCTGGATCCGGACCCTCGGCGAAGACGGCGGGCCGGAGCCGGGGGGCGTCGTCCGGCACGCCCTGCGCCTGGTCCTCGTCGCGCCGGCCGCTGTCGCTGCGGTGGACGCGGCCGCACCGCTGCCCGTCCCGCTCTGCGGCGTCCTCGCAAGGCGGCGGCGACCCCGGCCCTGGCCGGCGCCGCGTCCGCCGCAGCGACAGCGGCCGACCATGACCGCTGGAGGATCCTGCTGTGCGCGGCCGTGGAGGCCTGGACGGTGTGCGGGGCGGAGCCGGTACGCAGGTCGCGAGTCCGGCCTTTCCGGCCTCTCCGGTCCCTCCCGTCTGTCAGATCTGTCAGATCTGTCAGGTCTCCGTCCGGTACATCAGGTCCGTCTCGTGGGTGAGGAAGCCCAGCCGTTCGTAGACGGCCACGGCCGCCTTGTTGTCGGCGTCGACGTACAGCATCGCGGTGGGCAGCCCCTGCTCCGCCAGGTACCGCAGGCCGATCGTCGTCAGGGACTTGCCGAGGCCGCCGCCCTGGGCCTGCGGGCTCACGCCGAGGACGTACACCTCACCGAGCCCCTCCGCCCGGTGCGCCTTGGTCCAGTGGAAGCCGACGAGCCGGCCGTCCCGCTCGGCGAGGAAGAAGCCCTCGGGGTCGAACCAGGGCTCGGCCTTGCGGTCGTCCAGGTCGCGCTGGGTGAGGGCGCCCTGCTCGGGGTGGTGGGCGAAGGCGGCGGCGTTCAGCGCGAGCCAGGCGGCGTCGTCCTGTCCGGGGACGAAGGCCCGCACCGTCACGCCCTCCGGCAGCACCGGGTCGGGCAGCTCCAATCCAGCCAACGGCCTCCGCATCTGCCGCAGTTCGCGGAAGAGGGTGAGCCCGAGGACCTGGGCGAGATGGCGGGCCGCGGAGTGACCGCCGTGCGCCCACATCCGCAGCCGCTTGCCGGAGGCGGCGAGCAGCGCGGACCCGAGCGCCCGCCCGTGTCCCTGCCCCCGGTGAGAGGGGTGCACGACCAGCTCGGCGGCCGGCGGCTCGACCGGGTCGGTGTCCTCCAGTTGGGCGTACCCGACGAGTTCGTCGTCCTTGCCCTCGCTTCCCTCGCGGACGAGGGAGAGCAACAGATGGGTCACGCCCGCCCGTTCCCCGCCGCGCAGCTGCAACCGCCCCTGCTCGGACACCGCCTGCTGGCCATCGGTCCGGGCGGCCTCGTCGAGCAGGGCGAGAACCGCCTCGACCTGCTTCGGGGAGAGCGCGGTGTACGTCTGGAGCGAGCGGGTGCGGCCCGGCCGTGCGAAGTCGTCGCTGGTCATGCGTACGAGGGTAAGCGGCGGGCGCCGAAAACGGACGGCGGCGGCATCGGACGCGGCCCCGACCGCACGGTACGACCGGACCCGGGCCCGGCACGACCGGTGCCGGGACGCGAAAGATAACCAGGATGTAACCACGAACCCCCTGTCGCGCTACGCGCGTTGACCCTAGGCTGCGCCGGGTGGTCGGCGCGCGCGCCTCACGCGGGCCCGGCCCGGTCCCGCGTAGACAGGCCCCGGCCGACTCCGACCCACGCAGACCCGCAGACCCGCAGGGGGGCGCATGCCAGCCACACCCACGTCCACATCTTTGACGTACCGTCCGCGCCGCAGACGCCGTACGAACCGTCTCCTGGTGACCGCCGCCGGTGTGCTCACCGTCGGCGCGCTGGCCGCGGCCACCCTGCCCGCGGAGGCGGCGAGCGCGGGTGAGAGCAAGGGCGGCACGGCGCACGGGCACGGCCACCACACGGGCCACCCGGGCCGCTACCAGGACGTGCAGCTGCTGTCCTTCAACGACCTGCACGGCAACCTGGAGCCCCCGACGGGATCCTCGGGCCGGGTCACCGAACTGCACCCGGACGGTACGACGACGACCGTCGACGCGGGCGGCGTGGAGTACCTCGCCACCCACCTGCGCGAGGCCCGCAAGGGCAACCGCTACTCCGTCACCGCGGCCGGTGGCGACATGGTGGGCGCGTCCCCCCTCATCTCCGGCCTCTTCCACGACGAGCCCACGATCGAGGCGCTGAACAAGCTCGACCTGGACGTCACCTCCGTCGGCAACCACGAGTTCGACGAGGGCGCCAAGGAGTTGGGCCGCCTGCAGAACGGCGGCTGCCACCCCGTCGAGGGCTGCTACACGGACAAGAAGTTCAAGGGCGCCGACTTCCCGTACCTGGCGGCCAACGTCCTGAACGAGAAGACGGGCAAGCCCGTCCTGAAGCCGTACTGGGTGTGGAAGCACAAGGGCGTCAAGGTCGGTTTCATCGGCGTGACGCTGGAGGCCACCCCCGACATCGTCTCGGCGGAGGGCGTGAAGGGCCTGTCCTTCAAGGACGAGGTCGAGACGATCAACAAGTACGCCAAGGAGCTCCAGCGCCAGGGCGTGAAGTCGATCGTGGCCCTGGTGCACGAGGGCGGCTTCCCCGCCTCGTCCTCCTACAACTACGACTGCGACTCCCCGGGCGCCGGCGACGGCATCTCCGGCCCGATCGCCGACATCGCCAAGAACGTCTCGCCCCAGGTGGACGCACTGGTCACCGGTCACACCCACGCGGCGTACGTGTGCACGATCCCGGACCCGGCGGGCAAGCCCCGCATGGTCACCTCGGCCGCGTCCTTCGGCCGCCTCTACACGGACACGACGCTGACGTACGACCGTGCGACAGGTGACATCGCCCGTACGGCCGTGAAGTCGGCGAACCACGTGGTGACGCGGGACGTCCCGAAGGCGCCGGACATGACCCGGCTGATCGACAAGTGGAACACCCTCGCCGCCCCCATCGGCAACCGGCCGATCGGCTACATCTCCGGTGACATCGTCAAGGACGGCACCATCGAGTCCCCGCTCGGCGACCTGATCGCCGACGCCCAACTGGCGTACGGCCGGACGCTGGCCCCGGAGACCGACCTGGCCCTGATGAACCCCGGCGGCATCCGCGCTCCCCTCACCTACGCGGCGAGCGCCGCCGAGGGCGACGGCGTGGTCACCTACGCCGAGGGCTTCACCGTCCAGCCGTTCGCCAACACGGTCAACCTCCAGGACTTCACCGGCGCGCAGCTGATCCAGGCCCTCAAGGAGCAGGTGAGCGGCGCGAACGAGGCGGCGCCGAAGATCCTCCAGATCTCCGCCGGCCTGACCTACACCCTGGACCTGACCAGGACCGGCGCGGACCGGGTGGTCACGGACTCCATCAGGCTGAACGGCTCCGCGATCGACCCGGCCGCCACCTACCGCGTCGCCACGAACAGCTTCCTCGCGGGCGGCGGCGACGGCTTCCCGACCCTCGGCGAGGGCACGGCCGACCTGGTCGGCGACGACGACCTGACGGCCCTGGAGCAGTACCTGACGGCCAACTCCTCCCCCACGACCCCGCTCGCTCCGCCTGCGGCGGACCGCATCACGGTCGTGCAGTAGTCGGCGGACGGCCCTCGGGAGGGGCCCGGCACATCCGGCAGGCCGTACGAGGCCCATGGGTGCCGGGCCCCTCCTCCCCGTTCCGGGTCAGGTCCGCTTGGGGCCGGTGATCGCCTCTCCGATCACGAAGCCCGTGGCGGGGCCCTTCGGGATGTCGACATCGGTTCCGTAGGGGACCCGCACGACGCCCAGCCAGTCGGCCTTGTCGGGCCGTGGTTCGGTGAGGACGGTGACGGTGCCCTGGGCGTCGTAGTCGTCGATGATCACGTACACGGGAATGCCGGCGCGGGCGTACTCACGGCGCTTCCCGACCCGGTCGCGGTCCTCGTGGCGCTTTCCCGGAGAGACCACCTCGACCACCAGACGAACCGCCGCCGCATCGACACCGAGCCCGTCCTCGTCCGCATACGGCTCCAGGTCCTCCGGTGCGACGAAGACATCGGGGATCCATCCCTTGTGCCGGAAGATGACATTGGCGTCCTGGTACGCCGAGTACTCGCCGTCTCCCAGGAAACGCACCAGCGCGTTGCGCAGCCGGTTGGCGATCCGGGCATGGGACAGGCGACCGGTGGGCGACACCTCGATGGCTCCCTCGATGATCTCGGCGCGGTAGCCCTCCGGGAGTTCCACAGCCTTCCATGCCTGCCACACGACCTCGTCCAGGTCGGGTCCGTTCTCGGTTTCGTTCTCCAGCCCGGCCGCGGTCCTGATCTCCGACATGGTCTCGGGCCTCTCGTGCGCAAGAGTGGTCATGGTGGCGTCACCTCCTCAAGTGTGGGCTGGGCGTGCTCAGGGCACAAGCAACGCGATCACGGTAGGCGCGGCGGTACGGCTGACCAGGAAAACGGCTCCGGCTCACTCGATCGGATGAGGAAGACGCCCGGCCGGGCCGACCGTGCGCACGCCCGGCGCGTGCCCGTCACGTCGAGGCGGTGTCTCCCGCTCCGGGCCACACGACCGCCTGCGCGACGATCACCCGGTCGCCGTTGAACGTGACCGACGGCCCTTCGTGGAGTCGGTAACCCATCGCCAGGGCCTCGCTCACACGACGGCAGAACGCCACGTCGTCAGGACCGGTCAGCACGCGGTAGACAGGCAGGCCGTTCGGGGGTGTCTTCATGATCCCAGCGTGTCACACGCGTCCTCGGTGTCAGAGGGCCACGAGGTCGATGACGTTGATGACGACGTGGCGGTTGGACACGACGTAGGTGACGAAGCCGCCCTGGAAGCCCGCGGACCAGCTGTTGTCACGGTTGCTGAGCGCCGGCGGACCGAACGGGTTGAGGGTGAGCAGCTTCTCGAGGTTCTCGAGCGACGTCCGTTGGGATTCCGGTAACGCGGCCTTTCGCGCCGCCGCGCGGTCCACGTACCGGATGGAGTATGCGCTCACCGGCGTCCGCCCGCCTCGACGGGTCGGCCGGCCGCGTCATAGCCGTGGCCCTGCGCGTCGCGGAACACGAGGCCGTCGGTGTCGTCCTCCGTCATGCGCTTGACGGTCTGTTCGACGTCGTCGAGGTAGCCCGGTGTGGCGCAGGCGCAGGCGAAGGGGAACCACTTGTCGACCACGGCGTCGAGCGCCGACTGGTCGAAGTCGGCGGCGGCGCTCAGCCACTCCTGCTCGAAGGCCTGCAACCAGTCCCGGCGCCGTTGCAGGGCCGCTCGGATCGCTTCGGGTGTCCTTTCGCAGGAGTTCGGATCCACCTCGTGGGCCATGGTCGGCTCCTCATCTCCGGCCGGGGTGTGACGTGGGGGCCGGAGGTCCACGGTAGAACGCGGGAGATACCGGACGGGGGTGGTTGGGTGTGTCACCTGCCACCACCCGCCCCGATGCGTTCCCCCCGGCTGACCGCGACCCGCAGGACGTCGTCCAGGGACTCCGTCGCCCCGGTGAGCGCGAAGCGCACCGCCCGCTCACCGGCCTTCAGGTCGCCGAGCACGGCCCTGGCACCCGCGAGCACCTGCTCACCCGAGTCCAACTGGGCCGCCTCGATAGGTCGACGAACGCCTCGATGCGGCGCTACGACTGAACGCCCTCGGCACCCTGACGCCGGACCAGCGACTGCTGCGCGTGCTCCTGGAGGACAACCAGTCAGCCTTCGAACAGGCTCTGGCGCATCGTCTGGCCCAGCACCGGGAGAGCGCACCGCCCGATGCGGCGCTCCGCAGCCTGCTTCCGCAGAAGATCATCGCCCTGGCCGCACTGGCAGTCCAGGTACACGGCTGGGACTTGCGCGTCCGGTCCGCCTACCTGCCGCCCGCCTTGCTCAATGCCCCGGAAGGCGCTCCGTCAGTCAGTAGGTGAATCCGCGTCCCGACCCCGTTCGGGCGGAGGTTCCGGGTGGGACTTCGACCGCCGGCCGGCTCGCTTGTCCCGCTTGCGCGGTTGTCGCTCGGGGTGCGTGATACGGACGCCGACGCGTGGGGCCTGTTCCGCGAACTCTCGCGGTGTCCGAGCCCGGCGGAGCGGGAAGAGGGCCCCGCGAAGCCGTGACCGCCCGGCTCGCGGCCTTGTCCCGTCACGGCACCTCGGGTGGTGGGGTGGGGGCGCCGGGGAGGCGGATCGTGGCGGTCGTGCCGCCGCCGTCCGCGCGGGTCAGGGTGACCTCGCCGCCCGCCTGCTGGACCGTGCGGGCCACGATGGACAGACCGAGGCCCGAGCCGGGGAGGGCGCGGGCGGTGGGGGAGCGCCAGAAGCGGTCGAAGACGTAGGGGAGTTCGTCGGCGGCGATGCCGGGGCCGTGGTCGCGGACGCTGAGGACGCCGTCGGTGAGCCGTACGTCGATCGTGGCGCCCTCCGGGCTGAACTTCACCGCGTTGTCCAGGATGTTGACCAGGGCCCGCTCCAGCGCGGAGGGCTCCGCGCGTACGTACCAGGGCCGGAGGTCTGCCGTGATGGTCAGCTCCGGGCCGCGCAGCCGGGCGCGGCGCAGCGCCGACTCCACGACGTCCTGCCAGGCGACGATCTGTGCACGGCCCTCGTGCTGGCCGGTGTCCGGCCGGGACAGCTCCTGCAGGTCGCCGATGAGCGCCGCCAGTTCCGTCATCTGCGCCTTGACCGAGGCGAGCAGCGCCTTGCGGTCCTCGGCGGGGAGCGGGCGGCCCGTCTCCTCGCTGCGGGTGAGGAGTTCGATGTTGGTACGGAGGGAGGTGAGCGGGGTGCGCAGCTCGTGGCCGGCGTCCGCGATGAGCTGCTGCTGCAGGTCGCGGGAGCTGGCCAGGGCGGACGTCATCGAGTTGAAGGAGCGGGAGAGGCGGGCGACCTCGTCCTCGGAGTCGTCCTCCACGGGGATGCGGACGCCCAGGTCCTCGGTGCGCGCCACGTGCTCCACGGCCTCGGTGAGCTTGTCGACGGGACGCAGACCGGCGCGGGCGACCGCGAGCCCCGCCGCGGCCGCGCCGAGCACTCCGACGCCGGAGACGAGGAGCAGTATCAGCGCGAGGTCGTTGAGCGTCGACTGGGTGCTGTCGAGAGGAACGGCGGCGACATAGGCGTAGTCATTGGCCGTGCCCCGGCCCAGGGGGATCTTGACGGTGACCGCGGTGGTCAGCACGCGTACCTGGTCACCGTTGCTGTCGACGCCGTTGCGGAACCGTGCGGAGTCGGGGTCCGGGTTCTTCGCCACGTCCTTGTCGCCGCCGGTGACCTTGACCGCGGCCGAGGCGAAAGGCAGCAGGCAAACGGTGCCGTCCGTTCTCACCAACTGGCCGTAACTCCCGCTCTGCGGGCCGATGGCGTCCGTCCACGAAGGTGTCTGGCTACAGGTGTCGACGATTCTGTCGAGCTGGTTCTTGTCCAACGCGACGACCGACGACTGCAGGTCGCCGTCGAGCTCCGCGTACAGCTTCCCCTGCACGATGAACCAGCACGTCACCGACACCGCCGCCACCGCGAACGCCACCGCCGCCGCCACCAGCAGCGACAGCCGCGCCCGGATGGGCAGCGCGCGGAACCGGCGGGCCAGAGCCGTCACTCCGCGCCGTCCTGCCGCAGGGCGTAGCCGACGCCCCGCACCGTGTGCACCAGGCGCGGTTCGCCGCCGGCCTCGGTCTTGCGGCGCAGGTACATGACGTACACGTCGAGGGAGTTCGACGACGGCTCGAAGTCGAAACCCCAGACCGCCTTCAGGATCTGCTCACGCGTGAGCACCTGGCGCGGGTGCGCCATGAACATCTCCAGCAGCGTGAACTCCGTACGGGTCAGCTCCACCCGTCGCGTGCCCCGCGTCACCTCGCGGGTCGCCAGGTCCATGCGCAGGTCGGCGAAGGCCAGGACGTCGTTCTCCTCCGCGGCGCCGGCCACGGCCGCGGCGTACGAGCTGCGGCGCAGCAGCGCGCGGATACGGGCGAACAGCTCGTCCAGCTCGAACGGCTTGACCAGGTAGTCGTCCGCCCCGGCGTCCAGCCCGGTCACCCGGTCGCCGACCGTGTCCCGGGCGGTCAGCATCAGGATGGGGGTGGTGTCGCCGGTGGCCCGGATGCGGCGGGCGGCGGTCAGGCCGTCCATCCGGGGCATCTGGATGTCGAGGACGACCAGGTCGGGCCGGTGGGCCGCGGCTTTCTCCAGGGCGTCCGCACCGTCGACGGCGACCTCGGTGCCGTATCCCTCGAAGGCCAGGCTGCGCTGGAGCGCTTCGCGCACCGCCGGCTCGTCGTCGACGATCAGGATGCGCTGGGGGTCGCGGTCACGGTCGCCGTCTGCGGGGCTCATGGGGTCGGGGTTCCTCTGGTCTGCCGGGGTGTCGGGCCGGCGGTGTGTCGGGCTGCTGGTCTGCTGGACTGGGGGGAACGCGGGGCTGGGAGCTCGAACTCTCAGGATCCCAGGCTCGCACGAGTGCCCGGGGCGCGTGCGCCGCGGATCAGCCGCGCGCGGTGCGGCGGTGTCCGTGCCCGTTGGCAGTCCTGCGGCGGGTCGTGGCCGGGGCGACCTCCGGCTCCGGGGCCCGCCGTACCGGGGTGGGCAGCTCGGCCGCGACCTCCAGCGCGAGGGCGAGACCGGCCGGGTCGGCGCCGGGGACCTCGTGGGTGACCCGCTTGATCTGCTTGGCCTGTGTGATCATTTCGGGCTCCTCGGGTGGGAACCGAATCGGATCGGTGCGTACCGCGTGCGGCGGTGGTTCGCGGCGCCGTCAGTTCATGGCGCCGGACCGCAGGGCCGGGAGGTCCGCCTTGACCGTGTTGACCGGGATGGCGAAGCCCAGGCCCACGCTGCCGGCGTCGGACGAGGAGGAGCCGCTGCCGCTCGGCGCGTACATCGCGGAGTTGATGCCGATGATGGCGCCGTTCATGTCGATCAGCGCGCCGCCGGAGTTCCCGGGGTTCAGGGACGCGTCGGTCTGGATCGCCTTGTACGTCGTCGTGGACCCGCCGGTGTCGCCGTTGAACTGCTGCCCGCCGAACCCGAAGGGCCAGCCGCCCTGCTGTCCCTGCTGTTGCTGACCCTGGCTCCCGTCGGTGGAGACGGTCACGTCACGGTTGAGCGCCGAGACGATGCCGCTGGTGACGGTGCCGGTCAGGCCCTCGGGGGAGCCGATCGCCACGACCTCGTCGCCGACCTGTACGCGGTCGGAGTCGCCGAGGGTGGCCGGTTTCAGGTTCGAGGCGTCGTTCAGCTTGATCAGCGCGAGGTCCTTCGAGCTCTCCGTGCCGACGAGGTCCGCGGTGTACGTCGTGCCGTCGCTGGTCCGCACCTTGATCGAGGAGGCACCGGCGACGACGTGGTTGTTGGTGATGATCTCGCCGTCCTTGGTGATGATCACACCGGAGCCGGTGGACGATCCGGCGTTGGAGGTGGCGTTGATCTCGACGATGCTCGGGCTGACCGTCTTGGCGACGCCGGAGACCGTGCCCTTCTGACCGGTCGGCACCACGGGGGCGCTGCTCGCGCTCGACGAGGCGACGGTGCCGTTGCCGGTCAGCTCCTGGATGCCGTAGGCGGTGGCGCCGCCCACGGCCGCCGCCACGATCGCCACGGCGGCGAGCAGGGCGGCCGGGCCCCGGTTCCTCTTCCGGCGGGGTCCGGCGGTGCCGGCGGCGACCGGATGCCCCGGCGCGAACACCGGCGGGGGCGGCCACTCGGGGTTCACCGAGGAGGAGGAGTGCTGCGGGCCGCTCGCGTGCGGGTTCTCGTGCTCGCCGCTGCGGCGAGAGGATTCGGTCATGTCAACGAGCCTCCCGTCCGACCATGAGAGCACCCTGAGTGCCCGCTGAGAAGTCCGACAGAACATCGTATGCCCGATATAAAGATATCCCCGGCGGCCCGGTCAGTGGCCCAGTCGCCGGCCCGGGCAGTGGTCCAGTCGGCGGTCCGACCGCTACGCGCAGCCGCAGGAGCGGCGGACCACCAGTCCGGACGGGAAGACCTTCAGCCGCTCGCGCTGCGAGCCGGCCACCCGCAGCCCGTCGTCGAGGACGAGGTCGACCGCCGCGCGGGCCATCGCCGAACGGTCGGAGGCGACCGTGGTCATCGGCGGATCGGTGAGCGCCGCCTCCTTGATGTCGTCGAACCCGACGACCGCGAGCTCGCCGGGCACGTCGATGCGCAGCTCGCGCGCCGCGCGCAGCACGCCGATCGCCTGGTCGTCGGTGGAGCAGAAGATCGCGGGCGGGCGGTTCGGCCCGGAGAGGATGTCGAGCCCGACGCGATAGGCGTCGTAGCGGTTGTACGGGGCCTCGAAGAGGCGGCCCTCGGTCGGGATGCCGGCCTCTTTCATCGCCCGCCGCCAGCCCTCGACGTGGTCGGAGACCGGGTCGCCGACGGCGGGGGTCTCCGCGGTGCCGCCGACGCAGGCCACGTACTCGTAGCCGTGTTCCAGCAGGTGGCGGACGGCGAGCTGGGCGCCGCCGAGGTCGTCGGTGACGACGGCGACGTCGTCGATGGCCTCGGGGCGCTCGTGCAGCAGGACGACCCGGGCGTCCCAGGCGTCTATCTCCGCGGCGGCGAGGTCGTTGAGCGCGTGGCTGACCAGGATCAGCCCGGAGACGCGCATCCCCAGGAACGCCCGCAGGTAGTGGACCTCGCGTTCGCCGATGTAGTCGGAGTTCCCGACGAGCACCATCTTCCCGCGCTCGGCCGCGGCCTGTTCGACCGCGTGCGCCATCTCCCCGAAGAAGGGCTGGCGCGCGTCCGGGACGATCAGGCCTATCAGGTCCGTGCGCCGTGACGCCATCGCCTGGGCGACCCGGTCGGGCCGGTACCCCAGCTCCTTGATCGCGGCGAGTACGCGTTCGCGTGTGGCCGGGGCGACCGGCCGGGGTCCGTTGTTGATGACATAGCTGACGACGGCGGTGGAGGTACCCGCCAGCCGCGCCACGTCATCCCTTGTCACCTTGGCCACGCGCGGAGTCTACGCGGATATAACCGGTCCTGGCAGAGCAAGAAGGAGTCTGTGAACAGCGGAGAACGGCGGGGAAGGGCGGGAAAACGGCGCGTGCCCGCGAACGCGCGCGAAATCTCACGCCTGCGTCCGTGTCTCCGTGGTTCCCCGGACGGCTTTCTCGTCCGTATCCGCCGCCTTTTGCCGGTCGGCGGCCTCGCCCTTGCCCTCCTTGGCCCGCTCGCCCTTCTCCGGCGTAACGAATCGGTAACCCACGTTCCGGACGGTGCCGATCAGCGACTCGTGCTCGGGGCCGAGCTTGGCCCGCAGTCTCCGTACGTGGACGTCGACCGTGCGGGTGCCGCCGAAGTAGTCGTAGCCCCAGACCTCCTGCAGCAGCTGGGCGCGGGTGAACACCCGGCCGGGATGCTGGGCGAGGTACTTCAGCAGCTCGAACTCCTTGAAGGTGAGATCGAGGACGCGCCCTTTCAGCTTGGCGCTGTAGGTCGCCTCGTCGACGGACAGGTCACCGCTGCGGATCTCCATGGGGGAGTCGTCGCCGGTGATCTGCAGCCGGCCCATGGCGAGCCGCAGCCGGGCCTCCACCTCCGCCGGTCCGGCGGTGTCGAGGAGGACGTCGTCGATGCCCCAGTCCGCGGTGACGGCGGCGAGGCCGCCCTCGGTCACCACGAGGACGAGGGGGCAGCCGGGGCCGGTGGAGCGCAGCAGCTGGCAGAGGCTGCGGACCTGCGGGAGGTCGCGCCGGCCGTCGACGAGGATGACGTCGGCGCCGGGGGTGTCGACCAGGGCGGGACCCTGAGCCGGGGCCACGCGCACGTTGTGGAGCAGCAGGCCGAGGGCGGGGAGCACCTCCGCCGAGGGCTGGAGGGCGTTGGTCAGCAGGAGCAGTGAACTCATCGCACCCCTCCCTCGAGATCTCGGCGCCGGGAGCCGAGCTCGCGGAGCCGGCTGTCGGGCTCCCGGTCCGGCGCGGGTGCTGCCCACTTCCGGGTCGTCATACGGTCGTGCACGGTTCGCTCGCCCATAACGTCTGGTTCCTCCTCGGTCCCTGCGGTGGGGGTACCTCCCACGCCGTCGGGGCAGTGGGGGAGTCTGCGGCTTGCTTCGTGCGTTCGACGGCCCGTACACCGGCGGTCTCCCGCGTCGTATACAACGCTTCCGAAAGCACAAAAGGACCCGGGGGCTTCGCTGCCCGAGTCCTCTCCCCCGCAGAATAGCCGACATGAGCACCGGTCCGGCAGGTCATGTGGCACGTTCCGCCATTCGTCCGAATTCCGAGACGCACGGCGCACCACGTGGTGGTACGTCTTTGCGGACGTTTCTGTGTACCGCGGACGGCGTACGGATCGATTCCGTGTACGAATCGGCCGCCGTGTCGGCGGCGGCCGGGAACAACGGCTTCCGCCCACCCTCCCGTGAACCGGTGTTCGTGATCGCGCACGGGTTCACGGGGCACGCGGACCGGCCGCACGTACGCAGGGTGGCGCGGGCTTTCGCGCGGCACGGGGCGGTCGTGACGTTCTCCTTCCGTGGGCACGGAGCCTCGGGCGGGCGGTCCACGGTGGGGGACCGCGAGGTGCTGGATCTGGCGGCGGCGGTGTCGTGGGCGCGGGAACTGGGGCACGCGCGCGTGGCGACGGTCGGGTTCTCGATGGGCGGCTCGGTGGTGCTGCGGCACGCGGCGCTCGACGCGGGTGGTGCCGGGGGTGCGGGCGGTCCGGATGCCGTGGTGTCCGTCAGCGGGCCCGCCCGGTGGTTCTACCGGGGGACGGCTCCCATGCGGCGGCTGCACTGGCTGGTGACCCGGCCCTCGGGGCGGCTGGTGGGTCGGTACGGGCTGCGGACGCGGATCCACCGCCGGGACTGGGACCCCGTTCCGCTGTCCCCCGTCGAGGCGGTGCCGCGCCTCGCGCCGACGCCGCTGCTGGTCGTGCACGGCGACCGCGACGGCTACTTCCCGCTCGACCATCCGCGCATGCTGGCGGCCGCGGCCGGCGAGCACGGGGAACTGTGGGTGGAGCCGGGCATGGGGCACGCGGAGAACGCGGTGTCCGACGGGCTGTTGCACCGGATCGGGGACTGGGTGGTGGCCCGGGCGGGCTAGCCTGACCGTGTTCACCGTCAACCCGATTGAGGAACCAGCAGATGGCAAAGGTCACGGTGCGGTACTGGGCCGCCGCCAAGGCCGCGGCCGGGGTGGCCGAGGAGACGCTCGAGGCGGCCACGCTCGCCGAGGCGCTCGACGCGGCGCGCGAGCAGCACCCCGGCGAACTCACGCGCGTCCTGCGGCGGTGCTCCTTCCTCGTCGACGGTGATCCCGTGGGCACCCGCGAACATGAGACGGTACGGCTGGCCGAGGGCGGCACGGTCGAGGTGCTCCCGCCGTTCGCAGGAGGGTGAGCGATGACCAACCAGCCGTATCAGGGCTACGACGGGTACGAGGGACAGCGGGGCCACGACCCCCACGGGCGGCCCCAGCCCCAGCAGCACCAGCAGTACCGGCAGCCCGGGCCGCAGGCGTGGCCTGGGGGTCAGCCGGGCCACGAGGACCCGCACGCCGCGCTGCAGTACACGCAGCAGTGGCAGGGGCAGACGTGGGAGACGCAGATGCAGCCGCCGGTCCCGGCGGCGACCCCGGCGGAGGAGACGTCGTACCTGCCGCAGACCCCACCGCCCCCGCAGGGGCACGGCGGGCCCGCGGTGTACGCCGGGTACGGCGCGGCCCAGGCCCACGGGGCCCCGGCGGGCGCCGTCCCCGCCGCCGGGGCCGTACCCGCACCCCCGCCCGCACCCTCCGCTCCCGCTGACGGTCCCGAGTACGGGCCCGCCACCCTCGCCGGCAACACCCGGGTCACGGACGCGCAGCGCGCCCGCGCGGAGGGGCGCTCGCCGATCATCGAGCCCGGCATGCAGCCGGCGGCGCTCACCGCGCTGCTGGGGCTGCTGCTCGCCGGCGGGGCGGCGCTGGGTACGTACGCCCTGCTCGTACCGCTGGTGGCCCTCCAGGGGCTCACCGCCGCGGGCTGGTTCCGGCTGAACGGGATGTGGCCCGCGCGGCAGGGCATCGCCCTGGGCTTCCTCGGGGCGCTGGTCGCCGACGTGGCGCTGCTGGCGTCCGACCGCTCACCGTCGGCCGTCCTCGGCACGCTGGGGGTGTGGGTGGTGCTGTCGCTGGTGCTGCAGCTGCGCTCGCACGCCGACCCCGACGAGCGGATGTACGGCCTGACGGCGACGGTCGCCGCGTCGGCGCTGGCGATCGTGGCGAGCGGACACCTGGCGGCCGACGCCGACGCGGTGACGGTCGGCGGGGTCGCGCTGGCGGCGGCGGTCGTGGCGCGTGCGCTGCCGTTGCCGACGCCGGCGTCCGTCGTGGTCGCGCTGCTCGTGGCGGCGGGTGCGGGCGCGGCGGTCGGCGGGATGACGGGGTTCGGCGCCTCGGGCGCGCTGATCGGTGCGGGCGCGGCGGTGTGCGCCCTGATCGGGCACCGCGTCGCGAGCTACGACTACCCGTCCCGGTTCGTCCACTTCACGGCCGGGGTGGCCCTGCCGCTGGCCGCGGCGGCACCGGCGGTGTACGTACTGGGGCGCGTCGCCGGCTGACGGCACTGACGGCACTGACGACCGGCGGACCTGCGGTCCCTGTCACAGGTGATCGACAATCCCGGGGTTTCCCCGGCCTTGCGGGTTACCCTCGCGCAGGACGGCTGCCCGGCCGTCCGTGGGGGACTGCCGTCGAAAGCACCTAGCCAGGTGGGGGAACCAACCGCATGCGCGCACTGCGAATACTGCTGGTCGTCGTCGTGATTCTGGGCGGCATCTTCGTGATCGTGGACCGGGTCGCGGTCAACTTCGCGGAGGGCGAGGTGGCCGACCGGCTCAAGTCGACGGAGAACCTCGCCGCCACTCCCGACGTGTCCATCAACGGTTTCCCCTTCCTCACCCAGGTCGCCGGAGGCACCCTCGACGAGGTGCAGATCGGCATCGAGGGCTACGAGGCCACCACCGGCGACGGCGCGAAGAACATCCGCATCGCCGACCTGCGCGCCGACATGGAGGGCGTCGAGTTCTCCAGCGACTTCAGCTCCGCCACCGCCGCCGCCGCGACCGGCACCGCGACCGTCGCCTACGACGAGCTGCTCAAGACCGCCAAGTCCGACTCCACGCAGGTGGCCCCCGGTGTCACCGCCAACGTCGTCGGCCTCTCCGACGGCGGCAACGGGAAGATCAAGGTGACGGTGGAGGCCACCGTCCTGGGTACCAAGCTGCCCGAGCCGGTCTCCGTGCTCAGCTCCGTGACGGTCGTGGACGGCGACACCGTGCGGGTGCGGGCGGACGGGCTGCCGAAGTTCGGCGGCGTCGAGATCGCCGAGACGCGGGTGCGGGCGATCACCGACTTCGAGCAGAAGATCAACGGCCTGCCCGGCGGCATCAAGCTGGACAAGGTCGAGGCGGCGGAGGGCGGCGTCCACATCACCGTGAAGGGTTCCGACGTCCGCCTGGCCGGGTAGGTAGCGAGCGGCGGGCCCTCCGGGGATCCCCGCCGGACCCCCGACGGACCTCAGACGTCCGACAGGCGAGACGAAGGCGTCCGTAGAGCAGATGTGACGGCGCACGCGGCTCCGCCCGGGGTGTGCGGGGGCAGGCCCGGCAGCACAGCCGTCTCATGTGGCGGGCAATCCTGTATCAGCATGTGACACGTCGGTGACACGCCCGCCCTGTCCTCCCTACGATCGACGGCATGCAGTGTCAGACGAGCGTCCTCCGAGCGCGAGGACAAGCGGATCTCACGAAGCGGCGGGCAGTCGACCTGTGCCGCGTCGCCGCCATGCTCTGTCGACCCTTCTGAGCGGTCGCATCGCCGTCCGTGTTTTCCCGGTTTCCCGGTTTCCCGCTTTCCCGCCTCGCCCCCCTGAGGGGCGTCCGTGCGCCGGCCCCGTAGGGGCGCGCAGCCTCTCTACCCGCACGCCCCGCCGCAACTGCCCCGGAGGAGACAGAACATGAGCCGCAACGACGTACTGGTCGACGCCGACTGGGTCCAGGAGCACCTGGACGACCCGACGATCGCCATCGTCGAGGTGGACGAGGACACCACCGCCTACGAGAAGAACCACATCAAGAACGCCATCCGGATCGACTGGACCAAGGACCTCCAGGACCCGGTCCGCCGTGACTTCGTCGACCAGGCGGGCTTCGAGAAGCTCCTGTCGGAGAAGGGCATCTCCAACGACCACACGGTCGTCCTCTACGGCGGCAACAACAACTGGTTCGCCGCGTACGCCTACTGGTACTTCAAGCTGTACGGCCACGAGAACGTCAAGCTCCTCGACGGCGGACGCAAGAAGTGGGAGCTGGACGCCCGCGAGCTGGTCGCCGGCGACGAGGTGCCGGAGCGGGCGAAGACCGAGTACCAGGCCAAGCCGCAGGACCTGTCCATCCGCGCCTTCCGCGACGAGGTCGTGGACGCCATCGGCGTGCAGAACATCGTCGACGTGCGTTCGCCCGACGAGTTCAGCGGCAAGCTGCTCGCGCCGGCCCACCTGCCGCAGGAGCAGTCGCAGCGCCCCGGCCACGTGCCGAGCTCCCGCAACATCCCGTGGTCCAAGAACGCCAACGACGACGGCACCTTCAAGTCCGACGAGGAGCTCAAGAAGCTCTACGAGGACGAGCAGATCGACCTGTCGAAGGACACCATCGCCCTGTGCCGCATCGGTGAGCGCTCCGCGCTGTCCTGGTTCGTGCTGCACGAGCTGCTGGGCGTGGAGAACGTCAAGAACTACGACGGCTCCTGGACCGAGTACGGCTCCCTCGTCGGTGTGCCGATCGAGCTCGGCGACGGCAAGTAAGCCCTACCGGCCGACCTTTCCAGACCACTAGACCACTTCAGGAGTACGCCATGTGCGGTGCGAAGGCCGGTGGCCCGGACGCTTCGACGATCAAGCCCGGCGAGACCACCATCCAGGGTCAGGTGACCCGTGACGGCGAGCCGGTGACGGGCTACGTCCGGCTGCTGGACTCGACCGGTGAGTTCACGGCCGAGGTCCCGACCTCCGCCACCGGACAGTTCCGCTTCTACGCGGCCGAGGGCACCTGGACCGTCCGTGCCCTGGTGCCCGGCGGCAGCGCCGACCGCACGGTCGTCGCCCAGCAGGGCGGGCTGGCCGAGGTCGCCATCGCGGTGTGAGGGCTCGTCCCGCGGATTCGTCCGCGGGGCCAGTGACGACCGAAGGGCCGCATCCCGGGCCGGACGCCGGGATGCGGCCCTTCGCGCTGTTCGGTTCTAGGCTGGAGACATGTACGCGCGCAGGCGTCATGTCTACTTCGCCATGATGGGGACGTGCATCGTGTTGTTCGTCCTGGCCTGGGGCGTCGTGCGACTGTGGTCGGTGCCGGCGGCCGTGGGCATGTGCGTGGTGGCCATGGTCATACCGCCGGTCGCCGCGATGATCGCCAATCGGCGCGGCCCCGAGGACCGCTGGTGGGACGACCCCTCCGGCGACCCCCAGTCCGACGAATGGTGGGACGAACTGGACGGCAAGAAGGGACCGAGGCCGCCCCGGTGAGAGGCCGACAGGCGTGGCTCCTCAGTACACGAGTGCCTGTGTGTCGTCCGCCAGCGCCTCCTGCACGAACACCTGCGCGCCCGCGATCCGTACGCCCTCGATGACGTCCTTCTCCGTGATGTCCCGACGGGCCGCGCACTGCGTGCACAGGGTGAGACGTCCTCCCGCGACGATCGAGTCCAGCAGGTCGGGCAGCGGGGCCGCGTGCGGCAACTCGAACTCCGCGGCACGGCCCGGCAACGCGAACCACGCGGACTCGCCGGTGAGCCACAGGGAGACATCGACCCCGCTCGCCACGGCCACCGCCGCCACCGTGAACGCCTGCGAGCAGCGTTCGGGGGCGTCGGCCCCCGCGGTCACCTTGATCACAAGCTTCTTCGCCATGGCTGCATGGTAAGCAACCGGGTGCACGACGGGGCCGGGTCCCGGCCGCGTAAGCTGGGGGCCGGACCTGTGTACACGAACCGCACCGCACCCGCTCAAGGAGCACCCGTGGAGATCTTCTTCTCAGCCCTGTTGGCTCTGGTCTGCGTCGGCGTCCTCGCCTTCGCCGGGCTGGCCGTGAAGAAGCTGTACCAGGGCCAGCGCTGACCGCCCACGTCCAGGAACTGTCACTGATGATCGAGATCCCGTCCGACCTCCACAAGGACCTCGTGCCGCTCGCCTTCCTGCTCGGCGACTGGACGGGCGCCGGGGTGCACGACTTCCCCGGCGCCGAGAAGTGCAACTTCGGGCAGGAGGTCTCCTTCGCCCACGACGGCCGGGACTTCCTGGAGTACAGCTCCCACACCTGGGTGCTCGACGGGGACGGCAATAAGGTCCGGCCCCTGGAGTCCGAGCACGGCTTCTGGCGGATCGACGCCGCCCGCAAGGTCGAGGTGACGATGACCCGCGACGACGGCGTCATCGAGATCTGGTACGGCGAGCTGGCCGACCAGAAGCCGCAGATCGACCTGGTGACGGACGCGGTGGCGCGCACCGCCGCCGCCGATCCCTACAGCGGCGGCAAGCGGCTGTACGGCTACGTCAAGAGCGACCTGATGTGGGTCGGCGAGAAGCAGACCCCCGAGGTCGAGCTGCGCCCCTACATGTCGGCGCACCTGAAGAAGGTCGTCACCCCGGAGGACGTCGAGCGCTGGGCCAAGGCCCTGCCCGACGACATGCCGGACGACGGAATCGCCTTCTTCAAGTGAGCTCCCGGGCCGCACGGCCCCGGGTTCTGGGCTCCACGTCCTAGACTCGTGGTGTGGTGAGCACCGACTGGAAGAGCGACCTCAGGCAGCGCGGCTACCGGCTGACGCCGCAGCGCCAACTCGTGCTCGAAGCCGTCGACACGCTGGAGCACGCGACCCCCGACGACATTCTCGTGGAAGTGCGCAAGACGGCGTCGGGGGTCAACATCTCCACCGTCTACCGCACGCTGGAGCTCCTGGAGGAGCTGGGTCTGGTCAGCCACGCCCACCTCGGGCACGGCGCCCCGACCTACCACCTCGCCGACCGGCACCACCACATCCACCTCGTCTGCCGTGACTGCACCAACGTGATCGAGGCGGACGTGGAGGTGGCCGCCGAGTTCACGGCGAAGCTGCGCGACATGTTCGGTTTCGACACGGACATGAAGCACTTCGCGATCTTCGGCCGCTGCGAGGACTGTTCCCTGAAGCGTTCAACTACCGAGTCGTAGGCTAGGGGTATGAAGAGCCCCCTGCTGACCCTGTCCGGCGCCGTCCCCGCCGAGGGCGTGGACGAAGGCGTGGCCGCGCACTACGGCGACCTGTTCCGCGAGCAGCGCGCCCTCGCCGACGGCACCGGCTTCGTCGACCTGTCCCACCGCGGAGTCGTCACCGTCTCCGGGGCGGAACGACTGAGCTGGCTGCACCTGCTGCTCACCCAGCACGTCAGCGACCTCCCGCCGCACCAGGCCACCGAGGCGCTGATCCTCTCCGCGAACGGCCACATCGAGCACGCGCTCTACCTGGTCGACGACGGCGAGACGGTCTGGGCCCACGTCGAGCCCGACACCCAGGACGCGCTGATCGCCTACCTGGAGTCGATGAAGTTCTTCTACCGGGTCGAGGTCGCCGACCGCACCGCCGACTTCGCGGTGGTGCACCTGCCGGCCGGTTCCATAGCGGAGGTGCCCGAGGGCGTGGTCGTCCGGGAGACGCCGTACGGCCGTGACCTGTTCCTGCCCCGCGCCGACCTGGAGTCGTTCGCGGAGAAGGCGGGGCCGCCCGCCGGCATCCTCGCCCACGAGGCGCTGCGGGTCGAGCAGCACCGCCCGCGGCTCGGTTTCGAGACCGACCACCGCACCATCCCGCACGAGCTGGGCTGGATCGGCGGTGCGGTGCACCTGCAGAAGGGCTGCTACCGGGGCCAGGAGACGGTCGCCCGGGTCCAGAACCTGGGCAAGCCGCCGCGCAGGCTGGTCTTCCTGCACCTGGACGGCAGCGAGGTCCACCTGCCGCCGGCCGGCACCGACATCCGGCTCGCCGACGACGGGCCGGACGGGCGCAAGATCGGCTTCGTCACCACGTCCGTACGCCACCACGAGCTGGGCCCGGTCGCCCTCGCGCTGATCAAGCGGAACGTCCCCGTCGACGCCCGCCTGATGGCCGGGGACACGGCGGCGGCGCAGGAGACCGTGGTCGAGCCCTGAGCGCCGGGTCTTCGACCCGAGGGCCCGAGGGCTCGAGGGCTCGAGGGCCCGAGGGCCCGGGGGTCAGACCTCCAGCAGGACGGTGAACGGGCCGTCGTTGGTCAGCGACACCCGCATCTGCGCGCCGAAGCGGCCCGTCGCCACCGTCGCGCCCAGGGAACGCAGCCGGGCCACCACCTCGTCGACGAGCGGTTCGGCGACGTCCCCGGGGGCCGCGGCGCTCCAGGTGGGGCGACGACCCTTGCGGGCATCGCCGTAAAGGGTGAACTGGCTGATCACCAGGAGCGGCGCGTCGATGTCGCTGCACGACTTCTCGTCCTGGAGGATCCGGACCGACCAGAGCTTGCGGGCCAGCTGGGCCGCCTTCTCCTTGGTGTCCTCATGGGTGACGCCGACGAGGACACACAGTCCCTCGCCCTCGATCGCCCCCACCGTCTCGCCGTCCACGACGACGCTCGCGCCGTCCACCCTCTGCACCACCGCACGCATACGTCCATCATGCCGGTCGGCGAACGGATGACCGACGGCGGCCCGCGCGGGGCCCCGGTCGGACTATTTTTACTCCTTACCCCCCATCTGGGGTGGATCAGGGGCACTCGGTCACATAGCGGCCACCAGGGGTGGCACGATGCTGGCACACACCGGTCGAGGGGACGGTTGAGGCACATGAGCACACCAGAAACCGGGCAGCAGCCCGGCCCTGTCCTGTCGGCGTCGATCGGAGTGGGGGTCGGGGAACGCCTCGGGGAACACGATTTCCACCGTCCGCCCGCCCAGCGCACGGACAGTCCGACATGGGAACCCGATCCGGCACCGGAGCCCGAGCTGAGCGCGCGCAGCCTCCCCGACCTGCGCGCGCTGCGCCGTGACGCGCGGCGCGACGAGGCCGACCTCAGCTATGTGCGGCGGCTGCTCCAGGGGCGCATCGACATCCTGCGGGCGGAACTGGCCCGGCGTACGCCGGTGGACGGGCCGGCGGGTGTCGGTGCCGGCGGGGGCACGTCCGACGCGGCCACGTCCGGCGGGGGCGCGGTCCCGGTCGTCGCGCCGGTGGCGGCGTCCGTGGTGGAGCGGCTTCCGGAGATCCTGCGGGACACCCCGGCCCGCCAGCGTTCCTCCGCCCGCCACGTGACCCTGGGCACTCCGCGCAGCGAGGAGTCCCGGCGGCTGGCGGCGGAGATGCTCGCCGAGGTGGAGCTCTCGGACCTGGGAGCGCGTACGGACGGGGAACTGCGCGCCGCGATGGGCCGGCTCGTGCGGTACGAGGAGCAGGTCTCCCGGCGGCGGCAGGGGTTGCAGCGCACCGCGGACGACTGCGGCGCGGAGATCGCACGCCGGTACCGCGAGGGGGAGGCCCAGGTCGACGACCTGCTCGGGTGAGGCGGGGCGCCGGAGCAGGCGGTCGGAGCAGACGGTCGGACGGGCGGAAAAGTGCGCGACACCCCGCCCGGGCGCGATCTACCGTGAACGCATGACCTCCAGCGCCGACACCTCCCGTGCCGACATCGACGTACGCCCGATCACCGAGACCGAGTTCGAGGACTGGAACCGGGCGCTGAACACCGGGTTCCTGCGCGAGCCCACCCCCACCCGGGAGGAGCTCGACGCGCGGCGCCCGGAGTTCCAGCCGGGCCGGTCGCTGGGAGCCTTCGACGGCGGCCGGTGTGTCGCGACGCTCCGCTCCTTCGCCCAGGAGCTCACCGCCGTCGGCGGCGCCGCCGTGCCCGCCGACGCCATATCGAACGTCACCGTCAGCCCCACCCACCGCCGGCGCGGCCTGCTGACCCGCATGATGGCCCAGGACCTCGCCGCCGCGAAGGAGCGCGGGGACGTCGTCGCGACGCTCATCGCCGCCGAGTACCCGATCTACGGCCGGTACGGCTTCGGCCCCGCCACCTGGATGACCGAGTGGACCGTCGACGTCCCGCGCAGCGGCCTCGACCCGCGCTGGGCGGGCCCCGAGGACGGTGGACGCGTCGACCTCGTGGACGCCGAGGACGTGCGCAAGCTCGGGCCGGACCTGCACGAGCGGCTGCGGGTGGCCCAGCCGGGTGCCGTCAGCCGTACGGAGCAGTGGTGGAAGTTCGCCACCGGCGCCCTGAGCCACCGCCCGACCTGGACCGAGCCCTACTTCGCCGTGTACCGCTCGGCGGACGGCGAGGTCGAGGGCATGGTCTCCTACAAGGCGGACGACAACTGGGGCGACGCCATGCAGCCGTTGAACACGGCGAGTGTGAACTGGCTGCTCGCGGTGAGCCCGGCCGCGGAGCGCGCGCTGTGGCACTACCTGTGCTCGATCGACTGGATCGTGAAGGTGAGGAGCGGCTGGCGGGCCCCCGACGACCTGCTCCCGTTCTTCCTGCCGGACCCGCGCGCGGCAGCCGTGACGATCCAGACGGACTGGCTGTGGGTGCGCGTGCTGGACGTCGTACGGGCACTGGAGGCCCGGACGTACGGCGCGGCGGGGACGCTGGTGCTGGAGGTGGCGGACGGCGCGGGGCTGGCCGGTGGCCGCTACCGGCTGGAGGTCTCGGCGGACGGGGCCGGAGTCTGCGCGGCGACCACGGAGGACGCCGATCTCACGCTGGACGTCGCCGAGTTGGCGGCGCTGTGGCTGGGTGACGGGTCGGCGGTGCGGCTGGCGGCGCTGGGCCGGGTGCGGGAAGAACGAGCGGGCGCCGCCCGTCAGGCCGACGCCCTGCTGCGTACGCCCAGGCGCCCGTGGTGCCCGGACCTCTTCTGAGCGCTTCTGCTGCTGCTCTCCTTCCCTTCCTTTCCCTTCTCCGGCCGGTTTGTCTGCCGACGACGGGTGTCGGATCGTCATCCGTAGCTGCTTGCTTTTCAGTTGTGGTTGTCGCGCTGCCGCGCCGTGGTGCTGACCGGCCGGGTTCCCGGCTCCCCTCCAGGAGGGAAGCCCGGCCGGCTCCTCGAGAAGTGCTCCCGACGGTCGCCGTGAGGAGCCAACCTCCCGAGAGGTTCGACCATGTCGCCCAAGTTGGCGACCAACTTCTCTTCAGTTATCTCCACTTGGAAGCGGCTCATAACCACCTTTCCCTGAACTGCCCAAGGATGGCGCGAAGTTGTAGGGTTTGGTCGTGGACCCGGAATACGCCCCCGTCAATGGAGGGAAGAGGTCACAGCGGCCACAGAGGACACATCGCGAGGTGGCCGACGCGTTGCGCGCCCGGATCAAGTCCGGAGAGCTGAGCCCTGGCCAACGCATGCCCACCCAGGCCCGGCTCGCCGAGGAGTTCGGCGTCGAGCGCGGTACCGTGCGCCAGGCGCTGCGTGTCCTGCGGTCCGAGAGGCTCCTCACCGACGCCTCCAAGGGCGCCCCCGCGACCGTCGCCGTCGACCCCGGCAGCGCGCCGACCGGCCCCGGAGCACCGCCGCAGCCCACCACGGTGGCCCTGGCGCCCCGTGTCGCCGCCGCGTTCGCGGCCGAGCGCGTCGAGATCGACGCCGTCTGCCTGACCGCGATATCCCTCACCCTCGCGATCGGCGCACCGCTGCGCCAGATCCACGCCGGGCGACTGAAACCGGCCAAGGTCGACGTCCGTGTCCTGCTGCCCAGCCGGGACATCGACCTCGCCTTCCCGGTGGCGGTCGAGGACCGCGGCGACGACCACGCCGTGCACGAGCGGTGGTTGTCGATGCGCAACGCCCAGGGCCAGGTGCTCCAGCACAACCTGCTCGCCCTGCGCGCCACCCACGGCATCGACGTCCGTGTCTCCTTCCGGGCCCTGCCCTTCACCCCGCCGGTGAAGCTGTACCTGCTCAACGGCACGGAGGCGCTGTTCGCCTACTACACGCTGGCACGCAGCGAGGCGCAGATCGACCAGGAGAACTTTCAGACGTACGACGCGCAGGGCGTCCGGTCCGTGCTGTTCGGCTTCGGTCAGGGCGCCGGGATGCGGGACGCCACCTTCGTGGAGCAGTCCCACCTGTGGTTCAACGCACTGTGGGAGACGATCAGTTCGGAGCTGGTGCTCACCAACTGACGTCTTCCGGTCGTGGGCGCCGACGGCTCACAGGGCGGGCCGCGCCACCAGCAGGGCGAGCAGGACCGCTCCCGCGGAGCTGACGCCGGGGCTGTTGGCCTTGATGCCCACGGTGAGCAGCAGCAGGCCGACGATGCCGGCGATGCCGTACTTCCATTCGGCGTACTGCTCGACGGTGATGACGACCACCGCGGAGATGAGGGCGAGGACAGGCACGGAATTCCCCCTTCGGGCTTCCCCGGCGACGGAAGCGGAACTTCCGCCAACCCGGTCAAGTTGCCCAAGTTGGCAACCAACTCTAGCTAAGTTGTCCCCACTTGGCAGGCATCTATAAACAACTTCCAAACAACTCCCCATAGATGGATCAAAGTTGTAGCGTTTGGTCGTGACCCAGGAGAACGTCGCAGTGAACGGTGACAAAAGGAAATCGCCCCAGGAGATCGCCGACACCCTGCGCGAACGCATCCGCGCCGGGGAGCTCAAGGTCGGCGAGCGCCTGCCCACCCAGGCCGAGCTCGCCGTGGAGTTCGGCGTGGAGCGCGGCGTCGTCCGTCAGGCCCTGCGCGTCCTTCGGGAGGACGGCCTCCTGAGCAACGTCAGCAAGGGCAGCCCGCCCCGGGTCGCCGTACCGGCCTCGGTCCCCGACGAACCTCAGCGGACCATGGTCGGCCTGGCCCCCCGCCTCACCGAGGCCTTCTCGGCGGCGCACGTCCGTATCGACGTCGTGTGCCACACGTCCGAGACCCTGATGGTCGCCGTCGGTGAACCCGTGCGGCTGATCCATGAGGGCACGCTCCGCCCCGAGTCGATCGAGTTCCGTGTCCTCCTGCCGTCCCGGAAGATCAACCTGGCCTTCCCCGTCCTGGTCGACGAGGACGCCGACGACGGCGACCCGGTGCACGAGCGGTGGTTGCAGATGCGCAACGCACAGGCCCAGGTGCTCCAGCACAACCTGCAGGCAGTCCGCCACACCCACGGCATCGACGTCCGCGTCTCCTTCCGGGCCCTGCCGTTCACCCCGCCGGTGAAGCTCTACCTGCTCAACGGGCAGGAGGCACTCCTCGGGTACTACATGCTCGCCAGGCGCGAGGAGGAGTGGGGCACCCAGACCCTGGACATGTACGACGCCCTCGGCTCCCAGTCCCTGCTCTTCCTCTTCGCCAGACAGGCCGGGCAACGGGACCAGGCGTTCGTGGAGGAATCGCAGAAGTGGTTCGACGCCCTCTGGGAAACCATCACGACGGACCTGACACTCTCCTGGTGACTTCTGATGCGAAGCGGACCGATCCGGTGACATACGAGCCCGAGAAGGACCGGAAGCCTTCCATGGATCCGAACGATCCGAGCGAGCTGAACGATCTGATCAGGGGCGCCCGTGTGGTGCTGTGGGACTTCGACGGCCCTGTCTGCCGACTGTTCGCGGGCCACTCGGCGCAGCGGGTGGCGAAGGAGCTCGTCGACCGGCTGGAGGGGCGGGGCCTGCACGGCCTGCTGACGGAGGCCGAACGCGAGTCCCTGGACCCGCACGTGGTGCTCCGCGCCGTGGACCGCCGGCACCCGGGCAGTGACCTGGTGGAGGAGCTGGAGGCACGGCTCACCGAGGAGGAACTGCGGGCCACCTCCTCGGCGTTGCCCACCCCCTACGCCGACCCGCTGATCCGCACCTGGACCGCGGCGGGCTCCCGGCTGGCCATCACCACGAACAACTCCCCCCGCGTGGTCCGCAGGTACCTCGCCGACCGCGACCTCCTCGGCTGCTTCACCCCCCACGTCTACGGCCGCACCCGGCAGCTCAGCCTGCTCAAACCGGACCCCCACTGCGTCAACCGCGCCCTGAACGCCATGGGCGCTGCCCCGGACTCCGCCCTGATGATCGGCGACACCCCCTCCGACCTGTACGCCGCGGAGGCGGCCGGCGTGCCCTTCGTCGGCTATGCCCGCAACGAGCGGAAGGAAAAGGTGCTGCGGGACGCGGGCGCCACCACGATCCTGTCCTCACTGGAACCCGTGCTCGAACACATCCGCTCCGGCCCTCAGGCCTGAACCATCAGCAGGGCCAGCACCACGGCCGCCCCCACGGCGAGCCCGTCCCGCCGGGCACGCGTCCACACGCCGATCATGAACAGGAGCCCCACACCGACCGCGCCGAGCTTCGATTCCGCGAGCAGACCGACCACCAGCTCGCCGAGCCCCGCGAGTACCTGGAACAGTGGCACAACCAACCACCTCCCCCTCCACTTCCGGTGAAGCGGCCAACCAGCCAGCCAATTGGTCTGGTTGTTGTGAAGATGGTCTGCCCGGCCTGTCTGATCCATTAACCAGCAGCCGCCAGTCGGTCGGATGACAGCGTCGTATGGCTGAGGAATTGAGAGTCATTGGTTTCCAGGTGGACCGAAAGCGGTACGGTCCACAAGTGGATGGACAGCAGCTCAGTGAGGGTGGCGGCGGCAGGGAGTTCCAGCGGGTCGCCGACCACGTGCGCGGCCGGATAGCCGACGGGACCTATCCGCTGCGTTCCTTCCTGCCGTCACAGCGCGATCTGGCGGAAGAACTCGGGGTCTCGCGCGACACGGTGCAGCGGGCTCTGCGTGAACTCGTCAACGAGGGCTGGATCGAGTCGCGACAGGGCAGCGGGTCACGCGTGATCAAGACGCAGCGCATACAGTCCTCGGCGGCGAAGGCGACCAGACTGCCAAGGGAAGTGACGTTGGCGCCGTTCATCAGCGAGGCCTTCGAGCAGCCCGAAGTCACTCTGGACGTCTACACGCTGACGTCCGAGTCGCTGGACGCGCACATCAGGCTCCAGGCGGAACGCATCCGCGGCCGTTACATCTCCCCCCAGCGGATCACGCTGCGCATGCTCCTGCCGGACCCGGCGCTGGAGCTCCCCTACCCCAGGGTCAAGGACGACAGGAACGACCTACGGTTGAGGCAGCGGCTGCGAACGATCACGGATTCGCACACCGCATCGCTGCAAGGAGCGCTGAAGGACCTGCAGACCGAAGGCCTCGTGCCCTCGGTCGACCTGCGGATCCGTCACACGCCGCTGACCCCCACGTTCAAGGTCTACCTGCTCAACGACGCCGAAGCCCTGCACGGGATGTACGAGGTGATCGAACGGCCGACGGAATTGGAGGCCGGTGAGGTGATCACGGCCCTCGACGTCCTGGGCCTCGGTGCCACGCTCACCCACCACGTGAAGGACGGAGACGAGACGTCCTTGGGGTCGGTCTTCGTGGACAGCATGCGGCAGTGGTTCGACTCGGTATGGAACCTGCTCTCCACCGATGCCTGAGCCGGGTCGGCTTCCGTTAGCATGCCCGCACCGACTGAGCAAACGCTCCTTGACGTTCGTATCAAGAGGCTGACAAGCCAATCTCGAACGAGCTCGCGCGGCCTTCACGCAGAGAGGTGGTAAACCGCCTGGTGCGCCCGGCGCGCTCCTTTGTCGCGCGCCGTTTATCGTGCGTGACACCAGCCTCATGTTTACCGATTGCCACGTCGTGACTCCCCTCGCACTACCGGAGTGGTCAGTGGGTGCACCTCCTCTTCCCCGTCCCGCCTTCGAGGAACTTTCCGCGCCCCCCAAGGGGTACCGAGCCTTCGTCGATCTGGCCGTACGGGTGGGGCAGGCGATCAGCGGCCACCACAACCAGAACTACGTCGTACCGGTCGCACCAGCCATGGCGAAAGCGCTGGGCCGCGAGACCGGCACCTCCGTGGTCGTGCGGATCCTGCGCCTCAAGGTACTGCCGGTGGTGATCAGGACCTGGCAGAACGAGCAGGAGATCCTCAGCGCCATCAAGGGGACCCTGCCGTACGTGCCGGAAGTCCTGGCCAGGGGGGACGGCTTCGCGATCCACAGCTATGTGGAAGGGGTCCCGCTCTCCAGCGTCTGCGGGAACGGCAAGCGAGTCGACTCCCTGCTCGTCCAGGAACTGGCCTGGCTTCTGTCCCGAATGGCTCAAGTGCGCCGTAACGGGCTTCCTCCACTGCCACCCGCCTGGCCACGCAACGACACGGACAGCCAGGCTTTCCTGCGCACGTTGACGCATCTTGCGGACCAACAGATCAGGCAGCCCAACTGGGCCGCCTTCGGTGGGCTGTTCGTGGCGCTGGGCATTCCCGAGGACGCTCTGCTCAGGCTGGGCGAGCGGGTCCCCGCCATGGCGCGGCGACCCTACGGCCTGCTCCACGCCGACCTGCATCGTGACAATCTGATCGTGTCGTATACCGGCGACCGGCCGCCCATCTGTGTCGACTGGGAGCTGGCGACCTACGGTGATCCGCTGCACGACCTGGCGACCCATCTGGTGCGGATGCGGTATCCGGCAGACCAGTTCTCCGAAGTGGTGGACGCCTGGGCGGACGCCATGCGGGAGGTCCGTCCGGTCGCCGTCAACGGTCTGGGCAAGGACCTGCGCCACTACCTGGCCTTCGAGCGCGCCCAGTCGGTGTATCCCGACGTGATGAGGGCGGCGTGGTCCCTCGAAGAGTCGTTCACTCAGAACAGACTGGACGAGGCGACGGCGGAGGTGCGCAGAGCGCTGGAGGCGGCTGCCGAGCCGCTGCGGCTCAGGAGCGTGCCGGGGGAGGGGGAGATCGAGCGGGCGCTGTTCCGCTGGCTGGCGGCCCGCGCTGGTGAGAGCGGGGCCGGCCGCAGCCTGAGAGCCAGAGCCTTCACCTGGCAACCGGACCGGCGCCTCGAGCAGCCGGTGGACTTTCCGGAGTCCGCGGTGCGCGATGCGTTGGCGCTCGAGGGAGCGGCTCCGGCGAGTCGGGTGTTCAAGGGGACCGCACACCTCAACTCGGTGGTGCGCGTATCGGGTTTCGACCGTCCCGTGGTCGTCCGGCGGAAGCTGCCCGAGGAGTGTCGGAGGGAACGCAGCGTCCTCAGCGAGCACGCCGTGCTGCGGGCCATCGAGAAGGCGTTCGTCTCCGTGGCCGCGCCCAGGGCCCTGGCGCTGGGCGTCAGCTATCCGGAGGACCCTTTCGCCATCCATACCTACGTAGGGCCGGACGACATCGGCGGCCCCCCGAGCCACCCGGTCAACGGCCTGCTGCCGCACGAAGCGGATGGTCTCGTGGACCAGCTTCGCGCCTTGACGCAGGTGGACTACAGGCCACTCGATCCGCTGGCGGGGGCGAGGGGCTTCTACCGCTGGCTCAAAGACCAACTGATCCTGCTGGTGGCCGACCTGCCCGAGAGGTCACAGCGGCTGGCGCGGCATCTCGGGCTGCCGGACGCCGACCGCCTCGACCAGATCCTGTCCCGCCACGCCGTCAGCGACCGAAGCCCCTCCCTGCTGCACGGCGATCTCAACCCGTGGAACCTGGTGCGCAGGGACGATACTTTCGTGCTGACCATCATCGACTGGGAGATGGCCCTGGTCGGCGATCCCCTCTACGACCTGGTGCGGCACATGCACCTGACGCCCACCCGCCCGGAGATCCGCGAGCGGATGTTCCGCCGCTGGGAACGCGGGCTGCCGTCCGAGTACACCCGTGACTGGCGGAAGGACTGGCAGGTGTACCGCCTGCTGGAAATCGTGCGCTCCGCCTACATCGACCTCGACCGCATCGTGACCGGGGCGAGCCTGGACGCTCCCAACGTTCAGCGGGCGGTGGACTCGTACGCGATGACGCTGGCGGTGGCGACCGGTTCGCTCGGCCTGCCGGCCCGTTCCACCGCCAATCCCCGTCTTGTCCGTGCCCTGGTGTAGGTGGACCATGAATCCTTCGCAAGTTGGTTCGGTCACAGGGACATGACGCCCCGTCGGCCGCTGTGCGCGGAGGGGGTTCGGTATGCCGGAGCGCGTGAACGGGGCGACTGGGGGAGGTGTGGGCCGACGGCTGCGGCGCTTTCAGGAACGCTTCGAGCCCGCTGTGACCCGCATCGTCCTGCTGACCGTCTTCGTGACGGGACTGACCGCACAGTTCGTCCAGCCCGTGGGGGACGCCCTGGAGGGCAAGGCCTTCCTCGGTGGTGCCCTGCTCAGCCTGGTCGCCTACGTGCTCTACGACGCCGTGACGTCACTGTCCTCGTCGATGCGGCCTCCGACTCGTGCCCTGGTCGGCTCCAGCGAGCTGGGGGGCTTCGTCGGCGATGCCTTGCAGGCACGAAGAGTGGAGATCGGTTTCCTCGGCTACACGGGGGAGACCCTGTACACCGAGCTCTACCACCGTCTCCGTGACCTGCTCGACGACCCGGGTCCGACGAGACATGTCTCCGTGCGGATACTGGTGCCCGACTTCGAGCAGCCGATGACCGTGCCGGCCAGGGTGGGTCCCGGCGACCGGCCGGTGGATGACCCCGCGTTCCGTAACCGGGTGCTTCAGCGCTGCCGGGACTACGACGGCACCCTCTCGGACATCGCGGAGCAGCTCACCAGCGCCGGCCGGGTCGTCGTCCAGTGCGAGTACCGGTATTACCCCGGCATCCCCCGCGACAAGGTCTGTATCTTCAACCGGACCCAGGTCCTGCACGGCCTCTACGACGTCTCCGCACGCATGCGCCTGGAATCCTCGGGTCCGGAATACTTCGATCCCAAGGGCTACAAGACCGAACTCAATGTCTGGTCACGCGAAGAAACGCCCGTCGCCGAGGTCACGGTGGCCACCTGGCTCAAGCACTTCGACGACCTGTGGGGGCTGGCGACCGTCCCGCAGTGGCGCCGGTCCACAGCCCTGTAGACCAGGAGCGGTGGCTGCAAGCGGTGGTGTCGTTCTCCCCGGCGGGCGGGGCGCGGACGCCCTCACGCGCTCACTCACTGTGCACGATCTGGATCAGGTTGCCGCAAGTGTCGTTCAAGACCGCGGTGGTGACCTGGCCCATTTCCAGCGGCTCCTGGACGAACTGCACCCCGAGCTCGCGCAGCCGGTCGGACTCCGCGTGGACGTTGTCCACGGCGAAGGAGACGGCCGGGATACCGTTTGTGGCCGGTCCTGTCATGTACGCCGCCATGACGGGGTGGCGGGAGGGCCGGACAGCCGGGGATTCCACATCTGGCGCGCGCCCTGGTGCAGCCGGGTGCGGGGCGGGGGCGGTGCGGCCCCGGCCCGAGAGCAAGGCCGATTGTCAGTGGTGGGTGAGACGGTAGGAGCATCGAGTCGGAAAGCCGGAAAGAGGGGGATCTGTCATGTCCGGAACCCAGAACTACATCAACCACGTCGCCCTTGTCCTGGATGCCAGTTCGTCCATGTCGCACCTGAGCGGCAAGGTCGTCGAAGTCGCCGACCAGCAGATCGCGTACCTCGCCCGCCGGTCGAGGGAGCTGGACCAGGAAACCCGTGTCACGGTGTACGTCTTCGCGGACAAGGTGGAGTGCGTCATCTACGACAAGGACGTGCTGCGGATGCCGTCGCTGAAGCAGATGTACCGGGTCGGGGGAATGACGGCTCTGCTGGCGGCCGCACTGAAGTCCCAGCGGGAGCTGGCGCAGACGGCCCAACTGTACGGCGACCACAGCTTCCTGACGTTCGTCCTCACCGACGGGCAGGAGAACGCGAGCCATCGCTGCCCGGACGCCCCTGTCAGGGATCAGCGTGAGCTGATAGGGGCCGTGGCCGAGATGTTCCAGACACAGGAGGACAACTGGACGCTGGCCGTCCTCGTGCCGGACCAGATGGGCAAGCGCGAGGCCATGCAGTGCGGTTTCCCGAAGGACAACATCGCCATCTGGGACGCCACGAGCACCCAGGGGCTGGAGGAGGCCGGGCAGGTCATCCAGCAGGCCACCGAGAAGTTCATGGTGGGCCGCACCCAGGGCATCCGGGGATCGCGGGCGGTGTTCTCCACGGGCGCGGACGCGGTCAACAAGGACACCATCAAGGCGGCCGGCCTCACCCCGGTGGATCCGTCGAAGTACCAGCTGATCCCGGTGGCCCGTGACGCGGGAATCCGGGAGTGGGTCATCGAATGCGGGCACGCCTACCGTACCGGTGGTGCGTTCTACCAGCTGAGCAAGTCGGAGAAGGTCCAGGCGCAGAAGCAGATCGCGGTGCTGGAGAAGAAGACGGACCGGGTGTACACGGGGCCCGAGGCCCGCGCCCTGCTCGGCCTGCCGGACGTGGAGGTCCGCGTCAAGCCGGACCACAACGACGACTTCACGATCTTCGTGCAGAGCACCAGCGTGAACCGGAAGCTCGTGGCGAACACGCGGCTGCTGCTGATGCTCTGAGGCCGGCGAAGGAAAGGCCGCCGGCGAAGGAAAGGCCACCGACAAAGGAAAAGGCAAGGAAGTTCGCCCGCTCCTTGCCACTCTCAACGTATAGCGCACCGGGGGGCTTGCGGCAAGGCCCGGGTCGTGACGCAGAATCGTCGCCCGAGGCCGGAACCTAGGGAAATCAGGTGTTCGCGAAGTGCGTGCTCTTTTGTCCTGTTCGGGGCCCGCGGCGCGACGCGGAGAGCCGGCCGGCAATCGACATCGTTCCTGGGGGTTTCCGTGACGGACGTCAACGACGTGATCGTGGTCGGCGGCGGGCCGACCGGCTTGATGCTGGCGGGCGAGCTGCGGCTGCACGGCGTGCGTGTGGTCGTCCTGGAGAGACTGACCGAGCCGACCGAGCAGTCACGAGGCCGTGGCCTGCACACGCGCAGCGTCGAGATGATGGACCAGCGCGGCCTGCTGGACCGGTTCCTCGCGGTCAGCGAGAAGTTCCAGGTCGGCGGTCTCTTCGGCGGCATCATGAAGCCGTGGCCGGACCGGTTGGACACGGCTCACCCGTACGGCCTCTCCACCCTGCAACCGGTCACCGAGCGGCTGCTGGGCGAGCGCGCACTCGAACTCGGTGCCGAGATCCGGCGCGGCTGCGAAGTGGTCGGCCTGAGCCAGGACGAGCACGGGGTGACCGTCGAGTTGGCCGACGGGGGTCCCCCCGGCCATGGGGGCGTGGCCGGGGGAGAGGGAGGCGCGCGGCTGCGCGCCCGCTACCTCGTCGGCTGCGACGGGGGCCGCAGTGTGGTGCGCAAGCGGCTCGGCGTCGGTTTCCCCGGCGAGCCCGCCACGGTCGAGACGCTGCTGGGTGACATGGAGATGACCGAGGACCCGGAGACGGTCGCCGCCGTCGTCGCGGAGGTCCGCAAGACCCAGCTGCGGTTCGGCGTCATCCCCAACGACGACGGGAAGGAGGGCGTCTTCCGCGTCATCGTGCCCGCCGACGGTGTGGCCGAGGACGGTGCGACCGCGCCGACCCTCGAGGAGTTCAAGCAGCGGCTGCGGGCCTGCGCGGGCACCGACTTCGGCGTGCACTCCCCGCGCTGGCTGTCCCGGTTCGGCGACGCCACCCGGCAGGCCGAGCGCTACCGGGTCGGGCGGGTGCTGCTGGCCGGCGACGCGGCGCACATCCACCCGCCGACCGGCGGGCAGGGCCTCAACCTCGGCATCCAGGACGCCTTCAACCTCGGCTGGAAGCTGGCCGCCGCGGTGGCCGGCTGGGCACCGGAAGGACTGCTGGACAGCTACCACGCCGAACGGCACCCGGTCGGCGCGGCCGTGCTGGACAACACCCGCGCGCAGATCGCACTGCTGGGAACCGATCCGGGCGCGACCGCGCTGCGGGAACTGCTCTCGAAGCTGATGGACTTCGAGGAGGTGAACCGGTACGTCACCGAAATGATCACCGCGACCGGAGTCCGCTACGACTTCGGCGAGGGACACGAACTGCTCGGCCGGCGGATGCGGGACGTGCGGCTGAAGCAGGGCCGCCTCTACGAGCTGATGCACGGCGGCCGCGGACTGCTGCTCGACCGGACCGGCCGGCTCTCGGTGGCGGGCTGGGCCGACCGCGTCGACCACGTCGTCGACCTCGGCGAGGACCTGGACGTCCCCGCGGTGCTGCTGCGGCCGGACGGCCACGTGGCATGGGCCGGCGACGACCAGCAGGACCTCCTCAACCGCCTGCTCCGGTGGTTCGGCGCCCCCACCGTCTGAATCGCCGGGCCTTCCCGCCCTGTCGGGTGAGCCGGTACGCGTCGGCTTCACGGATGAGTTCCCGGGAGCGGATCCGGTGCAACTCGACGTGCATGCCCTCGCCGCTCACTGTCGGAGCGCCACGACATCGGCGACCAGGCAACTGACGTTGTCGGGGCCGCCGGAGCCGTTGGCGAGGGCGATGAGTTCGAGGACCGCCCGCTCGGGCTCCCCGGTCCCGGAGAGCGCCCGGTGGATCTCCTCGGTCGGCACGACGGCCGGCAGACCGTCGGAGCAGAGCAGGTACCGGTCTCCCCGCCGGGCGTCGTGCAGGCGCATGTCGGGGGTGGCATCGGCTCCTCGGCCCAGGGCTCGTATCAGCAGCGACCGCTGAGGGTGGGAGGCGGCCTCTTCCGGGCTGAGGCGTCCTTCGTCGACCATCGACTGCACCACGGTGTGGTCGTGGGTGATCAGGGACAGCTCCCCGTCGCGCAGGAGGTACGCCCGGGAGTCGCCGATGTGGACGAGGGCCAGCTGGGAGCCGGTCCAGAGCATCGCGGTGAGTGTGGTGCCGGCCTCTTCGGGGGAGGGGCCGTTCCCGGTGACGCCGTGCACCGCGTGCTCGGCCCGGTCGATCGCGTCCTCGAGGACGTTGAGGAGAGGGCCCGCCGGGATGCCGTCGGTTTCGAGGGGCTTGAGCGCGTCGACGGCGGCCGCGCTCGCGACGGCTCCCCGACTGCCGTAGCCGTCGGCGACGGCGAGCAGGCGGGAGCCGGCGTAGGCGGTGTCCTGGTTGTCCTCGCGGACCAGGCCCGTGTCGGACAGTGCGGCGTAACGGATTCCCAGGGGCTCGGTGGTCGGGGGCATGGAGGGGTCCTTCCTGGAGAGATGGTCGATGAGGAAGGTGGCCAGGTCCCGCCGTGCGGCGGTGTCGGCCTCGACCTGGGCCCGGAACGCGCGGATCTCCTGGACCGCCGGGCCCGCCTCCAGCGTGCAGACGTGCTGGATGCGGGCGAGGGGCATCCCCAGGCGCCGGAGCCAGGCGACCAGTCGGGCCCGGTCCAGTTGTTCCGGTGCGTAGTAGCGGTAGCCGGTCACCGGGTCGACCCGAGCGGGGGTCAGCAGGCCGAGTTCGTCGTACAGGCGCAGTGCCTTCGGCGACAGTCGGGACACCTTCGCGAACGCCCCGATGGTCAGCAGCCCCATGCTCGCTCCTCCTCAGGCCGGGCACCTCGCCCGGCCCCACCGATGCTGCGGCTTCCCCCAAGGTGAGGGTCAACCGTGTGGGGCTGTGTGCTCGCGCTGGTTCGGCGCACTATTGCAAGCGAACGCTTGCAATAGTTAGCGAGGTGGGGCAGGGTGGGGGTATGGCGTCACTCAATGTCGGCAATCTCGGTGAGTATCTCCGTGAGCAGCGGCGCAACGCGCAGTTGTCGCTGCGGCAGCTCGCCGATGCCGCCGGGGTGTCCAATCCGTATCTGAGCCAGATCGAGCGCGGGCTGCGCAAGCCGAGCGCGGAGGTGTTGCAGCAGGTCGCCAAGGCGCTGCGGATCTCCGCCGAGACGCTGTACGTGCGCGCCGGCATCCTCGACGCCGAGCGGGACCGGGAGGAAGTGGAGACGCGGGCCGTCATCCTCGCCGATCCCACGCTGAGCGAGCGTCAGAAGCAGGTACTGCTCCAGATCTACGAGTCCTTCCGCAAGGAGAACGGGTTTGGGGACGCCGAGGACGGTGAGGCGACCGGGACTGCCGGTGTCGTCGGTGCCGCTGATGCTGTCGAGGTGGCTCAAGGGACGGAGGCCTCGGAGGTTTCCGGAAGTGCCGACGGGAGCGGCGGCTCCGGTGCTGGTTCCGCGATACGTCGGGGCGGCCGTAAGGCCGGTGGCGGCAAGGACGCCGGGCGCCGGGGCCCCTCCGGCAACAACACCAGCAGCAACAGCAGCAACAGCAGCAACAGCAGTGACATCGATCCGCAGCGGACGGACGGCTGAGCCGGACCAGGGCGCCGGCCGCCGCCACGGATCACACGAACCCTCAGCCGAAAACGGATCCGGGAGGACCCTCACCATGGCCATCACCGACGACCTGCGCAAGACCTTCAGCGACCCGACCCCGCTCTACTTCGCCGCCGGCACCGCCGACCTCGCCCTGCAGCAGGCCAGGAAGGTTCCGGGCCTGGTCGAGCAGATCCGCGCCGAGGCGCCTTCGCGCATCGAGGCCGTCCGCAACACCGACCCCAAGGCCGTCCAGGAGAAGGCGACCATCCGGGTCAGGGAGACGCAGGAGACCGTCCAGGCCAAGGTCAACGAGTTCCTCGGCTCGCTCGACACCGACCTGAAGAAGTTCGGCGAGACCGCCCAGGACCTGGCCCTGCGCGGGGTCGGCGTCGCCGCCGAGTACGCGGTCAAGGCCCGCGAGACCTACGAGAAGGTCGCCGAGCACGGCGAGCAGGCCGTGAAGAACTGGCGCGGTGAGGCCGCCGAGAGCATCGAGGACATGGCCGTCGCCGTCGAGGACGTCGCCGTCGCCGTCGAGCCGAAGGACGGGCCCGAGGCCGGGCCGAAGGCCGTGACCACGCCGAAGCTCGAGTCGGTGGGGGGTGAGGGCGACAGGTCCGACGGCCCCGGCGGGGCGACGAGGCCCGCTGCCAAGAAGGTCCCGACGCGCAAGACCACGACGGCCAAGAAGACGCCGCCCGCCAAGTAGGCACGTGGGAACGAGCGGCAGCGGTGCCGGTGAGTGGTACGGGCCGGGCACTCTCGCGGTGTCCGGCCCGTTCTACTGGGTAGCCGGCCGGCGGTTGCGGGTACGGTGACCGCGTAAGGACGAGCCGAGTCGGGTGGTGGACGTTGTGCTGATGCAGGGCTTCGCGGGGTTGATGTGGTTGCTGAGCATGGCCCTGATCGTTTTCAGCGGCTTCGCGTTGATCGACGCGGCCATCCGCCGTGAGGACGCCTACCGCGCGGCGGACAAGAAGACCAAGCCGTTCTGGCTGATCATCCTCGGGCTCGCCTTCGTGGTGAACCTGATCTTCAACATCCTGTCGTTCCTGCCGATCATCGGGTTGATCGCGACCATCGTGTACATGGTCGACGTCCGTCCCGCCCTGCGCGGCCTCTCCGGCGGCGGGCGCAGCCACCGGGGATCCAGCAGCGACGGTCCCTACGGCCCGTACAACGGCGGACGGTGAGGAGGCGGAGCCCCCTCCTCGTCACGGCCGCTGCGGTGGCACCCGGTCCAGGAGCAGTACCGCCACGTCGTCCGTCAGCTCCCCGCCGTTGAGGTCGCGGACCTCGTTGACGGCCGCCCGCAGCAGTTCCTCGCCCCGCAGTCCGTCCGTGAACTGGCGGTGGACCATGCCGACCATGCCGTCCTGGCCGAGCCGTTCCCCGCTGTCGCCGACCCGGCCCTCGATCAGGCCGTCCGTGTAGAGCATCAGGCTCCACTCCGTGCCCAGTTCCACCTCCGTACGCGGCCAGCGGGCACCGGGCAGCAGCCCGAGCGCCGGGCCGTTGTTGTCGTACGGCAGCAGCCGCGCCGGTCGGCCCGGCCGGGCGAGGAGCGGTGAGGGGTGGCCGGCCAGGCACAGGCCCGCCCGGCGGCCGTCGGGGGAGATGTCCACCGCGCAGAGGGTCGCGAAGATCTCGTCGTCCGCGCGCTCGTGCTCCAGCACCTGCTGCAGCGTGCCCAGCAGCTCGTCCCCGCACAGGCCCGCCAGGGTCAGCGCGCGCCAGGCGATGCGCAGCTCCACGCCGAGGGCGGCCTCGTCCGGGCCGTGGCCGCAGACGTCGCCGATCATGGCGTGCACGGTGCCGTCCGGGGTGCGGACGACGTCGTAGAAGTCACCGCCGAGCAGGGCGCGCGAACGGCCCGGACGGTAGCGGGCGGCGAAGTGGAGCGGGGAGCCGTCCAGGAGCGGGGTCGGCAGCAGGCCGCGTTCCAGGCGGGCGTTCTCCTGGGCGCGCAGCCTGCCCTCGGCGAGCCGCCGCTCGGCGGAGTCGGAACGCTTCCGCTCCACCGCGTACCGGATCGCCCTGCTCAGCAGCCGACCGTCCAGCTCGTCGCGGAAGAGGTAGTCCTGGGCGCCCACGCGCACCGCCTCCGCGCCGCGCTCGGCGTCGCCCGACGCGGTCAGCGCGAGGACGGCGTGCCGGGGTGCGAGCTCCAGCACGTGCTTGAGCACGGCGAGCTCGTCGTCACCGGCGCCGCCGACCCCGTTGCCGCCGCCGTTGCCCGCCCGGCTGCCGGGTGCGGGCAGCGCGAGGTCCAGCAGGATGCAGTGGACGTCGTCGGTCAGCAGCCGCTCGGCCTCGGTGAGGTTGCGGGCGGTGCGCACACGGATCGGCTTGCCGGTCCGGTCGAGCAGGTCCGGCACGATCGGCGAGCCCGCCGGGTCGTCCTCGATCAGCAGCAGTGTGAGGTTGGTGGGGGCGGGCGAGGTCGCCTCGTTCCTGGTGTCGTCCTCGGTGTGCTCCGCCGTGCGCGGGGCCGTCGCTCCGGCCTCCGAGGCGTCCTCGGCGGGGCCACCGTTCGGTGATGCGGCGTGCGCCTGACCGCTTTCCGCGGCCGGGAGCGTTCTCTGCCGCGGTACGGGTGCGGGCATTGTTCCGGGTTCCTTCCCTCCCCCCGAGGGCGTGGTGGGGGCGCGGGATCTCGGCCCGTGCACCCCGTGCTCTCCACTTCGGACGAGCAGGGGCGCCCCTTCCAGCGGGGACGATAGCGGGTGTCGGCGCCGCAGCGGAATGGCGTGGAGCACGCCGCTCGGCCATCAGCCGGTGTCATATGCCGCGTTATGGGCAACAGTTGGACACGTCGGCGATGCGGCCGGGATGACGAACGTCACGCCCGCGGGGGTGTGGTCGCGTCATCGGAGTGGACCGGGTCACATGGCGCAGGTCACGGGTCGCTCAGTTCGCGTCCGTTTTCTCGCCGCTGTCGCCCTTCTTAGTGCTCTTGTCGGCCTTGTGAGCTTCATCAGCCTTGTCGCCATTGCTGGTTTCATCGGCATTCGGGTCCGGGCGGACCACCCCGAGGATCGGCATCGAACCGGCTCCCGCGATCGTGATCGCCCGTCCCGGACGCGGGGCGTGGACGATGGCTCCGTCTCCGACGTACATGCCGACGTGGCTGGCGTCGTCGAAGTAGATGACGAGGTCGCCGGGCCGCATCTCCGCGACGGCGACGCGCGTCAGCTGCTTCCACTGTTCCTGCGAGGTGCGCGGGATGCCCTGCCCGCCCGCTCTCCACGCCTGTGAGGTCAGACCCGAGCAGTCGTACGTCTTCGGGCCCTCGGCGCCCCACTCGTACGGCTTGCCGATCTGCGCGGTGGCGTACGCGACGGCCTTCCTGCCCTGCTCGGTCGCCTCCGCCCCGACGCCGTCGAGGACGCCGGAGTTCAGCCAGGCGGACTGGGCCTCCTCGGCGGCCCGCCGCTCCAGCTCGGCCAGCCGTTCCCTCTCCTCCTGCTCCAGCTCGGACTCGACCTTCTCGGCCGCCGCGATCTGCTTCTCGATCTTCTTCTGCGCCTCGGCCTTGGCCTTGCGGCCCGCCTCCAGCTTCCGCCACTGGGCGTCGGCGTCCTGCGCGTACTGCTCCAAGTCCTCCTGGGTGCGCTTCATTTCACCGAGCAGGCCCTTGGTCGCGTGCTGGCCCTGACGGATCCGGCCCGCACCGACGAGGAATTCCCGCGGGTCGTCGCTCAGCATCAGGTGGGCCTCGGGCGGGAGTCCGCCACCGCGGTACTGGGACGCGGCCGCGGCGCCCGCGCGGTCCTTCAACTCGTCCAGCTTCTCCCTGCCCTTGGCGATCTTCTCGGCCAGCCGGACGATCTCGGTGGACTGCTGCTTCGCCTTCTCCTCGGCGGCGTTGTACTCCTCGGTGGCCACCGCCGCGGCGCGGTAGAGCCCGTCGAGCTTCTTGCGTACGGCTTCGAGGTCCTTGGACGGCGCGACATCGGCGCTCGCACTCGGGGCCGGGGGCGGCGGGGGAGTGGGGGCCGCGAACGCCGTGCCCGGTGCCGCCAGCACGGTGATCGCGCAGACCACGGCCACTGCCGCCGTGGTCAGCATGCGCTTGCCCGTTTCCATGACCCGCCCCCAAACTGATTAACCGTCAGTAACATCCTTCGCCAGGGGGATGTTGCCATGTCGGCGTCCGAAGTGACAGAGGTGACGCTTCCCGGCTGCCCCTCCCCGTTATGACGCTCGCCCCGTCGATGTGACGAACGACTCACGGGGATCGTTCCCGGAGTTCACCCCCGTGGCGCCAAGGCCTCCCACCGCACCGTGACTTCGCCCTGCCGCCACCGGGCCGGCCCGTCCGTCACCGGCCAGTCGGCGGTCAGATCCCGCACCGTACGGATCCAGCGCTGGCGGGCGCCGTACGAGGCGTAGGGTGCGGCGGCGGCCCAGGCGCGGTCGAAGTCGCGCAGGAAGGCGTGCACCGGTTCGCCGGGGACGTTGCGGTGGATGAGTGCCTTCGGCAGGCGTTCCGCCAGGTCCGAGGGGCGTTCCAGGGAGCCGAGCCGGGTCGCGAAGGTGACCGTGCGCGGCCCCTCCGGGCCGAGGGCGACCCATACGTGCCGCCGCCCGATCTCGTCGCAGGTCCCCTCGACCAGCAGCCCGCCGCGCGAGCCCCTCGCCGGTTCGGCCGGGGCGAGTCGCGCGCACAGCCGCTGCCAGACGGCGGCGACCTCGGCCTCGTCGTACTGGCGCAGGACGTTCGCCGCGCGGATCAGCGTCGGCCGTCCGGGGAGCGGGACCTCGAAGCCGCCGTGCCGGAAGGCCAGCCCCTCGCGCTCGTACGGGCGGGCCGCCGCGACCCGGGCCGGTTCGATCTCGACGCCGACCACGCGCGCGCGTGGGGCCACGGTTCGCAGGCGGTGCAGCAGTTCGACCGCCGTCCAGGGGGCGGCGCCGTAGCCGAGGTCGACGGCGACGGGGTGGTCGGCGCGGCGCAGCGCGGTGCCGTGCGTGGCCGCGATCCAGCGGTCCATGCGGCGCAGGCGGTTGGGGTTGGTCGTCCCGCGCGTCACCGTGCCCACGACGGGGGTCCCCCGGGAGGGGCGGAGGGAGGCGGCGCGGGCGGTCATGCGTACGAGGGTATGGGGGCGGCCGAGCCCGCCAGGAACCGACCGGGGAGAGCCGCCGGACGACGGCCCCCGCGCCTACGCACCCGGCACTCGAACGGTTGAGCGACATTCGGTAATGATTCGGCAAAGACCCGATCCGGAGAGGCCGCCCGGAAATGGGAGCGGGCTCCTCCGGTGTTGGGGAGCTGGAGGGCCCGCACGCCCCCGAAAGTCATGCCGGAAAGTCAGGCCCACAACGAGGAGGAACGCCACGTGAGCCAGTACATCGCCAGGCTCGGGCGGCGCTCCCCCGCCGCACCCCCGCGGCTGCGACTGCATCGCAGGCCCCGCCGCGTGGCGATGCTCTCCGTGCACACGTCCCCGCTGCACCAGCCGGGGACCGGCGACGCCGGCGGCATGAACGTCTACATCGTGGAACTCGCGCAGCGCCTCGCCGCGATCAACATCGAGGTCGAGATCTTCACGCGCGCGACCACCGCCGCCCTCCCGCCCTCCGTCGAACTCGCGCCCGGCGTCCTCGTCCGGCACGTCGACGCCGGCCCCTACGAGGGCCTGGCCAAGGAGGAGCTGCCCGCCCAGCTGTGCGCCTTCACGCACGGTGTGATGCACGCGTGGGCCGGCCACCGGCCCGGGTACTACGACCTGGTCCACTCCCACTACTGGCTCTCCGGCCACGTCGGCTGGCTCGCCGCCCAGCGCTGGGGCGTCCCCCTGGTGCACGCCATGCACACCATGGCCAAGGTCAAGAACGCCAACCTCGCCGTCGGCGACACGCCCGAGCCGGCCGCCCGGGTCATCGGCGAGACCCAGATAGTGGCCGCCGCGGACCGGCTGATCGCCAACACCGTCGGAGAGGCCGAGGAACTCGTACAGCACTACTCGGCCGACCCGGACAAGGTCGCCGTCGTCCACCCCGGCGTCAACCTGTCCCGCTTCCGCCCGTCCGACGGGCGGGCCGCCGCCCGCGCCCGCCTCGGGCTGCCCCAGGACGCCCTGATCCCGCTCTTCGCGGGCCGCATCCAGCCGCTCAAAGCTCCCGACGTGCTGCTCCGCGCGGTCGCCGCGCTGCTCGACGAGCGTCCCGAGCTGCGCTCCCGGCTCTGCGTCCCCGTGGTCGGCGGCCCCAGCGGCAGCGGCCTCGCCAAGCCCGAGGGACTGCAGAAACTCGCCGCCCGCCTGGGCATCGCCGACGTCGTACGGTTCTGTCCGCCGGTCGAGCAGGAACAGCTCGCGGACTGGTTCCGGGCCGCGTCCGTCCTCGTCATGCCCTCCTACAGCGAGTCCTTCGGCCTGGTCGCCATAGAGGCGCAGGCCGCCGGCACCCCGGTGCTCGCCGCCTCGGTCGGCGGACTGCCGGTGGCCGTACGGGACGGACACACCGGCTTCCTCGTCCAGGGGCACGACCCCGAGGTCTACGCGCGCGTGCTGCTCGAATTCGCCGACCGGCCCGACCTCGCCGACCGGATGGGCGAGGCCGCCGCCCGGCACGCCCGGTCCTTCGGCTGGGACAGGTCGGCCGCCGCCACGGCCGACGTCTACACGGCCGCGACGCAGGCCCACCGCCGTCACGTACGCTCCCAGCATGGCTGAAGCGGAACAGCAGCAGGCGGCGGCACAGGTCATCGAGGGCGTCCTCAAGGACGCCGAACTCGACTGGGAGAGCCCCGCGGCCGGCACGTACGTCGTGAAGCTCCCCGGCACCCGCAAACTGTCCACGACGGTCTCCCTCATCGTCGGCCGGCACTCGCTCTCCCTCAACGCCTTCGTCATCCGTCACCCCGACGAGAACGAGGCCGCCGTCCACCGCTGGCTCCTGGAGCGCAACCTCAAGCTGTACGGCGTGAGTTACGCCGTGGACCCGCTCGGCGACATCTACGTCACCGGCCGCTTCCCGCTGCCCGCCGTGACCCCGGACGAGGTCGACCGGCTGCTCGGGCAGGTCCTGGAGGCGGCCGACGGCAGCTTCAACACCCTGCTGGAACTGGGTTTCGCCACCGCGATCCGCAAGGAGCACGCCTGGCGGGTGTCGCGCGGGGAGTCGACGCGGAACCTGGACGCGTTCACCCGACTCATCGAGCGCCCCTCGGACGGGTAGGGACCGCGCAGGTCGCGGCAGAGCCCCGAACGGACGTGCGGACGCGGGCTGTTAGCCTGCCGCGATCCGGACCCTGTCGGTCAGGGTCCCGTGCATGAAGAGGACACGCATGCGCATTGGCAGATCCGCCCTCACGGCCGCGCTCACCGGAGCGCTCGCCCTCGGGGCGTTCACCGCACCGCCCGCCCAGGCGGCGGACACCGGTGTCAAGGTGTCGAACATGGTCGTGAACAAGGGCAAGCCCATCGTCGTGGGCATCTCCGAGGAGAAGTACCCCAGCGTCAGCTTCCGCATGACCTGGCCCGCGGGCTACACGTCCCGCGACATCACCGCGTTCCCGTACCTGTACCACGACACCACGGCCGCCAAGGGACTGGACAACGGCGGCATCCGCACGGGCCACGTCATCTACTACGACGACACCCCCAGCTCGGCGAAGGTCGAGGGCGATCTCTACATCGACCCCCGGTGGACCCTGGACTCCAACAACGACGCCACCACCTGGAAGACCGCTGTCTGGATCCGTCTCTGGGCCTCCGAGACCAAGCTCAAGGCCGAGGAATACCTGCCCGTCTCCGGCACGGTCCAGGTCAAGCGCGCCGCGCGGGCCACGGTCAACGCCTCGCCGGAGCCGGTCGCCAAGAACAAGACGCTCACCGTGACGGGCAAGCTGACGCGCGCCGACTGGGTGAAGAACGCGTACGTCGGCTACGGCAACAAGCTGGCCAAGCTCCAGTTCCGCAAGGCGGGCACCAGCACCTACACGACGGTCAAGTACGTGCGGGCGAGTTCCACGGGCGCCCTGAAGACCACGGTCAAGGCCACGACCGACGGCTACTGGCGCTGGACGTTCGGCCAGACGTCCACGACCGGCGGAGCGACGGCGGCGGGCGACTACGTCGACGTGAAGTGACGCGACGGCACGAGCCGTCCCGGCCGGTGGCCCGCTTCCCCAGGGGCTACCGGCCTCCCGCCCGGTATCGGCCCGGTGTGACACCGACCAACTTCCGGAAGTGCCGGGTGAGATGGGCCTGGTCGTAGAAACCGGTGGTCACCGCGACCTCGCTCGGCGACCTCCCGTCGAGCAGCAGCCGACGGGCCCGGCCCACCCGGCGGGACATCAGGTACTGGTGCGGCGCGATGCCGTAGGCACCGCTGAACGCCCGTACCAGGTGCGCGGGATGAACGGACAGCAGCCCCGCGGCCTCCGCCAGACCGAGCCCCTCCACGACCCGCGCGTCGAGCAGTTCGCGCAGCCGCCGGGCGAGGACGGGAGCCCGCCGGGGCGCCCGCGCGGCATCGTCCCGGGACCGCAGATGGGCCCGTAGCCGCTCCCCGACGAGCGTCAGCCTGCTCTCCGCCTCCAGTTCGTCACCGGGCCCCACGAGCGCCGCGTGCACCTGCCCGACCCGCCGCCGCAGCAGGGGATCACGCAGGTCGGGCCGGTCGACGGCGGCCCCGATGAGGTCGTCCCCGAGGTGGGTGCCGTCGAGGTAGAGCACCCGCTTGCGGAAGCCGTCCGGGGTGGCGGGGGCACCGTTGTGCGGGACATGGGGCGGCAGCAGCGACACGGTGTCGTGGGGGGTGCCGTGCTCGTGCCGGTCCAGGTCGTACCGCACGGCGCCGTCGTCGACGATCAGCAGCGTCCAGGCGTCGTGGACGTGCATCGGGTAGGCGTACTCGGTGAAGCGGGCGTGGAACACCTCCACGACGCCCGGGACCCGGGGCCGCCAGGCGGAAACGGTGCGCCGGGGGCGATCCGCGCGCGCTGCGGGCATGCAAACAACGTACAAGACGGGGACGTACGCCGATCGGCAGTCTCGAGGCATGAGCACACGCTTCGACACGAAGATCGCCGTCCTGCTGCGCGAGGACCTGGAGACCTGGCAGCGCCTCAACGTCACCGCCTTCCTGGTCAGCGGCCTGGGCACCCAGGTACCCGACCTGATCGGCGAGCCCTACGAGGACGCGGACGGCGTGCCCTACCTGCCGATGTTCCGCCAGCCGGTGCTGGTCTTCGAGGGCACCAAGGAGACCCTGAAGGCGGCGCACTCCCGGGCGCTCTCCCGCACCCTGCCCCGCGCGGTCTTCACCGGCGACCTGTTCGCCACGGGCCACGACGAGGCCAACCGCGCGGCGGTCCGGGCCGTGGGCACGCCGGACCTGGACCTGGTCGGCCTGGCGGTGCACGGCCCGAGGAACGCGGTGGACAAGGTCCTGAAGGGGGCGCGGATGCACCCGTGAGACGGTGGGCGCATGCCGGTCCCACCGCCTCGCCCGTTCCTCTTCCTGGACGTGGACGGCCCGCTGATCCCCTTCGGGGAGGGTGCGCGGGAGCCGCTCACGCACGAGGGCAACCCCCTGCTGGGCCGTCTCGACCCCACGGTGGGCCCGCGCCTGCTCGCCCTGCCCGGCGACCTGGTGTGGGCGACGACCTGGCGGCACGAGGCGAACGACACGATCGCCCCGCGCCTCGGTCTGCCCAGGCTGCCGGTGGTGGACTGGCCGGAGGACGATGCGCCCGCCCCGCGCGGCCTCAACTGGAAGACGCGCCCCTTGTCGGAGTGGGCCGGGCAGCGCCCGTTCGTCTGGCTGGACGACGAGATCGGCCCGATGGACCGCCTGTGGACCGAGTCGGCCCACCCGGCACCCGCCCTGCTGCACAGGGTGGATCCGGCGAGGGGGCTGACGGAGGAGGACTTCACGGTGACGGAGGAATGGCTGCGCAGGCGTTCACCCCGATGACGAGGCGGAGTGAGCCGGGCGCGGGTCGCCCTGGAAGACCTGCGCGAGATGCCAGGCGCGGTGCGGCGCCGCGACGGGGGCGGTCCCCGGCTGCGGGCCGATGAGGGGCCGTCCGGAGAGCTCGGTGACCTGCGCGCGGGCCGCGTCACCGTGCCCGACGAAGCGCTGCGAGACCAGGACGCGGTGGCCCTCGCCGACACCGAGGACGCCCTTGTCGAAGAGCTTGTGGTGCAGCGAGCACAGGCACAGCCCGTTGTCGACGTCGTCCGGACCGTCGAAAGCCCACCAGCGCACATGCGCCGCCTCCAGCCCCACGGGCACGCTCCCGATCCGGCCGTCGTAGCCGCAGAAGGCGCACCGGTGCTCGTAGGCCGTCAGCACCAGCTCCCGCATCCGGCGGTCCCGCTGCTGCCTGTGGAAGGACGGCAACGGTCCGGCCTCCGCCGGCTCCGGCACCAGCCCGACGGCTTCGCACAGGTCGGAGTGGAGCGAGGGCGGGAAGTTCGCGTCGAGCAGCGCCCGTACCATGCGCCCGAGCAGGGCCGGCTCCCTCCTCAGCGCCGCCCGCAACTCCGGCGCGAGCCGCCCGGCGGCGTTCGTCGCGCGCAACTCCCGCACGCCGGTACCCGGACTGCCGGACCCCCGGTCGCTCCGCACCTCCCACACCCCGTCACTGACCAGGTGATGGAACGGGTAGGCGGGCGTGGTCGGACGGGGCGGACCGTACTCGGCCAGCAGCCGCTTCAGGTCTTCCTCGACCGAGCTGTAGGCCAACTCCCCGTCGGCATCCTCCCGGAACCGGCCGAGGGCGTACAGCAGGAGCAACGGCTTGTGCGGGGCCCGGACCCCGCTCCTGCTCCACTGCCTCAACTCCGTTGCGCGCTCCACCCAGTTCATGGCCCGTGATCGTAACGGTGGCCCGGCGGGCAGCCGGATCGCATGTTGACCACGCGCGGTGCCCAGGTGCTCCGGCCGGGCACGCGGGCGAACGGGACGTCCTCGCTCGGTCAGGTTCAGTGGTTTCGGTCGCCGGCCCGTGTGCGGATGCGGCACATCAGGGTGAAGACGCCCAGGGCCGCCGTCGCGCCGAGTCCGGTGGCCAGCGCGTCACCGACGTACCGGCCCAGATCCGGGCGCAGAAGATCGACGGCCCCGAACAGGACGACGACCCCCGCGAAGGCCGCCGCGACCGCGGCCGGCCAGACGCGGTGGCGCGTCCAGAACCACTGGACGAGCCCCATGCCCAGGAGGGGTGCGACCGCGAGGCCCGGCTCGTCCAGGGCGGCGAACACGGCGTACCCCAGGCAGCTGACCATCCAGCAGGCCAGGGTCACGAGCAGGGCCTCGCCCCAGGAGACGCGCCGGTTCACACCCGCCGCCCCTCGCTCGCCACCCGGCCGGCGCGGCGCTCCCGCCACCGCCGGACCGCCCCGGCCACCAGGGAGAAGACCACCAGCGGACCGGCGATCCAGCGGATCAGGTTCAACGGTCAGACCGGTTCCTCACCGGCTATCCGGCCCATCTCCTCCGCGGCGAGGCCCACCCCCAGGAGCAGGTAGCCGAGGCCCCAGGTGCGGACGAGCCACCCGGGTCCTCGCATGATCACCGGAGACCCCAGGGGCCGACGCAGGGACGTCCATCCCAGCCATGTGCAACCCGCCGCCATGACCAGCATCAACACACCCACGGCCATGTCCGCCAGCTCTGCCATGAATTCGAGCATCTGCCCCACCGCCTCACGCGCACCCGGTCAGGGCCGTGACCGACGGCCCGATCGGAAACGATCACCCGTCATGATGACCGCTCGACCAGGCCCCCGCATCCGCCCGGTACGGCAAAGAGGTCACGCTGCGGCCTTCCGGCATCCGGCAGCCCCCGCCTCCGGCGGATCACCACCGGCTCACGACCCGTCCCATATCCCCAGCCGCTTGAGCCGACGCTGCCGAAGCCGCTCCAGGAAGGCGAAGAGAGCGAACACGGATCCCATGAGCAGCCCGACGACCACGGCGAACAGACCGTCGGACTCCTCTTCGGACCCGATCACCGCGAAGAGGAGCGCGAAGGGAACGCCCGTGCAGAGACCGAACAAGACCGGGTGACGGGCCACCCATCGATGGACCCGGGCCGGCCGCTGATGCCCGCCCAGGGCCTGGTCCAGGGCCCAGAAGGCATTTCCCGGTGATCTCCATAATTCCTTCACGCCGAAAGAATAGGGCAACTGATCGACGGTGTCCCCGGATGCCGATCCGGAACCACCTTGGCTGTCCTGGCTGTTCTGGCTGTCCTGATCGCTTCGCCCGGACAGCACCGCACTGCGCCGGGCTGGCATGATCCGGCGCATGACGTCGTCGGTCACCGAGTCCTGGATCCGTATCGAGACGTGGCTCGCCGGGCACGCACCGAGGACGTTCGCCGCGCTCGCACCACCCGCGGAGCGCTCGGACGTCGCCGCGACCGAGCGGACCATCGGCCGGTCCCTTCCCGAGCCGTTGACGGAGTCCCTGCTGCGGCACGACGGAACGGGCTACCGCGATCTGCTGCCGCCGTTCTGGAACCTGCTCGACGCGAAGGGCATCGCCGAGGACTGGAGCCTGCGCATGAGGATCCACGGCGATGGGCTCGACGATGCGGAAGAGGGTGACCCGGACGGGGAGTACGGCCCGTGGTGGCATCCCCTGTGGGTTCCCTTCGCCGCAGACGGTGCCGGTGACTACCTCGTCATCGACCAACGGGAGTACCGCCGCAGAGGACGGATCGGCGACGCCGACCACGAAACGGGGTGTTCCTTCAGGCCGCACCCCATGTGGGCCTCGCTCCCGGCCCTCCTGGACGCGACGGCCACCGCCCTGGAGACCGGCGAGATCGTGGACCGTTACCGCCGTGTGGTGGTCGACGGGACCGAACTGGACTGGGAGATCGTCTGAGCGTTTGGGACGCCACCGCGTGACCGGTGCCCAGCAGGCTCAGATCCGGCGCCGGTCGGTTTTCAACTCCCCTATGAACGCCGTCCAGGAGACTGCCCCGAAGGACAGGGCGGGACCGTGCGGGGCCTTGCTGTCACGGACGGGGACGACGCCGGGGCATCCGTCCGCCACCTCCACGCAGTTGCCGCCCTCCTGATTGCTGTAGCTGCTCCTGCGCCAGGCGGCGTCGTTCGGATCGGGACGGGACGTTCGCTCCACGGTGGTTGTCCTTCATCACGGATCGGATCATGCCGAGCGACATGAGCGGGGGCAGAGCTGCCGCCCGCAGTCGATCGTAGGTCAGGGAGAAGCTCCTCACCTCGTCCGGATCCTCGATGAGTTGGCCGTAGTGCGCCCCTTCCGTGTAGGCGACCTCCGAACCGTCCGGCAGGGTGAGGACCGTGAGCGAGCCGCCCATGGCATCGTGTTCTCCCTGGTCGAACGGCATTACCTGCACGGTGATGTGAGATCCCGCCGCGGCTTCGAGCAGGCACGCCAACTGCTCGCGCATCACCGCCCGGCCACCGACGGGACGTCTGAGCACCGACTCGTCGAGAACCACCCACAGCTCGGGTCGATCAAGTGCGCCAAGGCGCTCCTGCCGTCCCATGCGGGCGGTGACCCGCTCTTCCAACTGCTCTTCACTGCCGAGCGTTCGGCCGACTTTCAGCACCGCCCGTGCGTAGTCCTCCGTCTGCAACAAGCCAGGGACCACATGAGCCGCGTACTCGCGGATGTCCACCGCCCGCTCCGCGTACGCCATGAACCTACGTGACCAGTCCGGGAACGCCTCCCGGTACACGTACGGCCACAGGTCGACCAGCAGGTTGTCCGCGCCGAGCACGGCGTCCAGCGCATGCGCCAGCTCCAGCGTCGGCCTCGCCCCCGAGGCCTGCTCGATCTGGATGATCCGGGTGCCCGCCACGTGGGTTCTCACGCCGAGTTCGGCCTGGGTCAGTCCGGCCGCCGTACGGAGCTTGCGCACCCGTGAGCCGAACAGGGCGGCCATGGAGGCGCTGGGGTCAATTCCGTTGGCCAAAGCGTCACTTCCGTCCCTTACAAGGGGAAAGGTAATGCTGCGTCACCTTCCGAGCGTAGGGCGATTCCGCGGCTCTCGAGTACGGAACGTGACGGATCGCGCGCAACACGAGACGTCCCGTGGGCGGAACACGCCCTCCGTTCACAGCCATTGAGCACGCGTACGCGTCCAAGATCGCAAGATCGCAGTTGCAGTCACCTGCGGAGCCCTTTCTGGACAACGGAAAGTCATGAGCACCTCACGCATCGTCCTCGCCACCGCGGTCGCCCTCGCGGCAGCGGTCTGCACCCCGCTCCTCACCGCCCCCACAGCGGCCGCGGCCCCCGCCAAGCTCGCCGACGACTTCAACGGCGACGGCCACCGCGACTTCGTCATGCTCGGCGGGACACACGGCAAGGACGGCCGGGTCACCGTCGTCTACGGCACGTCGACCGGCCCCGGCACGCGCGTCCAGACGATCCACCAGGACTCGCCCGGCATACCCGGCGCGGTGGAGAAGGGCGACAGCTGGGGGTTCGCCGCGACCAGTGCCGACCTCGACCGCGACGGCTACGCCGACCTGATCGTCGACACGAACGAGCAGCTGGACAACACCCGTTGGGGAATGGTCCACCTGCTGAAGGGTTCGAAGACCGGCATCACCGGCACTGGTTCGAAGACGTTCACGGTGAACTCGCTCAAGCTGTCGTACAAGAACCTCGGCGGCCCCTTCCCGCACTGACGGCCGAGGACCGCCTGCCCCACGGCATCCAGCAGGCGGTCCGGCCCGACTTCAGGGAGCGGAGCACGGAGCAGGGCGCTGCCCGCTCGCTGCGGACGCGTTCACACGACGGGCTCGCCGATGCCCAGCAGGTTTCCCTCGCTGTCGCGGAACCAGACGGCGCGTTCGCCGCGGGCGCCCTTGCTCGGGTAGTTGCCCTCGATCTCGGCGATCCCGTCCTCCGCCGTCCGGAACCCCGGCAGGTCGACCACCTCGAACACCACGCCGCGCCGCCTCAGCTCCGCCACGACCGCTTCGATGTCGTCGACCTGCCACCCCATCTGCGTGAAGGCCCCGGACGCGGCCCCCGCCGACCGGAACACGGCGAACTCCGTACCGCCGCACCGGTACAGCAGCCCGCCCGGCCGCTCGTCGACGGGCTCCAGGCCGAGCTTCTCGGAGTAGAAACGCCGCGCCCGCTCCAGGTCCTGGGCCGGCAGCCTGGTCGCCACGCGTCCCCGGGCCAGAAGATTCCTGCCGTCTGCCTCCATGCCTCCCCACTGTGCCGTGACCGGCGGCCGATCGGACGGAGGGCAGGCAGGGCGGACGGGGGACCTGTGCCTTGGCGGGGACCTACGCCTTGAAGGCGTTCGTGTGCTCCACGGCCCACCGGGCGAAGGTACGGGCCGGGTGGCCGGTGACCTCGTTGACGGTGTCGACGACGGTACGGCCCACCTCGGGGGTGTTGCCGTACACCTCGAGCAGGAAGCCGATCACCTCCTCGGGCCGGCCCGCCGCCGTTCAGTACGGGGACCCGGCGTACGCCGGCCGCGCGGGCCCGGTCCAGGATGCGCGGGCCGGTCTCCAACGGGGCGAAGAAGGCCCCGCCGAAGGTGATCAGGTGGAGGCCGGTGACGCCCTCCAGGGCCGGGACCAGGCTGTCGGGTTCGGTCAGATCGCCCTGGACGACCTCGGCCTCCGCCGGGAGGGCGGCCCGTGCCGGGTCCCGGGTGAGGGCGCGCACCGCGTGGCCGCGGGCGAGCAGTTCGGCGACGACCTGACGGCCGACGGTGCCGGTGGCACCGGTGACGAGGGTCTTCTGCGTTTTCTGCGTCTGCTGTGTCTGCGCCATGGCACGAGCGTAGGAAGCGCTGCGGTCAGATTCTGTCCGCATGGATGCCGGAGGGGTGCGTCAGGCGGGCAGCGCGGTGAGCCAGTCGGTCAGGAGCCGGTTGACCTCGGCGGGGCGTTCCTGCTGGATCCAGTGGCCGCAGCCGTCGAGGAGGTGGGAGGAGACCAGGCCCGGCAGCGTGACCGGATACCTCTCGATCGCTTCGGCCAGCCAGGTGGCGGAGGCGTCGAGACCGCCGCCGATGAACAGGGACGGCTGGGTGACGGGAGCGCCGTCGAAGGCGGCGAGGTCCTCCCAGTCGCGGTCCATGTTCCGGTAGCGGTTGAGCGCTCCGGTGAAGCCGGTGCGTTCGAACTCCCCGGCGTAGACGTCGAGATCGCTCTCGCCGAGCCAGGTGGGCAGTCGGCCGACGGGGAACCGGTCGCGCATCCTCCCACCCCTGCTGACGAAGTGCGGGGCGGGGGCTCCGGGCGCGGGCATGGTGTCGGCGGACAGGGCCGCGTACAAGCCCGCGAGCCAGCCGCGTACATCGGGTTCGATCTCGGCCTCGGCGCGGCCCGGCTCCTGGAAGTACGAGACGTAGAACTCCTCGTCCCCACCCATCCGGGCGAAGACCTCGCTGGGGCGGGAGCCGCCGCGCGGGGTGTAGGGAACGCTCAGCAGTCCCACCGCGCGGAAGACGTCCGGTTTGAGCAGGGCGGAGTTCGCGGCGATGGGCGCGCCCCAGTCGTGGCCGACGACCACCGCCGACTCCTCGCCCAGGGCGTGCACCACCGCGACGTTGTCCTCCACCAGGGCGAGCATCCGGTACGCGTCCGTCGCGGCCGGCTTGGAGGAGCGGCCGTAGCCGCGGACATCGAGGGCGACTGCGCGGTACCCCGCCGCCGCGAGCACCGGCAGCTGGTGGCGCCAGGAGTACCAGGACTCCGGGAAGCCGTGCACGAGCAGCACCAGCGGCCCGGTTCCCTGCTCCGCGAGGTGGATCCGGCCTCCGGGTGAGGAGATCGACCGGTGGGTGATCTCCGCAGCGTTCTGGTCCATGCGTTCTCCTCCAGGGCCGGTGGTCTCCTCTGGACCGATCATGCAAAAGATTCGGCTGAGAGGACGAGCCCGTTTGCCGACCCGGCAAACCCGGACAACGCCCGCTGGAACCTGCCCCTCTGGCAGTCGAGGAAACCCAGCCACGCTTTCCCAGAGCCCACCCGAGCCCGATCGGTTCCGAAGAGGAGACGGCCGACGGCCTCGAGCCCAAGGCCCAGCGTCCCGCCAGTGCCGTCCGGTCCCGGTGACCGTACGCGCCCGGCGGCCGACCGCGCGGTGCATGGCGGAGGGGGCCCGCCGTCGGCGTCGGACGGGTCGGCCGAGCCGTGACCGCGCCGGTGGACGAGATCCTCCCAGGAGCCCGCAGCCACCTGCGGAAGGAGCACCCCGGGCTTGTTCGCCGGTCGTACCGATGTCTGGATACGCTCGCGAGATGATGGAGAACCTTCCCCCCTGCCCGAAATGCTCCTGTGAGTACACCTACGAGATGAATTCCCTCGTCGTGTGCCCGGAGTGCGCACACGAATGGGCCCCCGAGAGCGGCGCGGAGAACGAGGGCGCTGCCGTGGAGCGCGTCGTGAAGGACGCCGTCGGAAACGTGCTGCAGGACGGCGACACCGTGGTCGTCGTCAAGACGCTCAAGGTCAAGGGCAGCCCGACGGGCATCAAGGCTGGCACCAAGGTGCGCAACATCCGGCTGATCGACGGCGTCGACGGCCATGACATCGACTGCAAAATCGAGGGGTTCGGGGCGATGCGGCTCAAGTCCGGCGTCGTGAAGAAGGGCTGATCGACGGTGACCGGCGGAGGGCGTCGATCACCGCTGATTCCTCGCCCTCCGACAGGGCCACCCGGACGTCGGGAAAGCTCGCCGTGTGCGGTGCCGGGGCGGGAGCCCGTGCCCACGGGCATGACATACCTGTCCCATGGCGCGAGCACTTCGGCTGCCACTGTCCGAATGCCGCTCGGTTGAGCGCTCATGTGACACTCTCCCGCCGACTGCTCACGCTTTTCCACGAGGTATCCGCCTCCGACCGCCCCGCAGCCTCGGGACCGCCGGTCAGTCCTCCCGTTCGGTCCGTTCGCGGCAGTCCAGCGGGTAGTTGCAGCCGCTCCGGTGTCGACGCCCGTACGGAACGGGATGCCGTCGCTGTCGATGTGCGCCGTGCCGCCGGTCAAGCCGATGGTGTTGTTGCCGTGAGCGCCACGCTGCTGGATCGCGTGAGTGATCTGGTGACTGATGCAGCCCGCCTGAGTCACAGCAGGGCCGGTCTCATCCGGAGAGGGGGGTCGCCGCGGTCCGCTCGGTCGGGACCGGGATCCGGCCCATCGCGATGGGAGCGCAAGCGCAGCGCTGAGCGGCAAGGCGCCCTCTGTCTGCTTCTCCCCTTTCGGTCAGGTTTGCTCGTCGTTTCACTTGACGGCTGACTTGGTTGCCGAAAGTGCCGTTGGGACGGGTGGGTACCCTTTTGAATCTCGCATCATTTCTCTGCGCTTGCCACGTTCCGCCGGTGACGTGGGAGGATTCTTCTGCTGTTCCCCCAGTGGGAATTGAACGGGAGTTGAGTGATCGTTTTCGTGGTAGAGTTTCAATGAATTCGCAGGACGCCACGAAAAAAGGGGAATGGCGTGAACACCGAGAAGGTCACGGCTCGACGTCTTACGGCCGAAGAGGTTTCGGAGTTGAGTCTCCAGGACGGAATCTTCGTCTCGGCGGAGATGGACGGCCTTCCTCTCGACTGCTACGCCCCGGCTTCCCTTACGAAGCCGGGCAAGAATTTTGAGGGAGGGTCCTTCGCCGCGAGGACGATATTCGGTCAGGAGATCAGTGTTCTCCCGGACAATGCCGAAGAGCCCGGGATCTGGGTTGCCGACGAGGCAGGTGAAGAAATCGAGGTTCTTCAGAATGCGGGCGTCCTCCTGAATCTCGCCCTCTTCGTACCCAACGGGAACAAGGAATCTCTGGAGGCGCTCTACTCCGCCGCCCGGGAAGCCTTCGGCGCGGGGATCGTTCAGCGCTGGAGCGAGGAGGTCGTCACGGTGCCGGATGTCAAGGTCGACTTGTTCGAGGAGCCGGCCCGGGGGCGGAAGAACGCGAACAGTCAGAACCGTGACCGCCGTGCCTTGGACATCTACCCGACCCGAGTGCGCTTCATGGAGCCCAGTGATGGCTGGAGGTTCGTTGTCGAACCGCACAAAGAGATCGTCGATGAGACACCGACGATCTGACCTGGTGGCAGGTTAGCCTCGGTCTTTCGCGGGAGCCCGTCAGCTTGCTGGCGGGCTCTTCTTCGTCTGTCGGGGTCAGCCGTTGATGTCGTTCACCATGCGCGGCCTTGACGGATGCGACCCGTCGGTCACTCAGCAGGCTGGGGAGGCAGCCCGGAGCTGTTCGCGCCGATGCCGGGCGAAGGTGTCGACGGCATGTCGGGGAAGTGCGTCACGCTTCTTCCAGGGCTTCCCCGAACTCGCGCAGCACTTTGCCGTGGCGGCTGCGGGCGAGTTCGTGCCCGACGCCTATGGCGAGCGCGATGGGCCAGTCAATGAGTTCGAGTGCCGCGAGGAAGCCGAGGCCCGCGAGGAATGCGAGCTGGTCCCCGGGCGGCAGTTCGAGCCGCCGGTCGCCTATGCGGACGGTCATCGTATTGCCTGAGACGACGTGTTCAGCCGCGGCGCGGGGCCCGTGGGGCCTCGTGATCGGAATCGGCGCACCGGAAGGCGCGGTGCCGGGGGCCGTCCCGCTTGCTTGCGTGGTCATGTCGTATTCCGTTTCATCGGCCGGTGCCGGGCATCCGCTCGATGTCCTTCTTCCACGCTATCTCCGTACGGTCTGGTGCTCTGGTTCGGAAGAGCGCGTAACCGGATGCGGCGTGACCTGTCGCGACGCCGGCCTGCGTGTTTCCGGACGGCGCTCTGTTGTTTCCCGGGGCTCCCCGCTGCTCCCCGTTCCGTCGGGCGCGTCATCGGCAGTCGAGCGGCGTTCGGGGTGATCGCCGGCGTCCGCCTCCGTACGCGTTCGTCCACCGCGGTTGCTGTCAGCTGCTGGTGTTCGCTTCTCGGCGGCGGAACAAGTGTCGGGTGCCGCGCACGAAGAGGACGAACACCGTCCGGACGGCCATGAACACGGTGGTGAGGGCGAGCGCACGGGCGATCACATCAGAGACCGTGGTCCAAGGATCGGGTACACCGAGGAGGAGCGGGAGCTCTGCGACCGCTACGGTCAGCCCGAACATGAACGGCAGCCACTCCCAGTGGGTCCGTGAGCCCCACCTCACTGCTGTCTGCCGCCTGTGCCGACGCCGACGGGTTGCCCGGCTGAGGATGACGCTCAGGGCGATCATCGAAACGGGCGCCCACAGGTCCCACCAGTGCACGGTGAGCTGCACCGCTCCTCCCCCTGCGGTTCTGAGGCCTGTCTGTACGGGCGGTGAGCCTATCGCGCGGTCGGCGGAGCGGCTTCGGCGCGAGTGATCATGGCCCCGTGAGCTTCCGGAACGCCGGGCAGCCTGTGGGCCTGTCCGTCACTGACTTCGGCGTTGTGAGGTCAGGGCGGTGTTCACGAGCGGGTGAGTGGTCGCCATCGGTCGTCGTGGGCCGCTGTAGAGCGGCCTCGGACGACTCAGGGACTGCCCGACCTTGACCGGTGCGGGACCACGTTCGGCTGACGACGGCCACCTTCGAGGTGACCCGTCTGAACCTCAGCCGACGACAGTCAGCCACGCCGACGGAGAAGTCACCGGACTGACCGCGGATCTTCAGCAAATGTGGCCCAGGCCTCAACGGGGGCAACTGGACCCACAGACCGCAATCTACGGTCAGCACGGTTCCATCCCATCCGGTGCGGTCAAGCCCGGTTGATCCGGGCAGCGATCCCATGACCGATCAGCAAATAGATAACGGCCGGGAGACCGTAATTGAGAGCAACGCGCAGGCCTTCTGTGTCCATCGTGAAAATGTCTCGTGCCCATCCGGAGAGCCAGTCCGCCGTTCCGTGCACGAATTCAACGAAGGGATTCGCCTGGTTCGCGTCGAGCAGGTAGAGCACGATCCACAGGCCCAGCAGACCTGCCGCAACGTCGGCGATCGTGCAGATCGTGAGGGCTGCGCGCCGTGCAGTGGCCTCGTTGCGCGCGGTGCGGTCGGGCCTCGGGGGCTGGTCGTACGCCTGGTACCCGGCAGCCGGGTCGATGTTGTTCACAACAATTTCCGATCTGACGCTGTTCTGTCGGCAGGGCCGGCCCAGGGAGCGAGATTTCAGCCTCGGCTTGTGGCCTGTTTCCACATAGCTCTGCGTCGTGCGAGCGCCATTGCGTTACACGCGGTTTGCTGCAGCACCACATATGGCAGCCTGTTCGGGCACGTACCTAAATGTTTGCCAGCGAGGTACATTTCGGGCCGCATGGAAAAGCCGTCCAGACATGACCGTCCCTGCGTAGAACTCGTCACACGATCTTGTTGAGGTTCCCTGGACGGGGGTGACCGGTCTGGCGATTCGACCGTGGCGGGTGGCCAGGACGACGCGCTGCTGCCACCGCGAAGACCTGCTCGTCGCCGGTCTCGCCAAGTCCGGCAAGCTCGCCCTCGAAGGTGTCGAGGGCTGCGTAGGACAATCGGGCGGTGAGGAGCCCCTTGAACCGTGACCGCTCTCTCGAAGAGCTTGAACGCGACCGATGGCCGGCCCCGGCAGCCGACGCCACCCGTCTTGCCGCTGCTGCACACGCCTTGCGGCGTCGGCCGATCGGCGAGCTGACCGTCGAGGACATGCGTTTGTTGATCGGGCAGGACATAGGACTGCCCTATCTCCTGCCACTGGCACTGGAGGTGCTGCGGGACAACCCGATGGCAGAGGGGGACATGTACGAAGGTGATCTGCTGTCCGCAGTCCTCACCAGGAACCCGGCGGTCTGGACCGGTTCTTCCGAACTGGACCGAGAGCTTCGCGTGATCGTCTCAGAGTTGACCGACCTGCCGCCTGACCTGCGACAGAAGGCTGAGCGGTTCCTGGCTTCATGAAGCACTGACACGGGATGCTGCCCATGGACGGGCAGACCGGCGCAGTGGAGAAGCCGGGCGAGGCTTGGCGGCTCAGGGGCGGCCTCAGTGCAGCGAGAAGCCCCCTGCCGGCGGAAGAACCGCAGGCAAGGGGCCTACTCGTGCGGGCTTACTTCTTCTTGCCCTGGTTCTTGACCGCCTCGATGGCGGCCGCGGCCGCGTTCGGGTCGAGGTAGGTGCCGCCGGGGATGACCGGCTTGAAGTCGGCGTCGAGCTCGTAGGAGAGGGGGATGCCCGTCGGGATGTTCAGGCCCGCGATGTCGGCGTCGGAGATGCCGTCGAGGTGCTTGACCAGGGCGCGCAGGCTGTTGCCGTGGGCGGCGACCAGGACCGTGCGGTTGGCCAGGAGGTCGGGGACGATCGAGTCGAACCAGTACGGGAGCATCCGGACGACGACGTCCTTCAGGCACTCCGTGCGCGGGCGCAGCTCCGGCGGGAGGGTCGCGTAGCGCGGGTCGTGGAACTGGGAGTACTCGGCCTCGGTGTCCAGCGGGGGCGGCGGGGTGTCGTAGGAGCGGCGCCACAGCATGAACTGCTCCTCGCCGAACTCCGCGAGGGTCTGCGCCTTGTCCTTGCCCTGGAGGGCGCCGTAGTGGCGCTCGTTCAGGCGCCAGCTGCGGCTGACCGGGATCCAGAGGCGGTCGGCGGACTCCAGCGCCAGCTGCGCGGTGCGGATGGCGCGCTTCTGGAGGGACGTGTGGACCACGTCGGGCAGCAGGCCGGCTTCCTTGAGCAGCTCACCGCCGCGCGTCGCCTCCTTCTCGCCCTTCGGAGTGAGGTTGACGTCCACCCAGCCGGTGAACAGGTTCTTCGCGTTCCAATCGCTCTCGCCGTGGCGGAGGAGGATCAGCTTGTACGGTGCGTCGGCCATGGGTCCGAGCGTAATCGAAGCCGCGAGCGGGCCGTGCCCCCGCTCGATGGGCGGACGGTCGGCGGGACCCGTTAATCGAGTGGTGGACTCCTCCGGCTCCTTTGTAAGGTGTGCTCGCCGTTTCAGGTGCTTACCTCGGGGGGTTGCGTGGTGTCCGTCGTCCGTGTCCGGCGTGCGGTGCGGGAGACCGTGTCCGGGTTGCCCTCGGCGTTCTGGTGGCTGTGGACCAGCACCCTCGTCAACCGGCTCGGTGCCTTCGTCGCCACCTTCATGGCGCTCTACCTCACCCTCGACCGCGGCTACTCCGCCACCTACGCCGGTCTCGTCGCCGCCGTGCACGGCCTCGGCGGGGTGATCTCCTCGCTGGGCGCCGGGGTGATGACCGACCGGATCGGCCGGCGGCCCACGCTGCTCATCGCGCAGGCCTCCACCGCCGTGTCCGTGGCGGCCCTCGGCTTCGTGCGCGACCCCGTCTCCATCGCCGCCGTCGCCTTCCTCGTCGGCATGGCCAGCAACGCGTCCCGGCCCGCCGTCCAGGCGATGATGGCCGACATCGTCCGGCCCGAGGACCGCATCCGCGCCTTCTCCCTCAACTACTGGGCCATCAACCTCGGCTTCGCCGTCTCCGCCACGGCCGCCGGGTTCATCGCCGAGTACAGCTACCTCGCCGGGTTCCTCATCGAGGCCGCGATGACCATGGTGTGCGCCGTCGTCGTCTTCGTGAAGCTCCCCGAGTCGAAGCCCGTGCGGAGTGCCGAGGAGGCGCGGGAGGACTCCGTGGGGCTGGGGACCGTCCTGCGGGACGGGCGGTTCATGGGGGTCGTCGGGCTCTCCTTCCTCGTCGCGCTGATCTTCATGCAGGGGTCCGTCGGACTGCCCGTCGCGATGGGCGCGGCCGGGTTCACCCCGGCCGACTACGGCATGGCCATCGCGGTCAACGGTGTGCTGATCGTCGCGCTGCAGATTCCGGTGACCCGGTTCATCGAGCACCGGGACCCCGGACGACTGCTGGTGATCTCCTCGCTCCTCGCCGGGTACGGCTTCGGCCTCACCGCCTTCGCCGGGTCGGTCGGCGTCTTCGCCCTCACCGTCTGCGTGTGGACGCTCGCCGAGATCGTCAACGCGCCCACCCAGACCGGGCTGGTCGTCCAGCTGTCGCCGGCCCACGGACGCGGGCGCTACCAGGGCATGTACACCATGTCCTGGGCCGTCGCCGCGCTGGTCGCCCCACTGATGTCGGGGTTCGTCATCGACCGGTTCGGGGCGCGGTGGCTGTGGGGCCTGTGCGCCGTCATCGGCACCGTGGCCGGACTCGGGTACGGGCTGCTGATGCGCCGCCTGTCGGCCGAGGAGACCGCGACCGGCGCGGGGAAGGCCGGCGGGGGCAAGGCCGACGGGGTGCAGCAGACGCCGGAGGTCAGTGCTCCCTGAGGGGCGCCGCCTCCGGCGGGGGTCGGGTCCGCCTACTGCACCGACAGCGGCACCGCGTGGATCTCGTCGGCCTTGTGGCCGGTGCGCTCGTGGACGCGTTGCACCGCTTCGGCGGAGGGTGCCTCCGAGAGGCAGTAGATCGTGCCGGACTCCGGGTCCGCCCAGGACTGCCGGAAGTAGACGCTCTCTTCCTCCTGTATCGCGAGGTCGGCCTCATGCGCCTGCCGCAGCTGGTCCGCCGTGATGCCCTGCATGCCGTGGTGGATGTCCATGAACTGGGTCACGGCCTCGCACCTCCTTCCCACTCCGGGCCGTACGTACCGACTCGGGGCGTACGTACTTCCATGCTGCGCCCGCACCGGCCGCCCGGCATGCCGAAGGCCCCGACGGTCGCCGGGGCCTTCGGGACGGGTGTTGCAACGAGCGACGGACAACCAGTGGGCGTGCTCAGCACTGGCAGGGGCTGCCCGACTGGCAGCCACAGCTGCAGCCGGAGCCGCAGCCGCACGCGGCGACCAGGGTCAGGCTCCTGATCTCGGCGGGCTGCTCCGTCTCCCGCTCCTGCGTGGGATCGGGCATCGTGCCGGGGGAGCTGGGGGAATCGGCCATGGGTCCCTCCTCGAGACTGGCGCCGTACCTGTGCCCATTGGATGCCCGTTCCAGCGGGCGCATCAACGGCGCATTGGGGCTCATGCGCGCCCCCGGCCGATTCCCGCGCCCCCCTCACGCCGTCCGGTCAGGCATCCTGCGCCCCCGGCACCGGCTGGATGTCGGGCTGGATGTCCGGCTGGATCTCGTCCGCGTGCTCGCCCGTGACCAGGTAGACCACCCGCTTGGCGACCGAGACCGCGTGGTCGGCGTAGCGCTCGTAGTAGCGGCCCAGCAGGGTCACGTCGACGGCCGTCTCGATGCCGTGCTTCCAGCGGTCGTCCATCAGGTGCTGGAAGAGGGTGCGGTGCAGCAGGTCCATCTCGTCGTCGTCCTGCTCCAGCTGGAGCGCCAGGTCGACGTCCTTGGTGATGATCACCTCGGCCGCCTTGGCCATCAGGCGCTGGGCCAGCTGGCCCATCTCCAGGATGGTCGCGTGCAGGTCCTGCGGAACCGCACGCTCCGGGAAGCGCAGCCGGGCCAGCTTCGCCACGTGCTGCGCCAGGTCGCCGGACCGCTCCAGATCGGCCGACATGCGCAGCGAGGTCACGACGATCCGCAGATCGGTCGCCACCGGCTGCTGGCGCGCCAGCAGGGCTATGGCACGGGCCTCCAGGTCGTGCTGGAGCTCGTCGACCTTCTGGTCGCCCTCGATCACGTGCTCGGCGAGCTTCAGGTCGGTGTCGAGGATGGCCGTCGTGGCGCGCCCGATCGCCGACCCGACCAGTCGGGTCATCTCCACCAGACTGTCGCCGATCGAATCCAGTTCCTCGTGGTACGCGTCCCGCATCAGGGTTCCTCTCATGCGTCTACTCGGGGCTTCGGGAGCCGGGCTCCCGCGGGGTTCCGGGGCGGGTGCTCCGCCACGCAGTCGACGGCGCGAACCCCGCGCGACCGACGGTGCGAAACCCCACGCTCCCACGCTCCGATCCTTACGCGTCCGGTTCCGCCACCCCAAATGAACCATCCCTGGCTCCAAGGTGAACTCTGGGCGACGAGTGTTCGAGCTTGCCCTCTCGTGGCTGTGGCCACCGGTCGGCGCATGCCTAACCTGGACACATGGACGTGAACGCGGCGGTCGCCGCAGCGGCGGCGATCGCCGGAGTGCTCACCGGCGCCTTCGCCGTGCTGGCGTTCCGCTTCAGCGAGCGCGAACAACGACGCCCCACGCGTTCCTCGCTGCACACGGACCCGGTGCTTCCGCCCGGCGTGGACACCGTGCTCTCCGTACTGCGCTCCTCCGCCGTCGTCCTGGACGAGGCGGACGGCGTGGTCAAGGCCAGCTCCGCCGCGTACGCCCTCGGGCTGGTCCGCGGCGGCAAGCTCGCCGTGGAACCCATGCTGCAGATGGCCCGCGACACCCGGCGGGACGGCGAGATACGGCAGGTCGAACTGGATCTGCCCCGCCGCGGCACCGGGCGCGGCGAGGCCCTCGCCGTCTCCGCGCGGGTGGCGCCCCTCGGCTCCCGGCTCGTCCTGCTGCTCGTGGAGGACCTCACCGAGGCCCGCCGCATCGAGGCGGTACGGCGCGACTTCGTCGCCAACGTCAGCCATGAGCTCAAGACCCCCGTCGGCGCGCTCTCCCTGCTCTCCGAAGCCGTCATGGACGCCTCCGACGACCCCGAGGCCGTGGAGCGCTTCGCCGGCCGGATGCAGGGCGAGGCCACCCGCCTCACCAATCTGGTGCAGGAGCTCATCGACCTCTCCCGCGTCCAGAACGACGACCCGCTCGAGGACGCCGAACCCGTCACCGTGTACGAACTGGTCGCCGAGGCCGTCGACCGCTGCCGCCACGCGGCGGGCACCAAGCAGATCACCATGGCCTCGAACGTGTGGGCGCCCGACGGGCTCGAAGGGACCGAGGGGTCCGAAGGGCTCGAAGGGCCCGCTCAGGAGGGCGGTGGGCACCAGCCGAGCGCCGCGGACCTGCGCGTGTGGGGCAACCGCGGCCAGCTCGCCGCAGCCCTCGGCAACCTCGTCGAGAACGCCGTCAACTACTCACCCGCCCGCACCCGCGTCGGCATCGCGGCCCGCAGGGTCGCCCAGCCGGGCGGGGACCTGATCGAGATCGCCGTGACCGACCAGGGCATAGGAATCTCCGACAAGGAGAAGGAGCGCGTCTTCGAGCGCTTCTACCGCGTCGACCCGGCCCGCTCCCGTGCCACGGGCGGTACCGGTCTGGGCCTCGCGATCGTCAAGCACGTGGCCGCCTCGCACGGCGGGGAGGTCACGGTGTGGAGCGCCGAAGGCCAGGGCTCCACGTTCACCCTGCGGCTCCCCGAGGCCGCCGCGGCCCCCACCCGCGGCAGCGGCCTCGGCGGCCCCCCGTCGTCCCACCAGGACGACCCCGAAGGCCTCGACGGCGAGGCCGGACGGTCCGCTTCCTCATCCCCCCGATCCCCCCACGCTTCCGATTCATCCGCGTACGAAACGCTTCCCTCCCCGGAGGTCCTTCCGTGACCCGAGTGCTCGTCGTCGAGGACGAGGAGTCCTTCTCCGACGCCCTGTCGTACATGCTCCGCAAGGAGGGCTTCGAGGTCGCCGTCGCGGCCACGGGGCCCGACGGCCTCGACGAGTTCGAGCGCAACGGCGCCGACCTCGTCCTCCTCGACCTGATGCTGCCCGGCCTGCCGGGCACCGAGGTGTGCCGCCAGCTGCGCGGCCGTTCCAACGTCCCCGTCATCATGGTGACCGCCAAGGACAGCGAGATCGACAAGGTGGTCGGCCTGGAGATAGGCGCCGACGACTACGTCACCAAGCCGTTCTCCTCGCGCGAACTGGTCGCCCGTATCCGCGCCGTGCTGCGCCGCAGGGGCGAGCCCGAGGAGGTCGCCCCCGCCGCCCTGGAGGCCGGCCCGGTCCGCATGGACGTCGACCGGCACGTGGTCACCGTGGGCGGCACCAAGGTCGACCTGCCGCTCAAGGAGTTCGACCTGCTGGAGATGCTGCTGCGCAACGCCGGGCGCGTGCTGACCCGGATGCAGCTCATCGACCGGGTCTGGGGCGCCGACTACGTGGGCGACACCAAGACCCTCGACGTCCACGTCAAGCGGCTGCGCGCCAAGATCGAGCCGGACCCGGGCGCGCCGCGCTACCTGGTGACGGTCCGGGGGCTGGGCTACAAGTTCGAGCCCTGAGACCCCGGCCCGGCCACGGGCGGCCGTTGCCCGGCACCCGTGGCCGGCACTCGTCGGTACGACGGTGGGCGGGACCCCTGCGCAGGGGTCCCGCCCACCGTCGTGTGCGGCTGTGCCGCCGGTGCTCAGTTGCCGGCCGACTGGCTGGCCGAGGCCGCGTCGGACGGGGTGCCCGCCGGGGCGTCGGAGCCCTCGGCCCCCTCGGTCGCGGAGTCGCCCGGCGCGCCGGAGGCTTCCGCCGACGGCTCCGACGAGGTGCCCGGCGCGGCCGGGATCTCGCTCGGGCCCCACTCGCTGAAGAAGCTCTCGGCGGGGTGGACGAACGCGCGCAGGCTCACGTCACCGGTCTTGCTGAAGGTGAACGTGACCGGCTGCGCGTTGCCGTCCTGGACGGCCTCACGGCTGCTGGGCAGGACGGCGGAGGCGTTGCCCGCGCCGCCGATGATGAGCGAGCCGCCGGCCGGGACGGTCAGGCTGCCGCCCTTGGCGGGGGTGAGCGCGACGGTCTTGCCGGTGCCGGGGAGGGTGATCGACTCCAGCGTCTGGTCGCTGCGGCCCTCGTTGAACAGGGTCGCGGCGACGACGGCGGGGCCCGTGGACTCGCGGTCCGGCTGGGTGACGACGATGGCGTTCTGGACCTTGATGTCGCCCACGCTCGTCGCGGCGTTGTCCGGCTGGATCTGCAGGGACTGGGCGTTGTTGCCGGATGTGCACGCGGAGAGCGAGGCGACTGAGAACGCGATGGCGGCGGCGGCGATGGCGCCGCGTCGAAGGCTGCTGCTCACGGCGGCGGCAACTCCTTGACTCGAGCGAGCGGTGGCGACCGGGTCGGCCGCCTGCAAATGTCTGTCAGCGGCCTCAGGCTATCGAGCCGTTCTCGCGCGCCCGCACCCGACCCTCCCTGAGAGGACCGCCGTTCCCCCGGAAGGTGCGCGCGGACCGCGGCCGTCACTCGACCACCAGCCGTTTTCGCAGGCGTCTGCGGGGCCGTGGACGACTCGCGGCCGCCTCCCCGCGAACGCCTCTCCGCGGACGACGCCGCAGAGGACGCCGTGGGTGACTCGCTTAAGTGACTCGCCGGTTACTTCGGTCGCGCACTCCTCCGACATTCACATAAGTGCGGGCGGGATCGTCCGCGGCACCTTCTCGGAGTGGCGCATATTTCGTGAAGGAATGCGGCGGCGGACCGGGAAATGCCGGGGCGGTCCGGAAATTGATCACCGGCCGCTCGTCCCGGAGGGCATGTGATCAATTCCGGATTCGGCCGGAACCCTGTCGCGCACACCGAACGGAGTAGCGGAAGTCGAGCGCTTGGGGGTGGACATATGGGGACGTTTGGTCGCCTGCGGGGGGCTTCGGATGCGTGTAACGTACGCGTTTCACTTGCCCCGAAGGGCCCCTCCGACCTGCGAATACGTGCTTCCGCTCAGTGGTCGCAGCACGTCCCCGACGCTGTTGTCAAGCCCCGAGAATGGCCCTGACCTGCGAAAACGTCATTCAGAACACGCCGTATCCGTGTTACCCTGGATAGCCACGGAAGGGGTACCTGTCACATGACGTTCAAGGTTGGCGACACCGTGGTCTATCCCCATCACGGGGCCGCGCTGATCGAGGCTATCGAAACTCGCCAGRTCAAAGGCGTGGACAAGACCTACTTGGTGCTGAAGGTCGCCCAGGGTGACCTGACGGTGCGTGTGCCAGCGGACAATGCGGAGTTCGTCGGCGTACGTGATGTGGTCGGTCAGGACGGGTTGGACCGGGTCTTCGAGGTGCTGCGCGCACCGTACGCCGAGGAGCCCACGAACTGGTCCCGTCGCTACAAGGCAAACCTGGAGAAGCTCGCTTCGGGCGATGTCATCAAGGTCGCGGAAGTCGTGCGTGACCTGTGGCGCCGCGAGCGTGAGCGCGGACTCTCCGCCGGTGAGAAGCGCATGCTCGCCAAGGCGCGCCAGATTCTGGTCAGCGAGCTCGCCCTCGCGGAGAAGACCAACGAGGACAAGGCCGAGGCTCTCCTCGACGAGGTTCTCGCCTCGTAAGGCGAGACGGACGAGGCAGGCGGAGCTTCACGTCGCCAGTACGTACATCGAAGTGCGTCGAAATGCCGCGGTGCCCGATGACGGATGTGATGTCGCCGGGCGCTGCGGCATGTCCGTCCCCGGGCGGCACCCGTACTCCGCAGCCGGTCCGTACGCCGCACCCCTGCGCCGTACACACCCGCTCCGTACGCCCCCGCGCCGCGCCCCGCAGCGCTTCCCGGCACGTGCGCCGCGCCGGGAAAGTGTCACCACGCGTGTCCCCGCCCCTGGCGTGCGGGTCCGGGCGGCCGGCCCGACCAGAGTCACGGAAGGGGCTGGTCAAGGCGGTACGCCCGGCGCTCCCCCCACTCCGGGAGCAGGGGCTACGCCCAGGCCATACCCACCCAGGCCCTGTCGTCAAACTCCCCGGGCCGAGCACACCAACCTGACAGGAACCGATGTCTGACGATCCGCTCCTTCCGCCGACGCCGAACCCCGCATCCGGCCGTACGACCGCCCGCACGGCGGCCGTGATCCCGGCCGCCGGCCGGGGCGTGCGCCTCGGGCCGGGAGCCCCCAAGGCGCTCCGCGCGCTGGGCGGCACGCCCATGCTCATCCACGCGATCCGCGCGATGGCCGCGTCCCGCGCCGTCTCCCTGGTCGTCGTCGTGGCCCCGCCCGAGGGCGCCGCGGAGGTCAGGACGCTGCTCGACGCGTACGCGCTGCCCGACCGCACCGACTTCGTCGTCGTCCCCGGTGGGGAGACCCGCCAGGAGTCGGTGAAGCTCGGCCTCGACGCCCTGCCGCCCGGCTTCGACATCGTCCTGGTGCACGACGCGGCCCGCCCGCTCGTCCCCGTGGACACCGTGGACGCCGTCGTCGCGGCCGTCCGTGACGGCGCCCCCGCCGTGGTCCCGGCGCTGCCGCTGGCCGACACCGTCAAGCAGGTCGAACCGGCCGACGCCCCCGGCGAGCCGGAGCCCGTGGTCGCCACTCCCGACCGGTCCCTGCTGCGTGCCGTGCAGACCCCGCAGGGCTTCGACCGGGCCACCCTGGTGCACGCGCACGAGACGGTGACCGACGACGTCACCGACGACGCGAGCATGGTCGAGCAGCTCGGCCGGACCGTCGTCACCGTCCCCGGCCACGAGGAGGCCTTCAAGGTCACCCGTCCCCTGGACCTCGTCCTCGCGGAGGCGGTCCTGGCCCGCAGGAGGCTCAACGATGGCTTCTGAACCCCTGCCGGTGCTCCCGCGGGTCGGCATCGGCACCGACATCCACGCCTTCGAGGACGGCCGGGAACTGTGGTGCGCCGGCCTCAAGTGGGAGGGCCAGGGGCCCGGGCTCGCCGGGCACTCCGACGCCGACGTCGTGGCGCACGCCGCCTGCAACGCCCTGTTCTCCGCCGCCGGCCTCGGTGACCTGGGGCAGCACTTCGGCACCGGGCGGCCCGAGTGGTCCGGCGCCTCCGGCGTGACCCTGCTGACCGAGGCCGCGCGGATCGTGCGGGCGGCCGGCTTCCGGATCGGCAACGTCGCGGTGCAGGTGGTGGGGGACCGGCCCAAGATCGGCAAGCGCCGGGACGAGGCCCAGAAGATCCTCACCGAGGCCGCCGGCGCACCGGTGTCGGTCTCCGGCGCCACCACCGACGGACTCGGGTTCCCCGGCCGCGGCGAAGGACTGATGGCCGTCGCCACCGCCCTCGTCGTCCACACCGGCTGACGACACGGACAGGGAGGACGACACGGGCCGGGAAAGGGGCGCGAGGCACCGTCCCGGGCCGACTACCCTGGAGGGGTGACTATTCGCCTGTACGACACCAGCGCCCGGCAGATCCGTGACTTCACCCCGCTCCAGCCGGGTTGCGTCTCGATCTACCTGTGCGGTGCCACCGTCCAGGCGGCACCGCACATCGGGCACATCCGCTCGGGACTGAACTTCGACATCATGCGCCGCTGGTTCGAGTACCGCGGCCTGAAGGTGACGTTCATCCGCAACGTCACGGACATCGACGACAAGATCATCGCGAAGTCCGCGGAGCAGAACCGCCCCTGGTGGGCCATCGGCTACGAGAACGAGCGCGCCTTCACAGACGGCTACCAGGTCCTCGGCTGCCTCCCCCCGACCTACGAACCGCGTGCCACCGGCCACATCACCGAGATGGTCGAGATGATGCGCGGCCTCATCGAGCGCGGCCACGCCTACGAGGCCGACGGCAACGTCTACTTCGCCGTCACCTCGTTCCCCGAGTACCTGGGACTGTCCAACCAGGAGCTCGACAACCTGCTCCAGCCGTCCGGCGAGGGCGAGACCGGCAAGCGCGACCCGCGCGACTTCGCCATGTGGAAGGCGGCCAAGCCCGGCGAGCCGAGCTGGGAGACGCCGTGGGGCCGCGGGCGTCCCGGCTGGCACCTGGAGTGCTCGGCGATGGCCCACAAGTACCTCGGCACCGCCTTCGACATCCACGGCGGCGGCCTCGACCTGATCTTCCCGCACCACGAGAACGAGATCGCCCAGGCCAAGGCCTACGGCGACGAGTTCGCCCGGTACTGGGTGCACAACGCCTGGGTCACCATGAGCGGCGAGAAGATGTCGAAGTCGCTCGGCAACAGCGTCCTGGTCTCCGAGATGGTCAAGCGCTGGCGGCCCATCGTGCTCCGCTACTACCTCGGCACCCCGCACTACCGCTCGATGATCGAGTACAGCGAGGACGCCCTGCGCGAGGCCGAGTCCGCGTTCGCGCGGATCGAAGGCTTCATCCAGCGGGTGGGCGAGCTGACCGGCACGCCCGGCGCCGTCGAGCCGGCCACCGAGGTGCCGCCCGCCTTCGCCGAGGCCATGGACGACGACCTCGGCGTACCGCAGGCCCTGGCGGTGGTGCACACCACCGTCCGGCAGGGCAACAGCGCGCTGGCCGCCGACGACAAGGAAGCGGCCGTCGCCCGCCTCGCCGAGGTGCGCGCCATGCTCGCGGTCCTCGGCCTGGACCCCCTCGACGCGCACTGGGCCGGCGACGGCGACCGCGGCGAGGAGCTGAGCGGCGTCGTCGACACCCTCGTCCGCATGGTCCTCGACCAGCGCGAGGCCGCCCGCGCCCGCAAGGACTGGTCCACCGCGGACGCCATCCGGGACCAGCTCGGCCAGTCCGGACTGGTCATCGAGGACAGCCCGCAGGGACCGCGCTGGAGCCTCGGTCCGCGCTGAGGCAGGAGGAGGCGCCTCCTGAAATCTCCTGGAACCTCCGGGTTCCCCAAGATCGGGTTGTGCCGTCCGGGCCTCCGGGCGGCACACTTCACAGACGTAACACACACGCACGCGTGGGTACCTGCGGACGGACGCACATGAGCACGCACGCAGGCGCGCACGGACGACTTCACGGAGACGGGTACATCATGGCCGCGAACAACCGCCGCATGTCCGGCAAGAAGGGCGCGCAGGTCGGCAGCGGCGGCCAGCGGCGCCGGGGCCTGGAGGGCAAGGGGCCCACGCCCCCCGCCGAGATGCGCAAGGGGCACGCCAAGCAGCGCGCCGCCCAGGCGAAGGCACGCCGCGCCGCCGGACGCGCCCCGCAGCGGCGCGGCGGCGGCCGCTCGACCTCCGAACTCGTCGTCGGACGCAACCCCGTCGTCGAGGCGCTGCGCGAGGGCGTGCCCGCCTCCACGCTGTACGTCCAGCAGTTCATCGACAACGACGAGCGGGTGCGCGAGGCGCTCCAGCTCGCGGCCGAGCGCGGCGGCATCAACCTCATGGAGGCCCCCCGCCCCGAACTCGACCGGATGACCAACGGGCTGAACCACCAGGGCCTGGTCCTCCAGGTCCCGCCGTACGAGTACGCGCACCCGGAGGACCTCGTCGCGGGCGCCCACGACGAGGGCCGGGACCCGCTGATCGTCGCCCTCGACGGAGTCACCGACCCGCGCAACCTCGGCGCCGTCGTCCGCTCCGTCTCCGCCTTCGGCGGCCACGGCGTCGTCGTCCCCGAGCGGCGGGCCGCCGGGATGACCGCCGGAGCCTGGAAGACGTCCGCCGGCACGGCCGCCCGTACGCCCGTCGCCCGCGCCACCAACCTGACGCGCGCCCTGGAGGCGTACAAGAAGGCGGGGATCGTGGTCGTCGGGCTGGCCGCCGACGGGGAGTCCGAGATCGGCGAACTGGACGCGCTGGCGGGCCCGGTCGTGATCGTCGTCGGCAGCGAGGGCAAGGGGCTGTCCCGACTGGTCGGTGAAACCTGCGACTTCCGGGTGCGGATCCCGATGCCGGGCGGCGCCGAATCGCTCAACGCCGGTGTGGCGGCGGGAGTCGTGCTGTACGAGGCGGCACGCCGCCGCGCCTGAACGGGCGTTCGACGCCATCACCCACACGGGGTATTCCGGGTGGTCCGGACAAGCTTGACGCGGTCCGGACACATCCGGCGCGTCAAAGCAGTGTCCTATCACCACGTCACTCGGTTAGATGAGTGTGGACACCAGAACACCCCGCACACCCACGGGGGACCGCTCGTCGGGACTCGACGACGCTCCCGCGCTGAGCATGGTGAAGGTGCCGAGCGATCCGGCGCAGGTCATCGTCAATCACGCCAGCTTCCGCGTGCAGCTGGGCGCCTCGACGCGACGCGCCCGATCCCTGCGGATCGCACGGCACTTCAGCGTCGCCCAGGGCGCGCCCCGCATCCCCGTCGTCACCACCATGGGCGCCCCGGGCGGGACCGCGCCCCGGCGGCGCCCCGTCGTCTGGAGCAGTCGCTCCGCCCCCGACGACACCGGCGCGCACCGGCTTCTCCAGGCAGTGCGCCACGAAGGCGTCCGGCACGCCGACGAACCGCTCACCGACGCCGGAGCGACCCGGGTCATCCCCCGTGTCGGCGAGGGGTACGGCTACGCCGACGACCCGGCCGCCACCCAGCCCATCGAAGTGCCCGTCATCGGCCCCCAGCGCACCCACGGCGGCGCACCGCCCCTGCTGCCCCCCATGCGCCCCGTCGGCAGCGCCTACGACGAACCGGCCTACGGCGGCTACGGGGACTACGGTTACGACGAGCACGGCTACGACGAACACGGTTACGACGAACACGGTTACGACGAGCACGGTTACGACGAACAGGGCCACGACACCGGCGAGTTCGAGGGCGGCGGTGGCCACCGGGCCGCCGACCGGAAATCCGGCGGCCGCCGGGCCAGGCGCCAAGGCGACGACCCGGCCCGGCACGCCTACTACCCCGGCCGCCGGATGAACCTCGGCGTCGTCCTGCTCCCGCTGCGCGTCTTCCTCGGCTTCATCTCCATCTACGCCGGCATGGGCAAACTCTGCGACCCCGTCTACTTCGACGGCGGCGAACGCGGCTCCATGGTGACGTGGCTGAACACCCTGCACCCCTGGGAAGTCGCCCAGCCGCTCCAGCAGTTCGCCCTCGAGCACCCCGTCGGCGCCGGACTCGCCATCGCCTTCCTCCAGGTCGTCGTAGGCGTCCTCACCGTCCTCGGCTGCTGGCAGCGCGTCGCCGCCGTCGTCGGCGCCGTGCTCTCCGCCGCACTGCTGGTCACCGTCAGCTGGAAGAGCGCCCCCGCCTACGACGCGCCCGACATCATCTACCTCGCCGCCTGGTCCCCGCTGGTCATCGCCGGCGCCCCCGTCTACTCCGTCGACGGCCGCCTGGCCGCCCGCGCCTGGCGCCGCCTCGGCCCCCGTTCCGACCTGTGGGACCTGCGCCGCTACGTACTGCGCCGCGGCGCCCTCGTCACCGTCGTCGTCTGCGGGCTCACCCTGCTCGTCGGCTCGCTGCTCGGCGGTGCCGTGCGCGACGCCGACCGGGTGGTCGTCCCCGGGCCCGGCGAGGCCCCGCGCAACGAACTGCCCGGCTCCCCGCTCCCGAAGAAGCCCGACAGGAGCAGGCAGGGGACCCCGTCCGCCTCCACCTCGCCCAGCCGGAGCGCCTCCTCCGGAACGACCGGCCCGTCCGCCGGCACCACCAGCCCCGGCGCGACCCGGGACACCGGCGGCGCCGTCACCGGCGCGCCCAGCCAGACCCAGGGCACCACCGGTGAGGCCCCGCCCCAGCAGTCCTCCCCGGTCGACCAGGCCCCGAGCACCAGCTCCGGTCCCACCTCCGGCGGCGGCACCACGGGCGGCGGCGGAGACGACGGTGTCCCGAGCGACGGCGGCGAAGAAGAGGCCCCGCCCCCCGAGAAGCCCGGCCGGCTCGTGGGCGGCCTCCTGGGGTAGCCCGTCCGCGCGCCGACGACGACGGGGTCCCGCACGGTGACGTGCGGGACCCCGTCGTCGTGTCCGGACGGCGGTCGTGTCCGGATGGTGGGTCAGCGGTTCTGGGACGCCAGTTCCTTCGCCGCCTCGCTCAGGTCCTTCGCGGTGTCGATCGCCCGCCAGTAGGAGCCCTGCGGGATCGGGAACCCGGCCAGCCGGCGCTCACGGGCCAGTCGCGGGAACGTCGTACGCTCGTGGTCGCCGCGTTCCGGCAACAGGTCGGCGAACCCGGGGGAGAAGACGTACACACCCGCGTTGATCTCGAACGTCGACGGCGGGGCCTCGATGAAGTCGGTGATGTGACCGAACCCGTCGGTCTGCACGGCACCCCACGGAAGGCGCGGGCGGGCCAGGGCGAGGGTCGCGACGGCGTCCCGCTCGGTGTGGAAGTCGGCCATGTCGCGCAGCGAGAAACGGGTCCAGATGTCGCCGTTCGTGGCGTACCAGGGCCGGTCCGGGTGCGGGAGGCGGGCGGCGGCGTACTTCAGACCGCCGCCGCGGCCGAGCGGCTCCGTCTCGACGACGGTGGTGACGGAGAGGGGCAGATCGGCGGTCTCCAGCCACTTCTGCAGCACCTCGGCGAGATGGCCGCAGGAGACCACCACGTCCGTGACGCCCTCCTCGGCGAGCCAGGAGAGCTGATGGCCGATGATCGGGGTCCCCGTACCGGGAATCTCGACCATCGGCTTGGGCCGGTCGTCGGTGTACGGACGAAGCCGGGAGCCTTGGCCGCCGGCCAGGACGACGGCTTGCACGGGCCGCGACGCGGCGCTCGGATCGGTCATGAGCGCACTGTACGTGGCAGCCGGGGGACCGGACGGGCCGGGCGGCAGGCCCTCCTGCGGGCCGTGGCGTGGGCCGTGGTGCGGCCCCTGGGGCGGGCTCAGCGGTGGGCGGTGAGCACCCCCGACGCGAAGGAGGTGTCGCAGACCGGACGGGCGAAGGACTGGGCCCTGGCGGGACCGTAGATCCGGACCGCCGCCTTGCCCAGCGCACGGGCGATCGACGCGCAGTGCCGCGCCAGCGACGGGCGGTCGTCCACCGCCTGCTGGAGGTGGGTGAGGGCGACGCCCGGGTTCTCCCGCTGCGACTCGACCAGGAGCGTGTCCCGCAGCACCTCGTGCGGGGCGCGCGCGGCGGCACGCGAGGAGGCGACGGCCGAGGACGCGCCGGGCACAGCCGTGTCGGCGGCGGCGAGCACCGGACCCGAAGGGTTCCCCGACCAGTTGACCCGGGCGACCGCGAGGGTTCCGGAGAACACCAGGACGACGGGCAGGACGAAGGCGAGGGTGCGGCCGACCCGGCGGGCGGGGCCCCGGCGGCTTCGCGTCTGAGGCGTAGTGGAGTGCTTCACGCGTGTGAGGGTAGCGTCCAGTGATGACATGGAGACATTCAGTCACTGGTTCGGGTGACATGGGCGGGACGTTTTCTGGGTAACGCGTTGACGCACACTGCTCGAAACGCGCTGAATGTCAGGGTGTTCGTCGACGACGCAGACGCACGGAAGAGGGCCCCGCAGCGGTCTGCGGGGCCCTCTTCATCAAGTCGAGTGAATCACCCGGTGTGGTGCGACGGTTCGGTCACGGCCCTCAGTCGGACAGGCGCGCCCCGGACGACGTCGAGAACACGTGGGTCTCACCGGACTGCGGCACGACGTGCAGGGTGCTGCCCTTCTCCGGCACGTTGCGGCCGCCGACGCGGACGACGAGGTCCTTGGCCTCACCGCCGACCTGGGCGGTGCCGTACACGTACGCGTCGGAGCCCAGCTCCTCGACCACGTTGACGGTGACCGCGAGGCCCTGGTCGGACTCGGCACCGGCCACGTCGAAGTGCTCGGGGCGGACGCCGACGGTGACGGTCTTGTCGGTGGCGGCGGCCAGCGCGTCGCGGTCCACGGGGACCACCGAGTTGCCGAACTTCACGCCGCCGTCCGTGATGGGCACCTCGACGAGGTTCATCGCGGGGGAGCCGATGAAGCCGGCCACGAAGAGGTTGGCGGGCTTGTCGTACATGGTGCGCGGGGTGTCGACCTGCTGGAGCAGACCGTCCTTGAGGACCGCCACCCGGTCGCCCATGGTGAGGGCCTCGACCTGGTCGTGGGTCACGTACACAGTGGTGATGCCGAGACGGCGCTGCAGGCTCGCGATCTGCGTACGGGTGGAGACGCGGAGCTTGGCGTCCAGGTTGGACAGCGGCTCGTCCATCAGGAACACCTGCGGCTCACGCACGATGGCGCGGCCCATGGCGACACGCTGACGCTGACCACCGGAGAGCGCCTTCGGCTTGCGGTCCAGGTACTCCGTCAGGTCGAGGATCTTCGCGGCCTCCTCGACCTTCTGCCGGATCTCCGCCTTGTTGACGCCGGCGATCTTGAGCGCGAAGCCCATGTTGTCGGCGACCGTCATGTGCGGGTACAGGGCGTAGTTCTGGAACACCATGGCGATGTCCCGGTCCTTCGGCGGCAGGTGCGTGACGTCGCGCTCACCGATGCGGATCGCTCCGGCGTTCACGTCCTCGAGCCCGGCGAGCATGCGGAGCGAGGTGGACTTGCCGCAGCCGGACGGGCCGACGAGTACGAGGAACTCCCCGTCCTCGATGTCGATCTCGAGCGCGTCCACGGCGGGCTTGGTCGAACCGGGGTAGATCCGGGTCGCCTTGTCGAACGTGACAGTGGCCATGGTGAATGGGCCCCCTTCTACCGGCAGGAACGTGCCGGACGATCCGAGTAGGAAGGCGGTGCCACGACGGGATGTTCCGTTGTGGTTCCGAGTGGTGCAGTCCACGGAAGCGAACTGGCACAGGACGGTACCGGCGTTCACCTGATCTGTCAGTACCCGAAGCCTCGTGAACTTCGCGGAAACTTTCGCCGGCCGGTGTCACCGCTCGGCCGCGTAGCGCTCGGCGAGGACCGTCACGGCCCCCGCGACCGCCTGCCGCAGCCCCGGCGGACCGAGCACCTCCGCCTCGGTGCCGAGCCGGAGCAGATCGCCGACGGCGACCGCCTCCGACTCGACGGACAGCTCCACCTCGACCCGTCCCGCGCCGTCCGGCGGCCCCGCGTCCCGCAGTGCCCGTGCGCCCGCCGCCCCGAACTGCATCGGCAGCAGCTTCTGTCCGCGGGGCGAGAGCCGCAGCCGCGCGGTGCCCTGCCGCAGCGCCCCCTCCAGCCGCCGGGAGGACTCCGCCCAGTACGCGGCGAGAGCGAACCCGGCGGGACGGGTGAACAGGTCACCCGTCTCCTCCACCGCCTGGAAACGCGACACCCGGTAGGTGCGCACGATGTTCTCGGAGTCCTCGGAGTTCTCGGAGTCCTCGGAGTTCTTGGAGTTCTCGGACAGCGCCACGAGGTACCAGATGCCGCCCTTCAGCACGAGCCCCAGGGGGCGGACCTCCCGGTGCACCTCGCCCCGCCAGCGCTGGTAACGGGTGCTCAGCACCCGCCGCTCCCACACCGCCCCGGCGATCCGCTCCAGGTGCGGCACCGGGTCCGCGTCGCGGAACCAGGCGGGGGCGTCCAGATGGAACCGCTCACGCACCCGCCGGGCCTGATCCGCGAGTGCGCCGGGCAGGGCGGCCTCCACCTTCAGCTGGGCACTCGCCAGCACGGCCCCCAGGCCGAGGTCCCTGGCCGGTTCCGGCAGCCCGGCCAGGAACAGCGAGCCGGCCTCCGCGTCCGTCAGCCCGGTCAGCCGGGTGCGGTATCCCTCCATCAGGCGGTAGCCGCCCTCCGGCCCGCGCTCGCCACGGACCGGCACCCCGGACGCGCCGAGCGCCTCGATGTCCCGGTACACGGTGCGCACCGACACCTCCAGTTCCGCCGCGAGTTCGGGGGCGGTCATCAGACCGCGGTTCTGCAGCAGCAGGAGCAGGGAGAGAAGCCGGTCGGCACGCACGGGAGGCATTCTCCCGCCCCTCGGACGTACCTGACAGGAGATGTCAGGTACGGCTCCCAGGATGGTCGTGCCGGTCCGGCGCGGGACGGTCCTCGCCGACCGCACGACCGCACGACACGACCGAAGGGGAACCATCCATGCCCACCACCCGGACCACCGGCCACTTCACCTTCGCCGACTGGAAGGAGGTCCCCGTGGGCCCGGAGGACACCCACCCCCGGCTCGCACACGCCACCGTCACCAACGCCTTCACGGGCGGCATCGAGGCCGAGTCCACGACCTGCGACTACGCGATCTCCTATCTGACCGGCACGACCGGCTCCTTCGCGGGAATGGAACTCGTCCGCGGTCGCGTCGACGGGCATCAGGGCAGCTTCGTCCTCGAGGAGCGCGGGCGCTTCACCCCTGACGGGACCGTCCACTGCTCCTTCGAGGTCGTCGAGGGGTCGGGCACCGGCGAACTGGCCGGGCTGCGCGGCACCGGCGAGTTCACCTACCGGCACGGGGAGACGAAGGTGCCGTACACCTTCGCGTACGGCCTGGAGTGAGCGGGCCGGGCCCGCCGCCCCCAAGTGCGTGGCTCGGCGAATGCCGGTCTGTGTACAGTGGACCAGCCTTCGCGCGTTCCGCGCGGCGCCTCCTTAGCTCAGATGGCCAGAGCAACGCACTTGTAATGCGTAGGTCGTCGGTTCGAATCCGACAGGGGGCTCCACTGAAAACCCCAGGTCAGCACGTTCTGACCTGGGTTTTTCGTTCAGAGGATGCGGCGCCGGCGGCGGGCGCGGGCGGTGCGGCTGTCGCCGGGCCCAGTTCTGGTCTCGGCAGGGGGTTCCGGACGGGGCGTGAAGGCGTCTCCCATGCGGCGCATCGCGTCCTTCGAGAGGAGGGGCCGGCCCTTCACGTCGGGTGAAGTGCAGGTGCTCTCCGCCGCTCGCGGTCCGGGTCCGGTAGGTGGCGGGAACGGCGTGTCCGGCGCGCTCGCGGAGCGCTTCGAAGGTCGCCGAGCCGCCGGGCGCGTCCGCGGAAGCGCGTGGACGCGGACTGCGGCGGGTGTCATGACCACGTCGGCGTCCGAAGCGGGTCCGGCGCGCAAGGAGGGGAAACCATGCTGCTCTATATCGCCATCCTTTCTGTGGTGGTGGCGTTACTCATGGCTGCTTCGGGCGTAGCGGCGATCACCCGGGGCTGGGTTCTCCCGGTGAACCGGCGTCCGGTTCACCGCGTTCGCCTCTACGGCTGGGGCCAGTTGGTGGCTGCCTTCGGCCTGTGCTGGCAGGTGGTCTTCTGGCTGGTGATCAGCGACATCGGCACCCGGCAGTGGGGGACCTTGACGGGCAGCGGGCTTCTGCTGGCCGGCCTCATCGTGATGGCGGTGAGCCACCGCGGGGGTGATCGACAGGGCAGCGGCGCGCCCTGAGCGGGTCGACCGAAGTCACGTGCTGATCCCAGGGGCCGGCGAGGGGCCGACGGGCCGGGTCAGCTGCGCTGCGGGACCCGTGAACTGCTTGGACGATGGCGGACAGCCTGACATATCGTCCTGTCCGGCCCGCCGGTCGGCGGGCGTTTCGCTGCCCATGGGGGGCTTGCTCAGTCGTGTCCGACACTTCGCAGAGCACATTCGGTCCGCCTCCGGCGGCCACCGGACACCTTCCGCCGTACGTCGCGCCGTTCCGATCGCCGAGGGGTCTCGCGACGGCGCTCACCGCACTCTTCGGCCTCACTGTCGGGGTGGACCTGCTCGCCGTTGCCTCCGACGCCCATGTGTGGCGGCTGACGGACGAGATGGCGGGTGGTGGGACCGTCGAGGACGCCGATCTGGCGCGGGCCGACGCCCTCCAGGTCGTGGGAGGCGTGCTGCAAGTGACGCTCCTGGTGGCGACGGCCGTGGTCTTCATCATCTGGTTCCACCGGGTGCGCAGGAACGCCGACTTCTTCGCGCTCGACTCCTGCGAGATGAAGAGCGGCTGGGCCATCGGAGCCTGGTTCGTACCGATCGGCAACCTGTGGCTGCCGCGCAAGGTCGCGGGCGAGGTGTGGAACGCCGGCATCGACTGGGACTCCGAGGCGCGCCGCCCGTCCCCCACCCCGGTGAACGTCTGGTGGGCGCTGTTCGTGGCGACATGGTTGGTCGGCCGGGTCGCAGGCTCGGCCTATAAGGACGCCGCCGGCGTGGAGGAGATGAAGCGGGCCGCAGGAATGATGATGTTCTCCGACGCCCTCGACGCGGTGGCAGCGGTCTTCGCGCTCCTCTTCGTACGGAAGCTGACCCGCATGCAACTCGACAAGGCGACCGCGCGTCAGGAGCAGATCCTGCCGCAGCCCCGACCGTAGTCCTGACGGGCCGGGCGGGGTCGGGTGCCGCAGTGAAGACCTGCGCGGTGGTCCAGCCGCCGAAGACGACAGCGGCGAGGAACCCGGCGCTCCCGAGGACGGTGTTCACCGCGGTGCGGGAGACGGCCGGTTCCGCGGCGACCGTCTCGGGCTCGGCCGGCTCGACGGCGCAGCCGGTGATGTCCCGCTCGTCCGGCAGGACGGCGCTCGCCACGGCCGGGACCGTGCCCGGCCGCACCGGGACGACCGGCGCCGGGGCGACGGCGGGTGGTACCGGGGTGGGCCGGTGCACCTTCACGACCCGCGGCGTGGTCACCCCGTGGCGCGGTCGCTTCGCCCGCTCGGCGATCCCGGTGCCGGTGTGGTGGGTGCGCGCAGTGAGGGACGACGGCGCAGGCGGTGGGCGATCTCGAGTTCGTGGGGGGCCGGAGGGCGGCCGTCCTCGATGTGCCACAGGCAGTTCTGGAGCAGGCGGGCGTAGGTCCAGGCACGGGCCCGGTCGCGGTCCAGGCCGAGGACGTCGGTCATGGCGTCGAAGCGCCAGGCGGTGTCGGCGGGGTTGTCGGTGTCGGCGTCGAAGCGGTTGGCCAGGGCGGGCCAGAGGTCGAAGCCGGGGTCGCCCGCCAGGGGCTTGGGGTCGATGGCGAGCCAGGGGGCGCGGTCGGCGGCCAGGACGTTGTCGTAGTGCAGGTCCCAGTGCAGGAGGCGGTCGCCCGGTTCGTCCGCGACCTCCCGCAGGGCCGCGGCGCAGTCGGCGACGGTGCGGCGGACGGCCGGATCCGGGGTACGGCTCAGGGCCCCGGGTGTCCGCTCCAGCAGGGAGTGCGCGATGTCGCCGAGGTGGCGCAGGCCCGCCGGGGCGGGGGTGCCGGTGAGGTGTGCCAGGAGGCGGGCGACGACCAGGACGGCCTCGCGGACGTCGGGCAGGCGGGAGAGCGTCCGGGCGGGGTCGAGGCGTTCCAGGAGCATGGTGCCGGTGGACGTGTCGTGGTCCAGCAGGCGGACGGCTCCGTCGCCGTTCCAGGTGCGCAGGGCGACGGGTTCGCCTTCGGTCTCCTCGTCCAGGATCTGGAGCTTCAGCACGGCCGGTGTGCCGTCCGCGCGGTCGACGGGGAGAACCAGGGCGCTCACGCCGTGCATCGGCGCGCCGGTGATCCGCAGGTCCCAGTGTTCCAGGAAGGCGGCGGCCAGCCCGGGCAGCCCGGAGACGAAGGAGCGGCCCGCCTCGCCGTTGAACTTCTCCTGTGCCGCCGCGAGTTCCTCGGGTACGTGGATCACGGTGGGCACAATAGTGCGGCGCTCACGGTTCCAGGACGACCTTTCCGGTGGTGCCCCGGCTCTCCAGGGCGCGGTGGGCGGTGGCGGCTTCGGCGAGGGGGAAGCGGTGGACGGCGGGGGTGAGTCGGCCTTCGGCGGCTTCGGTGAGGGCGCGCAGTTCGAGGGTGCGTACGGGGTCGGCGCCGCCGGCCCTGCGCATCATCTCGGGGCCGAGGACGTTGAGGGAGACGCCGTCGACGAGGTAGGGGTCGGTGCTGTCGAGGCCCTGGGCGGACCAGCCGAAGACGACGTGGCGGCCGCCGGGGGCGAGGAGGGCGACCGCCGCGCGGGCGGTGCCGCCGCCGACGCCGTCGTAGACGAGGGTGATCTCGCCCTGGTGGGCGGAGAGCCGCTCGGGCCAGGCGGGGTCGGTGTAGTCGACGGCGAGGTCGGCGCCGTTCGCGGCCACGCGGGCGGTCTTCCCGGGGCCGCCGGCGAGGCCGATGACGGTGGCGCCGGCGTTCTTGGCGTACTGGACGAGGAGGGTGCCGATGCCGCCGGCCGCGGCGGGGACGAGGACCACGTCGCCGGGTCCGGGCTCGGCGAACTGCACGATGCCCATGACCGTGCGGCCGGTTCCGATCATGGCGACGGCCTGGGCGAAGTCGAGGCGCTCGGGGATCTCGTGGAGGCGGTCGGCGTCGGTGACGGCGAGTTCCGCGTAGCCGCCGGGGACGAAGCCGAGGTGGGCGACGACGCGCCTGCCGAGCCAGTCGGCCGGCGTGCCGTCGCCCAGGGCGTCCACCACTCCGGCGGCTTCGCGGCCGGGGACGGTGGGCAGGGCCGTCGGGGCGGGCGCGGGCCCCTGGTGTCCCTGCCGTAGCGCGGTGTCCAGGAGGTGGACTCCGGCGGCCCGGACGGCGATACGGACCTGGCCGGGGCCGGGTCGCGGGTCCGCGACCTGTTCGTGGACGAGGTTCTCGGCCGGGCCGAAGGCGTGCAGGCGGACGGCGTACATGAGGCCCCCAGGGGTGCGATGCGGCTTCGACAGCGCCCCCACTGTTCAACCTCAAGCTCGCTTGAGGTCAAGCTCGTGATGCCCCAGGGCGAGGGAGACGGCTGTGAGGGCGCTGGTGAAGGAGACCTCGGAGAGCACACCGGGGGCGGCGACCTGGTCGCCGGCGAGGTAGACGCCGTCGCCGCGGTCGACGGCGGGCCGGTCGCGCCAGCTGGTGCCCGGCAGGTCGACGGCGCCGGTGCGTCCGGCCGCCACCGCCTCCCGCCGCCAGGTGACGCGCTCCCGCCAGCCGTCGAAGGCGAGGTCCAGGAGTTCTTCGGCGCGGGCGGCGCCGTGGGACTTGGACTCGTGCGGGGCGATGGGGATCTGGCCCTGGACGAGCTGTTCGCCGGCGGGGGCGAGGGTGGGGTCCTGGGCGGTGAACCGTTCCAGCCAGCCGGTCGCGTCCAGGTCGGACACGACGAACGCGTCGCCGCGCCGGGTGCGCAGGGCGAGGTCGATGAGGACGGTGCGGCCGCTCGGCCAGGTCAGGGTGGGGTCGCCGAGGAGCCGGCGGGCGGCGTCCAGGGAGGTGGCGACGACGACCGGGGTGTCGGTGGGGAGGGTGTCGACACGGGACAGGGTCTCCACGCGGACGCCCAGGTTCCAGGCGTGGGCGGCCATCCGGTCGATGAGGCTGCCCCAGCCGCCGCGCGGGTAGTGGGCCTCCGGAGGCAGTGTGGTGGCGCGGCGCAGGCGTTCCTGCACATAGGCGGCGGACAGCGAGCCGGGGTCGTGGTGGAAGAGGGCGACGGCGCAGTAATGAGCGGCGGCCCGTGCGCCCTCCTCGCCCGCGATGCCGGTCGCCCAGGTGTGGAAGTCGGTGTCGACGGGTGCGTGGGCGCCGCTGTGGCGCAGCAGCTTCAGCATGGCGAGGGGCGGGGTGCGGCGCAGTGCGCCCCGGTGGCGGAGGCGGAAGCGGGTGGCTTCCAGGGGCGGGAGGGGAGCGAGGGTGCCGATGAGGCCGCGTTGCCGGAGCCAGGACCAGTGCGGGCCGCCGCTGTAGAGGGCGTGGGGTCCTTCGTTGGTCCGGTAGGGGCCCTCGGCGGTGCGGGCCCGGCCGCCGAGGGTGTGGTGGGCCTCGTGGAGGGTGACTTCGGCGCCGGCCTCGGCGGCGGTGATGGCCGCGGTCAGTCCGGCGAAGCCGCCGCCGATGACGGTGATGCGGTGCATGGCTGGGGTCTCCCTTGGTCGGGGTCGCGCCTGCTGGATCGGGGGGATCGGGGTGGATCAGGTGGTTCGTGGCTACGACGGCCCAGGGCCCCGGGATGTGACATGTGCGGGGTTCTCGCAGGTCGGGGGGATTGTCAGTGGTGGGGTGCAGGATGGGCGCATGGCGAGGAGAACGGTGGGCGGTGCGGGGGCGGTGCGCGGTGCGGGGGTGAGGGGAGCGCGGCGGCCGGATCTGCGGCTGCCGGTGCTGGAGAGGTACGAAGGGGGTGGGCTGGAGCCGGACGGGGACTACGACGGGCTGGAGTTCCGGGAGGTGGACCTCTCGGGGGAGGACGGCGCGGGGGCGCGGTTCATGGACTGCGCGGTGACGGGATGCGCGCTGGACGAGACCCGGCTGTCCCGGGCCAGGGTGCTGGACTCCGTCCTCGCCGAGGTACGGGGTGTGGGCACGGACCTCGCCGGGGCGACCCTGCGCGACGTCGAGCTGACGGACGCGCGTCTCGGGGGGACACAGCTGCACGGGGCGGGGCTGGAGCGGGTCCTGGTCCGGGGCGGGAAGATCGACTTCCTGAACCTGCGGTCCGCGTGGCTCAGGGACGTCGTCTTCGAGGGCTGTGTCCTGGTCGAGCCGGACTTCGGCGGGGCGAGGCTGGAGCGGGTGGAGTTCGTGGACTGCGCGTTGAAGGGCGCGGATCTCAGCGGGGCCACCCTGACGGACGTCGATCTGCGCGGTGCCGCTTCGCTGGAGATAGCCCGGGGTGTGGACCGGCTGGCGGGGGCGGTGATCAGTACGGGGCAACTGCTGGATCTGGCGCCGGTGCTGGCGGGGGAGCTGGGGATCCGGGTGGAGGGCTGAGCCGACGGGGAAGGGCCGGAGGGGGCGCGGTGGGTCACTCCAGGCGGGGGTAGCGGGCCTGGAGGGTCCAGACGGCCGGGTTCTCGCCGAGGTCCTCGTGCATGTCGATCAGGTCGGCGAGCAGGTCGTGCAGGAAGTCGCGGGCCTCGCGGCGGAGTTCGGTGTGGGAGAACGTCAGGGGCGGTTCCGACGCCGGAAGCCACTCGGCCTCGATGTCCACCCATCCGAAGCGGCGCTCGAAGAGCAGCCGGTCGGTGGATTCGGTGAAGTCCAGCTCCGCCCACTGGGGGCGGGAGGCGCGGGAGCCCGCCGGATCCTGGTCGATCCGTTCCACGATGTCGCACAGCGCCCATGCGAAGTCGAGCACCGGCACCCATCCCCAGGCTGTGGACAGTTCCCGGTCCGCCTCGGTGTCGGCGAGGTAGACGTCGCCGCAGAAGAGGTCGTGGCGCAGGGCGTGGACGTCCGCGCGGCGGTAGTCGGTCTGCGGGGGGTCGGGGAAACGGTTGGAGAGGGCGTAGCCGATGTCGAGCACGGAGGTGATGGTGTCACGACGGACGCGGTGCCCCGCCCGACGGCCCCCGGGCGGGGGCGGCCCGTGTGCCGGCGCCCCCGCTCAGGACGTGCCGGAGCCCCCGGCCGGTGCGCTTCGCGCTGCGGTGCGCGATGCGCCGGGCGGCCGGGGGCTCCGAGAGGGCTGCGGGGCGTCCGTCAGACGTTCACACCGAAGTCCTGGGCGATGCCCGTCAGGCCCGACGCGTAGCCCTGGCCGACGGCGCGGAACTTCCACTCGGCGCCGTTGCGGTACAGCTCGCCGAAGACCATGGCGGTCTCGGTGGCCGCGTCCTCCGACAGGTCGTAGCGGGCGATCTCGGTGCCGCCGGCCTGGTTGACGATGCGGATGTAGGCGTTGCGCACCTGGCCGAAGTTCTGCGAGCGGTTCTCGGCGTCGTAGATCGAGACCGGGAAGACGATCTTGTCGATGTCGGCGGGCAGGGCGGCGAGGTTGACGTTGATGGCCTCGTCGTCGCCGGCGCCCTCACCGGTGCGGTTGTCGCCGGTGTGGACGATGGTGTTGTCCGGGGTCTGCTTGTTGTTGAAGAAGACGAAGTGACTGTCGGAGTAGACCTTGCCCTGCGGGTTGACCGCGATCGCGGAGGCGTCGAGGTCGAAGTCCGTGCCGGTGGTCGTGCGGACGTCCCAGCCGAGACCCACGGTGACGGCGGACAGGCCCGGAGCCTCCTTGGTGAGCGAGACGTTGCCACCCTTGGACAGGCTTACAGCCATTGTTGGGAGTCCCTTCCCTCGTGTACGTACGGCTACGAAGCTACAGCTACCCCCTTGAACGCGAGAGGGGGACGCGAGGTTCCAGGTCGCTTTACTTTCTTTACCGAGATGACCGGGGTGGCCGGAGCGATCGGGGTGACCGGGATAACCGGGATAACCGGGTGACGTGGACCGGTCAGAGGCGGGAACATGTACGGCATGTCCGGTCCCTATGTCATCCGTGGCTCCGTCTCCCTGCCCGAGGCCGAGCTGATGTGGCGTTTCTCCAGGTCCTCGGGGCCGGGCGGGCAGCATGTGAACACCAGTGACTCGCAGGTGGAGCTCCGCTTCGACCTCGCCGCCACCGACGTGCTGCCCGAGGTGTGGAAGCAGCGGGCACTGGAGCGGCTGGCGGGGCGGCTGTCCGGCGGCGTCGTCACCGTCCGCGCGTCCGAGCACCGCTCCCAGTGGCGCAACCGGGAGGCCGCCGCCGTGCGCCTCGCCGCGCTCCTCGCCGAGGCCACCGCGCCCCCGCCCAGGCCCCGCAAACCGACCCGCGTCCCGCGCGGCATCAACGAACGCCGACTGCGGGAGAAGAAGCAGCGCTCGGAGACGAAACGGGGGCGCTCCGCGCGGGACTGGGGGTGATCCGCGGAACGGGGCCGGGGCCGTCGGCCGTCAGGCCAGGTCCAGTACCCCGACCGTCTCGTCCTCGACGACCTCCCCGTTCTCACGGAAGCCCAGGCCGAGGTAGAAGCCCTCCGGGCCGTGCTCGCCGGGATGCCAGGTGACGTAGAGGTCCTTGCCGCCCCGGGCGCGGATCTCCGCGGCCACCGACTCCACGGCGAAGCGGCCGTAGCCCTTGCCCTGTTCCTCGGCGGCGATGTTCAGCCGCCACAGGCCCGAACGGACGACGCTGCCACCGTCCTCGTGCCAGTCGATGTCGAGGAAGGCCATCAGGAAGCCGACCGCGCGGTCACCGTCCATGATCAGGCGGGGCCAGGCGGAGCCGGAGTGGACGTATGCCTCGGCAAGGGACTTCACGACCGGGGCGACCGCGAACTCCTGGTCGGAACGGACGCGTATGCCGAGGGCGGCGTCGAAATTTTTCGGGGTGATCTCTTCGAGGCGGGGATCTGTGGTCTTCGTCACCCGGGCAGGGTAGGTGCGCGGTTTCCGTTCGGTAAAAGGAGTTTCCGGTCCGGAAAGCGTCCGGGGCGCGCTCAGGCCAGGTGGCGGTAGCGGCCTCGGAAGTAGGTCAGGGGGCCGCCGTCCGCGCTGGGCAGGTTCGCCGCGAGGACGCGGCCGATCACCAAGGTGTGGTCGCCGGCCGGCACCCGCTGTTCGGTGCGGCACTCCAGGGTCGCGAGGGCGCCGCCCACCAACGGGGCCCCGCTGTGCTCGCCCCGTATGTACGGGATGTCGGCGAAGAGGAGGCGGTCGCTGATCCGGCCCTTCATCGAGAAGCGGCCCGCGATGTGCCGCTGGCTCTCGGACAGCACGGAGACCGACCACAGCGGCTGCTCGTCGAGCAGGTCGTCCATGCGGGAGCCCTCGCGCAGGCTGACCAGCACCAGGGGCGGGTCCAGGGACACCGACAGGAACGCCGTCGCCGTCATGCCCACGTCCTCGCCGGCCGGTGCCCGCGGGTCGTCCGGGTCCAGCGACGGCTCCTGCGCGGTCACCAGGACCACACCGGCGGCCAGACGGGACATGGCGGCACGGAACTCGTCGTTGCTCACCCCCTCAGCATGCAGGGCGGCGGGCGGAGCGGCGGGCACGGGCAGGGGCGGCAGGGGTGAGGGGGGTACAGAAGTGTTCGTCACACCGGGAACGCTAATCTCCGCTCCGTACGCGCCGCATCGGGCCCCGGCCCGAGCAGGGGCCTAGGACCAGCGGCGGAGCGGAGTGCGGGTCACGCACAGAGCGAGCCGGGGAAACCCTGTGAAAAGGGTGTGGAATTCGCACTCGGCACCTTCGGTGAATTCGCGGGGAAACTCCGGAAAGGCCTCCCAATTGTTCACGTTTGGTTGTGACTTGAGTCACAAGGGGAGGTAATTGTTGACCCTGTGTACCGAGTGGGCAGCGCGCTGTGATTCAGTGGCGGGGATACTGCCAGGACGATACGTCGATGAGATCGCTTGATCCGCCGCGAGGTCCCGGGGGGAGGGTGAGCATGGAGACCGATTCGGAGCCCTACGTCCGTCTTGCCTCCCTGCGGCAACTGCACCAGGCCATGGCCGCCATGAACACGGCCCGCAGTCTGGCCGACACCCTGCAGACCGTCGCCGACGGCGTCGTCGACGCCCTCGGCTACGAACTGGCCTGCGTCAACCTCGTGCGCCCCGACAACAACCTGGTCGTGGCCGCCTTCTCGGGCAACGCCGCCGCCGAAGCCCTCGTCATCGGCCGGGTCGGCTCACGCGAGTCCTGGGAGCGCCGCCTCGCCATGGGCGAGGCCTGGGGCGACCTGATCTTCATACCGCACACCGAGGGCTGGGTCCTCGACGACGACGACGTCCCGCAGTGGTACACCGACGGCCCCGCCCCCCGCTTCGAGGACGAGTGGCACCCCTCCGACCGGCTCTTCGCCCCGATGTACGCGCCCGCCCCGCAGGGCGGCGGGGGCTGCGGCGAGCTGATCGGCGTGCTCTCCGTGGACCGCCCGCGCAACGGCCGGCTGCCCGGCGCCTGGGGCCGCGAAGCGCTCCAGATGTACGCCTTCCAGGCCGCCATCGCGATCAGCAACGCCCGGCTGCGCTCCAACATGCAGCGCGCCCTGGTCCGCCTGGAGCGCGAGCAGCAGGCCCTGCGCGCCAGTGAGGAAAGCTTCCGGCAGGCCTTCGAGTACGCCCCTTCCGGCATGGCCGTCGCGGAGCTGGGCGGCGACCAGCACGGCCGCATCCTGCGCACCAACGACGCGCTGTGCCGACTGCTCGGCCGCCCCGCCTCCGCGATGCGCCGCTACTCCTTCTCCGACCTCGTGCACCCCGAGGACATCGGCACGCTGCTGCGGACCTCCGCCGAGGGCGGCCGCGCCGAACTGCGGCTGGCCCGCAGGGACGGCACCTACCTCTGGGTGTCCCTGCGCAACTCCGTCGTCGCCGACGCCGCCGACGGGCCGCGATTCCTGCTCACCCACGTCGAGGACATCGAGGAGCGCAAGCGCCGCGAGCTGCACCTCGCCCACCGCGCCTCCCACGACTCCCTCACCGGCCTGCCGAACTCCGCCGAGCTGCGTGCCCGGCTCTCCGCCCGCCTGTGCCGGCAGCGCCCGCAGGGCGCACTGCCCGCCGCCGTCGCCGACTCCCTGGCCGCTTTCGAGTCCTTCGCCCCCTTCGACTCCCAGGACGCCGCCCACGGCCCGCCCGCCTTCGACCGCGGCCACGACTTCGACTTCCCGCCCGAGGCCGGCGCGTTCGAGGGCTACGACCACCACGTGCACGCCGTCGCCCCCGACGAGGACCGCGACGACGGAACCAAGGGCCTCGCCGTGCTCTTCTGCGACCTCGACGGTTTCAAGTCGATCAACGACCGGTTCGGGCACAACGCGGGTGACGCGGTCCTCATCGAGGTCGCCCGCCGGCTCAGCGACGGTGTCCGGGACGGCGACACCGTGGCCCGGCTCGGCGGCGACGAGTTCGTGATCCTCGCCAACGGGCTCGGCCGGGCCGACGCCCAGGACCTCGCCGTACGGCTGCGCAACGAGATCATCCAGCCCATCCGGGCCGAGGGGCGGGCCGTGCGGGTGGGTGCCAGCTTCGGCATCGGATGGGCACACTGCGGCCTGACCGCGGACGAAGTGTTGAAATCCGCTGACGAGCGGATGTACGTCGAGAAACGATCTCGTCCCAAACAGCACCGGCGCGCGGGATGAACCGCAGGTCAGTGAGTTGATGCGGTCGGAGTCACCCGTTCGGGTCACCGGGTGGGGGTAGGCTCGCCTATCTCACCACTCGTACCGCATCCGATCCGCAGCTAGGAGCACCAAGGGATGACGCCCGGCAACAACGGCGCGAGCACGCCCGAGGACGACGACCCGTTCGGCTACCTCTACGCCGACGGGCAGGCCAACGGAGCCCAGCCGCCGTCCGGGGGCTACGGCTACCCCAACTCGGTCAACCGGGTGCGGCCGGTCGGAACCCGCCAGTACGGCCAGCAGGCCCCCGCTCCGCAGGCACCGCCGCAGCAGGGCACCTACGGCCAGTCGGCCGCGCACTACGCGGCACCGGAGACGCTGCCGGGCGGCTCCGGCGCCCAGCAGCCCCGCGGCGGGCACGGCGGGGGCGGCCGGGGCCGCGGACCGAACACCAAGGGCCTGCTCATCGGCGCCGTCGCGGTGGTCGCCGCGGTGGTCGTCGGCATCAGCATCGCCATGATCAGTGGCGACGACGAGGACGGCAAGGACGGCAACCAGGCCGACTCGACGCCGACCCAGTCCCAGGAAAGCTCCGAGCCGAGCCCGTCGGCGAGCAGCGGCGGCGACGAGGAGGAGGAAGCGGCCGAACTGCCGACCATCGACGCGAAGGCGCTCCGCCTGGGCGAGGGGATGGCCACGGCCTCCGACATCAAGGGCGCGAAGGCCGACGGCGGCGTCTATGTGGCGGGCTTCGACAAGGTGGGCGCGAAGGTCACCTGGACCGTCAACGGCATCAAGGAAGGCACCTACCGGTTCTACGTGGGCTACGCCACGCCGGGTGAGGACACCAACGCGACCGTGGTGGTCAACGGCGAGGCCGCGACCCGTCCGCTGAACATGGAGAACTTCGGCGGAACACCCAAGGGTGACTGGGAAAAGGGCTGGAAGGACACCTGGGCCAACGTGAACCTGGCCGACGGCACGAACACCATCGAGCTCGTCTGCAACGAGGGCAACCAGTGCAACGCCATCCTCGACCAGTTCTGGCTGACGGAGGAACCGCCGAGCTGACCACATGGAACAGCTGTGGCCAGCCCGTGGTGGAGAGGGCTGAAAAGGGTGGCGCCGCCGCTTCGCCCGGCATGCCTCAGGCCGCGCTGACCTCCCCTGTGATGGTCACCCGCCCGAGCAGTTCCTCGTAAGCCTCCCGGTCGAACTCGCCCGCAGCCGGCGCCAGTACCGTCGCCGCCGACAACGCGACCGCCCGGGCCAGGCGGTCCGGCCAGGGGAGGCCGGTGACCAGGCCCGAGAGCAGGCCCGCGACGGCCGAGTCGCCGGCACCGGTGGGGTTGCCGTGCAGGGCGGCCGGCGGTGCGGCGCGCCAGTGGCCCTCCGGGGTCACCGCGAGCAGCCCCTGCGGGCCCAGGGAGGTGATCACCGCGCCGGCGCCGCGGCGGCGGGCGTCCCGGGTGGCGCGCGACGGCTCGTGGGAGCCGGTGAGTTCGGCCAGTTCGTCGGCGTTGGGCTTGAGGACGTCGGGGCGGCCGGCGACCCCGCGGCGCAGTGCCGCGCCGCTGGTGTCGAGGAGGGCCGGGACCCCGGCCGCGCGGGCGGTACGGATCAGGCCCGCGTACGCGCCCACCGGGACGCCCGGGGGCAGGCTGCCGCACAGGGCCACCGCCGAGGCGCCGGCCAGCAGGTCCTCGTAGACCTCCTGGAAGGCATTCCACTCGGCGGCGGAGACGGTGGGGCCGGGCTCGTTGAGCTGGGTGGTGGCGCCGGAGCGTTCGTCGACCACGGCGACGGTGCGCCGGGTCGTGCCGGACACCGGGACCAGCGCGTCCACCAGGCCCGGTACGGGGGTGAGCCGGTCCCGCAGGAGCCGTCCGGTGAGGCCGCCCGCGAAGCCGGTGACCGTCACCTCGTGGCCGAGGGCGGCGAGCACCCGGGCCACGTTGACGCCTTTGCCGCCGGGGCGTTCGATCACCTCGGTGACCCGGTGGGAGGCGTGCGGGCGCAGGGCCGGTACGCGGTAGGTGATGTCGAGAGCGGTGTTCAGCGTGACCGTGAGGATCACCGGACCGACCTCCCCCTTGGCTGCGCCTGCCGTCTGCCGTGCGTTCCGGGATTCCGGAACTCCGAAGTCCTGATCATGCCAAACAGACGGCGGCCGGCCCACCCCCGAGACCGTCCGCCGGGTCCTGACCGGCGGACGGATCAGCCCAGTCGGGGATCGACCACCCACTCGCCCCGGCGCATCACGCCCTTGAGGGTGAACTCCGCGTCGAAAACCACCAGGTCGGCGTCCTTGCCGGGTTCCAGGGAGCCGATCCTGTCGTCCATGCCCAGCAGCCGGGCCGGATTGGCGGACAGGGCCGCCACCGCGTGCTCGACGGGCAGTCCGTCGACCGTCACCGCGCGCTTCAGCGCACGGTCCAGGGTGAGCGTCGACCCCGCGATGGAGCCGCCCTCCACCAGGCGGGCCACGCCGTCCGCGACGTCCACCTCCAGCGGGCCGAGCATGTAGCGGCCGTCGCCGAAACCGGCCGCGTCCATCGCGTCGGTGATGAACGCCACCCGTCCGGGGCCCACGTGACGGAACGCCAGCTGAAGGGCGGCCGGGTGCAGATGCGTACCGTCGTTGATCAGCTCGACCGTGACCCGCTCGTCCTCCAGAAGGGCGGCGACCGGGCCGGGGGCGCGGTGGCCGAGCGCCGGCATCGCGTTGAACAGGTGGGTGGCGACCGTGGCGCCCGCGTCGACGGCCGCCACGGTCTGCTCGTACGTCGCGTCGGTGTGGCCGACGGCCGCGATCACGCCGTGCTCGGCCAGCAGGCGTACGGAGTCGAGGCCGCCGGGCAGCTCGGTGGCGAGGGTGACCATCTTCGCGTGGCCGTGCGCCGCGTCGATCAGTTTGCGGACCTCCGCCGGGTCGGGGTCGCGCAGCAGCTCCTCGGAGTGCGCGCCCTTGCGGCACGGTGAGATGAACGGCCCCTCGAAGTGGATGCCGGCGATGTCGCCCTGCGCGGCCAGTTCCGCCAGCAGGCCCGCGCGCCGGGCGAGGAAGTCCAGGTCACCGGTGACGGTCGAGGCGACCAGGGTGGTGGTGCCGTGCAGGCGGTGGGTGTGGATGCCCTTGAGGACGTCGTCGACCGTGCCGGAGGTGAAGGACGCGCCGCCGCCGCCGTGATTGTGGAGGTCGACGAAGCCGGGGACCAGCCAGTGACCGGTCAGGTCGAGCGTCTCGGCGGCGTTCTCAGGGGTTTCGGTGTCGGAGGGGGCGTTCGCGGGGCCCGTGGCGACGATGCGCGTGCCGTCGACGATCACGCGGCCGTCGTCCACGGTCCCGGTGGGCAGTACCACCCGGGCACCGGTGAGAACCTTCGTGGGGGCCATCAGGCGGTTACCTCCGAGGAGTCGTCCGAGGGGGCTGTGGTGGCAGCGGTGGTGGCGGTGGTCTCGAGGAGATCCCAGGCGAGGAGTCCCGCGCCCAGGCATCCGGCGGTGTCCCCGAGGGCGGCCGGGACCAGGGACGGCAGTTTCTGGAAGGTGACCCGTCGCCGGACCGCCTCCCGCAGCGGCGCGAACAAGGTTTCCCCTGCCTCCGCCAGCCCGCCACCGATGATCAGGGTGCGCGGGTCCAGCAGGGTGAGCGCGGTGACCAGCCCGTCGGCGAGGGCGTCGACGGCCTCCTGCCAGACCTCCCGGGCCCGTGCGTCGCCGGACTCCACGGCCTTGGCGCAGTCGGCCGCGTCCGCCCCCGGGTCGCCGCAGGCCGCCGCCCAGGCCTCGCTGACCGCCGCCGCGGACGCGAACCGCTCCAGGCAGCCGCGCTGACCGCACGGGCAGGGGGCGCCCCCGGGCCGTACGACGATGTGGCCGATCTCTCCGGCGAAGCCGTGCGCGCCCGCCTCCACCCGGCCGTCGATGCCGATGGCGCCCGCGATGCCGGTGCCCAGCGGGACGAACAGGAACCGGTCGGCGCCCCGGCCCGCCCCGATGCGGCCCTCGGCGAGCCCGCCGGTGCGGACGTCGTGGCCGAGGGCGACGGGGAGACCGCCGAGCCGCTGGGCGAGCAGTGCGCGCAGCGGGACGTCGCGCCAGCCGAGGTTGGCGGAGTAGACGGCAATGCCCTCCGCCTCGTCGACGATGCCGGGGACGGCGAGGCCTGCGGCGGAGGCGGGCTCGCCGTAGCGCTCGACGCCGTGGGCGCGGAGTTCGGCGGCGAAGCCGAGGACGCCGGTGACGACCGCGTCCGGGCCGCGGTCCCGGCCGGTGGCGCGGCGGGCCTGGTGCAGCAGCTCGCCGTCCGCTCCGACCAGGGCGGCCTTCATCCCGGTGCCGCCCACATCGAGGGCGATGACGTGTTTCACGTGGAACAGTGTGGCCCCGGGACCCGCAAGAGGTCTAGTCCACTTACGTGGTGTAGACCTTGTTCCGACTATCGGACTACCAGAAAACTTTCGAACGGATGGCGCGGGGCGCCGGGTTGGGGAAAGAAGCAGTGCAGCGGCGGGGCTTGGCAAGGACGATCGCGGCGGTGTCCGCACTGGGGCTGACGGGAGTCCTCAGCGGATGCGGTGTCGGCGAAGACTCCTCCGACGTGACGCTGAAACTGGTCGCCGCCGACTACGGCACCGGCGAGGCCGACAGCTCCGAGAAGTACTGGGCCGCCCTGACGAAGCAGTACGAGGCCGAGCACCCGGGCGTGAAGATCGACGTCAGCATCCACTCCTGGAACGACGTCGACCGCGAGGTCAAGAAGATGGTCGACGCGGGCGACCCGCCGGACATGGCCCAGATCGGCGCCTACGCCGACTACGCCGCCGAAGGCCTGCTCTACAAGGCCGACGACGTGCTCTCCATCCCCGTCCAGGCCGACTTCGTCTCGCAGTTGGCCAACGCGGGCCAGGTCAACGGCGTGCAGTACGGCATGCCGTTCGCCTCCTCCACGCGCGTGCTGTTCTACAACAAGACCCTGTTCGAGGACGCGGGCCTCACCCCGCCGAAGACCTGGGACGATCTCGCCGCGAACGCCGAGGCGCTCAAGGCGGAGGGCGTGAAGTACCCCTACGCGCTGCCCCTCGGCCCGGAGGAGGCACAGGCCGAGACCATGCAGTGGCTGCTCAGCGGCAAGGGCGGTTACATCGACTCCCTGGGCTCCTACAGCTTCGACTCCGCGGAGAACACCGCGACCGTCACCTGGCTGAAGGACGAGCTGGTCGGCAAGGGCCTGACCGGCCCGGTGGCGCCCGGCAAGCTCGACCGCGCCGAAGCGTTCGCCGCCTTCGCCGACGGCGACGTCGGCATGCTGAACGGCCACCCCTCGCTGATCGAGATGGCCGAGAAGAAGGGCGTGGAGTTCGGCACCGTGCCGACGCCGGGGATCGACGGCGAGAGCCGGGCCACGCTCGGGGTCGCCGACTGGATGATGGCCTTCAACAAGAACGGCCACGGCGACGAGATCGGCGAGTTCCTCGACTTCGTCTACAGCGAGGAGAACGTGCTCGACTTCTCCCGCGACTACAGCCTGCTGCCGGTCACCAGCTCCGCGTCCCGGGTGATGGAGGGGTCCGAGCGGGACAAGGACCTCAAGCCCTTCCTCGACGAGCTGGCCACCTCGGAGCTCTACCCGGTCGGCAACACCTCCTGGGCCGCGGTCAACGTGGCCATCAAGGAGCAGATCGGCAAGGCGGTCGCCCCGGGCGGCAGCCCCAAGGGCGTGCTGGACGGCCTCCAGGCGACCGCGACGCGCGCGGAGAGCTCACGCTAGGACTCTCCCCGCAGCCCCTGCCGGTGACCGGATGTCCATGGCAGGGGCTACCGTCGGGGCATGGATGAGGAACGGCTGGCCCGGCGCGAGCAGGACATCATCGCGTTGGAGCGCCGCGGCTTCCTCGGCCCCGGCGTGAAGGAACGGGCGATACGCGAGGAGCTGGGCCTGCCCCCGGTGCGCTACTACCAGCTCCTCAACGCCCTGCTCGACGACCCCCGCGCCCTGGCCCACGACCCGGTCACGGTGAACCGGCTCAGACGCATCCGCGAGTCCCGCCGCACGGAACGCTGAACGCGGCCGACCGGGGCACCGGAACGGCACGGGGGCCGGGACGCCGAGGGACGCGCCCATGGGGGGCGGGGTGGGTCAGGCGGCGTGCAGGGACGACGCCAGTGCCCGGAGCAGGCGTACGACTCCGGCGGGGCCGTCGACCACCAGGTCCGCGCGTTCCCTCAGCTCCGGGACCTCGTCGCTGCCGCTGCACACCAGCAGGCCGGGGACGCCGTCGGAGCGGAGCTCCTCGACGGCGGCGTAGGCGGGAAGGTCACCCAGGTCGTCCCCCGCGTAGAGGACGGACCCGGCGCCGATCTCGCGGGCGTACTCCAGCAGCGCCACGCCCTTGTCCGTCCCCGGCGGACGCAGCTCCAGGACCATGCGGCCGGGCTCCACGACCAGGCCGTGCCGGGCCGCCAGATCGGACAGCGGCCCGCGCAGCGCCTCGAACGCGGCCTGGGGGTCGGCGGCCCTGCGGGTGTGGACGGCCACCGCGCGGCCCTTCTCCTCGGTCCGGACGCCCTGGCCGGCACCGACCCGGTCGAGCAGCCCCGGCAGTTCCGCGCGGACGCCGGCGACACCGGGGTGCGGGGCGGGCGCGGTGATGTCGCCGGTGGCGGCGTCCCAGCGTTCGGCGCCGTAGTGGCCGAGGACGACCAGGTGCTCCAGACCGGGGACGCCCGCGAAGCCGCCGTGGTGCACCGCGACCTCGGGCGGCCGGCCCGTGATCACCGCCACGGAGGCCACCTCCGGGGCGAGCGCGGTGAGCGCGGGCACCGCCTCCGGGTGGGCGCGGGCCTGCTCCGGGTCGGGCACGATCGGCGAGAGCGTGCCGTCGAAGTCGAGGCCGATCAGCGCCCTCCCCGGCCGCGCGAGCAACGCGTCGAGCCCCTCCCGCCCGGCCCGCGTGGCGGGCGTCGGCAGGGGCTCCGCGGCGGCCGGGCCGACGGTGTTCGAGTGCGTGGCATTCGGGTCCGTGGAATCCGTATGACTGCCCATACCGCCAACCTATCCACGCCCACCCCGTCGCACGCCACCCCGACCGGCCGTCCAGGGCCGGGCCCCGCCGGGCCTACGACTCCTCGCGGAGGGCGTTCAACTGGTCCAGGAACCACTGCTCCGGTGGCAGCGCGGTCGCCGCCGCGGTCAGGCGCTTGGCGGCTTCGGTCCGTTCCGCCGGGCCCATCGTGAGGGCCTCGTGCAGGGCGCGCGCCGTGCCGACCACGTCGTACGGGTTGACGGTGATCGCGTCCTCGCCCAGCTCCTCGTGCGCGCCCGCCTCCCGGGACAGCACCAGCGCACAGCCCCCCTCGGCGAGGATCGGGATCTCCTTGGCGACCAGGTTCATACCGTCCCGGATGGGGTTGACCAGCGCCACGTCGGCCAGCCGGTACGCGGCCAGCGAGCGCGCGAAGTCGTCCCTGACGTGCAGCACGACCGGACGCCAGCCGGGTGTCCCGTACCGCTCGTTGATCTCCTCGGCGACCCGCCCCACTTCGGCGGTGTAGTCGCGGTACACGGCGAGGTCCTGCCGGGACGGGTAGGCGAAGGCGAGGTGCACCACCCGTTCGCGCCACTCGGGGTGGTCCTCGAGGAGCTGCCGGTACGCCAGCAGACCGCGCACGATGTTCTTCGACAGCTCGGTCCGGTCGACCCGGACGACCGTCCGCCGCGCGGTGCCGTCGGGAGCCGTGCCGATCTCCTTGCGCAGCACGCCGAGCCGCTCCTCGACGTCCGCCTCCCGCGCGCGCCCGCGCAGGAAGTCCGCGTCGGCACCCAGCCCGTGCACACCGATCCGGGTGTCGCCGAGCCCGCCCGCGAACCGTTCGCAGCACGCGGTGAACGCGTCCGCCCAGCGGTGGGTGAGGAAGCCGAGCCGGTCCGCGCCCAGCATGCCGCGCAGCACCTGCCCGGCGATGTCGTCGGGCAGCATCCCGAAGTACTCCGGCGGCGCCCACGGCGTGTGCGAGAAGTGGCCGATGTGCAGGTCGGGGCGGAGCTCCCGGAGCAGCCCCGGGACCAGCGTCAGGTGGTAGTCCTGCACCACCACCGCGGCCCCCTGCGCCGCCTCCTCGGCCAGCGCCTCGGCGAAGGCCCGGTTGTAGGCCTCGTAGGAGGCCCACTGCCGCCGGAACTCCGTGTCGAAGACGGGCTCCACCGGCGTCTGGTACAGCATGTGGTGCACGAACCACAGCACCGAGTTGGCGATGCCGTTGTACGCGTCGGCGTGCACGTCCGCCGGGATGTCCAGCATCTGCACGCCGTCCTCGCCGACCCCGCGCCGCACGGCCTCGCGGTCGCCGTCGGACAGCGCCGAGCACACCCACAGCGACCCCGCGTCCGGCCCGATCGCCGACAGCCCGGACACCAGCCCGCCGCCACCGCGACTGGCCCGCAGCGAACCGTCCTCCTCCACCGTGTACGAAACGGGGCCGCGATTCGACGCGACCAGCACCCGAGCACCCTGCATGGAAGCCATACGCCTCACTCGATCTCCTCGCCCATGCTATTTTTCCCTTTGTCCCATAAGGGATCGGTTCGGGCTGGACCGCAATCCTTGGATTGGAAGCCCCTTCCTTCGGGCAGGGAGCGGAGTCACACGCCTCAACCTAGCCCGTCGCTGATGCGCTCAAACGCACGATGCGACGGTATGAGAGGCGCCCTGGCGTCACGGGCCCTGTGCGGCGTGGCGCACACGTTGACGCCGCGTGGCGGAAGTTCTTGCCACGCGGCGAGTGTGCTCAGGCCACCCGACGGGACCGGTACTCGGCCATCTCCGCCATCGGGGGGCGTTCCTCCGTGTCCACCGAGTAGGTGCGGGGCTCGAAGGTGCCCCCGATCCGTTCGAACTGGGTGAGCGCGGGGCGGATCAGGTGGCCGCGGGCCAGGCGCAGCTGGGCGGTGCGGTAGATCGCGGCGGCCATGCGGCCGAGGGCCTGGCCGTCCTGGTGGCGGTGCCGGCGGACGCCGACGTCGACCTGGGCGAGGGCGTCCAGCCCCACCAGGTGCAGGGCGTCGACCAGCATGCCCAGCTCCACGCCGTAGCCGACGGGGAAGGGCAGCTGCTCCAGGAGCGAGCGCCGGGCCGCGTACTCGCCGCCGAGCGGCTGGACGAAGCCGGCCAGCTGCGGCCAGTGCATGTTGAGCAGCGGGCGCGCCATCAGCTCCGTGACCCTGCCGCCCTGACCGGCCGTGGCGGCGGTGGCTGCGGTGGTGGAGGTGGCTGCGGTGTCGGGGGTACTCCCGTCGGACAGCGTGAAGGGGCGGTCGTACATCGCCTTCACCAGGTGGACGTCCGGCTCGGTGAGCAGCGGGCCGACGATGCCGGAGACGAAGTCGGCGGAGAACTCCCTGAGGTCCGCGTCGACGAAGCAGACGATGTCCCCCCGGGTGACGAGCAGGGAGCGCCACAGCACCTCGCCCTTGCCGGGCACGGCGGGGAGGCGGGGCAGGATCGTGTCCCGGTGCACCACCGTCGCGCCCGCCGCCGCGGCCACCTCGGACGTGCGGTCGGTCGAGCCGGAGTCCACGACCACGATCTCGTCGACCAGCGGGGCCCGGAGCATCAGCTCGTGCCGGACGACCCCGACGATGTCACCGACCGTCGCCTCCTCGTTGAGCGCGGGCAGTACCACGCTCACCGTCCGGCCCGTGGCGCGCTTCGCGGCCAGGACGCGGTGCAGCGGGCGGTCGGCCACGGACCAGGAGCGGTCGGCCAGCCAGCGCTCGACTTCTTCCAGCACGGTCTGCGGCTCCTCGCCTCTGTGATCCATACACCTGACACCCGTTGATCCATCTCGCGGTTCGGACGCGCACTCTCGGTCGTCCTGGCCGTCGGTTACAGTCTTGAGCAACGCGGACGCCCCTTGCACACCGGGGGTCACGACCCTCCTTGCGTCCGCGGTGCACGATCGCACCACCGCATGACACACAACCGAATACAGCTCATCCAGAGGGGCAGAGGGACACGGCCCGATGAAGCCCCGGCAACCCTCCAGCCGGTTCTCGTGGATCACCGTCGATCGACGATCACAGCGGAACACCGAACGCTGATCGCTGATCGTCCACGCGAGGCTCCCGGCTAGGGAAGGTGCCAAATCCGTCTCACGGCGAAACACGTCGTGAGGAAGATGAGGAGAAAGGGCCTCGCCTCACATGGCTGTGCAGACTGTCGCAAGCACCACCGTATCCGCCGCCGGATCCGCCGAGCCCTCCGTCGATCTCGGTCCCGCCGCCGCGCTGTCCTGCCGCGAATGCGGCCACCGCGTCCCCCTCGGCCCCGTCTTCGCGTGCGAGGAGTGTTTCGGTCCGCTGGAGATCGCCTACGACTTCTCGGCCTACGACACCGAGGAACTCCGCCGGCGCATCGAGGCGGGCCCCGCGAACATCTGGCGCTACGCGCCCCTGCTGCCCGTCCCCGCCGACGTGGCGACCAGGCCGAACATCAACCCCGGCTGGACCCAGCTCGTCCAGGCCGACAACCTGGCCCGCGAACTCGGCGTCACCGGCGGCCTGTTCGTGAAGGACGACTCCGGCAACCCGACCCACTCCTTCAAGGACCGGGTCGTCGCCCAGGCCTTGGAGGCCGCCCGCGCCTTCGGCTTCACCACCCTGTCCTGCTCCTCCACGGGCAACCTCGCCGGTGCCGTCGGCGCCGCCGCCGCCCGCGCCGGCCTGCGCTCCTGCGTGTTCATCCCGCACGACCTGGAGCAGGGCAAGGTCGTCATGGCCGCCGTCTACGGCGGTGAACTCGTCGGCATCGAGGGCAACTACGACGACGTGAACCGCTTCTGCTCCGAGCTGATCGGCGACCCGGCCGGCGAGGGCTGGGGCTTCGTCAACGTCAACCTGCGGCCGTACTACGCCGAGGGCTCCAAGACCCTCGCGTACGAGATCTGCGAGCAGCTCGGCTGGCGGCTGCCCGACCAGATCGTCGTCCCCATAGCCTCCGGCTCGCAGCTCACGAAGATCGACAAGGGGCTGCAGGAGCTGATCCGGCTCGGCCTCGTCGAGGACAAGCCGTACAGGATCTTCGGCGCGCAGGCCGAGGGCTGCTCGCCGGTGTCGACCGCGTACAAGGCGGGCCACGACGTCGTCCGGCCGCAGAAGCCGAAGACCATCGCCAAGTCGCTCGCCATCGGCAACCCGGCCGACGGCCCGTACGTCCTGGACATCGCGCGCCGCACCGGCGGCGCGGTGGAGGACGTGACGGACGAGCAGGTCGTGGAGGCCATCCGGCTGCTCGCCCGGACCGAGGGCATCTTCGCCGAGACCGCGGGCGGTGTGACCGTCGGCGTCACGAAGAAGCTGATCGAGAACGGCGTCCTGGACCCGTCCCTGACCACCGTCGTACTCAACACCGGCGACGGTCTCAAGACGCTGGACGCGGTGGCCGACAGCGGCCTCACCGCGACCATCCGTCCCAACCTCGAGTCGTTCCGAGAGGCTGGCCTCGCCTGACCTCCTCCTCGCCGGTCCCGAGGGGGCCGGCGGGCACCCGCCGGGCGTCCTGCTGCACGGCCGGTCGTCCCCGGGACGCACCCGAGTCGAGGTCCTTCACCGGCTCCACGGGCCGAGACCGTCGGCCTGGTGACCGACACGCAAAGTATTCCCATCGTCACTGGAGGTCAAGTCGCATGAGCGTGACCGTTCGCATCCCGACCATCCTGCGCACCTACACCGGCGGCAAGGCCGAGGTGAACGCCGAGGGGGCGACCCTCGGCGACGTCATCGCCGACCTGGAGAAGAACCACACCGGGATCTCCGCCCGGGTCCTGGACGACCAGGGCAAGCTGCGCCGTTTCGTCAACGTCTACGTCAACGACGACGACGTCCGCTTCGAGCAGGGTCTGGAGACGGTGACCCCGGACGGTGCCGGTGTGTCGATCATCCCGGCCGTCGCCGGCGGCTGATCATTACCCTCGGTAATCGATATTGCCGAATGTTTACCGCGTTGCCCCCTCCGTGAGAGAAGCGGAGGGGGCAATTCCATGGGGTTGAGCGCGGTAGGGTTGGGGAACACGGTCCCGACTCCCCGTTCTGGAACCGTCAATTCCTGCCGCACGCCCGACTGGATACAGCCAAACTCTGGGCCACTTCTGCGGCATTTGCGAGCTTTGTCCGGCCTGACTTGACCTGAAATCAGGTGAATTCCCGTCATATTCCGGACCGGTGCCGTCCAGATTTCTCGTCCGATTGACCTGTTGCAGAGGGCAGTTGGACGGATACATTCGGCCGCGGTCGACGCGTTCCGGCGCACGCCCCCGATCGTCGGGGGGTGAGGTCTGACCCGGATCCGCGAAGTGTGGATCTGTGCAAGGGCCAGTAATAGGGGAGTTAGGCATGGCTCAGGGCACCGTCAAGTGGTTCAACGCGGAGAAGGGGTACGGCTTCATCGCGGTCGACGGTGGTGCGGATGTTTTCGTCCACTACAGCGCGATCCAGATGGACGGCTACCGCACCCTTGAAGAGGGTCAGCGGGTCGAGTTCGAGATCTCGCAGGGCCAGAAGGGCCCGCAGGCCGACATGGTTCGCGTCACCGCCTGAACGCGCTACCAACCGCAAGAATTTCCTGCTGGCGAAGGGTCCGCACCCCCGGGGTGCGGGCCCTTCGCCGTGCCGGGGCCCGGGTGGTGGCCGGTGCCCGGGGGTGTTCGCGCGCGGCTGACTCCTCCGGCGATCCCCCGGGGGCGCTTGCACTCGCATGGGTCGAGTGCTAATCATTGGCGTTAGCACTCTGAAGGTGAGAGTGACAACGTAAGGACCGGGTCGGTGAGGCCCGCAGGCCGGTGGGGCAAGGAACCACCGGTTCTGTGAGCCGTCCGTCGCGGGCGCGGGCGCGGTCCGAAGTAATCACCCCCAGTCCTGGAGGGACCACTTCACATGGCCAAGATCATCGCGTTCGACGAGGAGGCGCGGCGCGGCCTCGAGCGCGGCATGAACCAGCTCGCGGACGCCGTCAAGGTGACGCTCGGCCCCAAGGGCCGCAACGTCGTCCTCGAGAAGAAGTGGGGCGCTCCCACGATCACCAACGATGGTGTGTCCATCGCCAAGGAGATCGAGCTCGAGGACCCGTACGAGAAGATCGGCGCCGAGCTGGTCAAGGAAGTCGCCAAGAAGACGGACGACGTCGCCGGTGACGGTACGACCACCGCGACCGTCCTCGCCCAGGCCCTGGTCAAGGAGGGCCTGCGCAACGTAGCCGCCGGCGCCAACCCGATGGCCCTCAAGCGCGGTATCGAGAAGGCCGTCGAGGCCGTCTCCGGTGCCCTGCTGGAGCAGGCGAAGGACGTCGAGACCAAGGAGCAGATCGCCTCCACGGCCTCCATCTCCGCCGCCGACACCCAGATCGGCGAGCTCATCGCCGAGGCCATGGACAAGGTCGGCAAGGAAGGCGTCATCACCGTCGAGGAGTCCCAGACCTTCGGTCTGGAGCTGGAGCTCACCGAGGGTATGCGCTTCGACAAGGGCTACATCTCGGCGTACTTCGCCACCGACATGGAGCGTATGGAGGCGTCGCTCGACGACCCGTACATCCTGATCGCCAACTCCAAGATCGGCAATGTCAAGGACCTGCTGCCGCTCCTGGAGAAGGTCATGCAGTCGGGCAAGCCGCTGCTGATCATCGCCGAGGACGTCGAGGGCGAGGCCCTGTCGACCCTGGTCGTCAACAAGATCCGCGGCACCTTCAAGTCCGTCGCCGTCAAGGCCCCGGGCTTCGGCGACCGCCGCAAGGCCATGCTCAACGACATCGCCATCCTCACGGGCGGCGAGGTCATCTCCGAGGAGGTCGGCCTCAAGCTGGAGAACACCAGCCTCGACCTGCTCGGCAAGGCCCGCAAGGTCGTCATCACCAAGGACGAGACCACCATCGTCGACGGTGCCGGCTCCTCGGAGCAGGTCCAGGGCCGCGTGAACCAGATCCGCGCCGAGATCGAGAACAGCGACTCGGACTACGACCGCGAGAAGCTGCAGGAGCGCCTGGCGAAGCTCGCCGGCGGTGTCGCGGTCATCAAGGCCGGTGCCGCCACCGAGGTCGAGCTCAAGGAGCGCAAGCACCGCATCGAGGACGCCGTTCGCAACGCGAAGGCGGCCGTCGAGGAGGGCATCGTCGCCGGTGGTGGCGTGGCCCTGCTCCAGGCCTCCCAGGTGTTCGAGAAGCTGGAGCTCGAGGGTGACGAGGCGACCGGCGCCAACGCCGTGAAGCTCGCGCTCGAGGCCCCGCTGAAGCAGATCGCCGTCAACGCCGGCCTCGAGGGCGGCGTCGTGGTGGAGAAGGTGCGCAACCTGACCCCGGGTCACGGCCTGAACGCCGCGACCGGCGACTACGTCGACCTGGTCAAGGAAGGCATCATCGACCCGGCCAAGGTGACGCGCTCCGCGCTGCAGAACGCCGCGTCGATCGCCGCGCTGTTCCTCACCACCGAGGCCGTCATCGCCGACAAGCCGGAGAAGGCCGCCGCGGCCGCTCCGGGCGGCATGCCGGGCGGTGACATGGACTTCTGAGCCTGACTCACCTCAGGTTCGGACCCGGTCCGTCAGTACCGAGGGCGGCACCCCCTGTTTCCGACAGGGGGTGCCGCCCTCGGGCGTTTCCGGGTTTCAAAGTTTCCGGGTTTCCGTGTTCCTCGTGTGCGGGATCGGCCCGGTGCCTGAGCTTCAGTGCGGGTGTGGCCGGGGTCACAGGCGGGTGTGCCGGTGGATGGAATGCCCTTCGGGGCTTGGTGGTTGGGGGTGGAGTGCGATTGATGCACGCGCACATACCGACTGGTACATCCAACGAGGAGCCCCCCCATGACCGTCACCGCCTCCACCGCCGCCGCCCGAGCCTCGGGGATCCTGTCCCGCCCGGTCTCCATCAACGGCCTCACCGTGCCGAACCGCATCGCGATGGCGCCGATGACCCGGATGTTCTCGCCGGGCGGTGTTCCCGGTGAGGACGTGGTGTCGTACTACGCCCGGCGGGCCGCCGCCGGTGTCGGACTGATCGTCACCGAGGGCACCTACGTGGGGCACGAGTCGGCCGGGCTGAGCGACCGGGTGCCGCGGTTCCACGGCGAGGAGCAGCTGGCCGGCTGGACGAAGGTCGCCGAGGCGGTGCACGCGGCGGGCGGCACGATCGTGCCGCAGCTGTGGCACATCGGGATGGTCCGCAAGCAGGGGCAGGCGCCGTATCCGCAGGCCCCGGCGGTCGGTCCGTCCGGCGTGCGCACCGACGGCACCGAGGGCACCGGCAAGGCCATGACGCAGGCCGACATCGACGCGGTGGTCGAGGCGTTCGCGCAGGCCGCGGCGGACGCCGAGCGCATCGGCTTCGACGGCGTGGAGCTGCACGGCGCCCATGGCTACCTGATCGACCAGTTCCTGTGGGCGGGCACCAACCGCCGTACCGACGCCTACGGCGGCGACCCGGTGGCGCGGGCGAGGTTCGCGACGGAGATCGTCGCGGCGGTCCGCGAGCGGGTCTCGCCCGGGTTCCCGGTCATCTTCCGGTACTCCCAGTGGAAGCAGGACGCCTACGACTCCCGTCTCGCCGAGACCCCCGAGGAGCTGGAGGCGATCCTCGCCCCGCTCGCGGCGGCCGGTGTCGACGCCTTCCACGCCTCCACCCGCCGTTACTGGCTCCCGGAGTTCGAGGGCTCGGACCTGAACCTGGCCGGCTGGACGAAGAAGCTGACCGGCAGGCCCGCCATCACGGTCGGTTCGGTCGGCCTGAACGGGGACTTCCAGGACGCGTTCCGGGGGAAGGGCGCCGAACTGGGCAGCCTCGACAACCTGCTCGACCGGCTGGAGCGTGACGAGTTCGATCTCGTCGCCGTGGGGCGTGCGGTGCTCCAGGACCCGGACTGGGCGGCGAAGGTCCTCGGCGGACGCTTCGACGAGCTCGAGCCGTACGACGCGGCGTCGCTGCAGACACTGAGCTGAGCTGCGGGCCCCGTCGGCTACGGGCCGCCCAACGGCTCGATGTCGGCCCGGACCGGCGTCCCCCACACGCGCAGCACCTCGTAGTCGGTGAACTCGTGCACGACCCGGTACGCCATGGCGGGCCGGGGCCCGCGCCGCTGCGCCGCGATGTACAGCTCGGCCTCGCGCCGGTCCCGGCGCGGGGTGCCGCACAGCTGCCACGCCTGACCGTTCCACAGCTCCGGCAGCCAGCGCTGCTGCGGCTGGGGGCGGTCGCCGTGCATCCCGTACCGGGACGGGACGGGTTCGGTGGGCGGGTGGTGGGGCGCCGGTCCGTTGAACTCGGCGCGGCGAGCGGTCCGGCGCCGGGTCTCGCACAACAGGCACAGGTCGGGGGCGCTCTCGTCGACCGGCCCGGTCGGGTGCTCGGGGCAGCGGGTGCTGGGCGCGGCCGTCTCGACGCTCTCCTCCAGCCGGTCCAGCGCGCGTTTCAGGTCGGCCCGCACCTCGTGCAGCTTGGCGTCCGGCGTGTCGGCGGCCAGCGCCTCGCCGTGCTCGCCGAGGACGCGCAGGGCGCGGCCCAGGGCGGTGAGCTGCGCGTGGTTCATGTGCTTCGTCTCCGTGTGGGGGTGGGGCCAGTATCCCAGTGTTCACCGGGGACGGTCGCCGTCTTGCGGAGTGGTCGCTCCGGGCGTTCGCGGCCTGGACGAACCGCGGGGATGGTATGGATCCAGCCGTCCGCCGCGTACGCGTTCCGGCATCCGAGGAGCTGGGATATTGCCGGGATCCGGCATGTCGAACGCCTGTGGCCCCCGCTTACCATGCCCGAACACATCCGATGTCGGCACTGGCCGAGACGGATGTCAGGCGAGGGGAGTGGCGCGATGTTCTTGGTGGCCTGGGGGTGTTCGCGACCGCCTTCGGCTGGATCGTCGCGACGGATTTCCGGGGGGCGGCCCGCCGCTTCCACGCGATGTCCCGCGCGGCCACGCCGTTCGGCGGCGCCGGCGCGTCGGTCGTGGGCGTCGGCTTCGTGCGCGCCGTGGCGGGGGTGTTCGGCCTGATCGGTCCGTTCGTCCTGGGGGCAGGGCTCCTGGAACTGTGGCGTGGTGAGGCGGGGCTGGACGGGCTGCCCCCGGTGCCCGCCTGGTTCGTCGTGTGTCAGGCGCTGGTCGCCGGTGTCGCCTTGTGGACGATGTGGCGGCGTTCCGGCGTGCTGCGCCGTGAGTGGGACGCCGGCACCGGACTGCGGCGTGCTGCCGTCGCCGTTCTCACGGCGTCGCTCGTCGCGTTCGTCGTGACGCTGGGCCTCGGCCAGGGCGGATGGGCGGTGGTGAGCTGGCTGGTCGGCGGCCTGTGCGGCCTCACCCTGCTCCCGGGCGGCCGAACCGATCAGCCTTCCGCCGCCGGTCCGGCCTCCGCGGATTCCTGACCGCCCGCCTTCGCCAGCGCCGCGCGCAGGTGACCGTTCGCCTCGGTCAGCAGGCGGGCGGCCGTCGGGCCGTCCACGTCGGCGAGCAGGACCAGGATGGCGTGCTTGACCTCGCCGTCCGTGGCGGCCAGGGCGCGTTCGATGTCGGCGTCCGCCGCGCCGGTGGCGAGGGCGACGATGCGGCGGGAGCGGGCGCGCAGCTTCTCGTTGGAGGCGCGGACGTCGACCATCAGGTTCCCGTACGTCTTGCCCAGTCGGATCATCGTGATCGTCGAGACCATGTTCAGGACGAGTTTCTGGGCGGTGCCGGCCTTGAGGCGGGTGGAGCCGGTGAGGAGTTCCGGGCCGACGACCACCTCGACGCCGTGCTCGGCCGCCGCGGCGAGCGGGCTGCCCGGGTTGCAGGCGAGGCCCACGGTCAGCGCGCCCCGCGCGCGGGCGTGGGTGACGGCGCCGACGGCGTACGGGGTGCGCCCGGAGGCGGAGACGCCGACCACCGAGTCGTCGGGGGTCAGCCCCAGCGCGGCCAGGTCGGACGCGGCCAGCTCCGCCGAGTCCTCGGCGCCCTCGACCGAGGTCACCACGGCGCCGGGGCCGCCCGCGATCAGGCCGACGACCCTGGCGGGGTCGGTGTTGAAGGTCGGCGGGCACTCGGAGGCGTCCAGGATGCCGAGCCGACCGGCGGTGCCCGCGCCCGCGTAGACCAGCCGGCCGCCCCGGGCCATCCGGTCGGCGATGGCGTCGATCGCGGCGGCGATCCGCGGCAGCTGCTCGGCCACGGCACCGGCCACGGTGGCGTCCTCGCCGTTCATCAGCCGGGCGATGTCGAGGGTGGGCAGCCGGTCGACGTCCGCCAGCTCTGGACGGAACGCCTCGGTGGTCAGAGTCTCCAACTCGGCGCGGAGACCACGGGGTTCGGACGTGTGGGTCATGGAACGGTTCTCTCCGGTGGTCTGTGTCCGGTGGTCTGTGTCCGGTGGTCTGTGTCCGGTGGTCTGTGTGCGGTGTCCGTGTCCGGTGTCTCCGGCCGGTGCCGGAACCGTGGTGGGGCGTGCTCGGCCCCGCCGTGTCCCCCGAGCCCCCGTCCGCTACCGCGGACCGCTCCGGTGCCGGTGGGCCAGGGCCTCGTACGACGCGGACAGAGCCGGGGCCGCCGACTCGTAGGTGCGCTGGGCGATGCCGACGAACAGGCAGTCCACCACCAGGAGTTGACTGGTCCGGGACGACATCGCGGCCGGGCGCAGTTCGCTCTCGCGGGCCGTGGACGTGGTCAGTACGTGGTCGGCGTACTGGGTGACGGGACCGTTCGGGCGGCCGGTCACCGCGATCGTCGTCGCCCCGCGCTCGAAGGCCACCCGCAGCGGTTCGATGACGTCCCCCGTCGACCCGGAGTGCGTGATCGCGACGGCCACGTCACCGGCGCGCAGCTGCACCGCGTTGGTGACGGCGAGGTGTGGGTCGCCGGGGGCGTGGGCTATCAGGCCTATGCGCAGCAGCTTCTGGGTGAGGTCCTGGGCGACCAGGCCGGAGGCGCCGATGCCGTACACGTCCGTCCGGCGGGCGCCGGCCAGCGCCGCGACGGCCGCGCCGAGCTGGACGGTGTCCAGTCCGGCCGCGGTGTCGGCGAGGGTCTGCTGTTCGTCGTAGGCGAGCTTGGCGACGACGTCGGCGATGGGGTCGTCCACCGCGATGTCGGTCGTGATGGAGGGCGCGCGGCCGGACTGCTGCTGGGCGGCGAGCCCGGCGAGGGCGAGCCGCAGGTCGCGGTAGCCGGGGTAGCCGAGCAGGCGGGCGGTGCGGACGACGGTGGCCTCGCTGGTGCCGGTGAGCTCGGCGAGGCCGGTGACCGTGAGGGCCGCGCAGCCGGCCGGGTCGCCCGCGACGGCCTCGGCGACCCGTTGCATGGAACGGGTCATCGAGGGAGCCAGCGTGCGCACCTTGGCCGCGAGGGCGGCGGGGGCGGGCGGAGCGAAAATTTCCTTCACGTCCTGGGTCACCCTTGAAAGATATTTTCGTTTCGGTGGTGCGGTCAAGGGTGCGCACAATGGGGGCATGGCCTCCCATGACGATCCCGGCGATCCCGACGACACCCCCGTCGGCCCTGTCAGCTCCCTGGAGCAGGCGTTGCACGCGGCCCGCGCGCTCGTGCTCGCGGACCTGGTCGCGCAGGAGGTCGCCGAGGCGGACGTCGTCTCGCTCGTCGAGGAGTCCGTCGCGCACCGACGCTGGTGGGTCGAGCAGTGGCCGGAGGGCGCCGGGTTCGTCGCCGGTCTGGTCGCCCAGGACGTGCAGGACGCCCTGCTGGAGCGGTACGGCCGCTGGCCGCTGTGCCCGGTGTGCGGCTCCGGCGACCCGCACGCGCTGGAGGTGGAGCCGGAACTCGGCCCCGATCCGCACTGGGTGTGCCACCTGGCGGGCGTGAAGGTCGCGGCGGTCGGCTCGCTGGGCGGGGCGGCCTCGACGTGACCCTGTACATCGACCCGCCCACCTGGCCGGGACACGGCCGACTCTGGTCCCACCTGGTCAGCGACGTCTCCTACGACGAACTGCACGCCTTCGCCGCCGCCCTCGGCGTCCCCCGCCGCGCCTTCGAACGCGACCACTACGACATCCCCCAGCACCGGTACCCGGACGTCGTGCTCGCCGGGGCGGTGGAGGTCAGCAGCCGTGAGGTGGTGCGGCTGCTGTACGGGGCGGGGCTGCGGGTGCGCAAGAGCACGGTGCGTGACGGCGCGGTTCAGCGGCGGATTTCGTAGACGTACTCGCCCGCGTACTCGCCCGCGTTCTCGGTGACCCGGGTGAATCCGGCGCGGGTGACGACGTTCTGCGAGGGCACGTTGGCGCGGTCGATGACGGCGGTGACGGTCCGTGCACCGTCCTGCGCGAGCGCCCACGCCGACAGCGCGCGCAGCGCCTCGGTGGCGTAGCCGTGGCCGCGGGCGCCCTCGACGAGGTCGTAGCCGATCTCCACGCGGCCGTCCCCGTCCGGAGCACGGTGGAACCCCATGGCGCCCAGCGCGAGGTCGTCCTCCCGCCGGACCAGCACGTACATGGTCCACTCCGGGTGGAAGGTCCCTTCCTCGTACTGCTTGACCATCAACCCGGCACCGACCCGGGTCCCGTCGGCGGGAGCGGAGCCGACCCACTCGTAGCCGCCGTCACCGCCCGTACTCAGGTCGGCGACGGTCGCGGGCGTGACGCCCTCCAGGTCGAGCCGCTCGCTGCGGAGCACCGGATTGTTGCTCCAGCGCCACTGGCCGACGGGCTCGCGCCCCGGCAGGTCGCCGCGGCCGGTCGCCCACAGCAGGGTCTGCCAGGGGGTGGGTCCCGGGCGGACGTGGGGGAAGATCCGAGTGAGGACGAACGAGGCAAGTTCGGTGGGTGGTTCGTACCGTACGCCCAGACCTTCGGTGATGTCGTGGGTGTGCAGCAGCACCTCGGCCACGCCCATCGCGGCGAAGCCCTCGCGGTTCGCGTGCCGGAAGGGGTACGGGTGGAAGGCGCGGACCGCGCGTGGGGTGGTGCGGATCGCGGCGGCGAGCAGGGTGCCGGTCGTTCCGATCACGGTCAGGAGACCGGCGTTGTCGGTGCCGTCGTCCGGAGTGATCTCGAAGGGCACGTACGCGTCCTGCGCCCGGCCGGCCAACTGGCCGGCGTACGCGATGAGGTCGGAGGCGATGTGCACCGCCGTCGCACGGCAGTCCCACTCCAGTCGCCCGGCCCGTACCCCCTCCCACTCCCGGACCGCTGCCAGCGCCGCCACGCAGTCCGCGACGGCTTCCTCCACCTGTTCCGCTCCCGAGGCACGCATGCGGGGCAGGCTATGAGGGCGGCGGTGCCGGGGTCGACAGCATTTCCAGCTCGCCGCCGATGTTGTATCGGGCGGTGGCCTCCCAGTGCTCCTGCCCGTAAGAGGTGCGGAACAGGCGGGGAAGAGCCAGGAGTTGACGCAGTACGGCGGCCCGGCCCTCGCGGAAGGCGTCGCCCGGCACGAAGTGGTATTCCGCGCGGACGGCGGCGGTGTAGACGGCGTACGCCGACGGGGGCGAGGCGAGGATCGCCAGGTCGGCGTCGCACAGCACCTGACCGTCCCGGTCGTCATCGGCCGGGTCGTGCGTGACGGTGAGCCGCACCAGCCGCGCCACCTCGGCGACCTTCGCCTCCGGAACCCCGGCCTCGGGCAGTGCCCGCTCGGCGAGCCGGGCCGACCGCTCCTCGTTCTCGGAGCGGTCGGGCAGATACACGGCGTCGTGGAACCAGGCCGCGAGCCGCACGACGTCCGGGTCGTCCGCGTACGCCTCCAGCTCGTCGACGTGATCGAGTACGGCGGTGAGGTGGGCGAGCGTGTGGTAGTGCCGCTGCGGCTCCTGCCAGCGGGCGAGCAGGTTGTCGGCGTAGGGCGCCGGATCGGGCCCGCCCCCGGAACCCCGAGCCCCCTCCAGAGCACGGGCGAAACGGGCGCGCAGGACGTCGGTGTCGGCCATACGGCCATTCTTCCCGACCTCACGGATCGCGGGAACTTTGCCACAGAGCTCCAGCTCGGCCCGTACCGTTTTGCCCGGTCCTCCTTCTTTGCGTGGCTCGACGGACAGCCGGCTCGTCAGGCAGGACACCAGCCAGAGACCGCGGCCCTCCTCCGCCTCAGGATCCTGAGGAGCGCAGGGCCGGGCCGGGAGGAAGCCGTCGTCTCGAGTGTCGGTGACCTCGACGCGAACGAGATCACGCGCGGCGGCCAGTGTCAGGCTCAGACGGAAGTCGCGGCCGGAGACGCGGCCGTGGGTCACCGCGTTGGCGCTGAGCTCGGCCACGACGAGCGTCACGGTCTCGTTCACCTCGGACTCGTACGGGAAGCCCCAGGCATCCAGGCGGTGGGAAGCGAGCCGACGGGCCAGACGGGCGCCTCGCGGGGTGGAGGTGAAGCACATAGAGAACTCTTCGGCGTGTGCGGAGGATTGGCCGGTGCGCTCGATGGGGGGAGTTTCTGTCGTCATGGAAGTGAGCGTGCCGCTGTGTGCATACCGTGACCAGCAACGAATCCCTTACACAGCGTTGCTGTAGGGATGCCGAGAGTGCCTGTCGGTGAGGGAGAGGGGCAGCCCATGGTGCAGGTCGCGGAGCAGGCAGCGCGGAATGAGGATCCTGCCGACGAGTTGCTGCGTTCCTTCGGCAGGCAGGTCAAGATCCTCCGCGAGCGGGCCGGGCTCACTCAGGCCGCACTCGCCCCACGGCTCGGATACAGCGAGGCGCAGATCGCCGCGATCGAGCAGGGGCGCCGGATTCCACGGCCGGAGACCATCGACAACCTCGACAGTCTGCTGGAGGGCGGTGGGTTGCTGCTCGCCATGAAGCGGGCCGTGGCGCTCACGCGGTACCCGGCGTTCTTCCGTGACGCGGCGCGGATCGAGGAGGAGGCCGTCGAGTTCCACGCGTATGCGGTGCTGGCCGTGCCCGGTCTGCTCCAGACGGAGGAGTACGCGCGGACCATGTTCACCGTGTGGAGGCCTCGGCGGCGCGAGGACGAGATCGAGCAGATGGTGGCGGCTCGGATGGCACGCCACAAGCTCTATGAGCGGAAGCCCGCGCCGACGCTCAGCTTCGTCATCGAGGAGTCCGTGCTGGAGCGGCCGTTCGGCGGGGTGGACGTGCTGCGTGGTCAGTTGGAGCACGTGCTGCTCGTCGCCGAGAACCCCCATGTCGAGATTCAGGTCATGCCGACCCGGGTCACCGATCACGCGGGGGCGGACGGGCCGTTCACGATGATGACCCCGGAGGGTGGTGAGCAAGTGGCGTATGTGGAGAGCCAGGCCAACGGGCGCGTGATCACCAAGCGGGAAAGCGTACGTGGGTTCGCCGTGCGGTATGGAATCCTGCGGGCGCAGGCGTTGTCCCCTGACGAATCCGTGCGTCACATCGAGAAGTTGCTGCAAGGAGACCTATGAACACCGAGCAGTCCCAGGCACAGGCGCTCCACTGGTTCAAGTCCAGCTACAGCGGTGGCGCGGGCGGCGAGTGCGTCGAGGTCGCTGCCCTCCCCGCCTCCGTCCACGTCCGAGACTCCAAGGACACCGGCCGGGGCACCCTCACGGTGAACCCCGCCACTTGGTCCGCCTTCGTCGCGCACGCGAGCCACGCTCACTGACCGAAAAGCGACGTCAACATGGCGTGACGTCGGCTTGGCCCGCTTCCGTCGGCCTTGGCAGCATCGGCGGTAGCAAACAAAACACGGTGCATATGGCTGCACCAGGTCCTGGGGCCGTTCCTTCGGGAGCGGCCCGAGTGCTTTCCGGAAAAGATCGCGGGTGCCGCGAGGAAGCAGAAAGTGAGCCGCCAGGTGCAACCGACGTTCGTACTGGTCCACGGAGCCTTCGCGAACTCCTTCTCCTTCGCGCCGCTCCAGGCCGAACTCGGCCTGCTCGGGCACCGTTCGGTCGCCGTCGACCTGCCCGGCCACGGCTTCGCGGCGACCTACACCCGCGCCTACCAGGCGCCGTAGGATCCCGAAGGGCTCGCCACCGCGCCCGGTGCGATCAAGGGCGTCACGCTCGCCGACAACGCCGCGCACCTGATCGGGGTCCTGGAGCGGGCCAAGCGGAACGGCCCGGTGATCCTCGTCGCCCACAGCCGCGGCGGCGTCACGGCCACGGCCGCGGCCAACGCGCGGCCCGACCTGATCGACCGCGTCGTCTACGTCGCGGCCTGGTGCCCGGTCGCGCTCGACGTCGGCGACTACTACGCCGAGCCGGAGATGGCCGCGGTCGACGCCGCCTCCCTGGGCCTGGCGATGGCCGGGAACCCCGCCGAGCTCGGCCTGCTCCGCGTCAACTTCCGCACCGCGGACCCGGCCGCCCTCGCGGCGCTCAAGGCGGCTTTCCTCGCCGACGGCACCGACGAGGAGTTCCTGACCTTCCTGAACACCTTCCAGCCCGACGAGAACCTGGACGTCGGCACCTCCGCCGACCGGGCGCAGGCGGCGACCTGGGGGCGTGTCCCGAAGACCTTCGTCCGCCTGGCCGACGACGCGAGCATGCCGCTCGCCCTGCAGGACCGGCTGATCCGCGAGGGCGACGAGCTGACGCCGGACAACCCGTACGACGTCCGCACGCTCGCGGGCAGCCACCTGAAGTGGCTGGTCGATCCGGCGCCGGCGGCCCGGACCCTGGGCGAACTCGCCGCGCTCCCGGCCCCGGCCCCGGCCACGGAGTGACTCCCGTGCCCGCCCCGCAACGGTTCCCCTCCTGGGGGCGCAGCCGCCACTAGCGTGGGTGGCATGACGACTCCTGCGGATGTGCAGAACGTACGAGACCCGGAGCTGCCCGGACGGCTGCTGACCGTCGAGCGGGACGCGCTGATCCCGTTGCTGCGGAGGAGGCCCGACGCGGACTTCGCGTTGCCGGTGGCGGCGTGTCCGGGGTGGACGGTGCGGGATGTGCTGGCGCACTGCTCGGCCGCGTTCACGCGGGTGCTGGAGCGCCGGTTCGAGGAAGGGGTGTTCTCGCCCGCGTCCAACGACCGGGACATCGCCGAGCGGGCCGAGTGGACCAACGCCCAGGTCGTCGACGAGCTCGAGCGCGGGATGACCGAGGCCGGGCCGGTGATCGCGAAGGCGGACGGAGCGCTGGACGTCCTCGCGCTGGGCGAGTGGGTGCACGCGGGGGACGTGCGCGAGGCGTTCGGGGAGCCCGGCGCGTACGCGGGTGCGGGGCTGCCGTCCGCGTTCTCCCTGCTGGCCTACGTGACCGGTCGGAAGGGGCACCTTCCGCTGCACGCCGACCTCGACGACGTGGACGAGCCCCTGCGGCTGGGCGACACCTCGGGCCGGCGGCCCCCGGCGCGGTACATCGGGGACGGGCCGACGCTCGTACGGCTCTACGCGGGACGGCCGGTGGACGGCGCCGCGTACGAGCTGGCCGGAGCGGAGGCGGCGGAGCTGAACATCTTCGACGAGTGAGGCGCGGCGAGGGCTCCAGGGGCGCGGATCTTCGGGTGGCGGGCGTAGGGTGGATTGGACTAGACCTCTAGTCGCCGCCGATCGATGCCGAGGAATGGGGTCCCATGAGCAAGCGTGCAGTCCTGGAGGTGATCGCCCTCGACGTCGAGGACGCCGTCGCCGCGCAGGCCGGGGGCGCGGACCGGCTCGAGCTGGTCACCGACATGGCCGCCGACGGGCTCACCCCGTCCGCCCGCACCGTCGCCGCCGTGCGCGCGGCCGTCGACATCCCGCCGCGGGTGATGCTGCGGTTGGCGGACGGGTTCGCCGCGGGTGACCTCGGCCGGCTGGTGGACACGGCACGGGAGATGCGGGACGCGGGGGCGGAGGAGTTCGTCCTCGGGTTCCTGGACGCGGACGGCGGTGTGGATCTGGGCGCGGTGGAGCGGGTGGTCGACGCGCTGGACGGCTGCCGCTGGACCTTCCACCGCGCCATCGACCGCGCCGCCGACCGCGCCGCCCTGCGCAAGCAGCTCGACGGACTGCCGGGCCTCGACGCCTACCTCACGGCCGGCGCGCCCGGCGGTGTGGCCGACGGGCTGCCGACGCTGCTCGCCGAGGCCCGGCGAGGGGGACAGGGCGAACCCGGGTACGAGCAGCAGCTGCTCGTGGGCGGCGGGCTGCGGCTGGAGCAGGTGCCCACGCTGCTCGGCGCCGGGATCCGTGCCTTCCACATCGGTGGCGCGGCCCGGCCGGACGGGTGGAACGGGCCCGTCTCGGCGGAGGCCGTGGCCGAGTGGCGTCGGGTGGTGGACGGGGGCTGACACCGGCTCCACGGACCGGATCAGTTCAGCAACTGCTCCGGCAGTGGGGCCGCGTGGGTCACGATCAGGCCCGAGACCGCTCGGGTCAGGGCGACGTACAGGCGGCGCAGGCCGGTGCGTTCGTCGGGCTCGGCGTCGACGACCGCGCGTGGCTCGTCCAGGACCACGTAGTCGTACTCCAGGCCCTTCGCCAGTGACGCCGGGACCAGGGTGAGCCGGGTGTCGTACGTCGTCTCCTGGCCGGGCGCGACGTGCCCGAGGCCCGCCGCGGTGAGTTCCCGGGCCAGTTCCGGGACGCGGGCGTCCGCGGCGATCAGGCCGACCGAGCCCTCGTGGCCCAGCAACTCGCGGCAGGCCGAAACCACTTCGCCGCTCCCGGTGATCGGGCGGACCTCGAAGAAGCCCGGGTTGTCACGGATCGACGCCACCGGCTTCAGCCCGGGCGCGATGTGCGGGAGCAGCCGGGAGGCGTACGCGATCACGTCCGTCGGGACGCGGAAACCCGCGGTCAACTCCTCGACCACCGCCTCCCGTTTGCCCAGGTGGGCCAGTGCCTCCTGCCAACTCCGGGTCGCCCACGGCGTGGTGCCCTGTGCCAGGTCGCCGAGGACGGTCGCCGAGCCGGTGGTGCAGCGCCGGCCCACCGCCCGGTACTGCATGGGGGAGAGGTCCTGCGCCTCGTCGAGCACCACGTGCCCGAGGGAGGGGGTGCGCCGGATCAGGTCGGTGGCCTCGTCGATCAGGACCGCGTCGGCCGCCGACCACTTCGCGGACCGCACCGACCGCGCCGGCTTCGTCCACAGGACCGCCTTCTGCTCGTCCTCGTCCAGCAGTCCGGCCGCGTGCTCGGCCAGGAAGTCCGGGTCCGCCAGCAGGCGCAGGACGAGTTTCGCCGGGTCGACGGCCGGCCAGACCGTCTTCACCGCCGCCTTCACCGCGCTGTTGCGGGCCACCGTGTCCTGCACCCTGTCGTCCGGCGCCTCCCCGGCACGCTCCATCCGCACCAGCACGGCGTGCGCGACGCGCTGCGGCAGGGCCTCGCGGGCGGCGCCGTAGCGGATGTCGCGGTCGAGCAACTGGCGGACGATCTCCTCCAGTTCGTACGCCGGTACCCGCCAGTGACGTGAGCCGCGTACGACGACGACCGGTTCGGTGGGCATCGTCACGTGCGCGTAGAGGGCCCGGCGCAGGACCTCGGCCATCCTCGCGTCGCCCTTGACGAGCGCGGCCCGCGCGTCGTCCGTCCCGCGCACCTCGACATGGGCCACCAGGTCGTCCACCGTCGCCTGCCCGACCGCCAGTTCGCCCAGCGCGGGCAGCACCTGCTCGATGTAGTGCAGGAAGGACCGGTTCGGCCCGACGACCAGCGTGCCCGTGCGGGCCAGCCGCTCGCGGTGGGCGTACAGGAGGTACGCCACCCGGTGCAGGCCGACGGCGGTCTTCCCGGTGCCGGGGCCGCCCTGCACGCAGACGCTGCCCGACAGGCCGGACCGCACGATCTCGTCCTGCTCGGGCTGGATGGTGGCGACGATGTCCCGCATCGGGCCGACGCGCGGGCGCTCGATCTCCTGCTGAAGCAGCTTGCTGGTGACGGCCCCCTCGGTCGGGTCGGACAGGTGCTCGTCCTCGTACGCCGTGAGGTCGCCACCGGTGTAGCCGAAACGGCGGCGCAGCGCGATGTCCATCGGGTCCTTCCTGGACGCCCGGTAGAACGGCTGCGAGACCGGCGCCCGCCAGTCGATCACCATCGGGTCGCCGTCGGCGTCGTGCACATGGCGGCGACCCACGTAGAAGACCTCGCCCTCGGCCCCCTCCGCCCCTTCGGCGCCCGGGGCGTGCAGGTAGTCGAGCCGGCCGAAGAACAGCGGGGTGTCGCTGAGGTCGGCCAGTGCCTTGACGCGCTCCGCCATCTGGCGTTCCAGGATCTGCGCGTTGACCCAGTTCGCGGTGACGTCGCGGAGGTCGAGGGCCTCGACGTCCGCGCGCATGGCCCGCAGGGCGGTACGGGACGCGGCGAGGTGCGCACGTTCGCGGTCCAGTGGGCCGGCATCGGCGGGCGAGGGCGCGGACGCGGGCGTGGGGGCGGGTTCGGGGACGTGCGCGGGCACGGGGCTGCCTCCGGCTGGTGCTGACGGTGATGCCGTGTGATCACGGCATGGCTGACCGGCCGGTTTCCGTCCGGGCGGTGGCGCTCCGGCGAGGGAGGCGGGACCCCCGGACGACGCGGACGACGCGGACAGCGCGGACAGCGCGGCCGGGGCGAGCGGGAGATTCTAGTCGGCCGCAGGCCCCGGGAGCGAACGGTTTCCCTCCCGGCCGTGCCCCTCAGGGATTCTCGGGGTTCCGGGTCCTCCTCGCAGGGGAGGCCGGCCGCCTCAGGGGGGACCGGGTGGGGACCCGAAGTCGGGCCCGAGGGCTGACGCTCCGAACGGGTGATCCGGCGCACTCTGGACACATGAGCGCAGCGACCTTCATCCCGGGCGACCGGGCCGGTGACCAGGGCCCTCCGCGCCGCGGTGCCACTGCCACCCGCTCCGTCCACCACCCCCCGCACCGTGTCGGCAACGCCTTGCGCGCCGTCAGGGTCTTCGCCGAGGCATTCTTCTCGGTCACCGTCCTCGGCGAGTACGAGGAGGAGGCCGGCGTCCGCCGCCGCTGATCACGTACGCGGCGGAAGCAGGCCCTCGACGACCTCCAGGGGCCAGGCGCCGTACGACGACGGCAGTGGCCCGCCCGGGGTCGCGGCCCGCGGCAGGCCTCCGGCAGGCGTCCCGGGCTGCGCCCGCACCGTTTCCGACACCGACGGCGCCTCGGCCGGCGGGGCGAACGGCGGGAGGTCCTGCGTGCACCGCGCGCCCTTCGGCGGCAGCGCGCCGGTGAGGAAGTACCGCACCACGTGCCGTCCCACGCACGCACTCGGGTTGTCCAGCGCGGTGTGCCCGTAACCGTCCAGGGTCAGCAGCCGCGCGTCACCCAGTTCCTCGACCATGTCCTGGGCCGCCCGGTACGGGGTGGAGGGGTCGTGGGTCGTGTTCACCACCAGCACCGGGTGGGCGGTCGCCCGGTCCCACGGGCCGGTGTACGGGTCGGCCGCCCGGGCCGGCCACGTGGCGCACGGCTCGTTGGCCCACACCCACCAGCGGGCCAGCTCCCCGGACTCCGCCACCGCCCGCCGCTCCAGCTCGGGGTAGCGCAGCGGTGACCGCGGGTTGGGGCTCTCCGCGCACAGCACCGCGAGCGGCTGCTCGAAGCCCGGGTAGCGCGCCGGGCCACCCGGCGGGACGCCCGGTGCCAGGAGGGGCCGGCCGGACCACAGCGCCTCCAGCAGGTCCGCGACACCGGTCCAGCCGGGGTGCACGGTGTAGAGCCCGCCGCGCACCTCGCTCACGGCCCTCGCGTACGTCCAGTCACCGGCCGGCCGTGCGGCGAGGCGCCGCATCAGAGTGTCGTACTTTTCGCGGGTGGCCGCCGGGGTGCCCGCCGAGAAGACGCAACCGGTCACGGGTGCGCGCCCGCAGTGGTCGAGGAACTGTGCCAGCGTGTCGGCCGAACCGAGGTGGGAGCCGAGCCGCAGGAACGTGTTCACCTCTTCGGCCTCGCCCGTCGTGCCGCCCTCGCCCAGCCAGGCGAGCGGGTCCACGTTCCCGTCCAGGACGAGCCGCCCGACCCGCTCGGGGAACAGGTTCGCGTAGGTCGCGCCGAGCAGTGTTCCGTACGAGACGCCCCAGTACCGCAGTTGCTCCTCGCCCACCGCGGCGCGCAGCAGGTCCAGATCGCGGGCGGTGTCGGCGGTCGAGACATGGCGCAGCAGTTGCGGATCGCGCTGCTCGCACTGCTTCGCGAGGTCGGCGTACGCGGCGGCGAACGCCTGCTGCTCGCGCACGCCCACCGGGAACGGCGGGACCTTCGTCTGCCAGGCGGCGGCCTCCTCGGCGGTGTCGAAGCAGCGTACGGCCGTGCTCTCGCCGACCCCGCGCGGATCCCAGCTGACGATGTCGTAGCGGTCCCGCAGTTCCTCCGGGAACCTGTCGTACAGCTGCGGCAGTCCCACGGTGCCGGGGCTGCCCGGGCCGCCGGGGTTGAAGAACAGCGTGCCGACCCGCCGGTCCGGCGCGGCGGCGCGGTGCCTGATCACCGCCAGCTCGATGGTGCGGTCCCCGGGGCGGGTGTGGTCCAGGGGCACGTTCGCCGTCGCGCACTCGAACCCGGTCTGCGTGATGTCCGGGCAGTCCCGCCACCGCAGCACCACGCCGTCGCCGCCGCCCGGTCCGCCCGCGGACGCCGGGCCGACCGCCCCGAGCAGCAGCGCCAGTGCTCCGGCCGCCGCGCCGGCGGCTCGGGTGAGGGGTATCCGTGTGGCGGTGGCGGTCCGTGGCATGGGCAGGCCCTTCCCTCGCGGCGACCGGGAGTCGGGCCCGCGGCAGCGGACCCGCTGTCATACCATCGGCGGTCCGCCGGCCGGGCAACCGACACGCGTCCGTTCGGGTGTTGAAGTGGGTGACCCGCCCCCGTCCGTCCGAGTACGTACGCCGATGCGCGGGCACCGGCCACGCGGCTTGACCGCCCTCATGAGCCACGACCCCTTCGCCCCCTGAGGCGCCCGGTGCCCCGCCCGGCCGACCGGGACCGCTGGGCCTGGACGGCGTCCACCGTCGCGGCCGTGCTCCCGGCGGTCCCGGGACCGGTGGTGCTGCCGGTGGGAGCGATGTCCCCCAGGCGACCGACGGTTGCGGCCCCGACGACTGCTCGCAGGCCCTGACGACCGCCCTGGACGGGGCCCTCCGGGCGATGCTCCTCGGCGGCGTCCTCACCTTCGGCGCCTGGCCCACGCCCTGGCCGCCGCCGCTGTTCGTCATCCTGCTGGTGTTCGGCCTTCCCGGGGGATGACGACCCGAGGGACGACGATCCGAGGGACGACGGTCCCGGGAACGACGCCCCGGAGGCGCACGCTCAGCTCTCCGCGAGGAGTTCGTCCGCGTCGACGATGCGGTAGGCGTAGCCCTGTTCCGCCAGGAAGCGCTGGCGGTGGGCCGCGAAGTCCTGGTCGATGGTGTCGCGGGCGACCACGGAGTAGAAGTGGGCCTGGTGGCCGTCCGCCTTGGGCCGCAGGACCCGGCCCAGCCGCTGGGCCTCCTCCTGCCGGGACCCGAAGGTGCCCGACACCTGGACGGCGACCGTGGCCTCCGGGAGGTCGACCGAGAAGTTCGCGACCTTGGACACGACCAGCACGCCGATCTCGCCCTGCCGGAACGCCTCGAACAGCTTCTCCCGCTGCGCGTTCGACGTCTCGCCCTTGATCACGGGGGCGTTCAGGTGTTCGCCCAGCTCGTCCAGCTGGTCGATGTACTGCCCGATGACGAGGATCTGCTGACCGGCGAAGCGGCGCACGATCGCCTCCGTCACCTTCCGCTTGGTGGCGGTCGTCGCGCAGAAGCGGTACTTCTCCTCGGTCTCCGCCGTCGCGTACGCGATCCGTTCGGAGTCGGTGAGGTTGACCCGGACCTCCACGCAGTCGGCGGGCGCGATGTAGCCCTGCGCCTCGATCTCCTTCCACGGCGCGTCGAACCGCTTCGGCCCGATCAGCGAGAACACGTCCGACTCGCGGCCGTCCTCACGCACGAGGGTCGCCGTCAGGCCGAGCCGCCGCCGGGCCTGCAGATCGGCCGTGAACTTGAAGACGGGGGCGGGCAGCAGGTGCACCTCGTCGTAGAGGATCAGGCCCCAGTCCCGGGAGTCGAAGAGTTCCAGGTGGGGGTAGACGCCCTTCCGACGGGTCGTCAGCACCTGGTAGGTGGCGATGGTGACGGGGCGGATCTCCTTCTTCGTCCCGCTGTACTCGCCGATCTCGTCCTCGGTCAGCGAGGTCCGCTTCACCAGCTCGTGCTTCCACTGCCGGGCCGAGACGGTGTTGGTGACCAGGATCAGCGTGGTCGACTTCGCCTGGGCCATCGAACCGGCGCCGACCAGCGTCTTGCCCGCGCCGCAGGGGAGGACGACCACGCCGGAGCCGCCGTGCCAGAAGTTCTCCACGGCCTGCTTCTGGTACGGGCGCAGCGCCCACCCGTCCTCGACCAGCTCGATGGGGTGCGCCTCGCCGTCCACGTACCCGGCGAGGTCCTCGGCGGGCCAGCCCAGCTTCAGCAGCGTCTGCTTGATCTGCCCGCGCTCCGAGGGGTGCACGGCGACGGTGTCCGGGTCGATGCGGGCGCCGACCAGCGGGGCGATCCGCTTGGAGCGCAGCACCTCCTCCAGTACGGGCCGGTCGGTGCTGGTGAGGACGAGACCGTGCGCCGGGTGCTTGAGCAGGCTGAGCCGGCCGTAGCGGTCCATCGTCTCGGCGACGTCGACGAGCAGCGCGTGCGGCACCGGGTAGCGGCTGTACTGCACCAGCGCGTCCACCACCTGCTCGGCGTCATGGCCGGCGGCCCGCGCGTTCCACAGGCCGAGCGGGGTCACCCGGTAGGTGTGGATGTGCTCCGGGGCCCGCTCCAGTTCGGCGAAGGGCGCGATGGCGCGACGGCAGTCGTCCGCCTGCTCGTGGTCGACTTCCAGGAGAAGCGTCTTGTCGGACTGGACGATGAGCGGACCATTCACGCGCGGCTGCCTTTCTGCGACGGACTCGGCACGGGCACTGCACGGGCACAGCTCGGCCAAACGCCCAGTTTGCCTGATCGCCCGCCCTCCGGGATCCGGAGTGACGCCCGCCACTTCGGGTCCGGAGGGCGGGAGCTCGTCAGCAGATCGCCGGTGTACGTCAGCAGATCGGGCCCGGCTCGGCCGCTGTGGCCCGGAGCAGGGCGCGCACCAGGTCGAAGTCGATGGTCGCCGGATCCTCCGGCTTGCGGAACCGCAGACAGCCCTTGCCCATGTCCTGCCCGGCCAGCCGGTTCTCGAAGGCCGCACGGACGTCGCCACGCAGGAGGTAGAAGGACAGGTACTGCTTCTGGGAGGCGAAGGCGATCTCGGCCGTGCCGTCCCGTTCGTAGGCGGGCATGCCGTACGCCATCACCTCGGTGAAGCCCGTGAGCTCCGCCCTGCACAACCGCCGCAGTTCGGCCAGCGCGGCCCTGCGTGGCTCCGGGACCTCCGCGAGGTAGCTTTCGACGTCCTGCACCGTGCTCCGCACCATGGGTGGAGCCTACGCCGCGCCGCGGAGCGGGCTCAGCTTTCGTCGTCCGCCGGTTCTGCCAGTTCCGCGACGCCCGTGATCCGGTGCAGCGGATAGGTACGGACCTCGTCGGCGGTGTGGTCGTACGCCGTGACGAAGCCGCCCTCGACGCGGACCGGGGCGATGACCCGCTGGCTGGCCGCGCCCTCGGCGTTGACGTAGCCGATCCACAGCGTCTCGCCGGTGAGGACGGCGGCCTGCACGGTGGCGAGGGTCTCGGCGGACCCGGTGCGCGGCAGCTCACCGCCCCCGCCCCCCGCTCCGGCCGCCTCCCCTGCCCCGTCCCGGGGCTTGCGGGGGGCGGTGGAGGCGAGGTCACCCGCCCGTACGGCCCGGATCGCCGCCGTGAGCAGGGTGTCGTCGGGCACCGGCGGCCCCTCCGGAACCGGCTCGGGCGGGGTGCGCGGCGGGGTGCGGCGGGCATGGGCGCGGGTGATCAGGACGTCGCCCTCGGCGGACTCGGCGGCCGGCGCGAACCCCATCTGACGCAGCCCCTCCAGCAGGCCGGCCGGATCGGCCCGCGCGGCCAGTACGGTCGGCGCGAGACGGCGCAGCCCCAGCCCCGCGGCCCGCTTGTCGGCGAGGATCTCGTTCAGTACCGCTTCGTCGTCGCAGCGCACGTACGCGGAGGCCGCGCCCACCCGCAGATGCCCGTGCCTGCGGGCCACGTCGTCGATCAGATACGCCAGCGGCTGCGGAACCGGTGTGCGGGAGTGCGCCGCGAGGAAGGCGTGCAGGTCCGCGGCGGTCTGCCCGGCGTCCAGGGCACGGCGTACCGAGCCCGGCGTGAACCGGTAGACGGTCGCCCCGCCCTTCGACTCCACGTCCGCGAGCACGTCCAGCATGTCCGCGAGCGGCCGTTGCAGCGGGCCCGGCGCGACGGCCGTCAGGTCGGCCTGGAGCAGGACGTGGTCCAGCGGTTCGGGCAGCAGCGGTGCCAGCAGCCGGGCGGCGGCGGCGATGTTCCTCGGCTCGGCGGGGGAGAGGGGGGCCGGCGGCGGGGCCGGCCGGTGGTGGACCGGCAACCGGGCGCCCGGCCCCCGGGGCTCCGGTTCCGCCGTGGGAGCCGGTTTCGGCGCGGGCAGGCCGAGCAGCGCCCGCCCGTGGGCCGACAGCGCCCCCCGGCCGGTGATCCCCAGCATCTCCGCCTCGGTGAGCGTCCACCGGGCGAGCCGGGAGCGCAGGTCCTCGCCGTCGCCCCCGCCGGCGCGCGGCGGGCGTTCCCACCGCAGCCGCGCCCACACCGACTCGGCCATCGGAGCCGCTCCCTCCGGCAGCCCCGCCAGCAGCGCCAGCACCCGGTGCCGCACCTCGGGCGCCGCCGACCGGTCGAGCCCCGGGCCGAGCGCCGCCACCGCGTGGTCCTTCGCGTCCCGCCCGCCGACCAGCCCCGGGGTCCGGGTCGCCGCCAGCCACGCCGTGGCCAGCACCGTCCAGCGCTCGGCGGCGGGCCGCTCCAGCCAGGTGTCGTACGCCGGGGTCGCCGCGTACCGTTCGTCGGCCTCCCCGTCGGAGGCCAACAAGCCCGCCGCATAGGCCAGTTCGACCCAGAACGCGGCGACCGGCTCGGGCACGTCCAGGGCGACGGCGGTCCGCTTCAGGTCCCGCACGCTCAGCCCGCCGGACCGCAGCACCGCCGGGCCGCCCTCGTCCCAGTCCTTCAGCAGCTCCTCGACGGTCGCCAGCGCCGTGTACGCCTGCCCGGCCGCCGCCGCGTCCACAGCCTGTGGACGGTGCGCGGCCGCGGTCGCGGGCACGGGTTCGACAGGTGGCGCCACCGGCTCGGTCACCCGGTGCGCCCGCCCGCCCCGCAGATGCAGCGCCACCTCACGCGGCAGGACGACCGTCCCGGGCCCCGTCGGCAGCAGCAGCCCCCGGTCCAGCAGCAGGCGCAGCCGGGGCGCCGGATCGGCGGTGACCTGGCCGTAGGGCGGTCCCCACACCAGCCGCTCCAGCACCTCCGACGACTCGGACGGCACCTCGGTGAGCAACGCCGACATCCGCGTCCGGTCCGTGAACAGCCCGGTCAGGGCGGTCACCGCAGAGACCGAGTCATGGGTGGACGGCAGTCCGGCCGCCGTGACGATCTCCTGGATCCGCCCCGGGGACATCCCGGCCGTCGCCTCCCGCACGCTCGGGCCGAGACCGGTCGGCGAGGGGTGCTGTGCGGAGGGGGAGAGCAGCTCACGGGCCGTACGGACCAGCCGCATCCGGTCGTCGCCGCCCCACACCAGTGCCTGTTCGCGCAGCGTCCGCACGGCGTGCGGCAGCGCGGCGGACACCGCGGGGTCGCCCTCGTCGCCCGCCAGCAGCCCGAGCAGCTCGTCGTACGACGCCGGATCGGCCGCCACGGCCAGCGCCTGCGCGGTCTGCAGCGCGAACCGGTCCAGCCGCTCCAGGGCCCGCACGACCGAGGCACGGGTCCCGGCCCGGGTGGCGAGCTGGGTGAGGTCGGTGGGCACGGGCGTGATGAGGTCCGGCCTGCTGCGCAGGAGCGCGGCAAGCCCGGCGTCGTCCCGTCCCCGGAGCGCCTCCGCGAGGGATCGGGGGGCCGCCGCGGGCTTCTCCTCGGTGCTCATCCGCCTCACGGTAGCGGGTGGGTACGCCGGTGGGGTGCGCGGAGTTGGGCCGGTCGACCGGACTCGCGGTACCGTCGTCCGACGTCGTGTACCAACGCATCCGCCCCGGAGGGGACTTCGTGGGTATCGAGAGTGACCAGGTCGTCTACGAGTACCTGAGCCGCGTCGGCGACGTGGCGCAGCAGCGGCAGCTGCCGTCGGCGACCCGGATGGGTCTGGTCGCCCGGCTGCGTGACGAGATCGACCGGCGCCGGGCGAGGTCCGCGGTCGACTCCCCGGCCGCCGTGCGCCGCATCATCTCCCGCATGGGCACCCCGGACGAGGTCGTGGCGGCGGCCGCGGACCCCTCCGGGACGGCCGGGGCGGCAGGGGCGGCCGGGACCGACGGCTCGGATCTCCGACCGGAGGGGCCCACCGCGAACAGACCCGCACCGCCGCCCGCCGCGGTTCCCACCCAGCGGAGCGGGGACCGCGTCGGGCGCGCGAGGGACGTCCTGCGCCGCGCCGTTCCCCGCCCCCGTCCGGCCGGGAACCCGCACCCCGCGCCTTCCTCCACCGGCGTACCGTCCCCGCCGCACCAGGCCGGTACGGACGAACTCGGGGACAGCGCCACCCAGCCCGACTGGTGGCGGGTGGACGACAGCCCCTTCGGCGTCGGCGACGAGGTCACCGGTTTCGTCGGCGGCGTGGAGATCCCCGAACTGCTCAAGCCCCCGCCGTCGAAGGAACCGGACGGGGCGACGGGCCTGGAAGGGAAGACGCCCGCGCCGGCCGTGGTCGAAGCCGGAACCGAGGCCGAGACCGGCACCGGCTCCGCCGGGCGCCGGTTCCTACGCCTCCCGTCCGGCCGCTGGAGCAACCCCCTGCTCCTGGTCGCCGCGGGCCTGCTGGTCGTGGGCGCCGTCCTGGGCAACTGGTTCGCCCTGCTCCTCGGCTGGGTCATCGCCTACGCCTCCCGCCGCCTCACCCAGGCCGAGATCAAGTGGGCGGTCGTCGTCCTGCCGGGCCTCGCGATCGCGGGCGGAATCGTCTGGCTCTGGGGCCGGACCGAGGAACGCTGGGGCACCCCCATCGCCGACGGCACCATGAACGACGCCGTCTCCGAAACCTGGCCCTGGGTGGTCCGGGCCGCTGCGGTGACCTCGGCCCTGTTCCTCACCTGGCGCTCCCAACGCCCCCGCTGACCTCGCACGAGTCGCAGGCACAATGGCGGGTATGGCCTTTATGACCCCGCTCCCGTCCGCCCCGTTTCCGTCCGCGCCGCTCACCGTCGGCTTCGACCTCGACATGACGCTCATCGACTCCCGGCCGGGCATCCGCGCCTGCTACCTGGCGCTGGCCGAGCGGACCGGCACCCACGTGGACGCCGATCTCGTCGTCACCCGGCTGGGGCCGCCCCTGGAGGACGAACTGGTCAACTGGTTCCCGGCCGAGCGGGTCGAGGAGGCGGCGGACCTGTACCGGGCGATGTACCCGACGTACGCCATAGCCCCCACGCCGGCGCTGCCCGGCGCCCGCGACGCCATGGCGGCCGTACGGGAGGCGGGCGGACGCGCGATCGTCGTCACCGCGAAGCACGAGCCCAACGCCAAGCTGCACCTCGCCCACCTCGGCATCGAACCGGACGCGGTGATCGGCGATCTGTGGGCCGAGCAGAAGGCGCTGGCGCTGCGCGAGCACGACGCGGGTGTGTACGTCGGCGACCATGTGGGTGATGTGCGCGGCGCGCGGACCGCCGGAGCGCTGGCGGTCGCGGTCGCCACCGGCCCGTGCGACCCGGCGGAACTGCGCGCGGCGGGTGCGGACGTCGTCCTCGCCGACCTGACCGAGTTCCCCCGCTGGCTCTCGGACCACTGCTCGGCACGCCCCTGACGGCTCACCGCCCGGGGCGCGTGACGGCCTACTGCCCGGCGCGTGCCTGACGGCGGCCCGCTGCGGCCGAGCGGAGCACTCCCGCGCCGGCCATCAGGAATCCGACCCCCATGAGCATGCTCAGTACGAACATGTACGTCGGAAAGGGCTCCCTACCGAAAAACAACGGGGCCACCGTGACCAGAGTGGCCACGGCACCGATGATGAAGACGACGCCGCCGGCCCGGACCAGGCCGTCGCCGGGCGCCGTGGAATTCGCTTGGGTTTTGTCAGCCACCGGACCAGGGTAGTTCCTGGCCGGAGGGAACTACCGGGCGACGTCTTGTCACCTGCCCGAAGACCATTAGCCTTGGTTGCGGCGGGTCACCAGGACTCGCCCGAGCGTTATCAAGAGCAGTTTTCAGAAGCGGTTTCCCGACGAGTACGAGGACGAGGACGGACGTGCCCACCGGCAAAGTCAAGTGGTTCAACAGTGAGAAGGGCTTCGGCTTCCTCTCCCGCGACGACGGCGGTGACGTCTTCGTCCATTCCTCGGTCCTCCCCGCCGGAGTCGAGACACTGAAGCCGGGTCAGCGGGTGGAGTTCGGCGTGGTCGCCGGGCAGCGAGGTGACCAGGCCCTGTCCCTGACCGTCATCGACCCGGCCCCGTCGGTCGCGGCGGCCCAGCGCAAGAAGCCCGACGAGCTGGCCTCCATCGTCCAGGACCTGACGACCCTGCTGGAGAACCTCACGCCGAACCTGGAGAAGGGCCGCTACCCGGACCGCACCTCCGGGAAGCAGATCGCGGGGCTCCTGCGCGCCGTCGCCGACCAGCTGGACGTCTGATCCGGCCGGACGTCCGGCACCGGCACCGGTACCGACACCCGCACCGGTACGGGTCAGGGGAACCGCAGTGCGTCCGGGCCGAGGGGCGGTACCAGTCCCTCGGCCGCCGCACGCGTCAACAGGCCCCGTACGGCCGCGTAGCCGTCCTCGCCGAGGTCGGCGGTGAACTCGTTGACGTACAGCCCGATGTGCTGGTCGGCGACGGCCGGGTCCATCTCCTGGGCGTGCGCCATGACGTACGGCCGCGCCGCCTCGGGGTCGTCCCAGGCGGCCCGTACGGAGCCGCGGATCGAGTCGGCGAGCAGGGTCAGCGTCCGCGCTCCGAGGGACCGCTTGGCGATGATCGCGCCCAGCGGGATCGGCAGCCCGGTGGTCCGCTCCCAGTGCTCCCCCATGTCCGCGAGCCGGTGCAGCCCGTAGTCCTGGTACGTGAAGCGCGCCTCGTGGATGACGAGCCCGGCGTCCACCTTTCCGTCCCGTACGGCGGGCATGATCTCGTGGAACGGCATCACCACGATCTCCCCGACCTCACCGGGCACCACGTCCGCCGCCCACAGCCGGAACAGCAGGTACGCCGTCGACTTCTCGCTGGGCACGGCGACCGTGCGCCCGGTGAGTTCCCCGGGCTCCCTGGTCAGCACCAGCGGTCCGCAGCCCCGGCCCAGCGCGCCCCCGCAGGGCAGCAGCGCGTACTCGTCGAGGACGTGGGGGAGGACCGCGTACGACACCTTCAGCACGTCCGACTCGCCGCGCTCGGCCATGCCGTTGGTGATGTCGATGTCGGCGAAGGTGACGTCGAGGGCCGGCGCGCCGGGGACGCGGCCGTGCGCGAGGGCGTCGAAGACGAAGGTGTCGTTCGGGCAGGGGGAGTACACGATCCCCAGTCGCTGCTGCTCAACTGTCATACCGGTTCCAACTCTCCAGGACGGGCGCGATCTTCCCGAAGCCCTCGGTGAGGGCGTTCAGGGCGTCACCGATGCGCCAGGCGGCGCGGTCGCGCGGGCCGACGGGATTCGACACCGCCCGTATCTCCAGCACGGGTACGCCGTGCGCGGCGGCGGCCTCGGCGACGCCGAAGCCCTCCATGGCCTCGGCGAGCGCGCCGGGGTGGCGGTCGCGGAGCAGGGCGGCGCGGGCCGCGGTGCCGGTCACCGTCGACACGGTGAGCACGGCACCGGTGAGCGCGCCGGACGCGGCGGCCACCTCCCGGACCAGGGCGGCGGGGGGACGGTGGGTGACGGTGCCGAAGCCGAGGTCGGTCACCGGCAGGAAGCCGTCGGCCGTCTCGGCGCCCAGGTCGGCGGCGGTGATCTCGTCGGCGACGACGAGCGAGGCGAGGGGCGCGTGCGGCGGGAAACCGCCGGCGATCCCGGCCGAGACGACCAGGCCGTAGGGGCGGCCGTCCAGAGCGGCGGCGGTGAGCGCGGTGGCCGTGGAGGCGGCGGCGAGGGCCGGGCCGACACCGGCGGCGATCAGATCGGGGCCGTCGGCGATCTCGACGACATTCGCCCCGGGCAGGGCCCTCTCGTGCGCGGCACCCGGGAAGGCCCGAGCCACCGCGTCCCGTTCGGCGGGGACGGCGGTGGCCACGAGGACGCCTCCCCGCGCTCCAGGGCTCCTGGGAGCGGGGGGCGTCCCGGCGGACGACGCGATCAGGCTTCCTTCTTCAGCCGGAAGGACCACAGGCCCGTGGCCTCGTTCTCGCCCTGCTTGATCGACACCAGGGTCGAGTTGCCCTGCGCGCCGTACTGGGCGTTGAAGAACACGCTGCCGGGGATGGTGCGGTAGGTCTTGGTGCTGGAGTCGGTCAGCGGCTGACCGTTCATCAGGATCGTCCAGCCCTTGTCGGCGAGGTCCGGGTCGACACCGAAGCGCACGGTCTCGTCCGGGTCGACCGAGATCTCCTTGATGTCCTTGTCCTTCAGGCACGACGTCAGGTCGGCGGCCTTCAGGGCCTGACCCTTACCGCCGCAGGTGGCCTCGGAGGACACCGAGTCACTGCCCACGGTGATCGTGGACATCGCCGTCGGCTTCTCACAGGCCGACAGGACGAGCAGTCCGGCGGATACGGCACCGGCGGCGACGACGGCACGGCGCCGTCGCACAGCGCGGTCACTTCGAGCGGCTGTGCCGCGGGGCAACGTGGTCATGGGCGAAGGTTATCGGGCACGTCCGGTCAACCTCCCACGTGGGGGTACGGCGTGGCCGGAGCGTTACGCCACTCGCGCGCGTCCGTGGCCCCCGTGCCGGGCGGAGCCGATCAGCGCGCGGACGGTGGTCAGCCAGCCCGTGGCGACGATCGCGGCGCCCACCGCGAGTCCCAGCGACCCGATCAGCGGCATCGCGATACCGATCGCCCCGCCCAGCACCCACGACATCTGCAGCAGCGTCTCGGAGCGTGCGAACGCCGACGCGCGGACCGTCTCGGGCACGTCCCGCTGGATCAGCGCGTCCAGGGACAGCTTGGCCAGCGCCTGCGCGAAGCCGGCGACCCCGGCGAGGCAGGCCACCACGACCGCGCCGAACAGCGCCGCCGCCGCGATCGCCGCGGTCACCACGCAGGCCACCACCGTCACGATGATGATCTCCGGCGCGCGGGACCTGAGCGACGCGCCGACGGCCGTACCGAGCGCGTTGCCCGTGCCCGCCGCCACCCCCACGATGCCCAGGGACACGGCGGCACTCTGGCCGGTCATCGGATGCTCGCGCAGCAGGAACGCGAGGAAGAAGATCAGGAAGCCGGTCAGGCAGCGGATGGAGGCGTTGGCGGCCAGCGCGTGGGTGACGGCCGGGCCGACCGTGCGCAGGCCGGGCCGCTTGACGGGCTTGCGGTGCGGGCCGTGCAGATGGGTCTCGTCCGCCGCGAGCAGCGCCGTGTGCTCGCCCTTGGCGGAGTCCACCTTCGCCGGCAGCCGGAAGGACAGGAACATGCCCGTGACGAAGAGCACGAACGCGCCGTACAGCGGCCAGCGCGGTCCGATCTGGTGGAGCCCCGCGCCGATCGGTGCCGCGATGCCGGTGGCCAGCAGCCCGCCGAGGGTGACCCGCGAGTTGGCTTTCACCAGGGAGAACGCGGGCGGCAGCAGCCGGGGCACGACGGCGCTTCTGACCACCCCGTACGCCTTCGAGGAGACCAGTACGCCGAGCGCGGCCGGATACAGCTCGATGCCGCCGGTGACCACCGCGCCGGACAGCACCAGGGCGAGCAGCGCGCGGGCGAGCATCGCGCCCGCCATCGCGGCCCGGCGGCCGTGCGGGAGGCGGTCCAGGAGCGGGCCGATCACCGGGGCCAGGAGGGTGAACGGCGCCATCGTGATGGCGAGGTAGAGCGCGACCCGGCCGCGTGCCTCGTCCGTCGGCACGGAGAAGAAGACGGTGGACGCGAGCGCGACGGTGATCATGACGTCGCCGGCGCCGTTCACACCGTGCAGCTCGATCAGTTTGCCGAGCCCGGACTCCCCGGCGCCGTGCGCGTGGGTGGCCCGGCGGATTCCGCGTGCGGTTCCGGTCACCGGGAAGCGCAGGACGCGGCCGACCGCGCGCAGACGGCCGCCCGGCCTGTCCGCTGTGAGGCGTCGGGCCTTCCCTTTGACTCTGGCCCCGTTCGGCCCACCGGTCCCGGTGGCGCCCTGGGGTGTCCTCGCGGTAGCCACGACGTTCATAGTGCCCTGATACGGCGGTCCGTAGTGCCTCAACCGCCTCGACGGCCCCGCGGTGTGCGGCTTCCGGCGGAACGCGGCACCGGCGCGCGGTGCCCGGGAACACCTGAGAACACTCGAGAACAACCGTCGGTGTAGGCCCAGCGCACGCGAACAGGTAGCGTGCGTATCTCAGCCATCCCGCAGAATGGATGGAGGCGCGCCCGAGCACGATCAGGCGTGGACGTCGACGCGGTCCTCCGGTCCGCTCCGTCCGCCCTCGCGCTGGGAGTGGCGCACTCGTGAGACGGCGTAGGAGAGAAGCGATACCTGTGAAGGCAGCGACAAGGCGAAGCCGCACCCCCGACCGGCTGTGCGCCGAGGCCGTCGACCTCGCCCGCGCAGCAGCCGAGGAGGCCGCCGCGCCCGGGGTCGTCGGCGAACACGAAGGAATGCTCTCCGAGGGCGACCGGGTCGTCACCCACTACTTCGCGTGCGGTGAGCTCGGCTACCGCGGCTGGCGCTGGGCCGTCACCGTCGCCCGCGCCTCCCGCGCCAAGATCGTCACGGTGGACGAGGCGGTCCTGCTGCCCGGCCCCGACGCGATCCTCGCGCCGGAGTGGGTGCCGTGGAGCGAGCGGCTGCGTCCCGGCGACATGGGCCCCGGCGATCTGCTGCCCACCGACGCCGAGGACCTGCGGCTGGAGCCCGGCTTCTCCGGTGAGGACGCGCCACCGCCGAACTCGCCGGTCTCCGGGGAGTTCGCCGAACTGGCGGAGGCCGAGGACGCGGACGTCACCGAGGGCACCCCGGCGCACCAGGCGACCGCCCCGGCCCGCGGTTCGATCGCGGCGGTCGCCGAGGAACTCGGCATGCGGCGCGCCCGGGTCCTGTCCCGCTACGGTCTGCACACCGCCGCCGACCGCTGGGAGGAGGCCTTCGGCGCCAAGACCCCGATGGCGCAGGCGGCCCCCGCGTCCTGTGTGTCCTGCGGCTTCCTCACCCCGATCGGCGGATCGCTCGGCCAGGCCTTCGGCGTGTGCGCCAACGAGTTCTCCCCGGCCGACGGCCGCGTCGTCTCCCTGTCCTACGGCTGCGGCGGCCACTCGGAGGCCGCGGTCATGCCCAGGCCGCCCCAGCCCGCCCCGCCCCGGATCGACGAGACCCGTGTCGACCCGTTCCCGCTGCGCCCGGCGCCGGACTCCGGCTCGGTCCCGGCGACGGAGGACGCGTCCTCGGCGGACCTGGGGCATTCCTAGACCCCCCGGTGCGGGACCCCGCCTCACCGGCGGGCCCGGCGTCCTCGGGGGCACCGGCCTCGGGTCCGAGGGGGCGGCCTTCCCGGTGCAGCGCCCGCCAGCCCCGGTCGGGGGGGCCGGAGAGGACGACGACACCGGTGTTCCGCAGCTGGTGCTCGGCCGCGTACGACACGCCGACGTTCTCCGCCCGGGCGGCCACCCGCATGCGGATCGCGGCGCTGTGGCTGACCATCGCCACCGTCGCCGCCCCCGGTCCCGGCGACCTCCTCGACGACGGCGTCGAAGCGCCTGAGGGCCTCCACGCCGTTCTCCCCTCCCGGCGTGCGCAGCTCGGTGCTCTCCGCCGACCGGGCGAGGGCGGTGCTGAGGTACGTCCGGGCGGCCTCGTCGTTGCCGCGCATTTCCAGATCCCCGGCGGACACCTCCCGGATCCCGTCCCGGACCCGGACCTCCAGCCCCTCGCGGCGGCCAGTGGCGCGGCGGTGAGCTGGGTGCGCACCAGCGTCGACGAGTGGAGGACGTCGATCTCCTCCTCCGCCGGCGCCTCCGGCAGGGCGGCCGCCTGCTGCTCCCCCGAGGGGGTCAGCCCGGGGCCCGGCTCCGCGGTGTCCAGGAGGTGCTTGAGGTTGGAGGGGGTCTGGCCGTGGCGGATGAGCAGCAGACGCATGTAAGGGTCTACCTCCCGGACAGCTGATGACGTCCCCCCGCTCTGCCACTCGACGGCGCCCTCCACGGCGGCGGGTGGTTCCCGGCCGGCGCCGGCCGGGCCTACAGGTTGTCCCCCCAGCCGCTCTGGAGCATGGTCTGGAACGCCCACCTCCCGTCCCGCCTGATCAGGACGTCGGCGTACCGGAGCCGCTGGGAGTGGCCTTCCGCCGTCATGGTCGAGTCCGTGAAGATCACGGCCATCGAGGGGGACAGGAACACCGGGGTCCGGGTGGACTCGAAGGTGATGTCCTGGCTGCCGTCCCCCATCACCTGGGTCATGGTCGCGACGAACCGCTCCCGGTCCCACTGCGCCGACCGGCCGTCGCCCGCGGAGTCGTCGCTGACGAGGTTCAGTGGGAACACCGCCAGGTCCGCCATCCGCTCGACGTCGCGCCGACCGCTCGCCGCGTCGTACTCCGCGAACCAGGCGTCCAGACTCGCGCGGTCCTCGGGGGTCGGGGTGTATCCGGTGTCGGGGAGGAAGGGCATATGGGCTCCTTCGGGAGGGGGCGGGATCGAGGCTGCCGACTGGACAAGTTTGACTAGCTGGCCACGAGGGGAAACGTATACCTCTCCGGTGGTCTAGTAAAACTTGACGAGAGATCTCTTCGTGCATGATCTGGAACACGCAGGCAGGTGAGGTTTCCTCTCCCGGGCGTCCGGCCGCCACTCCGGCAGGCCGGACGTCCGGGGAGCCCGGTCACTCGTCCTCGAAGATCTCTTCGGCTTTCGGTGCGGTGACGGCGCGGGTGAGCCAGTGGCGGAGGAGTTCGGGGTCGGTGCAGTCCGTGACCCGCCTGCGGACGTCGTCGGAGACGTCGAGGCCGCGCCGCCGAGGACGAGCAGGATGTCCTCGGCGGCGCATCGCGCCTCCCCCTCCGCACGGCCTTCGTCGCGGATCTCTTCAGAGATGTAGGACTTGTAGAAGGAGAGGTCCACGGCCACCAGGTTCCTCCAGAGGTGCTTGGCCGGGCGGTTGCCCAGACCCTGTGCGGTGGATTCGATGAAGGGACTCGCGATGTCTTCGAGTGCGTCCCGATTCAGAAGCCCAGATAGGTGATCTGGACGACGTAGACGCGCTCGCTGCGTAGGACGACCTGGTACCTGAACATTCCGCCGGGAACGGTGATGTCTTCGCCCTTCGGGTCGCTCCCGACATGCGCGCGGCCGTGCAGGTACTGTGCCTCGGCTGCTCTGGCCAGTTCGGCGGCCTTGCGTTCCACTTCGGCGAGGAAGGCGGTCGGTGCGGTGCGAGCGGCTTCCTCGGCGCTGAAGACGTACTCCCAGGCCCAGCTCAAGCATGTACGGCCTTCATGGCCTCGTCCTCACCGGATGATGTGGACCGCATGGTGGCCGCTCGCATGGAGCGGCAATCCGTCTTCGAGCGAGACCCGGCACCCGCGATCCATTTCGTGCTGGAAGAGGCACCGCTGCGGCGCGAGATCGGGGGCACAGTGGTGTGGAACCGACAGCTCGAACGACTGTTGAAGCTAGGTCGGTTGTGGAACGTCACGCTTCAGGTGATGCCGACCAAGAGTGACGCCCACCCGGGACTGGACGGCAGGATCGAACTGCTGAAGTTCGCAGACGGTACAGCCGTAGGGCGTGGCGATGGCACGTTCAATGGACGCCCTGTCTCGGATCCCCGGCAGTTCCGGATTCTCGAGCTGCAGTTCAGCGCCATCCGGGCACAGGTTCTCACCCCCCGGGAGTCACTGGCCTTCCTCGAGCAGCTTCTGGGAGAAAAATGATCCGCAAGATCAACGCCAGGGACGCCTCCGAACCGACATGGTTCAAGAGCAGCTACAGCAGCGGCACCAATGGTGAGTCCTGCGTCGAACTCGCCCTCACCCCCAGCACCGTCCACGTCCGCGACTCCAAGGACGTCACGGGCCCCCGCCTCGCCTTCGCCCCGGACGCGTGGGCGCGCTTCGTGCCGTACGCGTCCGAGGGCTGAGCGCACCGCCCGGCCCGCCCGGGCCCGGTCCGGGGCGTGCCCGAGGCCCCGGTGGCGGGTGCCATCGGGGCCTCGGGCGTGCGTGCGGGTGCGGCTCCCCGGGCGGGGTGTCGGCGGCCCGGGGGCGTCAGCGGTTGGCGCGCAGGAACTGGGCCGGGTCGATCGCCGAGCCGTAGTTCGGGGTGGTGCGGATCTCGAAGTGCAGGTGAGGACCGCTGGAGTTGCCGGTGTTGCCGGACAGGGCGATCTGCTGGCCGGTCTCGACGGCCTGGCCGACCTGGACGTTGACCGACGACAGGTGGGCGTACTGGGAGTACATGCCGTTGCCGTGCTTGATCACGACGGCGTTGCCGTACGCGGAACCGTCACCGGCGCCGTTGCCGCCGGCCTTGACGACGGTGCCGCTGTTGGTGGCGTGGACCGGGGTGCCGGTCGGCACGGCGTAGTCCTGGCCGCTGTGCTTGGAGGCCCACATGCCGCCGCTCTGGGCGAAGCTCGCGGAGAGCTTGTAGTTCTTCACCGGGTCCACCCAGGACGCCTGCTTCGCGGCCGAGACCTGGACGACCTGGGTCTGCGTGGCCTTGGCCTGCGTCTGGACAGCGGTGGCGGCGCCGGTCGCGGCCGGGGCATCGGCGGCGACCGCGACCCCGGCTCCCAGCACGACCGAGGCGCCCAGGCCGGCGGTCAGCACGGCCGCACGGGTGCGGGTCAGGGACGTACGGGAGGAACGGGACGTGGCGCGCTGGAACATCGAAGACCTCATGGGGGGAGGGGCAGAGGGAAACCACCGGCGGAGCGGGTCCGTGCCGCGGTGGCCATTCCTTGGTAGCCCGATCCGGGCAAAAGCCGCAAAGGTGTGACCTACGACGGAACGCCGTAGGTCAGGCGTGAGACGTACGTCTCTTGACGAAGGGTGCCGACTAGGCGGAAGCCCCTATTTCAATCCGATCCGTCAGGTATTAGGAGTAAATGTCCGCTTTGGTTTTCGGTGTTTTCCCCCTATTTCGCTTAGTACCAGTCAGGTGGCTTGTGTGGCTTGTCACGGCGAGGCTGGTTCGGGCGTTCCGCGCATGTGACGCGCGTCTCCGGCCGCCCCTCGCCCGGGAGCGCGTGCTTCGCCCAGGCGGTCACCCCGGGCCCGGCTCCGGAACCCCGCCCTCCCGTCCGCCCGGGCCTCCAGGACGCCCGCGCTCACCCGCCCAGGACCTCCAGCGAGACCCGCGGCGCGGTGAGCATGGCGACGTACAGGGACTCCAGCGGCACGGCCACGATCATTTCGGCGGAACGGCGGAACGGCGGAACGGCGGAACGGCGGAACGGCGGAACCCGCCCGCCGCCCGGCCGGAGGAACGGCCGCGTTCCGCCCCGTACGCGACCGGCACCGGCGTCCCGTGCCCGGCCCGCGCCGGGACTGCGCCGGGACCGCCCTCCTCGCCGGGATGCCGCGGAGGGGTACCTTCGGTCTCACGCCGATGTGGGCGGATGAGGGCCGATGAGGAGAGTCAACGTGAGCAAGTTCGTGCGGCCCGCCGTCGAGGGCACTGACCCGTTCGGGACGGCGCGGCTGCGGCGTGGGGTGCTGGACGCCTGGGCCGCCAGTCCCGCCCGGTTCCGTGAGGACGCCAACGCTGAGGAGGATCTCGTCCTCGGCGGGTACCGGGACCGTCTCGTCGTCGAGCTGGCGCAGAACGCCGCCGACGCCGCCGCCCGCGCGGGGGTGCCGGGGCGGCTCCGGCTCACGCTGCGCGACGGGGTGCTCGTCGCCGCCAACACCGGTGCTCCGCTGGACGCGGACGGCGTCGAGTCACTGTCCACCCTGCGGGCGTCCGCGAAGCGGGACGAGCCCGCCGGGGCCGTGGGCCGGTTCGGTGTCGGGTTCGCCGCCGTCCTCGCCGTCACCGACGAGCCCGCCCTCGTCGGCCGGCAGGGCGGGGTGCGGTGGTCGCTGGCCGAGGCCCGGGAGCTCGCCGGTGACAGCGCGGGGCACAGCGCCGGGCTCGGTGACGAGATCCGCCGCCGCGACGGGCACGTGCCGCTGCTGCGCCTGCCCTTCGCCGCCGAGGGCACCGCCCCCGACCCGTACGACACCGCCGTCATCCTGCCGCTGCGCGACACGGCCGCCGCCGACCTGGCCGAGCGGCTGCTGCACGCGGTCGACGACGCCCTGCTGCTCGCCCTGCCCGGCCTGGAGGAGGTCGTCGTGGAGATCGGCGACGCCGAGCCCCGTACCGTGCGTCGCGCCACCGACGGCCCCTTCACCGTCGTCGCGGACTCACGCGACGGCACCACCCGCTGGCGCACCTCCGCCGCGCACGGGCCGCTCACCCCGGACCTGCTCGCCGACCGTCCCGTCGAGGAGCGGCTGCGGCCCCACTGGTCGGTCACCTGGGCCGTCCCCGTCGACCCCGACGGCAGTCCCGCCCGGCCCCGCACCAGCCCCGTCGTGCACGCCCCCACCCCCAGCGACGAGCCGCTCGGCGTCCCCGCCCTGCTCATCGCCTCCTTCCCGCTGGACTCCACCCGCCGGCACGCCGCCCCCGGCCCGCTCACCGACTTCCTGGTGGAGCGCGCGGCCGACGCCTACGCCGGTCTCCTCGCGGAGTGGCATCCGGTGACCGCCGGGATCATCGACCTCGTGCCCGGCCCGTTCGGCAAGGGCGAACTGGACGGCGCCCTGCGCCGGGCGGTCCTCGGGCGGCTGCCCCGCACCTCCTTCCTGCCCCCCGCCGTCCCGCCGCGCGAGCAGGACGACGACTCCGGTCTGCCCGAGTCCCTGCGGCCCCGGGACGCCGAGATCGTCGAGGGCGCCGGGACCGACACCGTGCGGGTGCTCGCCGAGGTGCTGCCCACCCTGCTGCCCGCCGGGCTCGAGCGGCGGACGGAACTGCGCACCCTGGGTGTGGCCCGGGTCCCGCTGGCCGACGCGATCGACCGGCTCGCCGGGCTGGAGAAGGCGCCCGACTGGTGGCGGCGGCTGTACGAGAGCCTTGCCGGGGTCGACCCGGACCGGCTCTCCGGGTTGCCCGTGCCGCTCGCCGACCGGCGTACCACCATCGGCCCCCGGCAGGTGCTGCTGCCCGGCGCGGAGGCCGCCCGGATCGACCCCGAGGTGCTGGCCCGGCTCGGCCTCAAGGTCGCCCATCCGGACGCCGCGCACCCCCTGCTGGAGAAGCTCGGCGCCCTCCCGGCCACCCCGCGCGCGGTGCTCACCACCCCGCAGGTGCGGGCCGCCGTCGCCGCCTCCCTCGACGACGAGGGCGGCATCACCGCCATGGGCTGGGAGGAGGAGGCGCCCGACGCCGAGGAACTCGCCGACACCGTGCTCGGCCTGGTGCGCGACGCCGGTCTCGAACCCGGTGACGAGCCCTGGCTGGGCGCCCTCGCCCTGCCCGACGAGGACGGCGAACTCTCCCCGGCCTGCGAACTGGTCTTCCCCGGCGGCCCCTTCGCCCGCGTCATGCGCGAAGGCGAACTCGCCTCCGTGGAAACCGAGTTGGCGCAGAAGTGGGGCGAGGTCCCGCTGGCCGCCTGCGGCGTGCTGGTCGACTTCGCCCTCGTCCGCGCCACCGATGTCGTCCTCGATCCGGACGAACTCGAGCCGCGAGAAGGGGACTTCACCGAACCCGACGACGCGGGCCTGCTCGACGCCGTGGACGTGTGGAGCGAGGACATCCTCGACCGCTTCCCCGACAGCCCGGTGCCGCCGGTCGCCACCGAGATCGTCGCCGTGCGCGACCTCGACCTCGTCGACGACGACCAGTGGCCCCGGGCCCTCGCCCTGCTCGCCCGCCCGCCGCTGCGCGACGCGCTCACCCAGCCGGTGCGCGTCCTGCTGCCCGACGGCACCCACGAGGTCGTCCGCCCGTACACCGCCTGGTGGCTGCGCGGGCACCCGGTGCTCGGCGGCCGCCGCCCGGCCGGTCTGCGCGCCGCGGGGAGCGACCCGCTGCTGCGCGGCCTGTACGACGAGGCCGACGCCACCGGCTTCGAGGACGAACAGGTGCTGCGGGCACTCGGCGTGCGCACCTCCGTGTCCGCGCTGCTCGACGAACCGGGCGGCGCGGCCGAACTCCTCGACCGCCTCGCCGACCCCGACCGTGTGGTCACCGCCGCCCAGCTGCACGCCCTCTACGGGGCGCTGGCCGACCTGGAGCCGGAACAGGTGACCCTGCCGGATGAGCTGCGCGTGGTGGTCGACGGCCGGGTCGAGGTGGTGGACGCCGCCGACGCGGTGGTCGTCGACTCGCCCGACCTGCTGCCGTTCACCGCGGGGGTGGCCCTGCTGCCCGTCCGCCCCTCGCGGGCGGCCGAGCTGGCCGAACTGTTCCAGGTGCGGCGGCTGAGCGAGTCCGTCACCGGGGAGGTCGGCTCCCAGGGCACCGAGTACGACGTGCCGGAGTCCGTGCGGGTACTGCTCGGGTCGCGCACCCCGGCCACGTACGTCGAGCACGAGGAGCTCGTCGTGGACGGCGTGGAGATCGACTGGCGCCTGACCGGCGACGGCGTGCTGCACGCCGCCACCCTGGAGGGCGTCGCCGCCGGACTGGCCTGGGCGGCCGGTGAGTGGCCGCGCCGCTTCGAGGTCGCGGCCCTGCTGGAGGACCCGTCCAGGACGGAGGAACTGGCGCGGGACCGCTGGTTCGACTGAACGCGTGAGGGGTGGGCCGGGGTCGCCCCCGGCCCACCCCTCACGGGCGGACCTTTCGCTCGCTTCTGCTTCTACTTCTGCTCGGTGGGCGCCTGGGCGCCGGACTCCTGCGCGTACGCCTCGAGCTCGCGGGCGAGCGTCGCCGCGTCGTACGGGCCGGTGTGCCGGCGGTTGCCGATGAAGAACGTCGGGACCCCGCGGGCGCCGCTGGCCTCGGCGCTGGCGGCGTCCGCCCGTACCCGGTCGGCCGTCTTCTCGTCGTCGAGGTCGCGGAGGAACTTCTCGACGTCGAGTCCGAGGTCGGCGGCGTAGCCGGCGCTGTCCTCGTACTCGAGCTCGTCCTGGTGCTTGTAGAGCAGGTCGTGCATCTCCCAGAAGCGGCCCTGCAGACCGGCGGCCGTCGCCGCCCGTGCGGCGAGCTCGGCGTGCGGGTGCACGTCGGGCAGGGGAAGGTGCCGGAAGACGTAGCGGAACTGGTCACCGAAACGTTGCCGCAGTTCCTGGGTGACGCCGGTGGCGCGGGCGCAGAAGGGGCACTCGAAGTCGCCGTACTCCACCAGCGTGAGGGGCGCTTCGGGGGGCCCGAGGATGTGGTCCGTCTCCGGGTCGACCGGACGGTCCAGATAACGGGGCAGGTCCGCGTCGGTCTCCCCGCGCAGGACCGCGGCCAGATGGAACACGAGCCAGCCCCCGAGGGTGGAGAACAGGGCCGCCAGCAGGACACCGACGGTCGCTTCGGCACGGATCACCGGGTCGTGGAAGGCGAGCCCGACGATCAGCAGGGACACGGTGAAGCCGATCCCGGACAGGATGCCGCCGCCCAGGACATGGCCCTGCCCCACCCCGGTCGGGAGCTTCCCGAGGCCGGTCCGGGTGCCGAGGTAGGCGCCGCCCCAGATGCCGACCAGCTTTCCGACGACGAGACCCGTGACCACCGCCCAGGTGACGAAGGAGGTCAGGGCATTGGTCAGGACGCCGTTGCGCAGGTCGACACCGGCGTTGGCCAGCGCGAACACAGGGACGATGACGTAGCTGGACCAGGGGTGGAGCACCGTCTGGAGCCGCTCGTTGACGGAGACGGCCTGCTGGAGCCCCCTGCGTGCCGTCTTGCCGACGTCCGCGAGGGGGGACTGACGGAAGGCGCGGAAGAGCCGTGCGGCCTGCTCCACTCCCTCGCGCGAAGGGTTCCGGGCGGGGATCAGGAGGCCGCCGAGCATGCCGGCGATGGAGGCGTGCAGGCCGGCCTGGAGGGTGGCGAGCCACATCACGAGGACGATCAGGACGTACGGGGCCGCCTGCCAGACGCCGAAGCGGGTCAGCGCGGACAGCACCACGCCCAGGAGGAGGGCGACGATCAGCTCCGGCACATTGATACTGCCGGAGTAGACCACGCCGATCACGGTGACGGCCACGATGTCGTCGATGACGGTGATGGCCAGCAGGAAGACGCGCAGCTGCGTGACGAACCGCGGGCCCACGATGGCGAGCGCGCCCAGCATGAACGCCGTGTCGGTGCCGATGACCACGCCCCAGCCCGTGGCGGCCTCGCCCCCGGGCGCGATCGCCAGGTACAGCAGGACGGGCACGAGCATGCCGCCGATCCCGGCGAGGAGCGGGATCATGAGCCGGCTGCGGCTGTTCAGCTCCCCGACGGAGACCTCGTAACGGACCTCCAGGCCGATGATGAAGAAGAACAGGGCCATCAGCCCGTCGTTGACCCAGTGCCCCAGGTCCATCGACAGCTCGGCCTTGCCGAGGGAGAGGGACATGTCGGTGGCCCAGAGCGACGTGTACGAGTCCGACCAGGGCGAGTTCGCCCAGATCAGGGCCACCGCGACGGCTATCAGGAGCAGACCGGCGCTGCCGGCCTCGGTCTCCATGAAGGAACGCACGCGGGTGGAGAGCTGCCCACCCAGTGAGCGGCGCTTCGCCCGGGACTGCGTGTCCGGAGTCTTCGTCGCGCTCATCACGGAATCACAGTACTCGTCCGCATGGTGGACAAGGCCTGGGAATGGTGCTGACAGGGGTTGTCGCGGACGGGTGTGATCATGCGGGACCCTCCTTCGGGTTCTTCAGATACTTCTGGCCTTTCGGGCTCTGCGTGCGGCGCGCGGCGGCCGGGACCTTGATCTTCAAGAATCGCACACAAGTTTTCGATTGCTCGTACAACCATTCACCGGTGTCATGTATCTGATCAGCTGAGTCAACAGACTCCAAGGTCACTCGGGCCCCGGAAGTGACGACGAGCCGTTGGGAACGACGACCATCGGGGCCCCTTCTCCACCTGGGGAATGCATGCGTATTCGAGCCACCGTCGTCGCCGCGGTCTCCGGCGCCCTGGCCCTGTCCGCCCTCGCCGCCCCGGCCGCGCAGGCCGACGGCCCCTCGTTCCGTGAGAAGGCCGCCTCCGCGTTCGCGTCCGCGCACGGAGCGTCCGCCCGCTCCACGTTCAGCACCGCCGCCGTCATCGATGACCTCGATGTCTCCTTCTCGAACTTCAAGATCGCCACGGCGGTCAAGGTCGGTACGACGAACAAGGTCTCCACCACGGTGACCTACAAGATCACGCACGGCGCCGACGTGGACATCAAGTCCGAGGACTTCGACACCGGCCCCTACCTCTACAAGGGCTCTTTCGAAGCCCCGGTCAACCTCCTGTTCGGCGACTACGCGGCGAACTGCACCGCGACCTCGTCGACCACCGCCAACTGCACGGGCAAGATCGACATCTACCCGGCCTACGGAGAGCTGATCAACTCCGACGCCGGTACCTGGAAGGGCGGCGCCCTGGCCCTGAACTACGAGACGGAGCAGTACGCCGACAAGGGCGCCCTCGGCACCATCAAGGTCCAGCGCTACTCCAAGCTGACCGTCAACGCCTCTCCCGAGCCGGTCAAGAAGGGCAAGACCATCACGGTCACCGGCAAGCTGACCCGCGCCAACTGGGAGACCAACAAGTACGCCGGTTACACGAACCAGTCGGTGAAGCTGCAGTTCCGCAAGAAGAACTCCAGCACCTACACCACCGTCAAGACCATCAAGACCAACTCGACGGGCAACCTGAAGACCACGGTCAAGGCCTCCGTCGACGGCTACTACCGCTACAACTTCGAGGGCACCACGACCACCCCGGCCGTCAAGGCCGCCGGTGACTTCGTCGACGTGAAGTAGGCCCTACCAGGGCTGGTCACGCGGTTCCCCGCGCCCCTGCAAGGGGCGCGGGGCCGTGTCGACATGCGGCTCCGCCGCGCGGGCGCGACCAGCCCCCACCGGCCCGCAGGGAAACCGACGGCCGATGTTCCCTGCCAGGCCGAGCGCTAAGCGGAAACGCGGTCCACCCGTCTCCACAGGAGTTCCAGGACGGCCGCCGCCACCACCGCGATGCCGACCGCGATCCACGGCATCGTCATCCCCACCAGCCTCAGCGCGAAGAACTCCTGCAGCCGCGGCACGACCAGCACCAGCAGGAACCCCGCGGCCATCGTCGCCACCAGCCCGATCCGCCACCAGGTGTAGGGCCGGGCGATGATCGCCAGCACCCACAGCGAGATCAGGAACAGCGTCAGCGTCGCCGCGCTCGTCTCCGCCTCCAACGCCCCCTCACCGCTGTAGTGGTGGCGGGCGAGCAGATACGTGGCGAACGTCGCCAGCGCGGCCAGCACCCCGCCCGGGACCGCGTACCGCATGACCCGCCGTACGAAGTTCGGCCGGGCCCGCTCCTTGTTGGGGGCGAGGGCCAGGAAGAACGCCGGGACGCCGATGGTGAGCGTGGACAGCAGGGTCAGATGGCGCGGCAGGAACGGGTACTCCACCTGCCAGCACACCACCAGCACCGCCAGCAGCACCGAGTAGACGGTCTTCACCAGGAACAGCGTCGCGACCCGGGTGATGTTGCCGATCACCCGCCGCCCCTCGGCCACCACCGACGGCAGGGTGGCGAAACTGTTGTCGAGCAGCACGATCTGCGCGACCGCCCGCGTGGCCTCAGAACCGGAGCCCATCGCCACCCCGATGTCGGCGTCCTTCAGCGCCAGCACGTCGTTCACCCCGTCGCCGGTCATGGCGACCGTGTGCCCGCGAGACTGGAGCGCGCCCACCATGTCCCGCTTCTGCTGCGGGGCGACCCGCCCGAACACCGTGCCCCGGTCCAGCGCCTCGGCCATCTCGTCCCGCTCGGCGGGCAGCCGGCGCGCGTCGACCGTCGTACCGCTCAGCCCGAGCTTGGCCGCGACCGCGCCGACCGACACGGCGTTGTCGCCGGAGATCACCTTGGCGCGGACGTTCTGCTCGGAGAAGTACCGCAGGGTGTCGGCCGCGTCCGGCCGCAGCCGCTGCTCCAGCACCACCAGCGCGGCCGGGCGGACCCCCTTGGCCGCGTCCGGGTCGTCCACGTCCACGTCGCGCTCGGCGCGGGCGAGCAGCAGCACCCGCAGCCCCTGCTCGTTCAGCCGCGTGGTCCGGGCGAGGGCCGGGTCGTCGGCGTCCAGCAGCACGTCGGGCGCCCCGAGCAGCCAGGTGACGGGCGGTTGCCCGGCGCCCTCGGCGCCCTCGTCGAAGGTGGCGCCGCTGTACTTGCGGGCCGAGGAGAACGGCAGGGTGTCGGTGCAGCGCCAGTCCCCGGTGTCCGGGTAGGCGTCGACGATCGCCCGGAGGGACGCGTTCGGCCGCGGATCGGACGCGCCGAGGGCCCCCAGCACCTTCCGTACGTACGTCTCGTCGCTGCCGTCGAGCAGCCGCAGTCCGGTGACGTCCATGCCGCCCTCGGTGAGGGTGCCGGTCTTGTCCAGGCAGACCGTGTCGACGCGGGCCAGTCCCTCGATGGCGGGCAGTTCCTGCACCAGGCACTGCTTGCGCCCCAGCCGGACGACCCCGATGGCGAAGGCCACCGAGGTGAGCAGCACCAGCCCCTCGGGCACCATCGGCACGATCCCGCCGACCGTGCGGGCGATGGAGTTGCTCAGCTCGTTGTGATTCACGACCAGCTGGCTGATGATCAGCCCGGCCGCGGTCGGGATCATCATCCACGTCACGTACTTGAGGATCGTGGAGATGCCCGAGCGCAGCTCGGAGTGGACCAGCGTGAACCGGGACGCCTCCTCGGCGAGCTGCGCCGCGTACGCCTCGCGTCCCACCCTGGTCGCCTGGAAGGCACCGCCGCCCGCGACCACGAAACTTCCGGACATGAGCCGGTCCCCGGGCTGTTTGACCACGGGATCGGCCTCGCCGGTGAGCAGCGACTCGTCGATCTCCAGCGCGTCCGCCTCGGCGCACACCCCGTCGACGACGACCTTGTCGCCCGGCCCGATCTCGATCAGGTCGTCCAGCACGATCTCGGACGTGCCGATCTCCGTCGCCGTCCCGTCCCGGCGCACCGTGGGCCGCACCTCGCCGATCAGCGCCAGTGAGTCCAGGGTCTTCTTCGCCCGCCACTCCTGGACGATGCCGATCCCGGTGTTGGCGAGGATCACGAAGCCGAAGAGGCTGTCCTGGATGGGTGCGACGGTCAGCATGATCACCCAGAGGACGCCGATGATCGCGTTGAACCGGGTGAAGACGTTCGCGCGGACGATCTCGATCATGGACCGGCTGCTGCGCGCGGGCACGTCGTTGACCTGCCCGCGGGCGACCCGCTCCGCCACCTCCGCGGCGGTCAGGCCGGTCACCGGCGAGGTGACGGTGCCGGGCTGCGTGGCCCCTGTCCGGGGGTCCGCGTCGAGAGGCGTCATGCAGCCGACGGTACGTGCGGTTTCACGGCTTCACCCACCGGATACGAGGAAGATCCGACCAGGGGAGGAGAGTCGCGGGGCGGCCGTAGTTCCGTGGTCGTACAGGAGCGGTGAAGAGTCAGTCGGCCGACGACGGGGAGGGGGTGCCGGAGGAGGCGCCCGAGGGACCGCCGGCCGGTTCCGTCTCCACCGACTCCGCTGTCTCCACCGACTGTGCCGACTCCGTGCCCCGCGCGGCCGCCGCGGCCTGCTCGCGCTTGATCGCGGCGTCGCGCCGGCGGACGTACCAGATGCCGATGAACCCGAGCCCGCCGCCGGCCAGGCAGGTCCACAGCCACCAGGTGTGGCCGTGGTCGTCGAACCAGCCGTAGAAGGGCAGCTGCACCAGGAAGAGGGCGAACCAGATGATCGTGCCGCCGACGATGGTGGCGACCACGGGGCCCTCCAGGGGCTCCGGCGCCTCGTGCTTGGGGGTCCCCGTGAACCAGCGAGAGAGACCCGAGAAGAAAGCGGCCATGCGGACAGCTTACGAGGGCGGGCGGGGGTGAGGTTCGCCGCATCGGGCCGCATGGGTCTACGCGCGGAGATAGCGTGGATGTCGTTATATCTTCATACTGAATCTGTTTGTCTCTGGCCAGTTCTGCTCGTAGGAAACGCCAAAGGGCTTTGATGGAAGTCCGACGGTGATGAGGTTCTGCATGTCCACGTCGGCCCCCAGCAAGGCCCCCCTGCCCGATCAGCCTGGGCCCGCGCCCGCGCGCGGCGCACTCGACCGCTACTTCAAGATCTCCGAGCGGGGCAGCAGCCTGCCCCGCGAGATCCGTGGCGGATTCGCCACCTTCTTCGCGATGGCCTACATCATCGTGCTGAACCCGATCATCCTCGGCAGCGCGAAGGACATGTACGGCAACCAGCTCGACAACGGTCAGCTGGTCACCGCGACCGCCCTGACGGCGGCGTTCACCACGCTGCTCATGGGCGTCATCGGCAACGTGCCGATCGCACTGGCCGCCGGCCTCGGAGTGAACTCGGTCGTCGCACTCCAGCTCGCCCCCCGCATGTCGTGGCCCGACGCGATGGGCATGGTGGTGCTGGCCGGCTTCGTCGTCATGCTGCTGGTCGCCACCGGTCTGCGCGAGCGCGTGATGAACGCCGTCCCGTACGGCCTGCGCAAGGCCATCGCCATCGGTATCGGCCTGTTCATCATGCTGATCGGCCTGGTCGACTCCGGCTTCGTCTCCCGGATCCCGGACGCCGCCCAGACCACCGTCCCGCTCCAGCTCGGCACCGGCGGTCACCTCACCGGCTGGCCGGTCCTCGTCTTCGTCCTCGGCGCGTTGCTCACGCTGGCGCTGATCGTGCGCAAGGTGCCCGGCGCGATCCTCATCTCGATCGTCGCGATGACGGTCCTCGCCGTGGTCATCAACGCCGTGGCCGACATCCCCTCCTGGGGCCTGACGAACCCGAGCTGGCCCGGCAACCCCGTCGCCACCCCCGACTTCGGCCTGATCGGCGAGGTCAGCCTGTTCGGCGGCTTCGCCAAGGTCGGCGTGCTGACCGGCGTCCTGTTCGTCTTCACCGTGCTGCTGTCGTGCTTCTTCGACGCGATGGGCACGATCATGGGCGTCTCCGACGAGGCCAAGCTGACCGACGCCGACGGCCAGATGCCCGGCATCAACAAGGTCCTGTTCATCGACGGTGTCGGGGTCGCCGCGGGCGGTGTCGGCTCCGCCTCCGCCACCACCGCCTTCGTGGAGTCCACGGCCGGCGTCGGCGAGGGCGCGCGCACCGGCTTCGCGAACGTCGTCACCGGCTCGCTGTTCGCCGTCGCGCTGTTCCTCACGCCCGTCGCCACGATGGTGCCGTCCCAGGCGGCCACCCCGGCGCTGTTCGCGGTCGGTTTCCTGATCCTTGCGGGCTCGATCAAGGAGATCGACTGGGCGGACTACACGATCGCCGTCCCGGCCTTCGTGACCATGGTGATGATGCCCTTCACCTACTCGATCACCAACGGCATCGGCATGGGCTTCATCACCTTCGTGCTGCTGCGCCTGGCGGCCGGGCGCGGCCGGGAGGTCCCGGTGGCGATGTACGCGGTGTCGGGGGTCTTCGCCTTCTACTACCTGATGCCGGCACTGGGTCTGACCTGACCCGACCCGGCCCGTCCCGACCGGCTCGGTGCGGGCTCAGGTGACGCCGTAGAACTTCTCCGTCTCCTCGACGGCGGTCTGGAACCGCTGGTCGAAGTCATCGCGAATGAGCGTCTGGACGACATAGTCCTGGACGCTCATTCCGCGTTTGGCGGCATGGCTCCGGAGTCTTTCGAGCAGTTCCTGGTCCATGCGCAGACTGAGTACGTCGGTCCCCATGGACATGAGCCTTGCCGCACTCTCCGGCCCGGTGCGCCCTGTTTCACGCAGAGATCACCCGTACGAGTGATCTATGGCCTGCTCTATGGCCTGCTCTATGGCCCGCTCTGTGGCGTGACTGCGGCATGACAGCGGCACGAGTGGCCGACCTCACGGGCACGGGCGGAGTTCGAGCGCGCCCCGACTGGTCCTTTAGCGAGAGTAATGAGTTATGCTAAAGAACATGCCGGACCTCAGCCATGGCGACGACGCGGCTGCCGTCAACGCCCTTCGATCCGCCGTGATGCGACTGTCCCGTCGACTCAGGCACCAGCGCGTCGACGAGTCGCTCAGCCCCACCGAGATGTCGGTGCTGGGCACCCTGGCCCGCTGCGGCCAAGCCACCCCGGGCGAGCTCGCCCGCAAGGAACACGTCCAGCCGCCCTCGATGACCCGCATCGTGGCCCTGCTGGAGGGCAAGGGGCTGGTCCGGCTGGAGCCGCACCCCGACGACCGGCGGCAGAAGGTCGTGACGCAGACCGAACAGGCCGAGGCGATGCTCGCCGAGAGCCGACGCAGGCGGAACGTCTTCCTGGCCGCCCTCGCCGAGGAACTCGACGAGGACGAATGGGCGAAACTCCGTGCCGCCGCCCCCGTGCTGGAGAAGCTCGCGCACATCTAGGAACTCAGCAGCTGTCGCTAGGAGGCGAACCTTGAGTACGGGACCCGGAGCAGACTCCGCCCCCGGACCGGACACCCACGACATCACCACCGGCGGTGACACACCGCCCGCCCCCGAAAAGCCGGGGCGGAACATCCGCACGTCCCGGATGTTCTCCTCGCTGCGGGTCAGGAACTACCGCCTGTTCTTCATCGGCCAGGTCGTCTCCAACATCGGCACCTGGATGCAGCGCATCGCCCAGGACTGGCTGGTGCTCACCCTCACCGCCTCCTCGGCCGCCGTCGGTATCACCACGGCCCTGCAGTTCCTGCCGATGCTGCTGTTCGGCCTGTACGGCGGCGTCCTCGTGGACCGCCTGCGCAAGCGCCCCACGCTGCTCGTCACCCAGTCGGCGATGGCCCTCACCTCGCTGGCGCTCGCGGCCCTCACCCTCACCGGACAGGTCGAGGTCTGGCACGTCTACGTCGCCGCCTTCGTCACCGGTCTGGCGACGGTGGTCGACAACCCCGCCCGCCAGTCCTTCGTCGCCGAGCTGGTCGGCCCCGGGCAGCTGCAGAACGCGGTCAGCCTGAACTCCGCGAACTTCCAGTCCGCCCGCCTGGTCGGCCCCGCCGTCGCGGGCCTGCTGATCACCGGCGTCGGCACGGGCTGGGCGTTCCTCCTCAACGGCCTGTCCTTCATCGCGCCGCTGGCCGGCCTGATGATGATGCGGGCCCGCGAACTGCACGCCGTCACGCCGTCCCCGCGCGGCAAGGGGCAGCTGCGGGAGGGGCTGCGCTATGTCGCGGGCCGGCCCGATCTGGTCTGGCCGATCGTCCTGGTCGGCTTCATCGGCACGTTCGCCTTCAACTTCCCCGTCTACCTCTCGGCCTTCGCCGACGACGTCTTCCACGGGGGCGCGGGCGCCTACAGCCTGTTCAACACCCTGATGGCGGTCGGCTCGCTGGCCGGCGCCCTGCTCGCGGCCCGGCGCGGCACGGCCCGCCTGCGGCTGCTGATCCTGGCCGCGCTGGCCTTCGGCGGACTGGAGATCGTGGCGGCCGGGGCACCCACCCTGTGGCTGTTCGCCCTGCTCATGATCCCGATCGGCCTGTTCGCCATGACGGTCAACGTCACCACCAACACCAGCATCCAGATGTCCACCGACCCGGCCGTACGCGGCCGCGTCATGGCCCTGTACATGATGGTCTTCCTCGGCGGCGCGCCCGTCGGCGCCCCGATCGTCGGCTGGATCACCGACACCTACGGCGCCCGTCTCGGCTTCGCGATGGGCGGTGCCGTCGCGGTCCTCGCCGCCGCCGTGATCGGCCTGATCCTGGCCCGCGTCGGCAACCTGCGCCTGACGGTCGGCTGGACCGGGGGCCACCCCCAGGTGCGGTTCGTACCGAGGGAACGGCAACGGGAGCTGACGGCGGTGGCCTGACGGCCGGACCCACCGCCCCGACGGGTTCCCCCGCGGTCAGTCGCGGGGGAACCCGTCGGTCTTGAGCACCAGACCGACGACCGTCCCGGTCAGGTCGACCCCCTCACCGAAGGGGAGCCGGACCGCCCCGCGGTACGTGCCGTCCTTCGGCAGGGTGTGCAGGTGCCACTCGCCGGTGTACGGGTCCATGATCAGGTACATGGGCACACCGGCAGTGGCGTAGGCGTCCTTCTTCGGCCCGTAGTCGTTGGCCGCGGTCTCCTCGGAGATCACTTCAGCGACGAACTCGATGTCACGGTGAGTGCCTCCGGTGAAAGCGACCACGTCGGAGGCGAACCCGTTGAGACGCCCCGGGTAGTCCGTGCGGACGTCGGACCACAGGCACTTGCGCGGGTACTTGGCACGCAGTTGCTCATGGATGTCGATGGTGATGTCCCAGTGGGTGTCCCGCTGGGGCGTCAGGAAGATGTGACCCCCGACGATCTCGGTCTTGTAGCCCTCGGGGACGGGCATCTTCTCGAGCCACTCGAACATCATGTCGAGCGTGAGTCCGCCGGTGTGCTCGGTCATCGGTGGTGTTCCTCCCGGCCGCACCCGGACGGGTGCAGCCGCGCAGTGCAACGATACGCACGGTGACCAGGACACGCGTGGGCGTACACGCGTTCCCCGGCGAGACTGGAGACATGAGACTCTTCGCCGCCGTGGTGCCGCCCGAGGACGTGATCCGTGAGCTTGCCGTCGAGGTCGAGGAACTGCGGCGGCTGCCCGGCGCGGACGCCCTGCGCTGGACCGGCCGGCCTGGCTGGCACTTCACGCTCGCCTTCTACGGTGAGGTCGACGACGAGCTCGTCCCCGAACTGACCGCCCGCCTGGAGCGGGCCGCGTCCCGGAGCGAGCCCTTCGGGCTGGCGCTGTGCGGCGGTGGCCAGTTCGGCCACGGACGGGCCCTGTGGACCGGGGCGGACGGTGACCTGCACACCCTGAGCCTGCTCGCCGACCGTACGGAGGCGGCGGGGCGCAAGGCGGGCGTGGCGATGGGGGAGCACCGCCGCTACAAGGCCCACCTGACGCTGGCCCGCAGCCGGACCGGCGCCGACGTACGGCCGTACGTGGAGGCCCTGGGGCGGTTCCGGAGCCGTGCCTGGACCGTGGGCGAGCTGGCGCTGGTGCGCAGCAACCTGCCGAGGTCGGGGGTGCCGGGCGAGCGGCCGCGTTACGAGGTGGTCGCGCGCCGGCCACTCGGGGCGGCCGGTTAGGCTCGAAGGCGTGGACCCGAAAACCCGGAACCGGATCATGGCCGGTGCGCTCGTACTGATGTTCGCGGTGGTGGCCCTGGCGGCGGCGCTCGGATACTAGCCCCGCCGCCAGGCACCCCCGGCGCTCCCGGCGTGCCCGCCGGGAAGGCGGCGTCCTACCAGGCGAAGGCCTCCGGAGAAGGCCCCGGGCCCGGGAAGATCTCGTCCAGTGAGGTCAGCAGTTCCTCGCTCAGCTTCAGCTCGACCGCCCGCAGCGCCGACGCCAGCTGTTCGGTGGTGCGCGGACCGACGATCGGGCCCGTCACCCCGGGCCGGGTGAGCAGCCAGGCCAGCGCGGCCTCGCCGGGCTCGACGCCGTGCTTGTCGAGCAGGTCCTCGTACGCCTGGATCTGGGCGCGGGCGGTGGGGTCGGCGAGCGTCTCGGCGGCCCGTCCGGACGCGCGGCGCCCGCCCTGGGCCTCCTTCTTGATGACCCCGCCCAGCAGACCGCCGTGCAGCGGCGACCAGGGGATGACCCCGAGCCCGTAGTCCTGCGCGGCCGGGATGACCTCCATCTCGGCACGGCGCTCGGCGAGGTTGTACAGGCACTGCTCGCTCACCAGGCCGTACGACCCGCGCCGGGCGGCGATCTCGTTGGCCTGGACGATCTTGTAGCCGGGGAAGTTGGACGATCCCGCGTAGAGGATCTTGCCCTGCTGGACCAGGACGTCGATCGCCTGCCAGATCTCCTCGAACGGCGTCGACCGGTCGATGTGGTGGAACTGGTAGAGGTCGATGTAGTCGGTCTGCAGCCGCTTGAGGGAGGCGTCGACGGCCCGGCGGATGTTCACCGCAGAGAGCTTGTCGTGGTTGGGCCACGCCTCGCCGTCGGCTCCCATGTTCCCGTACACCTTGGTGGCGAGCACGACCTTGTCGCGCCGCTCGCCACCCTTGGCGAACCAGTTGCCGATGATGGTCTCGGTACGGCCCTTGTTCTCGCCCCAGCCGTACACGTTGGCGGTGTCGAAGAGATTGATCCCGGCGTCCAGCGCCGCGTCCATGATGGCGTGACTGTCGGCCTCGTCGGTCTGCGGACCGAAGTTCATCGTCCCGAGGACGAGCCGACCGACCTTGAGTCCCGTGCGTCCGAGCTGCGTGTACTCCATGAGCACCAAGCCAACGTCTTGGAGCGCGCTCTATGCAAGGGGATCAGTCGGCGGTGCCTGCGGGGGCGGCCCAGGCCGTCGGCTGTCTCCTCCACGGGCCCCGTGAGGCCGGGTAGCCCGCCCTCGGCCAGCCAGGTCAGGAACGACATCCGCTTTCGGCGTTTGATGGCGTCCTCGAGAGCCGCGTTCACGGTGGCGACCTTGGTGCTCGTCCCGAAGATCTCGGCGGCCTCGGCCAGCTTGTCGTCGTCGATGTCGATGACCGTTCGTGCCATCAAGGAAGCCCCCGGGTTGTTGACGGAGACCAGGAGCACGTCGGTGTGATGGGCGCGGACGGGACAGGGATCAGTCGCGGGGAAAGTCGCCGGTCCCGACCGTCAGGTCCGCCACTGTGCCGGTCAGATCGATGTCGTCGCCGAAGTCCACCCGCGTCCTGGTGACGTAGTCGCCGTTCTTGGGGTCGGTGTAGACGTAGCAGAGGCCCTGGTAGGGGTCGGCGATGACGTAGAGCGGGACCTCGGCGGTCGCGTAGGCGGTCTTCTTCGGGCCGTAGTCGTTGGCGGCCGTGCCCTCGGAGATGACCTCGAAGACGAACTCGACGTCCTCGTAGCGCCAGCGGCCTTCGTCGTCCTTCTCGGCGGAGGCGCGAAGCACGGCCACGTCGGGGCAGAGGCCGTTCTCGTGGCCGGGGAAGTCGATGCGGACGTCCGAGAACACCTTGACGTCCTCCCCGAACCGGGCCTCAACGGCCATCGCCATCTTGAAGGTGATGGCCCAATGGGTGTCCCGCTGCGGTGTCATGTAGACGTTGCCCCCGACGATCTCGACCCTGAATCCTTCGGGGACGGGCATCCGCTCCAGCCGCTCGAACCACTCGTCCAAGCGCTGCGTGTTGGCGTCGGCCATGGCGATCCTGTCGTCTACGACGGTCATCGTGGCACTCCTCCCCGGCTGCCCCATGGAAGAGCACAGCCGCGAGGTACAACGATACGCACGGTGACCGGGACACGGGGAGAGGCGCATATGCCGCCGCAGCGCCGTCGTCGGTTACGGAGTGCAGGACGCGGAGTAGGGCCCGCCCAGCTCCCAGCCCTCGTACATCGCCTCCGCGAAGGCTTCCGCGATCCTGTGTTCACCGGTCGCGTTGGGGTGGGTGCCGTCGTAGGTGTCGGTGTGGATGTCGTACGACGGCGGGACGGCGGCCAGGAGGAGCGGGGAGCCCGGGGTGTCGAGGTCGGCGGCCGCCTTCGCGAGGAGTTCGTTGAAGTGGGTGACCTCGGTGGCGAAGGACGGGTCGGCCTCCGCGCGTATGTTGGGGATCACGGGCAGCACGACCATGCGGATGCGCGGGTTGGCCGCCCGCGCCCCGGCGACGAAGGCGCGGACGTTGTCCGCGGTCTGCTCGGCGTTCGTGTAGAAGCCGAGGTCGATCAGGCCCAGGGAGACCAGGAGCACGTCGGCGCGCTGGGACCGGACGGTCTCGCCGATCAGCGGCGCCATGTGCTGCCAGCCCTCGCCCCAGCCGGCCAGGTGGGCCCGGGGGAAGTCGGGGTCGGCGTAGGCGTACGAGGTGGGGGAGTCCGTCGCCTGGTCGTGCAGCGTCTCGCGCGGGCCGACGAAGGTGAAGGGGCCGCCGTACTCCGTGCACAGGTGCCGCCACAGGCGGTAGCGCCAGGTGTGTTCACCCGCGCTCCCGATGGTCATCGAGTCGCCGACGGGCATGAACCTGAGCACCCGGTCATCATCGTCGATCAGCCTGGCCGCCGCGATGTGAGACCGACCACCTGCCGTCAAGTCGGCGGCGGGATGGCAGTCTTGGGACATGCGCCGACCCTCCGCCCTGCTCGCCGCGGCCCTTCTCCTCGGGGCGACCGCTGTGCTCACCGCACCCGCCGCCCCCGCCTCCGCAGCCGACGGCGACGAGGGGTTCACGATCAAGGACCCGCGCATCACCGAGTCCAGCGGTCTCGCCGCCTCCCGCCTCCACCCGGGCGTCTACTGGACCCACAACGACAGCGACGACGGCCCCTACCTCTACGCCGTCGACAGCGCCACCGGCGACACCGTCGCCCGGCTCACCCTCACCGGCATCGGCGAGCCCCGGGACGTCGAGGCGATCTCCATCGGTCCGGGCAACCGGATCTTCGTCGGGGACATCGGCGACAACCTCGGCGGCACCTGGCCGTATGTGTGGGTCTACGAGCTGCCCGAGCCGAAGGAGCTGCGGGACCAGACCGTGCGGGCCACGCAGTACGTCGTGAAGTACTCCGACGGGCCCCGCGACGCCGAGTCCCTCGTCGTGCACCCGAAGACCGGACGCGTCTACATCGTCGACAAGAAGGAGGAGGGCGGGCACCTGTACGAGGGGCCGGCCGAACTCTCCGCCTCGGGCAGCAACGTCTTCGAGCCCGTCGCGCCCGTCGAGCTGTGGGCCACCGACGCCGCGTTCTCCCCGGACGGCCGGCAGCTCGCCGTGCGCGGGTACTTCGGCGGGATCCACTACGCGTGGGACGACTCCCGGGACGGGAAGATCGAGCGCAAGGGGCGGCTCAGCGTGCCGCTCCAGGGGCAGGGCGAGTCCGTCAGCTACTCCGCCGACGGCTCCCGGCTGATGTACGGGAGCGAGGGCGCGCAGAGCCCGGTCGAGGCCCGGGAGGCGCCCGGCGGTGGCGGCTCCGGACCGGCGTCCTCGTCGGGCGCCTCGGGTTCTTCGGGTGGGGGCTCGCAGGCGGGGGGCGAGGGCTCGGGGGGCGGTGCCGGTTCCGGTGACGGCCTCACGATCGGTGCCGTGGCCGCCGTGGCCGTCGTCTGTGCGGTCCTGTTCGGGCTGGGGCGCCGGCGCAGGCGGGGCTGAACCGGCGGGCGGTCACGCGGCGCCGTCCGCGGGCGCCGTCCGCACCTCGTAGTGGAGCGTCCGCGTCCGCATCAACCGGTGCGCTAGCGGGACCAGGGCGCCCTGCACGACCGGGTACTTGCGCCGCAGCAGCCGTGCCGCGTGCCGGTCCTCCTCGCTCCCGTGGTCCAGCAGCCGGACCCGGGCGCGCATCTCCGGTCCGACCGGCTTGCCGTCGGGGGTGGCGGGGGCCAGTTCCACCAGCGGGTCGCGGCGCAGGCGTCTGACCTTCTTGGCCTTGCCGGGGGTGCGGAAGTAGGCGTGGTCGCCCTCCACGGCGAGGTTCACGGCGGTGCCCACGCCCGTGCCGTCCCTGCGGTGGCTGGTGAGCAGCACGGCCCACTGTCCGGCGAAGTCCGTCAGTTCCGGGCGGGTGGGTTCCGGGTGTGCGCGCGAGGTGGTCATGCCTCCATCCAGGCACCGATCCGCCGGCCTGTCATCCGGTGGCACGTCGGCGGACCAGCACCTCCAGCCCGTCCAGGACGCGCTGCAGCCCGAACTCGAAGTGGTCGAAGTCGGGGCCGAAGGTGTCCTCGGAGAGGGAGGCCAGGACGGGGTAGCGCCCGCTGAGCATGGCCTGCTCCAGCGCCGGCCGCTGGGCCTCCCAGAACTGCGCGTCCGTCAGTCCGGTGCGGCGCTCCGCCTCCGCCTCGTACAGCTGGGTGCGGGCGGCCCCGACGACGTACCCGTCGATCATGATGATCACCGACACCAGTTCGGGGTCGGACAGGCCCATCGGCTTGATCCGGGTGAGCACCTTCTCCATGCCGTCGAGCGCGCTCGGGCCGAGGATCGGGCGGGACTGGTTGACCTCCAGCAGCCAGGGATGGCGGCGGTACAGGGCGAGGGTGGCGTGGGCCAGTGCTTCCAGGGCCGGGCGCCAGCCGCCGTCGCCGAAGTCGGCGGGGTCCTCCGACGGGCGCTGCACGCGGTCCAGCATCAGGTCGAGCAGCTCGGCCTTGCCGGGAACGTAGCGGTACAGGGACATCGTGCCGGTGCCGAGCTCGGCGGCGATCCGGCGCATCGAGAGCGCGCCGAGCCCGTCCCGGTCCGCGATTTCGACGGCGGCCTCCACGACGCGGTCCAGCGTCAGTCCCGGTTTCGGCCCCCGGCTGGGGCGTCGGCCCGTGTTCCACAGCAGGTCGAGGGTGCGGGTGATGTCGCCGCCGCCACTGCTTTCCGTACCGCCCGTACCGCTGGTCATGGGGGCAGTCTAGATCCGCGGAAAATAACTGGGTACGGCGTACGCGCAATCGGGTACGGTGTACCCGGTTATCGGAAGGGGGATTCATGAACGACGGTTACGACGACGGTTACGCGGTACGCGCCGAGGCCCTGGAGAAGCGCTACGGCGACAAGCGCGCCCTCGACGGCTTCGATCTGGCCGTCCGCGAGGGCACCGTGCACGGACTGCTGGGGCCGAACGGGGCCGGCAAGACCACCGCCGTGCGCATCCTGTCGACGCTGATCCGGCTTGACGGGGGGCGGGCCACGGTGGCCGGGCTCGACGTGGCCCGGCAGGCGCGCGAGGTGCGGGCGCGGATCGGGCTCACCGGGCAGTACGCGGCCGTGGACGAGGTGCTCACGGGGCGGCAGAACCTGGAGATGTTCGGGCGGCTGTTCCACCTCGGCGAAAAAAGGGCCCGGCTGCGGGCCACCGAACTGCTGGCGCGGTTCGACCTCACCGACGCCGCCGACAAGGGCGTCGGCGACTACAGCGGGGGCATGCGGCGGCGGCTGGATCTCGCCGCCTCGATGATCCTCGCGCCGGCCGTGCTCTTCCTGGACGAGCCGACGACGGGGCTCGATCCCCGCAGCCGGGGTGAGGTCTGGGAGTCCGTACGGGCGCTGGTCGCGGACGGCACCACCGTGCTGCTGACCACGCAGTACCTGGAGGAGGCCGACAAGCTGGCCTCCCGCGTCACCGTCATCGACCAGGGGCGGGCCATCGCCGACGACACCCCGGACGGGCTGAAGAACCGGATCGGTGGCGACCGCATCGAGGTCGTGGTCGCCGAACGGGCCGACATCCCGCGTGCGGTGAAGATCGTGGCCCGGGTCGCCGACGGTGAACCGGAGGCGGAGGAGAGCGAGTTGCGCGTGCACGCCGCGGTCACGGACCGGGTGGCCGCGCTGACCGACGTGGCGCGCACCCTGCAGGACGAGGGGGTGCGGGTCGAGGACATCGGGCTGCGCAGGCCGAGCCTCGACGACGTGTTCCTGCGGCTGACCGGGCACCGCACGGACGTCTCGGTCCCGCAGACGAAGGAGGCCGCCGCATGAGCGCCGTCGACCTGACCACCGCACCCGCCGCGCACGGCCGCACGTACTGGGCGCTCGCCGACTGCTGGAACATCGTCCGCCGCGGCCTGACCCACTACCGGCGCCAACCCGTGAACATCGCCTGGCAGCTGGGCTTCCCGATCCTGTCGGTGCTGCTCTACGGCTATGTCTTCGGCAGCGCGATGAAAGTGCCCGGCGGTGGAAACTACAAGTACTTCCTGATGCCCGGGATGTTCGTGTTGACGATGGCGTTCGGCTTCGTCAACACGGCGACCATCGTGGTGTACGACGCCACCAAGGGCGTGATCGACCGGTTCCGCTCGATGCCGATGGCGTCCTCCGCGGTGGTGGCCGGGCGCGGGGTGACCGATCTGGTCGTCGCCTGCGCGGAGTTGGCGATCCTCATGCTCACCGCGCTGGCCATCGGCTGGCGGCCGGACGGCGGTTGGGGCTTCCTCGCGGCGTTCGGTCTGCTGCTGTGGCTGCGGTTCGCGCTCATCTGGCTCGGAGTGTGGCTGGGCCTGCTGGTGCCCAACCCGGAGGCCGCCGGCGGGCTGTTCGCGGTCGCCTTCCCGCTGACGATGATCTCCAGCATCTTCGTGGCCCCGCAGCTCATGCCGGACTGGCTGGGCTGGGTCGCGGTCTGGAACCCGATCTCGTCCACGGCGGCGGCCACCCGTGAGCTGTTCGGCACGCCGGTCGGCGGCGACTCGTGGGTCGAGCAGCACGCGCTGCTGATGGCGGGGGTGTGGCCGCTCGTCCTGACGGCGGTCTTCCTGCCGCTCGCGGTGCGCAGGTTCCAGCGGCTCAGTCGGTGAGCGGCTGACAGGGCGTGCGGCGGGCGGTGTACGGAAGCACGAATACCGCCCGCCTCCTTGACGTGTTCATGTGACATGGCTTGCATGGGGGTGCAGGGTGATGGGAGCGCTCCCATTCGTTCCGGGCCCGTCCCTCCGAGAGGAAGCGGTGACATGTTCCGCAGCTTGCGAAGAGCGCTGTGCGTAGCCGTGGCGGCGTTCCTGCTGCCACTGGCGGGTGCGCCGTCGGCCGGTGCGGTGGAGCGGGGCGACGGCCCGGCGCGCACCGCGATGGCGGGCGAGGGCTACTGGCACACCGACGGCCGTCGGATCCTGGACGCGGCCGGGCGGTCCGTACGCATAGCCGGCGTCAACTGGTTCGGCTTCGAGACCGACACCCGTGTGGCCCACGGCCTGTGGGCCCGCGACTACAAGAGCATGATCGGCCAGATGAAGTCGCTGGGCTACAACACGATCCGTCTCCCTTACAGCGACGACATCCTCAAGCCGGGTGCCATGCCCGACAGCATCAGCCACGACGGCATCAACACCGACCTGCGCGGCCTGACTTCGCTCCAGGTCATGGACAGGATCGTGGCGTACGCGGGGCAGTCGGGCCTGAAGGTCGTGCTCGACCGGCACCGTCCGGACGCGGCCGGGCAGTCCGCGCTCTGGTACACCTCCGCCGTTCCCGAGTCGACGTGGATCGCCAACCTCAAGGCGCTCGCGGCCCGTTACAAGGGGGATTCGACCGTCATCGGCATCGACCTGCACAACGAGCCCCACGACCCCGCCTGTTGGGGCTGTGGCGACACCGCGAAGGATTGGCGGCTGGCCGCCGAGCGGGCCGGCAACGCGGTGCTGTCCGTCAACCCGGACCTGCTGGTCTTCGTCGAGGGCGTGCAGTCGTACAACGGGGTCAACGGCTGGTGGGGCGGCAACCTGATGGGCGTCGCCGAGCACCCGGTCCGCCTGAACGTGCCGGACCGGCTCGTCTACTCCGCCCACGACTACGCCACCAGCGTGGGCCGGCAGCCCTGGTTCGAGGATCCGTCGTTCCCCGCCAACATGCCGGGCATCTGGGACAAGTACTGGGGCTACATCTTCAAACAGGACATCGCCCCGGTCTGGCTCGGCGAGCTCGGCACGACGCTCCAGTCGGGCGTGGACCAGCGGTGGCTGTCCGCACTGGTGACGTACCTGCGGTCGACCTCGGGGCACGGCGCCGACAGCTTCCACTGGACCTTCTGGTCCTGGAACCCCAACTCCGGTGACACCGGGGGCATCCTGAAGGACGACTGGAAGACCGTGGACACGGTCAAGGACGGCTACCTCGCGGACATCAAGGCGCCGGGGTTCCCGGCCGGCGATCCGGGTGGCCCGGGCGGCCCGGGTGGTCCCGGGGGCGACGGGCCCGCGTGCAGTGCCGCCTACACCGTCAGCAGCGACTGGGGCGGAGGCTTCAACGCCGAGGTGAAGGTCACCAACACCGGGACGGTTCCGCTGAAGTCCTGGAAGGTGACGTGGACCTGGAGCGGCTCCCAGCGGGTCACCACCATGTGGAACGCCTCGTACACCCAGTCCGGCCCGACCGTCACCGCGACCAACGCCCCCCACAACGGTGCGGTCCCGACAGGCGGTTCGGCGAGCTTCGGCTTCGGTGGCGCCCCCGGCGGCGGAAGCACACCGAGCGCGACGTGCACGGCGACGTGAGCGGCGTGTGATCAGGGGGCCCGGCGCAGTGGCCGTACACAGCGCCGGGCCCTGGGGAGCTTGAGGGGTGCGACATCGGCTGGGCAAGGTCCTGTGCGCTCTCCAGAGGGCACGCAGAGGATCTTGCTCTCGTGGGCTCTCGGCATGCCGGGGGTTTCTGCGTTTTCGGACATCATCCGCGCCGAGCCGACGATTCCTTCGGTGCGGTGGCCGGGGGGCCAGTGCTGCGACAGCCGCTGACAGGACTTCGACATGGCCCCAGCCGCAGGACCTGCACAATCACGGCATGGCCGACACAGTCGAAGCAGCTTGGCGCAAGATCCTGACCACTGCCGGTGAACCTCGATGGCCGGAAGGATCACCGCTTCTGGAACCGTTTGCCGAGCTGGTGCGGGTGGCGCATGCCGAGCCGCTGCTTCGTCAGCTCTACCCCTGGACCGGTATGTGGGAGCTGCACTTCAGCAGGTGCACGGAAATCCGTCACACCTGGGACATCCCCTACATCGGCACCCTGAGAGACGGCCGGTACTACGTCGAAGGACCTAGCCGGAGCAGCCCGCGAATCGCCGAGACGGGCAGCGCGCGGACCGCAGTGACGATGGTCATCGATCGCCTGCCGCCGCACTGCGGCCCGGCCTTCATCGGCACCGCGGAGGAACTTGCCTCTCACGAGAAGGCACGAGACAGCGAGTAGAAGCGGCCCAACGACTTCGAGGAAGCGGAAACCGGCTTCATGAGCGGCTTTGAAGACGGGTCCTGGTGTGGGTGGCTTTCCGCGACTGTCCGGTGGGGCGGCGGCCTCGACGTGTGCGATGCCGGGGCGCGCGTCCACGCTCCAGGGAGGACACACCGTCCCAGAACCGTGAGCACTTCAGCCATCATTGCCCTGATGCCGCTCTTTTGAGCGCTTGAGTGACACATGTCCGCCGACTGCTCACGGTTTTCGGCACGGCACCCGTCTCCGGCCCCGCGGCGTCGGGCGAGCGCCTCACAGAGTTGACGGGAAGCGAGCGCTCTCCGCCTCGCCGAGCGCGAACAGCGCCCGACGAGGATCCGTCGGGCGCCCTTCGTCGTCGTGCGGGGGAGCGGTCAGAGCTGCTCGATGACGTAGTCGACGCACTTCGTCAGGGCCTCGACGTCCGTGGGGTCGATGGCCGGGAACATGGCGACGCGGAGCTGGTTGCGGCCGAGCTTGCGGTAGGGCTCGGTGTCGACGATGCCGTTGGCGCGCAGGACCTTGGCGACCGCGGCGGCGTCGACCTCGTCGGTGAAGTCGATGGTGCCGATGACCTGGGAGCGCTTGGCCGGGTCGGTGACGAACGGGTTCGCGAACTTCACGTCCTCCGCCCAGCCGTACAGCGTGCGGGCCGAGGTGGCGGTGCGGCGGACCGCCCAGTCCAGGCCGCCCTGGCCGTTGATCCACTTCAGCTGCTCGTTGAGGAGGAAGAGGGTGGACAGGGCCGGGGTGTTGTACGTCTGGTTCTTGCGGGAGTTGTCGATCGCCGTGGGGAGCGAGAAGAACTCCGGGATGTGGCGGCCGGACGCGTGGACGCGCTCGGCGCGCTCGATGGCGGCCGGGGAGAAGACGCCGATCCACAGGCCGCCCTCGGAGGCGAAGGACTTCTGCGGGGCGAAGTAGTAGACGTCCGTCTCGGCGATGTCGACGGGCAGGCCGCCGGCGCCGCTCGTCGCGTCCACGAGGACCAGGGAGCCCTCGTGGACGCCGGACACCCGCTTGATGGGCATGGCGACACCGGTGGAGGTCTCGTTGTGGGTGAAGGCGTAGACGTCCACGCCCGCCGCGGCGACCGGTTCGGGGTGCGTGCCCGGGTCGGCGGAGACGACGTCCGGCTCGGCGAGCCAGGGGGCGAGCTTGGCCGCCTTGGCGAACTTGGAGCTGAACTCGCCGAAGGTGAGGTGCTGCGACCTGTTCTCGATCAGGCCGTGGGTCGCGATGTCCCAGAACGCGGTGGAGCCGCCGTTGCCGAGGACGACCTCGTAGCCCTCGGGGAGCTGGAACAGGTCACGGATGCCCTCGCGCACTTCGCCGACCAGGTTCTTCACCGGGGCCTGGCGGTGGGAGGTGCCCAGCAGGGACGTGCCGGTCGCGGCCAGCGCGTCCAGCGCTTCCGTCCGCACCTTGGAGGGGCCCGCGCCGAAACGACCGTCGGCGGGCTTGATGTCAGCAGGAATCCGGATCTCAGCCACGAAAGGAGCCTAGCGGCTCCGGGAAACCCGGGTGCAATCTCGTCCGTCGGCTGAGACACGAACCAGCCGGTGGGGGAGGGGAGTGCCGGGGCAGGGCGGTGGGGTGGCGGGACGGGGGCGATTCCCCGTCCCGCCACCCCGAAAGTCGCCCCGAAGGCCGGCCCGGAAAGGTCAGCCGCCGAGTGTCACCGGCAGTTCGTACAGGTCGTTCTGGGTGACGACCGGCTTGTTGCGGAGTTCGGTCGCCGGGACCGCCAGGTCCAGCTTCGGGAAGCGCGCGTACAGGGCCGGCAGGGCGACGCCCGCCTCCAAGCGGGAGAGGGCCGCACCGGGGCACACGTGCGGGCCGTGCCCGAAGGAGATGTGCCGGTTGGCGGTCTCACGGGTGATGTCGAAGGCGCCGGCGGTGGGGCCGTGCGCCTGCTCGTCCCGGCCGATCGCGGCGTACGACACGATCAGCGCCTCCCCGGCCGGGAGGACGGCGTCGCCGACCGGTACGTCCTCGGTGGCGAACCGGATCAGCACGTGGGAGGTGGGCGTGGAGTACCGCAGGGTCTCCTCGACCACCGCCGACCAGTCCGCCTTGCCGGACAGCACCAGCTCGCGCTGCTCGGGGTGGAGGGAGAGGTTGACCACCGCGTTGACGATGAGCGAGATCGTCGTCTCGTGACCGGCCGCGATCATCAGCTGGAGCGTGGAGACGATCTCCTGGTCGGTGAGCCGGTTGCCGTCCTCGGACGCCTGGATGAGCGCGGACGTCAGGTCGTCGCCGGGGTTCTCCCGCTTGCTCGCGACCGTCTCGGCCATGATCCCGGCCAGTTCGGTCAGCGTCGCGATGACCTCCTGGGGCGGGGTCTGCGTCGAGAAGAACTTCTCGAACAGCTCCTTCAGCCGCGGCAGCCGCTCCTCGGCGAGCCCCATCAGGTCGGCGACCACGTACATCGGCAGCGGGTAGGCGAACAGGGCCTTCAGGTCGACCGTTCCGCCCGGTTCCGCGGCCACCTGGTCCAGCAGGCCCTCGGTCAGTTCCGTGATCCGCTCCCGCATCCGCTCCACCCGGCGGGGCGTGAGCGCCTGCGCGACCAGCGTGCGCAGGCGGCGGTGGTCGGCGCCGTCCACGGTGAGCATGGAGCGGGGCGGGTTGGCGAGTCCGATCAGCGGCCAGTCGGGGGCGATCTCGCCGCGCTGCCAGGCGCCCCAGACGTTGATGTCCTTCACCACCCGGGGGTCGGTGAGCAGTTTCTTCGCCTCGGCGTGGTGCGTGACCGCCCACACCGGTACGTCGCCCGGCAGCACCACGCGTGCGAGGGGCCCGGCGGCCCGCAGCACCGCGCTCTCCGAGTCCAGGTCGGAGACGAACGGGTCGAGGTGGATGGGGGTCTGGCCGGTGTCCGTCGTGGTGGTGGGAGAGTCCGTACCAGCAGCCGTCATCTGAGTCCTTTCGTGGAAACCCCTGCCTTCAGGCGGGGGTGGGGGTACCGCCCGCTCGCCAGGGAGAGATAAAACCCCTGCAAATCAGGACATCAAGCGGGATTTCGCCGTCAAGGCGGAAAACCGTGTCCTGACCGGCAGGTTTGATGCTTACAGGTGGTCGCGCTAATTTGTGAGCGTGACCGCGAAGTGCGTGAAGCGGGCGTTCAAGTACCGCTTTTATCCGACCGATGCGCAGGCGGCCGAACTGTCGCGCACGTTCGGCTGCGTGCGGAAGGTCTACAACCTGGCCCTGGCCGCCCGCACCGAGGCGTGGACACGGCAGGAGCGGGTCAACTACAACCAGACGTCGGCGTTGCTGACGGCCTGGAAGAAGATTGAGGAACTCGCCTACCTCAACAAGGTCTCCTCGGTCCCGCTCCAGCAGTGCCTGCGCCACCTGCAGGCGGCGTTCACCAACTTCTTCGCCAAGCGGGCGAAGTATCCGCGCTTCAAGTCGAAGAAGAAGTCGAGGAAGTCCGCCGAGTACACCACCAGCGGGTTCCGCTACCGAAACGGGCGGCTGACGCTGGCGAAGATGGCGGAACCGCTGGACATCGTCTGGTCGCGCCCGCTGCCCGAGGGAGCGCAGCCGTCCACGGTGACCGTCTCGCAGGACGCGGCCGGCCGCTGGTTCGTGTCCCTGCTGTGCGAGGACCCCCGAGTTCAGCCGCTGCCCGCCACCGATACGGCGGTCGGTATCGACGTGGGCCTTACCCACCTGCTGACCCTCTCCACCGGGGAAAAGATCACAAATCCCCGGCACGAACGCCGCGACCGCGCCCGGCTCGCGAAGGCCCAGCGGGAGCTGTCGCGGAAGGTGAGGGGCTCGGCGAACCGGGCCAAGGCCCGGCGCAGGGTCGCCCGCATCCATGCCCGCATCGCCGACCGCAGGCGGGACGTGCTGCACAAACTGACCACCCGACTCGTGCGTGAGAACCAAACGCTCGTGATCGAGGACCTGGCCGTGCGCACCATGGTCAAGAACCGGAGCCTGGCCCGCGCCATCGGTGATGCCGCCTGGTCGCAGTTCCGGAGCCTGCTGGAGTACAAGGCCGCCTGGTACGGGCGGGAAGTGGTGGCCATGGACCGCTTCTTCCCCTCCTCCCGGCTGTGCTCCGCCTGCGGCGCCCTGCGAGAGCGGATGCCGCTCAGCGTCCGCACCTGGACGTGCGGGAGCTGCGGCACGACCCATGACCGGGACGTGAACGCGGCGCAGAACCTGCTGGCCGTCGGACTGACGGTGTCGGCCTGTGGAGCCGGTGTAAGACCTCAACGGAGAACTCCGGGCGGGCAGTCGGCGGTGAAGCAGGAAACCCCACGGCGCGAGCCGTAGGACTCCACCTCCTTCGGGAGGGGGAGGAAGTCAACTGAGTCTTCCTCCAAGGGCGGGGGTCGGGGTGAACGTGACCGGAAGTTCGGACAGGCCGCGCAGCCACGGCGACGGGCGGCGGGTCAGGGACGCGGCCGGCACCGCGAGGTCGATGTCCGGCAGCCGGTCCAGGACGACCTCGATGCCGGTCCGCGCGATCACCTCGGCGATCTCCTGCGCCGGGAACGGGCACCGGTGCTCCCCGTGGCCGAAGGAGAAGTGCGCGCCGTTCCCGCCGGTCAGGGCGGAGCCGTCGGTGCGCACCTGGGGGTCGGAGTTGGCACCCTGGAGGCCGAGGAGCAGCATGTCACCGGCGCGGATGCGGCGACCGCCCAGCTGGGTGTCGCGGGAGGCCCAGCGGCCGGCCACGTTCTGGGTGGGGGTGTCCTCCCACAGCACCTCGTTCATCGCCTCGGCGACACTGTTGCGGCCGCCGAACAGGGACGCGGCGAACCGGTTGTCCGTCAGCATCAGGTGCAGGGAGTTGCCGATCCAGTCGGCGGTCGGCTGGTGCCCGGCCGCCATCATCACCATCAGGTCCTGGACGATCTCCTCGTCGGTGAACCCGGAGGTGTCGGCGAGCATCCGCGACGCCACGTCCTCGGCGGGCTCGTTCCTGCGGGCGGCCACCAGTTCGGTCATCGACGTGAACAGGTGGGCCTGGCCCGCCAGCGCCCGCTCCCGCCCGTCGATCATGTCGTTGAGGGCGGTGACCAGGACCGGTCCCTGCTCGTCGGAGAAGCCGTAGAGCCGGGCCAGTACGCGTACCGGCAGCAGCATCGCGAACTCGCCGATGATGTCGGCGGTGCCCTCGGGGCAGATGCCGTCGATCAGCTCGTCGGCGAACTTCTCGGCGTAGCGGCGCAGTTCGAACGGGTCCACCGCCTCCAGCGCGTGGATCATCATCCCGGCCCGCTCGCGGTGCCGCTCGCCGACGGTGTAGAGGATGGAGGGCTGCTTGCGGCCGATCATCGGCAGCAGCGGCCAGTCGTCGGGGATGTTCTCCCACTGGCTCCACAGGTCGGAGTCGCGGCTGAACAGCACCGGGTCGCCGGTGATCTGGTGCAGCTCGCGGTAGCCGAGCACCAGCCAGGCCGGTACGTCGCCGTCGAGTAGCACCGGGACCACGCTGCCGTGGTCGCGCCGCATCTCCCGGTACACCCCGGCGGGGTCGTCCTGGAGCAGGGGCCCGCTGAGGGCGACGGGGGCGGCGGCCGGGGACGCGGGGGTGGGGCTCACACCAGCTCCTGACGGGGGGCTCGGGCCGGGTCGGCGTAGCGGGCCTGGATGTGCTCCACCAGTGTGATCAGCACCAGCTTGCTGGACTCCCGGGACCGCGCGTCGCAGGTGACCAGCGGGACGTGCGGATCGAGGTCGAGGGCCTCGCGGATCTGCTCCGGGGCGAAGGCGGGGCCGCCGAAGTCGTTGCAGGCCACGATGAACGGAGTGCCGTGCTTCTCCAGCCGGTCGATGGCGTACCAGGATTCGTCGATGCGCCGGGTGTCGACCAGGACGACCGCGCCCAGGGTGCCGGAGAACAGCCGGTCCCACAGGAACCAGAAGCGTTCCTGGCCGGGCGCCCCGAACAGGTACAGCACATTGCGCCGGTCCAGGGTGATGCGGCCGAAGTCGAAGGCGACGGTGGTCGCGGTCTTGCCGCTCACCCCGCTGGTGTCGTCGACGGCCTCCCCGGCCCGGGTCATCGTCTCCTCGGTGTTGAGGGGACGTATCTCGCTCACCGAGCGGACCATCGTCGTCTTGCCGGCGCCGAAGCCGCCCACGACCACGATCTTGAGGCCGTTGTCGGCCGACGCGCCCAGCGGCGTACGCGTCTCAGAGGTTGCGGAGTCCAACGAGCACCTGCTCCAGGATGTCGGGGTCGGGTACGGCGGCCTGGCGGGGGTGGCGGGCGCTGACGCGTCCCGCCGCCTGGAGGTCGGCGAGCAGGATGCGGGTGATGCTCACCGGCAGCTTCAGCTCGGCCGCGATCTCCACGACCGCCGTGGGCCGTTCGGTCAGCCGCAGGATCGCGGCGTGCTCGGACTGCATGCCCGGCACCGGATCGCATTCGGCGACGACCAGGGTCACCAGGTCGAAGGGGTTGTCGGCCCCGGACCGGCTGCGCCCGCCGGTGACGGTGTAGAGGCGGTCGGGGGCGTCGTCCCTGCCCGGCCTGCTCATGAGGTGCGCGGCGGCGCGGTCAGGTGCTCCCCGAGCTGCTCCACCAGCTCGCTCATGTTGTGCCCGATGAGCCCGGCGTCGGCGTCCTCGTCGGTGATGACGGCCAGGTGCGCGCCCTGGCCGGCCTCCACGATGAACAGCACGCCGCCGTAGAACTCGGTCATCGCCGACCTGACGCCTCCGCTGCCGTCGCCGAACTCCACGGACGCGCCGTGCGACAGGGACTGGATGCCCGCGGCGATCGCGGCGAGCTGGTCGGCCTGGTCGGCGGAGAGCTCGGGGGTGCGGCACAGTTTCAGGCCGTCCCTGGACAGCACGAGCGCGTGCCGCGCGCCCGGCGTGCGCTCCAGCAGGCCTTCTATCAGCCAGGTGAGCTTCTCGTCGGCGGTCGTCGTGCCGGTCATGAGGTGGTGTCGCCTTCCGGTGTTACGGGGGTGGGAGTCGGGGTGGGGGTGTCGAGGGGGGCGGTGCTTGCGCCGGTGTCCGTGCTCGTACCTGTGCCTGTGCCTGTGCCTGTGTCCGTTTCTGTGCAGGGTTCCGCGTCGTCCGGGGCGGTGGCGCGGACGGCCTGGCGGAAGCTGCTGAAGCGGGCCGTGCGGGCCCTCGTCTCCTCGGCGGTGGGCGCCGTGGGGCGCGGGGTGGTGGCGCGGGTCCCGGCGCTTCGGGTGCGCTCGGCCTCGGCGAGGGTGCGGCCGCGGCGGCGGCGCGGGAGGCCGAGCGGGGGCGCTTCCGGCGCGGATGCGTCCGTGCCTGTGCCTGTGCCTGTGCCTGTGTTCGGGCTCGGGTCCGTGGGCCGGTCCGGGGACTCGTGGGTGGGCACCGGGTCGGGGTCGAGGTCGGCTCCGGCGCGGTGTGCCGCGTACGAGTGGCCGGCCGACGCGGTCGCCGACGTGGTCGCCGACGTGGCCGCGGGGCCCGTTTCCGTCGGGGCCGTGGCGTCGGCGGGGTGGACGGCCGGTGCCTCGGCCGGGCGGGTGCCGGTGCGCTGGGGGAGGCCCGGCGCGGACGGCCCGGGTGCCGCGCCCGCCGGTGCCTCCGCCTCGGAGCGTGCGGGCCGCGCGGGCCTGGTGTGCGCTCCGGTGCGGGTGCCCGTCGGGGCGGGGGCGCCGGCGGGCGGGATGTGGGGCGCGTCCGGCGATACGAGGATGTCCTGCGGTACGAGCATCAGCACGCCCGTGCCACCGCGGGCCGAGGGCCGGTAGGAGACCCGGAGGCCGTAGCGCCGGGCCAGCCGGCCCACCACGGCGAGTCCGAGCCGGGTGCCGGTGAGGCCGCCGAGCCCGCTGGTCTCGCCGGAGACGGCACGCTCGGCACGCCGCAGCTGGGCCTCGCCCATGACGAGCCCGCTGTCCTCGACGGAGACGATGACGCCGGCCGGCACCTCCTCCACGTAGACGTGGACCTCGGCGGTCGGCGGCGAGAAGTTGGCCGCGTTGTCGAGGAGTTCGGCGAGCGCGTGCATCACGCCCTCGGCGGCGTGTCCGGCGACGGCGGTGTCGGCGGCGGAGTGGACGCGGACGCGCCGGTAGCCGCTGATCCTGCCCATGGCACCGCGCAGGATCGACTCCATGCGGATCGGCCGGGCCCAGCGGCGGCCGGAGCGGGCGCCGGTGAGGACGGCGACGGAGTCGGCGAGCCTGCCCGCCTGCGCGGTGCGGTGGTCGAGGTGGAGGAGGTCGGCGAGGACCTCCTCGTCGTGGTGCTTGTCCTCCATCGCGCGCAGGTCCGCGAGCATGCCGGTGGACAGGGCCTGCATCCGGCCGGCCGCGTTGGCCGTCGCGGACAGCGCGGCGGCGCGGGCGCCGTCGGCCTCGCGCAGCCGGACGGCCAGCCGCGCGTTCTCCCCGATGTGCCGGTCCCGGTCCTGTGACAGCCGCGCCCGCTCCTCGCCGAGCCGCTTGAGTTCCGCGTCGAGCCGGTCGCGCTCGTCGGTGTGCTGCTGGACCAGTCGGGCGGTGTGGGCGTCGTGTTCCTCGGCGCGCCGGCGCAGTTCCCCGGCGTGCTCGTCGGCGAGCCGGGAGAGTTCGGCGGCGTGCTCGTCCCTCAGCCGGGTGAGTTCGGTGGCGTGCTCCTCCGCGAGCCGCGCCCGCTCGGCGGTGTGCTCCTGCGTCAACCGGGCCGTGGCGGTGGCATGTTGATCGTTGAGGCGCTCGCGCTCCGCCGCCACGGACTTCGCGAGGCGGGCCCGCTCCTGGTCCAGGTCGGCCGACAACCGGGCCCGCTCCCGGGTGAGTTCGCCGGTCAGCCGCTCGTGCTGGCGGCGGGCCTCCTCCGCCTGCCGGGCGCGCTCCTGGAGCAGCCGGCCGACGTCCTGGGAGACCTCCTCCAGCCGCCCGCGGAGCGCCCGCGCCGTCAGCACGGCGTGGGTGGCCCAGGTGACGGCCGCGCACAGCAGCAGGGCGGCGATCACTCCGGCCGCCGTGAGGGCGCCACGCGCGGAGGCCGGTCCCAGGAGCACCGCGACGACGACCCCGACCGCGGAGAGCGCCGCGGTGAGCAGGGGGACGGGCAGCAGGCTGCGGGGGGTGGGGCGGTCACCGGGGAGCAGGGGGGAGGTCATCAATCAGGGTCCTCGATCGGGTCCTCGGTCGGGTCCGCGGGGCATACGCCGTCGTCTGCCCGTGTCGTCTCGTCTGCACGTGTGGTCTGCACGTGTGGTCCGCGCGGCCCTCGAGTGGTCCATGGGGTCGCCGGGCCCGGTTCCGGGGTCGCTTCTGGAACGAGGGCCGACAACTGCGCGCAACTCGCGGTCACTATATGCAAGTTAGTGATCTGGTTGGGAAGATTCCGGTCTCGTTCCTGGTATTTGAGCCACTCCTGAGGGAATCGGGCCCCGGTGGTCCCGCCCCGTGTGCCGCGCGGGGTGTGAGCCGGCACCGGTCTTCCGCTCGTCCCGGGGGCATCCTGGGGGGTATGACGGATCTCCGGGAACTGCGGGCCGGGCTGCGCGCGGACGTGCGCGGTGAGGTGGACTTCGGCGTCACCGCGCGGGCGCTGACCACCATGGACGCCTCCAACTACCGCCGGGTGCCGCTGGGCGTGGTGTCGCCGCGGGACGCCGACGACGTGGCGGCGGCCCTCGCCGTCTGCAGGGAGCACGGCGTCCCCGTGGTGCCGCGCGGCGGCGGCACGTCGATCGCGGGCCAGGCGACCGGCACCGGTGTGGTGCTCGACCTCACCCGGCACATGAACCGGCTGCTGTCCCTCGACCCGGGGACCCGCACGGCCGTCGTCCAGCCCGGCCTCGTCCTCGACCGGCTCCAGGAGGCCGCCGCTCCGCATGGACTGCGCTTCGGCCCGGACCCCTCCACGCACAGCCGCTGCACCCTCGGCGGCATGATCGGCAACAACTCCTGCGGTTCCCACTCGGTCGCCTGGGGGACGACGGCGGACAACGTGCGGGAACTGTCGGTCGTCACCCCGCGCGGGGAGCGGCTGCGCCCCGGACGGGGGTGGGCTGGGGCCCCGGCGGGCCTGCGGGAGCTGGTGGACGGTGAACTCGCCCGCCTGCGCACCGGCTTCCCCGAGCTGCCCCGCCGTATCTCCGGCTACGCCCTGGACGCCCTGCTGCCCGAGAAGGGCGCCGACGTCGCCCGCTCCTTCTGCGGCTCCGAGGGCACGCTGGGCGTGCTGACACAGGCGGTCGTGGAGCTGGTACGCGCCCCACGCGCGCGTGCGCTCGCCGTGCTGGCGTACGCCGACGAGAGCGGCGCCGCCGAGGCCGCGGCCGGGCTGCTGCCGTACGAGCCGCTGACCGTGGAGGGCATGGCGGCCGATCTGGTGCCGTCCTCGGTGGACCTTCCGCGCGGTGGCGCCTGGCTGTTCGTCGAGACGGGCGGGGACACGGAGGAAGAGGCACGCGCGCGTGCGGACGCGATCGTCCGCGCGGCGGACGTCGTGGACTCCCTGGTGGTGACCGACCCGGCCCGGCAGCGCGCCCTGTGGCGCATCCGGGAGGACGCGAGCGGCACGGCGACCCGGATGCCCGACGGGACGGAGGCCTGGCCCGGTTGGGAGGACTGCGCGGTGCCGCCCGCCCGGCTCGGCGCGTACCTGCGGGACTTCCGGGGGCTGCTGGCCGCCCACGGGCTGCGCGGGGCGCCGTACGGGCACTTCGGGGACGGCTGCATCCACGTCCGTATCGACTTCGACCTGCTGACGGAACCGGGCATCGCCCGCTTCCGGACCTTCTCCGGGGAACTCGCCGACCTGGTCGTGGCCCACGGCGGATCGCTGTCCGGCGAACACGGCGACGGGCAGGCGCGCGCGGAGCTGCTGCCGCGCATGTACGGCACGGAGACGGTGGCCCTCTTCGAGCGCGTGAAGGGCCTCTGGGACCCGGACGACCTGCTCAACCCGGGGATGCTGGTGCGCCCCGAGCCCCTGGACGCGAACCTCCGCTTCGCCGTCCTCCCGCGCGAACCGGTGGACGTCGCCTTCGGCTACCCCGCCGACGGCGGCGACTTCTCCGCGGCGGTCCGCCGCTGCGTGGGCGTCGCCAAGTGCCGTACGGAGTCGGTGTCGGGACCGGCGGTGATGTGCCCGTCGTTCCGGGCGACGGGCCGGGAGGAGCACTCCACGCGCGGGCGCGCCCGGCTGCTGCACGAGATGCTCGCCGGCGAGCTGGTGACCGACGGCTGGCGGTCCACGGAGGTACGGGACGCGCTGGACCTGTGCCTGTCCTGCAAGGGCTGCCGTTCGGACTGCCCGGTCGAGGTCGACATGGCCACCTACAAGGCGGAGTTCCTCCACCACCACTACGCCGGACGCCGCCGCCCCGCCGCCCACTACGCGATGGGCCGGCTGCCGCTGTGGCTGGGCTGGGTGGCGCGCACCAGGTCGGCGGCGCTGGTCAACGCGGGCGCCTCGGTGGGTCTGCTCGCGCGGGCGGCGAAACGGCTGGGCGGGATCGCGGGGGAGCGGGAGATCCCGCGCCTGGCCGGGGAGACGTTCACCCGCTGGTGGCGGGGACGGCGGACCGCCGCGCCCTCCGCCCCGGGCACTCTGGTGGTCCTCTGGCCGGACACCTTCACCGAACACCTCTCGCCCTCCGTGGGCCGCGCGGCCGTACGGGTCCTGGAGGCGGCGGGCCTGCGGGTCGCGCTGCCCCCGACGCTGCGCCTGGCCGGACACCGGGGCCTGGTGGGGGACGCGCGCTCCCGCTCGGCGATGCGGCTGCTGACGGCCCGCCGCGGCCGGGTCTGCTGCGGTCTGACGTACATCTCGACCGGCCAGCTCGACCACGCCCGCGCGGTGCTGCGCCGCACCCTCGACCTGATGGAACCGGTGCTCGCCACCGACGCCCCGGTGGTCGTCCTGGAACCGAGCTGCGCGGCAACCCTGCGCACGGACGCCCCGGAGCTCCTGCACGACGACCCCCGCGCGGCACGACTGGCCTCCCGCGTCCGCACGTTCGCGGAGACCCTGGAGCAGTACGCGCCGGACTGGACCCCACCGGCCCTGGACCGCCCCGTCACCGGCCAGACCCACTGCCACCAGCACGCGGTCCTCGGCGACACGGCCGACCGTCGGCTGCGTGCCGCCGCGGGCCTCACCGGCGACCTGAGCGGCGGCTGCTGCGGCCTCGCCGGCAACTTCGGCTTCGAGAAGGGCCACTACGAGGTGTCGGTGGCCTGCGCGGAGGACCAGCTCCTCCCGGCGGTGCAGCAGGCACCGGAGGACGCGCTGGTCCTGGCCGACGGCTACTCCTGCCGCACCCAGCTGGCCCAGCTGGCGGGCGTACGGGGCCGCCACCTGGCGGAGGTGCTGGCGGAGGCCTTGCAGAAAGACTCGTGAGGGTTCAGGCGAGGCGGTTCGCGTCGCGGATGGCCCGGGTCAGTTCGCGGATGGCCTTGTCCTCGGTCCGGGAGGACAGGTCGGCGGCGCGGTCGGCGAGTTCGCCGAGGTCCGGGGCGCCGGGCAGGGCGCTGTAGCGGTGGTCGGAGGAGCGCAGGGCGTCGGCGAAGTAGGCGGCGGTCGCGGTGAGCGTGAGACCGCGGTTCGCGGTCCAGACGGAGTCGTCGAGGGCGTCGGTCTCCAGGGCGCCGGTCTCCTCGTGCGGGGCGCGGGTGTCGGGGTCGAGCCAGCGGACCGTGGCCGTGGCGAGGTGGCCGTCGGCGCCGGACCTCGTACGGACCGCGTACAGGGCGGTGACGGTGTGGCCGGGGCCCACCTCGCCGCCGTCGACACTGTCGTCGCGGAAGTCCTCGTCGGCGACGCGGCGGTTGTCGTAGCCGACGAGGCGGAACTCGGCGACGGTCTGCGGGTCGAAGGCGACCTGGGCCTTGGCGTCGCGGGCGGTCAGCTCGATGTGGCGGGGCAGCTGTTCGCAGAAGACCTCGCGGGCCTCCTCCTCGTCGGACACGTACACCGTGTGCCCGTCGCCCTTGTCGGCGAGGCGTTCCATCAGGGCGTCGCCGTAGTCGCTGCCGACGCCCACGCCGAAGAGGGTGATGCCGTGCTCGCGACGGGACGTCGAGATGCGTTCGAGGATCGCGTCGGCACTGGTCTCGCCGGTGTTAGCGAGCGCGTCGGAGACGAGGACGACCCGGTTGGTGGCGCCCTCGCGCAGGCCCTCGACGGCGGTCGCGTAGCCGGTCTCGACGCCCGCGCCGAGGTTGGTGGACTGAGCCGGTTCCAGGCTGTCGACGGCGTCGTGGATCCTGCCCCGGTTGCCGTCGAGGCGGGTCATCGGCAGGACGGTCTCGGCCTCGTCGCTGAAGGTGACGATCGCCACGGAGTCCTCGTCGCGCAGTCGGTCCGTCATGGTGCCGAGGGACCGCCGGGCGAGGTCGAGGCGGCCCGGTTCGGCCATGGAGCCAGAGATGTCGACGACGAAGGTGAGGGCCGCGGGCGGGCGCTCGCCGCTCGGTCCGGCGGGGCGGGTGGCGAGGCCGACGCGGACCAGGGACCAGTCGTCCTCATCGGTGCGGGCGCCGTCGACGGTGACCGTGAAGCCGTCGCCGTCGGGGCGTGCGTAGTCCTGGCGGAAGCTGTTGACGAACTCCTCGGGGCGGACCGCCGACGGGTCGGGCAGCCGGCCGTCGGCGAGGGTGCGGCGGGCGTAGCCGTAGGAGGCGGTGTCGACGTCGAGGGCGAAGGTGGACAGATAGTCCGGCGCGGGGGCGATGCCGCGGGAGTCCTGCTCACCCTCGCGCTGCCCGTCCTCGCGTTGTTCGCCCGAGCCCCGGGGGCCGTCGGGGGCGGGGAGCGGGGCCGAGCCGTTCCCCCTGCGGTCGTACCCGCTGTCGGTCGCCGAGTTCTGGTTGCCGCCCGCGCTGCATCCGGTGAGCAGCAGGCCGCTCGCCGCCGTGAGTGCCAGCAGTGCGCCGCTCAGCCGCTGTGTCCCGTGCCGCTTCGTCGTCCCGTGCCGCTTCGTCGTTCTGCGTTGCTTCGTCGTCGCGTGCCACTTCATCGTCCGTGCCCCCTCGGTCCGTTGAACCCGACTCATGCGACTGTGACGCCGGGGCGGGGCGGAACGTGCGGCACGGGGCGTCACAGGTGCGTCTCGAAGCGGGCACGGACGACGGCCGCCGAGACCGGTGGGTGACCTTCCGTTGACCTACGGCGTCATGCCGTCGTGTCGTCGCCCGTCCGATCGTCCGTATGACGGACCGGATTGACCCGGGCGGGACGCGGGCCCCATCGTCAGGTACGTGAAAGCTGCATGCTGCTGACTGGGTCCATTACTCTGGACCGGGCAGTTCATCGCCATGCACAATCCCCGAGGGGGGTCACCCGCTCCCCGTACCGAGCCCATGGAAGGCGCCGTGACCACCCCCAGCTCCGCCACTCCGTCCGTCCCGGCCCCGGCCGCCGTCCCCGCGGCGGCTCCCGGGCATACGCCCGGCGGGGCGGGTGCTCCGCGCGGGCGGGGCTCGCTGGGGCCCGTCGGGCTGGTGCTCGCCGGTGGGATCTCCGTGCAGTTCGGCGGGGCGCTCGCGGTGACGCTGATGCCGCGGGCCGGCGCGCTCGGCGTCGTGACGCTGCGGCTGCTGGTGGCCGCGGTCGTGCTGCTCCTGGTGTGCCGGCCCCGGCTGCGCGGGCACTCGCGCGCCGACTGGACCACAGTGATCGTCTTCGGGCTCGCGATGGCCGGGATGAACGGCCTCTTCTACCAGGCCGCCGCCCGCATCCCCCTCGGTACGGCGGTCACCCTGGAGGTTCTCGGCCCGCTCGCCCTGTCCGTGCTGGCCTCCCGGCGCGCGATCAACTTCCTCTGGGCCGGACTCGCCCTCGCCGGTGTCTTCCTGCTCGGCGGCGGAGGCTTCGACAGCCTCGACCCCGTGGGTGCCGCCTTCGCCCTGGGGGCCGGTGTCATGTGGGCGGCCTACATAGTCTTCAGCGCGCGTACGGGCCGCCGCTTCCCGCAGGCCGACGGGCTCGCCCTCGCCATGGGCGTGGCGGCGCTGGTGTTCCTGCCGCTGGGCATCGCCGAGTCCGGCACCAAACTCCTCGACCCGACGGTCCTCGGCCTGGGCGCGGCGATCGCGGTGCTCTCCTCCGTCCTGCCGTACACCCTGGAGCTCCTCGCCCTGCGCCGCCTGCCCGCCTCCACCTTCGCCATCCTGATGAGCCTGGAACCGGCCATCGCCGCCACCGCGGGCTTCCTCATCCTCAGCCAGGCCCTCACCCTCACCGAGGCCGCCGCCATCTCCCTGGTCATCGCGGCGAGCATGGGGGCGGTACGGACCCAGGTGGGACGACGCCGGGCCAAGGTGCTCCCGGACCTTCCCTAGAGGCTCCCGGACCCCCCCCGGAGCCTGCGACAGCCCTGGCCGGGCCGACGGTCACCGGCAGCGCATAGGCTGCGGATCTGATCAACTCATCGGGATCACGGGGAGGAAACCGATGAACCACACGGCCGAGGACTTCCAGCCTCTGCAGGACGACGATCCACGCGCAGTGGCCGGCTACCGCCTCGCCGCCCGGCTCGGAGCGGGCGGCATGGGCCGGGTCTACCTGTCGCACACCCGGGGAGGCCGGCCGGTGGCCGTCAAGGTCGTACGGTCGGAGCTGGCCGACGACCCGGCCTTCCGGCAGCGTTTCGGCCGGGAGATCAAGGCGGCCCGGAGGGTGAAGGGCGCGTACACCGCCGAGCTGATCGACGCCGACGCGGACGGCGTACCGCCCTGGCTGGCCACGCTGTACGTGCCCGGCCCCTCCCTGACCGAGGCCGTCGCCCGGCGCGGGCCGCTGCCGGTGCCGGCGGTGCTGTGGCTGATGGCGGGGGTGGCCGAGGCACTGCAGGCCATCCACGGTGCGGGAATCGTGCACCGGGACCTGAAGCCGTCGAACGTGCTGCTGGCCGCCGACGGGCCGCGGGTGATCGACTTCGGCATATCGCTCGCCGCCGACGGCACCGCGCACACCGCCACGGGCGCCACCGTCGGCACGCCCCAGTACATGGCTCCCGAGCAGGCCGTCGCGGGGGACGTCACGGCGGCGACCGACGTCTTCGCGCTCGGCCAGACGGCCGCGTTCGCGGCGTTGGGCGAGCCGCTGTACGGGGACGGCCCCGCGGTCAGCGTGCTCTACCGGATCGTGCACTCCGAACCCGACCTGTCCGGGCTGCCCGAGCGGCTCCGCGGGCTGATCGCCCGGTGCCTGGCCGCCGATCCGGGGGAGCGGGCCACACCGGCGGAGATCGTCGAGTGGTGCCGACGGGAACTGGGACAGGACGCCGACGCGGGTGCGGGTCCGGCCGTCTGGCGGGAGATCGCGGGGCCGGAAGTGACGGTTCCGCCGCCGGCTCCGGCTCCGTCCCCGGAGTTCCCGGCCCCCACCGCGGCGTACACGTGGCCGTTGAGCGCCCCGCAATCGTCGGCCGTCCCGCTGGGGCCCGCCGCCGCGCCGTGGCCGACCGTCCCGCAGGGGCCGACCGGGCCGGACGAGCGGAAGCGCCGCAGGAGACGCGCCGCCCTGATCCCGGCCGCCGCCCTGGCCGCGGTCGGGCTGCTGCTCACGGCGGCGTGGACGGTCATGGAGGCGAGGGAGGGAGCCCGCGACCGCGACCGGGACACGGCCGCGTCGGCGTCCGGGACACCCGGCCCGGCGGCGGGACGGTCGTCGGCGTCCGGGAAGCCGCCGTCCGGGTCGGCGCCGACGGGGGAGGCCGCGTCGTCGACCGGACCGGAGGCCACCTCGTCGACCGCGTCGGACACGGGGGCCGACGGCCCCGCGGGCGGTGCCGGGACGCCGCGGGCCCATGCCTATGTCGGGCTGTCGCTGAGCCCCGAGAACTCCCTCAGCATCGGCAGCGGCAAGCTGCGCAAGGACCGCAAGGGGGACATCCGCTTCGGCTGCTCGAAGAAGGTCGGCTGCGAGCTGGAGAGCGACACCAGCGTGTTCACCATGGTGTACGGCGATCCGGGGGACGGCACGTACGAGACGTGCCGCCTGCTGACCGCCAGCCAGGACGCTCGTCTTTTTCCGCTGGCCGCCGCTGCGGCGGGCAGCGAGATCTGCGTCAAGGACGGCGACGGCAACATCGGACTGTTCGTCATCCAGACGAAGTCGACCGCCCTGCCGGACCTCGGCTTCGTCAGGGCGGACATGACGGTCTGGCGGACGGACTGAGGACCGAGGGCGTCCAAGGGGCCCGGAGCTTTCGAGGGCGGGACCCGAGAGCGGCCGCACGCTTCGCACGAAATATGCAAGCACGATTGATTGTTTCTTGAGTGCCTGTCATGCTCGCTCCATGGCCGACCCGACGCCCGTGATCGACGACCTGTGTGCGGAGAGCGACGAACTCGACCGGCTGGTGGCCGGGCTGGGTGGGAGGGAATGGGTGCTGGACACTCCCGCGCCCGGCTGGACCGTAGCCCATCAGATCGCGCACCTCGCCTGGACCGACCGCTCCTCGCTGCTCGCGGTGACCGATCAGGGCGCCTTCGCCCGCGAGGTCGAGAAGGCGCTGACCGAGCCCGGGGACTTCGTGGACAACGCCGCGCGGGAAGGGGCGGGCCTGCCGCCCGCACGGCTGCTCGCGGACTGGCGGGCCGGACGCGAGGCCCTCGAGAGCGCCCTGCGGGCAGCACCCGAGGGGGCGCGTTTCCCCTGGTACGGCCCTCCCATGTCCGCGGCCTCCATGGCCACCGCCCGGCTCATGGAGACCTGGGCCCACGGCCTGGACGTGGCGGACGCGCTGGGTGTGGTGCGGCCACCCACCGACCGGCTCCGGCATGTGGTGCGGCTCGGCATCCGCACCCGCGACTTCGCCTTCGGGGTGCACGGGCTGCCCGCGCCGTTCGAGCAGTTCCGCGTCGAACTCACCGCCCCCTCGGGCGGACTGTGGACGTACGGTCCCGAGGACGCCACGGACCGCGTCACCGGCCCCGCGCTCGACTTCTGCCTCCTGGTCACCCAGCGCGCCCACCGCACCGATCTCGCCCTCACCGCCGACGGCCCCGACGCCGACCGCTGGCTGGACATCGCCCAGGCCTTCGCCGGGCCGCCCGGAGGTGGCCGGGAGCCGCAGGGGGACACCGCGCGGTGACGGCGACGACCCTGCGCATCGGGAACTTCTCCGGCTTCTACGGCGACCGCTTCGACGCCCTGCGCGAGATGCTCACCGGCGGTGAGCTCGACGTCCTCACCGGCGACTGTCTCGCCGAACTGACCATGCTCATCCTGGCCCGCGACCGGCTCAAGGACCCCTCCGCCGGGTACGCCCGCACCTTCCTGCGGCAACTGGAGGACTGCCTCGGCCTCGCCCACGAGCGCGGCGTCAAGCTCGTCACCAACGCCGGCGGACTCAACCCGGCCGGTCTCGCGGACGCCGTACGGGAGCTGGCCGGGCGGCTCGGCGTCCCGGTGCGGGTCGCCCATGTGGAGGGCGACGACCTCACCGCCGCCCACCCGGGTGCGCTGGCCGCGCACGCCTACCTCGGCGGCTTCGGCATCGCGGCCTGTCTGCGCGAGGGCGCCGACATCGTGGTCACCGGGCGGGTCACCGACGCGGCCCTGGTCACCGGACCCGCCGCCGCCCACTTCGGCTGGGCGCCGACGGAGTACGACCGGCTCGCGGGAGCCGTCGTCGCCGGGCACGTGCTGGAGTGCGGGACCCAGGCCACCGGCGGCAACTACGCCTTCTTCGGCGGGCGGCCGCCCGGCGACCTGCTGAGGCCCGGCTTCCCCCTCGTCGAGCTGTACGAGGACGGCTCCGGCGTCATCACCAAGCACCCCGGCACCGGCGGCTTCGTCGACGTCGGCACCGTCACCGCGCAGCTGCTCTACGAGACGGGCGGCGCCCGGTACGCCGGGCCCGATGTCACCGCCCGGCTGGACACCGTACGGCTCACCCAGGACGGCCCCGACCGGGTACGCGTCGAAGGAGCCGAAGGGGAGGCGCCGCCGCCCACGCTCAAGGTCGGGCGGAGTCGGCTCGGCGGCTTCCGCAACGAGGTCGTGTTCGTCCTCACCGGGCTCGACATCGAGGCCAAGGCGGATCTCGTACGGGAGCAGATGACCGGCGCGCTCGCCAAGGCGCCGCCCGCCGAGGTGCGGTGGGAGCTGGTGCGCACCGACCGGCCCGACGCGGACACGGAGGAGACCGCGAGCGCCCTGCTGCGGCTCGTCGTGCGGGACCCCGGACAGGAGGCGGTCGGACGTGCGCTGAGCGGGGCCGCCATCGAGCTGGCGCTGGCCAGTTACCCCGGATTCCATGTGGTGGCACCACCAGGGAAGGGCGCTCCCTATGGGGTGTTCGAGGACGTGTACGTCCCCCATGGCGGGGCCCACCATGTGGCCGTCCTCCACGACGGGCGCCGGATCACTGTGGACCCGCCCCACGACACCGCTGTATTCGCGGACGTGCCGGAGCCGGAGCTGCCGGAACCCCTGGCTCCCGGACCGACCCGCCGCGCCCCGCTCGGGCTCCTCGCCGGCGCCCGCAGCGGGGACAAGGGCGGGAACGCCAACGTCGGCGTCTGGGTGCGCGGCGACGACGCCTGGCGGTGGCTCGCGCACGAGCTGACCGTCGAGCGGTTCCGGGAGCTGATCCCCGAGGCCCGCGACCTGCCCGTCACCCGGCACGTCCTGCCCCGCCTGCGCGCCCTGAACTTCGTCGTCGAGGGGATCCTCGGTGAGGGCGTCGCCGCGCAGGCCCGCTTCGATCCGCAGGCCAAGGCGCTCGGCGAATGGCTGCGCTCCCGGCACCTCGACATCCCGGAGGCCCTGCTGTGACGGTCCTCGAATCCGCCCTGGACACGGGCGACCCGGAGTACCGGGCCCACCGCGAGGCCATGCTCGGCAAGCTCGCCGAACTGGACGCCGAGCACGCCAAGGCCCTCGCGGGCGGCGGTGAGAAGTACGTCGAGCGGCACCGGAGACGCGGCAAGCTGCTCGTCCGTGAGCGCGTCGAGCTGCTCCTCGATCCCGACACGCCCTTCCTGGAGCTTTCCCCGCTGGCGGCCTGGGGGAGCGACCACACCATCGGCGCCTCCCTCGTCACCGGCATCGGTGTCGTCGAGGGCGTGGAATGCCTGATCACCGCCAACGACCCGACCGTGCGGGGCGGTGCCAGCAACCCCTGGTCGCTGAAGAAGGTCCTGCGCGCCAACGACATCGCGCTCGCCAACCGGCTGCCCGTGATCAGCCTGGTGGAGTCCGGCGGCGCCGACCTGCCCTCCCAGAAGGAGATCTTCATCCCCGGGGGCGCCGTCTTCCGGGACCTGACCCGGCTCTCGGCGGCCGGCATCCCGACCGTCGCGGTCGTCTTCGGGAACTCCACCGCCGGTGGCGCGTACATCCCCGGCATGTCCGATCACGTGATCATGGTCAAGGAGCGGGCGAAGGTGTTCCTCGGCGGTCCGCCGCTGGTGAAGATGGCCACCGGGGAGGAGAGCGACGACGAGTCGCTGGGCGGCGCCGAGATGCACGCGCGCGTGTCGGGCCTCGCCGACCACTTCGCCGTCGACGAGCCGGACGCCCTGCGGCAGGCCCGCCGGGTCGTGGCCCGTCTCAACCACCGCAAGGCGTACCCCGATCCGGGACCGGCGGCGCCTCCCCGGTACGACGAGGACGAGCTGCTCGGCATCGTCCCCGGTGACCTGAGGATCCCCTTCGACCCGTGCGAGGTCATCGCGCGGATCGTCGACGCCTCCGACTTCGACGAGTTCAAACCGCTGTACGGCACCAGCCTCACCACCGGCTGGGCCACCCTGCACGGCTATCCCGTCGGCATCCTCGCCAACGCCCGGGGGGTGCTGTTCAGCGAGGAGTCGCAGAAGGCCGCCCAGTTCATCCAGCTCGCCAACCAGCGCGACATCCCCCTGCTCTTCCTGCACAACACCACCGGCTACATGGTCGGCAAGGAGTACGAGCAGGGCGGGATCATCAAGCACGGCGCCATGATGATCAACGCGGTCGGCAACTCCCGCGTCCCCCACCTGTCCGTCCTCATGGGCGCCTCCTACGGCGCCGGGCACTACGGCATGTGCGGGAGGGCGTACGACCCGCGCTTCCTGTTCGCCTGGCCCAGCGCCAAGTCCGCCGTCATGGGCCCGCAGCAGCTCGCCGGCGTGCTCTCCATCGTCGCCCGGCAGTCGGCGGCGGCGAAGGGCCGGCCCTACGACGACGAGGCGGACGCGGCGCTGCGCGCCATGGTGGAGCAGCAGATCGAGTCCGAGTCGCTGCCCCTGTTCCTGTCCGGGCGGCTGTACGACGACGGCGTCATCGACCCGCGCGACACCCGTACCGTCCTCGGCCTGTGCCTGTCGGCCGTCCACACCGCGCCCTACGAGGGCGTGCGCGGTGGCTTCGGCGTCTTCCGGATGTGAGGGGCTGTGTTCACCTCGATCACCTCGATCAATTCCGTACTGGTGGCGAACCGGGGCGAGATCGCCTGCCGTGTCGTCCGCACCTGCCGTGAGCTCGGGATCCGGACGGTCGCCGTGCACTCGGACGCCGACGAGAACGCCCTCCACGCGCGCGTGGCGGACACGGCGGTACGGCTCCCGGGTGCGGCGCCCGCCGACACCTACCTCCGTGGCGACCTGATCGTGAAGGCGGCACTCGCGGCAGGCGCGGACGCCGTGCACCCCGGTTACGGCTTCCTCTCCGAGAACGCCGGCTTCGCACGGGCCGTCCAGGACGCCGGCCTGGTGTGGGTCGGGCCGCCCCCGGAGGCGATCGAGGCGATGGCGTCCAAGACGCGCGCCAAGGAACTGATGGGCATCGAGTCCCTGCGCGAGGTCACCGAGGCCGACCTGCCGGTACTGGTGAAGGCCGCGGCGGGCGGCGGCGGGCGCGGGATGCGCGTCGTACGGCGCCTCGCGGACCTGGACGCCGAACTGGCCGCCGCCCGCGCGGAGGCGGCGAACGCCTTCGGCGACGGCGAGGTGTTCGTCGAGTCCTACGTGCAGGGCGGACGGCACGTCGAGGTGCAGGTCCTCGCCGACACGCACGGCACGGTGTGGACACTGGGCACCCGGGACTGCTCCCTCCAGCGCCGCCACCAGAAGGTGATCGAGGAGGCCCCGGCACCCGGGCTGCCCGCGCGGCTCACCGGCGAACTGCACACCCTCGCCGTACGCGCCGCCCGCGCCGTCAGTTATGTCGGCGCCGGAACCGTCGAGTTCCTCGTCGCGGACGGCAGGGCGCACTTCCTGGAGATGAACACCCGCCTCCAGGTCGAACACCCGGTGACGGAGGCCGTGTTCGGAGTCGATCTCGTCGCCGAGCAGATCCGGGTCGCCGAGGGGCACCCGCTCGAGAAGGACCCGCCGCGCGCGCACGGTCACGCCGTCGAGGCCCGCCTCTACGCCGAGGACCCCGCCCACGACTGGGCCCCGCAGACCGGCCGCCTGCACCGCCTCGCCGTCCCGGACGGCATCCGCCTGGACACCGGCCATGCCGACGGCGACGACATCGGCGTCCACTACGACCCCCTGCTCGCCAAGGCCGTCGCCCACGCCCCCACCCGCGCGGAGGCGATCCGCAAGCTGGCCTCCGCCCTGGACCGCGCGGTGATCCACGGCCCCGTCACCAACCGGGACCTGCTCGTCCGCTCCCTGCGGCACGAGGAGTTCGCCGGAGCCCGCATGGACACCGGCTTCTACGACCGCCACCTGCCCGAGCTGACCACCCCGGCCCCCGACCCGTACGCCCCGCTCGCCGCCGCCCTCGCCGACGCCCACGGCCGCTCCCGCTTCGGCGGCTGGCGCAACCTGCCCTCGCAGCCGCAGGTCAAGCGGTACGCGATGGCGGGCGAGGAACACGAGGCCCGCTACCGGCACACACGCGACGGCCTCGCGGCCGACGGGGTGCGGGTCGTACACGCCGACGCGGGGCTCGTCGTTCTCGACGTGGACGGCGTACGGCGCAGGTTCGAGGTCAGCCGTCACGGCGACCGCGTGTACGTGGGCGCCACCGCCCTCACCGCCCTGCCCCGCTTCCCCGACCCCACCGCCCGACACGCCCCCGGCTCCCTCCTCGCCCCCATGCCGGGCACGGTCGTCCGCATCGCGGAGGGTCTGACCGAGGGAGCCGTGGTGGAGGCCGGACAGCCCCTCCTCTGGCTGGAGGCGATGAAGATGCAACACAAGATCACAGCCCCGGTCGCGGGCACGCTGAGCACCCTCAACGCCCTACCAGGACAGCAGGTAGAGGTCGGTGCCCTTCTGGCTGTCGTGGAGACAGGCGCCCCTCAGGGGCGCGGGGAACTGCGCGACCAGCCACGAACGACCCGCACCCTCCCGACGACCTGAAGCCCCTCCCCCTTAGCCTCGATCCACCGACGTGCTCTGAAGGTGATCTCTTGATCGTTTTGTGAGCTGGTTTCGGTCGGTGATCGTGGATGGGCAGGTTGTTTCTGCTGGTCTGCCCAGCTTTTCCACGGTGCGGTTCCGGTCGAGCCCTGGCGGGCGGGGTGGGCAGGGGGATCAGGCCAGTGCGGGTGGGTCGTGGACGGTGTCGAAGAGGTGTGTCCAGGCTTGCTCCCAGGGCCAGTTGCAGGGCAGGTGCAGGGTGATGCGTCGTGCGGATCGCGCGATCCGGGCCGGGACCTGGACCAGGTGGGCCCGGAGGGTGGCCGTGGTGGCCTTGGCGTGGAACGCGGAGGCCAGGGAACCTGCGGCCCGCAGCAGGTTGTAGGCCATCGCCCACAGGGTCAGCCAGGCCGCGTTGGCGTGGAAGTGCCCGGACGGCAGATGGGCCAGGGCCCCGGCCTTGCTGTCCGCGATGACCTGCTCGACCA
>NZ_QFRK01000125.1 GCF_003143855.1 Streptomyces sp. NWU339
GTCCACATGCGTCGAGGGACGGTCCACGTGCAGCGTCCTGGGCATCACCCCGTGCCGCATCGCCATGATCATCTTGATCATGGCGCCGATGCCCGCGGCCGCCTGCGCGTGGCCGATGTTCGACTTCAACGACCCCAGCCACAGCGGGCTGCCCGGGTCCCGGTCCTGCCCGTAGGTGGCCAGCAGCGCCTGCGCCTCGATGGGGTCGCCCAGCGTCGTGCCGGTCCCGTGCGCCTCCACCACGTCCACGTCGCTCGCCTGCACTCGAGCGTTCGCCAGCGCCGCCTGGATGACCCGCTGCTGCGCCGGCCCGTTCGGCGCGGTCAGCCCGTTGGACGCCCCGTCCTGGTTGATCGCCGAGCCCCGGATCACCGCCCAGATCCGGCGCCCGTTGCGCCGCGCGTCCGACAGCCGCTCGAGGACCAGCACACCCGCGCCCTCGGCGAAACCCGTGCCGTCGGCCGCGTCCGCGAACGCCTTGCACCGGCCGTCCGCCGCCAGGCCCCGCTGCCGCGACATCTCCCGGAACACCTGGGCCGTCCCCATGACGGTGACGCCCCCGGCCAGGGCGAGGCCGCACTCGCCCTGCCGGAGCGACTGCACCGCCTGGTGCACCGCCACCAGCGACGACGAGCACGCGGTCTCGGTCGACACCGTCGGGCCCTGAAGACCCAGGGCGTACGCCACCCGGCCGGACGCCACACTCAGCAGGGAACCGGTCTGCGCGTAGCCCGAGATGGCCTCGGGGGTGAAGAGGTGGTTCCCGTACCCGAAGTACGCGATGCCGGCGAAGACACCGGTGTCGCTGCCGTGCAGGCTCTGCGGGTCGATACCGGCTCGTTCCAGGCACTCCCACGAGGTCTCGAGGAGCAACCGGTGCTGCGGGTCGGCGGCCAGCGCCTCGCGCGGGTTGATGCCGAAGAACTCGGCGTCAAAATCGCCCGCGTCGTACAGGAACCCGCCCGAGCGCGTGGAGCAGGCATCCGGCAGGTCCGGGTCGTGCGGGTCCTCCAGGTCCCAGTAGCGGTCCTGGGGGAAGTCGGACACGACGTCCGTGCCCGTCCGCACCAGCTCCCACAGCGCTTCCGGGGACGCCGCCCCGCCCGGGAAACGGCAGGCGACACCCACCACCGCGATGGGCTCGGCAGCGGCCTCCGTCAGCTCCTGCAGGCGCTTGCGCGTTTCGATCAGCTCGATCGATGTCCGCTTGAGGTAGTCGAGGACATCGGCGTTGTTGTCGTTCGTCATCGCTCTCCCTGGCCGAGCTCTTTGTCCAGCAGCGCGAGAAGCTCTCCCGCCGAGGCCGAACTGATCTGGTCGGCGATGCCGACCGGTGATCCGGCGCTCGCCATCGAACGGACTCGGCCCTGCAGCTCGCCGAGCAGAGTGGAAATGGTGGTCTGGTCCTCCGCCGCGAGCCGGAGGAACGCGTCCTGAATCCGGGCGCCCAGTCCTTCGATCTCCTGGACCAGGTGGTCGACCGGAGATTCCGGGACGGCACCGGAGTCGGGGGTGATCCTCGCGTTCAGGAACTGCGCGAGGGCACTGGGGTTCGGGTGGTCGAACACGAGCGTGGCGGGCAGCTTCACGCCGGTCACCGCCGCCAGCTTGTTCCGCAGTTCCAGCGCCGTGAGCGAATCGATCCCCAGCTCCCTGAAAGCCACGGCGGGACCGATCCGCCCCGGGTCGGCGTGACCGAGGACGAGCGCGGTCTGCGCCCGAACGGCATCGAGCAGCACCGCCTCCGCGTCGGCCCGCGGCAGCGACCTCACCTGCTGCGCGAGTCCGCCGTCGGCGGGCTCCCGGCTCCCCGGGCCGGCGGCTGCGGCAGACGTCCCGATCAGACCGCGCAGGAGCGGCGAACCCATGTGGCCGGCATGCGGCGCGTCCGGTGCCAGGAGGTTCAGTCGCGCGGGCACCAGCACCGGCTCGTCCAGCGGGATCGCCGCGTCGAAGAGCGCTAGCCCCTCCTGCGACGACAACGGCAGCACGCCCTGCCGTTGCAGGCGTACGACGTCCGCGTCGCCGATGTCGGCGCTCATCTCACTGCGTTCCGCCCAGAAGCCCCAGCACAGCGAGGTGGCGGACAGTCCCTCGGCCCGACGGGCTTGCGCCAGCCCGTTGAGGAACGCGTTGGCCGCCGCGTAGTTTGCCTGCCCCGCCGTCCCGAGCACACTCGCGATCGAGGAGAACAGCACGAACGCGGACAGGTCCAGATGCCTGGTCAGCTCGTGCAGGTACCAGGCGCCGCGCACCTTCGGCGCGAGGACCGAGTCCAGGCGGTCCTCGGTCAGCGCCTCGACGACACCGTCGTCCAGCACACCCGCGCAGTGGATCACCGCTGTCAACGGGTACTCGGACGGCACCGCGGCGATCAGCTCGGCGACGGAGTCACGGCTCGTGACATCGCAGGCCACGATCTCGACCCGCGCACCCGCCCCGGTCAGCTCCTCCCGCAGCCCTGCCGCCGTCGGAGCCGCCTGTCCTCGCCTGCTGGTCAGCACCAGCCGGCGTACCCCGTGCCGCTTCACAAGGTGCCGGGCGAGCATCGCGCCCAAGCCGCTGGTACCGCCCGTGATCAGCACCGTGCCGGACCCGAGGGCGGACACGTCCTCCGCCCCGGCGAACGCACCGTCGGCGTGGACCAGTTGCGGGATGGTCACGACGCCGTCCCGGATCTTGAGCTGGGCTTCTCCGGTTTCGGCCGCCGCCGGGACGAGGGCCCACGAACCAGGCTGGTCGTCCGTGTCCACGAGCGTGAACCGGCCCGGGTTCTCGGTCTGAGCGGTGCGCACGAATCCCCAGATCGCGGCTGCCGCGGGGTCGGTGCGGGGAACCCGGTCGTCGTGGAACGCCCCCTGTGTCACGACGACCAGGCGGGACTCGGAGAACCGGTCGTCGGAGAGCCAGTCCTGTGTCCACCGCAGCACGCGGTGGAGGTTCCGCTCCACGGCGGCGGGTGTGTCACCGCCGTCCGCGCCCGCACGATCGATGCCGGCGATGACGACCGGGGGTACCGGTCCACCGGAGGCGGCGAGCTCCTCGAAGTCGGCGAAGACCGCTTCGCCCTGTCCCGGGGACGCGGCGAGCTCCCCCACTGCCTGAAGGGCGGGGGAGGTGCCTCCATCCAGCACCGCGTACCGGCCCGCGGCCGCCCCGGACGGGACCGGGAGGGGGGCCCAGTCCATCCGGAACAGCGAGTCCTGGTGGTCGAAGCTCAGCTCGGTCAGCTTCTCGACGTCCACGGGGCGCAGGCTCAGCGATCCGACCCCGCCGGCAGGTGCTCCGTTCTGGTCCGCGAGGGTCACGGACAGCGTGTTCTCCCCCGCGGGCGCGAGACGGACGCGCAGCCCGGTCGGCTGGGCGGAGGTGACGCGGATGCCCGTGCCGCGGAACGGCAGCCAGCCTTCGGGCCGGGAGTCGTCGACGATCCGCCCCAGGCCGATCGGGAGCAACGCGGCGTGGAGCAACGCCGGGTGGATCCGGAACCGGCCCTGATCCGCACCGTCGGCCGCGGGCAGCTCCACCTCCGCGAACAGGGTGTCGCCCTGGCGCCACACCGCCTTCAGACCGCGGAACAAGGGCCCGTAGCCGAACCCGAGGGCGGACAGCCTGGCGTACTCGTCCTCGAAGGGCACACTGGCCGCGCCCGGGGGAGGCCATGCGACGAGGCCTTCCTCCGCAGGGATTCCGCCGGTGTCGGACCCGACGGTCCCGACGGCGTTGCGCGTCCACCCGGGTTCGCCCTCGCCCCGTGAGTGCACGCTGATGACACGCTTGCCGTCGATCACGACGCGGATCTCGCGATCGGCCGTCCGGGACAGCACCAGCGGTGTTTCCAAGGTGAGGTCGTCGACGACGTCGAAACCCGCCTTGTGCGCCGCCCACACCGCCAGCTCCACCAACACCGTCGCCGGCACCAGGTGGGCACCGTGGACCACGTGGTCGGCGAGCCACGGGTGGCGCTCCAGCGACAGGCGCCCGCTGCCCACCACTCCACCGTGCTCTCCGTCGTCGGGCAGATCGATCACAGCGTCGAGCAGCGGGTGGTCCGAGGTGCTCTCGGTGGTGGTCTCGTTGGGTGTGTTCAGCCAGTAACGCTGCCGCTGGAAGGCATACGTGGGCAGCTCGACCCACCGGCCGCCCTGGCCCGGAAACGCCGCCTCCCACGACACCGCGACGCCCGCCACGAAGGCCTCGGCCGCCGACTGGTACAGCCGCGCGAGGCCGCCTTCGTCGCGGCGCAGCGAACCCAGCACGAACCCGGTGGCACCGGGGGTGGTGTCGAACATCTCCTGGATGTTCATCACGAGCAGCGGGTGCGGGCTGAGCTCGATGACCGCGCTGTTGGGCTCCTGTTCGACCAGGCGCCCCATGGCCGCCGCGAACTGGACCGGTTCCCGCAGGTTGCGGTACCAGTACGCCGTGTCGAGCTCCATGGGGTCGATCCGCCCACCGGTCACCGTCGAGTAGATCTCGACCGACGAGGGCAGGGGGGTGATCCGGCCCAGCTCTTGCTGGAGCTGGGTTTCGAACCGGTCCATCAGCGGCGAGTGACCGGGAACACTGGACTTGATCAACCGTGCGCGGGCGCCCTCGGACTGGCAGGCCGCGACCAGCTCCTCGACCGCCTCGGTCTCACCCGAGACCGTCGTCGAGTTCGGTCCGTTCACCGCGGCGATCCCGATCCGGGACCCCCACTGCTCCATCAGCTCCCGCACGCGGTGTTCGGGCATCAGGATCCCGGCCATGGTGCCCTGCCCGGCGACCGTGGCCAGCAGCCGGGACCGCAGGGCCACGATCCTGGCCGCGTCCTGCAGGGTCAAGGCACCCGCGACGTAGGCCGCGGCGATCTCACCCTGGGAGTGACCGATCACCACGTCCGGTGTCACTCCCAGCGAACGCCACACCTGCGCCAGCGACACCATCACCGCCCACAGCACCGGCTGGACGACGTCTATGTCCTCCAGGTCGGCCGCCTCCGGCCCTGCGCACACGGTGTCGATCAACGACCAGGACACCCACGGTTCCAGCGCCTGCGCGCAGGCGCGCAGCTGCTCGGCGAAGACCGGGGAGGACTCCCACAGCTCCCGGCCCATGGCGATCCACTGCCCGCCCTGGCCCGGGAAGACGAACACGGTCCTGCCCACCGGCTTCGCGACTCCGGACACCGCGCCGGCGGGGCCGGGCTCGTCACCCGCGGCGACGGCGGCCAGGGCGGCGAGCAGTTCGTCCCGGTCGGCGCCGATCACCACTTGGCGGTGCTCGAACAGCGATCGCTTCGTCACCAGCGCGTGCCCCACGCCCGCGACCGGCAGATCCGCGTCCGCGGCCACGCTGTCCCGCAGCCGCAGCGCCTGCGCCCGCAGCGCCTGCTCCGACCGCGCCGACAGCACCCACGGCACCGCCCCGGGGGCGCCGGTGGACACCTGGCCGGTGGTGGGGCCGGCGGCCTCACCAGCCGGATCCTGCTGCCCCTCGGAGGCCGGCTCGAGGATCTCGGGCGCCTGCTCGAGGATCACGTGCGCGTTGGTGCCGCTGATACCGAAGGCGGACACGCCCGCGCGTCGGGGCCGGCCCGCTTCCGTGGTCCACTCTCTGGCCTCGGTCAGCAGTTCCACCGCCCCGGCCGACCAGTCCACATGCGTCGAGGGACGGTCCACGTGCAGCGTCCTGGGCATCACCCCGTGCCGCATCGCCATGATCATCTTGATCATGGCGCCGATGCCCGCGGCCGCCTGCGCGTGGCCGATGTTCGACTTCAACGACCCCAGCCACAGCGGGCTGCCCGGGTCCCGGTCCTGCCCGTAGGTGGCCAGCAGCGCCTCCGCCTCGATGGGGTCGCCCAGCCGCGTGCCGGTCCCGTGCGCCTCCACCACGTCCACGTCGCCGGCCGAGAGGCCGGCATCGGCCAGGGCCGCCC
>NZ_QFRK01000039.1 GCF_003143855.1 Streptomyces sp. NWU339
GGCGCTGCCTGCGGTGCAGGAAGCGCCGGGTCTCGCGGGCGAGGTCGTCGACGGAGGTGGCGCGGGCSGCGTGGACGTGGTGTTTCAGATCGGCGTTCAGCAGCTCGTCGGGGTTGAGCTCGGGGCTGTATCCGGGCATCAGGTGCAGCTCGATCCGCTCGGCGTTCTCCTCCAGCCAGGCCCGGACGGCTTTGCTGCGGTGGACCGGGTGCCGGTCGACGATCACATGGACCTTGCGCCCGGCGTGTGTGGCGAGGCGATCGAGGAACGCGCACATCACCTTGGCGGTGAACCTGCCGGGGAAGACCGTGAACCACAGCGCGCCGCGCGAGGCGACGGCGGACATGATGTTCACGCGGAAGCGGCGGCCGTTGACCCGCACGAGCGGGGTGTGCCCGGCCGGGGCCCACGAGCGTCCCGGCGGCGCGGTGTCCGAGCGCAGGCCGCACTGATCGGCCCAGACCAGCTCGGCCTTCTCCCACCGGGCCCGCGCTTTGATCGCCGGATACTCCTCCTGCAGCCACGCCCGCACCTTCTCCGGCTGCTGCCGGTAGGACCGGCGGGCCGGGCGCTGCGGCGTGAAGCCGTGCCGGCGCAGCCACTTGCCCACCCCCTGCTCGGTCATCGACACCCCGCACACCAGCTTGATCAGCGCCTTCACCGAGGCGCGGGTCCACAGCACGCCGCCGTGCCCGACCTCGGCAGGGGTGTAGTCCCGCATCGCCTGCAGCACCGCCCCGCGAGCTGATGAATCCAGCAACTCGCCCATTCCTGGACGCGGTTGCCGCACCACAGCGAGCAGGGCCTGACGGCCGCCGGCCCGGAAAGCCCTCCACCACGTGCCCACCGACCGCTCGGACACCCCGAACAACTCCGCGGCCTGGCCATACGTCTTGACCTGCCCGGACTCCAGCGCCGCGACCACCCGCAGCCGCAGGTCCGCCTGTGCGGCAGGCGCCAGCCGCCGCATGTCCCCACTCTCGATCACACCCGATCAACGAGCAGGAAACCCATCAGTTTCGGCTCAATATCTGCAGCCGCCAGCTCCGCGTATTCCTTGGGGGCCGGTTCTCCACCAGCTTGATGAACACGCTCATACCTTGACGATAGATCCCTCGCGGTCTTCTCGCGTGACATGCCAGATCTCACCGCCAACGGCCGCACCACCAGTTGGGCGGTATCGGCTCATTCCAGGCTGGCAAGGTGGTCGGCGGCGCCCCCGCGCCACTCGATCAGGAAGAGGGTCGCGTCGTCGCTGGTGAGCCCGCCCCGCTCCCGGATCAGGGTGTGGGAGAGGGAGCGCACCACCGCCCGAACCCCTTCCTCGGCGTGCTCGATGCGGTTGACCCAGGCGATGAGTTGCTCCTCGCCGAACTGCTCGCCGCGGACATCGTGCTCCTCGATCAGGCCGTCGGTGAAGCACAGCACCCGGTCGCCGACCTGGAGCGTCTGCTCGCTGAGCTGGGGCTCGTCGCCGCCGAAGCCGACCGGCAAGGTGGTGGGGCTGTGCAGTTGCCGGACGACCTGGTGGTTGCGAATCAACAGCGGCGCGGGGTGGCCGGCGTTGACCCATTGCAGGTGGCCTGTCGCAACGTTCAGGCGCATCATCTGTGCGGTGACGAAGTGCTCGGGCCCGAACTGCTCGGCGATGGCCCGGTCCATGAACGCGTAGATCCCGGACAGCCCGACGTCGGTGCGTCGGGCGTGCCGGTAGGCGCCGATGGCGACGGTCGCCATGGTGGCGGCGTCCAGGCCGTGGCCCATCGCGTCGACCATGGCGACGTGCAGGATGTCGTCGTTGAGGGCGTAGTCGAAGCTGTCGCCGGCGACCTTGTAGGCGGGTTCGAGGATGCCGGCCACCGCGACCTGCGGGGTGGACATCGACAGCGGGGGCAGCAGGGACCACTGGATCTCCGCGGCCACGCTCATCGGCTCGCGCCGTCGGGTCTGGAAGAACTGGTCGGTGTAGCTGTTCTTGGTGACCAGCAGGTGGGCGGCCAGGCCGGCCAGTCGGTGCAGCAGCCGCCGGTCGTCGTCGTCGACGGTGTCCAGGGTGAGCGCCAGCACCCCCACCTGGTTGCTGCCGTCCAGTAACGGCAGGTACATCCGCACGCCGTCTGCCTGCGGCACCTCGACGAGGGTCCCGCTCCGGAAGGCCGTGCCGGCGGGGGAGCCATCAATCGGCGCGCGCTCGCCGACGGTCAGCCGCCTACCCGGCAGCGGCAACAGCATCAGCTGTTCGTAGTCCTGCAGGAGGACCGAGACGGCACGGCCCCCGACCCGGCCCACCACTTCCACGATCAGCGGGGCGATCAGATGCGGTGGCATCTCGTGGGCCCGGTCCAGCAGCACCCCCAGCAGCCGCTCACCGAATCCTTCCGACCGGTCCACCGCGCCCTTTTCGGGCTGCGACTCTCCTGCCGTCACAGCCGCACCCGCCCTTGACGGATCCGCTCGAAGACCCCATCACGTGATCGGTACACACGGGCTCCTGATACGACCGTCAATCCGCACAGTCTGACGCGGCCAACCGGCCCAACGAGCCGATTACGCCAACGGCGGCATGTCACACCAGGTCGGGAGACGTGGCTCTCAATTCCGGTGTCCAAACAGCGGCTCCCGATCTCGCTGCCCGAGTGGCTCCGAAACACCGGATCAGGCACACATTCCGTGAGCGATCTTGAGTCCGGCTTCACCCGACCCCAGTGACGCGTGGTCCTCGCAGCTCACGTAACGCGCGCCTCCTGCCGGCGAGAGCCAGCAAGATCTTTCACGGAATGTGTGCCAGAGCCCGAAACACCCTGTCGAAAACACACCTGTCCGGCTGACAGCACCGCCCGCACGGGCGACGGCAGCTACCGGACGCGGTGTGCGCGATCCCTCGGGCAGGGCTGCCAGGTCAGGCCAGGTTGATGTTCTCGGCCTGCGGGCCCTTCTGGCCCTGGGTGACGTCGAACGTCACCATCTGGCCCTCCTGGAGCTCACGGAAGCCTGAGGAGTTGATCGCGGAGTAGTGGGCGAACACGTCCGGGCCGCCCCCGTCCTGGGCGATGAAGCCGAAGCCCTTCTCCGCGTTGAACCACTTCACAGTTCCCGTAGCCATGTCTCATGCCTTCCAGCCGATGAACGCCTCCCGCACCATGCGGAAGGCGGAGGTGATCGCCCTGGTTCCTGCGGCACAGCACAGCAAAGCGCCCACGCCTACGGCGTGGGCAATAGGGAAATTCCGAACCACGACAGCTGACCCAAACGCTACACGCCAACAACCGGCTGTCACCAGAGGAAAACGAGGGCACGACACGTGGGATAGCAGGTGCGCGCAGGCCCGCCGAGGGCCAGGGACTTTGCAAGGTTGCGGGTTGGGTGAGGTTGCCCGGTGATGGGCTGCCATGTCGCCTTATGGAGCCCGGATGCAGGTGCAGGCACGGCCTCGTTGATCATGTGAGTGTCGAGTTCACGTAACCACAACCGAAGACCGTGCCTGCTGTCTCATCTTCTCCTATGCCGTCGGGCCTGGAGCAACTGGCCCGTACCCCGTCACCGCAGCCGCTGCCCGACGCGGTGTGCCTCGCCCGCTTCCTCGCGGGGCTGCCGGATCCGCGCGACCGCCGTGGCCGGCGTTTCCCGCTGACGGCGATCGTGACGGCTGCCGCGGCGAGCGTCCTGACCGGTGCGAGATCCCTGACCGCGATCGCCGAGTGGATCGCGGATGCGCCCCGCTGGGTCCTTCTGACCCTCGGCTTCGCGTTCGACCCGTTCAGCAAGGCGGTCACAGTGCCGCATCCCACCACGGTGATGCGGCTGCTCAGCCGCCTCGACGGCGACGCCTTCGACGCCGCGGTGAACACGTTTCTGCAGGCCAGAGCCGCTGATCTGGAAGCAGGGAAAGCGCGGTGGCGGGCGGTCGCCGTGGACGGGAAACAGCTGCGCGGATCAAGAGCGGCCGGCGGGAAAGCGGTATGGCTGCTGGCCGCGATGGACCACGCCGGAACGGTCCTCGCACAGCGACAGATCGACACGAAAAGCAACGAGACACCCGCGTTCATCCCTCTTCTGGACGGCCTGGCCCTGGAGAACGCCGTCGTCACCGCGGACGCGGCCCACACCCAGCACGCGAACGGCCTCTGGCTGCGCGAGCAAGGCGCCCACTACATCGCTGTCGTGAAGGGCAACCATCCCGGCCTGCTCAAGCAGTTGAGGAAACTGCCGTGGTCCGACATCGCCCTGGACCACAAGGACCGCACCAGGGGCCGGGGCCGGCTCGAGGTCCGTCACCTGAAGACAGCCGCGTTCCGGCACCTTGACTATCCCGGCGCCCGTCAGGCCCTGCGCGTCATGCGCTGGCGCAAGGACCTGACCAGCAACAAGATCACGATCGAGCGGCTGTACTTCGTCACCAGCCTCCCACCCGGCGCGGTGTCCGGAGCCCGGATCGCGGCCTGGATCCGCGGCCACTGGAAGATCGAGAACCAGCTCCACCATGTCCGTGACACCACGTTCGCCGAGGACGCCTCCACCATCCGCGCCGGCCGGCTGCCCCGCGTGATGGCCAGCCTTCGCAACCTCGCCATCAGCGTCTGCCGGCAGGACGGCGAGACCAACATTGCCGCCGCCACCCGCCACCATGCCCGCCACCCAGGCCGCCCTCTGGCCACACTCGGATGGACATGATCAACCAGGACTCACGTGCTCAACCGGACAGAACCGCAACACGCAAAGTCCCTGCGCCGAGGGCTGGCAAGCGCGCCCCAGCTCAGGCCGCAGCTGCCCGGTTTACTGGTTCGGCGGCACGGCGGTGTTCGGCGTTGATGCGCTGGGCTTCCCCGAGCTGGTCTTCGAGGATGACGATGCGGCAGGCGGCTTCGATGGGGGTGCCCTGGTCGACGAGTTCCTGGGCGCGGGCGGCGATGCGCGGCTGGTAGCGGGAGTAGCGGCGGTGTCCGCCCGCCGAGCGGAGCGGGGTGATCAGGCGGTGCTCGCCGATCGCGCGCAGGAAGCTCTGGGTGGTGCCGAGGAGTTCGGCGGCCCTGCCCATCGTGTAGGCGGGGAAGTCGTCGTCATCAAGACGGCCGAACGAATCGTCCGCTGTCATCGCACCTCTCTGTGGAACACGTGGAGGGGCCCTGGTGCCTATCGCATCAGGGCCCCGAACGTCGCCGTCCACGACGGCCAGGTGCTTTACGCCGACGAATACCACCTGCCAACGCGCTGACCCGCGGCGGATAGCGCAACATGCAGGCCGAGTGCGGCTGGGGGCGCCGCTGCGTGCTCGCTACTCGGTGTGGCGGACCGCCTTCTTCACCTCAAGCTCCACGCCGGCCCGCATCGCGCCCTGCTCTTTCGCGTGCACGGTGACTGCGCCCTGCACGTCTTGGGCGAGGTCGCGCCATGTCTGCCATGCGGTCTCGTAAGCGGGCGGGTCGCCTTTGGTGCGTAGGGCTTGTACTGTCGCGTGCGCCTGATCGGCGGCGCGTTGCTTCTCCACGAGTTCTTCGAAGGTGTGTGCCACGTAGGGACCCTAAACCGTGCACGACTGGGCCCCTCCCCGCGACGTGCGCAGCAGGGAGCTCGCTCGTCTATTCCTCGGTCGGGCCGTGGTCGCTCGCGAGCTCTCCGCACCGACCCCGCCACCCAGCTCCTGCGTGCCCTGCTTGTCTTGACGAACCTCGAAGTCAACCGCTGACGGAGGTGGGGCCGCACCGTCTGAACGTTCCAAGACATGACGGTCGCGTCGTCTTCCAGGTGGCCGTGGCCGGCGTCGACGATCGCCCCGATGAGGGTGCGAGCGGCCTCTCGGGGGTGTAGCGCTCGGGTGCGGACGATCAGGTCGGACAGGTCCAGGCTGTTGGCGTTGCGTTCCAGCATGCCGTCCGTCAGCATCACGAGCCGGTCGCCGGGTTGTAGGTCCAGCGACTGCACGCGGTAGGGGTGCGGGGGCTGGAAGCCGAACGGTAGATCGACCTTGGGGACGATCTGCTGCACTTTCCCGTCCCGCATCCGCAGCGGCCAGGGGTGTCCGGCGTTGATGAAGTGCGCCTCGCCGTCGAGCAGGCTGATTCGCAGCAGTTGACCGGTGACGTAGCCTCCGTGGCCGTGCTCGCGCATGGCCTGGTCCGCCTGGCAGGCTTGTTCCTCCAGGCTGGCGCCCGCGCGCCGTGCCCGGCGCAGGGCGCCCACCACCAGTGTGGCCAGCAGGGCGGCGGCAACGTCGTGGCCCATAGCATCGGTGACGGACAGCTGGACGGCGTCCCGGTCGATCACGTAATCGAAGGTGTCACCCCCGACTTGCTCGGCCGGCTCGAGCGCCCCGGCCACCGCGAACTGCGCTGCCTCGCACGCCAGCGACACCGGGAGCAGCCGGTGCTGGATCTCCGCGGCCAGGCTCAGCGGGACAGTGCGCCGGCCCCACTGGTAGACGTCGGTGAAGGAGCGGTTCGCGATGACGATGTAGGCCAGCGCGTGTGCCGTCTCACCGATCTCCCGCATCGTCTCCGCATCCGGCACCGCCGGCAAAAACAGCTCCAGGACACCGATGGCGTCCCCGCGATTGGTCACCGGAGCGACGATCCGCACCGGCACCCCGCCGCCTTTGTCCTCGACCCTGGGGCGCTGGCTACGGATCACATCGTCGTACAGGGTGCCCCGCAGCGGGATACGCCGGGCAGGCTCACCGGTCTCGACACTGCCCGCGGCACCCAGCCGTACGACCGAGCTGCCGTTGAAGTCGGTAATCAGAAACGACACCGACGCCGCCCCCAGGCGCTCCTTGAGCATGCGCGCGACCACATCGAGCGACTCCACGGGCGCCGCGGCCTCCGCCGTCTCCAACGTCCCCGCCAGCGTCAACGCCCCGCCCGCACGACTCCCGCCTGGCCCCCATGCGGTCACGGCGCCTCCTCACTCCTCGACTCGATGCCGCTCAGGACTCGCGTCCCGGACACACGGGTGCCGGCGCCCAGTCCAGCACCGAACGAGTCATAAGGCACCACGTGTCCCAGCCCGCGCCCGGGTACCCAGCCGCCCGGCCGTCACCGCTCTCAGACCGTGTGCGGTCAGGTCCAGCCCCCGTGCGCCCTGCGCTGCCGTATGTGCCTCATGTGGCTGCCAGGAGGATGGCGTTGTAGTGCGCGGTGATGGCCGCGACGCTCAGCTGCTGCAACGGCGGCTCGCGCCTGCCCGTCGGTCAGACTGCCGCGGGGGCCCCGAGCATCGCGGAAGCCTCCTGGAACGCGCTGAGCGTGCGCGTGGGTGCGGCGGCTTGGGAGAGGTCGCGGCAGGTGAAGCCGAGCTGGGTCATGGCCCGCAGGACCTCGCCGGCGCTGAAGTCGCGGCGGTCCTGGCGGGTGACGACCTGCCCGACCTGCTTGACGGGGTAGGTGCGACGGCCGACGATCACGGACGCCCCGGAGACTTCCTCAGGCTTGACGCCCTTCATCGATTCCAGGACGCCGCTCTTGGTGAGGTCGAAGGGGAAGCGGGCGATGACACAGCGCATGATGCCTCACAGGGAGAAGAACGAGGGGACGGTTCTGCCGCGGTCGAGCGGTTCAGCGGGCCAGGGCGAGAACGCCCAGGGCGTTGCCGACGAGGATGTCCCGCAGTTGGACCCGGTCCGTGTACGCGGAGCTGTCGCGGACCGCGGTGAGCTGAGCCTGGGTGAGGATTCCGGTGCACACGCCGTCGTTGTCGCAGACGAGCAGGTGCCCGGTGCGGGCGCTTGCCATGACGGACAGGGCGACCTCGACGGTCGTGTCGTCGCGGACCTGCGGTCCGGCGGTGTCCATGGCGTCGGCCACTGTCCTGGGTACGGGGGCGGCGCCCGTCGGGCGGGGCTGCATCTGAACCATCGTCAAAAGGTGCCTCCTGCAGAGGTGGGCCAGTTTCCTGAACACGAAGGTGTTACGCCGCCGCGTTGAACGAGGACTGCCGGGTCATGCGCCGGGCGGCCGAAGCGGGGCTGCGTCGGCCGCGTGAGGACGTACTGCGCTGACGCCGCTCGGCGACCGGCGCGGTGATCGTCACGGGGATGCCGGAGGGGGTTTGGGCGCCGGTGATCTGGCTGAGTGCCTCTTCGCCGGAGCGGACCGGGGTGGTCTGCGGGGTGATGCCGGCAGCCGTCATGAGGCGGCTCATGGCGCGGCGCTGGTTGGGGGTGACCAGGGTGACGACGCTGCCGGACTCGCCTGCGCGGGCGGTGCGGCCGCCGCGGTGCAGGTAGTCCTTGTGGTCGGTCGGCGGGTCGACGTTGACGACCAGGTCGAGGTTGTCGACGTGGATGCCGCGGGCGGCGACGTTCGTGGCCACGAGCACGGTGACGTGCCCGGTCTTGAACTGGGTCAGGGTTCGGGTGCGCTGCGGCTGTGACTTGCCGCCGTGCAGGGCGGCGGCCCGGACCCCGCTGTTCAGCAGGTCCTTGGTCAGCCGGTCGACGGCGTGCTTGGTGTCCAGGAACATGATCACCCGGCCCTCGCGCGCCGCGATCTCAGTCGTGGCGGCGTGCTTGTCGGCGCCGTGGACGTGCAGCACGTGATGCTCCATCGTGGTGACCGCACCTGCGGACGGGTCGACGGAGTGGACGGCCGGGTCGGTGAGGTAGCTGCGGACCAGGCGGTCGACGTTGCGGTCGAGGGTGGCGGAGAACAGCATCCGCTGGCCCTCGGGGCGGACCTGGTCCAAAAGCGCGGTGACCTGGGGCATGAAGCCCATGTCGGCCATCTGGTCCGCCTCGTCCAGGACGGTGATCGCGACCTGGTTCAGCCGGCACTCCCCGCGGTCGATGAGGTCCTTGAGCCGGCCCGGCGTGGCGACGACGACCTCTGCGCCACTACGCAGCGCATTGGCCTGCCTGCCGATCGACATTCCGCCGACGACGGTGGCCATGCGCAGCTTCACCGAGCGGGCGTAGGGGGTGAGTGCGTCGGTCACCTGCTGGGCCAGCTCACGCGTCGGCACGAGGATCAGGGCCAGCGGCTGGCGGGGCTCGGCGCGCTGTCCGGCGGTGCGGGCCAGCAGGGCCAGGCCGAAGGCGAGGGTCTTGCCAGAGCCGGTGCGCCCGCGGCCCAGGGCGTCGCGGCCCGCGAGGGTGTTGGGCAGGGTCGCGCCCTGGATCGGGAACGGGACACTCACTCCTTGTGCGGTCAGCGCGGCCAGCAGCGGCCCCGGCAGGTCGAGGTCGGCGAACGCCTCGACCACGGGCAGCGCGGGAGTGATCGTCTCCGGCAGGGCGAACTCGCCCTGGACCGCTGCGGGCCGCCGGCCGTGGCCGCCCGAGCGGCTCGGGTTCCCTGAACGGCTCGGGGCGGGCGAGCCGAAGCGGCCGTCCCGCCTCGAACCGGCGCTGGAGCCGAAAGCGGGGCCGTCGCTGCGGTTGCGGCGGGATGAGCGGTCGTTCGTACGTGTGGAGTTCATTGTGAACCTTCCTTGATACGGCACGTATCAAGGAATTCCCGCAGCGGAAGCAGCGCGGGGAATCTCAAGAACGGGCCGAATGGAATGCGAAAAAGAATCTGGAGTACAGTAGATCTGGCGCGGGTTGCATCGACGAAATTTCTGACGCCATATGGACGTGAAATCCCGGACGCCTATCGGTTGCGCCTTGGACGAGACGCGCGTCCCTGGACGAGGGATGCGGGCCCCAGCTACGAAGTGCGCGTCAGCGTCAGGCGAGGACGATGTTCTCGGCCGTCGGGCCTTTCTGGCCGGCCGCGATGTCGAAGGTGACCTTCTGGCCTTCGAGCAGCTCGCGGAAGCCCTGGGCGGCGATGTTCGAGAAGTGGGCGAACACGTCGGCGCCGCCACCGTCCTGCTCGATGAAGCCGAAACCCTTGGCTGCGTTGAACCACTTCACTGTGCCTGACGCCATGTCATATCTCCTCTTGGGCAGTACGCCGGGACCCGCGATGCACGGATACCGGGTCGCTGCGATGATGCCCCGTCCGGAAAATGACCGGCCATACGAAAACGCCGCCGGCGGCTGAAAATACTGGCGAAGGCGCTTGAAGTTTTGGGAACCACAACTGCAACTGAGATCGACAGTAGCATGAGGTGGCGGCCTGAGTGCGGTAAATGAATCCGCCCTGTTGATTGCGGCAAAAACACTTTCCGCGTGACGTGTCAAACCCTCACCTCGCGGCCATAGATATTGCCCCACCCGAAGCGCAGCGTTTCAGGAAGGGCGGTCGCCGTTAAGCGCTCAAAAGAGCGCGATTATTCCGGTGGAGGTTTCCTGCCCGGCGTGGACCCCGGTGGCCCGTACGCCGGTCTCGCCACGGATCAGGGCCGCTGGTGGGGCGAGCAGGCGGACAGCCTGACAGGCGGGCAGATGATGTGGCGGTCAGTAGGTGGCCAGGGAAATGGCGATGTAGTGCGCGGTGAAGGCCGCGACGGTCAGCGCGTGGAACACCTCGTGGAAGCCGAACCAGCGGGGCGAGGGGTCGGGGCGCTGCAGGGCGTAGACGACCGCGCCCGCGCTGTAGAGGAGACCGCCGGCCACGATCAGGGTGAGCACGGCCGCTCCGCCGGTGTGCAGGAAGTCGGGCAGGTAGCGCACCGGTGCCCAGCCCAGGGCCAGGTAGCACGGGGTGTACAGCCAGCGCGGGGCTCCGACCCACAGGACCCGGAACGCGATGCCGGCCAACGCGCCCGCCCACACGATCCACAGCAGCATAAACCGCTGTTCCGGCGGGAGGAGGAGCACGGCCAGGGGGGTACAGGTGCCGGCGATGATCAGGAAGATGTTGGCGTGGTCGAGGCGTCGCAGAAGAGCCTCGCCCAGCGGTCCCCAGGTGCCGCGGTGGTAGATGGCGCTTGTTGCGAACAGCAGCCAGGCGGTGACCGAGTACACGGCGCAGGCCAGGACCGCCTGCGGGGTGCGAGCCAGGCAGATGAGTACGACGCCCGCGATCAGTGCGGCGGGGACCATTCCGGCATGGAGCCAGCCACGCAACCTCGGCTTGATCGATTCGGCCAGGTCGGCCGCCTGCTCCACCAGAGCGGCAACCGAGCGGGCGCTTCCTCCTGCACCGTCACCTTGTGGTCCGCGGGGCAACCCGACTTCGCGGCATTCTCCACACTCTGAGGCGACGTGGACACATTCGACCTCAGCGGCGTCACGGGACATGGCTTCCCGTCCTCCCCCGGGCTCCTGGGCGTCACTGGCAATCATGCGCTCATGCTAGGAGACCTCACAGGACAGCCTTTCGAGAGACTGGTCCGAAAACCAAGCGCACGTCAGCCAGGCGTGGGCTCTCTCGCCGCCGTGTGGACTCCGTCCCCTTGGCCTCGCCGCCAATTGGGCCGCCCGAAGCCGAGTAGAACGGCCGGTTGCGGGAACGATCAGGGCCTCCGAACGGGCATCTCCGCTCGCCTACCCGCAAGGATCGCCGATGCTTCCTCAGGTCCGCCCCCACGTGTCCGCCCCCCTCACAGACCAGTTGGAACACCAATTGGACCTGGCTCCAGACCTCAAAGCCAGCCATCTCGATGTGGAGCGCGTCGCCGGCATCGCAGTTGTCGCAGCCGCCCACTCCGGTGGCTACGCGGCCATCGGCCATCTCCTTGGACTGCTGGCCGCGCTCCCTGCCCCCACCGAGGCAGGCGAACGCTTCTGGTCCAACCTGTGGAGGTCCTCGGGCACCGCCTACCTGCTACCCGCCAACATCAAGGCCGAGGTGCTGCAATCCCTGGCAGGCGAAGGAACCGCGCTGGCCCGCCAGATCCTCTCGGCTGTCGATGAGATGACCCGGCCCCAACGCGTCGCGGCCGGGGAGGTGATCGGTCAAGCGCTCGCCGAGTCCGACCATCTTCCCGACCTCAAGACGCAGGTCATCGGAGAACTATGGCTCCAAGATCTCGAACTCACCGCCTGGCGCGTCCTGCACGCCGACCGCAGGTCGGACGACCCTGCTGGACGGAAAGCCTTCCTCGAAGCCTGGACGAGCGTCTGAACGTCTGCTCCTCCAACTGCACGACAGCCGCACAGGGCATGCGGCGCCCCAGCCGCCACGCGGCGCGCAGCCCCGGCCTCGTATCCATACTCATCGGGCCTGGTGCTCCTGTCGCTTCCGAGTAACACCCTGGTCGCCGACGACCAGGACCGTAGTGTCGTGGCCCCCGGCTCAACGGCTATGCGTACGGTGAGGCGAACGAGCCCGGGACAACGCTTGAAGCGACCGAGTTCAGGAACTCTCGACCGAGGTCGCGCCGTCCCCAGATGCACCCCGATCCTGTGCATGACAGGCTCTTTCGCCGCCCGCGAGAGGGGGATCCCACTGTCTGTTTTCGGCAGGATGAATGGGAGCCACTCCGGCACTGAGCGTTTTCCATCCTCAGTCTGAGCTGGCCAGATGCAGGCAGAGGACGGCTTGGACGAGGCCGGTGATGCGGGTGGTCGAGCAACGGATCTTGCGGAGGAGTCGCCAGGACTTGAGGGTGGCGACGGCCTGCTCGACGAGGGCTCGGATCTTCGCGTGGGACCGGTTGACGGCCTTCTGACCTCGGGAAAGCGTCTCCCACCGACCCCAGTACGGGACGCGGACCGTATTCCCGGCGCCTCGGTATCCCTTGTCGGCCCAGCAGGTGACGCCGGCCTCCGCAAGAGCGGCGATGACGCCGTGCTCACGGGCGGCCCGGACGTCGTGGACGGCTCCGGGCAGGGCAGGTGAGGCCCACAGCAGCCGGCCGGAGGGGTCGGCCAGRATCTGCACGTTCATCCCGTGCTTCTYGTGCTTGCCGGAGTAGAAGGGACGGTCCGCGGCGATGCGGTCGATCGGCAACAGGGTGCCGTCCAGCAGCACGAACGCCTTTGTCGATGCCGTCCGGGCCGCCTCGGCGAGAGTCGGGGCGAGGGCGGCCAGGAGCTCGACGGCCTCGGTGATGTACCGGTAGGCGGTGGYGGTCCCGACGCCGAAGCCGACTGCGAGCTGGGCGTACGGGTGGCCGTTGCGTAGGTGGGCGAGGGCGAGGAGGGCCTGCCGGCCCGGGCTCAGGCGCCGCCATCGGGTGCCGAGCTCCTGACGGTGTTGGCGGAGCTTGGCGGACAGGAAGCGCAGGGCAGAGCCGGACACGTCGACGCCGGAAGGGTRGACAAGCACACGAAGCCTCTGGAGATGGTTCTTCTTGGTCGAAAACCCATCTACCAGGGGCTTCACCCGTCTGTCAGCTCAACTGCCCAGCTTGCGCGACAGGTGGGAAAACGCTCAGTGGTGCATCACGAAGTGGGTGGGGTGCAAAGTGGCTCTTCGCAGACCAGGGTGTAGCTGCGATCTGGCGCCCCGCCGGACCCGAGTCCGACTCCGGCGGGGCGCCCGATGACCGTGATGTCGGCGCTACGAGGCGGCGACGGCCGAGCGCACGGCGTCAGCCGGGGTGGTGGTCGGTCGTCCGATGAGCGTGCGAAGGTCATCTCCCTCGACCAGGAGGTCACCGCGGGCGAGTCCCTGATCCGAATCCGCGAGGATCTCGGCGAAGGCCTCCGGGATGCCGAACGAMGTCAGCAGGGCCACGTACTCCGCGGCGGGGAGGTCCTTGTAGACGACGGTGGTGCCRGTGACGGCCGTGATCTCCGCGGCGAAGTCGGTCAGCGTGAACGCGACGTCGCCGCCGAGYTCGTAGACCTTGCCCGCCTGGTCCTCGCCGAGCAGGACGGCCACGGCGGCCTCCGCGAAGTCACGGCGGGTGGCAGCGTTGACCMGGCCGCTACCGCCGCTGCCCACGAGCACACCCTGCGCGAGGGTTCCCTGGATCTGGTCGGTCCAGTTCTCGAAGTAGTAGCCGTTGCGCAGCAGCGTGTAGGGAACTCCGGCGTCCGCGAGGATCGCCTCGGTCGCCTTGTGGTCCCTCCCCAGCACCGTCGCGTTGATGTCTGCGTTCGCGTTGCTCGTGTACGCGAGGAGTTCGACGCCCTCCGCCTTCGCGGCCTCGATCACGGTGCGGTGCTGCCCCGGCCGGTCCTTGCCCACCTCGGAGCTGGCGATCAGGAGGACCTTGCTGGCACCGGCGAGGGCCGCGGCCACGGACGCCGGGTCGTCGTAGTCCATCGCCGTGACCCGGACACCCTGGGCGGCGAAGTCCTCGAGCTTCTCGATGGAGCGGCCTGCGGCAACGATCTCCTTCGCCGGGACGTTGCGCTCCAGCAGCACCTGGAGAACGTGGCGGCCGAGCTTGCCGGTCGCGCCGGTGATGACGATGCTCATGGTGTTTCCTCTCGAGGTTTGTACGTGTTCACCRGTCACAACCTCCGCGACCACGACCTGCTTCCCCAGAGTTAGTACGCACTTTGAAGTAAGGTGCATGTATGACAGTTAGCACCTCCTCCSCGAGCCTCCCCGCGACCTCCACTGACAACGTCTTCCTGGCGGGCTGTCCCAGTCGGACAGTGGTGGAACACGTCACCAGCAAGTGGGGCTTTCTCCTGCTGATCGCCCTGTCCGAGGGCGAACAGCGCTGGAGCACCCTCCGCCGGCGTGCCGACGGCATCAGCGAGAAGATGCTGGCCCAGACCCTGAAGACCCTCGAACGAGACGGTCTCGTCCACCGACACGCCCAAGCCACCATCCCCGCGCGCGTGGACTACAGCCTGACCGACCGCGGCCACGAGCTGAGCGCGCTACTCGTTCCCCTCGCCACCTGGGCCATCCAGAACGCAGACGACATCCTCAGCGGGCAGGACTCCACACSGRCCTGACCCGRCCCCGCAGATCCTCGCGAGTAGCGGGGGCCTCGTGGCGCCCCCATTGACGACGGCCGGTGCAGGGGCTTGCCAGGCCGCTTACGACCCTTGGCGGTGGGTCAGCCACCCTTTCGCGGGGAGCGTGTCCAGCGCCCGCTCTCAGCGGGGCACAGTGAGCGGTTTCCCACCTGTCGCACAAGCTGGGCAGTTGAGCTGACAGACGGGTGAAGCCCCTGGTAGATGGGTTTTCGACCAAGAAGAACCATCTCCACCAGAGGCTTCGTGTGCTTGTCTACCCTTACGGCGTCGACGTGTCCGGCTCTGCCCTGCGCTTAGAGGTCCTAACAGAGTGCTCGGACGCGCCGGTACAGGATGAGGCAGACCGCCAACTGCAGGAAGCCGTCGTGGATGTCGTCCCGGCGCTCCCAACGGATCCTCAGATGCCGGAAACCGTGCAGCCACGACAGGCCGCGTTCGACCACCCACCGGTGGACGCCCAGGCCCGAGCCGTGGGACTGCCCCCGGCGGGCGATGACCGGGGTGATGCGCAGGGTGCGGACCATGCTGCGGTAGCGGTCGTGGTCGTAGCCGCGGTCGGCGTACAGCCGCCGCGGCCGGAACCGGGGACGCCCGCGGCGGCCGCGGACCGCGGGAATCGCCTTGAGCAGCGGCATGAGCTGGGTGACGTCGTTGCGATTGCCGCCGGTGAGCGAGACCGCGAGCGGAGTGCCGCGCGCATCGGTGATCAAGTGGTGCTTCGAGCCCGGCCGGGCGCGGTCGACCGGGCTCGGGCCGGTTTTGGGCCGCCCCGCAGGGCACGCACGTGGGTGGGGGTGCCCCCGGCGAAGCCAGGGGGAGCGTCGATGGCGGCGCGGGAGAAGTCCAGCTGGTTCGCGCCGCGCAGCTTGGCCGGCAGGATGGCCTGCAACTGCTGCCAGACGCCGGCCTGGTTCCAGTCCCGCAGCCGGCGCCAGCAGGTCATGCCCGAGCCGAAGCCCAGTTCCTGTGGCAGCCACTCCCACTGGATGTCGGTGGCCGGCACGAACAGGATGCCCTGCAGGGCCTTGCGGTCGTCCAGTCGCTTGCGGCCCGGATGGTCGGGCCGGCGCTCGACCACTGGCAGCAGCGGCTCGATCAGGGCCCACAGGTCGTCGTCGATTTCCCAGGGCTTGGGGCGGGACATCGCGCACCTCCTGGTCAGAGCGGATCCGCACCGACATCTCCAGATTAGCGCAAACGTTCTATTTTGTTAGGTCCTCTTAGCGTCGTGCCGTGACCACTGCTGACAACACTGCTTACCGGTACCGCACCGCCGTCCCCGAGGACGCCGAGGCCATCGGGGCCCTGGACGGCTCCTTCACCACCGGCACGGTCTTCCAGGTGACCGTCGCCGACGACGGGTTCGCCCTGCGGGAGATCGCGGTGGACCCGCCCCTGACCAAGGTGTTCCCCGAGGACGAGCACGACGGGGGCGACGCGGACTCCCGTACCTTCGTCGCCCACGGGGCCGCCGGCGACCTGGCCGGGTTCGTCGCCGTCTCGTACTCCGGGTGGAACCGCCGGCTGACCGTCGAGGACATCGAAATCGCCGCAGAGCACCGGGGGCGGGGGGTCGGCCGTGTGCTGATGGGGCTCGCGGTGGAGTTCGCCCGTGAGCGGGGCGCCGGGCACCTCTGGCTGGAGGTCACCAACATCAACGCGCCCGCGATCCATGCGTACCGGAGGATGGGCTTCGTCTTCTGCGGGCTGGACACCGCCCTCTACGACGGCACCCCCTCCGAGGGCGAGCAGGCGCTCTACATGAGCATGACCTGCCCCTGAGCGGACAGCAGGCGGCACACGGACGGAGCGCCCCCATCGCCCGGCGCGACCGTGACGGCCAGCAGCCAGGCCGGGTCTCCGTCCGCAGCCCTCTCGTACCACTCCACGCGCGCGTCGAGCAGCCAGCCGGGTGGCGTACCACCTCTGGAAGTGTTCGGAGCGCCACCCCACGAGCGGGACGGCCCGCTCGCCGCCGGTGCGGCGGGAACCGCGGCCCACCGCGCGCACGGCCGCTCCCGCCGCCCCCGGAAGGGCGCGCTCCACCGGCACCCCGAACATCCCGGCGAAGGGTAGGAGGTACGCCACGCGCTCGGCCTCCGGCGGCGCACCGAGCACCGCCCGGCCCGAGTTGTATCACACCCCCACTTGATGTTGGAGACCAGACCGGGAAGCCGGTTCATCGTCCGGGGAATCCAGAACAGAACGAAGTCCGAGCGGGGCATCGCCTCCTCCTCCCAGATGACTTGGTCCGCGTACGGCGGGTAGGACCCGCCCGCGGCGGGCTCCGGCAGGAAGACCGCCAGTCGCGTAACGGGCGCCGGGGATTACCGCGGCCACCTCACGACTCAGGTGGGCGGGAGTCAGCACGTCGTCGGCGAAGCCCACCACCCGCAGGGGCGTGGTGATCCGTGCGTACGCGGCCAGCCGGTCGGGGGCGGGCGGGCGCGGGCGGTGCGCGGCGGCGGAGATACCGCTGAGCACGGCGATCTCGAACAGGTCCAGCCATTCCGCGGCCGTGTCCTCGTCCGCCAGGGCCCTGGGGGAGAGGTTCTGCACCATCCGTACGAACGCCTCGTACGCCAGCGGCAGTCGCTGCCCGTCTCGGTGTACGAGGCCTCGGCGCGGGCCAGCGCGTCGCCGACCGGATCGGGCCGTCCCCGCGTCGCGGCTGGCACCGCGCCGCTCGCCAGGTGCGGATCGGTGGGGAGTAGTTCCTGTACCGCCAGGGGCCCGGTGGCCGTTACGACCGCCGCATCCACATCGGCAACTGGTGCAACCAGTCGGGAGCCGGACTCGGCGAGTGGCCCCAGGCGTCCCCGGAGCCCGGGATCGATGCCTACGTGTGGATGAAGCCCCCGGGCGAGTCCGACGGGTTGGACAAAGCCCTACCGAATGACGAGGGCAAGGGCTTCGACCGGATGTGCGCCCCCACGTACCCCGGCAACCTGCGGAACAACGTGTCGGAAGCGCTGCCCGCCACCCCGATCTCCGGACACTGGTTCTCCGCCCGGTTCCAGGAGCTGATGAAGAACGCCCACCCGCCGCTGCCGTAGAACCCGGGTGGGCCGACGCGGCCCCGTGCGGGACGGCGACGAGGAGTTCCGAGCCCTCGTCGCCGCCCCGTACGAGTGCGGTCAGCCCTTGACGGCGGAACTGGCGACCCCTTGGACGAACCAGCGCTGGAAGAAGGCGAAGACGACAAGGACCGGCAGGACGAGCAGGACGCCGAAGGCGAGGATCTGGCCCCAGTCCGGGGGCTGCTGCCCCTGGAAGACGCTCATCTCCAGGGGGAGGGGACGCACCGACGGGTCGGACACCATCAGCACCGGCCACAGGAAGGAACCCCACTGGATGAGGAAGGTGAGGATCGCGACCGAGGCGAACACCGGCCTGGACATCGGCACGATGATCGCGAAGAACGTGCGCCAGGGCCCCGCGCCGTCCAGCCGGGCCGCCTCCTCGATGCTCGGCGGGATCTTCCGGAAGAACGTGTGGAACTGGTAGACGGCGAAGGCGTTGGCGACGAACGGCAGCGCCTGAATGTACAGGGTGTTGCGCTGGCCGTTGAACATGTAGAACAGCGGCACCGCCACCGACTCGAACGGGATCAGCATCAGCAGCAGGACTAGGGTGAACACCGCTTTCTGCCCGCGCCACTTCAGCCGGGTGAGCCCGTACGCGGCCATCGAGTTGACGATCAGTCCGCCCGTCACCACCACGAACGACAGCAGCACGGACACGCCCATGAACTGCCAGAAGTAGCCGGTGCTGTCGGAGCTGAGGCTGTCGAGGACGGCGGCGTAGTTGTCGAAGGAAAGGTGGGTGGGCAGGAAGCCGGACAGGCCGTTCAGGACCTCGTCGGACGGCTTGAGGCTGCCGAGGAAGAGGTAGAGCGCGGGCAGGGCGAAGACGAACGCCAGGACGCTCAGGACGGTGTAGTCGAGGACGCGGCGTGCGGGCGTACGGGTCATGGCCATGGGGCAGTCAGTCCTCGTGGTCGGGCCGGACGAGGCGGCGCTGGACGATCGTCAGGGCGATGACGATCAGGAAGAACACCACCGTGACGGCCGAGGCCTGGCCGATGTCGTTCTGGTCGAAGGCCGTGGTGACGGCCTGGTACATCACGGTCCGGGTGGCGTTCTCGTTCAGGCCGCCGCCGCGGATGAGGATGTACACCTGGTCGAAGACCCGGAAGGACAGCACCGAGGTCAGCATCGCGACGAAGACGAGGGTGCCGCGGATGCCGGGCAGGGTGACGTGCCGGAACTGCTGCCAGCGCGAGGCCCGGTCGAGCTGGGAGGCCTCGTAGAGCTCGCCCGGGATCTGCTGGAGGCCGGCCAGCAGGATGACCATCTGGAAGCCGACGCCCTGCCACACCGACAGCACGATGATCGAGCCCATCGCGGTGAGGCCGTCGCCGAGCCAGTCGAAGGCGCCCCAGTTGCCGAACGTCACCGCGTCGAGCAAGGAGTTGAGCATGCCCTGCTCGCTGCGGGCGAGGATCAGCCGCCAGATCACGGCGACCAGCGCCATCGGGAAGACCACCGGCATGAAGAAGAAGGACCGGAACAGGCCGATGGCCTTCAGCTTGCGGTTGAGCAAGATCGCCAGCGCCAGCGCGAGGCCGGTCTGGAGCGGTACGACGACGGCGGCGAAGGTCAGGTTGTTCAGCAGCGCCCGCAGGAACGGGCCGGACAGGTCGGGGTCGGTGAACAGCCGCCGGTAGTGCTCCACGCCGAAGAAGGCGGGTTCCAGCGGGGAGCCGAGGCGGACGTTGTAGAAGGAGAGCACCACGGCGTAGCCGAACGGGATGCCGACGAAGGCGATCAGCCCGCCGACGGCCGGGGCGGACATCAGCAGCCCGTGCAGCCGGTCACGGTTGCCGCGCGAGGGTTTCGCGGGGGGCGCGGACGATGCGGCCTGGGCCCGGCCTGGGGGCGCGGCATGCGCGGGTTCCACGGTTTTCACGGGAGGGTCCTCTTTCCGGCGGGGCGGGCGCGGTCAGTACGTCACCGACGGCCCGCCCCGGCCGATGCGTCCTGCGGGTTACGGGATCTCGTAGCCGGCGTTGTCGGTGAAGTCCCGGTCTATGGCTCGGGCGGCCTTGCGCAGGGCCTCCTCGGGGTCGGCACCGCCGTAGATCGAGTTCAGGGCGGTGTTGAACTTGGCGGTGACCGTGGGGTATCCGGCGGTCACCGGCCGGGTGACGGCGACGCAGGAGGCGTTGATGTCGCTGTCGCCGCAGGGCCGGGCGAGCTGGTCGGCGAGGAGCTGGAGCGGGCCGCCCTCCTGGTACAGCTCGCTCTTGGCGAGCGCGGTCCTGGTGGCGGGCACCGCGCCGTTGGCCTTCGTCATCGCGCCGACGTTGGTGTCGTTCAGCAGGTAGTCCAGGAAGGTGCCGGCGGCCTTGCCGTTCTTGCTGTCGGCGCCGATGCCCCAGGCCCACGAGCCCTGCCCGGTCTTGGGACCGTTGCCGAAGTCGGGCAGCGGCAGGACGACGAGGTCGTCGCCGAGGGCCTCGCTGTAGGCGGGGTACATCCAGTGGCCGACCCAGCTCAGCGCCACCTTGCCCTTGGCGAAGGCGTTGCCGTCGGTGTTGGGGTCGACGTACGTCTTCCAGGACTGGAACGTCTTCATCGCGGCGACGGCCTTCGGGCTGTCGAGGGCACCCTCCGCCTTGCCGTTCTTCAACAGGGCTCCGCCGGACGACCAGAGGATCGGGGAGAAGCCGAAGGTGCCCCACTCCGTGGCCAGGCCGTACTGCTCCGATATGTCGAGGACCTTGCCGTCGGAGTCCTCGGCCTTCAGCGCCTCGAGCGCCTCGCCGAACTCCTCGGCCGTCCAGGCGTCGTCCACCCGCGTCGGGTACTTCACGCCGGCCGCGTCCAGCAGCTTCTTGTTGGCGTACACGCCGAGCCCGGCGTCGAACATGCCCAGGCCGTAGTGCTTGCCGTCGATCTCACCCTGCGCCTTGACGGCGTCGGTGGCGTTGCCGAGGGTCTTGGCGGAGACATGGTCGTCGACCGGGGCGAGCTTGCCGTTGTAGACGAAGTTCGCCATCGTCGGGCCGTCGAACTCCAGCACGTCCGGCAGTTCGGCGGGGTCGGTGGTGGTGATGGTCTTCGTGTAGTCGTTCTCGGGGATCAGCTTCAGCTCGGCCTTGATGTCGCTCTGCGAAGAGTTGAAGGTCTGCACGGCCTTCTGCAGCGCGGCCGTCTCACCGGCCTGGCCCTGATGGGCCCAGACGCTGATGGTGCCCTTGCCGCTGCCCTCCTCGGCGGAGGTGTCGCCGGCGCCGCCCCCGCCGCCACAGGCGGCCAGCGCGGCCAGCGGCAGCAGGGCGAGAGCGGTCAGGCCCGTACGACGGTGTCTTCTGGGTCCGTTGGTCATGGTGGTGCCTCCGAGCGGTGTGCGGTGGGTGTGGGGGCGGTGGGACCGGGGGGCGGGAACGGCCCTCCGGAAGCGGGTGGTTGACGAGGCGGTTGGGCTACCGCTGCCGGCGGCTGTGCGGCGGAGCGGTGGTCTCGCGGAGGACGAAGCGGAGGGGCATCTCGACGGGGTCTGCCGGCCCGGCGTCCGGGTCGTCCAGCCGCGCCAGCAGCAGCCGGGCCGCCTCCCGGCCCTGGGCCGCGACCGGCTGGGCCACGGTGGTCAGCCCGACCACCTCGGACAGCTCGTGATCGTCGAAGCCGACGACGGACACGTCCTCCGGAACCCTCAGCCGGTGCCGGCGCAGGGCGCGCAGGGCGCCCATCGCCATCTCGTCGGACTGGGCGAACACGGCGGTCGGCGGGTGGCGCAGCGCCAGCAGCTCGGTCATGGCCCGCTCGCCGCCCTCGACCGTGTAACCGCCGTCCGCCTCCAGGGCGGGGTCGGGCTCGATCCCGGCGTCGGCCAGCACGTCCAGGTAGCCCTGCCGGCGGTCGAGGGGCGTGGTCCAGTGCAGCGGCTCGCTGGCCCCGGAGATCATGCCGACCCGGCGGTGGCCGAGGTTCACCAGGTGCCGTACGGCGCTCTCCGCCCCGCCCCAGTCGTCGATACCGACCACCGTGAAGCCGGGCCGGGCGCCGCCGACCGTGGTCGCCAGCGGCACGTCCAGGGAGCGCAGGGCGGAGGCCTCCTCCGGGTCCGGGATCAGCAGGGACAGCACGGCGTCGACCCGCTTGCGGATCGGCAGCTTGGTGAAGAAGCGCTTGCGTACCTCCGGTGAGCCGAGGTTGTACAGCAGGACGTCGTAGCCGGCGGCGCTGAAGACCTTCTCGGCCGCGTCCAGCACGGTGCCGAAGAACCAGCGGCCGACGTACGGGACGACGACGCCGATGGTGTGGGTGTGCCCGCTGGCCAGGCTGGACGCCGAGCGCGAGGCGGTGTAGCCCAGTTCGGCGGCGGCCGCGACGATCCGGGCTCGCATCTCCTCCGACACTCCGGGACGGCCGCGCAGGGCGCGGGACACGGTGGACGCCGAGACACCGGTGGCCTCGGCGACATCGGTGATGCTGACCGTCACGGGACGCTCCTTGAACGGGTGCACACCGCGTGGCCGGGGTCCGGCAGCACGTCGGCGTGAGGGGGAGTGACGAGACCGTAAACCCGTCCACCCGGTTGCGCAAGCGTTTGCGTTCAGTTTTACTTCGGCTGACTCTCAGAGGAACTCCCACCAGCCAGAGAACAGCGCACACGTTTGAGTGCGACTGTCGGCAGACAGGACCTGTCCATGCGATACGCGCCGCCCGGCCTCTGCGTGAACGACTTCGACCTCCTGCGCCACGCGGACGGCACCTACACCGTGCTGCACCTGCAGGGCCCGTGGACAGCCGAGTTCGACCACCTGCGCATGGAGACCTCCTACGGCCGGGCCACCTCCGCCGACCTGGTCCACTGGGAGCCGCAGGGCACCGCCTTCGGCAACGGCCTGCCGGGTCGCTTCGACCAGCAGGCGGTGTGGACCATGCACGCCTTCCCGCACGGCATCGGCATGGCGATGCTCTACACCGCTGTCTCCGGCCTCACCCCGGACGGCTGGCCGCTGCAGTCGGTCGGCCTGGCGTACTCCGAGCGCACCGACGGCACCGGCTGGCGCCGCCATGGCACGGGGCCGGTCGCCGAGGCCGACCCGCGCTGGTACCGCACGGGCGAACGCATGGGCTGGCGCGACCCCTTCGTCGTGCGCGACGACGAGTCCGACGGCTGGGTCATGGTCCTCTGTGCCGCCGACGCCTCGTTGCCCGTCGACGTCAGCGGCTGCGTGGCCTGGGCGACCTCCGACGACCTGGAGCACTGGACCGTCCACCCGCCGCTCGTCGCCCCCGGCGACGTCGACGAGTTGGAGTGCCCCGTCCTCGAACGCCTCGACGACGGCAGCTGGCTGCTGCTCGGCTCCATCGGCGCCACTCGGGGCTTCGAGGCGTGGACCGCGCCCCGCCTCCGCGGCCCGTGGGCCCGTCACGGCCCGCTCGGGCCGACGGGCGCGTACGCCCCGCGTGTCGTCGCAGCCCCCGACGGCTCCCGCGTCGTGCTGCACACCACCCCGCGCCGCGTCGGCCTCACCGACACCGGCGACCCATGCCGCGGCATGCTCGCCCAGCCCAAGTCCCTGGTCGTGTCCGCGGATTCGGGGCCCCGCCTGGAATGGTGGCCGGGCCTGGAGACCTGGCTCGGCGAGGAGACGTACGATGCCCCCCTGCACGCGGTCGGCCACGTCGACGTCGGCGGCCGCATCGAGGTCGTTCTGCGTGCCGAAGCTCCGGGCAATGACCGTGCCGCCCTCGCCGTGGCCTGCGACGGCAAGCACCTCCGGGTCACCGGGTCCGGCGGAAGGGTGCTGGCGCAGACCGTTCTGTCGAGTCTCCCCGGCGCGTTGCGCATCCTCACGGTCGGCGAGTACATCGAGGTCTACGCCGACGACGCCTTCGCGCTGACCGCTCTGTGCTATTCCGGTCGGCCTGTCCCCTGGACGGCGGTCACCGGCAACGGTGCCAGTCCGGTCCCTGTCCGCCCGATCCGCCTGCCCGACCCGTGCCGGGACGACGCCTCGGCCGTGTGGCCCGGTCCGACGGCAACGACCGCGGCCGCCGGCCTACGGTGAAACCGGGGGGCGGAGGGTGCGGGATACCTCGTTGCCTGGGCTGCGGTGAACGCGGCGCTGCTGCCACGTGTGGGTCTCCTGGTCCGGGCGGTGGCTCCCTGCAGCGCCGCACTGGTGACCATGGCGGCCACCGCCTGCGTCACGGGGCCGCGGGCGGCGCGGGGCGGGGTGCTGTTCCTGGGCTCCGACCTGCTGGTCGGGCTCGGCGCGGCCGGGGCGGAGTGCGCCGGCCGTCAGGTCCTGGTGACGGCCACCTACGTGGTCGCTCAGTTCCTCCTCGTCGACGCGTGCGCTCGCGCCCCTGCGGCGCAGGGGACGGCGCGCCCCGCCAGACGGAGTCCTCGAACGTCTGACGGTTCGTTGAGAAAGTCAGCATCGAGTCAGTGTGAGTCCTGAAACACCAGGAGACAGCTGACCGCACGTGCGAATCGTTGTAATCTCCAGAAGGTGCCTTTGACCTGCAAGAAGCAGGCAGAGAGCAGAAAAACCGGGAGCATCTTCATGTTTCGTACAGTATTCAAGTCCAAGATCTAGCGTTTGGGTGTTTCCGCAGGTCAGAGCCCTGATCGCCGCCTCCAGGTCAGCAAACGGTCAGCATCGGGTCGGACGGTGTCCGGCTTGCTGACCTGCACTCGTGGCAGGGGACTGCTGCGCTGCCCGGCGCCCTGCTCCGAAGGCTTGATGTGTGGCTCGACAGCTCGCCCACGGGATGGGGGTGTTCTCCAAGGAGTGGGGGTTGTTCCAGACCAGCAAGGACACCGCCCGCGGTGCCGGTGGCAAGTTCCGAAAGGCCGTCGAGGCCCGCAAGGCCGCCCTCGTGCGTCGCAACGGCCGAGAGCCGTTGCCCCGTCAGCGAATCTCCTGTCCACGGGATCGACGACCCTCGGCCCGGCCCGGCCCGAAACCCGTCCTGTGCCCCCACTGAGAAGCAAACGCCCACGGCCGCGAGTGGGACACCCGTCGAAACAGAGCAGGATGATGTTGCCGGTGCCCCGCACTGCGCCCGGCATGACAAGCTGTGCTGGCCCACCCCCGAACCCAGGAGATCACCATGACCGCAGAGCCCGTATCCACGGAAGGTTCGGAGCCGGCTGCCCCCGAGACGTCCCCTCTGGCGCCGGACAGCGACGGCAACTACGACCTCAAGCGCAAGTTCCGTGAAGCCCTGGCGCGCAAGCGCGGTGCGCAGGCGGCCGCGGCCGATGGTGCCGCCAACCCGAATGCGTCGAAGGTGCGTGCGGCGCACGGCCCGGCTGCGAGCCAGCGGTCGTTCAGGCGTAAGAGCGGCGGCTGAGTCGATCAGTCCCGCGGTCCGGCCGCTTTACCGGCACTCTGCGCGCTGTCCGTTCGCGCGCCCGGTGCCGTGGCCCGCAACGTGCGCATGCCCGTGTGCGCGTTGCGGGCGAGGCGTAGCCGGCGGTCTGGCCTGTGGGAGGGCCCGACCGAGGCCGGCGCGGGTCGGTGGCGCCGCCGCCCCGGCATTCCCGGCCAGGACGTCCGGCCGCCGACGTCGCACGGTGGTCAGGACGTGGCTGACGGCCCGGTGCGACGCCGACGCGTCTGGCCGGCGCCCGGCCGGCGTCATCACCGGAGCCGTCCGGATCACTGACGCAGTCCTGGAAGGCGACCGCCAGTTCCTCCCCCCCGGCGATGTTTCCAGGGTCCCCTGCATCACCGAGGGCGACGGCGAACCCCCGGCGCACTGGCGCACCGACGACGCCACCGCCGCACTCAGCCGGAGAAGCGCGCCATCCACGCCTCGACCTCGTCCGCGGCGCGTGGCAGGGCCGCCGACAGGTTCTCGTGGCCGTCGTCGGTGACCACCAGGTCGTCCTCGATCCGGACGCCGATGCCGCGCCACTCCTCGGGCACCGTCAGGCCGTCCGCCTGGAAATACAAGCCCGGCTCGACGGTCAGGCACATGCCCGGCTCCAGCACACCGTCGACGTAGTCCTCCGTGCGGGCCTGCGCACAGTCGTGGACGTCCAGGCCCAGCATGTGACCGGTGCCGGCCATGGTGAAGCGGCGCTGCAGGCCGAGCTCGTACGCGCGGTCGACGGGACCCTCGATGAAACCCCACTCGACCAGCCGTGCCGTCAGGTGGCGCTGGGCCGCCTCGTGGAAGTCGCGGTACTGGGCGCCCGGCTTGACCGCCGCCATGCCGGCCTCCTGGGCCTCGTACACCGCGTCGTAGATCTCGCGCTGCAGGGGCGTGAAGGTGCCGCTGATCGGAAGCGTGCGGGTGACGTCGGCGGTGTAGAGGGAGTGCGTCTCCACGCCCGCGTCGAGCAGCAGCAGGTCCCCCGGGCGCACCGGGCCGTCGTTGTCCGTCCAGTGCATGATCGTGGCGTGCTCGCCGGCGGCGCAGATCGAGCCGTAGCCCACGGCGTTGCCCTCGAGGCGTGCCCGGCGGAAGAAGGTGCCCTCGATCCACCGTTCCGACGAGGCGATTGCCCGGGAGAGCTCCCCGACGACGTCGGTGAAGCCGCGCACGGTGGAGTCCACGGCCTTGCGCAGTTCCCCGAGCTCCCAGGCGTCCTTGACGAGGCGGAGATCGCTGAGCGCCTCTTCCAGCTCGGCGTCACGCTCCGCGTCGGTGGTGACGGCGGCCTCGAGGGAGGGGTCGATCCCGCGGACGATCCGCGTCGGCGCTCCGGAGGCGGCGGCCAGGTCGGCAGCCGCGGTGCGCACGTCGCGGCACGGCAGGCCGAGCACACGCTCCGATTCGGCGAGTGAGCGGCGCCGGCCCGTCCACAGCTCCGCGTGGGCACCCGTCCAGAACTCGTCGTCGTTCCTGCTGTCCCGTGGCAGCTGGTAGCAGTAGGCGTCGTGGCCGCCGTCCGCGCGGGGTTCGAGGACGAGCGCGCCGTCCCGGACCTGGTCGCCGGCCATGTGCACGTAGCCCGAGTACGGCCGGAAGGGGTAGGTGTCGTCGTTCGAGCGGACCTTGAGGTTCCCCGAGGGGATCACGAGGCGTTCGCCGGGGAACCGCGCGGAGAGCGCGGCGCGGCGGCGGGCCGCGTGCGGGGCCTGCTCGGCGAGCTGGAGGTCGTGCCGTTCGGTGTCCGCCCAACCCGTCCGCATCAGAGCGGACAGCTCTGCGGAGATCTCCGGGTAGAGGCCGTTCTTCCGGCGCTTCGCCACGTCGTGCACCTTTTTCCGTTGGGCTTACATGTGCTTCCGAGGAAGCCCATGTCTCGGCGGCGAGGGCCGGCAAGCACACCGTCCGGGCAGGGGCCCCCGCCCGGTGGGGTTCCGGGCTCCCTCGCTGCCGCCGGTTGGCGGCGGCTCCCGGACGGTACCGCCTCGCGGCGGACCCTGGGGCCGAACAGTGCCAGTGGCACAGATCGGCCACGGGTCCAGGCGGAATGCGTCGATAATGTGTCCCGTGGCGAACACGGAACTCGGCGAGGCCCTCCGGCGGCTGGGGCTCGATCACACGGCGTGCCGGGTCTACCTGGCCCTGCTGGAGCTGGCTCCCGCTCCGCTGAGCGCGATCGGCGCGGCGGCCGGGCTGGGCGGGACCGATCTCGCCGCGGCGTACGGAGAACTGGCCGACGCCGGTCTGGCCAGTACCGCAGCCGAGGACGGGGACACGGCGGCCCCGGTGCCGCCCGCCGCGGGCCTGGAAATCCTCGCCCGGCACCGGGCGGCCGAGCTCGAGGAGTCGCGCATCGCCGTCACCGGCGCGTTCGAGTCGTTCCGGCGCCAGCGGCTCGCCGCGTACAACGACAACCTCGTCGAGGTCGTCACCGGCGAAGCCATCGGTCCGAGGATGCGCCATGCGTGGGCCAGCGCCCGCGAGCAGATCCGGCAGTTCGAGTCCCCGCCCTACGCCCCTCTGGCCGGCGCCACCGACGACGCCCTGGCGACGCTGGCCCGCGGGGTGACGCAACGCGTCGTCTACTCAAGGGAGTCACTGGAGCACCCCGGCCACCTGAAGGACGTCATCGAACCCTGCATCGAGGCGGGCGAGCGGGCCAGGGTGCTGCCGTCGGTGCCGGTCAAGCTCTTGATCATCGATGAGGCGTACGCACTGGTGTCATTGTCGATCAAGGAAGCGGACGTGCACAACACCATGCTGGTGGTGCAGCCGTGTGGCCTGCTCTCCGCCCTGGTGGCCCTGTTCGAGCAGGCATGGCACAACGCCCTCCCCATCCACGGCCACGCCACCGGCCCCGCCGGCCTCCCACCCGCCGACCGTCGCCTGCTGCGTCTCCTCGCCGGCGGCGCGACCGACGACGTCATCGCCCGCGAACTGGGCATCAGCCGCCGTACGCTGTTCCGCCGCCTCCAGATCCTGATGGCCCGTCTTGGTGCCGCGAACCGCTTCCAGATGGCCCTGCAGGCACAGCGCTCCGGCTGGCTGTGACCAGGTGCCCAGGAGCCCCCTGCGACGGCTTCGCCCGGCTTCAGCGGAGAACGGTTCGTTGTGGCCCCCACGCGATCGTCACCAGGCCTCGAGAGTTCGTCATCGGCGGCGAACAGGCCGACGCTGACACCAGGGGACGAGACGGCCCGGCGGCGAGCATGTCGCCGAGATCCTGGAGGCGATCCGGCTCTTCCCCAAGCCCCGGAGTTCGCGGCCTTCTACCCATCGGCCGAGCAGCTCTGCGAGGGGCCGGCGAAGTGCTGGATCACGCACCTGCACCAGCTGGGGGTGGTGCTCTTTCATCGCGGCCAGGTCGCCGCCCAGCCGCGCAAGCTGATGCCGTCGGAAGCCGCCCCTGGCGTCGCCGCCCCGAATGCTGGCCGTCGCGGAGAAGTGGCTTGCGGCCCGCAGGCTGACCGACGCGCCCTCGACGGTGGACGAACTGGAACTCGCGGTGCGGGTTTTCGGGCAGTGGCTCGGCGAGCACCACCCCGGCATCACCACCTTCGCCGACGTCACTCGCGAGCACTGCCTGGACTGGATCAGCCACATCGCCGAGGCGCCGACGCAGAGGACGGGCAAGCCGCTGGGCGTCATGTCGCGGATCCAGCGGATCTCCGGGCTGTCGCAGTTCTTCCGCGACACCGCGCTCTTGGCAGTACGACGACGTGCCCGGCCACACCCTCATCGGTGCCGGCGACGCACCGAAGTACCCGCAGAAGGTGCCGCGGTTCATCCCCGAGCAGGACCTCGACCGGCTGATGCCCGCCATCGACGCGATCGCCTGCCCGTTCCAACGGGCCGCCCTGCTGGCCGCCCGCTGGTCCGGAGCCCGCCGCAGCGAGATCCAGCGCCTTCCGCTGGACTGCCTGGACCGCTGTCCCGACGACACCCCGCGGCTCCGCCTGTCCGGCCGCCGACGAACTGCGCAACGGCACGCTGCCGGACGCGTCGGTCGACTGCCTCAAGACCAACTTCTTCAAGACCGAACTCGGCCGCCGCCTCCGGCTCCCCGCCGAAGGCCCCTGCGAGTGCGACCTCTACCTGACCTGCGCGAAGTTCGTTATGACGCCGGAGTACGCGCCGTGGCTCCGCGCTCGAAGGGAAGTTGAACTGACCCTCGCCCGCGACGCGGCCGAACGCGGCTGGGACCGCGAGGCCGAACGCCATCGCTGCACCAGCGAACGCATCGACAGACTCCTGGCCGACCTCGGCCAACCCGCCCACGGCGCAGCGGAGGCCGACGAGTCCAGTGCTTGATCACGCCGCCGTGGTGCTACCTGAGCGGCCCTCGCTCGTCGACGAACGCAGTGGGCGTCGCCAAGAACACGTCGTCACTCACTGGACCGTAGGCGATGTTGAAAGTGTCCAGCCAGTACGCCCAGCCTCGGATCCCCAGTGCGCTGCTGAAGCGGTAGTTCAGCTGCCATCGGACCCATTGACCGGGGGCAAGACGCACGGCCGGAGGCCGTCGCGGCCGAGGGGGTATGGCGAACAGGGGCTGCACGCGGGGAAGGACGCGCAACCGGCCGTCGGCTTCGCGGAGCTGGACGTCGACCTTGCGCAGGTCTTCCTGGCTGTCATAGGGGGCGAAGCCGTCACGCTCATGCATGCGAACCACGTGCGCGACCGAAGGCGGCGCGTGCGGAACGGTGAAGCCGGCCGGGGCCGCGTTCCTGCGAGTGGCAGCCTCTCCTCCCCGGGACTGCTTCGTCCAGGACGTCCGTATCCACTGGACGGTAATTTCCACGGCTCCTGCCCTCGCCGACTCGTCGAGCGTCCCACTCTATGTCTGCTTTTTCTCGCCCAGCCGCGAGCGCCTCCCGATGACGCCGACACAGCCGGCGGTCCGAACGACACACCCGAAGAAGATCAACTTGAATTGTCCACATAAACTTTGACATGGCGTTCGGCCCGTGCAAGATGCTCGGCTTCCGCTTCGCCCCGTGCTTCCGCGACCTGGAGGGCCAGGGGTTCTGGCGGGCCGACCTCCCCGGCGGCGAGGTGGCCGCCGGGTACGGGCCGCTGGAGGCCATCGCTCGCAACAAGGTCAACCTGAAGCGCATCGAGACGCACTGGCCGGACATGCTCCGGGGCGCCGGATCGCTCACCAACCAGGTCCGCGCCTACGACCTGCTGCGGATGTTCGGCCGCGAGGGCCACCCCACCCCGCTGGGGCAGGCGTTTGCCGAGTACGGCCGCATCGACAAGACCATGCACCTGCTCGCCCTGCCCGCCCTGCCCGCCCTGGTCGACCCCGTCGACGACACATACCGCCGTCTGATGAACCGGCAGCTGGCCGTGCAGGAATGCCGCCACCGCCTCGCCCGCGCGATCTGTCATGGCGGCCGGGGTCGGATCCGTCAGACGTACCGCGACGGTCAGGAGGACCAGCTCGCCGCCCTCGGTCTGGTCCTCAACGCCCTGGTCCTGTGGAACCCCCGCTATCCGGACGCCGCCGTGACTCGGCTCCGCGCCGAGGGCCACGACATCGAGGACGAGGATGTCGCCCGGCTCTCCCCGCTCAAGGACCGGCAGATCAACTTCCTGGGCCGCTACCTGTTCAACATCAAGGCCAGCGGCCCCGGCCAGGGCCTGCGCCCGCTGCGCGACCCGGATGCGCCCGAGCTGGACGAGGGCGACGGCGCCCTGGACTGATCGGTCAGGAGTCGGCCAAGGCGCTGATCAGCTTGCGGGCTACCGCCTTCGCAAGCCGCATCACGGCCGGCGCGGGCTGCTGCCCTGAGCCGTGCTCAGAGTGCCGCGCCCGCGTCGTACACCATGAGGGCAATCTGCACGCGGTTGTTGAGGTCCAGCTTGGCCAGAATGCGCGAGACATGCGTCTTGACGGTCGGTACCGACATGTAGAGCACTGCCGCAATTTCCGCGTTGGTCTTGCCCTGCCCCACCGCGACTGCCACTTCCCGCTCCCGGTCGCCGAGCAACGCCAGTTGCGCCCGCGCTCGCTCGGCCCGGGTCTCGCGCCCGCCCATTCCCTCCGACACCTGTGCGATCAGCTGCTGCGTCACCGCAGGCGAGAGCACCGGCTCGCCTGCCACCACCTTCCGCACCGCCGCCACGATCTCCTGGGGTGGGGTGTCCTTCAGGACGAAGCCGGCGGCGCCCGCGCGCAAGGCGCGCAGCACGTGCTCGTCGGTGTTGAACGTGGTCAGTACCAGTACCTCGGGCGGATGGGACATCCTCTGTGTGGAGATTCTCGGAGAGCTTGGGGAAGGGCGGGCGCGCAACGCCTCGGTAGCGGTGAGGCCGTCCATGCCAGGCATCCGGATGTCCATGAGCACGATGTCGGGGGAGTGCTCGGCCACCAGCGCCGCCACTTCAGCCCCGTCTGTGGCTTCGGCGACCACCTCCACGTCCGGTGCGCCGCTCAGCATCAGCCGCAGTCCGGAGCGCACCAGCGGATCGTCGTCGACGAGAAGTACTCGGATCATGACGGGCACGTTAGCGGTCCACGGCCTTGGCGCCGTCCCAGGGCAGCCAGGCGCGCAGCACAAACGAGCCGTCCCGAGGTCCGTGCTCCAGCCGCCCGCCCGCCAGCTCGGCGCGTTCTCCGAGCCCGATCAGGCCTTGCCCGGCACCCGGGATCGCTGTTCCTGGGCTGCCCGGGAGCGGGTTCGCCACAACCACCGTAAGTCCCTCTCCTGGTCGGCCTGACACAGTGACCGTGATCTCAGTGTCGGCCGCGTGCTTGCGAACGTTTGTCAGGCCCTCCTGCACGATGCGGTACGCGGTGCGGCCGATGACGGCGGGGAGCGTGTCCGCATTCTTGGCCTCCTGGTGGTATGTGACGCCTATCCCGGCCTCGTGGGACTCCGCCACCAGCCGCTCCACGTCCGCCAGCGTTGGTTGCGGTCGCCCTTCGGCGCCGTCCCGGCCCGCCGTTGGCGCCCGCAGGACGCCGATCACCTCGCGCAGGTCCTGCAGCGCCTGGTGCGCGCTGTCGCGGATCACCTCGGCCGCACGCTGGATGTCTGACGCGGGGGCGCTCGGGTTGAACTCCAGTGCCCCGGCATGCACGCTGAGCAGCGACAGCCGATGGGCAAGGACGTCGTGCATCTCCCGGGCTATCTCCTCCCGTGCCTGCCGCCGTGCCTCTTCGGCCGCCTGAGCCGTGCGTTCCTCCAGTGACGCGATCAGCGCCCGCCGGTAGCGGACGTACAGCCCCCAGCCGATAGCGCCCGCCACCAGCGCGAAGTAGGTGAGGGCAGAGCCGGCTGCCTCGGACTCCGCATCCGGCCCCTGGGCCAGGAACAGCAGGAACTGCACCAGCACGACCGCCGCCACACAGGAGGTGACCCGCCGCTTCCGATGCACTGCAACCGTGAACAACGCGACCAGCATGGCTCCGGTGAGATGGTGGAAATAGGTTCCGGCCAGCATCAGCGCCACGGCCAGGTGCACCGGCCACCGCCGCCGCAGGAACACCAATGCGCAGGCCAGCCCGCCGGCCACCTGATCGGCGATCTGCTCGCCACCGGACATGCTCTCATCCAAGTGCACCGAGTCCGCCGTGACCACGGAGAAGATCACGGCGAAGAGGAAGAAGGCGATGTCGACGACCCAGTCGCGGCGGCTGCGCATGCTGCCGAATCTATGCCTGCAGCGCAGCCGTCCGGCTCCTGCGTGCCGCGGGTCGATACTTTCGGACTACAAGCCTGCCGCCTCCGTATACCAATACCCGATACTGTCCTGACCTGGGGTTTCTACTGTTGAGGTCATGAAGGGCATTCTCGGTTTCATCAGCTTCACGTTCATCTTCGGCGGCTTGCAGGGCATCGTTCACGAGGCCTTCGGCAAGTGGATCCCGCTCATGGGCTTCATGAAGCACCTGTACGTCGACGGCTACGAGATCTACATCAGCATCGCGCTCATCATCCTGGGCATCGCCGTGGGCACCGCCGTGCAAAAGGCCCCGAAGGAGCAGTGACCGCTCAGAGGGCCGCCGCCTCCGACTTCTTGATCGCCCCGGCACGGCACACGCTCGGCGGGTCAGTCAGCCAGGGCGGTACTGATTCTCATGAATGACCAGTTGCGAGAGTTCTGCGAGACGCCCCGCGCGGACTGCGTTCCCGCAGGTCGCCGCTCGCAAAAGCTCTCTCGAAACCCGCATGTTGTGCGAGGTCGAGGAGGGCCCTGCCGGGGTCGTCCATGATCCCGGGAAGGCCCTCCTGGACGTCGCCCTGGCGGTCGCACTGGGCGGGGACTGCCTCGCGGACGTCGCGATGCTGCGGTGTGAGCCGGCCGTCTTCGGCCCGGTCGCCTCCGACCCGACCATCTCCCGTCTGATCGACACCCTCGCCGCCTCCGGCGAGAAAGCCCTGCAAGCCATCCGGTCCGCACGCTCCGAAGTCCGCAACCGGGTCTGGTCATTGGCCGGCGAGAACGCCCCGGACACCGGCGGGCAGGTCGTCATCGATCTCGACGGCGTCCTCGTGATCACCCACTCCGACAAGCAGGACGCGGCCGCGACCTGGAAGAAGACCTACGGCCACCATCCGCTGACGGCCTTCGTCGACCACGGCCCGGGCGGAACCGGCGAGCCCGTCGCCGCCCTCCTGAGACCGGGGAACGCGGGCTCCAACACGGCAGCCGACCACATCACCACCGTCCGACTCGCCCTGGCCCAGTTGCCCAAGCGCTACCGGCAAGGGCGGCAGACGCTGATCCGCACGGACTCCGCGGGCGGCACCCACGACTTCGTGTCCTGGCTCGCGAAGCGCGGGCGCTGGCTGTCCTACTCGGTCGGCATGACGGTCACCGAGGCGATCCACGAGCACGTGCTGAAGGTCCCCGCCGCGGCCTGGACGCCGGCCGTCGAGGCCGACGGTGAGGTCCGGGACGGGGCCTGGGTCGCCGAGCTCACCGGCAGGCTGCTGGACGGCTGGCCGAAAGGCATGCGGCTGATCGTCCGCAAGGAACGACCGCATCCCGGAGCCCAGTTGAGGATCACGGACGCGGACGGCATGCGGATCACGTGCTTCGCGACCAACACCCCCGGCCGGCCGATCGCCGAGCTCGAGCTCCGTCACCGGCTGCGGGCCCGCGTCGAGGACCGGATCCGGGCCGCCCGGGCCACCGGCCTGCGCAACCTGCCCCTCCATCGGGCAGCCCAGAACAGGGTCTGGCTCGAGATCGTCCAGATCGCCCTCGACCTGCTGGCTGGGGGCACCCCCGGACGGAGTCTGGGGGAGGATGCCGATGCTCGCGCTGACCGGCAAGGCCCGGCTGTGGGAGCCCCGCCGCCTGCGGTTCCGCCTGTTCTCCGCGGCCGGCCAGCTCGTCACCACCGGCCGACGCAGGATTCTCCGCCTCGCCCGGCGCTGGCCCTGGACCGGCGAGATCGCCGGCGCCCTCGAACGGCTCGCGCTCCTGCCCGACCCCGGCTGACCGGCAGCTTTCCACCGTCCCGGCGACAACCTCACCCGCCCCGGGCCGTGGAACCCGGCGCCCACCCGACGCGACAGCCGGGTCGCCGGCCTGCCCACCACCCGTCCCGGAAAGCGAAGAGGTCCACCGACTCCGTCGGCGGACCCTCGCGAAAGATCGAGGTTAACGCCCTCTGAGCGTAGCGAGACGTCCCATAACAGTGACCGACGGCTGTCGGGCTCAGCGGAGGTGCACCGCGACGTAGAGCCAGACCGAATCCCAGAGTGGCTCCCGTTCTCGGAGGGTGTCGGTGTCGATCCGGACGGCAAGACCATCTTGAGGGTGCGAAGCTCGTCCTGCGATCTGGGTGAAAGCCGCGTACGGGTGGGGTGCTTGAGGCGGTTCTCGACGCCCGCCTCAACGACGACATAGGACCGACAATCGGGGGCGGTCATGCACCTCGCGCGCTGCGTGCTGAGATGCCCCTCATGTATCTGATGTGTCGTCAGGCAAGTCGGCATCCGATCAGCATCAGCCCCCGCACATTCCGAGACGGGTGTCCGAACAGACGCCTGGTCGGCGGCGTCACAACAGCCTGGTTCGCGCGGAAACGCAGGCAGGGAGCCTTCTCGCCAGAGTGAACCGATGTTCCTCACAATCTTCGAGTCCGACGCGTGCCAGTGTAGAGTGAAGAACGCCCTTGACCTGCAGAAAGCTGGCAGGGAGCCGTCCTTCAGGAGTCTAAAGTGCTGCGAACTTTGATCAAGTCCAAGATCCATCGCGCCACCGTCACCCAGGCCGACCTGCACTACGTGGGATCCGTGACGATCGACGCCGACCTGCTCGACGCCGCCGATCTGTTGCCCGGTGAGCTCGTGCACATCGTCGACATCACCAACGGGGCCCGGCTGGAGACGTACGTCATCGAGGGGGAGCCGGGCTCGGGTGTCGTCGGGATCAACGGGGCCGCGGCGCATCTCGTCCACCCCGGTGACCTGGTGATCATCATCAGTTACGCTCAGGTGACCGACGCCGAGGCGCGGGCGCTGGAACCCCGGGTGGTGCATGTGGACCGCGACAACCGCATCGTCGCCCTGGGAGCCGACCCGTCCGAGCCGGTGCCGGGGTCGGACCAGCAGCGCAGCCCGCAGGCCGTCACGGCCTGACCGGCGCGGACGGTGGCAGGCAGAGGTCAGGAGCGTGATGCGTCCATGAGCGACATCGAGATCCGCGACGACCGGGCGGCGGGCCGTCTGGAAGCGGTGGCGGGCGACGGCGAGGTCGTCGGACGGATCGAGTACTTCGTGCTCGAGTCCCCCGAGCACGCGGTCGTTCCGGTCCACACCGTCGTGGAACCCGCCCACGAGGGCAAGGGCGTCGCCGGCTCCCTGGCCCGTGAGCTGTACGCCACGGCCGCCCGTGAGGGCATCGCGGTCGCTCCGCTCTGCCCGTACGTCGTCAGGTGGGCCGAACGCCACCCCGACCAGGCCCCGGCGGCCTCCCTGGAACTCCTTCGGGCGGCGAAGGCGTGGCTGGCGGCGCACCCCGGACGCTTCTGACCTCGCCGGACGCCCCCGTGCTGGCCCTTCTGCACACCTCGCCCGTCCACGTCCCCGTCTTCGAGGCCCTGCGCGACGACGCCCATCCGGGCCTGGAGCTGCGGCACCTCGTCGCCGAGGGGCTGCTGCACCGGGTCCGCGCGGAGGGCCTCGCGGCGGTCGTCGACGAGGTGCGGGTGAGGGTGCGGGAGGCCGTCGCCGGTGGTGCCCGGGCGGTGCTGTGCACCTGCTCGACCATCGGCGGAGTCGTGGAGGAGGCGGCCGCCGAGGCCGGTGTTCCCGTGCTGCGGGTCGACCGGCCGATGGCGCGTGCCGCCGTGGCCGCCGGGCCGCGGATCGTCGTCCTCGCCGCCTACGAGGGCACCCTCGGGCCGACGGTGTCGCTGGTCGAGGAGGAGGCCCGCCGGGCCGGCCGCCCGGTCGAGGTGCGCACCCTGCTGGTCGAGGACGCCTGGGCCCGCTTCGAGGCGGGCGACACGGCGGCGTACGTCCGTCAGGTCGCCGACGCGGCCGACGCGGTCACCGGTGCCGACGTGATCGTGCTCGCCCAGGCCTCGATGGCCCCGGCGGAGCGGCTCACGGCGAGCGCCGTCCCGGTGCTGTCCAGCCCCCGCCCCGGACTCGCGGCGGGCGCGGCGGCGTGCGGCGTGCGGTAGCGCCACCTGGGCTCCCGCCGTCATACGGGGGAGTGACTGGGCACGCGGCCGTCGGGTAGGCGGGGGAGTAGTCCAGAGCCGACGTCGACCGACTGGCCGGAGGACACCCGCCATGACGCAACCGCACCCGGACCCCGTCCCACCGAGCCCCACCCCGGACCCCGGCACCCCCGGGCCCGCCCCGGGCCCTGTCCCCCCGGGGCCCACCCCGGGCCCGGACCCCACGCCTCCGCAGCCTCACCCCGAGCCGGTCCCGCCCCCCGAGCCGCCCCCCGGCCCGGGACCGACACCCCCGCCACCCGCTCCGGTACCGCCCCCTCCCGGGCCGCCCGCTCCGGGGCCGACCCCGCCTGTTCCCGGGCCGCCGCCACCCCCGCCGGGGCCGCCCGGACCGTCACCCTCGCCCATTCCGCCCGGTCCCGAACCCGTCCCCAACCCGGAGCCGGGCCCGCCGCTCACCTGACGGCCGGCACAACACGCGGGTGCCCGCCGACCACGTCGGCGGGCACCCGTCACCTGTCCTCCGCTTACGCCGAGACCTCCGAGCGGTCGCCGCCCCACAGCGTGTGGAACGACCCCTCGCGGTCCGTACGCCGGTAGGTGTGCGCGCCGAAGTAGTCGCGCTGCCCCTGGGTGAGCGCGGCCGGCAGGCGCTCCGCGCGCAGGGCGTCGTAGTAGGCGAGGGCCGCGGCGAAGCCGGGGGTCGGCACGCCCTGGCGGGTCGCGGCGATCAGCACCTCGCGCCAGTCGTCCTGCGCGTCGGCGATCTCCCGGGCGAACGTCTCGTCGGACAGCAGGCTCGGCAGGTCGGCGCGGGCGTCGTAGGCGGCACGGATGCGGTCCAGGAAGGCCGCCCGGATGATGCAGCCGCCGCGCCAGATCGCGGAGACCGCGCCGAGGTCGATGTCCCAGCCGTACTCCTCGCTGCCCGCGGCGATCTCGTGGAAGCCCTGCGTGTACGACACGATCTTCGACGCGTACAGCGCCTGCTCCACCCGGTCCGCGAACGCCGCCGCCTCCGCCTCGTCGAGCGGCGTGGCCTTCGGGCCCTCCAGCCCGCGCGAGGCCTCCCGCAGCGCCGCGTGACCGGACAGCGAGCGCGCGAACACCGCCTCCGCGATGCCCGACACCGGCACACCCAGGTCGAGCGCGATCTGCACGGTCCAGCGTCCAGTTCCCTTCTGCTCCGCCTGGTCGACCACCACGTCGACGAACGGCTTGCCCGTGGCGGCGTCCACGTGGGAGAGCACCTCGGCGGTGATCTCGATCAGGTACGAGTCCAGCCGGCCGGTGTTCCAGGTGCGGAAGATGTCCGCGATCTGCGCGGGCGTGTACCCGGCGACATCGCGCAGCAACTGGTACGCCTCACCGATCAGCTGCATGTCGGCGTACTCGATGCCGTTGTGCACCATCTTCACGAAGTGCCCGGCGCCGTCCGGACCCACGTGCGTCACGCAGGGCGTGCCGTCGGCAGCCTTGGCGGAGATCTTCTCCAGCATCGGGCCGAGCGAGTCGTACGACTCCTTCGGGCCGCCCGGCATGATGCTCGGCCCGTGCAGCGCGCCCTCCTCGCCGCCGGAGACGCCCATGCCGACGAAGTGGATGCCCTGCTCGCGCAGCGCCTTCTCCCGGCGGCGGGTGTCGGCGAAGTGGGCGTTGCCACCGTCGATGATCATGTCACCGGGCTCCAGCAGCGGGGCGAACTCCTCGATCACGGCGTCCGTCGGCTCACCGGCCTTCACCATGACGACCAGCCGCCGCGGACGCTCCAGCGCCGCCACGAACTCCTTCGCCGTCTCGGCCGCCACGAAACTGCCCTCGTGCCCGAACTCCTCCACCAGCGCACGCGTGCGCGCCGACGTCCGGTTGTGCACCGCGACCGTGTAGCCGTTGCGGGCGAAGTTGCGTGCGAGGTTGCGGCCCATGACCGCGAGTCCCGTGACGCCGATCTGCGCTGAACTGCTCATTGGTGGCTCCTAGTGACCTTGGTATCGGTACTGCCGGGGGGTCGGTGGTGCTGTCGGGCTTCTGCGCCGCCGGTCGGTGCCCGTCGGCCCCGCCGTCGACCATTCTGACCGTCGCGACCATCCTGACGTGCCGCTACCCCGCCCGCACGCGCGGGTCCCACGACACCCCGCAGCCACATACGGGCGGGACCCCCCTCCGTACTCATCCGGACCCGTACGGACCCGTCCGGCGCGCGCACGCGTGTTCGGCGCACGCCCGCGCCTCCGCGCGAGCGGGCCGCACGACGGCGGCAACCGGGGCGCAACGGGCGAAAAGTACCGGCCACTTGGCGCATCCGCACGGCCGATAGCCGTCTTGTCACCGTCAGTTCGCAGCGCTTACTTTTGCCCCTCCTGACGCATTGTCGAGGGGGACTCCATGGCCGTGCGCGGCCGGCACCGCCGGTATCAGCCGAACAGAATCAACCGCGCCTCACTCACCGTCACCGCGGGCGGGGCGGGGGTGGCGCTGCCCTTGCTGGGCACCGGCGTGGCCCAGGCGGCCGACGTGGACACCTGGGACAAGGTCGCCGCCTGCGAGTCCAGCGACGACTGGGACATCAACACCGGCAACGGCTACTACGGCGGGCTCCAGTTCACCCAGTCCACCTGGGAGGCCTTCGGCGGCACCCGGTACGCGCCGCGCGCGGATCTGGCCACCAAGGACCAGCAGATCGCCATCGCCGAGAAGGTGCTCGACGGCCAGGGCCCCGGCGCCTGGCCGGTCTGCTCGAAGCGGGCCGGGCTGTCCCGGGGCGGCGACACCCCCGACATCCGGCCGGCCACCGACCGGACCGGCGGGAAGGGGGCCGGTCGCTCCACCGTCGAGGAGGTCAAGCCGCAGCACACGCCCCAGTCCCGGGCGGGCCGCGCCGAGATGTACACCGTGGTCCGCGGCGACACCCTGTCCGGCATCGCGGCGGGGGAGCGGGTCCGGGGCGGCTGGCGCGGGCTGTACGAGGCGAACGGCGCGACCATCGGCGCCGACCCCGATCTGATCCTGCCCGGCCAGCGCCTCACCCTGCCCGACGGGAAGGCGTCCGGGCAGTCCGGGCAGACCGAATCGTTCAAGTCCTCCAACTCGTCCAAGTCGTCCGAGAAGAAGGCCGCAAAGAGCAAGGCCGCAGAGAAGAGGACCACGGAGAAGAAGGCAGCCGAGAAGAAGGCGTCCTCGCAGCGCACCGAGGAACGGGCCGACCGCGCCACCCAGTCCGGTGTCACCCGTGTGGCCCCCGTCGGTGCCCCGCTGGGCACGCCGTACCACAAGGCGGGTTCCTCCTGGTCGAAGGGCTACCACACCGGTGTCGACTTCCCCGTGCCCACCGGCACGCCCGTGAAGTCGGTCGCGGCGGGCAGTGTGGTCAGCGCCGGCTGGGAGGGCTCGTTCGGCTACCAGGTGGTGGTCCGGCACGCCGACGGCCGCTACAGCCAGTACGCGCACCTGTCGGCGATCTCCGTGCGCAGCGGCCAGTCGGTCGCCGCGGGCCAGCGTCTCGGCCGTTCCGGCTCGACGGGCAACAGCTCGGGCCCGCATCTGCACTTCGAGGTGCGGACGGGGCCCGGTTTCGGATCGGACGTCGACCCGCTCGCCTACCTGAGGGCGGGCGGCGTCAGGATTTGACCCGCGTGCGGTGCCGGTCCTGTACGGGTATCGGTACGTAGGGGCCGCCGTGGAAGGGCGCGTAGGCGACCAGCGTCAGGGGCGGGTCCGGCTCGGCGACCGCGACCGCGGGCCCGGCCTCCGGGGCGGCGCCCACGGCGGCCCGTACGGGGGCCGGGACCGGCACCCGTACAGGCCGTGCGAGTTCGGCCAGCAGCAGTTCCCCGGCGGCGTCGGACAGCGACCCGGTGGCCGGCACGGACCGCGCGGCGCCCGCCGGCTCCGGCTGGTGCTGCTCGCGCGCCAGCCGTTCCGTCGTCAGCAGGATCAGGCCGCCGGCCGCCACCACGCCGCAACTCAGCGCGAGCGCCGTGCCCGCCGCGCCGTAGCGGAAGGTCTCGCCGAACATCGTGATGCCGACCACGGCCGCCACCACCGGGTTCACCACCGTCAGAGTGGCCAGCGGGGCCGCGAGGCCGGCGCCCCGGTAGGAGGCCTGGGACAGCAGCAGCCCGGCCGTGGCGAACACGCCGATCACCGCGAGGGACGGTACGTCCGCCACCGAGACGTCGTCGGTCCAGTCCACGGCCACGGCCTTCGTGAAGACGGAGGACATGCCGAAGGCCACACCGGAGGCGACGGCGAGGAGGATGCCGCGCACGGCGGGATGCCGCCGCACGGTCCGGGCCGCCGTCATCAGGGCGACGACAGCCACGGCCGTGACCGACGCCGTCGCCACCCGCTGGATGCCGTCGAGGGACTGGGCCTCGGACGCGGCGACCAGGGACAGCAGACCGGCGAGGCCGACGGTCGCCATGAGGGCGCCGCGCCACGCCGTCGCGCCCGCCCTGCGGCCGACGAACAGCGCGGCCATAGGCAGTGCGAACACGATGGTCAGCGCGCCCAGCGGCTGGACGAGGCTCAGCGGGCCGTAGGCGAGCGCCACCACGTGCAGCAGTCCGCCGAGGCCGTTGAGTGCGACCGCCGCCCACCAGCCCGGGCGGCGCAGTGGTGCGTACTGCTCAGCGGGCGAGGACACCGCGACCCGCTCCTGCACGATCGCTCCGCCCGCGTACGCCACGGCGGAGACGAACGACAGCAGCACGGACAACGCGAGGGCGCTCATCGGCGGCTCCTCCGCGCGAGGCCGGGGCGCTCGACCCGGCGCGGCGATCGGTCGGCTTTCATGACGAACACGATGCCGTGTCCCGTTGTTTCCGTCGTCGTCCCTGAGCACTCAATGTGTCCTACTGCCGATGGAGTACGCGGACGGCCCCGTCATCCCCAGGGTGGGTACCGCACGGCGGAGGTCCCCTGACGGCTTCCCTTAGGGGGCATGACGCCGTCGTGCCCCCTGGGCCCCGGCGGGTCTTTGTCATGTCCCTGGACGGACGACGGAATCCGTGCTGTTATGCAAAGTACTGTTCATGACAACGTTGTACAGGCGATCGCAACGCACAGAACAGAACACGCACCGCGCAACCGAGAACGGAACACCGAGAACCGAGAACCGAGCAGAGAGCCGTCACCTTCCTCACAGACGGAGGATCCGTGCGCATCAGACGACTCAGAAACCGTTTCGCGCTGTTCCTGGCCGCCGCGCTGGGGCTCGCGGGGCTCACCGCGACCGGCCAGGCCGCGACCGCAGCCGAGGGCGATCCGGTGGACATCCACGGACTGAAGGGCGAGTACTACACGCACTCCGCCCCCGGCGCCTTCGACTTCCACGAGCTCAAGGCCACCGCCTTCGATCCGCACCTCGACTTCGACAACCTGGAGCCGCGGCTGAACTTCACCACGGGCCGGGCGGACCACGTCAGCGTCCGCTGGACCGGGAAGATCGTGCCGGAGAAGACCGGCGCGCACACCTTCTCGATCATCGGCGACAACGGCTTCCGGCTGTGGATCGACGGTCGGCTCGCCATCGACCACTGGGTCGACGACTGGGACCGCGAACAGACCGCCGGGCCGATCGAGCTGACCGCCGGCAAGGCCCACGACATCAAGGTCGAGTACTTCGAGCACTACGGCGGCTCCAACCTCCACCTGCGCTGGACCGAGCCCGGCGGCACCAAGAAACCCGTACCGCAGTCGGCGTTCCGCCTGCCGGACGGCTTCGACTACGACGGGGCCCTCGCGGCCACCGTCCTCGGCTCCGGGCGCACCCTGAAGCTCGACTTCCCGCGTCCGCTCGCCGCACCCCCGGCCGGTCTCACCGAGCACGTCAGCGCGGTCATCGGCGGTGCGAAGTGGCCACTGACGAAGGCCGGGCCGGACCCGGCCGACCCCAAGGCCCTGCTCATCACGCTCGCCGAGCCAGTCGTCGGCAACAAGACGGGCACCGCCCGCGGCACCGCCGACGTCCGTTACGACGGCCGGGGCGGACTGGCCACCACGGGCGGCGACCCCGTGGACGCGTTCATGAGCAGCGGGCCCAACCGCTCCACCCACGAACTGAGCACCGAGTGGGCCGACGAGGTGGGCCCGGACAACGCCCTCCCCGAGTACCCGCGCCCCCAGCTCACCCGGGAGCAGTGGCGCAACCTCAACGGGCAGTGGCAGTTCGCCGCCGCCGAGGAGGGGGAGCGGCCGCCCGTCGGGAAGACCCTCAAGGAGCGCATCCTCGTCCCGTACCCGGTGGAGTCCCAGCTCTCCGGCGTCCAGCGGCACGAGGACCGCATGTGGTACCGCCGTACCTTCACCGTCCCCCGGGACTGGCGCATCGGCTCCGGCAAGCGACTGCGGCTGAACTTCGGCGCCGTCGACTGGCGGTCCGAGGTGTACGTCAACGGCACGAAGGTCGCCGCCCACGAGGGCGGGTACGACAAGTTCAGCGCCGACATCACCGACGCGCTGAAGCCCGGCCGCACCCAGGAGCTCATCGTCGGCGTGTACGACCCCACCGACGCCGCGAACGGCGAGAACCCGCCGCTCGGCAAGCAGCGTCTCGACCCCAGCGGCATCTGGTACACGCCCAGTTCGGGCATCTGGCAGACGGTCTGGATGGAGCCGGTCGCCCGGGACCACGTCGACTCCCTCAAGCTGATCCCGGACGTGCCCGGCGAGCGGCTCACCGTGGAGGCGAAGGGCGTCCGCGACGGCGTGCCGGTCAAGGCGACCGCGTACGACGGACGGCGCAGGGTCGCCACGGCGACCGGTCGCACCGGGAAGCCGCTGACCCTGAAGATCGAGAACCCGCGCCTGTGGTCGCCGGACGACCCGTTCCTGTACGACCTGGAGGTGACCGTCGGCGCCGACCGCGTCGACAGCTACTTCGGGATGCGCTCCATCGCCGTCGAGGAGGTCGACGGGGTGCCGCGCACGGTCCTCAACGGCGAACCCGTCTTCCTGATGGCCACCCTCGGCCAGGGCTTCTGGCCGGACGGCCTGCACACCGCGCCCACCGACGAGGCTCTCGCGTACGACCTGCGCGTGCACAAGGAGCTCGGGTTCAACTCGGTGCGCAAGCACATCAAGGTCGAGCCGGACCGATGGTTCCACTGGGCCGACCGGCTGGGGCTGATGGTGTGGCAGGACATGCCGTCCATGAGGGCCGGGGTGAACCCCGGTGACTCCGCCCGCGCCCGCTACGAGCGCGAGATGCAGCAGATGATCGACGAGCACATCAGCAGCCCGTCGATCGTCATGTGGGTCACCTTCAACGAGGGCTGGGGCCAGTACGACGTCGGCCGCATCGCCGAGCAGGCCAAGGCCTGGGACCCGTCGCGCCTGGTCAACAACCAGTCGGGGCTCAACCTCGGCGCCGACGGCAACGCCGGCGACATCATGGACGAGCACGGCTATCCCAGTCCGGCGCTCCCGCCCCGCCCGGACGGGCGGCGCGCCCTGGTCACCGGCGAGTACGGCGGCCTCGGCCTGGCGGTGCCCGGTCACGCCTGGTCGGTGCAACAGTCGTACGTCGACGTCGATCCGGAGACCTACACCGACGACTACCTCACCAAGCTCGACGAGGTGCGGGCCCTGGTCTGCCGGGGCAGCAACGGCGCCGTGTACACGCAGATCTCGGACGTGGAGGGCGAACTGAACGGCCTGCTCACCTACGACCGACGCGTGCTGAAGCCGGACGTCGCCCGGGTGAGGGCCGGCCATGACGCCCTGATCCGGGACGCGTCCCGGGCGCGGCCCGCGGGGTGCCCGGCCGAGGGCGCCGCGCGATGAGCGCTTCCTCCGGCGGCCCGCGCCCGTCCGGGTGGCGTTCGTCACCCAGGGTGCCACCCCGGGTCTTCCCCCGGGTGCCGTCCCGAATGCCGCTTCAGGCACCATTTCTGACGCGATTTCAGGAGGTTTCGACCGCACGGCCGTGACCCCGTCCGCCCCATGGGACCCGCCCCTTTCGCCGTACCGACGGAAGGGGCGGAGGCGTAATCTGATGTTAACTGTGTGTGGTGGGATCGTACTTGACCGTAATCAGTCGGGGACGGTGTACTGCTGGTCCATCCCGTCGTCATGCGAGGCACTCCTTGAACGCAGACCCGCTCGCTCCTCTCGACCTGGCGTTCTGGAACATCGAGTCCGCCGATCACCCCATGCACCTCGCGGCCCTCGGGGTCTTCTCGGCCGGTTCGCCCACCGCCGGCGCCCACGCGGCGGATCTGCTCGCCTCCCGTGCCGCCGCCGTGCCCGGACTGCGGATGCGCATCCGCGATGTGTGGCAACCGCTGTCCTCGCGCCCGCTGCTCCCGGCTCTGCACCGCCCCGTCGCCTCCGCCCTGCGCCATCCGCTCGCCTCCGCCCTGCGCCATCCGCTCGCTTTCGGTGGCGCCGAGCGGAAGACCGACCCCGGCTTCGATCCCCAGAACCACGTCAGGCTGCACGCTCCGACCGCCGACTTCCACTCGGTCGCGGGCCGGCTCATGGAGCGGCCCCTGGAGCGCGCCCGGCCGCCCTGGGAGGCCCATGTGCTGCCGGGGGAGGACGGTGTCTCCTTCGCCGTACTGTTCAAGTTCCACCACGCCCTCGCCGACGGGCTGCGGGCCCTCACCCTCGCCGCGGCCCTGATGGATCCGATGGACCTGCCCACCCCGCGGCCCCGCCCGGCCGAGCCGGCGCGCGGACTGCTCCCGGACGTGCGCGAGGTGCCCGCCCTCGTCCGCGGCCTCCTGTCCGACGCGGGCCGGGCCCTGGACATCGGCGCCTCGGTGGCCCGCTCCACCCTCGACGTGCGCTCGTCGCCCGCGCTCGCCTGCGAGCCCAGCGGCACCCGCCGCACCGCCGGAGCGGTCCTCGACCTCGACGACGTGCACCGGATCCGCAAGAGCGTCGGCGGCACCGTCAACGACGTGCTGATCGCGGTCGTCGCCGGCGCCCTGCGCCGCTGGCTCGACGAGCGCGGCGCCGGCAGCGAGGGCGTCGCCCCGCGCGCCCTCGTCCCCGTCTCCCGTCGCCGCCCGCGCACCGCGCACCCCCAGGGCAACCGGCTCTCCGGCTACCTGATCCGCCTGCCGGTCGACGAGGCGGAACCGCTCGCCCGTCTCGCCCTGGTGCGCACCGCCATGGACCGCAACAAGGACGCGGGCCCGAACCGGGGCGCGGGCGCCGTCGCCCTGCTCGCCGACCACGTGCCACCGCTCGGCCACCGGCTCGGCGGCCCCCTGGTCGGCCAGGCGGCCCGGCTCTGGTTCGACGTCCTGGTCACCAGCGTGCCGCTGCCCGGCTTCGGCCTGCGGCTCGGCGGCGACCCGCTCGGCGCGGTCTTCCCCCTCGCGCCGCTCGCCCCCGGTCACTCCCTCGCGGTCGCCGTCTCCACCTACCGCGGCCGCGTCCACTACGGGCTGGTCGCCGACGGAGCCGCCGTCCCCGACCTCGACCGGCTCGCCGGGGCCGTGTCCGAGGAGGTGGCGACGCTCATCTCCGCGTGTGATCCCTGACCCGTCGCCCGCCGCGGGTTTGGTGCTGCGGCCCGGCGCTCCGTAAAATCTCCCGTTCGACAGCGGGCGCGACCGGAGCGCCGCCACGGCAGACCAGGAACGGCGACGGCGATGACGGTGACAGAGGACGGCCTCCGGGCCACGGACGCGGTGGCACACGGGGACGCCGTGGCACACGGGCCCGGCATCGACCCGGAGCGGCTGGCCGTGTGCCTCGACGTGCTCGCGGAACTCGACACACTGGACGTCGACCACCCGGACGCGATCAGGGTCCGCCGCGCCACCTCGCACATCTACCGCACGGTCAAGCAGCGCCGTCGCCAGGAGCGCCGGGCCGCCAAGACGGCCCACGACAAGGCGGTCACCGAGGCCACCGCCACCGGGTCCGCCGAGCGCATCGACGACGAGACGGAAGGCATCCTGCCCTCGTCCCGTACCGAGGAGGGCCAGATCGCGGGGATACTCCAGCGCCCCCGCTCCTGCTACATCTGCAAGCAGCGGTACGTCGAGGTCGACTACTTCTACCACCAGCTCTGCCAGAAGTGCGCCGCCGAGAACCGGGCCCGGCGCGACGCCCGGACCGACCTCACCGGCAAGCGCGCGCTGCTCACCGGCGGCCGGGCCAAGATCGGCATGTACATCGCGCTGCGGCTCCTGCGTGACGGTGCCCACACCACGATCACGACCCGCTTCCCGAACGACGCCATCCGCCGCTTCAAGGCCCAGCCCGACAGCGACGAGTGGATCGACCGGCTGAAGATCGTCGGCATCGACCTGCGGGATCCGGCCCAGGTCGTCGCGCTGGCCGACTCGGTGGCCGCCGCCGGCCCGCTGGACATCCTGATCAACAACGCCGCGCAGACCGTACGGCGCTCCCCGCAGGCCTACAGCGAACTGGTCGCCGCCGAGTCCGCGCCGCTGCCCGCCGGTGAACTGCCCGCCGCCGAGGTGATCGGGGGCTTCGGCTCCGGTGCGGTGGCCGAGCTGCCCGTTGCGGGCTCCGGCGCGCTCACCGCGCAGGACGTCACGGGCCTGGCCCTGGTCTCCGGCTCGGCCTCCCTGGACCGCATCGCGGCGGGCACCGCGATCGACGCCGGTGGCCTGGTCCCGGACCTGCACGACACCAACAGCTGGGTGCAGACGGTCGAGGAGGTCTCACCGGTCGAGCTGCTCGAGGTCCAGCTCTGCAACTCGACGGCGCCGTTCCTGCTCATCAGCAGGCTGCGCCCGGCGATGGCGGCCGCGTCGGCGAAGCGGACGTACATCGTGAACGTATCCGCCATGGAGGGTGTCTTCGACCGCGGCTACAAGGGCGCGGGCCACCCGCACACCAACATGGCCAAGGCGGCCCTGAACATGCTCACGCGCACCAGCGCCCAGGAGATGTTCGACAGCGACCGCATCCTGATGACGGCCGTCGACACCGGCTGGATCACCGACGAGCGCCCCCACCCGGACAAGATCCGCCTCGCCGACGCCGGCTTCCACGCCCCCCTGGACCTGGTGGACGGCGCGGCCCGCGTCTACGACCCCATCGTGCGCGGTGAGGCGGGCGAGGACCTGTACGGCGTCTTCCTCAAGGACTACGCACCCGGCAGGTGGTGACGCCGAGGCGCCGTCAGTCCATCGCTCCCAGCCGGGAGTTGCGCGCCGCCAGCAGTTCCAGCACGGTGCGCCAGTCCTCCAGGACCCCGGCGTCGAAACAGGCGGTGCGGGCCTCCTCGTCCGCCGCGCGCAGGGCGAGGAGGTCGTCCTCCGCCGGAAGGCCGGGTCGGGGCCGACGGCGGACCAGACCGGCGACCCGCTCGCCGAGCAGCGCGCGCACCGCGTCCGCAGCCCGGTCCGCCCGGGTGCCCGGCTCCCCCGGATGCAGCAGCCGCCCGACCGGCCGCACCAGGCCCGCCACCTGAAGCTCCTTGTCGGCGGGGTGGCCCCGGCGCAGCAGCGCGGCGGTCCGCAGGGCGTGGTCATACGTGTCGACCTGGGCGCCGCCGGGGCCCGGGGCGTCCCGGGCGCCCCGGCAGGCGTACAGCAGGTCCATCAGCTCCTCGACACTGCGCAGCTCCATGCGCCGGTCCTCCTGGAAGACAGCCGTTTGCCGTACGGCAGCACAGCATGGCGAGCTTGCGCACCGGCCAACGGGACTTGAACTACGTCATGACCATGCAACTTTCTCGAACACTCGACCACGTGGACAGCTGTGTAGTCCGATCGGGTGACCATCTGTAGCGGTACGGATGGCGAAAAAGGAGGCTATAAGGGTTCATCGGGTGCAGTCCGACGGGCGATTGGTGCCGCGAGTTTCGAGCCCCATCGAGCAGGGGTCCGCTCATTTGGTTAGTCTGAGTCAGACGGGCAGCACTAAGGGGTTCTACCCACACCCACAGGTCCGTCATGGGACACGCCGCTTCACAACGGCCTGCTCTCCTACGAGTTACCGGCGCCACCGCGTCCGAACGGCTTTCGACTCATGCCCGAGCGGACGTACGACGCGGGCGCGGCAGGACCGGCGCGAAACGTCCCGAGGGTGACCGACACATAAGGAGTGCGCGGTGACACCGGAAACGACGACCAGTGATCAGCCGACCAAGGAACGCCCCGAGCGGACGGGCCGCCCGGCCGGGCAGCTCTGCAGTCTCGAGGTGTGGGCCCGGTCGGCCCCGATCCGCCTGGCGGGCTACGAGGACGATCTCGCCGAACCCCACATCCTGCCCAGCGTCGACTGACCTCCGCTCCGGCACCGCATCGCCGCCGCGGAGGAGACCTGCGCCCGGGACCCGGGCACCTCGGAGGAGGACGCCCGGGCCCGGTGGCGTCAGGGCCGGACGTAGGGCCGGGTCAAGATCTCCAGGTTGTGGCCGTCCGGGTCCTCGAAGTAGGCACCGCGGCCGCCGAAGAGACGGTTGACCCTGCCGGGTTCGGTGTGGTTCGGGTCGGCGTAGTAGGTGACCCCGACCGCCTCGAGGCGGTCGATCATCGTGTCGAACCGCTCCTCGGGCACGAGGAACGCGTAGTGCTGCGACTGGATGGGCTCGTCCCGCAGTTCGTAGTAGTCGAGCGTCACCCCGTTGCCCAGGTCCACGGGGAGGAACGGCCCGAACGGGGCGCCGACCTCCAGCCCCAGTATCGCGGCGAGGAACTCCGCCGAGAGCCTGCGGTCCCGGGCGTATACGGCCGTGTGGTTCAACTGGACGGCCGTGGTGGGAGATTCGGGTGCGGTGGGTGTGATGGGTGCGTCGGGCATGGCTGGTACGTCTCCGGGTGTCGGTTTCCGTCGGGATGCCGCGAGGCGCGGCGGGAAGCGGGAGAGGGAACGGAAGGAAACACGGAGAGGAGGGCGGGGCGCGGGCAGTGCCCTGCCCTCGGCCGGGCGTGAGCGGGGACGGCCCCGCCCGGCTCACGCCGAGGCCGGGAGCGTCTTTCGTGTGTGGCCCAAGGCCGACCCGGCAGTCACCCGGCCGACGATAGGCGCACGCCGCTGAGCGCCGCAACCCCCGGGCGGGCCGGACCGCGCGGGTACACACACCGTGCGTTCGCTGCGGGCCGGCCCGAACACCGGCATGATCACCGCGAAGGCGCCGCTCCAGGAACGCAACCGGCGCGGCCGGTGGTCGCCCGAGGCGAACACCGCGGACACCACCGTCTCACCGTGTCCCTGAAGCCCCCGCCAGCCGGGTCGGCGGCAGGTACTCGCGCACGAACGTCCGCTCCCAGCACGCCCCCGTCTCCCGCAGCTCCCGCCAGGACGTGTAGCGGTACCGGAAGAGCCGGGCGCGCACGTACCGGGGCGGTGCGCCGGGCGGGAAGGGGGAGCGGCGCAGCAGCCGCAGCGTGTCCCGGTCGTCCTCCAGCAGCCGTTCCACCAGCGCGCCGAACCACGGCCCGGCGTAGGACGGCGACAGCGCGGCGAACCACATCAACCAGTCGAGCCGCAGGTGGTACGGAGCGAACTGGCGCGGCCAGCGCCGGGGGTCGCCCGGCTTGCCCCGGAACTCGTACTCCCGCCAGTCCGAGTCCGCCCGGGGCGCCTCGTCGGCGGTGCCCTCGACCACCACCTCGTACCGGATCCGGCTGACGCTGCCGAACGCCCCGTAGGTGTTGACCAGGTGGAGCGGGTCGAACGAGCGGTTCATCACCTGGCGGCGGGAGAGCATGTTGCGCGCCGGCTGGTAACCGAGGCAGAGCAGCAGCGCGGACACCGCGAGGACGACGACCACGTACCACAGCGGGGCGCCGGCCGTGTCCGGCGGCTCGGCGGGGAACGCGACCGCGGACAGGGCCAGCACGATCGTGATCCAGTTCAGCCAGGAGAAGTTGCCCGACAACACCAGCCACAGCTGTGTGGCGATCATCAGCGCGGCGGCGGCCGTGGCGATCGGCTGGGGAGTGAACAGCAGGAACGGCACGATGAGTTGGGTGACATGGTTCGCGGCTGCCTCGGCCCGGTGCAGCGGCTTCGGCAGATGGTGGAAGAACCAGCTCAGCGGCCCCGGCATCGGCTGGGTCTCGTGGTGGTGGTACAGACAGGTCAGCTTCCGCCAGCACGCGTCGCCGCGCATCTTGATCAGCCCGGCGCCGAACTCGACCCGGAACAGGATCCACCGCAGCAGGAACAGCACGACGACCGGTGGGGCCACCTCGTCGTTGCCGAGGAACACGGCGAGGAACCCGACCTCGAGCAGCAGCGACTCCCAGCCGAACGCGTACCAGGTCTGCCCCACGTTCACGATCGACAGATACAGCGCCCACGGCACCAACCACAGCAGCATCCCGCCCCACAGCGGAAGCCGGGAGTCCAGCCCCGCGAGCAGCGCCACCGACACCGCGCAGCCCGCCCACGCGCAGAGCGCGAAGAAGCGGTCCGAGTAGTGCAGGTGGAACAGGCTCGGCGCCCGCCGGAACGGCACCCGCTCCACGTACCGGGGCACCGGCAGCATGCCGCGTGTCCCGATCAGCGCACGGAACTGCAGCGCCGCCGTCAGGAACGCGACCAGGTACAAGCCGGCCAGTGCCCGCTGGAAGACCAGCCGGCTCAGCCAGTACTCGGATGCGGTGAACCATTCCACGGCCGGGCGCTCCTTCCCTCATCGTCCCGCCGTCGCTCCTGTGACTCTCCGTATACCACCGGGGTGACCGGGCAACCCCGTGCACGCCACGGAGGCGACCGACGGGGTGGGCGGCGTCCCGGAGCCCGCAGCGGTCGAAGAATCCGGTGAATCCTGACAAAGTTGCTTTCATGGCTGATCGGGGAGCGAGCGCCCTGTCACTCCCGGACGACTGGCCGGACCACCCGGATCCGATCCTGGCGCTCAACCGCATGGGCAGTTTCGACTGGGACCTGGACACCGGGGCGCTTCAGATGGACGCCCAGGCCCGCGACATCTTCGACCTGCGCGCCGACGAATTCGACGACCGCCCCGAGACGCTGTCGTCACGGGTGCCGACCGCGGAGATCGCCCGTCTGGACACCACCGTCGCGCAGGCCGTGAAGGACGGCAGCGAGAACTACGGCGCCTACTTCCGGGTCCGCCGCCGTGACGGCACCCTGCGCTGGACCCACACCCACGGCTACATCCTCCGGGACGACACCGGACGGCCCGTCCGCATCATCGGCATCGTCCGGGACGCCACCCAGGAGCTCGGCGCCAGCGAGGCGAGGCAGCAGCAGGTCACCCAGGAGGACGCCCTGCGTGAGCAGACCAACGTCGTCCAGCTCACCACGGCCGCACTCGCCCACGCCCGCACCGTGCAGGACGTCATCGACGTCCTCAAGGACACCCACGGCCTCACTCATCTGGGCGCCACCAGCCTTGTCGTGGGACTGGTCGAGGCCGGCCACATCCGGCTGGTCGCCGAGGGCCCCGTCGGCAGCTTCGTCCCGGGCACCCGCGTCACCCGGATCGACGAGCAGTACCCGATGAGCGAGGCGGTACGGACGCTCAGTCCGCGCTTCATCGAGTCGCCGGAGGAGTTCGCCGAACGCTACCCGGGGCTGTGGCCCCACCTTGCCGACCTGCACGTCACCTCGGCCGCCTACCTGCCGCTCATCGTCCAGACCCGACCGATCGGCGCCATGGGCCTGCTCTACAGCGACCGGCGCGGCTTCACCCCCGAGGAGCGCAACATCCTCGTCGCCCTGTGCAGCAGCATCGCCCAGAGCCTGCAGCGGGCCATGTTCTACGAGCAGGAGATGGACCTCGCGCAGGGCCTGCAACAGGCCATGCTGCCCCGCACCATTCCCAGCGTGCCCGGCGCCGACGTCGCCGTCCGCTATCGCGCGGCCGGCATCGGAGGCTCGCTGAGCCGGGACATCGGCGGCGACTGGTACGACCTGATCCCGCTGCCCGGAGGCCGGGTCGGCGCCGTCATCGGCGACGTCCAGGGTCACGACACCCACGCCGCCGCCGTCATGGGCCAGCTGCGCATCGTGCTGCGCGCCTACGCCGCCGAGGGGCACCCGCCGGCCACCGTGATGGCCCGCGCCTCCGTCTTCCTGCACGAACTCGACACCGACCGCTCCGCGACCTGCCTCTATGCCGAGGCCGACCTGTCCACCGGTGTCCTCCAGGTGGTCCGGGCCGGCCACATCGACCCGCTCGTCCGCCGCACCGACGGCTCCTGCCGGCGCGTCTTCGTCACGGGCGGGCTGCCGCTCGGCCTGTCCGCCGAGTTCGGCAGGCTCGAGTACCCGGTCGGGACCATGGAGCTCGATCCAGGCGACGTGCTGATGCTGTGCACCGACGGCCTGGTCGAGCAGCCAGGCGCCGACCTCGACGACGGCATCGAGACGCTCTGCGCGCTCATCACCACCGGCCCCGAGGACGTGCGCGACCTCGCCGACCGGCTCATCGACGTGGCCGAGGAACGCGGTGGTGACGACGACGTGGCCCTGCTCCTGCTGCGCCGCCGCCCGCCGGACAGCCCGCGCTCCGGAGGGCGGCTCCAGCAGCACGTGACCCCCGGCGACCCCGAGGCCCTCACCGAGGCCCGGCGCATGATCCGTGCCGGGGTCGGCGCCTGGGGCGCCGGGGACCGCGCCGACGAGATCGAACTGGCCGCCGACGAGCTGATCACCAACGCGCTGATGCACACCGAGGGCGCCGCCGTCGTCACCCTCAGGGTCCTCACCGGCACCGAACGGCGACTGCGCGTGGAGGTCACGGACTCCTCCAGCGCCCTGCCGCGCCGCCGCGAGGCGGGGGAATCGTGCGTCTCCGGGCGGGGCCTGCTGCTGGTCGAGACGCTCACCGACGTGTGGGGCGTGGAGGCACGGGGCGGCGGCAAGTGCGTCTGGGGCGAGTTCGCGGTGACCACCTCTCCCGCCGCCGCGGACCACGGCCACGACGCCGACGGCGGCACGGGACGTGGTTCCCGCTGACCGGTCCGGTCCGGGGCGACACGGTCCGCGAGGCCGTGGCCGAGCCGGTGTCGGCGGTCGGCGGGTGCCGACGGGCGTCAGCGGCCGGTGGGCGTCAGCGTCACCAGGTGCTCGCCGTCCGAGGAGCGCAGCTCGTAGCGCATGATCTGCCCGGAGTGCAGGGTGGAGCCGCCCGTCATGCTGTTGGGCCGGGCGTCGTGGCGGGGCACACTCCAGCTGGTCACGGTCTCCTCGGTGCCGTCCTGCCCGACCACCACCAGCCGGCAGACGCGGGGACCCGCGCCGTCCTTGACCTTCAGCTCCAGCCGACTGCCCCAGTCCTCGTCCTCCGTCGTGATCTCCGCCCACACCCCGGACCGTTCGTCGGTCGCCGCGATGCTCTCGCGCGGCGGCCGGTCGCCGCCGCTCGCCATCATGGCGAGCGCCGGAGCGGTCGTCGCGAGCACCACCGAGGCGGCCAGTGCGAACAGCAGCCGCCGGCGTTCCGCCCGCTGCCGGGCCGCCACCTGGGACAGCAGCCGGTCCAGCATCCTCGGACCGGGCCTGGCCATCGGATGCGCCAGCGGCGGCGTGGAGCGCCGGTACAGCATCAACTGCCGTGTCGTCGCCCCGAATTCGGTCACCTGTGCAGCGCAGCTGGGGCACTCCATGAGGTGGTCCTCGAAGCGGAACGCCTCCGCCTCGTCCAGCACGCCGAGCGCGTACGCGCCGACGTCGCGATGCCGTTCCAGGGACCTCATGCCGAATCCTCGTACCGTTGGGTATGGGTGGGGTTACTCCTTGCTCCCATCGGTACGCACCAGGCAGTCGATTCACTCAAGCCGCACACCGAATCGTGACCAAAGGATTCGGAGCCCTCGGGCTCACGGATTGGTCCGATTCACCGGAAGGCTAGAAAAGGTGGATGGCGAGGTGCCCGAGCGGCAGTCCAAGCTGCCACGCCGGTGTCCACACCTTCGGTCCCTCGTCCTCTCCGGCCCCCGTGCCGCCGCCCGGCACCGCGTTCAGATCCGGCGCGAGCAGCTCCGTCTCCCGCAGCCAGCGCCAGGCCGACCGGGCGAGTTCCAGATCGGGCCGTGCCGTGCTCCGGCCGGCGGCGGCACATTCCGCGGTCAGGTCCGCCAGGCGTCCCTGCACCCACTCCTGCCACGGCTGGTCGTACGCGGTCAGTGACAGCCAGGTCTCCAACTGGGTGATCACCCGGATGCCGGAGAGCTCGCCGTCGGCGTCGGACAGGAAGACGGTCAGCGCCAGCGCGTCCCGGCCGGCCCGGAACTCGAAGGACGTCGGCGGCATCAGGTCGCCGCTGCGCAGTAGTTCGTCGGCGATGTACTCGGCGTACAACCAGGCCATGGGGACGGTGAGTTCACCGTCTCCGATGTCGTCGGTGCTCTCTTGCCCTCTGTGCGGCATCCCTTTCAGCCTTCCTCCGGTACGTGCGCGTCGCCCGACCCCGGGCTCCCGGTCCGCAACACGGATGAGGACAGCCGATTACTCAACCGGGGTCGTCGGCAAGGCGCTTTACGGAGGTTTGACCCGGCCGTCGGTTTCACCGCAGGTCGGTGGCGTATCCCGGAAGCACCCGGCGCAGGGCCCGCAGCGCGTAGAACGCGCGGGACTTCACGGTACCGGGCGGGATGCCGAGGGCGGCCGCGGCTTCCGCCACACTCGCCCCCTGGAAGTACACCAGCACCAGGACTTCACGGTGTTCAGGGGTGAGTGTCTTCACAGCCTTGCGGACATCGAGCGTCGCCGCGGCCCGCTCGGCGTGGTCGGAGATCACCCGCGCGTTCTCCAGTACCGCGTCGCCCACCTCGGCGGGCCGGGCCTGCCGTGCCCGCCGCGCGTCGATGGCGAGCCGCCGTCCCACCGTCATCAGCCAGGGCCGTACGGAGTCGAAGTCGTCGGCGCGCAGGGCCTCGGGGTGCTGCCAGGCCCGTACCAGGGTCTCCTGGACGAGGTCCTCGGCGCGCTGCCGGTCCCCGTCGCAGAGCCGCAGCAGCAGTGCGAAGAGGGGCCGGCCGTGCTCGCGTTGCAGGGCGGCGAGTTCGTGCTCGGCGGTTGTCCCGTTCGTGAGTGTGATTCCGGCCGTCATGGCGGTATGGCAGCGTACGGCGATCCCCGGGGACAGGGCGCGCACGGGAGCGTGCGGCGGACGGTCGATCGCGTCGACGAACGGTTCGACGAACGGTCGCGGCGGCCGTTCGCGCACGCCGGACGGCTTAAAACAGCGTGTCGGAGCAGCGGTGGCCCAGAAGTTGATTCTTATCTATTTGTCAGCAAATACGACAGCGAAGAGCGTGACCGCGAAGAGATCCGTACCGGGGTGAAGCGATGATTGCCCGCAGTAGACAGGTGGCCCTGGCCCTCACCGTCGTCCTCGCCGCGGGCGCCGCCTGCCAGGCCCGGGACTACCGCCCACCGGAATCCGGCCATCCGGGTGCCTCGGCCGTGCGGGACCGCGGCTTCACCCTGGTCGCCTCGGGGGACGTGCTGCCGCACGACTCGGTCATCGACCGCGCCCGCTTCGACGCCGGATGGGCCGGCCACGACTTCCGTCCGATGCTCTCAGGGGCCCGTTCCGTCGTCACCGGCGCGGATCTGGCGCTGTGCCACGCGGGAACCGTGTACGGAGCCGACGACGACCACGGCGGCTCCCCCGCCCTCACGTCCCCGCCCGAGCTGGCCCGGGACCTCGCCGCCACCGGCTACGACGACTGCTCCACCGCCTCCGACCACGCCCTGGACGACGGCGTCGACGGCATCCGGCGCACCCTCGACGCCCTCGACGGCGCGGGCGTACGGCACGCCGGGACGGCCCGCTCCGAACGTGAGGCCCGTACGGCGACCGTGCTGCGCGCGGGCCGGGCCGAGGTCGCCCACCTCGCCTACACCTACGGCACCGACGGCCTCCCGCTCCCGCCCGACCGGCCCTGGGCCGTCGGCCTCATCGACGGGACCAGGATCCTCGCCGACGCCCGCGCGGCCAGGAAGGCGGGCGCCGACGTGGTCGTCGTCTCCCTGCACTGGGGCACCGAGTGGCAGGAGGCCCCCGACGGGCAGCAGATCGCCCTGGCCCGCTCACTCACCGCCGCCCGTACCGGCGACCGCCCCGACATCGACCTGATCCTCGGCACGCACGCCCATGTCCCGCAGGCCTACGAGAAGATCAACGGCACCTGGGTGATCTACGGGACGGGCGATCAGATCGCCGGTGAGACGACCGACCCCGACGGCGTCCCGGACCCCCGCGGCAACCAGTCCACGCTGGGCCGCTTCACCTTCGCCCCGCCCGCGCGCCCGGACGGGCGCTGGGAGGTGACGAAGGCCGAGTTCGTCCCCCTCCTCTTCGACGTGGACGCCGGCCGCGTGGTCAACCTCAACCGGGCCCTCCGGACGGGTGCCGAAGTGCGCTCCGTACGCGACCGGATCCGCGACGTGGTGCTGAGCCGGGGCGCGGCGAAGGACGGACTGGTCATGGGGGAGTAGACCGTCCCGGCCGAGGCGGTGATCAGTTCACGTCCACGGTGTCGAACAGCGTCAGCATCTGTGCGAGGACCCGCACGCAGGTCCGTACGTCGGCGTCCGTGAGGTCGCCGCCGACCTCCCGCAGCACGGCGTGCTCCCGGGCGACGACGGCCGCGATCGCCGCCCGCCCCTTCTCGGTGAGCCGGATCAGCGACGACCGCTGGTGGGCGGGGTTGGGGGTGCTCTCCACCAGGTCCCGCGCCGCGGCGTCGTTGACCATGCGCTGCACGAACTGACGGCTGATCGCCTGCGCGCGGCCCATCTGGGGCACGGTCATCGGGCCGTGCTTGTGCAGCAGGTCGAGCACGGCGCGCACGCCGACGGACAGGCCCTCGACGGCCTGGGCCTGTTCGCCGGTGTACGCGCCTTGTGCGCCCTCTTCTACTTTCCGCTGCACCCGCCGGTACAGCGGGCCGATCAGGTCGAACACCTCCATCAGGCGCGGGCCGAGTTCGTCGGGTGAAAGGGGCCTGTCGGTGTCGTTTCCGGTGTGGTTCACCCCCTCATCATGACACCTTGGTTGCCAAATCCCGCCGGAAGTGACACCTTGGTTGTCATGACTACGGTTGCGGAACTCCGCTGCTTCACCTCCTCCGACGGCGACCTCGCCTACCACGACAGCGGCACGGGAGACCCGGTCGTCCTGCTCCACTCCGGCTTTGTCGACCACCGGCTCTTCGCGGACCAGATCCCGGCCCTCGCCGCCCACCACCGGGTGATCGCCCCCGACGTACGCGGCCACGGCTCCTCCGCCAACGCCACGCAGCCCTTCCGCTGGGCGGACGACCTCGCCGCCCTGCTGCGCCACCTCGACGCGGGGCCCGCGGTCCTGGTCGGCGTGTCGATGGGCGGGGCCATCGCGACCGACACCGTCCTCGAACACCCGGATCTGGTCCGCGCGGTCGTCGCCTGCGGGGCGGCCACCAGTGAGTTCGAGTACACCGATCCGTGGACCAACCGGCTCCAGGCCGAGTTCGCCCGCACCCTGGGCGCCGGGGACATCGAGGGCTGGCTGAACGCCTTCGTGCAGGTCGCGCCGGGCGAACACCGCGGCATCGACGGCGTCGACCCGGACATCCCGCGCCGACTGCGGGAGATGGCGCTGCACACGATCTCCAAACACACCCCGGACGAGAAGGACCTGCGCGTCGCCGTCACCGGCACCTGGGACCGCGTGCCGACGATCGACGTGCCGGTGCTCGCGGTCAACGGCTCACTCGAACCCGCCGATCTGACCGCGGCGGCGGAGCGTCTCGTCCGAGAGGTGCGCGACGGCCGCGCCGCCACCATCGAGGGTGCGGGACACTACGCGTGCATGGAACGGCCCGAGGTCTTCAACGAGATCCTCCTCGACTTCCTGCGCACCCTCTGACGCCGCGGAACTCAGGGCGCCACCGTCACCGGCCGGCGTCCCGCCTTCACCGGGCGGACCGCGACCGACCCCACGAAGCGGTGGCCCGCCTGCTCGGAGGCGCCCACCACCACGTCCGCCTTGAGGTCGTCCGCCGCCTTCACGATGCCGTTGCAGGGGTCGCCGCGGAACGTGTGGAACTCCCAGCGGAGGTCGAGCGCCCCGCGGACCCGCTCGGACGCCTCCCTGACCTGCGCCACCAGCTCCTCGGCGATCTCGTCGGTGGCGTCGGCCACCGGCGCCCCGAGCGCCGCGCCCGCCGCCGTCACCGGCCGCACGCACACCACGGGCGAGCAGCGCGTGCTGCCGCCGCGCCGAACCGGACGCGTAGGCCGCCGCACGCAGTGAGGAGCCGGAGCCGTCCACTCCGACCACGATCACCTTCGGTCCGTCAGCGCCCCGTTCGAACTGCGTCGAGTGCTGTTCCGTCACGGCGCAGAGGTCAGCGAACCCCGGTGCCGGCGGAGTGCTGGACCGAGCGGGTGGAATCGTCCCGCCGGACCGGTGCCACCGAGGTGGGCCCGTCCCCCTACGGGCGACTGATGAGTCATGCAGAAGGATCAGTTGCTCACCCGGCGTCGAGTGCTGCTCGCCGGCGCCAGCGCCGCCGTCATGGGGGCGGTCGGCACGGCCGGAGTCCTCATGACGGGCGCCGGTGCCGAGGCGGCACGCCCCGCCCCGCCCGCCGCCGGAGGCCTGGCCGCCGGTCGCCCGCTCAAGCCCTCCGCGTACCGCCTCAGGCCCCTCACCGGCTACGGCCCGCCGAGGAGCGTGCCCCGCAGGGCCCAGGTGCGGAGCACACCCCTGCTGCGGGTGTCCGGACGGGGTCGCACCATGGTGCTGACCTTCGACGACGGGCCCGACCCCCGCTACACCCCGGACATCCTCGACACGCTCGCCGCGTACGACGTGCGGGCGATGTTCTTCGTGTGCGGGGAAATGGCCTCCTACCACAAGGGCCTGCTGGCCCGTATGTCCGACGAGGGGCATGTCGTCGGCAACCACACCTGGTCCCACCCCCTGCTCACCACTCTCTCCCGGAGCAGGATCCGCTCCGAGATGGAACGCACCAGCGATGTGATCGAGGACGGGTACGGCGAGCGTCCCCAGTGGTTCCGCGCGCCCTACGGGGCCTGGAACCGCGCCGCGTTCCAACTCGGCGCCGAACTCGGCATGGAACCCCTCGCCTGGACCGTCGACACCCTCGACTGGACCTCCCCGGGCACCCGCGCCATCGTCGACCGGGTGAAGAACGGAGCAGCCCCCGGCGTCGTGGTGCTCTCGCACGATGCCGGGGGCGAGCGGTCCCAGAGCGTGCGGGCGCTGCGCGGCTATCTGCCCGAACTGCTGGACTCCGGCTACCAGGTTACCGTGCCCCGACGGCAGTACACCTGACACCGGACGCCCGCCACGCCGGACGGACGCCCGCCACGCCGGACGGACGCCCGCCACGCCGGACGGGCGCCCCGCCCGGCTCGGGCGGGGCCCGCTCAGCGAACCTCGGCCAGGCGGGCGAAGACGACGACGTTGCCGTCGTAACCGTCCTGCTGGGTGAAACCGCCTCCGCAGGTGATGACCCGCAATTCCGACGTGCCTTTCGAGTTGTAGACCCGGTCACCGGGAAAGTCGTTCTTCGCGAAGACCTCGACGCCGTAGATCTCGAACTTCGCGGTCTTCCCGTCCTTGCGCTCGATCTCGACGTGATCGCCCTTCTTCAGCGCGCCGAGCCCGTAGAAGACGGTCGGCCCCTGGTGGTTGTCGACATGGCCGACCACGACCGCCGTGCCCTTCTCCCCGGGGGTGACGCCGCCGGTGAACCAGCCCGCCAGATTGGGGTCCTCGGGCGGTGGCGCGTCGATCCACCCGTCCGTGTCCAGACCCACTGCCATGACCGGCGCGTCGACCTGGATCGCCGGAATCCTGACCCGGCCCGGCACCGAGTACGGCAGCGGTGTCACCGAACCGCCCACGGTGTCACCGGGCGCCTGGCTTTCGGTGGCGGCCGCCACGGCGGGTTGCGGCGGCCCCATGTCGAACTCCCCCGAACCGTTCCGGATGAGCGCGAGGCCGGTGAGCAGGACCAGCGCCAGCACGCCCCACGGAGCACGCTTCTTCCGCCGCTCCTCCTCTTCGATTTCCGCCGGCTCGAAAGCAGACATTCGCTTTTCCCCTCTCGACACGGCCGTCGCCGCGTCACTCGCGCATGGCAGAAACGCTAAGTGCCGCGCGCGCGATCGGCGATGGGGGAAAGGCGAACGGGTGGCCGGGCCGTCATCGGTGCGCCATCCGGGGTTCCGCCGAAAGGAGATCTTTCGGTAGTCCGTGACCTGCGATGACATGCGAATGCGTGAATGTGCGCGGAAATCGCCTCACCGGTACGGACCATTGCCGAAATGCGCGCCGGGGCAGTGCAACTGAGGGTCTTGTTGGGAGGCGCTTTCTCGCCGATCGACCGGGGACCGCCCTCGGGGGTGCCTTCCGCGGAGGAACACATGCGCAAGTCACGTGCCCTGGCGTCCGCGGGCGCCGCCGTCGCCGTTCTCGGGCTCGCCGCCCCGGTCGCCGTTGCGGACGGCGACCAGATCCCCGGCTCGTCCAACATCGTCGTCCTGCCCAGCGTCATCGCCCGCGGCGGCCAGTTGGCCATCACGGTCGACGGCTGCCCCCACGGCGGCCACGCGGCATCCGACGCCTTCCCGAGGACCGAACTGAGGCCCCTCCACGAGGGAGGCGACACCGCGAAGGGCATTGCCACCGTCGACTTCGACGCGCGCGCCGGCTCGTACGACATCACCGTGCACTGCTCCGGCCAGAGCCTGACCCGGCCGGCCGCCTTCACCGTCCTCGGCGGGGTCCGCGGCGGCCTCGGAGGCAGCACCGACGGGGCGACCCCGGCCGACATCGCCATCGGCAGCGGACTGGTGACCGCCGCGGTCACCGCCGGCGGTGTCTTCTGGATGCGCCGCCGCGCCGAGAAGCAGATCTGAGTCCCATCCCTTTCGGCGGCCGTTTCTCGCACGTGTGACTTCAGGGCTGTGCCCCGGATCCCGCCCGGATCCGGGGCACAGCCCTGCTGGTCCTGAAATCCCGCCGGGCGGAGCCGTCCTCCGTGCCGCCGCCGCGGCGGGAGCGACGCGTACCGCGTGCATGGCGAGTCCTCCGGGTCCCGAGGAGCAGCGGCGGACCTGTTCCGCTCGCGCCGGAAATGCGCCTCGATGTGCGAAACGCTGGAAAGCCGCGCCGGGCCGCGCGATCGCAGTCGCGCGAACGGGGTATCGCTGTGGGCCGCACGGGGAACCGCGTCACGGCAGCCGGGGAGGTGCGCGGTGTGGCGCACGCCCCCGCGGCGGGTGCCGTGGTGGGCACCCGTCAGCCTCCGACGTGGGGGAACAGGAGGAGGAACGGATCGGCCGAAGCGGCGAGCCCCCGGCTGAAGGGCGCGTCGAAGTCCCAGATCAAGAAGAGCAGGAAGGCGATCAACGCTGAGAACAGTCCGGCGAGGACCAGTTCACGGCCGGTGCGGCGGATCTGCAGGGCGAAGATCATTCCGATGGTGATGACTGCCCCGGCGATCAGCCCGAACCACACCACGCCCGGCATGGTCTCCCCGGTCGACTCCGCCCGCGCGGCACGCGCCTGGTCGGCGGCGGACACCTGGTCGACGAGCGGCTGATAGGCCTGCGCCTCGAAGTCCGTCCGCGGTTCGTAGTCGGTGACGTCCCGGCGGACCCGGTCGAGGAGGTCCGTCCCGCGTTCGGTGACCCGGCCGTCGTCGGCCATGACACGCCACTCGGTGGTGACGACGTGTCCGACATAGGCGTTGACATCGTCCCGAATGCGGTCGCGGACGTCGGCCGGATAGATCCGTACCCGCTCCGAGATCTCGTGCAGAGCCACCGCCTCCGCCCGCACGTGCTCCTGTGCCGCGCCGCGGCCCTCCCAGACGCCGGCGATGGCCAGGCCCAGGACGATGGCGTACACCACACCGATCCACATCGTCATGTACTCGATGACGTCCGGGGTCTCGCTGGGGTCCTCGTCATCGGCGGCCGCGCGGTGACGTACGAGAGTGATGATGACCACCACGACGCAGACGGCCAGCATCGCGAGGGTGAGAACAAGCCATTCCGGCAAGAGGTGCCTCCACGGCGGGACGGGCCCTGGGCGGGCGCTCGGGTTTCAGCGGGGCCGCAGTGCGGCGACGGCGACCACGGCGGGCGTGGTGATGAGCAGGACGAAGGTGAGGGGTGACGTGGCGCCGCCGGAGGGCCGTTTGACCGGGGGTGCCGCCCGGTACCGCGGGTAGTGCACGGGCGTCGCGGACGGAGGTGGCGCGGGTGCGGGGGTGGCCGAGGGGGGTGGGGCCGGCGCGGGGCGCGGCGGCGGAGCGGGCGTGGGAGTAGGAGTGGGGGCCGGACGGGCGGGCGGTGGCGCGGGGCGGGCCCGACGCGGAGGTGGCGGGGACGGCGGTTCGGG
>NZ_QFRK01000005.1 GCF_003143855.1 Streptomyces sp. NWU339
CCGGGGCCTCGGCGAGCGCGGACGCGAGCCGTGGGTCGAGTGCGGCACCGGATCGGGACGGGAAAGAGGTCATGGCAGAGGTCTGCCTGGGGATCAAGGGCCCGTCGGCACGTCCGATACTGCGTGGCTGCCGCGGGTTCCGCGCCTCCTGGCTCCGTCGACCGGGTGGAGCCAGGAGGTCGGACCGGATACGACGTCAGTGTTTGCGCAGCCGTGCGGTGACGGGGGCGCTTTCGCGGTTGGCACGGTCCACCGAGGTGACCGCGTACGCCGAGCCCTCCGGTGCCGCCGGCCCCGCCCACTCGGTGCTGCGGGCGCCCGGGAGCACCGCCACGAGCTCGTCGCCGCCGGCGGCGCCGCGCAGCCGGACCGCGTACAGCGCGGGGACGTGGTTGCCGCGGGAGCGCACCTCGATCCGGATCCCGCCGCCGGCCGTCCGGGTCGCCGACGCGAGCGGGGGCAGCGGCGCGGGACCGCCGGCGAGCCTCGGCAGGACGGGAGGCAGTGCGGGCCGCTGCCAGTGGTCGCCGGCCATCCTGCTGATCGCGCCGATCGGATCGGCGGTCACGTCCGTGGCGCTGAACAGGATCTCGCCGTTGATCCCCGGCAGCCCCTTGTCCATCGTCAGGTGCCGGGAGAGCTCGGCCGGGTCCTGCCAGGCGGCCGGTTGGGCGGGGTCGCCCACCTTGTACACGGCCTGGCCGATCCACAGCTGCACGTCGGTGTCGCGCACAGCGTCCGCCCACCACGGAGCGAGGACGGCGTAGTCGGCCACGGGGAGACCGATGTTCCAGTAGAGCTGCGGGGCGATGTAGTCCAGCCAGCCGTTGCGCACCCAGCCCAGGGTGTCGGCGTTCAGCGCGTCGTAGGACTGGGTGCCGCCGGTGGCCGAGCCCCGCGGGTCGCTGGAGGCGTTGCGCCAGATGCCGAAGGGGCTGACGCCGAAAGCCGCCTCGGGCCGCACCACGCGCACCCGGTCGTGCATCTCCCGCACCAACAGGTCCACGTTGTGCCGGCGCCAGGCGGCCCGGTCGGTGAAGCCCGCGCCGTACGCGGCGAAGGCGTCGTCGTCGGGGAAGTCCTGGCCGCCCACCGGGTAGGGGTAGAAGTAGTCGTCGAAGTGGACGCCGTCGATCTCGTAGCGCTCCACCGCGTCCATGACGGCGTCCTCGACGAAGGCGCGGGCGGCCGGGATGCCGGGGTTGTAGTACAGCCGACCGCCGTAGGAGACGATCCATTCCGGGTGCAGCCGCGCCGGGTGGCCGGGCACGAGCTTGGTGACGTCGGCCTGCTGCGAGACGCGGTACGGGTTGAACCAGGCGTGCAGGGCCAGCCCGCGAGCGTGCGCGGCGTCGACCATGAAGCCCAGTGGGTCGTAACCGGGATCCTGCCCCTGAGTTCCGGTCAGGTACTGCGACCACGGCTCGAACCGTGAGGGCCAGAACGCGTCGGCCGTCGGGCGGACCTGAGCGAACACCGCGTTGAGCCCGATCGATCTGGCGTGGTCGAGCAGCGCGACGAACTCCGTCTGCTGTGCGGCGGGGCTCAGGCCGGGCCGCGAGGGCCAGTCGATGTTGGCGACGGTGGCGATCCACTCCCCGCGCAGTTCACGGTCTCCGGCCCCGGTCACCGTGCCGTTCTTGACGGCCGGCAGCAGGGCCGGTTCCGTCTCGGAGGGGACGGCCGCACCAGCGGGGGTGGGGAGACCGGCCACGGTGAGACCGGCCATCAGTCCGGCGGTGCGCAGCAGTCCACGGCGGGTGGGGCGGCGTGCGGCAGAGCCGGGGTCGGGGGTGTCGGTCACAACGACTCCTGAGGAGAGGCGGAAGGCAGACCGGCTCACCCTGCCCAGCTCATCATGCTCAGGTCAACCGCCGAGTCAAATGGTCACCAAACGGTCGGAGTTCGAGTAACCGACATGAGGCGCTCGATGTGCGCGGCGACAGCCGTGCACACGTGCTGCGGACCGAGTCGAACAGGCTCAGGCTGACGGTCCGTCCCGGTCGGCCAGGCAGCAGTCGCCGCACTTCGAGCCGTTCGGCGCACGGTAGTAGAGGCAGCAACTGCGGCGGCGGAACGTGAGATCCGGGCCAGTGATCACTCCGGTGCCCGCGAGTCGTCCGGTGCCCAGCAGCCGGGTGGTGAGGTCCGTGAGCGGCTCCCGCAGCTCGGGGCGGGCCGACAGCAGGACATGGGCCGACCCGACGAGTGCGGAGGCGGCGTTCCCGTCCAGCAGGCGCGGAGCGATCTTGACGCGCAGTCCGGCCTCGAGCGCGCGCAGATGCCGCATCACCTGCTCGTTCAGGGCGAGAGCGGGGTCGGGGAGCCGTTCGGCGCACCAGCCGGCGGGGCGGGGCAGGCGGAGGGCCGGTCCGTCGTCGGCACGCTGCAGCTCCGTCAGGTCCGGGACGATCCCGTGCAGCAGCACGCACGCCAGGGCGGGGGACCAGAGACGGGCCGCGTGTCCGAGGTGGGCGATGGACACGCCGATCCGCGGTTCGCCGGTGCGGTACCGCCGCGCGACGGCTGCGGAAAGGTCGGTGAAGCCGCACGCGGAGGCCCGGTCCAGCGGGTGCCAGCCCTCGTCCGGGCCGCCGACGGGCAGGACGAAGAAGCCGCCGAGGGCCGCCACGTCGTGCAGGGCCGCGGTGACGGCCTCGGCGGATGCCTGAGCCTGAGCTTGTTCGGTCATACCGTGGCGTTTCCTTTCCGACGGGCGCCGCGACGTGGGTTCGAGGGGGGCGTGGTGACCCACTCGTGCGGCAGCGGCCCCGGCCGCCGCGCGGAGGGCGGTCCGGTGAGCGCGGTCTCAGGGGGCCGTGCCCCGCCGCGGCGGTCTGATGGTGTAGAGGTCGAGGATGTCCGGGAGGGGTGCGACGCCGGGGCCGCCGGCGTGCGCCCAGGCCACGATGTCCTCGATGGCGTCGGGGTCGTTGACCAGCCCCAGCCAGACGGGCCGGCCCCCGGCCGACCGGCCCGCCGCGGAAGGCTGGACGACGATGACGTTGGCCTGTTCGCACAGGTCCAGACAGGCGGACACCCGTGTCGGAACCGTCGCGCGCAGGCGCGCCGTCTGCGCCGCGTGGTCGACGCCGGGCACCTTGGAGCTGCCGCAGCAGCAGTCCCGGCACACGACGACCCGGCAGGGCGCGGGGGTGTTCGGCGGAGCAGGCGGCAAGGCCTTGGCCTGACCGGACGTCGCTTCGGCCGGGTTCGTGTCGGCGGACATGCGGCCTCACTCCTCTCCCCGGGGAGAGCCGCCCCGGTCGAAGTTCCTCAGGTCTGCGGCGAGCGAGCTGACGGCCGCGGGATTGCGCGGGCTCTCCACCAGGTCCACGTAGTCGAGGACGACGATCCGGTCGTTCTTGACGGCCGAGACGTGTGCGAGCGGTGGATAGGACTTCAGGAACTTCCGCTTCTGGTCGGCGCTGGTGTCTCCGTAGTCGTTGATCACGATCACCTCCGGGTCGCGTTCGACGACGGTCTCCCAGCCGACCGTCGTCCAGCTGTCCTTGAGGTCCTTCATGACGTGATCACCGCCCGCCTTGGTGATGATGTCGTGCGGACCTGCGTACGCGCCCGAGGTCAGCGGCTTGTCCCGCCCGTCGTCGTAGAGGAAGACCCTCGGACGGTCCGCCCCCTTCGGCGCCTTCGCCTGCGCTTCGGCCACCTGCTTCCGGAACGTCGCGATGAGGGCCCCGGCACGGCCCTCGACGTCGAAGATCCTTCCCAGGTTCCGCAGATCGGTGTAGAGGGCGTCGAGCGGCGACATCACGCCCCGTGCCTTCCCGTTGCCGTTACGGCACGACTCACTCAGCAGGTACGAGTCGACGCCCACCTCGTCCAGCTCGGCGGGGGTGAAGCCGGTTCCCTCGCTGAAGCCGTAGTTCCAGCCCGCGAAGACCAGATCGGCACGGGCGTCGAGGACCAGCTCCTTGTTGATCCTCTCCTTCGAGAGCCACGTGGTCTTCCGGTAGGCGTCCTTCCAGGGAACGGACGTGAGGTCGCCCTTGTCGTCGGGCATCACATAGCCCGCCATATGACTCTCGAGTCCGAGCGCGAACATGATCTCGGTGATGCCGACGTCGTTGGTGACCACGCGCTGGGGGGCTTTGTCGTAGGTCTTCTTCTGGCCGCAGTTCTCCACGGTCACCGGATAGTGGCCGTCACGGGCCACGGAACCGTCCTTCTCCCCTTTCTGAGAGGTGACCTGCGCACCGCAGCCGGTGAGGAGCAGGGCCGTGGCGAGTGCGAGTGCGGCGGGGCGTGCCGGGTGCGGCATGGTGGCGGTGACTCCTCAGGTAGCGGGCTGGGCGGGCAGGAGACGGTCGAAGAGCAGCTGTACGGCGCCGGTCTCCGGGTGCGGGACGCGATGCGCCCGCACGCCGAAGACCTCGGCCAGCAGCTCGGGTGTGAGCACGTCGTGCGGAGCGCCGGAGGCGACGATCCGGCCGCCGTCGATGACATGGAGCAGGTCGCAGTGGAGCGCGGCGAGGTTGAGATCGTGCAGCGCGGTGAGCACCGTCAGCCCGCTGCCACGCACCAGAGCGAGCACTTCCAACTGCTGAGCGATGTCCAGGTGGTTGGTGGGCTCGTCGAGCACCAGCACCCGGGGTCGCTGGGCGAGCGCCCGGGCGATCAGGACCCGCTGCCTCTCGCCGCCGGAGAGGGTGAGGAAGCCACGGTCCGCGAGGTGACCGGCGCCGACCCCCACCAGCGCGGCCTCGCACGCCCCGCGGTCCTCATCGGTGGTCCGGGCCGCCGGCCGTTGGTGCGGCAACCGCCCCATCGCCACGACCTCGGCGACCGTGAAATCGAATTCGGTGACCGACTCCTGGGGCAGTGCGGCCACCCGACGGGCACTTTCACGCGCACTCATGGCGTACAGGTCCTCACCGCCGAGCCGGACCGTGCCGGCCGAGGGACGCAGCGCCCGGTAGACACAGCGCAGCAGGGTCGATTTCCCGCTGCCGTTGGGCCCGACCAGACCGACGAGCTGCCCCTCGGCCGCGCCCAGCGTGACCTCTTCCACCAGCCGGGCGCCGTCGGCCTCGACGGTCAGTGCGTCGACGTCGACCCGCATCACACGCCTCCGAAGGTGTAGGAACGGCGGCGCATCAGCAGGACGAAAAACGGCACGCCGATGGCCGCGGTCACGACGCCCACCGGCAGTTCGACCGGCGCGAGCACCACGCGGGACAGGATGTCCACCCAGACCAGCAGGACGGCTCCGGCGAGCGGTGCGACGGCCAGCAGCCGCCGGTGGTCGGCGCCGACGAGCATCCGTACGGCGTGCGGAACCATCAGTCCGACGAAGCCGATCGCCCCGCTCACCGCCACCACCGCCCCCGTGACGGCCGCGGAGACCAGGAACAGCTCCTTGCGCAGCCTCCCCGGGTCCACTCCCAGCGCGGCGGCCGTCTCGTCGCCCATGGCCAGGGCGTTCAGCCGACGCGCCGACCACGCGAGGTGGCCGAGGCCGCCGAGCACCGCCCCCGCGGCGATCGGAACGGAGGCCCAGTTGGCGCCGCCGAGGCTGCCGAGCAGCCACATCATCGCGGAACGAGCCGCCTCACCGCGCTCGGCCGCGAACACCATGAACGTGGTGACGGCCGAGAAGCCGTAGAACATCGCGGTGCCCGTCAGGACGAGCCGCAGCGGGCTCAGGCCGCGAGGGGTACGGGCGATCGCGTAGACCAGCACCATGGCCAGGAGCGCGGAGAGGAACGCCGCCGTGGACAGGGCCCAGACGCCGAGCGCGCCGAAGGCTCCGAAGATGAGCACGGCGTTGGCGCCCACGGCCGCGCCCGAGGAGATGCCCAGCACGTACGGGTCGGCGAGAGCGTTGCGGACCATGGCCTGCACCGCGACGCCGATGGCCGACAGCCCGGCCCCGACGATCGCGGCCAGCACGGCCCGGGGAAAGCGCAGCTCCCAGACGATGGTGTACGCCGGCACCTGGCCGGGGGTTATGGACCCGCCCGTCAGCCCGGTCCACAGATGGTGCAGCACCTCGCCCCAGGAGATCCCTGACGCCCCGATCCCCACCCCGCAGACGAGGGACACGGGCAGAGCGGCGCCCAGGCCGATCAGGAGAAGGGGCAGTGAAACGCGCCGGGGGGACGCGACGCCGGCTCCGGTACGGGGCGTGTGCGCGGGCGTGGCAGGTTCGGTTTCGAGGGTGGTGGCCACGGACGGGTCGCTTTCGCCTCAGGCCGTGCCCCTGCGCAACAGAAGGAGCGGCCCCGGGCGCGGGGCGCCCTGCGCAGCACCTCTTCGCAGTCCACGGCGATTGACAGGAGCCTTCGCACCGCGGGTGATCGGGCTTGCGGGGCCTCGGACGGGCTCCGCCTACCGTTGCGGGTCAGCGCCGGAATTCGACCGGACTTCCCCCGCGGGGCATGTGCAGCTTAGCCTGCCCGACAGGACGCTCCGCCGGTGGTGGCGGAGATCACCTTCCGCCGGGGTGACCTGGCACTCTCACCGGACTTCTGCATCTGTCCTGGTGAACGGCCTGGCGGTGGGGAGTGCGGCTACAGGATCCCCGGCAGGGTCGAGCTGGTTCCGCGGTGCCAGGGTGCGCAGGACGTCGAACTCGTCGCCCTCGGGGTCGGCCATGACCACCCGGCTCCGGTCCGAGCCCTGGCCCACGTCCACCTTGACGGCGCCGAGGCCGAGCAGCCTGGTCACCTCGTCCTCGGTGCTGCCGTCGATCGGGCTGACGTCGAGGTGAAGCCGGTTCTTCACGGTCTTGCCCTCGCTCCGGTCGATCACCTCGAAGTCCAGGACCTCGCACCAGAAGGCCGCGAGCCTCTCCGGATCGTGGCAGTCAACGGCCGGCTCGGTGAACCTGCTTGTCATGACTCTCCCAGTCGGTGCCGTCGTCTGTTCACGACCGCTCAGGCCGGCCAAGAGGTGAGCGAGACGTCTGGTCGCAGCCACTCGTTGAGGGCTGCTGCCAACCGGGAAGCAGCAGCCTGACGACTCCCCGAACGCTCTGTCCCACGGCCCGGCCAGGCGATAGAGTCCGGATGTGCGTTGATCTTCCGGGCGGCGGCCATGTGCAGCCGCAGACGGTGCCGGGCGCCTCCCGTACCAGGGGCCGCCCCAGCAGGCATACCCGTCATCACCTCACCGGAGATCCACCCCATGACTGTTCAGCAGCCTCTCGCCTACGACGCGTTCGCCGAACTCGCCGCCGCTGATTCAGCAGTCGTCGGCCTCGTCCTCAAAGGTTCCCGAGCCCACGACGGCATGATCACAGCACACTCCGACCACGACCTTTACGTGGTCATCGCCGATGACGCCACGACCGATCTCACCCGGTTCACGGGCCACCGCACCGCCCGGCTCGACCTCGTCATCGTCTCCCTCACCGAGTTCCGTGCAGCCGGGATGCCCGGTTCTGAACGCTACGGCCTCGCCCGTGCCCAGGTCCTGCTCGACCGGCTCGACGGAGGCATCGCCCGAATCCTCGCCGACAAGGCTCGTCTGCGCGCCGACGAGGCGTTCCAGGACTCCAGCGGCTGGCTCGACGCCTATGCCAACTCTCTCTACCGCTCCGTCAAGAACCACCGGGACGGCCAGGCTCTCGCCGCTCGCCTCGATGCCGCCGACAGCATTCGGTTTCTGCTGGAACTGCTCTTCGCTCTCGACCGTCGTCCCCGCCCCTACAACAAGTACCTGGAGTGGGAGCTCGCCCGACACCCACTGCCGGGCTGGGACAGTGACGTGCTGCTCCGTGCCGTGGACCGCGTCTCGGCGACAGGCGACGTACCCCTGCAGCGGCACCTGTTCACCTTGGTCGAGGCGGCGGCCCGAGAGGCCGGACACGGCGAGGTGCTGGACGCGTGGGGCGAGGACCTTGACCTCATGCGACCGCGACAAAGGAATGAAGAGACTCCCTGCCGAGGTAAGTGTGTTCCACCCGTGGCTCAGGCATAGGCAGTCCGGCAGATAGAGCGTGAGCTGGAGGCGGGCGCGCGGGAACGCAGGGTGGAACTCGATCTTGGCTCCGCTGCTCGTCGGCTGGTCGCTGAGGGCGATGGGCGCCCGGGACCGGCTCATCCCCCGCGCCCCTGTACGCCCGCTGGTCGGGTGCCGAGGGCACGGGAGATGCCGCGTGCGGCCGTGCGGACCACGGGGAGGTGGGACCGGGCGGCGGCGTCGTTGGGTACGACCACGCCGACGGCCGCGACGACGCCGCCCGAGCCGTCGCGCACGGGGGCCGCGATGCCGAGTGCGTCCTCGTGCACGAAGCCGGGGCAGTACGCGTAGCCGTCGCGGCGGACGGCGGCGAGCTGGGCACGCAGCCTGCCCGGGGCGACGGGGGTGGCGGCGGTGTAGGCGTTCAACCGCCCTGCCTCGACGACCTGTTCGCGCAGCCCGGCGGGGGCGTGCGCGAGCAGGACGAGGCCGCTGGAGGAGGCGTGCAGCGGCAGGCGGCCCGCGATCCGCGTGTAGTTGACGACGGAGCCGGGCGCGGACAGCCGTTCCACGAACAGCACCTCCTCCCCGTCGCGCACGGCGAGCTGCACGTGGTGGCCGACGACGTCGTGGACGCCCTCCAGGAACGGCATGGCGCGCTCGCGCAGTGTGAGGGCGGGCGAGGCGCGCGAGGCCAGCTCCCACAGACGCACCCCGACCCGTACCAGGCGCCGTTCGTCGCGCACCAGCAGCCCGTGCGCGACGAGTTCGGCGATCAGGCGGGAGGCGGTGGCCACGTGCAGTCCCGACCGGCGCGCGATCTCGGAGACGGACAGTGCGGGCTCGTCCTGGGTGAACGCCTCCAGGATGCGCACCGCCCGCGTCAGGACCGACTCGCCGGGTCCCCCCGCGCTCACAGGTCGAGGACCGCTCACAGGTCGAGGACGAGGCGGGGGCAGGCGGCCCGGGAGACGCAGATCATCATGGTGTCGTTCGCGGCCTGCTCGTCGGGGGTGAGGAGGGAGTCGCGGTGGTCCACGGCGCCGTCGAGCACCGGCGTCTCGCAGGTGCCGCAGGTGCCCTCGCGGCATGAGGACAGCACCTGCACGCCCGCCTGCTCGACGGCGTCCAGCACCGAGACACCGGGCGGCACCGTCACGGTGCGGCCGCTGCCGGCCAGTTCGACCTCGAACTCCTCCTCCAAGACTGCGGGTTGAAGGCCCTTGGGGGCGAACCGCTCGGTGTGCAGGGCGGCGTGCGGCCGGACGGCGCAGTGTTCCTCCACCGCCCGCAGCAGGCCTTCCGGGCCGCAGCAGTAGACCGACGTGTCCGGGAGCGGGCTGCCGAGCAGGGCGTCCAGGTCCGGCAGGCCGTGTGTGTCCTGCGGTACCAGGCGGACGCGCTCGCCGTAGGCGGAGCGCAGCTCGGCGTGGAAGGCCATGGAGGCAAGGGTGCGTCCGCCGTACACCAACTCCCAGTGAGCACCCTGACGTTCGGCTTCGGCGAGCATCGGGAGGAGCGGGGTGATGCCGATGCCGCCGGCCAGGAACAGGTAGCGGGGCGAGGGCTGGAGCGCGAAGTGGTTGCGCGGGCCGCGCACCCGTACCGGGTCGCCGGGGGCCAGGCGGTCGTGGACATGGGCGGAGCCTCCCCGCCCGTCCGGCTCGCGCAGCACGGCGACCTGCCAGCGGGTGCGGTCGGCGGGGTCGGAGCACAGCGAGTACTGGCGGGTGAGTTCCGGGGTGAGCCGGAGGTCGATGTGGGCTCCGGGGCGCCAGGGCGGCAGGTCGCCGCCGTCGGGGCGGGCGAGGGTCAGTCGCACGACGCCCCGGGCGACGGTGTCCCTGCCCTCGACGACCAGGTCGAGGTCGGTCTCGGTGCCGCTCTCCTGGGCGCGCGTGGGGATCACGGTGGTCACGGTGCTTCCTTCGTCAGGCGAGGGCGGGCTCGGGCGTCCCGGCGGGCAGGGGCGCCGCAGCGGCGGGCGGGTGGTGCCCCTCGGGGTGGGCGAGCAGCCAGTCCCACAGTTCCACCGGGTCCTCGAACTCGCGCTCGGCGCCGCAGTGGCAGACGGCGAGCAACCGGTCGGTGCCGAGGACCCAGTGGATGCGGTAGACGCCGCCGGTGAGCGCCGGGGGATGCAGCGGGCTCATCGGGACGCCGCCGCCGGGCTGTCCTGCTCCGCTCCTTCGGCGGCCAGGCGGGCGAGGATCCGGCGCGCGGCGAGGCCGCCGGTGTCGATGTTGATGGACAGCTCCTGGTAGCCGTCCTGCTCGGTGTCGAGGGCCTTCTGCAGCACGTTGAGCGCGACCACGTCCTGCAGGACCACGGTGCGGTTGTTCTCCCGCAGGAAGTCGGAGACCTCCTGGTCCCCCGGCGCGAAGTCCCGGGCCACCGCCCAGAAGTCGTAGGTGGTCTTCTCGGTGGACGGGGTGATGGCGTAGACGACCTCGACGTGGAAGGCGTGCGGGTCGCTGCCGTCCGGGTTCGGCCCCGGCGCGCCGACGGGGGCGATCCGGGAGTGCAGGAGGTAGAGGCACGGGGCGTGGTACTCGATGTCCTGCCAGCGGGTGATGCGTCCGGTGATCCCGGTGGACGTGGCGTAGAACGGGGGGCATTCGGCGTCGTCCATGTGCCGGCTGACGTAGACGATGCCGGCCCGGTCGTCCACCTCGGTGGTGATGGGGGTCTCGGCGACCTCCGGGGTGCCGATGTACCCGCCGTGCAGATACGTCTCGTGGGAGAGGTCCAGCAGGTTGTCGACCAGCAGCCCGTAGTCGCTGTCGATGGTCTCCATGCCGGACACGACGGTGTAGTCGGGCGAGTCCATCCACGGGGCGCGCGGTGGCAGGGTGGTGCCGGGCTCGCGGTCGCCGATCCACACCCACACGAAGGCGTCCTGTTCGAGGACCGGGTAGGTGGCCAGCCGGGCCGTGCGGGGGATGCGCTGCTGTCCGGGTACGGACACGCACACGCCGTCGGTGCCGTACGTGAAGCCGTGGTAGCCGCAGACCACGCGGTCGCCGTCGAGGCGGCTCGGCTTCTCCGAGAGCGGGAAGCGGCGGTGCACGCAGCGGTCCGCCATGGCGACCGGACGGCCGTCCTCGGTCCGGTAGAGCAGGATCGGCTCGCCGAGGACGGTGCGGCCGAGCAGTTCGCGGCCCACCTCGTGGGCGTAGGCGGCCACGTACCACTGGTTGCGGACGAAAGCGGTCACGGTGTTTCTCCTTACGGGCGCGATGGCCGGGCGGGGTCAGGGGGCGTCGCCGACGGCGACGGCGGGGGCGGGGGCGGCCGGGCGGGCTCCGGTCGCGCGGGACGGGCGCAGCGCCAGGACGACGATGCCGGCCGCGACGAAGATCGAGCCCACTGCGAGGTAGAGGCTCTGCGGGCTCCAGCCGGTGTCCAGCAGGGCACCGGCGGCGGTGGGCGCCACGATCGATCCGACGCGGCCGACGGCGAGCGCGCAGCCGATGCCGGTGGCGCGCACGGACGCGTCGTAGACGACGGGGTTCAGGGCGTACAGGCCGGCCACACAGCCGTTGGCGAACACGCCGATGAGGGCGCCGAGGGTGAGGGCCGCCCACAGGGCGGAGGTGGAGAGGATGAAGCCGGACAGCAGGACGGCGGTGAGGATCAGGTAGGCGGTCAGCACGTGGCGGAGCTGGAACCGGGAGGCGAGGGCGCCGAGCGCCGCCGCGCCGAAGATGCCGCCGAGGTTGAGCAGGGTGCCGCCGGTCAGGCCCTGGGCGCTGGAGAGTCCCGCTTCGATCAGCAGGGTCGGTGTCCAGCTGGTGACGAAGTAGAAGCCGGACATGACCAGGAAGAACGCGGACCACAGCAGCACCGTGGAGCGGCGCAGCGGACCGGCGAGCAGCTGCCGGAACCCTGCGGTGATCGAGGCGGAGGGCTGCTCGGTGGTCTCGGGCAGCCGGGACTGCGTGGGCAGTCCCATGCGGCGGGCCAGCGCGTTGACCCGCTCCAGCGCGCCCTTGGGCCTGCGGGTCAGCAGGAAGTCCAGCGATTCGGGCAGGGTGGCCCAGGCCAGTGGTACGACCACGGCGGTGGCGACACCGCCCGCCAGGAAGACCGACCGCCAGCCGAAGCGGTCGACCATGCCGACGGCGAGCAGCCCGCCGAGGGTGGCGCCGATGGCGTAGCCGGTGGAGTTCAGGCTGACGGCCAGGCCCCGCCAGCGGCGCGAGGCGTACTCGCCGGACAGGACGTTGCTGCAGGCCAGGACGCCACCGATGCCGACGCCGGTCAGTACGCGGAGCACTCCGAGCTGAGTGGCGGACTGGGCGGCGGCCGAGAGCAGCATGCCGACGGCGGCGACGCTGAGACAGCCGAGCACGACCGGGCGGCGGCCCACACGGTCGGCCCACGGCGCGATGCCGAGCGCGCCGAGCGCCATGCCGACCAGTCCGGCGCTGAGCAGCAGGCCGAGCTGGGAGGACGACAGTCCCCATTCGGCGGAGACGCTCTTGCCGGTGAAGGCCATCACCAGCACGTCGAAACCGTCGAGGACGTTGAGCAGGACGCAGACCACGATCACGCGCCACTGGAAGCGGCTCATCGCCCCCTCGTCGAGGGCTTCGCGCAGCGGGCGGTTCACCGCGCGGCTCCGGCGCGTGAACGGGTGGGGAAACGATCCATGACAGCACTCCGTTGTCGACTGCTGGGACACGGACCGCCCCGCCCGCGGAAGGACGCGGCTCGGTCTGCTCCCGGTGGGCGGGGCGGCTGGTGCGGTCATCCTGGGCGCGGGTCCCCGGTCCGGTCAGGGCCTTTCCCGGATGCCGGGAAACAATTCCGTCCCGGCCCGGTGCGGCGGGGCCGCGCGGGGTCAGGAGGCCGTCCGGCCCGGCCGGGTGAGCGCCCGTGAGATCGCCCGTGCGCTGGCGCACACCAGCGGCGCGAGCTCGTGCGCCGAGCGGCTGCCGTGCCGCACGACCAGCGACACGGCCGCGGCCACCTCGTCCCCCGGCCCGTACACCGGCGCGGCCACCGACAAGGCGTCCATCGTGACCTGACGGTCGCTCACGGAGTAGCCGTCGCGGCGGACGGCGGCGAGCATCCGGCGCAGCGTGTGCGCGTCGGTCACGGTCCGCCGGGTGAACCGGTGGAACGGGCCGGCCAGTACCTTCTCCTGCACGTCGAGCGAGGCGTGGGCCAGCAGGACCAGGCCGCCCCCGGTGACGGTCAGCGCGAACCGCCCGCCCACCCGGGTGAGCACCGGCACCGCCCCGGTGCCCGCGATCCGCTCCACGAACACCAGCTCGTCGCCCTCGCGCACGGCGAGTTGCACGTTCTCGCGGGTGATCTGCGACATGTCCTCCATGAACGGCAGGGCACTCTCCCGCAGTCCCTGCCCGCGCGGAGCCAGCGCTCCCACCTCCCACAGCCGCAGCCCGATGCGGTAACGGCCGTCCTCGCCCCGCTCCAGCGCGCCCCAGCCGATCAGTTCGCCGAGCATCCGGTGCACGGTCGACGTGGGCAGGTCCGAGCGCCGTGCCAGCTCGCTCAGCGTCATCGCCGGATGGTCGGCGTCGAACGCCTCGAGGATGCGGAACGCCCGGGCCAGCACCGGGCCGGTGCCGGTCCCGGCGCAGCGCGCCCCGGCCCGGTCGTCAGCGGTCTTCGCGCGCGTCATCGCCTGCACTGTCACGCTCACCCACCTTTCTTTCCACCGCTCGGATCCCGCCGGTGGCGGGATCCGAGCGGACTACGGCTCCGCCCGAGTGTCGGAGAAGTCGTGCGATACGTCGAGGGGTGGCTCATCACGCGCCGGGCCAGCCCTCCCCGGCCCCGGTCCCGGGCCGGGGAGGGCCGGGGAGCCGCGTCACCGAACAGGCCCTGCGGTGACGGGTGCGGAACGCCCCGGTGACGGACACGGGAAGTCCGCCTCTCACTGGATGAGAATGCCGTCGCCGCGGTCGCGCCCTGCCGAGCATCCTGCCTGCAACCCAGAGACGGGAGGCGACAGCGTGGTCGGAAACAGCGTGGTTGCTCGTGGCGCGCGACGTGCCGCCGGGGCACGGCCGGCGCCGGGCGGCGCGGGGAGCGCGGTGACTCTGGAGGTCGCGGCCAAGGAGCCGGTGGCCGACGGAGTCGCCGCCCTCACTCTCGCGCATCCGGGGGGAGCACGCCTCCCGGACTGGACGCCGGGCTCTCACATCGATCTGGTCCTGCCGAACGGAACGACCCGGCAGTACTCGCTGTGCGGTGACCGGTGGGACGCCCACACCTACCGGATCGCGGTGCTGCGGGAGCCCGGGGGGCGGGGCGGATCCGCCTTCGTGCACGACCGCCTGCACGCGGGTGACCGGGTCGGGGTGGGCGGACCGCGCAACCACTTTCCGCTGGTGCCCTCGCGGAGCTACCTGTTCGTCGCGGGCGGCATCGGGATCACGCCGCTGCTGCCGATGGTCCGTCAGGCCGAGATGACCGGAGCGGACTGGCAGTTGCTGTACGGGGGCCGCACCCGGGCGTCCATGGCGTTTCGCGACGAACTCGTCGCGGTGTACGGCGACCGGGTCCACGTCGTGCCGCAGGACGAGCGCGGACTGCTCGACCTCGACGCATGGCTCGGCACGCCGCGGCCGGACACGAAGGTGTACTGCTGCGGTCCCGGCCCGCTGCTGAACGCGGTGGAGGCCGCCTGTTCCCCGTGGCCGCCGCACGCTCTGCGCACCGAGCGGTTCACCGCCGGCGCCCAGCGGGCCGCGGTCCGCGACACGGCCTTCGAGGTCGAGCTGCGGCGCTCCGGACGCACCGTCACGGTCACGCCCGACGTGTCCGTGCTGGATGCGGTGCGCGGCGCCGGTGCGGAGGTGCTCTCGTCGTGCGGGCAGGGCACCTGCGGCACCTGCCTGACGCCGGTCCTCGAGGGGCGCCCCGACCACCGGGACGCGATCCTCGCCGACCACGAGCGCGCCGCGAACGACTGCATGTTCCCGTGCGTGTCCCGATCCTGCGACGACCGTCTGGTGCTCGACCTGTGAACACGTCCCCTGCGTCCTGTGGAGCCCCCATGACCGAGGAACTCGAACGCGATGTCCTGCCGCCCGTCAGCGACGTGGACCCGTTCGCCCCCGATGTCCTGCTCGACCCGGAACCGATGCACCACGTCCTGCGCGAGGCCGGCCCCGTGGTGCGTCTGTCGCGCTACGACGTCCACGCCCTGGCCCGTTACGAGCAGGTGCACGCCGCCCTGGTGGACTGGCAGCGTTTCGAGTCGGGAGCGGGCGTCGGTCTGACCGACTTCCGCCACGAGAAGCCGTGGCGGCCGCCCAGCCTGCTGCTGGAGGCCGATCCGCCCGCGCACGACGCCCCGCGCCGTGTGCTGCGGGAGATCCTGGCGCCGCCCGCACTGCGCCGCCTGCGCGAGTCCTGGATCGCGACGGCCGAGGAGCTGGTCGACCGGGTGCTGGCCCAGGGTCCGGAGGTGGACGCCTTCGCGGCCCTGGCGAAGGACTTCCCGCTGCGGGTGTTCCCCGACGCGGTCGGCCTCGGGCCCGACGGGCGGGAGCGTCTGCTGCCCTACGGCAACATGGCCTTCAACGCCTTCGGCCCGGTCAACGACCTGGTCACGGCCGACGCGCACCGCGTGGCCGAGCTGTCGGCCTGGGTGAACGCCCAGTGTGCGCGCGAGGCACTGGGCGAGGACGGGTTCGGGGCCCGGATCTGGGCCGCCGCCGACCGCGGGGACCTCACCTACGAGCAGGCACCGCTGGTGGTGCGTTCGCTGCTCACGGCAGGGGTCGACACCACCGTGCACGGTCTGGCGGCCGCCCTGCACGCCTTCGCCACCCATCCCGAGCAGTGGCAGCTCCTGCGGGAGCGGCCCGAGGCGGCGCGCATCGCCTTCGACGAGGCGGTCCGCTGGCAGTCGCCGGTGCAGACGTTCTTCCGCACCGCCACCACCGATGTCCGCATCGCCGGCACTGTCGTCCCCGAGGGGACGAAGATCCTCATGTTCCTCGGGGCCGCGAACCGCGATCCGGCCCGCTGGGATGCCCCGGACCGCTTCGACCTCACCCGTGATCCGTCCGGCCACGTCGGTTTCGGCATGGGCATCCACCAGTGCGTCGGGCAGCATGTGGCACGTCTGGAAGCGGAAGCACTGCTGACCGCCCTGGCCCGTCGTGTCCGCCGGATCGAGCCGGCCGGCCCGCCCAGCCGCCACCCCAACAACACCCTGCGTTCCTGGGTCTCTCTGCCCGTGCGCCTCCTCCCTGACGGCTGACCGGCTGGTCGCGCCGCCCGGCCGACGTCGCCGGGCGGCAGGAACCACAGCCGGTGACTCCGGATGCCTGCGCCCGGACCCCGCGCCCGGGTCCGGGCGCGGGCTCGTCGCCGACCCGTGCCAGAGCGGGGGTCGTGGCCGGTTCAGGAGCCGGCGCCGGCCCTCCCGCCGCCGCCGGTGGTGACGCCACCGATCGGCTTGGGCGCGGAGAAGGGAGGCGTGTCCTGCCGGCACGTCGTTCCGACCGGCGGGAGGGTGCCGTCGATCAGGTAGCGGCTCTCGTGTGCCTTGACGCAGCTGCTGGGGTTGATCAACGCGGTGTGCCCGTAGCCGTCGTTGGTGAGCAGACGGGCGTTGGCCAGTTCTTTGACCATGGCCTGCGCGTTCGAGTAGGGAGTGGCGGGGTCGTAGACGGTACCGACCACCAGGACGGGGTGTGCCGTCGGCTTGTTCCACGGACCGCGATAACGGTCGGCGGCGACCGCGGGCCAGGTGGCGCACCCCGCGGCGGCCCAGGTCCAGAAGCGTCCGGTGTCGCCCGCACGAGCGGCGCTGTCCTCCTCCATGGCGTGGTACACACCGGGGTCACGCGGGTTGGGGCTGTCGCCGCAGAGCACCGCGGCGCCCTGCTCCTGGCCCAGGTACGGGTTCGGGTTCGGGACCGTCGGTGGGGACGGGAGCGGGGCCGACTCCGGGACGCGGCCCCGCCACAGGTCCTGCAGCCGGCCGGCGAGGTCCGTCCACCCCGGGTGGACGACGTAGAGGCTGCTCACCGCGTCGGCGACCGTGCCGGCGTAGGTCCACGCGCCCACGGGCTGCTTCCGGAGCCGCTGCATCAGCTGGTCGAACTTGGTCCGCGTCGCTTTCGGGCTGCCGGCGGAGAAGGCGCAGTGGGCGGTGGTGGTGGACCCGCACAGGGCGAGGAACCTGTCCAGGGTCGCTGCCGCGCTGCGGTCCGAGCCCATGCGCAGGAACGTCGTGAGCCGGGGGTCGTCGGACGCGTGATTCGTCCAGGCCTGCGGGTCGATGTCGCTGTCGAGGACCATGGCGCGGACCTTGCCGGGGAAGAGGTTGGCGTAGGTGGCGCCCAGGATCGTGCCGTAGGAGATCCCCTGGTAGGTGAGGTGCGACTCCCCCACCGCCTGGCGGAGCAGATCGAGGTCGCGGGCGGTGTCGGTGGTCGACACGTGGCGCAGCAGCTCGGGGTCACGCTGCTCACAGCGCCGGGCCAGGTCCTTGTACGCGGCGACGAAGGCCGCCCGTTCCTTCTCGCCCACCGGGAAGCCCGCCGGTTTGCCCGCGTTCCATTCGGCAGCCTCCTCAAGACTGGCGAAGCAGTTCACCGCGGTGCTGCTGCCGACTCCCCGGGGGTCCCAGCTGACGATGTCGAACCGCTCCCGCACCTCGCGCGGGAACTTCTCGTAGTTCTGCGGCATCTGCACCGTTCCGGGACCGCCGGGGCCGCCGGGGTTGAAGAAGAGGGTGCCGATGCGCCGGCCGGGGTCGGTCGCCTTCCTTTTGATGACCGCCAGTTCGAGGAGGCGGCCACCCGGTCTGTCGTGGTCCAGCGGCACCTTCGCGGTCGCGCAGTCGAACTCGCCGCCTCGAACGCAGGGGCTCCAGTCCAGCTGCGGGACGGGTACCGAAGGTGCGGGCGTGCCGCCGGCCACGGCGAGGTCCTGGCCGGTCAGTACGGTCGAGCAGGTCACCAGCGCGGTGATGAGCGCGGCAGGGCGTCTGCGGCCCGCTGTGAATCGGCGTATGAGGGGCATGGGCATACTCCGTTCGTGGTTCTCCGTGGCTGAGCGCCCCGGGCCACCGATGCCCTGGCCGCGGTGCGCGTCCGGGTCCACGACACAGCGGTCCGTCGGTGCGCGCGCGGCAATGCCGCCGAACGGCCCCACCACCGCGCTCCGGCCCGGCGCACTGTGGTAGGCAGCACCACCCACCTGGGTCGGCGGCCCACCCGCCGGGTGCGCAACGGCGGGCCGCTGCCCGAGAGTGGTCCGGGCGCGGCACGGACCACCTCCACACCGGTGAGCGGCTCGCCGTCGCCCGGCGGCGGACGATGGTCTGTCCGGCTTCCGTCGACTGGCTCAGTGCACCCGCCAAGGGCTTCCGGTCGTCCTGGAGGGTCAGGCGGCGGCCGATCCGCTGCTCAGCGCGGCCACGACCTCCTCGTCCTCGAACTCTCCGGTGGGCGTGAAGCCCAGCGACGCGTACAGGCGAGCGGCGGGGGTGTTCTCCGGGTGGTAGGAGAGCCGGATCTCGCGGCAGGACGGCAGTGCTGCGAGGCGTCGCACCAGGACACGCATCGTGGCGCGGCCCACGCCCTTGCCCTGCTCGGCGGCGTCGACGACCATGCCGCCGATCCAGTGGGTGCCGTCCTCCTCGTCGTACGCCCACATGACATGGCCCACGACCTCGCCACCGGCCCGGACCGCGAGGGAGTTCCAGGTTCCGTCCCGCAGGGAGAGCAGCAGATAGCGTGCCCCGAGGGCTGCCACGAACCGGCGCTGGTCGTCGGCGGGGGTCACGTCGGCGACGTCGCGCCAGTTCTCGTCCGTGATCTCCTCGAGCACCACGCACCGGCCCTGGCGGTCGGCGTCTTCCTTCGTCATCAACCCTGTTCTTTCGCTCGAGTGGGACGGCCCCGGGCGGGCCTGGTCAGCCGTCGACGTGGTCGACCCGTAGGGCGCCGAGCAGTATCGGGAGCGACGCGTGCAGTTCGCGTTCCCAGTACGCCCAGCCGTGGGTGCCCGGCCCGTAGAAGTGGGTGGTGAGGTGCTTCGCGCCGACGCGTTCCAACTCGGCGGCGAGGGCGTGGTTCTGCCGGTTGAAGTCGGCCTCGAGCGCGCTGGTGCGGCCCGGCGGGTCCAGCGGGCCGGTGGTGCCGTCGCCGCACGACAGGTACACGGGGATCGACCGGAGCCGCTCGGCCAGGTGGAACGGGTCGTGGGCCTGCCAGATGCGGCGCTGCGCGACCGGGTCGCCCCAGACCCGCAGCGGGTCCTCGCCCTGGCCGGCGAAGAAGCCCATGATGCGGTCGACCGACTCGTCGTTCAGGAGCGGGTGGGCGGAACCGGAGTACGCGGCGGCCGCCTTGAACATGCCGGGGTTCCGTGCGGCGTACTGCAGGGCGCCCTGACCTCCCATGGACAGGCCGGCCACGACGCGGTCGGCGCCGGCGCCCCAGTCGCGCTCCAGGAGGTGCCGCAGCTCCACGGTGTGGAACGTCTCCCAGGCCGGGTCGCCGCCCCGGCCGTGGTTCCACCAGTCGCTGTACCAGCCGTTCCAGCCCGCCTCCGGCATCACCACGAGCACGTCGCGCAGGCTGTCGGTCTGCGCGACGTCGGTCATCGCGGTCCACGAGGTGTAGTCCCCGCAGCAACCGTGCAGCAGCCAGAGGGTCGGCCAGTGCTGCCGGCGTCGCGCGTCCGGGTTCCAGCCGTCGGGGGTGAGCAGGCGGACCTCGACCGTCCGGCCGCCCAGGGCCTGCGAGCGCACCGACAGATCGACCTGCCGGTCGGCGACCCGGGTGACCGCGACGACCTCGGCGCCTCGGGGCGACCCGGAACGCGACGTGTCGGGCGCCGCCTGGACACCGGTGGCGGGAGATCCCGTCGGCGGGACGGCGGAGAGCGCCGGGGCGGTGGGGGCGAGGGTGAGCAGCAGTACGGCGAGGATGAGGGAAACACGGGCTCGGAGGGTCAGGACGGCGGTCACGGTCGCGATCACTGCGGCTCCCTGCGGTGTGGTTCGTCGCTGACGGCCCGTCGTTGCACGCTGCATGAGTATCGGCGGGTTCCGCCTCACGTCAAGGTCCACGACCAGCACGCGCGGGATGGCCTGGGAGCTGCGGCCTTGCGGCCGATGACGTGGTCGGGCCGGACACGGGGCCGTCCCGGCCCGGGGCGGGGCACCCGTGTCACGTCCGTCTGTGCGCCGTGCCGGACGGACTGCCCGGCACGGCGGCTGTATCTCAGGCGCAGAATCCGTTGACTTGATCGACCGGGTGCGTTCCCATGCCCGCGAGCATGAACTCCGGCTTCTGGGCGCGCGCGTACTCCTCGCCCGCCCAGGAGGCGATCCACATTGGCTCGTGTTCCTCACTGACGCCACAGTCATGCGCACCGGACCCGGTCTGCCGACAGGCTCCTTCGGCAGGCTCCGACGATCCGGACGGCAACTCCCCCTCGATCACGCGTGTGGCAACCCCTGCGACCTGGCTGGTCGGCCGCCTGCGGGTTGTCCCACCGTCTCCGTGTTCTCTTCGCAGTTCGGTCGCCGGGAACACGTTTGCGAGGCGTGTCGCCGGCGGGTGATACTCCGTTCCTCCCCCACGCGTCCCAGTTGTGCGTCTCTCCTGGTGAAGGACTTTGCCCGATGGCTGTGTTCGTGTGCGCACAAGGCGCCATGGTGGTTGTGATCTTGCAGGACGGTGCGTGACTCGTGGAGATCGCTCGCATCGTCGCCCTCGGGCTCGCGACAGCAGCCGGGATTGTCTACTACCGCCGTTTCATGGCAGGTCCCTCCCCCTCCAGGCTCTCCTCCCGGAGGGCTGAAGCGCTGGGCTTCCTCCCCCAATCCGGGCAGAACACCCAGCAGGCGGCTCACGACGCCGAGTTGGAGCGGGCGAGGGCCGCGGCCGCCCGTGGCCGTTGGGAGCCGGCGGCGCAGTTGCTGGCCCGGACCAGGGAGCAGCGCGACTGGGCGCGCCGCTCGTACTACGCCGACGCGCTCGGCTCGCACCGGGCCGCGCAACCGGACAGCTGGCTGCACGCGTGGGAAGCGGCGGCCGGAGCGGACGACCCGGACGTGGCGCTGGTGCGGGCGAAAGCGACGGTTTCCCTGGCCTGGCATCTGCGGGGCGGCGGCTGGGCGCGGGACACCAGCCGGGACCAGTTCGCTGGGTTCCACAGCACACTGGTCCGTGCGCCGCAGGAGAACGCACGCGCCGCGGCGCTGAACCCGGACGACCCCTCGCCGTACATCGCGGAGATCTGGGCCGCACTGGGCCTGGGCTACTCGCACGAGGACATGCGGCGGATCTGGAAGGAGATCACCGCCCGGGACCCGCACCACTACGGCGCGCACTGCGCGGCGCTCCAGTACTGGTGCGCGAAGTGGCGCGGCTCGGAGGAGCTGGCCGTGTCCTTCGCACGCGAGGCCGCGGCCAAGGCGCCGCTCGGCAGCCTGCTCAGCGCGCTGCCGCTGATCACGTGGTACGAGCACCAGAACGACGCCGCGAAGCCGGCCGACTTTCGTGCGCCCTACCTGGTCGCCCTGGTCGACGCGGCCCTGGCGGACGTGGGCGCCGCCCCGCCGAACCATCCGGACAGGGCGGCCGTACGGCACCTGCTGGCCTACTTCCTGACCCGACAGAGCCGCCATCACGCGGCGTTGGAGCAGTTCCGGCTGGTCGACGGCTATGTGAACGCCATGCCGTGGAGGTACTGGGACGACCCGGCCGCCGTGTACTGCCTCTGGCGGAACCGGGCCGTCAAGGGCGCGGGGCTGATCTGACCGCCGACAGGTCTCCACGGCCGCAAGTACGCCATCGACGCCGCCCTGGTCACCGCCGCCCTGCGACTGCCGGGGCCGGTCCCCGTCTTCACCTCCGACGAGGACGACCTGCGCAAGCTGTGCGGCGACCGCGTGGTGGTCATGGGACCGCGACGGTCCGGCGCACGGCAACCGATCATGCCCGCCGACTCGTCGGTGTGCAGGAGGCAGTCGTCCGGGTCGAGCCCCATCGCCTCGCGCTCGGGCGACGCTCGGTACAGGGCGCTGCGCTCCGCGAAGGTCTCGGGGCCCTGGTAGGAGATCAGCCAGAGGAGCTGGTCGTGCTCCCGGCCCAACCGCGTGCCACACGAATCGCGTCCAACCGTCGCGTCCTCAGAGAGAAGGGACAGGCCGTGTTCGTGAAGTCGCGTACGGGTGCCCTGTAGGGCCGCCCCACGACGCGTCGGAAAAGGTGACCGTCGAACCGCCGCTCGAGGAAGCCGAACTTTCCCCGAACTGTTGTGCTGTGTAAGTTCACGCGTGCATACGGTTGTTGATGATGCGTGGGCGACGGGGGTTGCGGCATGGTGGGCCACAGGCCGAGTGACTGGCATGTCCTGGACCTGGACAAGGACCCCACCCCCGGCGACCCGGACCGGGTGCGCACCCTCGCCAAGTTCCTGCACGACTTCGCCGACGACGTCTCCGAAGCACTGCGCCTGGTCAAGGGCATGGCCGGCGAAGGGACGCTGGCGGAGTGGGCGGGCAAGTCGGCCACCGTGTTCAAGGAGGAGTTCTCCGGCGTCCCGAAGAACCTGCGGAAGCTGGAGAAGTCCTACGGCATGTGCGGCGACGCACTCGCCGCCTACTGGCCGAAGCTGGAGCGGGCCCAGGCGCTGGCGGACAAGGCCCTGGCCAAGGCCCGCGAGGCCCGCGCGGACCTGTCCTCGGCCCAGTCCCGGCTGTCCTCGGCGGAGTCCTGGGTGGGCCGGGCCACCAGGGAGGCCGACAAGTACCAGGACGACCCCACCGGCTCGAAGTCGGACGCGGACCAGCCGGACGAGGCCAAGGTACGGGCCGCGACCCGGGACGTGCAGAACGCCAAGTCCGCCCGGACCTCGGCCCGCGCGGACGTCTCGGACGCCCAGGACGCGCTGGCCGCGGCAAAGAAAATGGCCGAGGACGCACGCAGGATGCGCGAGGAGGCCGCCCGCGACGCCAAGAACAAGATCGACGAAGCCTCCGACGCCGGCATCCAGAACCGGTCCGTGTGGGAAGAGATCGGCGACTGGTTCACCGACAACTGGGACACCATCGTCGCCGTCTGCAAGGTCGTCGTCGCGGTCGTCGGCATCGTCGCCCTGATCATCGGCGGCCCCATCCTCGGCGCCATCGTCCTGATCGCCGCCCTGGTCGTGCTCGCGGACACGCTCCACAAATATTCCAAGGGCCAGGCGTCCCTGTGGGACGTGGGCCTGGCGGCGCTGGACTGCATCCCCGGTATGAAGGGCCTGACCACCCTCGGCGGTCTCGCCAAGGGCCTCAAGGCGTTGGGCAAGACCGGGCTGAAGGGCATGGCACTCGGCGTCAAGGGGCTCGGCAAGAGCACCCGTGCCCTTGGCCGACAGATGAAGAAACTCGTCACCTGCGGTGACCCCGTCGACATGGCCACCGGTCAGATGGTCATGGAAGAGGTCGACGTCTTCCTCGACGGTGTTCTGCCTCTCCTCCTGGAACGCTGCCACCGCACCGGCGTGCGGGGCGGCAGACTTCTCGGACCTAGCTGGATCACCACACTCGACCAGCGGCTCCTGCTCGATGCCGGCGGCGTGCGGTTCATTGCTGCGGACGGCATGATTCTTCACTACCCGGTTCCCGATCCGGAGGTCACCGTCCTTCCCGTTGAGGGACCCCACTGGCCGCTGAGCTGGGACGGCATGCCGGGCGGCGCCTTCACTCTGCGTCAGCCGGAGACCGGTCGTACCCTCATCTTCCGGCCGCTTCCCGCCGGTGCGCAGGCGGAATTGCCGCTGTCCGTGATCAGCGATCGCAACAGCAACACGATCACACTCGCGTACGAGAACGGGCTGCCCGTCGAAGTAGCTCACCACGGTGGTTATCGCATCGCGGTGAGGTGCCAGGAGGGTAGGATCACGGAACTCGTCCTGGCCAGCCACCCTGAGCGGCCGACCCTGGTCCGGTACGGTTACGACGCCCATGGGAACCTCACCGAGATCTACAACTCCTCCGACGTGCCCCTGAAGCTTTCGTACGACGCCGAACATCGCATCACCGGCTGGGAGGACCGCAACGGGGCCTGGTACCGCTATGCGTACGACGGTGCCGGACGGTGCGTCGCCGCACGTGGTGTCGAGGGCATCCTCGACTACGCCTTCGAGTACGACGATCAGTCGCATCTGACGCTCGCTGTCGACTCGTTGGGGAACACCGTCCGGTACCAGTTCAACGACGCCTACCAACTGGTCGCGGAGACGAACCAACTCGGCCACACGGTCCACCACGAGTGGAACCGTCGCGATCAGCTTCTGTCCCGCACGGACGCTTTGGGGCGGACCCTGCGCATGGAGTGGGACGAGGCCGGACGTCTCACCGCGGTTCGGTTGCCGGACGGAGCTCGCTCGACCGCCCGGTACAGCGAACTCGGTCTACCGGTGGAGCTGACAGACTACGACGGCACCGTCCGGCGTCAGGAATGGGATGAGCGGGGCAACTGCACGGCGTTGACGGAGCCCGGCGGGCGGGTCACCCGGTTCACCCGTGACAGGACGGGAGCCATCGCCTCGGTAACCGACGCGCTGGGCGGGGTGACCCGGTTCGAGAACAACGCCGCAGGGCAGCCGGTCCGCGTGACCGATCCGCTCGGCGCGCGGACCGGCCTGGCGTATGACGCCTTCGGCCGCACCACAGAGATCGTCGACCCGCTGGGCGGGACCACCCGGCAGTCCTGGACTGTCGAGGGGTTCCTCCTCTCCAGGACCGGTCCGGACGGCGCCACCGAGGCCTGGACGTACGACGGTGAGGGCAACCGACTCACTCACACCGATGCTGCGGAACGCATCACACGCTTCGAGTACGGCGGATTCGACCTGCTGACTGCCCGCACGAGGCCGGACGGCGCGCGGTACACCTTCCGTTACGACACCGAGCTGCGTCTCGTCCAGGTCACCAACCCGCATGGACTGACCTGGGACTACGCCTTCGACGCGGCTGGCAACCTCGTCTCGGAGTCCGACTTCGAGGGACGCACCGTCACTTATCGGCACGACGCGGCGGGCCAGCTCCTGGAACGCACCAATGCTCTGGGCCAGAGCATCCAGTTCTCCTATGACCTGGCCGGCAACCAGATCAAGAAGTCCGTGGACGGGCGGACGACTGTGTACACACATGACGAAGCCGGTCGCCTGGTTCGGGCGACGGACCCCGACGCCGTCCTCGCGCTCCGCTACGACGTCTCGGGCAACATCGTTGGTGAGGCCGTGGACGGAAGGGAACTCTCCACGGAGTACGACGCGCTGGATCGTCCCGTGCGGCGGGTGACACCGGCAGGGGCGGTGACGGCGTATTCCTATGACGCCACCGGAAACCGCATCGTCCTCACCGCCTCAGGACGTGTCCTGACCTCCTCGTACGACGCGACAGGACGTGAACTCACCCGCAGGTTCGGCGAGGGCATCGAGCTGGCCTTCGGCTGGGACACGGTCGATCGCCTCATGGAGCAGTCCCTGTCCACCCAGGGAGCCACCCACCCGCAGCTCCGTCGCTCCTACGCCTTCGCCGTTGATGGCAACCTGACGGCTCAGGACGACCAGGCTCTCGGCCGACGCTCTTTCGAGCTCGATGTGGTCGGTCGGGTCACCGGTGTCCGTGCCTCGGACTGGTCCGAGGCCTACGCGTACGACGCCACTGGCACTCTCACCCGGGCCACCTGGCCGGACTCGTATTCTGTGCCCGATGCCCGGGGCGACCGGGTCAGCTCCAGCGGTCGCATCACCCGCGCCGGGTCCCTCCACTACGAGTACGACGCGGCGGGCCGGGTGATCCAACGGCGCAGGAAACGGTTGTCGCGCAAGCCGGACATCTGGCGGTACACCTGGGACGCGGACGACCGGCTCATCGCTTGTACCACACCGGACGGCACACGCTGGGCCTATCTCCACGACGCACTCGGCCGTCGCGTCGCCAAGCGGCGGATGGCGGCGGACGGCGAGACCGTGGTGGAAGAGACCCGCTTCGTGTGGGACGGGCCCCACCTGATCGAACAGACCACGTACGCGTCGAGGGACGCGACGGTCGACGAGGTCACGCTCACGTGGGAGCGGGACGACACGGTTCCGCTGGCCCAGACGGAACGCCGTACACGTACCGGTCTTCCCCCGGGCGAAGTCGACCAGCGCTTCTTCGCGATCGTCACCGACCTGGTCGGTACCCCCACCGAACTCGTGGCTGAGACCGGAGAGATCGCTTGGCGCGCGGAGACCACCCTCTGGGGGCTCACTCGAAGCGACTCGCGTGCCGAAGTGGCCGTCCCGCTGCGGTTCCCGGGCCAGTACGAGGATCCGGAGACGGGCCTCCACTACAACTACTTCCGGCACTACGACCCGGCCACCGCGATGTACGTCAGCCTCGACCCACTGGGCATGGAGGCCGGCCCCAACCCTCGGGCTTATGTGACGAATCCACTCCTGTGGAGGGACTACCTGGGACTGAAGCAGTGTTCCCAGATCCTCAAGGAGAACATGAGCAAAGAGGGGCGTATCGTCAATCCGGGCCAGGCGGCGGCGCACATCGTCCCTTCCGGGTTCAGGCGCTCGGGCGGCCCTCGCATGCGGGCACTGCTGGCACAGTACAAGGTCGACATCAACGACGCGGCGAACGGTATTCCGCTCGGTCACCCGAGACCCCACAACTTCACGCACACCGACCGGTTCCTGGGGCGTCTCGACGCTCACCTGCACAACGTGGTCGCGGACCGGGTGGCCCGCGGTTACGGCGACCGCGCCATCCGCACGGTGCTCCGTCGCGAGCTGCGCAGCATCGGACGGCAGATCGAGACCGAGCTGGCCGGTGTCACCCACCAGGTGCCGAGCACCGCATACTGGACGGCGTAAGGATGGTTACCATGACTTCTTCCACTCCACTGGCTGCTTACCGCATCACACCGGGCGAGGGAAACCTCCGGACGCTTCGTCTGGACGACTCGCTGATCGATCTCAAACGCTGGCAGTTCCAGGGAGAGCGGGCCGAGCGGCCCACCGCTTTCGGTGCGAAGTGGACCGGTGATCCCAAAGGACGTGAGGCGGAGTTCGCCTCCGACTATCCGGGGGCACCGATGTTCAGCCGTCGTCTCGCCGATCGGCTCGGTGACCAGCTGGAGAAGGCAGGACGTCTGGTGCCGGTCCGGATCGCCGGGACAGTGGCGGACGACTACGTCCTCTACGTCGTGGAATCCCTGATCGACTGCCTGGACACACGTCGGTCGTCGCAGCCTAAGAAGGCCACCGGGGAGATGAAGAAGATGGCCTTCCGTCCTGAGGCGTATCCGGTCGACCTGCCGGCGTTCCGGGTGCCGGAGTTTCCCGTCGCCGTCTGCTGGAACGGCTGGATGTTGGACCTCCTGAAGGACATCCTCGGCGATGACGTCGCCGGCCGCCTCCTGTGGTCCCCGGATCCGGCGGTCACGCCTCATCCCGATCCGTGGGGCATCTGAGGGGGCCTGCGGATCGAGCGGGCATCGGGGCAGCGCAGCACCACCTCCTCATACCTGCACCGGATCGTTCCACCATGAGCCCTGGCACGGCTCGCCCGGAGCACTGGACAGCGGGGGTCCTCAGGTCGTGACGGTTTCTTTCCCGATGCCGCCAGGCCCTGGAGTCCTTCGGGGTGAGGGTCTGCGAGCGCAGTCTCGCCCGAGGGCTGACCCGCATTTGTCGGTGTCCCCGTCTCAGCGAAGTTCAGCCGATGCCATTGGGGCGAGCAAGTGCTGAGCGGCGAAATGAGGTCGACGGTGGTCACTGCGGTACCCGATCATGCGTTCATGCCTTTGAGAGACACCCTTGCCCGAGTCGATGCAGACCTGGCCGCCGGCCGGGTCCCCGTCGCGCGACAGCGCCTGCGCGGGCTGGTGTCGTCCTTTCCGAACGACCTGGTGCTTCGCCGGCGCCTGGCCGAGGTGTACCGCCTGTACGGAGAGCCTGCAGAAGCGGGCCGGTGGATGTACCTCGAACAGGACCGGGACACAGCTGAGACCTCCGCCTTCGAGGCGAGATACCACACAGCTCCGCAGCGCATGCGGGCACTTGCCTGGCAGGGCCCGGAGTCACTTGCCCGAACACCCTTCGCCAGAGAGCAACTTGCAGCAGTACGAGCAGACTGCTCCGATGCCTTGGGACGCCCCGTCGACTGGGACACGGTGCCGTCCGGAGAGAAGGAAGGCAGCAGAGGAAGCGCCTTCGCCGGCTTCCTGGCAGGGGCCGGATGCCTGGTGGCGGTTCTTGCGTTCCTCGCGGTCTGGGTGAACGGCCTCGTTGCCCTCTTCGGCTGACAGGAGGCGATCGACGGCAGGTTCCTCAAGCCGGGCGACGAGGCCCATCACGCCTACGTCGGGAGAAGCCCCGGGGCGTCGCATCGCACTCCGATCACCTGCTTCGACACCGGGACCGCCCACCCCGCGCTGCCGCACCGTCGAGTCCGGCAACCGACCGGCACGGGCCGCGTGTTGCCCGGCAGGACGACGCTCGCCGCGACCGCGTCCGACCCGCCACGCGCGGCCACGCGCACCGTCCACGGCACGCGTCCGTACGGTGACGCAACGTACGGGTCGCACCTCTGGAACGCCCCCCGCGCGCCCGTCATCGTGGCCTCATGCGCGCAACCATGCTCCAGCTCCCCGCCGCCGTGCGGACGTTCACGCAGCAGCTGTCGTCCACCCGCCGCGGGGCCCGCCTCGCCCGCCTGCTCGCCTACGAGCAGCTGCGCAGCCGACAGACGTCACCCGGCGCATCAGCCGTTCCGGCGGTGCCCGCGAGAAGGCGGGTGACGCCACGGGACCCGCAGGGCGCCGAGCAGCATCGGGATCGAGTGATGGCAAGCCCCATCCGATGGCGGTGTCAAGCTCCGTGGGACCGGCCCAAAGAGGGCCGGTCCCGTCCGGGCGGTCGTAGCACCGGCTAGCCCTTCTGCTCCACCCGTACCCAGTCCACCTCGGCCTGGATCCCGCCGGCCGCGACGCGGTCCACGCTCGACTGCGGGAGGCCCCAGTAGGGGGTCGTGACCTTGTTCCAGCCGGCCGGGTAGGCGCCGCCCAGGGCCAGGTTGAGGATCACGTACTGGTTGTGGTCGAAGACCCACTGTCCCCGCGTCGACTCCAGCTTGTTGCGGGTGGTCTCCTGGACCAGGCGGTCGTCGACGTGGAAGCGCATTCCGGTCGGGGTCCACTCGACCGCGTAGGTGTGCCACTGGTCGGCGCGGCCGCCGCCCGGGTAGGGCTGGCGTTCGCCGATGTTGCCGTCGGCCGAGTAGCCGGGGCCGTGCAGTCCCGTGCTGGTCCAGTCGCCGTAGCCGATGTTCTCCATGATGTCGGTCTCGCCGGAGGCGGGCCAGGAGACCGACGGGTCGTCGACGTTGCTGCCCAGGAGCCAGAACGCGGGCCAGAAGCCGTCCCCGACCGGGAGCTTCATGCGGGCGCTCACCCTGCCGTAGGTGAAGTCGAACTTGGTGTTGGTGTCGATGCGGCCGGACGTGAAGTCGTAGGTCCCGCCGCCTGCCCGGGTGCAGCCCTTGCAATGCCTGGCCTCCAGGACCAGGGTGCCGTTCTGCGTGCGGATGTTGTCCGTGGAATCGACGTACGCCTGCGCCTCGCCGTTGACGGAGCCCATCTCCGTACCGGTGCGGACCACGCGCCACTTGGAGCGGTCCAGGGAGGGCGTGGTGAAGTCGTCGAAGAATGTGGTCCGGTACGTACCGGCCTGGTCGGCGGGGAGGGCCGGGTAGGCCGCCGCCGCGCTGCCGCCGGTACCCCATACCTGGAACTCGTAGAGGGAGTAGCCGAACTGGGCTGTCGCCGGAGCCGGGTTGTAGAAGGAGCGGCGTTCCTTGCCGAGCATGCGGACGTAGCGACCGGTGGCGGGCTGGGCGAGTCTCACCGTGTCGTGCACGCCCTTCGCCTCCGCCGGTGACTTCACGTCGGCGCGGCGGGCCGCCACCTCGGAAGCGGACGGACGGTGGACCGTGCGCCAGGTGCGGTTGTCGTCGGAGACCTGGAGTTCGTAGTCGACCGCGTACGCGGCCTCCCAGTAGAGGTCGATCGTGTCGATGGTCGAACGGGCTCCGAGGTCCACCGAGATCCAGCGGTCGGCGTTCCAGTCGCTGAACCAGCGGGTCTGGTCGGTCTTCAGGTCGGCGGGCCAACCGCCGTCGGTCACGAACGCCGGTGAGTTGCCCGCGTGTTGGTAGAGGTTCGTGTAGGCCGGGTGGTGGAGGGCCAGGTTGGTGCGGGTCGTGGAGGCCGGGGCCGGTTCGCCGCCGTAGACCTTGAAGGAGTAGAGGGATTGACATCCTCGCCCCCGTGAACGGGGGCGATTCCCGCCTACCGTGCCGTGGAAGGCTGCGGTGTCGGGTGGGTTCCCGCTTCGCTGCGCGGTGCCGGGACGAGTCCCGGTCTTACCTGCGCTCCACGGGCTGACACGGCCAGTCCGGCCGCCTTGGCGATGTTGACCGCCGCGTTGATGTCCCGGTCCAGGACGGCCCCGCACGCCCCGCAGGTCCACACGCGGACGTGCAGAGGCTTGGGGCCGTCCTGGACGCCGCACTGCGAGCACACCTGCGAGGTGGGCTCGAAGCGGCCGATCCGGACGAAGACGCGCCCGTACCGGGCTGCCTTGTACTCCAGCATGGCCACGAATGCCGACCATCCGGCGTCGTGCACGGACTTGGCCAGGCGCGTGCGGGCGAGTCCCTTCACCGCCAGGTCCTCCACGGCGATCGCTTGGTTCTCGCGGATCAGCTGGGTGGAGAGCCGGTGGTGGAACTCGCGGCGTGCGTCCGCGACACGGGCGTGTGCCCGTGCGACGCGGAACCTGGCCTTGTCCCGGTTCTTGCCGCCCTTCTCCTTGCGGGAGAGGGCGCGCTGCGCCTTCTTCAGCCGTTTCTCGGCCCGGCGCAAGAAGCGCGGGCTGTCGATCTTCGTGCCGTCGGAGAGGACGGCGAAGTGCCCGAGGCCGAGGTCGATGCCCAGCTCGGGCGTCGTCTCCGGCAGCACCTCTTGCGGACCGGTCTCCACGACGAAAGACGCGAAGTACCGGCCCGCGCTGTCCTTCATTACTGTCACCGTGGACGGCGTCGACGGCAGCGTGCGGGACCACTTCACCTTGAGGTCGCCGATCTTCGGCAGGCGCAGCTTCCCACCCGGGGTGATGGACCAGCGGGCGTTCGCGGTGAAGCGGACGGCTTGCCGGGTGTCCTTCCGCGACTTGTACCGGGGCGCACCCATACGCGGGCGCTTGCCCTTCAGGCCGTCGAAGAAGTTCTTGTACGCGGCATCCAGGTCCCTGAGAGACTGCTGGAGCACAACCGCCGACACCTCGCCAAGCCACGTCCGTTCTGGCGTCTGCTTCGCCTTGGTGATCAGCGTCCTGGACAGGTCTGCGGTCTTCGGGAACGGCAGCCCCTCAGTGCGGGCGGTCTCCCGAGCGCGAAGCGCGTCGTTGTAGACCACCCGTGCGCACCCGAACGCCCTCGCCAGTGCCGTGCGCTGACCGGCGCTCGGATACAGGCGGAAGCTGTACCGAAACTGCACGCGGGTCATGCTACGCAATTGGTTTATGGGTATCGATGAGAACATTCGTACTGGTCGTCACTGCGTCTTCCGCATGCACGTCCACTTGGTTTTCGTGACGAAGTCCCGGCACTCCGTCTTCACCGGCCGGCACCTGACGCGCTGCGAGGAGATCATGCGGGCCGTGTGCGAGGACTTCGAGGCCGAGCTGGTGGAGTTCAACGGCGAGGCCAACCACGTCCACCTGCTCGTGGACTTCCCGCCGAAGGTCGCCGTGTCCAGGCTGGTGAACTCCCTCAAGAGCGTGTCCTCGCACCGTCTGCGGCTGGGGGCACCTCCCGGCCGAAGGCCGGGGGAGAGTTCCCCGACCTCGTCCGGCACTACTGGCGGGCGCAACGCCTGTGGTCCGGCTCGTACTTCGCCGGGTCGGTCGGCGGCGCGCCGCTCAGCATCGTGAAGCAGTACATCGAGCAGCAGAACCGGCCGCTCTGACGCCGGCTGAGGCGAACAGTGCGGATCCGTGCACACATCTGAGGTCAGAGCGGGCCAAAGATTCGCTTCACCACCGGGCTGAAGCCCGGTGCACTGCGAATAGACCCGGTAGCAGCGATGAGTTCCCGAACCGCACAGGATGAGGATCTCGGCAAGAGCAGCGTCCAGCGGCTTGCTCTCACAAGGGCAGCGTTATGCCCAGTTGCTGCATGGCGGTGGAGGGCGGGCCGCCTTCGGAGCGTTCGGTCTTGTAGCCCTTCACACGGGGTTCGAGGGTGCGAGGGTCGACAGCTTCGGCGGGAGCGCCCTTGGTGTACAGGCCCTCGGGTTCGCTGTCGCGGTCGTGGGGCAGCAGCCAGAAGACGCGGCGGCGGAAGGTGCCGGAGGCCCGGGAGGGTTTGGCGGTGGGGCCGAGGAGGGCGTAGCCGACCATGCGGCCGTCGCGGTGGTAGGCGGGCTTGCTTTTGCGGGTGGGCAGCCGGTCCAGGCTTTGTCGGACGTAGTCGAGGTCGGTGGTGTCTTCCAGCCAGACGAGTGCGGTCTCGTGGCTGATCTCGTCCTCGGTGATCAGGGAGCTCATGCGGTTGCTTCCCTCTCCTGGTCGGCGAGCAGTCCGATGCCCGGGTAGTACTTGCGCTGGTTGGACGTCATCATTTGCTTTGGTGAGGCCAGCCCCACCAGCTCTCGTGTGCGGGTGGCGAACGCGCGCGAGGATAGAGCGGGTGCTCCCTCATTCTGGCACCACGTCTTGTAGGTGCTGTAGAGACCTGCCTGCTCAGCGCGCAGGTCGGGGCCGAGGGCGCAGCATTCTTCGTAGAAGCGGCCGGTGTGGTCTTCGGTTTCGGCGTAGGCGGTGGTGGCGATGCGGACGCGTTCTGGGCCGGTCAGGTCGCGGGCGCCGGCGAGGTAGCGGCGGGCGCCGTCGATGAGCCAGGCCAGGATGCCGGGGCCTTCCTCGGTGACGAGGATGTCGGCCAGGTTGTCGATCTTGCGGTGGTCGGGGACGGTGTTCTCGAACGGGATCAGGCGCATGCGGCGCCAGAACGCGAAGCCGCCGGTGCCGACTTCGGGTCGGTGGTTGCCCACCAGGAGCAGTTTGTGGGTGGGGGTGAAGCTGAAGAAGTCCTGTCGCATGCGGCGGGCTTTGATGCGGTCGCCGCCGGTCAGGAGTTTGACGCGGGCTTCGTCGAACTTGTCGCCGGGGTTGACCTCGCTGCAGACGATGACGCGCCGACCGTGGAGTTCGGCGAGGTCGGTGGGGTGGCCTTCGTAGGGGCGGGCCATGAGGAAGCCGGGCGGGGCGGCGTCGGCGTAGTCGCCGAGGAGTTTCATCAGGACGTCCAGCAGGACGGACTTGCCGTTCTTGCCGGCGCCGAAGAGGAACGGCAGGACCTGGCCGCCGACGTCACCGGTGACGGCGTAGCCCAGCAGCAGTTGCAGGTAGTCGATCATGTCGGCGCCTTCGGGGTTGGTGCCGAAGGTGTCGGTCAGGAAGACGTTCCAGCGCGGGGTGGGCGTGGGCTGCGGGCCGACGGTGGTGGAGCGGGAGTGGAAGTCCTTGTTGGGGTCGGGGGTCTTCACCAGGCCGGTGCGCAGGTCGACGATGCCATCCGGGGTGCACAGGGCGTAGGGGTCGGCGTCCAGGCGGGTGGCGTTGAGGACCATGCCGGGCGCGGAGCGGGCCTGCGTGAGCATGGCGTTGATGCCGGCGGTGGACAGGGCGCGGCGGCGGTGGCGCTGCAGGGCCTGCATGGTGAAACGGCCGAACTGGTCCTGGGTGGCGATGTTCTCGGCGAGGTCGCCGGCCGCCCACAGGACGGTGTCGTCCTCGTCGATCTGCCAGCGGGTGGTGTCCCAGCAGTACCAGCCGATGCCGGGGACGTGGCGGAAGTCCTGGGCGTACAGCTTGACGAACAGCTTGGCGTTGCCGCGGTCGGTGAGGGTGTCGGGGAGCAGTCCGTCCGCGGTGGCCTGTGGGCCAGGGGATGCGGGTGCGATGGCTTGGGCGGGCAGGGCAAGCGTTGCCTGGCTGCGGATCTGTTCGGCGACGGCCTGGGCGTCGAAGTCGAACAGGGTGTTGTCGTTGCCCGGGGAGGTCATGGGCGGCCCCCTGGGTTCAGGGGCCGTTTGAGCCCGGCGGCCATGCCGCTGCGGATGATCTGTTCGGCTCGACGTTCCTGGCCGGGGCGGGCGGCGAATGCGGTCTCGCGTAGGGCGTGCTCGGCATCGTCCTGGGTGAGGCGTCCGGCGGCGACGAGTCCGCCGAGGGTATAGGCGGCACGGTTGAGGGCGTCGGAGAACCCTGCGCCTTCGGTTACCTGGCCACAGTCGGCGACGGGAGCCAGGACAGCGGCGAGCGTACGGCTGGTGTGTTCGCGGCCACCGCCCGCGGCCAGGACGGCCTGCTGGGCGCGCGACGGGACCGGTCGGGAGGCGGGCATGCCGGGGGCGGGCAGGTGGCCGGTGCGTTCGAGTTCCTGCGCCAGCCAGACGGGCAGCACGGCGGGCTGGCGGACCTCACCGAGGGGTGTGTAGGTACCAGCGCTGGTGGTGGTGCCGGGGGCGATGATGTAGCCGCCGTGGGCGCGGACGTCGACTTGCCAGGCTAGGGCACGGCTCTGGCTGGATCCGGAGGAGCATTGCCAGCGGCGGGTGTCTCCGGCTCGGTACCACACGTGGAGGCCGCCGGAGGGCGTACGTACTCGCAGCGTTGTGGCGTCCTCTGCTGGGCTGAGTACGCCTCGCAGGGCGGCCAGTACCGCGAGGGTGTGGAAGCCCGTGGACAGGCCGGTCAGGTCAACGTGGTCGCCGATGGGGATTCCCGGCAGGAGCCGGTCTCGGCTGGGTGGCTGGGCCTCATGGGCGTCGATGTCGATGACGACCAGGCCCGCGGGGCCGCAGGCGACGCCGACTCCGAAGTCGGGATAGCTCCCCCACCACTGGTCGATGCGGCGCTGATCGAGGGTGGCGGCGTGGAATCCGTGGCACCAGCGACCGGCGGACAGGCAGGGACAGCCGGCATGAGCGTGCCCGGGTCGGCGACAGTCGTAGCAGTTCGCGGCCGGTGTCTTGCGGCCTGGCGCCAAGGGGTGGACCGGCCAGCCCCTGCGGGCGCACCACCGTGCCATGGTGAGAGACCGTTGAGCGACTGAAGCGCTGGGGACGGGCTGCTTTGAGTCGCTGGGGGAAATCTCCAGCTCAGCAGACATGTACACCCCCTAGTAGCGACTGAAGCGACTCAACGACGGACATACCTTAGCGAATACAGCAGTGACAGGCGTGGAGCATGGGTCGTGTCGGTAAGAGGCCGGGCACAGAAGACCGTTCAGCGACCGAAACGGTCGGTCAGCGACCGTAGCCTCTTCGATCGCTGACCGAGCGCCTGCGACAGAAGACCAGTTCAGAGACTTCACGGGCAAGAAACAGCGACTGAAGCGACTGAAGTCCTCTATATATGACGCACACGCGCGCATGGATGTCTTCATATATCTTGAACTTGGGTCGCTTCGGTCGCTCGGGGTGCGGTAGACCAACTCTGAGCTGGGGTTTTCTATGAGGACGAGTGAGCGACCGAAGGATCGCCGAGTCGCTGAGCTTCAGTCGCTGCCCCGCTGAAGGACCGAAGCGACTCAAGCGACCCACACCTCTATAGGCCATGGCGCCCCCTGCGATTGTGGAGTGCCATCGCCGATGAGTCGCTTCGGTCGCTTGAGTCACCAGCCTGTTTGCCGGACAGGCGTTCTGCGTTCTTGCGAGGGAGCCAGGCCGACAGTTCCGAGGGACGCCGTCGAGGCCCGATGTGGTGCGCCCCTGCTGATGAGCGACGAGCGGTGCTACGCCGCCGAGATCGCGCTGGGGAGCGGCTGCGTCAATGCGTGCGAACCCACTCACCCAGCCACTTGGTGTGCCGGACGATGTCCGTGCTCGCGAAAGAGGCGCCGAGGACCTGGAGTTCGAGGCAGCCGTCGAAGGCGCCCTCGCCGAAGCGGGTAGGGTGCGCACCGCCGCCGCGGTGCTGGATCGTCTCAGCGTGCCCGCTCAGGCGAGGGTCGGGACTTTCGGATGGCTGCATTGCGACTGCTGCCCGGCCGGAGCCGAGCTACTACCCGAGCAGCACCCGTGGTCCCACCTCGGTCGTGCGAATGCTGCGCTGCACGAACAGCGCCATGCGGTCCAGCGAGCAGCAGCTACAGGTTCCGGGAGAGCGTCTCGCCATACGCGAGCGGCAGGGTCGCCACTTCGGGTCAGCTGCCAACGCACGTCGCCGGGTCCACCCCGGTCACCGGTGTGAGCCACAGGGCGGTGTGCGACTGGAGGACCTGCTCGATGGTGCGGTAGTCCAGCGTGGTCCCGCACGACAGCGTCAGCTGGTCTTCGGTGTCGGCCGGGGCGCCGGCCGGCGTCGACCTCGGCCTTGCGGACCCAGGTCCGCACCGTCTCGGCGGAACCGCTGCCCAGCTTCGCGGCGACGGCCTTCATCGCGGCCCACTCAGTTGGGTAGTTGGGGCGGATCTCCGTGACCATGCGCATCGCACGCTCACGAAGCTCGGCAGGATAGGGGGACGGACGGGCCATGACTCGATCTTCTCAGGGAATCGAGCCTCCATCAGCCCCGGAGCGGTTCACCTTCACCAGGCGGCGGAAGAAACACCTGGCCGCGGCTGTGTCCCGGCGGCTCTGCACGAGGATGTCGAGCACGGTGCCGTCCTGCTCGACGGCCCGCCACAGGTACGTCAGCTCCCCGTTGATCTTGATGAAGACCTCGTCCAGGTGCCATGTGTCCCCGAGCCGGGACCGGCGGCGGCACAGCCCGTTCGCGTAGGCCTGCCCGAACTTGGCGCACCAGCGGCGGACCGTCTCATGGGAGACGAGCACGCCGTGCCGGGCATCAGCTCCCCGGCCTCGCGGTACGACAGCGGGAAGCGGTGGTACCGCCACACGCAGTGGGAGATGACCTCGATCGGGTACTGGTGGCCCTGGTACGACGGCGGTGCGCTGTCCACGGGCAATCCCTCCCAGCGTGATCAACCCGAAGATCATCCCACCCGGACAGCCAACGTGACAGAGCCCATGTCGCTGCACCTGACCACCGGGCAGGTGGTGTGGGAGGCGGCCGCCTTGCTCGCCATCGGAACGCTGCTGGTCTACGTGGCCTACCGGCTCGAGCGGGACGCCCGTGACCGGCTGATCGGTGAGGCGGCCGATCCAGAGGCGAGTGAGCGGATCCGCGAGCTGCTGGTGGCGCAGCCCGAGACCGACGGTGTGGAGGCCCTCTTCACGATGCAGACCGGCCTCGACACCGCCCTGGTGGCGGCCCGGGTCGACCTCGTACCTGGCCTGGACAGCGAGTGGGTGGAGGAGGTCGCCGTCCGCATCAAACGGTCCATCGGCGACGCGGTCCCCGAGGCGGCGCAGGTCTTCCTCGACGTCACCGACCGGAACGCCCCGGAGGCGCGGGAGGCATGGGAGAGCCCCGCCGCGACGGGGGAGCGCGGCGAGGCCTGAGGCACGCGTGCCCGGCCGCCGGTGGTTCATGCGCACCGGGCCGAAGAAAGTGTCCCCGGTGCGCGCGAGCGCCCCGCCAGCCGGGTTACCCCCGCTTCACTCCTCCTTCGCCTCCAGCACGAACACGGGGATCTCCCGGTCCGTCTTCTCCTGGTACTCGGCGTAGGGAGGGAAGGCCGCGACGGCTCGCTCCCACCAGTCGGTCTTCTCCGCCCCAGTCACCTCGCGAGCCGTCATGTCCTGCCGTACTGGTCCGTCCCGGAGTTCGACCTGCGGATGGGCCTTGAGGTTGTGGTACCAGACCGGGTGCCTGGGCGCTCCGCCCAGTGAGGCCACCACCGCATAGCGCCCCTCGTGCTCGACTCGCATCAGCGGGGTCTTGCGCAGCTTGCCGCTTCTGGCGCCCCGGCTGGTCAGCAGGACGACGGGCAGGCCGGTGCCCCGCAGGGTCGTTCCCTGCGTCCCGCCGGAGTTCTCGTACAGCTCCACCTGCTCGCGCACCCACTGTGTCGGACTGGGTTCGTACTCGCCCTCGAGAGGCATGGCATCCGTCCCATCGTCGTCGCGTTCCGCGGCTGACTCGGTGTCCCGTGCACCACCGAAGCGCACGGGACGCATCCGCTCCGGGACCAGTCTCGGCCGCACCGGCGCAGGACCCTGGTCGTCACGGCGCCGTCGGCGTGTCCACGGCACCGTGATGCGCGCCCGCACCGTCGGGCCCCGGCCGTCGAAGGGTATGGACGGGCGCGGAAAGTGCGCGCACGCATGACATTGACATCCTGTCAAAGCGGGGCTTTCGTATGGTCCGGACCACCGAACGGGACATTGCGGGTGCCGATAAAGCATCCGTGCAGGTGGCCGCCTTGAGCGCCGCTCTCCGGCCGGGGCCGCTGCCTGCCCCGCGATCTTCACGGGGACAGGGGCCGGGCGGCATCATGATCGTGTCGTGCCGCCGCGCCTAGCCCACCTCGCCCTGACCAACACCTTCGCGCTCCTGCGCCCGTTGCCCAGGAGCGACCGGGACAAAGACATCGAGATCCTCGCACTACGGCACCAACCGCCGGTCCTGCAGCGCCAAGTCGGCCAGCCCAGGTTCACCGACACCGACCGTGCAGTTCTCGCCGGCCTGCCCCCCCACCTCCCGGGGGCAAGCCGCCGCACCTCCTGTTGCCGGTCCGCCCGGACACGATCCTGCGCCGGCCCCACAACCCGCTCACCCGGAGCCACGCCGCGACCCGCACGTCGAAACGCCGCGGGCGCCCACCCACCGTCCGCTCGACCCGCACCCTCGTGCCGCCCTCGGCATCGAGGCCGCCGCCTGCCCGGTCTGGGAGATCCTCCGCGAGCACGGCATCCCGCCCACGCCCGAACGGCAGAGCACGACCCGGGCCGCCTTTCCGCGCAGTCAGGCCGACGCGCTGCCCTCCTGCGACCCGTTCGAGACTCGCACCCTGACCGGCGTGCCTGTCCATCTTCGCCGTCATCAAGCACGCCACCAGGCGCGTCCGGCTCCCGGGCACCACCGCGCAGTGGATCGTGCGGCTGGGGCGTGACCTCGTCCTGGAGCTGCAGGACGCAGGCAGCAGGGCCCGATTCCTGATCCGCGATCGGGACTCGAAGTTCACGCAGGCCTTCGACGCCGTGCTCGCCGGTGCCGGGCTGGAGGCCGTCACCAGCGGTGCCCGGATGCCCCGAAGGAACTCCCTCATACAGCGCTGGCTACCGACCTGCCGCGGGGAGCTGCTGGATTGCACCTTGAGCTGGAACCAGAGCCACCTCCTGCACGCGCTCCGCGAGTTCGAATCGTTCTGCAGCGGGCATCGGCCGCACCGGGCCCTTGGCCAGGCCGCCCCGCTCCGCTCGCTGCCTGAACCGACCACCAGACCAGGACAGATCGTGCACCTGGAGATCCACCGACAAGACCGGCTCGGCGGAACCCTGCATGAGTATCAGCAGGCCGCCTGAACAGGCCGGATGGTTAATCGGCACCCGCCCTCTCCCCTGTCGAGCAGCTCGTGCGCCTGGACCATCTCGGCTTCCGCCAGGGGGCCGTCCGGGCCGGGAAGCGAGCTATCGCCACGGGGTGCCCGATCCGACGGCCTGACCTTGAGTCTCGGACCCACTTGACGGCTCGCCACGTAGGTGCGAGCGCGCGACCCTCGCGCACAGGAGAGTGAGTAAAATAGGAATGAAGTCGCTTATACCCATGAACAGTTGTCTTGTCTTTCATGCCGCTTCTGTAGGCCTTTCCTGCTTTCACCGAAGGGCGCGACAGGCCGAGTGCGCACCCTCAAGGACGCCCACCTGAAAAGCAAAAAGAGAGTAAAAACACCCTCTGACCTGCTGTTTCACAAATGCACTACCGAGGACACAGGGTGGGACACAGTGAGGGACACTGGGACACAGCCGCCCTTCCGGGGGTTCCTATGGCCGACGTCCACGAAGGAAACTGCAGCACCCTCGGCGCCGTACCGACCGACACGCAACCACTCCATTCGCCCAACACGACCGCGACACGAGGAGGCGTCGACGCTCCTTCAACGGGGGGTGGCAACTCACTTGGGCGCACTTCCGTGCGTCCCACCCAAGGGGACATCACGTCTCTGCTAGCGTGGCCTCGCCATCCAACAGGCCGGATGGCAGCCGAGCAGCCGCCTAGGAAGTTCGGCACCGAAGCGACCAGCCGTCGGGTGATGAAGGTTGACGGGCAAGCAGCCCTCCTCCCACACAGCCCTCTCCTATCGGCACTCACCGCAATCTGAGGGTCGCTGCAGTGCCAGCTGACGCGGGTGCACGGTAGCCAAGTAGCATCTCGCCCAGAAGTAAGCAGGTACACAACTCACATGCCGCGCGAACTCGCTCCCGAGCAGACACAGGGGCTCGTCCCCTCCCCTTCAAGCGAAGCGCCTTCCGCTTCCGCAACATTCCGATCCGAGCCGATGACCTCACCCGTCCTCACAATCCCCTCGCACGTCGCCGAGGAAGTGGGGGAACTGGTCAACGAACTCCCGGAGCCCCTGAAAACCGCTGTCCTTGCCGCCCTCAACACGCCCGACGGCGTGAAAATCACCATGGGCAACGCAAAGGGCGGAGTGATGAAGACGACCATGTCCGTCTACATCGCACTGATCCTGGCGCTCACCGGAGAACCCGTTCTCCTGGTAGACGCCGATGACACCAACAAAACGTGCCTTAAATGGCAGGCAGCTGCCGGCGAAGACTGGCCGCCTCTCGTGACTGTCGTTGGCTACACGGGCTCGGCCATGGCCAAGCAGGTAACCGACCTCATGGCGAGGGGATTCAAACACCTCATCATCGACGTCGGACCCACCGACAAGGGCGTACTCAAGACGGCTTGGATGCTGACCAAGCGCGGGATCGTGCCCACGCAGCAGCACGTTGGCGACGTGGTTCAGCTGACCACTACGTTCGATCTTCTGGAGGAAATGGGGGAGCGCATTGACCTGTCGGTCATGCTCGCGAAGTCGTTCCCCAAGCGGAGCAGCTACGCCAACGCCCGTGAGTACATCCAAGGCTTGATCAATGGCGAGAGCGCCGATCACCCGGATGGCCTACCTTCGGTCGGGCTCCTGGAAGGGACCGTCCCTCTCCTCGAAGGGATCGCAGACACCTGGGGGTCCATTCCGGACGACTTCGGCTACTTCAGCTCTGTGCTCGCGGAGGTCCTCGGCGTGCCCGCCTCGGTCATCGCGGAGCGCGAAGCTGCATGGCTTCACGATGCGGTGGAGGCCCAGTAATGGCCGAACCCAAGGGCAAGGGAAAGACGCCCGCCCCGCGTAAGAGGGCTACCAAGGCCAGTGCTGCCTTCGGGAGGCTCAACCAGCTGTCAGCGTCTGGCGCGCTCTCAAAGATCAACAACGAGGGACCACAGCCAGCAGCAGCCTCTACTGCGCTGAACTCCGACGGTGCTCCGAAGGCTGACGAGACACCCGCTGCTGGGATCACGGCAGAGGCCGCCCCTGCCTCGACGCCCACGGTCACAGTCGAGCCAGCCGTACCCCCTGCCCCGCAGCGTACGGAGAAGCCAGCTGCCGCGGCTGAGTCCTTGGCCCAGCCGGCCGCATCTCGAGTCTCCTCAGTCAGCACCGTGCCCGATGCTTCTGCTCCCAGCTCGAACGTCGGGCACAACGACACCAGCGTCGATCCCGAATCGCCTGCGGAAGCAGTACCCATCCCCTCGCAGGAACGTGATCATGTTGTGCAGAGGGCTGGGGCCCCCACGATGGGCACCACCCCTGAGCTTCCGAACACCTTGATTCGCGGCCTTTCAGACCCTGCGCCAGGCATTTCAGCGCCCACTGGGGAGGTGGCGGTTCGCCGGACGGCTGGGCCCGCCTTCCCCGCGTCCAGCGGCTATGCCGAGAGCAAGATGCTCGATGCCCTTCCGCCTCAGCTTGAGCAGAAGGTTCAGGGCCTGCCAGTGGCCTACTACGAGCTGGCCAAGAGCTACCGCCTGGCCCAGGCCACTCGAACGGGCAAGAAGAACGCGAAGCGCAACATCCGCCTCCACGATGAAGTCGCCACTGCGGTGAATCGCCAGATGGTCAGCGACAAGAGGATGCTCGGGCTCAGGGCCCTCAAGCCGAGCCATTACGTCGATGCTGCCATCACCCTGGTGCGAGAGGTGCCTGTCGCCGACCTCATCAAGGCCGCGGACGACTTCCGCGACCAGCACCTGGGAGAGGAGGGAGGTTCCGCCTCGGCGAACCACTACAGCATCAGCACAAAGAACGACGAGTGGCTCGACGACATGATGGACGAACTCCTCCTGGCGAACACCACAGGTCTCCACGGCCACATGATCAACGTGATCGTGCAGTCGCTCCTCGCGCAACTGCAGGCTGAGGCGCCAGCCTGATCTGAGTCAGTCTGCGAAGGGGTGCGAGCCGAGCTGGCTCGCACCCCTTCCTCTCAACCATAGATTCACATAGTCACAAGCTGGGACACGTAGCGGGACACGTAGCGGGACACAGGGACACGCGGCACCCTCGGACGCAGAAGAGTCGCCGGCCCAGCCAGGCGAGCCTCTTCGCGGACGCACCGCAGGCTTCGCTGAGTACCGTATCGACCGCCAAACTGCACGACCCTCGTGCACTCCAAATGCCCTGACGCTTCCTTCAGTTCTCTCGGACTCCCGTCCTGATCCTCACCCTTCCGCATGCAAAAGGCCGCCCTACCTGCACTGTTGTCGGCATCCAGTGCTGACTGCCTCCCTGCCGGCGGGCCGCAACGTCACGCCTGCGACACGCGGGCCTTCCTGGGTTTGCGTCAAAAGTGCGCGAGGGTCGTATGATTCGCAGCACGGCACGATAGTCTCGTGCTCACCACAGCTCTGCTCGGAAGGAGTTCCAGTGCCGCCTCGCAGGTCAGCCGTGCGACGAAACGGAACGGTGTCCCAGCGCACCGTGTCCGAGTGGTCGGGTGTCGGGGCGGGGACTCTCAAGAATCTGGCGCGAATCGGGCTCCTGCCGGAGGCTGACCAGCTTCGTCCTCACGACGTTGTGCTGGCGCAGGTTGCGGCAGCGCTCGGCGCCACGAGGTCAACGAACAGGGAAACACAGCAGGGCGAGCGCACCACCGCAGCGTTCCAACGTGACTGGGACGCTGTCCGGATAGTGATGGAACTGCTAGTCGCAGCATCCCAGCCTGGGGGCAAGGACAAGATCCATCCCCGAACGCGGCTCGTGGCCTTCCCCGAGTCCGTCGCCCTGGCCCACCAGGACTACCAGCTGCTGCAGCTCAGCGAAGAGGCCCTCGCAAGGGACCTGCCGTACCACGTTCTGCCCATTGGAGCCTGGCACGTCAAGCTGCAGCAACGGCTGGCGGACGAGTTCGACGAAGGAGCCGCCAAGGACGCCGCATAAAGCGAACGGCACCCACTGACCTGCCGCAAACAGGGTGGGTGCCGAACCGAAAAGGCTAAGTAGCCTCTCTCGCCACCCTCGAGGTTACCAGCCTCTAGCCGAGTCGTCTCCGCTGACAGGAGCCTCGGCTAGACGTGTCTCCCTTGTCATGCCCATCGAAACTGGTAACCATGATCAACTCCAGGTGCACCATGCCGACGAGGAAGGGGCCCGCAACCCCTTCCTCGAGCAGGCCGTTCCGTGACCTGTCTCAGTGCCTGCGGCCCCGCCGCAGGGCGCGTGACTCATCCGTCAGCCGGCAAGTTGCTTGTCCTGTCGAGGGCCTCCAAGGCCTAGGGCAACCACTCGGTCCTCAGGTTGTCGCTCTCTAGCGAACTTTCCTGGCACGCCCAAGTGCGCGTCCACCACGTCCGCCACAGCAACGCTGGCCCACCGCCTATGCCACCGCAGCACCCACCCAACACACGGAGGTGATGCCTTCCCCAACCGAATAGGTCGTGTCTGGCTGCGAGATCAGCAGGCCAGACGGCGATGGACGTTTCCCTCTTTCCCCTCGACGGGAGCAGATCATAGCTGCCAGCCAAGGGGCTGGTCTTCTATTGCCCGCGAACGGCGCGTCCCCCTCATCAGAAGACCTGGCCCAACGACCCAGTGTCCACGCCTCCACGGCGTGCTCATCCACTGCCCTCCGCGACCAGTTGAGGCGGCATGGCAGCTTCAGGGTGTCCTTGCGGGTGCTGCCGTCCTCTCCCATGCCCGCAACGAAATGGCGCCCATCACGCACCGGCCTCTATCCCCAGAGTCGATCTTGCAGGTTGACCGGAACGCGAACAGCCCGGGACTACCGATCCCGGGCTGTTCGCACTGCGCGAGAAAAGAGGGGGTCGGTCACCAAATAGCCACCTGATTACCAGCGTCACCGGGTCTGTCTCTCGTGCTTGCCCTAGCCAGATCGGACCGCGGTGACGGTGCCCCTTTCCCTCCTCGATTATGGAGCAGGTCATCGCTGTCCGTACGAGGGCTGGCTCAGTCATGCCAAAAACGGCTGATCGGGCGGCTCGTTCCAAGCATTCTGGTACGTCTCCGCGTCACCGTGGGTGGCGGGGACGAGTGATTGAAGAAGCCGGGCCGACCCCGGAGACGGGTCCTGGTGATCCGTTGGACCTGGGCCGTGGCATGCGCACGAGGTTGCAGGCGGCGCTGGATGCGCTGCTGAGCGACCGTGCTGTGCGTGGGCGGCAAGATGCCGAGCGGCTGGCCACGGTGGTGCTGCTGGCCAAGGCCCCGGTGGGTTCCTCGACGCTGCTGCTGCGGGCAGGGGAGATGGCCCGGTGGCTGGGCTTCTCCGAGTCGTACGTCGACCATCGGGTACTGCCGGCGCTGCGTGCGTCAGGGGCGGTCGAGACCTCGGTGAAAAAGAACTCCGAGGGATACGTCAGCGGGTTGGAGTGGGAGTTGCTCCCGCTGACGACGGCCCTCGACGGCCGGGGAAGCCCGCTGATGCTGAACAAGTCGGAGGCGGCGACGCTTCTGCGGTTGTGCGAGCGCCTGTTCGGTCCGGGATGGGCGCCGGTGGACAAGCCGGCAACGCCAGCCGGGCTGCTGGGCGAACGGCGGGGGAGGGGAGCTGCGACAGCGCGCCTGGCACTGCTTCATCTGGCGTTGCAAGCCCGGGCTGACGGGAGCGTTCGCCTGGTGGGCGGCGCTGTCAAGCAAGGCCACCGGCGAGTCGGTGCGACGGTGGGGCGGCTGCTCGGCTGCCCGGTCGAGGATGCCGAGCAGGTGCTGGACGACATGGTTGCCGAGGGCGTGGTCGAGGTGCACGCGTCGTCGCCAGGGTCGGGCGCGGGTGAACGGCTGGTGATCCCTGCGGTCGCGGCCGCCCATAGGCGGGCGCGGGGCTCGGAGTTGTCGTTGGTCGGGAGCGGACTGGGGGAGGGTGTGCATGAGGGGGCCTCGGATACTTCCGGCTGTGCGGTGTGTGGTGCCGCCGGAGGAGCGTCGTCCGATGCTCCTCAGACCGTGCTGAAGGGTGACGGCTGGGTCCAGGAGGGCTTCGACGTCGTCGATGAGGGCTTTTCTCGGGGTGCGGTTGGTGCACTCAGGGATCAAGACTCGCTCGCAGCGAGTCAAACCCACGCCGATATGCCCTCTGACCAGGGCAAACGTTCTCCGTTGGAGGGGGGACGCGAAGCGGCCGCTGGTGCACTACACCACGCCCCCCACGCTCCGGTGGTTGAGATAAGCGGTTCTCTCTCGCTCTCTCGTGGTTTTTCCGGCGAAGCCGATCGCGACTGCGGTGGTCTGCCGGAGCCCGCGGACGCGGGCGAGGACCAGCCGGGCCCCGACACGGTCGTCGAGGAGACGGTCCCTGGGGGGCAAGGTGGCCCGCTTCGCGGGGAACAGCAGGAAGAAGTCCGCGGTGAGCTGGGCGTGCCGGCGACACAGGAGCGGGCATCGGTGGCTGGGCCTGCGGTGTTCGTCCGGCCTGCGTCGCTGCCAGCGGGACTGGAGGCGGTGCTGGCCCCGGTGCGCAGCGTCTGGGAGCGGATCGCCCGGGTGAGTACGCAGCGGCATGTCGCTACGGCGGTCCGGATCCAGCTCGATGCTGTGCGAGGCATCGTCGGGTCCGAGCACGCCGAGGAAATCCTGGCCGAGCGGCTGGAACGACGGCTCGAGCAGCAGATGGGTCGGCCGGTCAGTAATTCGGTGGGCTGGCTGCTGGGCCGCGGTCTGCCGCAGCGGCAGTGGTGCTGGTCGCAGATGTGCGACGAGGGCCAGCGGATGGACACCGGTGGCGAGTGTCCCAGCTGCCAGGTCCTGGCCGGGGACAGCCGGGCGCTGCGCACCCGGATCACTGCCGAGGTCGAGCAGGAGATGCCCCGTGCGGCCGCGCAGGTGGTGAGGGCGGAGGTCGAGAAGCGGCTGCATGCGGCGGTGATGTCCAAGGCCGCTGCGCAGGCGGTGCGTCGGGAGCGGCAGTTGGCCGAGCGGCAGGCCCGGGAGCGGGTGATCGCCCAGCGCCGGGCGGAGTTCGCCGCGACCGAAGAAGCCCGCCGCGCGGCGCCGTGTGCCGCCTGCGGAATGCCGGATGCCGCCGGGCTGTGCCCGGTGTGCACCTGGCGCCAGGCAGCCGAACGAGCCTTGGCTGAAGCGGTGGATCTGGCTGTCATGGCCCGCGTCGACCTCACGGACCCGGCTGTAGTCGCCGAGGCGACCGCACGCTGCGCGGCCGACACCCAGGCCCTGCTGGAGCAGCAGCTCGACCGGCTGCGTGCCGAGGGCGCCGAGGAGGTGGCCCTGGGCTTCGCGGCCCGCGAGATCGCCGAGAAGATCCGCGACCAGCGGCGGGAGAGCCTGCACGACAGGCTGATGCGTTCCACCGAAGCCCAGGCGGAGGCCGACAGGGCGTACGCGACCGAGCTCCGGACCCACCGGCATCCCGGCCGGGCACCGGCGGAGACGGCGGCCGAGCGGGCGGCGGACGAGGCCCTGCTGCGCGCGGTGGAAGTCCTGCGCGCCGAGCGTGCCCGGCAGTTGCAGGCCGTCCGCGGTGAGCGGCCGACAGGTCCAGCGTCCACCGACTGGCAGAGCCGGTTCGCCCAGCTCGTCGCCCAGGAACTCGCCGAGGAGGGCACGATCGAGGCCGGCGTGCCGATGGCGGAGGCGGTGAACGCCGCATGAACCCACTGGCCATCCCACCGACTTCGGCACGGGTGGCTCGACCCGGTCCGCCTGGGCCCGCTGTACGGCACCGGGGCGTGGTGTCCCCAGGTTCGACCGGGGGAGATGCCGTGACCGCGACGACGAGGACCCGGGCTTCGAGTCCGGTGCTGCCGGTGTGGCAGCGGCGCCCCATCAGCGGGCGGTCGCTGCTGCTGGAGGGCGACCGAGGGCCGCTACGTGGGGGGCGGGACGAGGCCGACTCCGGCTACCGGCTCACGATGGCGCTCGCCGTCGTGTGCTCGCAGCCCGGCCGGGAGTGGTCACCGGCCGACTTCCACCAGACGCTGATCTACACCCAGACCCGCGGCAGCTGGTGGGCGCGCAAGCTGCGCGAGCGCAAGGGCACCGAGTACGCCGAGCGCAAGCTCACCTGCATGCTGGACAAGGCCCGGGCGTTCATCGCCGGTAGCGGCATTGTCACGTTGGCTGACCGGCCTGGGATGATCTTGGAGTTGATCGTGCCGGACAGGGGATCGCTCATGTCGTCCGCGCCGCCGTCGTACAAGGGCCACCGGTACCCGGTGGAGATCATCGCCCACTGTGTGGCTGTCCTTCCGCTTCCCGCTCAGCTTCCGCGAGGTCGAGGAGCTGATGCTCGGGCGCGGCATGCCCGTCTCCCACGAGACGGTCCGCCGCTGGTGCGCGAAGTTCGGGCAGGCCTACGCCGGCGCGCTGCGCCGCCGGCGTGCGAGGCCGGGCGACAAGGGGCACCTGGACGAGGTCTTCATCAAGATCAACGGAGAGCGGACGTACCTGTGACGGGCCGTCGACGCCGACGGCACCGTGCCCGGCCTCCTGGTCCAGAACCGGCGGGACGCCGCTGCGGCCCGGCGCTTCTTCCGCCGCCTGCTGAAGACAACCCGCACGGTGCCGCGGGTGATCGTCACCGACCCGCTCCGCTCCTGCGGCGTGGCCCACCGCGAGGTCATGCCGTCGGCCGGGCACCGCTGTCACCGGGGCCTGAACAACCGGGCCGAGAACAGCCACCAGCCGACGAGGCAGCGCGAACGCGCCATGAAGGACTTCCGCTCCGTCGGAGGAGCACAGCGGTTCCTGGCCGCGTTCAACGGCATCTCACCCCACGTCCGGCCCCGCCGCCACCCGATGACCGCCCCCGAATACCGCATCGAGATGACCCTCCGCTTCGCCATCCGGGAGCAGGTGACCGGCGTCGCCGCCCTGCCCGCCGCGGCCTGAGCACGAAAGCCGGAACCCGGCCCCACCACAGCCGACACCCCGTCAGGTACTCACACCCTCCACAACGTGACAGCGCCCACTCCAGCAAGGGCTGAGCCGGCCGACCGGCCGGCAGACGGGCGGGGTCGGGCGGTTCGGCCTCCTGGGCGGCCGAACCGCCCGTACCCTTCGGGGTGTCTACGGCGTCACATAGCGGACGCCACACACTGGAGGCCATACCTCGTGCTGATCGCTCAGCGTCCCTCGTTGACCGAAGAGGTCGTCGACGAGTTCCGCTCCCGGTTCGTGATCGAGCCGCTGGAGCCGGGCTTCGGCTACACCCTCGGCAACTCCCTGCGCCGCACCCTCCTCTCCTCGATCCCCGGTGCCGCCGTCACCAGCATCCGCATCGACGGCGTCCTGCACGAGTTCACCACCGTGCCGGGCGTCAAGGAGGACGTCACCGACCTGATCCTCAACATCAAGCAGCTGGTCGTGTCCTCCGAGCACGACGAGCCCGTGGTGATGTACCTGCGCAAGCAGGGCCCGGGCCAGGTCACCGCCGCCGACATCGCGCCCCCGGCCGGTGTCGAGGTGCACAACCCCGACCTCGTCCTCGCCACGCTCAACGGCAAGGGCMAGCTGGAGATGGAGCTGACCGTCGAGCGCGGGCGCGGCTACGTCTCCGCCGTGCAGAACAAGCAGGTGGGCCAGGAGATCGGCCGGATTCCGGTCGACTCCATCTACAGCCCCGTGCTGAAGGTCACGTACAAGGTCGAGGCGACCCGTGTCGAGCAGCGCACCGACTTCGACAAGCTGATCGTCGACGTCGAGACCAAGCAGGCCATGCGTCCGCGTGACGCCATGGCGTCGGCCGGCAAGACCCTGGTCGAGCTGTTCGGTCTGGCCCGCGAGCTGAACATCGACGCCGAGGGCATCGACATGGGGCCGTCCCCGACGGACGCCGCTCTCGCCGCCGATCTGGCGCTGCCGATCGAGGAGCTGGAGCTCACCGTCCGGTCGTACAACTGCCTCAAGCGGGAGGGCATCCACTCCGTGGGTGAGCTGGTCGCGCGCTCCGAGGCGGACCTCCTCGACATTCGCAACTTCGGTGCGAAGTCGATCGACGAGGTCAAGGCGAAGCTGGCGGGGATGGGCCTGGCCCTCAAAGACAGCCCGCCCGGATTCGACCCCACCGCTGCGGCGGACGCCTTCGGCGCGGACGACGACGCGGATGCCGGATTCGTAGAGACCGAGCAGTACTGAGCTCGGGCTCGACGGTTCGTTTTTGACTGCGGGCCCGCCGTGGCTGGTCGAGCCCACGCGACGGAGTCGCATATCGACACCTCCCCGCGCCCCTTTGGGGCGCGGGGTCTCCGACAGGCGACCGCCTGCTCGGATACTGACTCCGGTACCTGATACGGCCGGGGCAGACACCTAGGAGATACACCATGCCGAAGCCCGCCAAGGGTGCCCGTATGGGCGGCAGCGCCTCGCACGAGAAGCTGATGCTCGCGAACCTCGCGAAGTCGCTCTTCGAGCACGGGCGCATCACCACCACCGAGGCGAAGGCGCGCAGGCTGCGCCCGTACGCCGAGCGTCTGGTCACCAAGGCGAAGAAGGGCGACCTTCATAACCGCCGTCAGGTGCTCCAGGTGATCACGGACAAGAGCATCGTCCACACGCTCTTCACCGAGATCGGCCCGCGGTACGAGAACCGTCCCGGTGGCTACACCCGTATCACCAAGATCGGTAACCGCCGTGGCGACAACGCGCCCATGGCCGTCATCGAGCTGGTCGAGGCCCTGACGGTCGCGCAGCAGGCGACGGGCGAGGCCGAGGCCGCGACCAAGCGCGCGGTCAAGGAAGACGCCCTCAAGAAGGACGAGGCCGCCGAGGCCCCGGCCGAGGACGCCAAGGCCGACCTGACCAAGGACGAGGCCGCCGAGGCCCCGGCCGAGGACGCCAAGGACGCCTGAGGCAGCGCTGCTTCACGTTGAGCGGGTCCGCCCTTGTGGGGGCGGGCCCGCTTTCGCGTGCCTGAGAGGATCTGTATGTGAGTGACGAAATAGAGCCCGGACACGTCCGTATCCGTCTCGATCTCTCCTACGACGGGACCGAGTTCTCCGGCTGGGCCAAGCAGGCCGGCGGCAGACGGACCGTGCAGGGGGAGATCGAGGACGCCCTGCGGACCGTCACGCGGTCCGGGGAGACGACGTACGAGCTGACCGTGGCCGGCCGGACCGACGCCGGGGTGCACGCGCGCGGCCAGGTGGCCCATGTCGACCTGCCGGTCGAACTGTGGGGGGAGCACCGGGAGAAGCTGCTCAAGCGACTCGCCGGACGGCTCCCGCGCGACGTGCGGATCTGGTCCCTCACCGAGGCCCCCGCGGGCTTCGACGCCCGGTTCTCCGCGGTCTGGCGGCGCTACGCGTACCGCGTCACCGACCACCCCGGCGGGGTGGACCCGTTGCTGCGCGGCCATGTGCTGTGGCACGACTGGCCCCTTGACGTCGACGCCATGAACGAGGCCGCCCGGCGGTTGCTGGGGGAGCACGACTTCGCCGCGTACTGCAAGCGGCGGGAGGGCGCCACGACCATCCGTACGCTCCAGGAGCTGAGCCTGCTGCGCGACGCGGACGGGGTGATCACGGCGACGGTCCGGGCCGACGCCTTCTGCCACAACATGGTGCGCTCGCTGATCGGGGCGCTGCTGTTCGTCGGCGACGGGCACCGCGAGCCCGACTGGCCGGGCAAGGTGCTGGCGGCGGGCGTACGGGACTCGGCGGTGCATGTCGTACGTCCGCACGGGCTGACCCTGGAGGAGGTCGGTTACCCGGCCGACGACCTCCTGGCCGCCCGCAACAAGGAGGCCCGCAACAAGCGGTCGCTGCCGGCGACGGTGCGGTGCTGCTGACCCGCACCGCACCCGCCTCGCCGCTCGGCACCCCGCTGGACACCCTGCGCGGCACCTTGTTCAACGAGCTGCTCCTTCCTCCGCCCAGGTCGTGAGCAGGCCAGACAGGGCGGCCACGACCTCCTCGGCGTCGGGGCCGTCGCCGCGGCCGTCCGGGGCCAGTTCCAGGTGCAGGAAGGTCGCGTGGTGCTGCTGCGCCGCCCTGCCCTGGACGTTGGTGGTGCCCTCCAGGGGGCAGCGGGCCGACCAGCCCCGGCAGACCCGCAGCCCGTCCGCCTCCAGCCGGTCGGCCAGGACGGAGGCCTCGCCGGGTGCGCTCTGCGCGGCGCCGCCGGAGAGGACGGCGTCGTAGCGCTTCGCGGAGGACTCGGCGAAGCCGTGCAACTGGATGCCGGGCACCCCGCGCTTCTGCAGTTCCACGACGATCAGGTGGAAGGCGCTGTCCTCGCGGTGGGCCACATCGGCGTCGCCGTCGCCCGCCCGGCGGTGGGCGCCGGCCAGGACCAGCGCGCCGCCAGGGTTGTCCTCCAGCAGTCGTAGGCCGAGCGCCTCGGTCTTTCGGTCGGAGACGGGGTGCGGCACCTGGGCGTTCCAGCGGACGGTGGAGTCCGCGTTCAGATACAGGCGCCCCCAGCCCGTGCTCGGGCCCTTGCCCGAGGCCGCGACCTCGTCGTAGCGGCGGCCGGTCGCGGTGTCGGTGAGGCGGGTCACGCGCAGGCCGATCGGGGCGAGGATCTCGTCCGCCTCGCGTGCGTCCCGGTCGAGGAGCCGTCCGATGCCGCGGGCGAGCCGGTCGCGCTGGTCGGCGTCGGGGGGCGTGTAGGGGCCGTCGCGCTCGATGGCCTCCGTGTAGGTGAGGACACGGCCGCGAAGGTCCACCAGCTCCCGGGAGGCCGGAACAGTTTCCTCCGATTTCCGCTCAGAGTCGGCTTGGCAACCCGTCACTGTCAGAAAAAGTAGCAACAGGGCGAGAATTGGAGAGAAACGTGACTGTCTCGTAATGGATATTGGCGTGATGGCCGTGTGGACCGTGTGAACATGACCGAGTGACACAGCGTAAGTCTCTCCCTAAGGTTCGGGTGGCTGCCACCCTGATCGCGCTGACCGGCCTGCTGGCCTCGTGCGGTACGGCCGACGGCTCCGTGGAGCCGCAGGCCAAGCCGGGGGGACGCTCCTTCACCGTCGCGGCCACGGGTGACGTGCTCATCCACCCCGAGCTGGTCGAGCAGGCGGCCAAGGACGCCGAGGAGACCGGTGAGGGAGAGAAGGGGCTGGACTTCGGGCCGCTGCTCGCCGGGGTGAAGCCTGTCATCAGTGAGGCGGACCTGGCCATCTGCCACATGGAGACGCCCGTGGGCAAGCCGGAGGGCCCCTTCGAGGGGTACCCGGAGTTCCTGGTCCCGCCGCAGGTCCTGACGTCACTGAAGGACGTGGGCTACGACACCTGCTCGACGGCCTCCAACCACACGTTCGACCACGGGCTGGACGGAGTGCGGCGCACGCTGGACGTCATGGACGAGGTAGGCCTCGGACACGCCGGATCGGCGCGGTCGGCCAAGGAGGCGGAGCGGATCAACATCCGCGACGTCGAGGGAGTCAAGGTCGCGCATCTCTCCTACTCCTGGGAGTCGTTCCTGAACCCGACGCCCGAGAAGCAGAAATGGGCGCTGAACCGGCTCGACACCGACGAGATCAAGAGGGCCGAGGTGCGGGCCCGGAAAGAGGGCGCCGAGGTAGTGATCCTCACGGTCCACTGGGGGCTGGAGCACTACAACGAGCCCAGCGTGCCCCAGTTGCAGATGGCGCAGCGGCTCACCGAGGAGACGGGCATCGACCTCGTCATCGGCCATCACGCCCACGTCGTCCAGCCGATCCAGAAGGTGAACGGCACCTGGATCGCCTACAGCCTCGGCAACCATGTGGCCCGGCACTCCTCGCCGACCGGATTGACCGAGGAGGGGGCCATCGGCTGGTTCGAGTTCCAGGAGACCACCGAGGGCTGGGACGTCACCGCGCGCTACCGCACCACGCTGGTGGACATCCCGCCCAAGGTGGAGGACGAGGAAGAGGTGCCCGAGGGCGCGGTGCGGGACCTCCGGCTGGTGGACGCCCAGCAGATGCTCGACGAGCCGGGAGACCTGTCCGAGGAGCGGCTCGCCCGCTACCGGCTGGCGCTCGACCGGACCCGGGGCTTCCTCTACAACCGGGGCGCCCCCGGCGGCGACGGCCTGGAGCAGCTCTCGATGGAGAAGTGACAGGACCCACACCCGAAGTCCGCGTCGGGGATACAACCTTGTCGGCGTTTATCAGTCCATTCAGTGACGACGTCGCACGGCCGAGGTAGTGGTGCCCCGGCGTACGCCCGGCACTCGCGTCAAGACCAAGGAAGACCACCGGTGACATCGAGCCATGTCGCGCCGCCCTCAGCGCAGGGACAGCGCCGCAGTCGCAGACGGGCGGACATGCCCCTGCTCGGCGGCATCCGCCCGCCGATCGCGGTGCTGTGCGTACTGATCCTCGCCCTGGCCGGGCTGACCGCCAAGGTGCTCGGTCCCGGCGGCGACCCCGTCGTGCCCAAGGCGGTGCTCTCCTCCCAGCAGCACTTCGCCGAGGACGGGGCGATCGCCCTGCGCGCCTCGATCGACGAGCGGGTCACGGACCTGCGGCGCACCGCCACCGCGCTGAACGCCGGGAAGCCGGCCGAGCCGGAGGACGTCCTGTCCGACCTGGGCAGGACGTACCAGAAGTGGACCGGCACCACGGTGGTGGACCTGGAGAGCGGGGACGTGCTCGCCGCGCGTGGCGAACGCATCCCGCTCGCCTGGCTGGACAAGGAGGTCCTCACCGGAAAGACCGCCCTCGTCCCGCGCATGGTGCGACTGGAGACCGGTGACGTCCGGCTGATGACGATGGCCGTCCTCGACTGGAAGGACCGCCCGCAGCAGCTGTTGATCGCCTCCAACAGCCTGTCCGTGCCGCCCATCACGCTGGGTCCGTTCCGCACCATGGCGGTCGTGGCCAAGGACGGCGAGGTGCTCGCGACGGCCGGCTTCGAGCGGTCCGAGGCGCTCAACTCGGACCAGCAGCGCACGGAGCTCGAATTCCTGCAGAAGCAGATGTCCGACCTGTCCGGCCAAGCGGCCGAGCGGGCGGAGCAGCACCCCGTCACCGCCAAGGAGCCCGGTTCCCGCGGCTACCCCGGCGTCAGCGGGAATCTGGTGGGCGACGACTACAACGGTCGCGTCGTCACCGCCGGCTACGCCTCCCTGGCCTCCTCCGACCCCGAGGAGAAGGACAGCGTCGCGGCGGGCCTCGGGCTCACCGTCGTGGCCATGCTGCCCGTGGTCGCCGAGCAGAGCGCCGGCGCGGCGGACCGGGAACTGTACGGGCTGATCGCGGCCGGTGCCCTGGTGGTGCTCGGACTGCTGGCCGCCGCGGTGCTGTGGGCGCGGGTGCAGCGTCCGCTGCTGCGTCTGTTCCTGGAGTCCCGCCGGCTCGCCCGGGGTGACCTGACCCGTCCCGTCGGCACCTTCCGCGGCGGCGAGGCCGCTCGGATCGGCTCCGCCCTGGAACGGCTCCGGGGCCAGCTCGGCGGTCCGGGCGGTCCCGGTGGCCCCGGTCGGGCGAGCGCCGGGAAGCCGGGCGGTCGGCTCCGGTTCGGCATCCGGGCGCAGCTCGTGGTGACCGCGGTGCTGCTGCTCCTGTGGTGCCTGCCGGTCGGCCTGCTGCTGAACCGCACCGACGACTCGGTCAGCGTGCCCGCCACCATGGTCAACGACCAGCGTGACCGTACCGACCTGGTGTCCGACCGGGTCCGCCGGGCGCTGAACGAGGCCCAGGCGGACCTGGTCTCCGCCTCCCGTCTCGTCGACGTGGCCGACCGGGGCGCCACCGAGAACATGCTCAAGGACGCCCTGCGCAAGCACACCCGGTACGCGGCGCTGTACGTCGTCGACGCGGGCGGCGAGGTCGTCGCCCGCGCCGGTGGCGACCCGCACGACTGGAGCGACGACAAGAAGCTGCCCCTGGTCAGGGTGTCCGGGGAGGGCGGCAAGAAGCCGGTACTCCAGGCCGGCGCCCCCGTGCCCGAGGAGAAGGGCGTCACCCTGGTGGGTGAGGTGCGGATCGAGTTCCTCAACTCACTGCTGAAACGTCCCGGCCTCGGCGAGGTCCGGGTGGTGGACCCCAAGGGCCGCACCCTCGCCGCCAGCAACGGCTTCCTCGCCTTCGAGGACCTGCCCCGCGAGGCCCTGACCGACCTGGTCCGGGCGGGCAGCGTGCAGGTCGGCGCCGGACCCGTCGAGAACGGGCTGCTCATCCGGGACGGCGGCAACGTCACCGTCGCCGCCGCGGCTCCCTTCTCCGGTGGCGGTGTCGCCGCCGACATCGGCTGGACCGTGGTCAGCTGGCAGAACGCCGACCGCTTCCAGATCACCGCGTACGAGCGCGAGGACCGCAGTGTGCTCGCCGGCCTGCTCGGTCTCGCCGCGATCGTGGTCTGCCTGGGCTGGGTGCACCTGGTGGTCGCCCGGCCGCTGCGGGCCCTCGCCACCAGCGCCGAGAAGCTGGCCGACGGTGATCTGAAGTCGGTGCTCTACCCCACGTACCACGACGAGGTGGGAGCGGTCGTCCGCAGCCTCGAACTGATCCGTCAGCAGCTCCAGGCCCGCAGACAGAACCAGTCCCGCCGCCCCGCCGAACCCCGGCCGACCGAGCCCCGACCCGGTGAACCCCGGCTCGGCGCCGGAGGAAGGTGACCCGCCGTGCTCTACCTCTACTTCGCCCTGCTGGTCTGCTGCGTGCTCCTGCTCGTCGCGGGCATCGTCGAGCAGCGCCGGCACTACGCCGCCCTGCACTCCATACCGTCCCGGGTGCTCGTCAACGGCATCCGGGGCAAGTCCTCCATCACCCGGCTGTGCGCCGGCGCCCTGCGCGGTGGTGACCTGACCACGGTCGCCAAGACGACCGGCACGGCCGCCCGCTTCATCCACCCGGACGCGACCGAGGAGCCGGTCTACCGCAAGTTCGGCATCGCCAACGTGGTGGAGCAGATCGGCATCGTCCGCCGGGCCGCCGCGTACCGGCCCGACGCGCTCGTCATCGAGTGCATGGCGGTCATGCCGGCCCTGCAGGAGGTCAACCAGAGCAAGCTGATCCGTTCGACGATCGGCGTGCTGTGCAACGTACGTGAGGACCACCTTGCCGAGATGGGCCCCACGCTCGACGACGTGGCCCGCTCGCTGTGCCGTTCCATGCCCCAGGACGGCATCTGCGTCACCGCCGAGAAGGATCGTTTCGACATCCTCCAGGAGGAGGCCGACGCCCGGAACTGCAAGCTGATCTACGCGGACCCCGAGACGGTGACCGACGAGGAGCTGCGCGGCTTCAGCTGGTTCACGTTCAAGGAGAACGTCGCGATCGCCCTGGTCGTGGCCGAGCTGCTCGGCGTGGAACGCAAGGTCGCCCTGCAGGGCATGTACGACGCCCCGCCGGACCCCGGTGTGCTCTCCGTCGAGCGGTACGTGACCGAGGAGGGCAAGCGGCTCGCCTTCGCCAACGTCTTCGCGGCCAACGACCCCGAGTCGACGCTGATGAACATCAACCAGCTGCTCGACCTCGGCGCGATCAGCCGTCCGCTGAACGTCGTCATCAACTGCCGCCCGGACCGCGTGGAGCGCAACGGGCAGATGGGCGAGATCGTCCCCGACCTCCAGCCGGACAACGTCTTCGTCATCGGGCACCCCGCCAAGAGCGCCATCGACGCCATCCCCGCCGAGTGGCGGGACCGCGCGGTGGACCTGGGCGGCGACCGCCGGGACGCGCACGAGTTCATGCCGGAACTGCTCGGCCGCATGTCCGACGGCTCCTCCCTCGTCGCCATCGGCAACATCCACGGCCAGGGTGAGGAACTCCTGGAGTACCTGGCCGAACTCCCGGCGGACGAGACGCCCGACGCGGAGCAGCCGGCCGACGCGGAGCGGACGCCGGACCCGGCCACCGCCGTTCCCGCGCAGCAGGTGCCCCGCCTGGACCCGTTCGCCGCCTACCCGACGGCGTACGAGGAGCGCTACCAGGCCTCCCAGACCCAGGAGATCCCCGTCATCCGCCGCAACCTCCTCGCCCAGCAGGCGGCGCTCCAGGAGCAGCAGCAGGGCCAGTACATCCAGCACGCCCAGCAGGCCCAGCACGCCCAGGGTGGCCAGCACGAGCAGCAGGGCTGGTTCGCGCAGCGGCCCGCACAGAGTGTTCCGCAGCAGGGGCAGCGCGCTCCGCAGCACGGGCAGTACCAGGAGCACGCACCCGAGCAGGGGCACCGGCCGTACTACGACGGGCCCGACGGCGGCCCCTGGCATCCGACCGACGAGGACAGCGGTGGACCGCCCCCGCGCCGCTGACCTCCCGCGGGCCGACCGCCCTCCTTCCTTCCGCACACCTGCCCGGAGACCCCGTTGATCACCGCCGCCCTGACCCCCGAGATGGCCGCCCTGGGCATCGCCATAGGTCTGTTCTTCTCACTGCTGTGCTACCTCACCACCAACCTGTCGCCCGGCGGCATGATCACCCCGGGCTGGCTGGCGCTCACCCTCATCGAGGACCTGCAGCGCGCGGCGATGGTGGTGGGTGTGACCGCCCTGACCTACGCGGGCACCAAGGTGATGCAGCGACTGGTGATCCTTTACGGCAAGCGGCTGTTCGCCGCGGTGGTGCTGCTGGGCGTGCTGCTCCAGGCCACCGTGATGATCGTGCTCTCGCTCGAGTTCCCGCTGCTGTACGGCAACCAGACCCTCGGGTTCATCGTGCCCGGTCTGATCGCCTACCAGATGGTGCGCCAGCCCAAGGGACCCACTCTGCTGGCCACGGGCACCGTCTCGCTCATGGCCTACATCGTCATCGCCGCCGGCCTGTTGCTCGGCGTCATGCCCACTGTCTGACAACAACCGAGGAGCATTTCGATGGCTGGGAAAGGGAAGAAGAAGACGCGCCACATCGTCCCCGGACTGGTGGTGCTCACGCTCGTCGCGGGGTCTGGCTACCTGACCGTGGAGCTGCGCAAGCAGGAGGCGCCCGCGGTCACCGAGGTCCGCAACGTCGGTGTCCTGGACGGCAACCGCGGCTCCGGGGGCGGGTCGGACGACGACAGCAAGGCGACCTGGTCCCGGCTGGAGAACCCGGCGCGCTCGGTGCTGCGCGGTGGCGACGGGCAGATCATGGCGGTCCTCACCGACGGGTCGCGCACCGCGACGCTGACCGGGAAGGCCCGCACCTTCGAGGAGCCGACCTCGACCAAGTCCAAGGTGTCCACCCGGGACTGGGTGAGGCTGCTGCCCGAGGAGTGGAAGAAGGGCGCGGAGAAGGAGCAGTGGTTCAAGGACTGGTACGCCGAGAACAAGGACAGCGAGGAGGACGACCTCTTCGCGTTCGCCTTCCAGTACGTGGCCGGCGCCGCGGACAAGAAGGACGAGCAGGGCACGCTCTACGCCGGTGACGCCGACTTCGGCCCGCTGAACACCACCGGCGCGGAGGGCGGCGACCTGCGCCTGGAGCAGTCCGACTTCTACGACTTCCTCGGTGTCCAGTACCCCTTTCGGGACGGTGCCGTCGGGACGCCGGAGGCCATGCGGGCCAGGTCCCTGGACTGCTCCGGCTTCATCCGCATGGTGCTCGGCTACCGCGCCCGCTACCCGCTGATGTCCCTGGACAGTGCCTCCGGCGACGGACTGCCGCGTACCGCCAACGGCATGGCCCGCTCCAAGCTGGGCGCCGACGTGCTCCCGCTGACCGGGATCTCCGCGGAGGACCGGCCCGCCAACATCGACCAGCTCCAGCCCGGTGACCTGGTCTTCTTCAAGCTCGACACGCGGACCAAGGAGCGGCTGGACCACGTGGGCATGGTGCTCGGCTACGACACCGAGGGCCACCTGATCTTCGTCTCCAGCCGTGAAGAGGTGAACGGCCCGACCATCGGCGACATCGGCGGTGTCTCCCGGCTGGACGGCAACGGGTACTACGCGAAGACGCTGCGCAGCGCGAAGCGGCTGTGAGACGGCGGTGAGGCAGCCGTGAGGCGGGGGGTGCGGGGCCGGTCGGAGACGCGGTCGGCCCCGCGGGCGGTCGTCGCCGTCGAGGGCCCGCCCGGCGGATCAGGTCGCAGGAAATCGACGGCGCCTCATCGGCGCGGGTGAGCGAAGCCGAGAGTGGGGGAGTCGGCGAGTGCCGACGACGCCGCTGGGGGTCCCCCTGCTGGAAGAGCTTGGGGGAGGGCGTGCCGGCCCCCGCGTCTGCGGCGTGATCGGCCGGACAGGCCCCGGGGCGTCGTCACTCGTTCGCGGCGGCTGATGCCTGGGCCTCGCCGCGGCGGCGGATCTGGCGGAAGGTGAACTCGGCGAGATCGTTGCCGGTGGTGAAGACGGCCTTGTCCTGCTCCGTCACGTCCTTGGCGGAGGTGAAACCGGACAGGGTGAAGTAGGCGTAGCGGCCGTAGGAGTTGGTGGTCGAGCGGCAGACCGCGCCGTCGCAGAACTCCTTGACGCCGCCGCCCGCGAGGGACTTGATGATGCTCCTCGTGTCGGCCTGCTGCTTGGCCTTGGCGGCCTGGGCCTCGGTGTCGAAGACGGCCACGCCCACCGTCACCGCGACGTCGTCCTTGGTATAGGTGACCCGGAGCAGGCGACTGCAGCCGTTGTCGGTGAGGACCTTGGGCAGTGTGGCCTTCGCGGCCGAGGCGCAGTCGCGGGTGTCGGCCGTCGGGCCCTTCTTGTACACCGTCTCGCCCATGGTGAGCTGCGTGCCCGGGAAGAGGACGTCCGGGGCCAGCGGCGCCCGGTCCTTCTTCACGTTGGAGATGAAGTCCTTCGGGTCCAGCGGCGGCGGGGCGCTCGTCGGGGCGAACGACGGGACCGCGCCGGTCGGGCTCGGCAGGTCGGCGGTCGCCGGCACCTGGGAGGACGGCCCGCCCGCGGCCTGGTTGCTGCCGTTCGCCGAGACGACGGCCACCGCCACGGCCGTGCCTATCGCGACGGTGGCGATCGCGCCGCCGCCGATGAACAGCAGCCGGCGCCGCTTGTGACGTGTCTCGGACGCCTCGGCCAGTGCGGCCCAGTCGGGTGACTGGCTGTTGCCGCCCCCGCTGTTCCAGGGCTGCTGAGACTGCGGTTTCCAGGGATCCCACTGCGAAGGAGGTCCCCCCTGCCCATAACTCATGGGGCGCATCTTAGACGGGGCGCGGGGTGTGCCGGACCGCCCCAACCCCGCGCGCGGGTCCTGGCGTTGCCGCCCTGGCGACGAGCAAAAGCGACATCTCCGGGTGGTTGGTGCGACCCGTGGACCGTGGCGTGGACGACGCCGTCGTCGTGGAGGCGGGCGGGAGGGGGATGGGCGGCGGCGGACGGCTGTAGAGTCGGTGTGGCCCACGCCCGGCGGACTCGTTTTGACCCGTCCGGCCGAGGGCGGGTATTCTGCATGTTTGTTATGTGTATTGGCTTGCTCATTCTCACGTGAGGGGCCCTTACACCGGTCCACCGGGCCGATGACCAGCGACCAGCACGCGGTTTGCGTCACCGCGGTGCGGTCAGGGCTGTCGTGATCGTCTTCGGTGACCATGTCAGGACCACTCACTGAAGAAGCGAAGGCTACGAACCGTGCGTACGTACAGCCCCAAGCCCGGCGATGTGACGCGCCAGTGGCACGTCATCGACGCTCAGGACATCGTCCTGGGTCGTCTGGCCTCCACTGCGGCCTCCATCCTGCGCGGCAAGCACAAGCCGATCTACGCCCCTCACGTCGACACCGGTGACTTCGTCATCATCATCAACGCCGACAAGGTGCACCTCTCCGGCAACAAGCGGACCCAGAAGATGGCGTACCGCCACTCGGGCTACCCGGGCGGTCTGCGCTCCGTCCGCTACGACGAGCTGCTGGAGAAGAACCCCGAGAAGGCCATCGAGAAGGCCGTCAAGGGCATGCTCCCCAAGAACACCCTGGGCCGTCAGATGCTCTCGAAGCTGAAGGTCTACGCGGGCGACCAGCACCCGCACGCTGCCCAGCAGCCGGTGCCGTTCGAGATCACCCAGGTCGCGCAGTAAGTCCGGCCACCCCCTAAGACTGAACAGAATCTGAGGAGCATCGTGGCCGAGACCACTGCCGAGCAGCCGCTCGAAGAGATCGACATCGACAGCTACACCACCGAGTCCGAGGTGCCCGTCGAGGGCGAGTACACCTCGGAGTCCATGGCCTCCCGCTTCGGCGAGCCGCAGCCGGCCGCCGGCCTGGGCCGTCGCAAGAACGCCATCGCCCGCGTCCGGATCATCCCGGGCTCCGGCAAGTGGAAGATCAACGGTCGCACCCTCGAGGACTACTTCCCGAACAAGGTGCACCAGCAGGAAGTCAACGAGCCCTTCAAGGTGCTCGAGCTCGAGGGTCGCTACGACATCGTCGCCCGCATCGCGGGTGGCGGCGTCTCCGGTCAGGCCGGTGCGCTCCGTCTCGGTGTCGCCCGTGCGCTGAACGAGGCGGACGTCGACAACAACCGCGGCGCGCTCAAGAAGGCCGGCTTCCTGCGCCGCGACGACCGCGCGGTCGAGCGGAAGAAGGCCGGTCTGAAGAAGGCCCGCAAGGCCCCGCAGTACAGCAAGCGCTGATTGCAGCTGCCCCTGCATGTACTCCGAACGCCCCGGCGGCACGCCACAGTGCCGCCGGGGCGTTCGTTTTCTCACTGCGACGGGCGTATAACGACACGAGGCGCTCGAAGGCTAATGTGATCGGATGGTCGAGTAGCGCTTGTCTTGGACCGCAGGTGCGGGAGCCGCCAGGGCAGCGCAACCGCCGAAGACCTCTGACACCTCGCACACCGCACCGGTGGCGCAACCGTCGAACGCGCCGACCGGTCAAACCCCTCGGTACAGCTCACAACGCCTCGGCCGACACCACGGCACCGTTTCCGGCACCGCCCCCGGTTCCGCCTTCGGTACCTCTTTCGACATGGCCGTCGACATGGTTTCGACACGGCTTCGATACTGACGCTTCCTCAGGAGGACAAGTGGGACGACTCTTCGGCACGGACGGTGTGCGCGGTGTCGCCAACGCGGACCTGACCGCCGAGATGGCGCTGGGTCTCTCCGTGGCCGCCGCGCACGTACTGGCCGAGGCGGGCACGTTCGAAGGGCACCGGCCGACCGCCGTGGTCGGACGCGACCCGCGGGCGTCCGGTGAGTTCCTGGAGGCCGCCATGGTCGCCGGGCTGGCCAGCGCCGGCGTGGACGTCCTGCGGGTCGGCGTGCTGCCGACGCCCGCCGTGGCGCACCTCACCGCAGCGCTCGGCGCGGACCTCGGTGTGATGCTGTCCGCGAGCCACAACGCGATGCCCGACAACGGCATCAAGTTCTTCGCGCGCGGCGGCCACAAGCTCGCCGACGAGCTGGAGGACCGGATCGAATCCGTGTACGAGGAGCACCGCACCGGCGCCCCCTGGGATCGCCCGACCGGAGCCGGTGTGGGCCGTGTGCGGGACTACGAGGAGGGGCTCGACACCTACGTCTCCCATCTCGTCGGCGTCCTGCCGAACCGGTTGGACGGTCTGCGCATCGTCCTCGACGAGGCGCACGGCGCCGCCTCCCGGGTCTCGCCGGAGGCGTTCGCGAGGGCCGGGGCCGAGGTCATCACCATCGGTGCCCAGCCGGACGGGCTGAACATCAACGACGGCTGCGGTTCCACCCACCTGGACCGGCTGAAGGTCGCGGTCGTCGAGCACGGGGCCGATCTCGGCATCGCGCACGACGGCGACGCCGACCGGTGCCTGGCCGTCGACCACACCGGTGCCGAGGTGGACGGCGACCAGATCCTCGCCGTGCTCGCCCTGGCGATGCGGGAGCGCTCCGCACTGCGCTCGGACACCGTCGTCGCGACCGTGATGTCCAACCTCGGCTTCAAGCTCGCCATGGAACGCGAAGGCATCCACTTCGTCCAGACCGCGGTCGGCGACCGGTACGTCCTGGAGCAGATGAAGGAGAAGGGCTACGCCCTCGGCGGCGAGCAGTCCGGCCACGTCATCGTCCTCGACCACGCGACCACGGGCGACGGCACGCTCACCGGTCTGCTGCTGGCGGCGCGCGTCGCCGAGACCGGGCGTTCGCTGCGCGAGCTGGCCTCGGTGATGGAGCGGCTGCCGCAGGTGCTCATCAACGTGCCGGACGTGGACAGGTCCCGGGTGAAGACGTCCGCGGAGCTCTCCGCGGCCGTGACGGAGGCCGAGCGCGAGCTGGGCGAGACCGGCCGCGTACTGCTCCGCCCCTCGGGCACCGAACCGCTGGTCCGCGTGATGGTGGAGGCCGCCGACATCGACCAGGCCCGCACGGTCGCGGGACGCCTGGCGGACGTGGTGAAGTCGGAGCTGGGTTAGGCCCCGGGCCGGGACGCGGGGATTTCGTGCAGGTGTAGGTGTTCGTGCCGGCTGGTCCAGAAGCGTTTCTGGGCCAGCAGGGTCAGTGCGGCCGTCACAGCTTGCGCAGCCGGAGACGCTGGACCTTGTGGTCCGGGCCCTTGCGGACGACGAGGGTGGCGCGGCCGCGGGTGGGGGCGATGTTCTCCACCAGGTTGGGCTTGTTGATGGTGCGCCACATCGTTCCGGCGTACTCGAGTGCCTCCGCCTCCGAGACCTGCGTGTACTTGCGGAAGTACGAGGACGGGTCCTGGAAGGCGGTCGCGCGCAGCTTGCGGAAGCGGTTGAGGTACCAGCGTTCGATGTCCTCGGTGCGGGCGTCCACGTACACGCTGAAGTCGAAGTAGTCGGCGAGACCGACGCGCGTACGGCCGTCCTTGCCGGGCAGCGCCGGCTGCAGGACGTTCAGTCCCTCGACGATCAGGATGTCCGGGCGGCGCACGGTGAGCAGTTCGCCGGGGACGATGTCGTAGATGAGGTGGGAGTAGACCGGGGCCGTCACCTCGTCCTTGCCGGCCTTGACGTCGGCGACGAAACGGGTGAGCGCGCGGCGGTCGAACGACTCGGGGAAGCCTTTGCGCGACATCAGGCCGCGTGCCTGGAGCTCCTTGGTGGGCAGCAGGAACCCGTCCGTGGTCACCAGCTCGACGCGCGGGTGCTCGGGCCAGCGGGACAGCAGGGCCTGGAGCAGACGGGAGACGGTGGACTTGCCGACGGCGACGGAACCGGCGACCCCTATGACGAAGGGAGTGCCGGACTGGGAGCCCTGTTCGCCGAGGAAGGTGTTCAGCGCGCCGCGGAGTCCGTCGGTGGCACCGACGTAGAGATTGAGCAGCCGGGACAGCGGGAGGTAGACGTCCCGCACCTCGTCGAGGTCGATGACGTCACCGAGACCGCGCAGCTGTTCCACCTCGTCGGCGGAGAGCGGCAGCGGCGTCTTGTGGCGCAGGGCGCTCCACTCGGCACGGGTGAGGTCGAGGTAGGGAGTCGCCTCCGGCCGCTGCCGGTGGGCGCTCCGGGACGTCGAGGAGGCCGGTGAGATCACGGTCCATTGTTAACGGAGTTTGAACGAGGTGGTGCGTGGGCTGTGTCACGCGGTGAGCGGTAGCGGGGGAAACCGAGGGGGGCTGTGAGAAGTCGCGCGTCCCGTGTCCGGCCTTTCTTCGCCCCGGGTGCGGCGTTTCGTGGCGACTCGGGCCGCTGTCGGGTCCACAGCCACAGCCGGGGGCGCCGTGTGAAGCGCGCCAGGTCCGGAACGGCGGACGCACGAGGGGTGATCACGTGACTGTCACGGTTCCCCTACGAGTGATCTCCCGATGATCATTTGGGAAGGGGCTGTGTCTATATTTCGTGCACCCTGCCGCGAACTCCTCCGCGCCTTCGAAGAAAGAGTCTTCCCCCATGAGAACCACCGCCGTCCGCCGCTCCGCTCTCGCCGCCTCCGCCGCCGCACTCGCCCTGCTCGTCACCGCCTGCGGCGGCTCCGCCGACAGCGGCAGTGGCAAGGGCGACGGGGGCAAGGCCGACTCCTCAGCCTCCGCCTCCGCCGCGCCCGCGGCCAAGGCGCTGACCGCGGCCGAACTGGAGAAGGCCGCGCTGGTCCAGGCCGACGTGAAGGACGGCAAGGTGGTCACGAAGGTGCCCGCGACGGACGACCTGAGCGCCGACAAGGTCAAGGCGGATGACGAGGCGTGCCAGCCCCTCGCCCACCTGCAGGTCGCGGTCCCGGTCGGCTCGCCCGCCGCCACCGTCAAGCGGTCCTGGACCGGTGAGGCGAAGAAGCCCGCCGAGGACGCGAGCCCGCAGGAGGCCCTGCTCGCCGGTCTTGCCGTGGACAAGGTCTTCGTCACGCTCGCCTCCTACGAGGACGGCGGTGCCGAGCAGGTCCTCAAGGACGTCGACGCCGCTGTCGCGAAGTGCGCCGGGGGCTTCACCGCCACCGCCGGCGGCGAGAAGCTCGAGTTCCTGAAGGCCGCCAAGGCCGAGGGGCCGAAGGGTGCCGACGAGTCCGTCGAGATCACCCTGACGATGGCCGCCGAGGAGGACGTCGAGGCGCCCGTCAAGATCGTCGTCGCGCGCACCGGCGCCACCGTCGCCGGCTTCTCGGCGATCAACTTCGGTGCGATTGCCGCCGGCGAGGAAGCCCCCTTCCCGGCGCAGATCTCCGACGCCCAGCTCGCCAAGCTCGGCTGACCTCCGGCCGCCGTGATTCCCACCGGTGCCCGGACGGCATCCGCGCACCGGTGGGAATTTCCGATGTCGGGCACGCGGCGGCCGTTCTCCGAACCTGACGGGTCATAAGCTGCCGGGCATGTGCGGAATCGTGGGATACGTGGGGCCGCAGTCGGCGCTGGACGTCGTGACGGCCGGACTGAAACGGCTGGAATACCGGGGCTACGACTCGGCGGGCGTGGCCGTCCTCGCGGACGGTGGGCTCGCCACGGCGAAACGGGCCGGGAAACTGGTCAACCTGGAGAAGGAGCTGGCCGCCCGGCCGCTCCCCACCGGGGCGACCGCCATCGGCCACACCCGCTGGGCCACGCACGGCGGCCCCACCGACGCCAACGCCCACCCGCACCTCGACAACGCGGGCCGGGTCGCCGTCGTCCACAACGGCATCATCGAGAACTTCGCCGAACTGCGGACCGAACTCGCCGAGCGCGGCCACCACCTGGCCTCCGAGACGGACACCGAGGTCGTCGCCCACCTGCTCGCCGAGGAGTTCTCCTCCTGCGCGGACCTCGCCGAGGCGATGCGCCTGGTCTGCCGCCGCCTGCTCGGTGCCTTCACCCTGGTCGCCGTCCACGCGGACGCGCCGGACACGGTCGTCGGCGCACGCCGCAACTCGCCGCTCGTGGTGGGCGTCGGTGCGGGCGAGTCCTTCCTCGCCTCGGACGTCGCCGCGTTCATCGACCACACCCGCTCCGCGATCGAACTCGGCCAGGACCAGGTCGTCGAGCTGCGCCGGGACGGAGTCACGGTCACCGGCTTCGACGGCGCACCGGCGGACGTCCGCACGTACCACGTCGACTGGGACGCCTCCGCCGCCGAGAAGGCCGGCTACGCCTCCTTCATGCTCAAGGAGATCGCCGAGCAGCCGAAGGCGGTCGCCGACACCCTGCTGGGCCGCATCGACGGCTCCGGCACCCTGTCCCTGGACGAGGTGCGGATCCCCCCGGAGGCGCTGCGCGAGGCCGACAAGGTCGTCATCGTCGCCTGCGGCACGGCCTTCCACGCCGGGCTGATCGCCAAGTACGCCATCGAGCACTGGACGCGGATTCCCTGCGAAGTCGAGCTGGCGAGCGAGTTCCGCTACCGCGATCCGATCCTGGACCAGCAGACCCTGGTCATCGCCGTCTCCCAGTCCGGCGAGACCATGGACACGCTGATGGCCCTGCGGCACGCCCGAGAACAGGGCGCCCGGGTCCTGGCCATCTGCAACACCAACGGCTCGACCATCCCGCGCGAGTCGGACGCCGTGCTCTACACCCACGCCGGCCCCGAGGTCGCCGTCGCCTCGACCAAGGCCTTCCTGACCCAGCTGGTCGCCTGCTACCTGGTCGCCCTGTACCTGGCCCAGGTCCGCGGCACGAAGTACGGCGACGAGATCCGCGCCGTCGTCCGGGACCTGTCCTCCATCGCAGGGTCGGTGGAGTGCGTCCTGGGGACGATGGAACCGGTACGGGAACTCGCCCGCACCCTCGCCCACAAGGACACGGTGCTGTTCCTGGGCCGGCACGTCGGCTACCCGGTCGCCCTGGAGGGCGCGCTCAAGCTCAAGGAGCTCGCCTACATGCACGCGGAGGGCTTCGCCGCGGGCGAGCTGAAGCACGGCCCGATCGCCCTGGTCGAGGACGGCCTGCCGGTCGTCGTGGTCGTCCCTTCACCACGCGGCCGCTCCGTCCTCCACGACAAGATCGTCTCCAACATCCAGGAGATCCGCGCCCGGGGCGCCCGCACCATCGTCATCGCCGAGGACGACGACGAGGAGGTGACCCCCTACGCCGACCACCTCATCCGCATCCCACCGACCCCGACCCTCCTCCAGCCCCTGGTCGCCACGGTCCCCCTCCAGGTCTTCGCCTGCGAACTCGCCACCGCCCGCGGCAACGAGGTCGACCAGCCCCGCAACCTGGCGAAGTCGGTCACGGTCGAGTGAACCCGCCGGGATCCGGTGGCGCCGTAAAGTGCTCGGCATGAGCATCATCGGGGTCGGGATCGATGTGGCCGAGATCGAGCGGTTCGCGGCGTCGTTGGAACGGACGCCGGGGCTCGCGCGGCGATTGTTCGTGGAGGGTGAGCTGCTGCTGGCGAGCGGGGAGCGGCGGGGCGTGGCCTCGCTGGCCGCGCGGTTCGCCGCCAAGGAGGCGCTGGCCAAGGCGCTCGGGGCGCCCGGCGGGCTGTACTGGACCGATGCCGAGGTGTACTGCGAGGACAGTGGGCAGCCCCGGCTGCGGGTGAAGGGGACGGTGGCGGCGCGGGCCGCGGAGCTGGGCGTGCGGTCGTGGCACGTCTCGCTCAGCCATGACGCCGGCGTGGCCTCGGCGGTCGTGGTCGCGGAGGGGTGACGGTGGCCGCCGTGCACCGGATCCTGCTGGGGTTTCCCGGGGTCGGGGGAGCCGGGGTCGAGCTGCCGGTGTGGGGCCAGGTGCTTCTCGGTGTCGCTGCCCTGCTCGTTGTGGTGTTCGCGTTGGTGCGTATGGTCCGGCTGCTGCGGCAGGGACGTGAACGGCGCCGGTGACCGGCCGGGCGGGGAAGTGCCCGGTCGCCCGGCGGCACGGCGTGCCGTCAATGGACGCGACGGGTATGCGGGCCTCGACGGTTTCCGACCGGCTTACGAGACGCGGGACGGCTTCCCGGATACGGGAGTGGGGACGTTTCGTACGGGACACTCGGACGTATGCGTACTGCGTACAGCGTGGAGACGGTCAGGGCGGCGGAGCGGGAACTGATGGCGCGACTGCCGGAGGGCGCGCTGATGCAGCGCGCCGCCGCCGGGCTCGCCGCGGCCTGCGCGGAGCTGCTGGGGCGGGGCGCCCTGGGCGGACGGGTCTACGGAAGCAGGGTCGTCCTGCTGGTCGGCAGCGGGGACAACGGCGGCGACGCCCTCTACGCCGGTGCCCGGCTGGCCCGGCGCGGCGCGGGCGTCACGGCGGTGCTGCTCGCGCCGGAGCGCGCCCATGCCGCCGGGCTCGCGGCGTTGCGCCGGGCAGGGGGCCGGGCCGTGGGGGCCGGCGGTGCCGAGGCGTTGATCCGGCGGGCCGATCTCGTCGTGGACGGCATCGTCGGGATCGGCGGCAAGGGCGGACTGCGGCCGGACGCGGTGCCGCTCGCCGAGGCCGCCGAGCGGTCGCGCGGCGCGGTCGTCGCCGTCGACCTGCCGAGCGGTGTCGACGCGGACACCGGCGAGGTCCGCGGCACCGCGCTCCGGGCCGACCTCACGGTGACCTTCGGGACGCACAAGCCGGGACTGCTCGTCGATCCGGCACGGGAGCACGCGGGGTCGGTACGGCTCGTCGACATCGGGCTGGAACTGTCGGCCGAGCCGGTGCTGGAGGCGCTCCAGCACGCCGATGTGGCACGGCTGCTGCCGGTGCCCGGCGCGGAGAGCGACAAGTACCGGCGTGGCGTCGTCGGGATCGCCGCCGGGTCCGCCCGCTATCCCGGCGCCGCCGTGCTCGCGGTGTCCGGCGCGCTGCGGGGCGGCGCCGGGGCCGTACGGTACGTCGGTCCCGCCGCCCGGGACGTGATCGCCCGCTTCCCCGAGACGCTGGTGTCCGACCGGGGGCCGGAGCACGCCGGGCGGGTGCAGGCGTGGGTCGTCGGGCCCGGGGCCGGTGACGACGCCGGGCCCGTGGCGGAGGTCCTGGCGGCGGACGTACCGGTGCTGATCGACGCGGACGGACTGCGGCTGGCCGACGTCTCGGCCGTACGGGCACGCCGGGCGCCCACACTGATGACCCCGCACGCCGGCGAGGCCGCCGCGCTGCTCGGCGTGGAACGGGAGGAGGTCGAGGGCGGCCGGCTGGCCGCGGCGCGTGAACTGGCCGGACGGTACGGGGCGACCGTGCTGCTCAAGGGCTCCACGACGCTGGTCGCCGATCCGGGCGCCGGGACGGCGACGGCCGTACGGGTGAACCCGACCGGCACGTCCTGGCTGGCCACGGCCGGGAGCGGGGACGTCCTGTCCGGACTGGCGGGCTCGCTGCTGGCGGCCGGACTGGCGCCACTGGACGCGGGCAGCGCGGCGGCCTACCTGCACGGCCTCGCCGGACGGTTCGCGGCGGACGGCGCGCCGGTGGGGGCGCACGACGTGGCGGAGGCGCTCCCGGCGGCCTGGCGGGACGTCGTTCGCGGGTGAGGGCGGGGAGGCCGGGGAAGGAGGCGGCCGGGGAGGCCGCCCGGTGGTGCAGGACCGCTCCCTGTGGGGTCTCGTACCGCTCTGAGACACTGGGGCGCGATGAACGAGACAGATGCTGTGCGGGGCGCGACGCTGCGGGCCCGCGCCGAGATCGATCTGGCCGCGCTGCGCGCCAACGTGCGGAGCCTGCGTGCCCACGCGCCCGGTGCCGCCTTCATGGCCGTGGTCAAGGCGGACGGCTACGGGCACGGCGCGGTCCCGTGCGCGCGGGCGGCCGTCGAGGCCGGGGCGACCTGGCTCGGTACGGCCACCCCGCAGGAGGCCCTGGCGCTGCGCGCGCCCGGCGCCGGGGTGCCGGACGACGTGCGCGTCATGTGCTGGCTGTGGACGCCCGGCGGGCCCTGGCGGGAGGCGATCGAGGCCGATCTCGACGTATCCGTCAGCGGCCTGTGGGCGCTGGAGGAGGTCACCGCGGCCGCGCGTCTCGCCGGGCGGCCCGCGCGCGTCCACCTCAAGGCCGACACCGGCCTCGGGCGGGGCGGCTGTATGCCCGGGGACTGGGCCGAGCTGATCGCCGGAGCGCTGCGCGCCGAGGCCGACGGACTGCTGCACGTCGTGGGCCTGTGGTCGCACCTCGCCTGCGCCGACGAGCCGGGGCACCCCTCCATCGAGGCCCAGCTCACCCGCTTCCGGGAGATGGTGGCGCGGGCCGAGCAGCAGGGCATCGACCCCGAGGTCCGGCACATCGCCAACTCGGCCGCCACCCTCACCCTCCCCGAGAGCCACTTCGACCTCGTCCGGTCCGGCATCGCGCTCTACGGCGTCTCGCCCAGCCCCGAGATCGGCACCCCCGCCGACTTCGGGCTGCGTCAGGTGATGACCCTGACCGCCTCCCTCGCCCTGGTGAAGCACGCCCCGGGCGGAGAGGGCATCGGGTACGGCCACCACTACGTCACCCCGGGCGCGACCACCCTCGGCCTCGTCCCGCTCGGCTACGCGGACGGCATCCCGCGGCACGCCTCCTCCGCCGGCCCGGTGCTGGTCGAGGGCAAGTGGCGCACGGTCGCGGGGCGGATCGCGATGGACCAGTTCACCGTCGACCTGGGCGGGGACGAACCCCGGGCGGGCGCCGAGGCGGTCCTCTTCGGCCCCGGCGACCGCGGTGAACCCACGGTCAAGGACTGGGCGCAGGCCGCGGGCACCATCGGGTACGAGATCGTCACCCGGATCGGAACCCGCGTTCCGCGCGTCCATGTGAATGCGATGCCGTAGACGCGACGCCGTGAACGCGGACGCGGCAGGCACGGAGACAACGGAGGAGCCCGTACGTGAGCGAGAGCAGCGCGGAGGCCGTCACGACCGCCGTCACGGCGGTTGCCGACTCCGCCGCCGCGGCGTCCGGCGGCTGGCGCCGGGCGACCGGTGTCGCCGGTGTCGCGATAGGCGTGCTCGCGACGGGCGCCGCCGCCGGCGTCGCCATAGAGCGGATGACGGTCGGCCGGGGCATGCGCAAGAAGGCCCGGCTCGCCCTCGACTCCACGGGACCCTACGGCTCGCTGCGCGGCGCCCCCGGCAAGGCGTACGCCGAGGACGGCACAGAGCTGTACTACGAGGTCGACGACCTCGACCCCGACCCCGCCGCCGCTCCCGCACGGCGCCGCCGACTGTTCGGCCGCAAGTCGCCCGCCCCCGTCACCGTCGTCTTCAGCCACGGCTACTGCCTCAGCCAGGACTCCTGGCACTTCCAGCGGGCCGCGCTCAGGGGCGTCGTACGGACCGTGCACTGGGACCAGCGCAGCCACGGCCGCTCCGGGCGGGGCGCGGCCCAGACCGAGCGGGGCGAGCCGGTCACCATCGACCAGCTCGGACAGGACCTCAAGGCCGTCATCGACGCCGCCGTCCCCGAGGGGCCCATCGTGCTGGTCGGGCACTCCATGGGTGGGATGACGGTGATGGCCCTCGCCGACCGGTACCCCGAGCTGATCCGCGAGCGGGTCGTCGGTGTCGCCCTCGTCGGTACGTCGTCGGGGCGGCTCGGTGAGGTCAACTTCGGGCTGCCCGTGGCCGGTGTCAACGCGGTGCGGCGGGTGCTGCCCGGAGTGCTGAAGGCGCTGGTGCAGCGGGCCGAGCTGGTGGAGAAGGGGCGCCGGGCCACGGCGGACCTGTTCGCCGGAGTCATCAAGCGGTACTCGTTCGCGACCCGGGACATAGACCCGGCCGTCGCCCGCTTCGCCGAGCGGATGATCGAGTCCACCCCGATCGACGTCGTCGCCGAGTACTACCCGGCGTTCAGCGACCACGACAAGACCGAGGCCCTCGCCCACTTCGCCGAGCTCCCGGTGCTGGTGCTGACCGGGGTGCGGGACCTGGTGACGCCCAGCGAGCACAGCGAGGCCATCGCCGACCTGCTGCCGGACGCGGAACTCGTGCAGGTGCCCGACGCCGGGCACCTGGTGATCCTGGAGCATCCGGAAGTGGTCACCGACCGCCTCGCGGACCTGTTGGTCCGCGCGGGAGCAGTGCCCGCAGGAGCTACCGTGGGTGCCTATGGAAGCACCAGCAGCACCGGACAACCAGGCTGAGCAGCCGCAGCCGCCCGAGTCCTCCACGTCGGCCGCGCGCTCCGTCGGGCTCGAGCTCACCATCACCTCGGCCGAACAGATGCGGGAACTGGGCCGCAAGCTCGCCAAGCTGCTGCGCGCCGGCGACCTCGTGATGCTCACCGGTGAGCTGGGCGCGGGCAAGACCACGCTGACCCGCGGGCTCGGCGAGGGGCTCGGGGTGCGCGGTGCCGTCACCTCACCGACGTTCGTGATCGCCCGCGTCCACCCGTCCCTGGGGGACGGCCCGCCGCTGCTCCACGTCGACGCGTACCGGCTCTCCGGCGGGCTGGACGAGATGGAGGACCTCGATCTCGACGTCTCGCTGCCCGAGTCGGTGATCGTCGTGGAGTGGGGCGAGGGCAGGATCGAGGAACTGACCGAGGACCGGCTCCAGCTCGTCATCCACCGCGCGGTCGGCGACACGGCGGACGAGGTACGGCACGTGACGCTGACCGGCCTGGGCGACCGCTGGGCGGGCACCGACCTGAGCGTGCTGTCGGCCTGAGCCGGGAGGTACCGGTCCGGGGAGGTCGCGGGGAGGCTGGGTGGGGGCCGCTTCCCCCGTACGTTCTCCATGCGTTCCGACAAGGTGTCGGCAAAATGTTGCGTTCGGTGTCCCGGGCGTGGTCACATGGTGTCCAGCTCGTAGTTAGGTCTACCTAACCACGTCCGCCCCCGGCCCCCAGGAGGCGTCCATGCCGGCCATCGAGAGCTCTCGCCGGACGACCGAGACACGGCCGCAGTCGTTCACCGGGGTTTCGATGCGGGACCTGCTGGCCGCCGGTGCGGCCGCCGCCGCGGTCTCCACCCCGCCCCGCGCCCCCGAGCCGCTGCCGCAGTCGCGGCCCGCGGAGCCGACCGGCACCCACCGCGACGCCGCCTGACCTGTGGCCGCCGCCTGACCTGTAAGGGCAGGCCCCGGCGGCTACCGGACGACGACGACCTTGCGGCCGATCGTCGCGAACTTCCACATCGCCCTGCCGTCCGCCCGGGTCTCGCGGACACCGCCCGTGCGGACCTTCGGGTCGAGTTCCGGAACCGAGCCGTCCACGGCCGCGCTGAAGCCGATCACCGTGCCGTCGATGTCGGCGAAACGGACGACGTGTTCGACCGGGACACCGTCCGATCCGGTGACCTTCCCGGAACGGGAGGTGACCCGGTAGGTGCCCGGCTCCGGGTCCACCGTGCCGGGCTTGACCGTGAAGGTGCGCTCGACCTTGCCGCTCTTCTCGACGAGCCACACCTGGTCGGTGTCCAGCGCGTACACGACCCGGGCGCCCTGGCCGGAGCCTCTGGGTGGTGCGGTGAGGGTGCCGGCGTCGTGGGTGCCGTCTGCGTCCTCAGTGCCTCGGTCCGCCTGCACGCCACCCGGCGCGGTGCCCGCGCGGGTGGCGCGCGGGTGGGCCGAGGCGTTCGACGCTGCCTGGTGGCCGAGGAAGGCGACCGTCGCGAGGGCGGCCGCGGTCAGTCCCGCCACGATCGCCGAGCTGTTGCCTGCCACCGCCCTCACCTCAGCCCCACGTCTGTCGTTACGTCTGTCGTTACGTCTGTCATTGAATGTCAGAAATGATCCAGAATTGCGCGTACGCCGATGTGACGGTAGCAGTACGTAGCCGTTCGACCGGGCCGTCCGACACGGGCCCTGGGGAGCCGTAGGCTGTTTGTGTGCTCTTGCTCGCTCTGGATACCGCCACCCCCGCCGTCACCGTCGCGCTGCACGACGGCGACGACGTCATCGCCTCCTCGAGCCAGGTGGACGCCCGCCGACACGGCGAGCTGCTGCTCCCGGCGATCGACCGGGTGCTCGACGAAGCCGGTCTGAAGATGGGCGCCGTCACCGGGATCGTCGTCGGTATCGGTCCCGGTCCGTACACCGGGCTGCGGGTCGGCCTGATGACCGCGGACACCTTCGGGCTCGCGCTCGGCGTCCCCGTGCACGGTGTGTGCACGCTGGACGGCCTCGCCTACGCAGCCGACCTGGAGGGCCCCTTCGTCGTGGCGACCGACGCCCGCCGCAAGGAGGTCTACTGGGCGCGCTACGCCGACTCACGCACCCGCCTCACCGACCCCGCCGTCGACCGCCCCGCCGACATCGCCGGGCAGGTCGCGGGGCTGCCCGCGGTCGGCGCGGGTGCGCTGCTGTACCCCGAGACCTTCCCCAGGGCGCACGAGCCGGAGCACGTGTCGGCCGCCGCTCTCGCCCGGCTGGCCGCCGAGCGGCTGGCAGCGGGGGAGGAACTGCCCGCGCCCCGGCCGCTGTACCTGCGGCGGCCCGATGCCCAGGTCCCCAAGAACTACAAGGTGGTCACCCCCAAGTGACAGGACCCGAGAACCCCGAGAACGCCGTACTGCGTGAGATGCGCTGGTGGGACATCGAACCCGTGCTCCAGGTGGAGCGCGAACTGTTCCCCGAGGACGCCTGGTCACGGGGGATGTTCTGGTCCGAGCTGGCCCATGCGCGCGGGCCCGCCGCGACCCGCAGGTATGTGGTCGCCGAGGAGGGCGACCGCCTCGTCGGATACGCGGGGCTCACCGCCGCGGGTGCGCAGCCCGACGGTGACGGAGCGTCCGGTGACGGGACGTCCGGCGGGGACGCCGCCGGGGTGGCCGACGTCCAGACCATCGCCGTCACCCGGGACCACTGGGGCACCGGCCTCGGCTCGCGGCTGCTGACGGAACTGCTGCGGGCGGCGACCGCGTTCGAGTGCGCCGAGGTGTTCCTGGAGTGCCGGATCGACAACGTCCGTGCCCAGAAGCTGTACGAGCGCTTCGGCTTCGAGAGCATCGGGGTCAGGAAGGGCTACTACCAGCCGGGGAACGTGGACGCCCTGGTGATGCGGCTGACCGACCCGGCGACCTCTGTGCATCCGGCGAACCCGATGAGCGCGACGAACCCGACGAACCCCGCGAACGGCGTAGAAGGAACCGAGATCCATGGCTGACGAACCCCTGGTGCTGGGGATCGAGACCTCCTGCGACGAGACCGGTGTCGGAGTCGTCCGGGGCACCACCCTGCTGGCCGACGCCGTCGCCTCCAGCGTCGACGAGCACGCCCGCTTCGGCGGCGTCGTCCCGGAGGTCGCCTCTCGGGCGCACCTCGAGGCGATGGTGCCGACGATCGACCGCGCGCTGAAGGAGGCGGGGGTGAGCGCCCGGGACCTGGACGGCATCGCCGTCACCGCCGGTCCGGGCCTCGCCGGCGCGCTGCTCGTCGGCGTCTCGGCGGCCAAGGCGTACGCCTACGCCCTCGGCAAACCCCTCTACGGCGTCAACCACCTCGCCTCGCACATCTGCGTCGACCAGCTGGAGCACGGACCGCTGCCCGAGCCGACGATGGCGCTGCTGGTGTCCGGCGGGCACTCCTCGCTGCTGCTGTCCGCGGACATCACCTCCGACGTCCGCCCCATGGGCGCCACCATCGACGACGCGGCGGGCGAGGCCTTCGACAAGGTCGCGCGCGTGCTGAACCTCGGCTTCCCCGGCGGTCCGGTCATCGACCGGTACGCGCGCGAGGGGGACCCGAACGCGATCGTGTTCCCACGCGGGCTCACCGGTCCGCGCGACCCGGCGTACGACTTCTCCTTCTCCGGCCTCAAGACGGCCGTGGCCCGCTGGATCGAGGCCAAGCGGGCGGCGGGGGAGGAGGTCCCGGTGCGCGACGTGTCGGCGTCCTTCCAGGAGGCGGTCGTGGATGTGCTCACCCGCAAGGCCGTACGCGCCTGCAAGGACGAGGGTGTCGACCATCTGATGATCGGCGGTGGAGTGGCCGCCAACTCCCGGCTGCGGGCGCTGGCCCAGGAGCGCTGCGAGGCGGCCGGCATCCGGCTGCGCGTGCCACGCCCCAAGCTGTGCACGGACAACGGCGCGATGGTGGCCGCCCTGGGTGCGGAGATGGTCGCCCGGGGCCGGGCCGCCTCCGACTGGGACCTGTCCGCCGACTCGTCGCTCCCGGTGACGGAACCCCACGTCCCGGGCGAGGCCCACACTCGCAGCCACAGCCATGACCACGACCACGACCACGTTCATGAGGTCAGCAAGGAGAACCTGTACTCATGACCGTCGCGTTGATGTGGGAGGCGCGGGCGGTGCCGGACCGGGGCGAGGACCTGCTGGCCTGGGCGCGGACCCAGGAGCTCGGCGGCGACCCGCCCCTGCGCCGGGAGACCTTCCGCGCCCCGCAGGACCGCGTCCTGGTCATCACCTGGTGGGACGCCCCGTACGACGCCGACCTCCCCGAACTCCCCGAGCCGGACGGGGACCTGGTCACCCGCCCGGTACACCGCTGGCGCTTCGAGTCGGTGGCGGCGGACTGACCGGCGTCCCGCGCGGGCGACCGGCCGTGGTTCCAGGGCGCCCGGGGTTCGGCCGGGCGACGGCCTGCTCGGTCGACGAACACCGAATGTTTCGGTCCTTGTGTCGAATGTTCTGGGATTCCGTGGTGCGGGAGAGGGTCGCCAAGGAGGTCCGCGGGGATACGATCGCCGCCATGACTTCCCCGCAGCCCGCTGAAACCAAGACGCGAGGGCGCGGCACGCAGACCGCGACCCTCGCCGAGATCGCCCGCGAGGCCGGTGTCTCCGCGCCGACTGTTTCGAAGGTGCTGAACGGGCGAGCCGACGTCGCCCCCGCCACCCGCAGCCGGGTGGAGGAGTTGCTGCGCTCCCACGGCTACCGGCGCCGCCGCGCCGAGGCGTCCCGCTCGCCCCTGATCGACCTGGTCTTCCACGAGCTGGAGAGCGCCTGGGCGATGGAGGTCATCCGGGGCGTGGAGAACGTGGCCAGGGACGCCGGACTGAGCGTCGTGCTCTCCGAGAGCGCGGGACGGCTCACGCCGGGGCGCACCTGGGCCGACCAGGTCGCCGCGCGCCGCCCGCACGGCGTCATCCTCGTCCTGTCCGGCCTCGACGAGTCCGGGCGGGCGCTGCTGACCAGCCGTTCCATCCCGTTCGTGGTGATGGACCCGGCGGGCGACCCGGGCACCGACGTGCCCTCCATCGGTGCGACCAACTGGCAGGGCGGCCTCGCCGCCACCCGGCATCTGGTCGAGCTGGGGCACACCAGGATCGGGGCGATCAGCGGCCCCTCGCGGATGATGTGCAGCCGCGCCCGCGTCGACGGTTACCGGGCGGCGCTGGAGACCGGCGGGCTTCCGGTGGACCCCGGGCTGATCATGCCCGGCGACTTCCATCACGAGACCGGTTACCGCCAGGGCCTCGCCCTGCTGCGCCGCGAGGACCGGCCCACGGCGGTCTTCGCCGGCAACGACCTCCAGGCGCTCGGTCTCTACGAGGCCGCGCGTGAGCTGGGCCTGCGGATCCCCGAGGACCTGAGCGTGGTCGGGTTCGACGATCTGCCGGTGGCCCGTTGGGTGGGGCCGCCGCTGACGACCGTACGGCAGCCGCTGACCGAGATGGCCGAGGCGGCGGCCAGGCTGGTCCTCGACCTGGGCAAGGGCGAGGGCGCGGCGGCCGCGACCCGGGTGGAACTGGCCACGAGCCTGGTGGTGCGCAGCAGCACGGGAGCGCCGCCGGCCGGGGTCTGACGCTCTCGGTCACTCCGGGGTTCCGGTGGGGCTTGGAGTCCGGGGATCTCGACGGCCGGGAGAGGTGGGCGGGAGACCCGAGGGGCCATGATCACCCGATCGGCTGAACGGTACCGGTTGCGGCGCGTGGAGTCTCTTCGTGACCGTAGCGTCGCGGTGTCGCTTGTGCCGCAGTGGCGCCCGCGCCCACACTTGAAGGAGGAGGTGCTTCTCGATGACCGCTCTCGCAGAAGAGGTGGCCCCAGTGGCGTACAAGCCTGTTTCCGAGCCGGGTTCCGACCTGGACGAGGTCCTGTGGCAGGCGTGGAAGGCCATGGATCTCCCCGAGGGCTACCGGGCCGAGATCATCGAAGGGTCCATCGAGGTGTCGCCTACCGGTCGTCGTCGTCATACCGTGCTCATCGGCCGTCTTCGCAGGTTGCTGGATGCGCACCTGACGGGTAGTGGCTATGCGGTCCACAACGACGGGAACGTCATCCACCGTCAGAAGGCCTGGGTCCCCGACCTGTTCGTGGCCCCCCTCGACCTCGACGAGATCCCGGACGAGGACGGTCTCGGTGTGGACGCCGCCGGGGTCGAGATGGTCGTCGAGGTCACCTCGCCCGGCCACCGGAACCTCCAGCGCGACCGCGTCCGCAAGTGCCGGGAGTACGCCCGTGCCGGGATTCCGGTGTACGTGATCATCGACGACTTCGACGACGAGGGAGCCGTGCTCGTCCTGACGTCCCCCGATCCCAAGAAGGCCAAGTACGCCGACGAGCACCGCGTTCCCTACGGCACCGACGCGGTGATCCCGGAGGGGCCGGCCAAGGGCTTCGCCGTCGGCAAGGCGATCGTCGGGTCCTGAACCGGCCCCGAGGGCCTCACCGGACCGCCCGCGGACCTCACCGCACCGGGTGCCCCAGCAGCATCGTCGGGGCGCCTGCGACGCGGGTGAGGAAGACCGTGACGGACTCGGGGCCGTGGGGTTTGGGCAGGGCCTTGCGGCGGAGTTCCTCCGGTTCCACCGCCGAGCCGCGCTTCTTGACGGTCAGCGTGCCGATCCGACGCTCACGCAGCAGCGCCTTCAGCCTCTTGACGTTGAAGGGGAGCCGGTCGGTGATCTCGTAGGCGGTGGCGTACGGGGTGGGGCGGTGCTCGTCGGCGGTGACGTAGGCGATGGTCGGGTCGATGAGCCCGCCGTCGAGCTGTTCGGCGACCTCGGCGACGAGATGGGCGCGGATGACGGCGCCGTCGGGCTCGTACAGGTACCGGCCGGGCGGACGCACTTCGGGGTCGGGCAGCCCGCGGGAGAGGAGCGTGCGCGGGCCGGGCAGCAGGGTCGCCCGGATCGCCGGGGCCGCACCCCCCGATCCGGCGGCGGCCGTCCGCCCGTCGCCGAACCACAGCACCGCCTCCTTCACCTCCCCGCCGTCCGAGATCCACTCGGCCTCCGCGTCGGCGGGGACGGCCTCGTGCGGGATGCCCGGTGCGATCTTCAGCGCGGCGGCGCGGGGTGCCCTGCGGGCCGCCTCGATCGCCCAGGACAGCGGCGGTGAGTAGGCCTCGGGATCGAAGACGCGACCGCGGCCGCCACGCCGGGCCGGATCGACGAAGACGGCGTCGTGACCGGCCGGGTCCACCTCCGTGACGTCGGCCTCCCGCACCTCGATCAGCCCGGTCAGACCCAGCTCGTCCGCGTTCGCGCGGGCCGCCGCCGCGGTGAGCGGGTCCCGGTCCACCGCCAGCACCCGGATCCCGGCGCGGGCCAGCGCGATCGCGTCCCCGCCGATCCCGCAGCACAGGTCGGCCACCGAGGTCACGCCCGACTCCTTCAGCCGCCGCGCCCGGTACGCCGCCACGCTCGCCCGGGTCGACTGCTCGACCCCGTTCGGCGTGAAGAACATGCGCGCGGCGTCCTGGGCCCCGAACTTGGCCACCGCCCGCTGCCGCAGGCGAGCCTGGCCGAGCGCCGCCGAGACCAGTTCGGCCGGATGCTCACGGCGCAGCCGGGTCGCGACGGCGAGTTCCCGCGCCGGGTCGGTGTCGCGCACCTCGTCTAGGAGGGCGCGGCCCTCGGGGGTGAGGAGCGGGGCGAGGGGTGAGGCGGAGAGCGGGGTGCGGTCGTTCACCGGCCCATTGTGGGTCAGGTGCGGGCCGGCTGTGGGCCAGTCGGTGGACGGTGTGCCGTCGGCCGCGGTGTCGGGCCGGCTCCGGGGCGGTGGACTGCGAGGATCCGGCCCCATGCGACTAGTAGGACAAAACGATAAAAGGCGGTCACGGTGGGGTGCGCGGGCCGGTGTCGTCGTACTCACCCTCGCGGCCCTCGCCCCTCTCGTCGCGGGCTGCGGAAAGGACTCCACCGCCCCGGAACCGGCTGCGGGCGGACAGCAGCCCCTCGGTGCGCCCCCGGCCCGCGCGCCCGACTTCCACGCCCCCGAACTGCGCGCCGCGCACGCCGCACGGGTGGCCGCCGCGAAGCGCTGGGGGCTCAAGCTGGTGCCCCTGACCGCTCCGCCGGCGCCCGAGAAGAAGCCGAGGATCACCACCCGTGAGGGCTTCGAGGTCGACGGCCACCGGAGACTGGGCCTTCCCCCGGTCTTCACCACCGTCCCCACGGACGAGAAGGTCGTCTTCCTCACCATCGACGACGGCGCCGAGAAGGACCCGGCGTTCCTGCGCATGATGAGCGAGTTGAAGATCCCGTACACCGCGTTCCTCAGCGACTACGTCATCAAGGGGGACTACGGCTACTTCGAGGAGATGCAGGACCGGGGTGTCGGCCTGAACAACCACACCCTGAACCACCCGCCCCTGCGCGGCCTGTCCCACGCCCGCCAGAAGCGCGAGATCTGCGGCATGCAGGACGTCCTCGAGGAGCGGTACGGCCGTCGCCCGGTCCTGTTCCGCCCGCCGTTCGGCAGCTACGACAAGAACACCCTGCGCGCGGCCGAGTCCTGCGGCATCGAGTACGTCCCGCTGTGGAACGAGGAGGTCTTCGTCGACCGCTGGGAGTACCGGGAGGGGGACCGGAAGCTGCATCCCGGCGACATCGTCCTCACCCACTTCCGGGGCCGGAACGAGTGGAAGGGCACGATGCCCGACATGATCCGCCGCTTCCTGGACGAGGTCACGGCCGAGGGGTACGCGGTGGGGCGCCTGGAGGACTATCTGTGATCCGGCGGGGGCGGCCGTGGCGGTTCTGCCGGTCGTGCCGGCCGTGCCGACGGGTTGCGGCCCGCCGGCCGGGCGGCCGGTCGTGGGCCCTGCCAGCCGAGGGGGTGAGGGCACCGGGGGCACGGGTGACGGCACCCTCACGTGCCGTTCCTGAAGACTGAGCAGAAATGAGCCCTCTCAGCCGCACGCCCCGAACGGTCTTGGGCGCACTGGTCCCCGGCGTACTCGACCCCGAGTCGGCGACACGCATCCGGTGCGTGGTCCGGGCCCGCGCGGCCGGAGGCCGCTATGGACACTGCCCCTCGCGACCTGGCCATATGGGTGTGGCCAGAGGCGACGGGGGCCCCGAACCATCACACCGGTGGAGCGGGGTCCCGCACGCCGGCGCCACACCCGGCGTCCCAGATCGCATGCTCACGTCAGCCCAGCCGGCCCAGGGCACCACAGGCTCGCGAACGAACCACCACACGATCGAGCTGACGCGGCCTCGGGCGCACTCCCCGGCGAGCGGTTACCGACCCCCGAGGCGCCCACCGCCCGGCCCCAGGCGACATCATCTCCGTCCCCGCCGGCGAGACCCCGCCCCTGACCCTGGGGGGAACGAACGGCACGTTTGCTGAGCGAGCCGGGGGAGCAGCGGTTGAGGGTCGGGGGGCTGGAGGACTACATCGGGCACCGGTGAGCACCCGGCCCGGCCGGGGCGCCTCCGGGAGCGGTCGCCGCGGCACCGATCGGCTGCGCACACCCGTACGAAACACCGCGCTTTCCCGCCGACGCGCCGCAGGCAATTGGCACTCCGCTTGACCGAGTGCTAATCGCGGTCATAGTCTCGGGTCTGGCACTCCCCCCTGGAGAGTGCCAACACACGCGACGGGCAGGTCCGGCACCCGCGACGACGGATCGACCTGGTCGCCACCTCAGACAGTTAACCCCGTGAGATCTCCGAAGGGGGAGGTCGGATCGTGACGACCGCCAGCTCCAAGGTTGCCATCAAGCCGCTCGAGGACCGCATCGTGGTCCAGCCGCTCGACGCCGAGCAGACCACGGCTTCGGGCCTGGTCATCCCGGACACCGCCAAGGAGAAGCCCCAGGAGGGCGTTGTCCTTGCCATCGGTCCGGGCCGCATCGAGGACGGCAAGCGCGTCGAACTCGACGTGAAGGTCGGCGACGTCGTGCTCTACAGCAAGTACGGCGGCACCGAGGTGAAGTACAACAACGAGGAGTACCTCGTTCTCTCGGCTCGCGACGTTCTCGCGATCATCGAGAAGTAAGTCACCTCGTAGCACGTTTGCTCCGAAACTGCGCCCCTGGTCCCGATACGCTCACCGAGCCGGGCGCCCGGGGCGCAGTGATTTTTCACCCCTGATTTCCGAGAGGGCTCCCGCTGCCATGGCGAAGATCCTGAAGTTCGACGAGGACGCCCGTCGCGCCCTTGAGCGCGGCGTCAACAAGCTTGCCGACACGGTGAAGGTGACGATCGGCCCCAAGGGCCGCAACGTCGTCATCGACAAGAAGTTCGGCGCCCCCACCATCACCAACGACGGTGTCACGATCGCCCGCGAGGTCGAGGTCGAGGACCCGTACGAGAACCTCGGCGCCCAGCTGGTCAAGGAGGTGGCGACCAAGACCAACGACATCGCGGGTGACGGTACGACCACCGCGACCGTGCTGGCCCAGGCCCTGGTCCGCGAGGGCCTGAAGAACGTCGCCGCCGGCGCCTCCCCGGCCGCCCTGAAGAAGGGCATCGACGCCGCCGTCGCCGCGGTCTCCGAGGACCTCCTCGCCTCGGCGCGCCCGATCGACGAGAAGTCCGACATCGCCGCCGTCGCCGGGCTGTCCGCCCAGGACCAGCAGGTCGGCGAGCTCATCGCCGAGGCGATGGACAAGGTCGGCAAGGACGGTGTCATCACCGTCGAGGAGTCCAACACCTTCGGTCTGGAGCTGGACTTCACCGAGGGCATGGCCTTCGACAAGGGCTACCTGTCGCCGTACTTCGTGACGGACCAGGAGCGCATGGAAGCCGTCCTGGACGACCCGTACATCCTCATCACGCAGGGCAAGATCGGCTCCATCGCCGAGCTGCTGCCGCTGCTGGAGAAGGTCATCCAGGCCAACGCCTCCAAGCCGCTGCTGATCATCGCCGAGGACGTCGAGGGCGAGGCCCTGTCGACCCTGGTCGTCAACAAGATCCGCGGCACGTTCAACGCCGTCGCGGTCAAGGCCCCCGGCTTCGGCGACCGCCGCAAGGCGATGCTGCAGGACATGGCCGTCCTCACCGGCGCCACGGTCGTCTCCGAGGAGGTCGGCCTCAAGCTCGACCAGGTCGGCCTGGACGTGCTGGGCTCCGCCCGCCGCGTCACCGTCACCAAGGACGACACCACGATCGTCGACGGCGCCGGCAAGAAGGAGGACGTGACCGGTCGCGTCGGCCAGATCAAGGCCGAGATCGAGACCACCGACTCCGACTGGGACCGCGAGAAGCTCCAGGAGCGCCTCGCGAAGCTGGCCGGCGGCGTGTGCGTGATCAAGGTCGGCGCCGCCACCGAGGTGGAGCTGAAGGAGAAGAAGCACCGTCTGGAGGACGCCATCTCCGCGACCCGCGCCGCGGTCGAGGAGGGCATCGTCTCCGGTGGTGGCTCCGCGCTCGTCCACGCCGTCAAGGTCCTCGAGGACAACCTCGGCAAGACCGGCGACGAGGCCACCGGTGTCGCGGTCGTCCGCCGCGCCGCCGTCGAGCCGCTGCGCTGGATCGCCGAGAACGCCGGCCTCGAGGGCTACGTCATCGTCTCCAAGGTCGCCGAGCTCGAGAAGGGCAGCGGCTACAACGCCGCCACCGACGAGTACGGCGACCTGGTCAAGGCCGGCGTCATCGACCCGGTCAAGGTCACCCGCTCCGCCCTGGAGAACGCCGCCTCCATCGCCTCCCTGCTGCTCACGACCGAGACCCTGGTCGTCGAGAAGAAGGAAGAAGAGGAGCCGGCCGCCGGTGGTCACGGCCACGGCCACGCCCACTGAGCCACGCGCTCGTAGGAGGCCCCCGTTCCACCCCGGACGCGAGATCCGGTTCCGGAGCGGGGGCCTTCCCCGTGCGGTCAGCCGTCCTGCCGCAGCAGGAACCGGACCGGTTCCGCCAGTGCCGCCCGCGCCCCTTCGGCGTCCCCCAGCCGTGCGACCGGGTCGGCAGCAGGGTCGCGGCGGCCAGAAAATCCTTGTCGTCCGGGCGAGGAGGAGGCAGTTGCGGTGGGTACCGGGGTGGGACGACGGGATCGGGGCGGACGGGAGCGGAAGGCGAGGTGAGGGGGTAAGGGCGGCAATGGGGGGCCGGGCGGGCCACGCGGGGATCAGGCCCGCGCCGCGTCCGAGGGACAGGTGACGGGTGACGGGCGGCTCCGGGGCGAGGACGGGGTCGGACAGCCGACCGGGTCGGGGGCCCGGAGGGCAGCACCCGACTGAACAGGTCTGGAAATGGCCCGCCGCGGACCACGTTCTGCCGCAGCCGCGGCCCTTCGGCGCGCGACCCCTGACGCCACACCGCCCGCGCGCCGCATGTCCGACCCGTTCCGGCCCTCCGCGAACCGTGGCCACCGAACCGGCGAACCTTCCCGGTCAGAGGGTCAGGGGCGCAGTTCCAGGGTGATGTGCGGGGACAGCGCGCGGAGGAAGTCGGGCGCGTCGAAGATCTCGCCGGCGGAGGCGACCCCGGTCGTCCTGGTCCGTCCCGTGAGGATGCGGTCGAGAGCTTCCGCGGCGAGCGGCGCGGTGACGGCGTAGATGTCCCGGCCCCTCGCCACGGCACGCCGTTCACCGGCGCCGGAGCGCACGACCGCATCGACGAGGAAGGTCTGTCCGGACCGTCCGCGCTCGTCGGCCGCGGCCGGTGCCGGCGTGTCCGGGGCCGCGATGTCCCGGGCCGCCTCGACCGCCATGTAGGTGCGCACCTCGGGGATGGCCAGGTGGCTGGGAACGGTGACGACATCGGCCATCGTGAACTCCCCGATCACGGCCCGGGGGCCCATCGGGGCGGGGAAGGGCCATTCCAGGGTGGGCAGGTCGTCCCGGTGGTACTCCAGCCGTCCGTTGCGGTGACGGACGCTCCGGCCGTCCCGCCGCTGCCGGGAGACCGCGCCCGCGGTACGCGTCCCGGCGGTGGGGTGCCAACCGCTCAGCCCGTAGGCGATGTGCGCCTCGTCGGCCGCCGTCCAGTCGCCCATCGCGGTGGTGATCAGCAGGTCACCGAGGCCGCCGTAGAAGGCCATCGCGGGGACGATCACCGCTTCGGCCGATCGTGCCCGGTCGGCGAAGTGCGCGAAGGTGTCGGCGTTGGCCTCGATCTCGGCCGCCACGTCCACATACGGGATCCCGGCCCGCAGGGCCGCCTCGATCACCGGGGCGGCCGTCGTGGCGAAGGGCCCGGCGCAGTTGATCACGGCCGCCGCGCCGGCCAGCGCCCGGTCGAGCGAAGCCGGGTCGTCGACCGACGCCGGGCGGGCGTCCAGCCCGGTTTCGTACGTCCGTGCCTTCAGCTTGTCGGCGTCGCGACCGGAGAGCACCGGGACGAACCCGCGCTCCCGCAGCTCCGCCACCACGAACCGCCCGGTGTGTCCGTACGCGCCGTACACCGCGACCCTGGGCCCCGTCGTCATGGATGCTTCCTTCGCTCGAATGGTCCGTTCAGCTCCGTCGCGACCATCCTGGCGGGGGCGGGGGGCTCGCACGAGTGTCCGGAACGACGCGACCCGTACACTTCCAGACATGGACACTGTCGCGCTGGCCGTCACCGACGGGATGCTTCACTTCGAACTGGCCCTGGCGTACGAGGTCTTCGACGCAGCCCCGGCCGGCGTGGCGGGCCCTTGGTACCGCCTCGTCGTCTGCGGACCCGGCCCGGTGCGGGCAGGCCGGTTCCTGCTCGAGCCCGACCACGGCCTCGACCGGCTCCCCCACGCCGACACCGTGATCGTCCCGGGCTGGGCCGACGTCGACGAGACCCCGCCCGCCGACCTGGTCGAGGCGGTGCGCGCGGCCCACGCGGCGGGCGCACGCCTGGTCTCCCTGTGCACGGGCGCCTTCGTGCTGGCCGCCGCCGGCCTGCTGGACGGGCTGCGCGCGACCACGCACTGGGCGCACACCCAGGCCCTGGCCGAGCGCCATCCGAAGGTCGAGGTGGACCCGGACGTCCTCTACGTGGACAACGGCAGCGTGCTCACCTCCGCCGGCAAGGCCGCTGCCATGGACCTGTGCCTGCACCTCGTCCGTCTCGACCGCGGCTCGTCGGTCGCCAACGCGGTCGCCCGCCGCCTGGTCGTGCCGCCGCACCGGGACGGCGGGCAGGCCCAGTTCGTCACCACCCCGGTGCCCGCCCCGGACCACCACCCCCTCGCCGAACTGCTTCCCTGGGTGCTCGAACGGCTCGACCGGCCGTTGACGGTGGAAGACCTGGCCCGCAGGGCGCGGATGAGCTCGCGTCACCTGGGCCGCCACTTCAGGGCCGCGACCGGCACCACCCCGCTGCAGTGGTTGCTCACCCAGCGGATCCGGCGCGCCCAGGAGTTGCTGGAGACCACCGACGACAGCGTCGACGCCGTCGCGGCGGTCACCGGCATGGGCACCGCCACGACGCTGCGCCGGCACTTCAACCGCACGGTCGGCGTGCCCCCGGACACCTACCGCCGCACCTTCCGCACGCGGAACCGCTCCGACCCCGACGACAGCGAGCACTCCCACCGCCCCTGAGCCGGTTTCAGGGACCACCACGACCAGTGCCGTCGACGATGGCACGGCAGGACTCCATGGCCCCGTCGGCATCCGTGTCGGGTCGGTCTCCCGCGCCCGGAAGCCGCGTCATCCCGGTCGGGGGCCCGTGACGTCAGGATCCGTCCCGATGGAACCGTTCCTGATCAGTGAGCGGGAGTGAGCCTTGGGCGAGCGGTGCGGCTCCGGTGCGTGCTCGGCCTGTGGGCCTGTGGGCGTGGCACGGCTCTTCCCGCATCGGTGACGGCGGCACTTCTCCGCGCCCTCCGAACCGGCCGTTCCGGCGCCCGGCCCGTACATGCCTGACGGCTCCCGCCCTGCGAGCCAGGGAGGGAGCCGTCCAGAGGCGCCATCAGGGGGTCAGGCGTGGCGGTGGGGATGCCGGTTGCCGGTGATGAGGCGGTACAGAGCGAGCAGGATGAGGGAGCCGACGATCGCGGCGATCCAGGTGGAGAGTTCGAAGAACCCGTCGATGGAGTCGACGCCGAAGATCACCTTGCCGAGCCAGCCGCCGAGCAGGCCGCCGGCGATGCCGATGAGCATGGTGATGATGATGCCACCGGGGTCCTTGCCCGGCATGATGAACTTGGCGATGGCGCCGGCGAGCAGGCCGATGACGATCCACGCGATGATGCCCATTGTTGTCTCCGTCCTGTCGTGAAGGCCGTGTCAGGTCCTCGTCTGTACCGTCCGCGCCCGAACAAACCTGTTCTTCGCCCCACAACCCTGCCCGCCCCTCCCCGAGCCGGGTTTCGAGCAGTTGCCGGTGACCTCGTCCGCGAAGCGGTGGTCGTGGTCGTCGAACCGGCCCACTTCGCACACGCCATCAGCTCTCCTCCCACGCCCCGACCACCTCGGCACCGGCGGGCCGAGGACCCTTCCTGCCGACCTTCCTCCACCCCCAGTGCCGGTAGACGTTCTGTGTGACGAGGGCGGTGGGCTGCACCGAGAGAACCGCGCGCTGCTCCTCGCGTTCGTGATGTCCTCCACCTGCCTCCGCAGAGTGTCGGAAAGCGCGTCGCCGAGCTCTTCGTAGAAGCCCGCGGCTCACGTCCAGAAGTCACGGGCGGCGGCGAGCTCGCGACGCGCCAGGGACGCGTCGCCCAGATGCCCGAGCGTCGACGCCTCGCTGCGCCGGCCGGCCGGACAAGCTGGAACCGGCTGAGGAAAGCCGAACGTGGCCCTCGGCCGAGCACGTGAACGAACGCCGCCTGAATCCCCCGCTCGTGCTCACGTACGTAGGTGTAACCGAGGGGCGGTTCGTGCGGCCCGGCCAGTGGATACGGCTGGCCCCACCGTGTCCGTGATCGCTAGCCTCACCCACCATGAAACGGCGCCGACAGAAGAAGCTCTCCCGTCAGCTCTTCGAAGCGACTCTGACAGCAGACACTGCCCGAGTGCAGGCACTCTTGCGGGCCGGAGCAGACCCGGAGCGAGGAGACAGCGACGGAACCACCCCTCTCTATCTGGCGTCTGTGCAGGGGGAAGCCGAGGTCGCACGCTTGCTCCTGGAAGCCGGGGCCTCCCCCGACACTGAGAGCCGGGGAGTCGGGTCGGACGGCACACCGCTCTGCGCGGCCGCGTGCTGGGGACACACCGAGACCGTGCGTGAGCTGTTGGCGCACGGCGCCGACCCGAACCTTCGTGAAGACCGCGGAACAGGCTGGTCTCCCTTGGACTGGGCGAACAACGGCCCCCACCCCGCGACTGCCGGACTGCTCGTCACAGCGGGAGCAAGACCTTACGAGGAAGCCGTTCGACAGCCCATGACCTGACCGTTGAATCACCGAGGTCATCTTTGCGACAGGGCCCGTCCGTGCCGTCATTGCGGCCCGTACTTGCGGCCCGTTCGTGAGGAGAGGCCGCCCAGGGCGCCGCGTGGGACCAGCTTCGCCGCTCCCATCAGGGCCTTGTACCGCGGGTCCGGGACCGACACCGACTTGCCGCGGGCCAGGTCCGCGAGGGCTGCCTCCGCCACCTTGTCCGCGTCGAGCCACATCCATTTCGGGATGCTGTCCGTCCCCATCCCCGCCCGCTTGTGGAACTCGGTGCGGACGAAGCCGGGGCACAGCGCCATCAGGCGTACGCCGTTGCCCGCCAGGTCCTGAGCCGCGCCCTGGGTGAACTGCACCACCCACGCCTTGGAGGCCCCGTAGGTCCCGCGAGGCACGAACGCGGCGGTCGAGGCGACGTTCACGACGCCTCCGCGTCCGCGCTCCCGCATCGCCTCCGCCGCTGCCGACGTCAGCCGCAGCACCGCCTCGCAGTGGACCTTGAGCATTCTCAGCTCGTCCGCCATCGAGACCTCGAGATACCGGCCCTTGTTGCCGAAACCCGCGTTGTTGATCAGCAGGTCGACGGGGTTCCTGCGGTCCCCCAGCCGCTCGGCCACCACCTCGATGCCCTTGTCCTCGGCGAGGTCGGCCCTCAGCACCTCCGCCTCGATGCCGTGGCGGTCGTGGAGCTCGGTCGCCTGCTCGCGGAGCCGGACGATGTCGCGGGCCACCAGCACCAGATCATGCCCGTCGGCTGCCAGCTTCCGCGCGAACGCGGCACCGATCCCAGCCGTCGATCCCGTAATCAGAGCGGTTGTCATGGCGCAAGACTAGTTACCCGGAGTCCGGGCGTCCGCCCGGCGTCGCCGCCCCGACCGGTGCACTGAAGCCCGACCGGATCAGTCACCCGAGTGCCCGCCCCTCCAGGGCCTGTCCGGCCCCGTGCTCCGCGTGATCCGGCGGGGTCCCCGTGGACTGGCCCTTCTCGACCACCACGAACTGACCCATCATCCCCTCGTCCTCGTGGTACAGCAGATGGCAGTGGTACATGTAAGGGACGTCAGGGTCGGCCGGCCCGGTGAAGCGCAGTGCCAGCTTCATCGTCGTGCCGTGCGGGACGAACACCGTGTCCTTCGGCCCGCGCAGCGCCGGCGGCGGTGCCGAGCCGTTCACCTCCACCACGCGGAACTGCACATCGTGCACATGGAAGTTGTGCGGCATGCCGTTGGTGTTGCGTATCGTCCACAGCTCCGTCGTCCCGCGGGTGACGGTCTCGTCGATGCGGCCCATGTCCATCGACCGGCCGTTGATCCCGGACAGCTTCAGATCGAAGTGCCGCCCGCGCACCGCCTCGGCACCGTCGGGAAGCTCCGGCTCGGTGAGCGTGGCCGGCAACCGCGGCGACGGCCGCAACTGCCGGGCCGCCCGCAGCTCCAGTACGTCGAAGGAGTCGTCGCCCCCGCCGAACCGCCGCTGCCAGAAGCCGCCGTAGTTGTCCTGTGGGAAGCTCCGGAGCATCACCCGCTCACCGGCCTCGGCCCGTACGACGATCTCGGCGCGCTCACCCGGTGACAGCTGTATCCGGTCCGTCACCGCGGGCCGCGCCAGCAGTCCGCCGTCCGTCCCGATCAGCGAGAAGCCACGGTCGTCCGGGAAACCGAAGGCGTAGGTGCGGGCGGTGGAGGCGTTGACCAGCCGCAGCCGTATCAGTTCGTCGTGGACCTCCCGGTAGGGGCGCAGGGTGCCGTTGACCATGGTCCGGTCACCCAGGAAGCCCACGTTCTGCATCAGCCCGCGGTCGCCGGACAGCCGTGAGCCCTCGAAGCGGACGTCCTGCACGACGATCGGCAGATCGTCGACGCCGTACCGCTTCGGCAGGGGCAGGCGAGCGGACTTCTCGTCGTCGAGGAGGAACAGACCGGCGAGACCACGCCTGACGTGCTCCTCGGTCTTGCCGTGCGGATGCGGGTGGTACCAGAGTGTCGCCGCCGGCTGGTCCACCGTCCAGTGCGGGGTCCAGGTGGCACCCGGGGCGATCATCTGGTGCGGGCCGCCGTCCATGCGGGCCGGCAGGTGCATCCCGTGCCAGTGCACGGAGGACGCCTCGTCCAGGTCGTTGCCGACCCGTACGCGCACCTTCTCGCCGCGCTTCGCCCGGAGCGTCGGGCCGAGGTAGGAGCCGTTGAACCCCCAGGTCGTGGTCCTCCTCCCCTCCTGGAACTCCGTCTCGCCCGCCTGCATGCGCAGGTCGAAGACCCGTGTGCCGTCCCTCTCCACGGTCGACTCGGCCTGCGGAGGTATCGCCAGGGCGTTGTCGAACGGCGCCTTGCCCACCGTGCTGACCGTGGCGCCGGTCCACAGCCAGGCGAACAGGGCGCCGACGGCCACGGCGAGCGTGGTGACCAGGGAGCCGAGCACGATGACAAGGCGCTTCCAGCGGAATGCGCGGCGGGTGGTGCCGGGCGGGCTCTCCCCGTCCGGCACCTCGCTCTTGGGTGTATGGCGAGACATGCTTCGAGCGTCGCGGTTCATGGTCCGCAGGACATCGGGGACCTCCCCGGAACCGGCCCTGAGTCAACCCTCGCTCGGCATCAGGGATTTCCCCCTGGAACCGGCTGAGCAAATGCAGGAGAACCGCGCGGGCAAGTGAGGGGGGAAGAAGGGGAGGGAAGAGGGGGAAGCGGTGCGGCGCCCCGTGGCCCTTCGTCAGGCTCCCAGGCCCGCTCCGTACTTCGTGTCGTACTGCCGCGCCTTGGCCAGTGTCTCCGGGTGCAGCGCGTCTGCCGCCGCCAGCAGCCGAGGCAGCAGCGTCCGTTCCGTGGTCACCGCCCGGAACTGCAGCGCGACCGTCACCTCGTGGTCCGGCCGGTGCACCATCCGTATCGCGTCGCCCGCCCGGACCTCACCGGGCTGGACAACCCGCAGATAGGCACCCGGCGCGCCCCGCTGGGTGAACCGCTTCACCCAGCCCTTCTCACCCAGATGGCCCTGGAAGGTGCGGCAGGGAATGCGGCCGGAGGTGACCTCCAGCACCACCTCGGACCCGATGCCCCAGCGCTCACCGATCAGGGCGCCGGACAGGTCGATCCCCTCCGTGGTGAGGTTCTCGCCGAACGAGCCGTTCGGCAGCGTGCGGCCCAGCACGCCCTCCCACTCGTCGAGGTCCTCGCGGGCCATCGCGTACACGGCCTGGTCATTTCCTCCGTGGTGCCGCGTCTCGCACACCGCGTCCCCGGCCAGTCCGCTCGCGCCGACCCCCTTCGGCCCCGGCGCCGCCACCCGTACCGGCCCGTCCACCGGCCGCTTGTCGATGCCGGTCACGCCCTCGGGCTGATCCGTGTACGGCACGGCCTTGGGACGTCCCAGGTTCACAGACAGAAGCTTCATGAGCTGCACGGTAAGCGATATGGGCCAAAGGATCGACGCGGTATTCGGCATTACGTCAAAGGACGGCTTATTCTTGGAGGCGTGATCGAAGCCCGTCATCTCCGTGTGCTGCGCGCCGTGGCCACCACCGGCTCGTTCTCCGCCGCGGCCCGGGAACTGGGCTGCACCCAGCCCGCAGTCAGCCAGCAGATGAAGGCACTGGAAGGGTCCGTGGGCACGCCGCTGCTCGTCCGCAGCGGGCGCGAGATGCGCATGACGCAGGCCGGAGAAGTGCTGGTGCGCCATGCCGCCGGCGTTCTCGCCGGGCTGACCGCCGCCGAGGAGGAGGTCGCCGCCATCGCCGGGCTGCGGGCGGGGCGGGTGCGGCTCGTGTCCTTTCCCAGCGGCAGTTCGACGCTCGTTCCGACAGCCCTCGCCGCTCTGCGCGACGCCCACCCCGGCACCCGTGTCTCCCTGGAGGAGGCCGAGCCGCCCCGGTCCGTCGAGATGCTGCGTGAGGGCGACTGCGACATCGCTCTCGCCTTCCGTTACGAGGGGGCGGCGGGCGCCGAGGAGTGGGACGACCTGGTCGTGCGCCCGCTGCTCACGGACCGGCTCGTGGGGCTGGTGCCCGAGCGTCACCGGCTGGCGCATGCGAAATCCCTCGCCATAGGCGAGCTCGCCGAGGAGCCGTGGATCGCGGGCTGCCCGCGTTGCCGTGGTCAGCTGGTCGAGGTGTGTGAGACGGCGGGCTTCACCCCGCGTATCGACTTCGCGACCGACGACTACCCCGCGGTGGCCGGCCTGGTCGGTGCGGGACTCGGGGTGGCCGTCCTGCCTCAGCTGGCCCTCGAGTCCGTACGGCCCAGAGGGGTGCGCACGGTAGCCCTGGAGCCCGCGGTGCGGCGGGAGATCGTTGCACTGACGCTTCCCGACCTCGCCCAGGTGCCCGCGGTCGACGCGACACTCGACCAACTGGCGCGGGCGGCCGGGCGGTAGGCCGGGCCCGGCGGGGCCGTCTGTCTGCCGGTCGGCTGTCCACCGGTCGTCTGGTCGGCTGGCTGTCCGTCGGTGGGGGCGGTGGAGCGCCCTCCTGCGAAAAAACAAGGGCACACGTGTACCCGATGGTGAAGAAACGTTCCTTCAGTTGTTCGAAGCGGCGTGCTCGCCGGTGGTGGAGACCGATGCGGGGACCGGCGCCGATACGGCCGATGCCGCCGGCGGTGGGCCCGGTGGTGAGCCCGGTGGTGACGTCGAGGACGACACCAGCCGGTGGCGCGCCCTGCCCATCAGCTCTTCGCGTTCGTCCTCGGTCAGTCCGCCCCACACGCCGTACGGCTCGCGTACGGCCAGTGCGTGAGCGGCGCACTCGGCGCGTACCGGGCACCTCATGCAGACCTCTTTGGCCGAGTTCTCGCGAGCACTTCGTGCCGCCCCGCGCTCGCCCTCGGGGTGGAAGAAGAGCGAACTGTCCACCCCGCGGCACGCGGCCAGGAGCTGCCAGTCCCACAGGTCCGCGTTCGGTCCTGGAAGGCGGGAGAAATCTGCCATTTCGTGACCCCTTGTAGCCATTCTGGGCGGATCCGTGTCCACGACCGTACAACTACGATCCAAGGAGATGAAAATATGACCCATTGCGAATCTAGCCTCAGACACCCGTAAATGGGAAGAAAAGGGTCTGAACGGGGCATAGGTTGTGATGAAAGTTCGAGGTCTCCCGCGCGTGCCTCCATCGTGTCCGTCCCCTCACGTAGAGTGCCGAAGACAGCGAACGGCCCCGTAACTCTTTCGAGTGACCGTCGTTGAGAGTGCGAGGCGGTTGAAGGAACAAGCGCTCGGGCAGGTGTCCGAAGCGGTCGACCGCACAGGTGACGATTTCGTACCAGCCTGGAGGCACAAGGTGACGCGCATCAGCTGCGGAGGGCGGCCATGACTTCCGTCCTCGTCTGCGACGACTCCCCGCTTGCCCGAGAGGCGCTGCGCCGCGCGGTCGCGACCGTGCCCGGCGTCGAGCGCGTGACGACGGCCGCCAACGGCGAGGAAGTCCTCCGCCGCTGGGGCGCCGACCGCTCGGACCTGATTCTGATGGACGTACGCATGCCCGGCCTGGGCGGTGTCGAGACCGTCCGACGGCTGCTGTCCGCCGACCCCGGTGCGCGCATCATCATGCTCACCGTCGCCGAGGACCTCGACGGTGTGGCACTCGCCGTGGCCGCCGGCGCCCGCGGTTATCTGCACAAGGACGCCTCCCGCGCGGAGTTGCGCGCGACGGTCACCCAGGCACTCGCCGACCCGACCTGGCGGCTCGCCCCGCGGCGGCTGCGCTCGGCGGAGATGGGTGCCGCGCCCACGCTCACCGCGCGTGAGATCCAGGTCCTCGAAGGCATGAGCCACGGCCGCTCCAACGCCGAGATCGGCCGTGAGCTGTTCCTCTCCGAGGACACCGTCAAGACGCACGCACGGCGGCTCTTCAAGAAGCTCGGCGCGTCGGACCGGGCCCACGCGGTGGCGCTCGGATTCCGGTGGGGCCTGGTGCGCTAGGGCCTGTCCTTCGGATCGGACCGGTCCCGGTGTACGACATCGAGCGGCGGCCCGCGGGTACGCGGATGCCCCGCGCGGGCCGTTCCCGCCCGGACCGCACCCGCGTGGGGCCGCACCGATGACGGGCGGCGCCACCGGTGCGAACCGCCGCCGCGCCGCCGGGTGCGGCGCGCGGTCCGGCGGGGCGGGCGCGCGGCTCGACCGCCCCGGACCGATCCGGACGACAGGTCCTACGGCCGTCCGCTCATGCCTCGTCGGCAGAGGCGCGGAAAGCCCGGCCCACCAGGGCACCGAAGCCGACCGCCGGGTGCCCTGTGCCTGTTTCGCCGCGGATGACGCATCCTTGAGGTGTGGAGTTCCTCGGGGACGAGTCGGTCGAGCGGGAGGGGAGGGCGCAGGGGATGAGTTCCGGCGCACCTGCTCATAACGCTTCGGTGCACAACAAGGGACGTGGTGCCGCGGAGCAGAGGCCCGCAGGGCACCATGGACCGATGCGCGACGACGAGGCGGGCACTGCCCAAGGGGCGATCGGCGCGCTCGTTCACCGCGCTGTCGACGGGGACGAGCAGGCGACCCACGATCTGCTCGCCCATGTTCACCCCTTGGCGCTGCGGTACTGCCGCACCCGCCTGTCCCGGCTCCCGGGTGACGCCCGGCACTTCGTCGAGGACCTCGCCCAGGAGGTCTGCGTGGCGGTGCTCCTCGCGCTGCCCCGCTACAAGGACACCGGCCGTCCCTTCGAGGCGTTCGTCTTCGCCATCGCCGCGCACAAGGTGGCCGACCTGCAGCGCGCGGCGATGCGTCATCCCGGTCTGACAGCCGTACCCTCCGACGAGATGCCCGAGCGTCCCGACGATTCCCTCGGCCCGGAGGAGCGCGCTCTTCTCAGCAGCGACGCCGCATGGGCCAAGAAACTGCTGGCCAACCTGCCCGAGAACCAGCGCGAGCTGCTTCTGCTGCGCATCGCCGTGGGCCTCACTGCGGAGGAGACCGGCCAGATGTTGGGAATGTCACCCGGTGCCGTCCGGGTCGCCCAGCACCGTGCGCTGAGCAGGCTGCGAGCTTTGGCGGAGCAGTGACCGCCACTGCGGAAACCATCCGCCGCCCGGCGCGCCCTTGGGTGGTGAACGGGCACCCGGACGATTCCGTACGAACATACGAAGAACGGAGCCGTGCGGAACCATGGAATGAGACACCCCCACTTCCCGTTAGCATGGACATCCGCACCGATCAAGGCCATTTGGGGAAGGTGTCATGACTGCGAACGTCGACGGAGTGCCCGGAAAATTCGCGACACTCGGGCTGACCTACGACGACGTGCTGCTGCTGCCGGGCGCATCCGAGGTGCTCCCCAACGCGGTCGACACCTCGTCCCGCATCTCACGCAACGTCCGTGTGAACATCCCGCTGCTCTCGGCGGCCATGGACAAGGTGACCGAGTCCCGCATGGCGATCGCGATGGCCCGCCAGGGCGGTGTCGGCGTCCTGCACCGCAACCTGTCCATCGAGGACCAGGCCAACCAGGTCGACCTGGTGAAGCGCTCCGAGTCCGGCATGGTCACCGACCCGATCACCATCCACCCCGACGCCACGCTTGCCGAGGCCGACGCGCTGTGCGCCAAGTTCCGCATCAGCGGCGTCCCGGTCACCGACGGCAACAAGAGGCTGCTCGGCATCGTCACCAACCGTGACATGGCCTTCGAGACCGACCGCTCCCAGCAGGTACGCGACGTCATGACGCCGATGCCGTTGGTCACGGGTCAGGTCGGCATCTCCCGCGTGGACGCCATGGAGCTGCTGCGCCGTCACAAGATCGAGAAGCTTCCCCTGGTCGACGACGAGGGCGTCCTCAAGGGCCTCATCACGGTCAAGGACTTCGTGAAGGCTGAGCAGTACCCCCATGCCGCGAAGGACTCGGAGGGCCGCCTGATCGTCGGTGCCGCCGTGGGTGCGAGCCCCGAGGCACTCGAGCGTGCCCAGGCGCTCGCCGAGGCCGGGGTGGACTTCCTGGTCGTCGACACCTCCCACGGCCACAACAGCAACGCTCTCAGCTGGATGTCGAAGATCAAGTCGAGCGTCGGCATCGACGTGATCGGCGGCAACGTCGCGACGCGTGACGGCGCCCAGGCGCTGATCGACGCCGGTGTCGACGGAATCAAGGTGGGTGTGGGCCCCGGATCGATCTGCACCACCCGTGTGGTCGCCGGCATCGGCGTCCCGCAGGTGACCGCCATCTACGAGGCATCCCTCGCGGCCCGCCCGGCCGGTGTGCCGTTGATCGGTGACGGCGGTCTGCAGTACTCCGGCGACATCGGCAAGGCACTGGCCGCCGGTGCCGACACGGTGATGCTCGGCAGCCTCCTCGCTGGTTGCGAGGAGTCCCCCGGCGAGCTGCAGTTCATCAACGGCAAGCAGTACAAGTCGTACCGCGGCATGGGCTCGCTCGGCGCCATGCAGTCGCGCGGCCAGGCCAGGTCGTACTCGAAGGACCGCTACTTCCAGTCCGACGTCGCCTCCGACGACAAGCTCGTCCCCGAGGGCATCGAGGGGCAGGTGCCCTACCGCGGTCCGCTGGCCAACGTGCTGCACCAGCTCGTCGGCGGTCTGCGTCAGACCATGGGCTACGTGGGCGCCGCCACCATCGAGGAGATGGAGACCAAGGGCCGCTTCGTGCGGATCACCTCCGCGGGCCTCAAGGAGAGCCACCCGCACGACATCCAGATGACGGTCGAGGCACCGAACTACAGCCGTAAGTAGGCAGCGGCCTCCCGAGGGCGGCCCCGGAGTGTCCGGGGCCGCCCTCGCCGTATGTCCGGCGCGCTGACTGCCACGGCCGTCGGGGATACTGGAAGGCGCTGCAACGCATCAGGGAAAGGCCACAGACGTGACTGAGATCGAGATCGGGCGAGGCAAGCGGGGCCGCCGGGCGTACGCCTTCGACGACATCGCCGTCGTCCCCAGCCGCCGTACGCGGGACCCGAAGGAGGTCTCGATCGCCTGGCAGATCGACGCCTACCGCTTCGAGCTGCCCTTCCTGGCAGCCCCCATGGACTCGGTCGTCTCGCCGGCCACGGCGATCCGCATCGGCGAGCTCGGCGGCCTCGGTGTGCTGAACCTCGAAGGGCTGTGGACGCGGTACGAGGACCCGCAGCCGCTGCTCGACGAGATCGCCGAACTGGACGCCGAGTCGGCCACGCGCCGTTTCCAGGAGATCTACGCCGCCCCCATCAAGGAGGAGCTGATCGGGCAGCGCATCAAGGAGGTGCGTGACTCCGGCGTCGTCACCGCGGCCGCGCTCTCCCCGCAGCGCACCGCCCAGTTCTCCAAGGCCGTCGTCGACGCGGGCGTGGACATCTTCGTGATCCGCGGGACGACGGTCTCCGCGGAGCACGTCTCCAGCTCGCACGAGCCGCTCAACCTGAAGCAGTTCATCTACGAACTCGACGTCCCGGTGATCGTCGGCGGCTGTGCCACCTACACCGCGGCCCTGCACCTGATGCGCACCGGTGCGGCCGGCGTCCTGGTGGGCTTCGGCGGCGGTGCCGCACACACCACCCGCAACGTGCTGGGCATCCAGGTCCCCATGGCCACCGCGGTCGCCGACGTGGCCGCCGCCCGCCGTGACTACATGGATGAGTCCGGCGGCCGGTACGTGCACGTGATCGCGGACGGCGGCGTCGGCTGGTCCGGCGACCTGCCCAAGGCGATCGCCTGCGGCGCCGACGCGGTGATGATGGGCTCCCCGCTCGCGCGCGCCACCGACGGCCCGGGCAAGGGCAACCACTGGGGCATGGAAGCCGTCAACGAGGAACTGCCCCGTGGCAAGAAGGTCGACCTGGGCACCGTCGGCACCATCGAGGAGATCCTCACCGGCCCGTCCCACACGTCCGACGGCTCGATGAACCTCTTCGGTGCCCTGCGCCGCGCCATGGCCACCACCGGGTACAGCGAGCTGAAGGAGTTCCAGCGGGTCGAGGTGACGGTGGCGGACTCGCAGCACCGGCGATGACGTGATGCCGCGCTCGCCCTGAGCGCGGCGGACGCCCTTGAGAGTGACGACGGGGCCCGGCCACCACGACGGCATGTGGGGTGGCCGGGCCCCGTCGCGTGTCCGGGTGGGGAAGCGGCGAGGGGCGCGTGGGGCGGTAGGGGGGCGTGCGGTTGCTTTCGGAGTGAATACCGGGGGAAAGGCCGTTTCGAGTCGATAGTGTCCGTGTTCGGCGGCTCAGTTCTCGGGGTCGCCCCCTTCCAAGGACACGTTCCGGACCTCGCCCTTCGGGGCCCGGACCGATTCCGAACGGACCGCCCAACCGGGCTGACGGGCGGCCTCGTGGAAGGGGGCGTGCCCATGGGTCGCCACCGCAAGCCCACCCGCTGGGACCGGATCCGTCTGTGGACGGTGAAGTGCCGGAGAAGGTGGGTCTTGCGGATCTTTGGATGGTGGGCGGCCACCCCTACGAGAATTAGGGGTGGACACTCCGTGATCCATCTGGAGCCTGCTGCAGTTAGCCGCTGCGGTGGGCCCCATCCGAACCTCAAGGTACCCGCGCCGAGTACCGCCCACCACCAGCTCCTGGAGCGCGGGGCTTCGTGGGCGCCCCCTCTCACAACCGGTGCGCCGCCCCCGTCGGGGTGGCCCCGCGCGTGTCCAGCAGTAGCTGGGCCTTCACCGACAGGCCCTGCAGGTCGTACGTGCGGTGCTGCTGGAGCAGGATCGTCAGGTCGGCGTCGGCGGCGGCCTCGTACAGGGAGTCGGCGCGCGGGAGGGGGCGGTCGAGCACGCTCCAGGACGGGACGTGCGGGTCGTGGTAGCTGACGGAGGCGCCCAGCTCCATCAGCCGCGTCGCGATCTCCTGCGCGGGGCTGCCCTGCTGGTCGGCGAGGTCGGCCTTGTAGGTGACGCCGAGGAGCAGCACGCGTGCGCCGCGTGCCGACTTGCCGTGTTCGTTGAGGAGCGCGGCGGCGCGCTGTACGACGTAGTGGGGCATCCGTCCGTTGACCTGCTGGGCGAGTTCTGCCATCCGCAGGGTGCGGCCGGTGTGGGCGGTCAGGTCCTGGGCGACGGCGTGGCCGCCGACGCCGGGGCCGGGGCGGAAGGCGTGGAAGCCGGAGGGTTTGGTCTCCGCGCAGCGGATGACGTCCCACAGGTCGATACCCAGATCGTGGCAGAGCACGGCCATCTCGTTGACGAGGGCGGTGTTGACGTGCCGGAAGTTGGTCTCCAGCAACTGCACGGTTTCCGCTTCCCGTGGGCCACGCGCGCGTACGACCTTGTCGGTGAGCCTCCCGTAGAACGCGGCGGCCGACTCGGTGCAGGCCGGGGTGAGCCCGCCGATGACCTTCGGGGTGTTGGCGGGGGTGAGGTCGCGGTTGCCGGGATCGACGCGGCTGGGGGAGTAGGCGAGGTGGAAGTCGCGGCCCGCGCGGAGCCCGGATCCGGATTCGAGCAGGGGGCACAGGAGACCCTCGGTCGTCCCGGGTGGGGCCGGCGACTCGAGGATCACCGTGGTGTGCGGGCGCAGCCGCGCGGCCAGGGTGCGGGCGGCCGTCTCCACCTGGCTGAGATCCAGCCCGCCTTCCGCGTCGGGTGGGGCCGGTGCGCAGATGACCGCCGTCCGTACCCGGCCGAGTTCGACCGGGCTGGTCATCACCCGGAACCCCTGCGCGACCATGCGGCGCAGTTCGGCGGGGCTGAGGGAGGCGGCCTCCGGGCCGGTCCGGTAGCCGATGGTGGGGATGCCGGCGGCGACGGCGGCCTGGGCCAGAGGCAGGCCGTACGGGCCGAGTCCGATGACGGCGAGATCTGCGGGCATGGCGTGGGCCGTCCTTCCCAGTAACCGAAGTGGGACAGGCGCGCAAGCCCTGTGGACAGAACGAGCGAGCGCAATGTCAGACTAGGAGTAAATATGACCGATTTGCTGTATTGATCGGTCGAGTTTCGGCGAGTCGCCGCGAGGGTTGTCCACAGGCTGGGAGCGCGCGGTGGCTGCGGTCGGGCAACCCGGCCAGAATTTGGGCATGAGGGAGGGGGAACCGGGCTTCGCCCCACGGGTGCGGCCGATGCGACCGACGAGCGGGAGGCAGCGGTGAGGACAGCGACACTGGGACCGGCGGAGCGCGCCGAGTCACTCGCATCCATGGCCGAGCGTGAGCTGGACGTCCTGGTGGTGGGCGGCGGTGTGGTGGGTGCCGGCACCGCGCTCGACGCCGTGACCCGTGGTCTGTCCACGGGACTGGTCGAGGCGCGTGACTGGGCGTCGGGCACCTCCAGCCGGTCCAGCAAACTGATCCACGGCGGTCTGCGCTACCTGGAGATGCTCGACTTCGCCCTCGTACGGGAGGCGTTGAAGGAGCGTGGCCTGTTGCTGGAGAAACTCGCTCCGCATCTGGTGAAGCCGGTGCCGTTCCTCTACCCGTTGCAGCACAGGGGCTGGGAGCGGCTGTACGCCGGGGCGGGCGTCGCGCTCTACGACACCATGTCGATGGCCCCCGGGCACGGACGCGGGCTGCCCGTGCACCGGCACCTGAGCCGCCGTCACGCACTGCGTGTGGCGCCGTGTTTGAAGAAGGACGCCTTGGTCGGGGCGTTGCAGTACTACGACGCCCAGATGGACGACGCCCGGTTCGTGGCGACCCTGGTGCGCACCGCGGCGGCGTACGGCGCGCGAGTCGCCAACCGTGCCCGGGTGACCGGGTTCCTGCGCGAGGGCGAACGGGTCGTCGGCGCCCGGGTGCGGGACGTCGAGGGAGGCGGGGAGTACGAGGTCCGTGCCAAGCAGGTCGTCAACGCCACCGGAGTGTGGACCGACGACACCCAGGCGATGGTGGGCGAGCGGGGCCAGTTCCACGTACGGGCCTCCAAGGGCATCCACCTGGTCGTCCCCAAGGACCGCATCCACTCCACGACCGGGCTCATCCTGCGCACGGAGAAGTCCGTCCTGTTCGTCATCCCGTGGGGCCGGCACTGGATCGTCGGGACCACGGACACCGGCTGGGACCTCGACAAGGCACACCCGGCCGCGTCCAGCGCGGACATCGACTATCTGCTCGAGCACGTGAACTCGGTGCTCGCGGTCCCGCTCACCAGGGACGACGTCCAGGGCGTGTACGCCGGCCTCCGGCCGCTGCTCGCAGGGGAGTCCGACGCCACCAGCAAGTTGTCGCGGGAGCACACCGTGGCGCATCCCGTCCCCGGACTCGTCGTGGTCGCGGGCGGCAAGTACACGACGTACCGGGTGATGGCCAAGGACGCGGTGGACGAGGCCGTGCACGGCCTCGACGTACGCGTCGCCGCCTGCGTCACCGAGGACATACCACTGGTGGGCGCCGAGGGGTACCGGGCGTTGTGGAACGCGCGGGCGCGGATCGCCGCGCGCACCGGACTGCATGTGGTGCGGGTCGAGCACCTGCTGAACCGGTACGGGACGCTGGCGGAGGAGGTCCTGGAACTGGTCGCCGAGGACCCCTCGCTGGGCGAACCGCTGCAGGCGGCCGACGACTACCTGCGTGCCGAGGTCACCTACGCCGCCTCGCACGAGGGGGCGCGCCACCTGGACGACGTGCTGACCCGGCGCACCCGCATATCGATCGAGACGTTCGACCGGGGTACGCGCAGCGCACGGGAGGCCGCCGAGCTGATGGCGCCGGTGCTGGGCTGGGACAAGGACCGGATCGAGCGCGAGGTGCGGCACTACGAGAAGCGGGTGGAGGCCGAACGGGAGTCACAACGTCAGCCGGACGACCTGACGGCGGACGCGGCACGGCTGGGAGCGCCGGACATCGTTCCGATGTAGGCCGGCGCGAGTCGGGGTGCCTCCGCTCGAGCTTCACTCGAACGAGTGCCGTGGACTGGGATCTCTGTCCGGAACCCGGGCGTTCTATCAGGTGCGGGGGCAGAACTCGGCCGCGAGTACCGCGGGGACGAGACCGGGGTCCGCTAGCGCGTCCGTATTCACCCGGAGGGTGAGGACATGCCCGCCGTCGGCGGTGGTTGCGGTGCGCACGTAACTGCCGGAGATGTGTCCGTTGTGCCCCCACACAGTGGTGCCGCACGGAAGCTTCACGGGGAACAGGCCCATGCCGTACGAGCCGTGTGCGGCGCGGGTGTCGAGCATCTCGCGCAGTTGGCGCGGGGGCAGCAGTTCACCGCCGAGCAGACTCGCGTAGAAGCGGTCCAGATCGGTGAGCGTGGTCACCAACTCACCCGCGGCGCCGGCCGCCCGCGGGTCGAGTTCGGTGACGTCGGTTCCGTCGGTGGCGTAGGCGCGGCCGTGCGGAGAGGGCAGAGAGGTGCGGGAGCCGGGAAAGGAGGTGCCCGTCAGACGCAGGGGGGAGATGATGCGCCGTTCGGCCTCGGCGGCGTACGAGTGGCCGGTGACGTGTTCGATGACCAGGCCGAGCAGGACGTAGTTGGTGTTCGAGTAGGCGAAGTGGCCGGGGTCGGCCGGGGGGTGGGTGAGTGCGATACGCAGTGCCTGACGCGGAGTGACAGGGACGGCGCCGCCGGTGTCCTTGGCGAAGTCGTACAGGCCGCTGGTGTGGTTGAGCAGGGAACGCAGGGTCAGCGCGCGGCCGTCGTTGCCCGCTCCTCGCACCAGTCCCGGAAGATGTTTCTCCACGGTGTCGGAGAGCGACAGACGGTGCTCGTCCGCCAGTTGCAGGACGACCGTCGCGATGAACGTCTTCGTGACGCTGCCGGCGCGGAAGTGGTCGGCCCGGGTGATGCCCTCGCCGGCGGAGGCATAACGCGGGCCGGTCTCCCCCAGGGCGAGGAGGGCCGCCGCCGGGGCTCCACCCTGTGTGACCAGCAACTGGAGGAGCTCGTCCGCCGGCGGGACCGGCCGAGTCGAGGAAGCGGTCGGGGCCAGGGCGAGCGAAGCCACGGACACAGCGATGGCCAGTAGCGTCCGAGGCGGCGGCATCCCGGTTCCTCTCTCGTCGGAGGGACATCATGCAAGGCCGCGGAACATGTCCTTCACCCGGGTTCCGGGTGCGCCGGGCGTGAGGCGTCCCCAGGGGCACCCTGGGCGTGGAGCACTTGTCGGGTGAGGGACAATGAAGGCTCTGTCAGGGCGGGTTGCATGAGGGGACGCATGTCGGAGCCGGAGCGGGCGGGGACATCCCGTCAGGACGAGAGCGCACGTCTCCTCGCCGGGCGGTACCGGCTGGGAGATGTGCTCGGCCGCGGCGGCATGGGGACGGTGTGGCGAGCCGTGGACGAGACCCTGGGGCGGACGGTCGCCGTCAAGGAACTCCGCTTCCCGTCGAGCATCGACGAGGAGGAGAAGCGGCGGCTGATCACACGGACGCTGCGCGAGGCCAAGGCGATCGCGCGGATCCGCAACAACAATGCAGTGACGGTCTTCGACGTGGTCCAGGAGGACGACCGGCCCTGGATCGTGATGGAGCTCGTCGAGGGCAAGTCGCTCGCCGAAGCCATCCGGGAGGACGGCCTGCTGGAGCCCCGGCGTGCCGCCGAGGTCGGGCTCGCGGTGCTCGACGTGCTGCGCTCCGCGCACCGAGAGGGCATTCTGCACCGGGACGTGAAGCCGTCGAACGTGCTGATCGCCGAGGACGGCCGGGTCGTGCTCACCGACTTCGGCATCGCCCAGGTCGAGGGCGACCCGTCCATCACCTCGACCGGCATGCTCGTCGGCGCCCCCTCCTACATCTCTCCGGAGCGGGCTCGCGGGCACAAGCCGGGGCCGGCGGCCGATCTGTGGTCACTCGGCGGGCTGTTGTACGCGGCGGTGGAGGGTGCGCCGCCGTACGACAAGGGTTCCGCGATCGCGACGCTCACGGCGGTGATGACCGAGCCGCTCGAGGAGCCCAGGAACGCGGGACCGCTCAGGGACGTCATCTACGGGCTGCTCAACAAGGACCCTGCCCAGCGGCTCGACGACACTCGCGCGCGGACCATGCTGAGCGCGGTGATCCACGCACCCGGGGGCAAGCGGAGCGACCCGGAACCGGCGGACGCGACGAAGGTCGTGCCGCTGCCCGAACAGCCCGATGGGCGTGCCGGTGGCGGAAGCAAGCGGGGCGAGGAGGCCGGGGAGCGGCTGCGCGGTGCGATGCGTTCCGTGCGGAAGGCCGCGGTGGCCGCCGGCTCGGCCGGTGCCGCGGCGGCGACACGCGCCAAGTCCGGCAGTGGCGCCAGCAGTTCGGCGGACGGCAGGGCCCCCGCGGCCACGGTGTCCGGAACCCGGGCTGAGGGACGGCCGACTGTGGGGTCCCCCTCGGGTTCCGGGTCGGCCTCGGCCTCGACACCGGGTTCGACCCGCGGCTCCGGTGCGGGCTCGGGCCCGACGCCGCACCCGGCACCTGGCGGGCCGTCCAACCGGGCTCCGGAAGCGCGGAGTTCGGGGTGGCCCGTGATGACGCCGCCGGATCTGCCGGCGAGGTCCGCGCCGAAAGCGTCGCTCACCGACGTGGTGCCGCGGCGGACGCTGGTCGTCATCGCGGTGGTCGTGGTGCTCGCCGTGCTCGGTACCGTGCTGGCCATCGTGCTCAGCAACGATGGCGACGAGAACGGCGCGGGGGCGAAGGGCGGCGGCACGGACAAGGTCGCCTCCAGTCAGGTGCCCAGCGCCGACACCAAGAACGCCGAGGGCACCGAGGCCGAGGCCGAGGCCGACACCAAGAAAGCCGAGGACGGTACCGGTACCGACGGTGCGGCGAACGATTCGGTGGACTCGGGAACCGGCACGGGAGGGGAACCGGAATCCGGCGACGCCGGTTCGGAAGAGGGCGGGGCGGACGATCCGGCCGGGAGCGGCGAGGGCGCCTCGGCGGTGAAGGCGACGCACAACGGGAGCCAGGGGTACTCGATCGGTCTGCCCGAGGGCTGGAAGTACCGGTCGACGGACGGGGCCGGGGACCGCTTCACCGGGCCCGACGGGCAGAGGCTGCTCGTCGCCTGGACGTCCACGCCGAAGGGCGACCCGGTGGCCGACTGGAAGAACCAGGAACGCGGCATGGTGCGTCCGCAGTACAAGAGGATCCGCATAGAGGCGGTGGACTACCGGGGGTGGAACACCGCCGACTGGGAGTTCACCTACGTGGACGGGGGGACGAAGTACCGGACCATCGACCGGGGGTTCGTCGTCGACGGCCGGTACGGGTATGCGCTGATGTACTCGGCGAAGGCCGCCGACTGGGACGGCGAGCGGCGCAAGGAGACGTGGCAGGTGCTGACGCAGTCCTTCGAACCCAAGTCCTGAGCATGGGTGACCGCTTGATTGGGGAGTGAGATGTGGCATCCCCTCTCTGCGGGTTGCCTCCGGCACGTATCGTGAGTGTTCGCGGGCCGTACGCAGCCGGAACGGGCCGCTGGGCGAGCGGAACCGACCGACCATACTGCCGGGGGAGGCACAGTGGACGAATACGCGGGACGAGTTCTCGCTGATCGCTACCGCCTGCCGCTGCCGCCCTCCGACGAGTACGAACTGACCGAGACCCGCGCCTTCGACACCTACAGCGGACAGGAAGTCCTGGTCAGGCAGGTGCCGTTGCCGGAAGTCGTCGAAGCCGAGGTGCTCGACGCGGAGGGGCTGCCCGACGGTTTCACGGCGCGTGACGGAAGCGTCCGGCGGACCGCCGGACGTACCGGCGACCGCGTGGGCGCACGACGGCCCACCGACCCCGTGGCGCGGCGCGCGGTCGAGGCCGCGCAGGCCGCGGCGGCCATCCCCGACCATCCGCGGCTGGACCAGGTCTTCGACGTGTTCGCGGAGGGCGGTTCCCTGTGGATCGTCAGCGAACTGGTGTCCGCCCGACCACTGGCGGCGCTGCTGGCCGAGCAGCCGTTGACTCCGTACCGGGCGGCCGAGGTCGCCTCGGACGTCCTGATGGCGGTGCGGGTCCTGCACGCCCATGGCTGGGTGCACCGGAACATCACCCCGCGCACGGTGCTGGTCTGTGACGACGGCCGGGTGATGCTCACCGGCCTCGCCGTCGGCGCGGCGGAGGAGGCGCTGTGCGGGTACGACCCGGTGCCTGCTGAGGACCCCCTCGTCGCGCACACTCCCGCCTCGGGTGCTCCCGTTCCGGGTGCCGCGGTGCCGGGGGCGGGAGCGACCGGGGAGCTGGGACCGGTGGCACCCACGGGCATGGGCATGGGCATGGGCGCTTCGGCTCCGCAGCGCACTCCGTCGTGGCCTCCGGGCTTCACGGCCGACTCGGACCCGAACCCCGACGCCGCGCGGCGGGCCGCCATCGAGGCGCGGGCCGGCCGGTTGCCCGGTGGCGGGACGGCGAACCCGGCCGACGGCGCCTCCGCCGCGGCGGCCCCACGGCCCGTCGAGAGCGCCGAAGACGTCAGGGCCGCGCGCGCGGGGGCGATCGCCGCGTACCGGGCGGGCACCCGCGCCGCCGCCCGGGTGCAGGAGGCACAGCAGACAGGCCGGGCCGCCCTGCCCGGCGCCGGGCAGAACGGCGGGACCGGTGTGCAGGCCGGGTCGGTTCCACCGGGGCAGATAGCCGACCCCTACGGCGTGGGAGCCGTCGGCAGGCCCGGCGCCGCCCCCCACGGCGGACCCGACGCCGCGTTGCCGCCCGGCGGCTCCACGTCGGCACCCGCGCTCAGCCCCGCGACCGGCGCGGCGGACTCAGGAGGCTTCGCCCCGTCCGGCGGGGCCACCCCGCCCGCCCGCTGGGACGATCCGGCGGCCCACACGCCCGCGCGCCGGGTCCCCACCACCGCACTGGCCGCCGAGCGGGCACGACAGGCGCGGATGGCCGTCGTCGGCCCCGTGACGGAGCGGTGGGCACCGGAGCAGGCCGGGCCCGTGCACGAGAACTGGCAGCTGGCCGCGCCCATCGGCCCCGCGACCGATCTGTGGGCGCTGGGCGCGCTCCTGTTCCGGGCCGTGCAGGGCCACGCGCCCTACCCGGAGGAGTCGACGGCCGAACTGGTGCAGATGGTGTGCGCCGAACCTCCCGCGTTCGCTGAGGAGTGCGGGCCGCTCAGGCCGGTCGTGGAGTCGCTGCTGCGTCAGGATCCCACCGAGCGGCTGGACTTCGAGGAGTTGCGCGGCTGGCTGCGTTCACTGGTGCGGTCGGCGCCCGAGCCGGAGGCCGGCGTACACGTCATAGCGGCACCACCGGTCGACACCAGCCGCCTGCCCGTCGTGCGGCGCCGGGGCGAGCTGGTGCGCAGACGCCGCGCCGCGCTGCCCGCGCACCACGGACGGCACAAGCGGGCCAAACAGGAGTCGGGCTCCCCGCGACGGCTGGGCCGCACCCTGCTCCTGCTGGTGCTGTTCGCCATGGCCGCGGCGATCGCGTACGCCGTCCTGTTCATGCCGAAGGCCGGAGAGGAGACCGGAGGCGCGGGTACGGCCGACCGTACCGGCGCCGCCGGAGAGGTCGGTGAGGCATCTCCGTCGCGGGAGGCCGGCGGAGCGCCGGGCGCCGGCGACTCCTCGACGAAACCGGACGACCCGAAGAACCCGGAGGGCGGCGCCGAGGAGTCGGCCGCGTCCAACCAGACGCAGACCACCGGCCCCGGCGCCGCCGAGGGCTTCACCCTGCGCGAGGACCCGGAGGGCTTCCGGGTCGCCGTCGCCGAGGGCTGGCAGCGCACCGGGAAGAACGGCAGCGGCCAGGTCGTCTACTCCAGCGGCGACTTCGAGCTGATCGTCGTACCGGGCCGGGACAGTGCCTCGCGGTACGGCGACGACCCGATGGCCTATCAGCGAGACGACGAGCGTGAGCTCCAGCCGTACCGCGATTCCAGCTGGGCCACGTCCACCGGGCTGAAGACCATCGAGGTGGGCGGACGAACCATGGCCGAGGGACAGTTCACGTGGACCGGCGGCGACGGGGGCGAGCTGTACGTCCGTAACCTCGCGACGCTGATCGACGGCCGATACCACGTCGTACAGGTGCGTGGCCCGGAGGGCGAACGGGACGAGGTGAGCCGGCTGTTCGAGCAGGCGTCGACGACGTACCGGTTCACCGGCTGACCGGGGAAGCGGCGAGGAAGCGGCAAGGAGGCCCCCGAGGGCCGTACGCCTCCGCAGGCGCTTAGGTTGCCTCCCGTCCCGCACGGCGACAACCATCACAGTGCGGTCTCCATGGCCCCCCTTCGGTTCCCAGGGCCGACCCGGGTACCTACCCTGACGTTGTCAAGACCATTGCGGGGCAAGGTGAATGAGATACAGGATCGGCTCGTCGCGGGCCGCTACCGGCTGGGCGAAGCCATCGGCAGCGGTGGGATGGGCCGGGTGTGGCGCGCGCATGACGAGGTGCTGCACCGATCCGTCGCGGTCAAGGAGCTGACCGCCGCTCTCTACGTCTCCGACAGCGAGCAGGCCACGCTGCTGGCGCGCACCCGCGCCGAGGCGCGCGCGGCGGCACGGATCAACCACTCCGCGGTCGTCACGGTGCACGACGTACTGGAGCACGACGGCCGCCCGTGGATCGTCATGGAGCTGGTCGAGGGCCGCTCGCTCGCCGACGCCGTCAAGGAGCGGGAGCGTGTCGAGCCCCGCGAGGCGGCACGGGTCGGTCTGTGGGTGCTGCGCGCCCTGCGGGCCGCGCACGCCGCCGGTGTGGTGCACCGTGACGTCAAGCCCGGCAACGTGCTCCTCGGCGGCGACGGACGAGTGCTGCTCACCGACTTCGGCATCGCGCAGATAGAGGGTGACACGGCGATCACCCGGACCGGAGAGGTCGTCGGCTCGGTCGACTATCTCGCACCCGAGCGCATCCGCGGCCAGGACCCCGGACCCTCCTCCGACCTCTGGGCGCTCGGCGCCACGCTGTACACGGCGGTGGAGGGCAGATCACCGTTCCGCCGGACGTCCCCGCTGACCACCATGCAGGCGGTCGTCGAGGAGGAGGCCGGTGAGCCGCGGTACGCCGGCCCGCTCGCACCCGTCATCAGCGCACTCCTGCGCAAGGATCCGGCCATGCGGCCCGACGCGGCGGCGACCGAGCAGATGCTCGCCGAGGCCGCGGAGGGGCGTCGGCCGAACTCGGCGCAGACGTACGTGCCGACGCAGGCCGTCGGCACACCCGCGCCCGCGCCTGCACCTGCACCCGCGCCCGTGCCGGCGCCGTACGGGCCCGAGGCGGGTGTGGGTGCCACGGCCGTTCAGCCGCCTTCCGCAGCCGTGGCTGCCGGAACCCGGCGACGCGGACGCCCGCGCCTGATCGCCCTGGTCGTGGTCCTGGCCGCACTCGTCGGCGGGAGCGCCGCGGTGCTGCTGCACGAGGGCGAGGGCAACGCACAGGGCGGTGGCGGTACTTCGGCGGCGCCTTTCGGCACGACCACGCCCGACGCGACCAGCGGTACGGGCGAAGACACCGAGCAGACGGACGGCCTGCCGGAGGGCTGGGTGCGCCGCACCGATCCCTTCGGCTTCAGCATCGTCCTGCCCGGCGAGGACTGGGAGCGGGTCGTCTTCGACGAGGAGACCCGCCAGGTCGACTACACGCCCGATGGCGGCAAGCACTTCATCCGTATCGCCGCCGACGAATCCCCCGACTTCGACGATCCGTACGAGCACCTGAGAGATCTGGACCAGCAGATAGGACAGCGACTGGTCGACTACCGGCAGGTGGGTCTGGAGCGTCGCGTCTACCGCGACCGCAAGAGCGCGCGACTCGAGTACTCCTGGACCGCGCTGCCCAAGGACACGGAGTTCCCGGGGGCGTACCGGGCCGTCGACCAGATGTACCTCTCGCGCGACGGGGTCGAGTACGCGCTCTACATGGCGGCCCCGGCCGAGGACTGGGCCACGACGAGCAAGCAGTTCGAAACGATCCTGCAGGGGTGGCGCGAACCTCAGTAGCCGGGCGCGCTTGGCCGAATAGGCCTACCGGAGGGAACACATCCGGTGGGGCATGATGGGCCCATGGGGACCGAGGGGGAGCCCGGAAACGGGGCGGCACGGAACAACGCCCGTGTCATAGCGGGCCGTTACCGGCTGGAGGAGAGACTCGGCCGCGGTGGCATGAGCGTGGTGTGGCGGGCGACCGACCAGTTACTCGGGCGTGACGTCGCCGTCAAGGAACTCCCCCTCGACGAGACGCTCTCCGCGGCGGAGGCCCGGCGGCAGCGGGACCGCACGCTCCGTGAGGCACGCGCGCTCGCCCAGTTGAGCCACCCGCACATCATCGTCGTCCACGATGTCGTCGAGGACGACGAACGTCCGTACATCGTCCTGGAGTTGATCGACGGCGGATCGCTGGCCGACCGTATCGCCACGCGGGGCCCGGTCGACGCCGCGGAGGCCGCGCGCATCGGCATCGACCTGCTCGGCGCGCTCCGTGGCGCCCACACGGCGGGTGTCCTGCACCGCGACCTCAAACCCGCGAACGTGCTGCTGGAGCGCGGCACCGACCGGGTCGTCCTCACCGACTTCGGGATCGCCCAGGTGGCGGGGGCCACCACGCTCACCGAGTCCGGTTCCTTCGTCGGCTCGCCCGAGTACACCGCCCCCGAGCGGATGTCCGGGGCCAGGACCGGCCCCGAGTCCGACCTGTGGTCGCTCGGCGCCCTGCTGTGCACGGTGCTCAGCGGTGAGTCGCCGTTCCGCCGGGACTCGATCGGCGGGGTCGTGCACGCGGTCGTGACCGAGGAGATACGGCCACCCGCGCAGGCCGGGCCGATCCTGCCCGTCGTACGAGGCCTGCTGGAGCGCGACCCCGACCGACGGCTGGACGCGGACCGGGCCGAGGGGATGCTGCGGGCCTTCCGTGAGACGGGCCGCACACCGGAGTACCCGCCGCTCGGGTACGCCGTGGCGGCGGAGGCCGAAGGACGGGCGGCCGGCGGGGCAGGGGCGGCTGGAGGAAGCGGAGCCGGGGAAGGAGTTGCCGGAGGATGGGCCGGGCGCACCCGCCCGGCCGACGGCCCCGCCGGGGAACGCCCGGCCCGACAGCCCACGCGGAGCATGCTCGTGGCCGCGCTGGCCGTCGCCGCGATGGCGGGCGCCGGGGTGTCCGCGGCGGCGCTGCTCCTGGACCATGACGGTGACGGGAGCGGAGGCGGAGGAGGCGGTACGCCGTCCAGCACGGGACCGCGGACACCCGCGAGCCAGTCCCCCGAACCCCGGCCGTCCGATACACCACGCCCGTCCCGCACGGGCCACCCGTCGGCCACGGTGTCTCCCACAGCGGTGCCTCCCACGACCGTCCCCACGGCTCCCGGCGCGTCCGTCACATCCGGTGCGCCGTCCGATACGTCGCCCGATGCACCGTCCAATACGCCGTCCAATACGCCATCCAATACGCCATCCAATACGCCGTCCGACGCGACGTCACCGGCCGCATAGCAGCGCAAACGGGAGATAAGCCGCAGGCGGAGTCACGGGTCTGTGACCGGACGGTGTTCGAAGTGGCTCCGTGAGGGGTTGGCGCGATATGGATGGAGCATGAGCAGCCACGGGGGAGCCCGCCACGGCGGAGTAGACGAGCCGACGAGTTTTGATCTGCAACCGCCGACCCCGAACCCGGGCCGGGTTCCGAACCCGACCGCGGCCATGCCGCATCCCGACAACCCGTACGCGTCCCCCACCCAGGTGGTGCCACCACAGGCGCACGCCCGGCAGGGATCGCCGCAGCCGCCCCACTCGCCGCAGCCCTCCTCACAGCCGTCGCAGGACCCCGGCGTCGGTCGGCTCATCGCCGGTCGTTACCGGCTGCTCTCCAAGCTCGGGCACGGCGGCATGGGCACGGTGTGGCGGGCCGCGGACGAGACGGTGGACCGCGAGGTCGCCGTCAAGGAGCCCCGCGTCCCGGACCATCTTCCCGAACGCGAATGTGCCAACGCCTTCGAGCGGATGCGCCGCGAGGCCCGTGCCGCGGCCCGGCTCGACCACCCGGCGGTGGTCAACGTCCATGACGTCGCGCTCGTGGACGGACAGCCGTGGATCGTGATGGAGCTGGTCCAGGGCCGCTCGTTGGGTGCCGTACTGCAGGAGGAGGGCACCCTCTCCGCGCGCGAGGCGGCCAGGGTCGGCCTGGAGGTGCTCGGTGCGCTGGAGGCCGCGCACGCGGCCGGCATCCTGCACCGGGACGTGAAGCCGGACAACGTGCTGCTCGGCCGGTACGACCGGGTCGTCCTCACCGACTTCGGCATCGCCCAGATCGAGGGCGAGACCAACCTGACCGACACCGGCGGCTTCGTCGGTTCGCCCGAGTACATCGCGCCGGAGCGGGTGTTGGGCCAGCGCCCCGGCCCCGCCTCCGACCTGTGGTCCCTCGGCGTCGTGCTGTACGCGGCCACGGAGGGGGTCTCGCCGTTCCGCCGCAGCAACACGCCCGCGACACTCCAGTCCATCCTCAACGCCGCGCCCGCGCCGCCGGCCGCCGCGAAGGGGCCGCTGGCCGAGGTCATCACCGGACTGCTGCAGAAGGACCCGGTGCACCGCCCGAACGCCGCGCAGGTCCGAGTGCTGCTGGAAGCAGTCGTCAACCCGCCCGTGCCCCCGCCCACACAGGTCGTCCACTCCCCGGGCTTCGGCAACGGGTCCGGGCCCGCGTCCGGCGGCAAGGGCGGCGTTCGAATCGGTTACAAGACGCTGGCCGGTCTGGGGGCGGCGGTCGTCGCCGGAGCGGTGGCCGCGTACCTGGTGATCGCGGACCCCTTCGCGGGCCCGCTGCCGGACGGCTGGGAGACCCACAAGGAGGAGGACGTCGCGGCGTCCGTGTCGGTGCCGAAGGGCTATCAGAGGTCCGTGCCCGACCGGAAGACGGACCAGGACCACTGGGTCAGGTACACGGACCACAGCGGCAGCATCTGGGTCGGCCTGACACTCGAGCGGAAGGCCGAGGGCACCGGTAACGACATCGAGGGTTCCGCCGACGCCGAGATGTACGACGACAACAAGCGCTTCAAGGAGAGCGGCAACTACTCCCTCGACATGCCGGAGAACCCGACGACGGACCCGAAGCCCAAGCTCACCCACAAGGGGAAGCCGGCCGCGGAGAACACCGTCGTCTACACCACGAACGACAGCCAGAACCCCCGCCCGCGCGAGATGCGGATCTTCTACTACATGACCTCCGCCGAGGACATGTACAAGCTCACCATCAGCTACCCGGGCAAGGGCGACTTCACGGAGCGCGGGCGTGAGGTGGCGCAGACCGTGATCGACAACCTGGACATCGAGGAGTCCGCCAAGAAGACCGTCAAGGAGTCCGCCGAGGATCCGGTCGACGAACCCTGAACCGATCAACGCCCTGATCAGCGGGTTTGTTGCCAGCGTTCACTGGCGCGGTGTGTGAGCGGTCCGTGAATCTGTTACCGGCGGGTACACAAAGCGTCCGCGTGGGCATACCCTGCGGCTCATGACGGACGTGCAGACCACCCGGGACACCACCGGCACCAACCCTCTCGCCCCCGCCCCGGCGGGCGCCCGCACCGCGGCCGACGTGGTCACTCCCGAACTGGTCGCCCAGCTCACCAAGGGCGTCGTCGGTTCCGGGCGGACCGCCAACCACACGCCCTTCACCGGCGAGAAGCTGGCGGACCTCCCCGAGTCGACCCCCGAGGACGTGGAGCGGGCCTTCGAGGCGGCCCGCACCGCCCAGGCCGTGTGGGCGCAGATCCCGGTACGGCGGCGCGCCGCCGTTCTGCTCCGGTTCCACGACCTGGTGCTCGAACGCCAGGCCGAGGTGCTCGACCTGATCCAGCTGGAGACCGGCAAGGCCCGCCTGCACGCCCACGAGGAGGTCCAGGCCGTCGCCATCGCCGCCCGCCACTACGGCCGCCGGGCCGCCGCGTATCTGCGGCCCAAGCGCCACGCGGGTGCCGTGCCGGCCCTCACGAAGGTCACCGAACTGCGTCACCCGCGCGGTGTCGTCGGCCAGATCGCGCCCTGGAACTACCCGCTCGAACTGTCCGTCGGCGACGCGCTCCCGGCGTTCGTCGCGGGCAACGCGGTCGTGATGAAGCCCGACACGGAGACCTGCCTCACCGCGCTCTGGGCCCGTGACCTGCTGATCGAGGCCGGACTGCCCGCCGACGTCTTCCAGGTCGTGCTCGGCGAGGGGCCGGTCGTCGGTCCGGAGGTCGTCCGGCACGCCGACTACGTCTCCTTCACCGGCTCCACCCGCACCGGCCGCGAGGTCGCCCGGAGCGCCGCCGCCCGCCTGGTCGGCGTCTCCCTCGAGCTCGGCGGCAAGAACGCCATGCTGGTCCTGGAGGACGCCGACCTGGACAAGGCCGCCGCCGGCGCCGTCCGCGCCTGCTTCTCCTCCGCGGGCCAGCTCTGCATCTCCATCGAGCGGCTGTACGTCCACGAGTCGGTCGCCGACGCCTTCCTGGAGCGCTTCGCCGCCCGGACCCGCGCGATCCGCCTCGGCACCTCCCTGAGCTACGGCGCCGACATGGGCTCCCTGGTCGGCGAACGCCAGTTGGACGCCGTCACCCGGCACGTGGAGGACGCCGTCGCCAAGGGCGCCAAGGTGATCGCGGGCGGCACGGCCCGTCCGGACGTCGGGCCGTACTTCTACGAGCCGACCATCCTCGACGGCGTCGAGGAGTCCATGACCGTCTGCGCGGAGGAGACCTTCGGCCCGGTCGTCTCCCTCTACCGCTTCGGCTCCGACGACGAGGCCGTCGAACGCGCCAACTCCACCCCGTACGGCCTGAACGCCTCGGTCTGGACGAAGGACGCCCGGCGCGGCCGCGAGGTGGCTGGCCGGCTGCGCACCGGCACGGTCAACATCAACGAGGGGTACGCGCCCGCCTACGGCAGCGTCCAGTCGCCGATGGGCGGCATGAAGGACTCCGGCCTCGGCCGCCGGCACGGCTCCGAGGGCATCCTCAAGTACACGGAGGCCCAGACCGTCGCGCACCAGCGGCTGCTGCCGATGGCTCCCTCCCTCGGCCTGGACGACGAGCGGTACGCGGAGTTCATGAGCCGGAGCCTGCGTCTGATGAAGGCATTCCGTTTCCGCTAGCCCGCCCCGCCCTGCCCCGACCGGGCCAAGCCGGCACCGCAGCTTTCGACGAGGAGAGCACGTGTCACAGGAGAACTCCGTCCAGGAACGGAACGACGAACGCGAGGACGAAACGCCGCACGACACGGCGCATGACACGGTGCATGACACCGCGTACGACGCCGTGTACGACTACGACGTCCTCGTCGTCGGCTCGGGCTTCGGCGGTTCCGTCACGGCCCTGCGCCTGACCGAGAAGGGCTACCGCGTCGGCGTACTGGAAGCGGGCCGCCGCTTCACCCGTGACTCCCTGCCGAAGAACTCCTGGGACCTGAGGAACTACCTGTGGGCACCCAGGCTCGGCATGTACGGCATCCAGCGCATCCATCTGCTGGGCAACGTGATGGTCCTGGCCGGCGCGGGCGTCGGCGGCGGTTCCCTCAACTACGCCAACACCCTCTACGTGCCGCCCAAACCCTTCTTCGACGACCCGCAGTGGCGCGGCATCACCGACTGGCAGGACGAGCTGAAGCCGTACTACGACCAGGCGCGGCGCATGCTGGGCGTACGGCTCAACCCGACGACGACCCCGTCCGACGTGCACCTGAAGGCGGCGGCCGAGCGGATGGGCGTGGGCGACACCTTCCACATGGCCCCGGTCGGCGTCTTCTTCGGCGACGGCGAGGACGCCGACGGCACGGTGCGGGCGAAGCCGGGGCGGGAGGTGGCCGACCCGTACTTCGGCGGGGCGGGACCCGCGCGCCGGGCCTGTACCGAATGCGGCGAGTGCATGACCGGTTGCCGGCACGGCGCGAAGAACACCCTCAACGAGAACTACCTCCACCTCGCCGAGAAGGCGGGCGCGGTCGTCCACCCCATGACGACGGCCGTGTCGGTGACGGAGGACTCGCAGAACGGATTCGCCGTCGCCACGCTCCCCACCGACAACCGCCGCAAGGGCGGCGGGCGGACCTTCCGGGCCCGCCGCGTCGTGCTGGCCGCCGGCACGTACGGCACCCAGACACTGCTGCACCGGATGAAGGCCGACGGCCGGCTCCCGCACATATCGGACAGGCTGGGCGAGCTGACCCGTACCAACTCCGAGGCGCTGGTCGGCGCGCAGACCGATGACCGCCGCTACCGCAGGGCGACAGGGGCACCCAAGGTCGACTTCACCCGCGGCGTGGCCATCACCTCGTCGATCCACCCCGACGAGAACACCCATATCGAACCGGTCCGTTACGGTCGCGGCTCCAACTCGATGGGCGGCCTGTCGATCCTCCAGGTCCCGTACGCGGGCGGTGGTTCGGGCGCGGCCAGGGTGCTGGGCTGGCTGGGCAACGCGGCGAGGCACCCCTGGCTGATGATGCGTTCGCTCTCCAACCGGCGCTGGTCGGAGCGGACCATCATCGGCCTGGTGATGCAGTCGTTGGACAACTCCCTGACGACGTACCTGAAACCGTCCGGGGCGGGCCGCGGGCTGCTCACCGCGCGGCAGGGCCACGGTGCCGCCAACCCCAAGCAGATCAAGGCGGCCACGGAGGGCGCGTCCGCCCTGGCGGCCGAGATCAACGGGTTCGCCGGTTCCAACATCGGCGAGTTGTCGGGCATGCCGCTCACCGCCCACTTCCTGGGCGGCTGCCCCATCGGCGCCACCCGGGACACCGGCGTGGTCGACCCGTACCACCGCCTCTACGGTCACCCCGGCATCTCGGTCGTGGACGGGGCGGCGGTCTCGGCGAACCTGGGCGTGAACCCGTCCCTGACGATCACGGCACAGGCCGAGCGGGCCATGTCGTACTGGCCCAACAAGGGCGAACCCGACCCTCGTCCGCAGCAGGGGGCGGCCTATGAGCGGCTCCAGCCGGTCGAGCCGAAGTCGCCGGCGGTCCCGGCGGACGCGTTCGGCGCGCTGAGGCTGCCGTTCCTGGGGATGCCGGCGGTGCCGCCGAAGAAGTAGCCGCGGCAGCCGGGCGGTCCGAACGGGCCGGGTGATCCGGGTGATCCGAGTGATCCGGGGAAGGAAAGAGGACCTGCGCCCCCCTCCGAGCGCAGGTCCTCTTCCCTATATCTGCGGCGTGTTCACGCCACCTTGCTCACGGCGTGCTTACGCCACCGCACCGGCCTGGCGGCGACGCACCACGAACACCGCACCCGCACCGGCCACGACGGCGGCACCGCCGAGGAGACCGACCATCGGAAGCGCGGAGCTGGAACCGGTCTCGGCCAGGCTGCCGGTGACCTTCGGCGTGTCGGCGGCCGGCTTCTTGTTCGTGACGGGGGCCTTGCCGCCTTCCTGCGGCTTGGTGCCGTCCGTGTCCGTACCGGCGGCCACGATCTGGAACCTGTACGACACGTCACCGAAGCCGGTGCACTCGCCGTCGCTGTCGCCGTAGATCGTCGCGCCGAGCGAGAAGGCGGCGCCGGCCGGGGCGGAGGGCTTCACATTGATCCGCAGCGGGATGTTGACCTGGTAGCCCGCTTCGAGTTCGGTGCTGTAGCCGATGTAACCGGCCGCGTAGCCCTCTTCGTTGAGGTCGTGCCAGGCCTCGTTGTTCGGGTCCTGGACCTGCAGCTCGACCTGCTTGCTCGTGAACAGGTCCTCCCAGTTCGCCTCGGCGGAGGCTCCGGCGAAGTAGTCGAGGTTCTCGAGGGTGGAGTCGGAGTTGTTCACCACGTCCAGCGAGAACTTGTGCCAGCCGCTGCCCGCCGCGATCTTGCCGGGCAGGCCGGAGATGCCGACATCGACCTTGGTGTCCTCGCAGATGGACGGCTCGGGGTCCGGAGTCTCGGACTCCTCCGGCTCCGACTCGCTGGGCGTGGGCTCGGGCTCGGGCTCGGGGGCGGAGGTGGAGGGGCTCGGGGCCGGGTCCGACTCGGTGACGGAGGGGCTGGGCGTGTTCTCCGGCGTCTCCTCGTCGGGCGCGTCGGTCTCGGTCTCGCCGGGGGGGTTCGTGTCGTCGGTCGTCTCGGGGTCGGACGGCTCGGTGGCCGGGTCGCTCGTCTTCTCCGGCTCGGTCTCCTCGGGATTCGACTCGGAGGAGACGGCGTTTGCCGGGGCCGAATCGGTCGCGTACGCGGCCGGAGCCGCGAGGAGCGCAGCCGGGGCGATCACTGCTGTTGCGGCCGCAACAGCCATGGCGCGGCGGAGCTTCATGAAGACCTCGGTAAGTCAGGTGTACCGCCGGTTGCGGTACGCGTCAGGGGGGAGGCCTCCGCGGTGGGGCGCGGGGTGTGGCCCGTGGTTCTGATGGTTTGATCACCGAAGCCTGTGAATGGTTGTCCTGACTCTGACAGAAAGTTTATGTGAGGTGGATCACTCGTACGGGGTGATCGGCTCGGGCGTACGCTCACCCTTCGATCCGCGTTGACGAAATCCGACACCTCTTGACAGAAAGCGCGTCACTCAGTGCCTGAGCAGCCGTCCGAAGAGCCCACGAGACCGGAGTCCTCCACCCCGCCCGACGATGTGTGGGACAAATTCTTCGCGGACAGTGAGCGCGACATCCACGCCTCCGCCCCGAAGGAACCGTCCGCGCGGGCGCGGATGGTGACCGAGCGGCTGCGCGCCATGGACGAGGCGCAGGCCGGGTCGAGCGGCGGTGGCGGAAAGCGCCGTTGGGGCCGGAACAAGCCCGCCGCCCCGCCCGCTCAGCCCGAGGGGTGGCGCACCGGGCCCGCCTGGCAGGAGATGAACGGCCGCACCACGCGCCGGCGCACGGGCTGGAGCGTCGTCGGCGTGCTGGTGGCCGTAGCGGTGGCCGTGGTCGCCGTCAACCCGTCCGGCGCGCTCTCCTGGCTGCCCGGCGATCTCGGTGGCGGTGCGGACGCGTCGGACGGGACGAACGGCGCACCGCTGGCCCCCGAGACCGCCCGCCCCACGAGCGCCCCCTCCGCGGCCCCCGCCGATATGCCCACCCGGGAGCGGCCGTTCGCCGGATCTCCGGCCGCGCGGTGGGAGTCGGGAGCGGAGGCGATCCGGTTGCCGGAGGGGAAGGCGAAGGCCGTCAACGGAGTCTCCGCAGCCTCCGTCGAGGCGGCTCTGGAAGGGGCGAGGGACTTCCTGATCGCCTCGAACCTCGACCATGAGGTGATCATGGGGGCCGAGCCGAAGGAGGCGCTGGCCCTCCTCGACCCGTTGATGGGGGACTACCTCGCCGAGCTGCGCACGGGGCTGCGCAAGCCCACGGTGAAGAACGACCCGGTGTGGACGTTCACCCGGTTCGACCCCGACGAGGTCGAACTGGTGGACGACGTGAGGGTTCGTGGCCGTCTGACGGTCGAGCCTGTGCGCGGAACCGCCGGGAAGGCCGTGGTCAAGGGTGACTACACCTTCGTGTACGCGCTCGCCCGCCAGGGTGGGGACGAGGTGGCCCGGGTGATCGCGCGCCGGGTGATCGAGGTGGAGGCGGTGGACCCCGCCAGGTTCCAGGCGACCGACGGACGCATCTGGCTCGGCGACATCAACAGCGAGATCAGCAACGACGACTGCCGGGACGGCGACGGAGTGATCCGTCCGCAGTTCCTCGCCGACCTGGAAGACGGCTCCGTACCGACGGGGGAGGCGCGGGATCCGTACGACCGGAGCCAGGGGTTGGAGGGGGCCGCCGAGGAATGCGGCGTCGTGTCCCGCACCTGACACCACGTCCCGCACGGGAATCGGCCGCGGGGGAGGGGCCCGCCGGTCGGCCCCGGGCGTCCCCGGGGCCGACCGTTCTCTTGGGTGACCGGGCTGCTGTCCCCTGCCGTCCGGTCACCTGTCCGGAACGAGGTCCCACGACGCACGGCACGATCCGTACGTCTCATCGCTCCGGCGAGCCACGCGTGGTTCTTTCGAGCCCGCCCCTGGCTGACACGGACACCCGGACCAACGGCGCGACCGCGGCTCCGGTCACGCGCCGTACGGGTGAGGGGGAATGCGTACGTGTGTGCCTGGAACGCGGATTCAGTCACCGGTGGTCGGCCCCGGTGTCCGGCCGGTTCAGATCTTGCCGCGGCTCAGCTCCAGCAGGGTCATCGCGAGCGCGGTGCCCGACTTGCCCAGGGCGTCCCTGTAGTGGCTGAGGATCTCCATCTCACGGGAGAGGTTCACGCGTCGGCCGCCGGAGGCGATCCGTTCCCGCTGGATGACGGCCGACACGGCCATCCGTTCCTGGACCAGGCCGATGATCCGATCGTCGAGCGCGTCGATCCGCTCGCGGGCGCCGGCGATCACGTCGGCGGCCTCGACGGTGCGGGCGCCGGTCCTCTCGGCGGTCGTGCTGTCGACGGCCGTGATGTCGGTGGTGGTGGTCATGGCGGGGCTCCTCGCTGGATGGGTGGGGTGCCCTGGAGCGACCGGGTCCGAAAACGCCAGGCGCCCCGGACCTTGTCGGCCCGGGGCGCCTGGGAAGTCGCTTGTCAGTTGCTCAAGCAGCACGACCATGGCAGCCGGTGGGCCGGTTGCCATAGGTAAAGAGGAAAGCCGAGAAGGCCGCGTGCGTGAACATGGGTCCCAGTATGCCGCGCTCGCCCCGGCCCGCCAACACGGGTCGCATGGTGAGACGGGCCCCCGCCGTGCGCGGCTGCGGGAGCCAGGAGGGGACCGCACGTCCACCGGCTAGACTCGGAAGACACCAGACCCGCCCACCGCCGGAAGGCACCTCGTGTCATCAGCGACTTCCGCTGCCAACGCGCCCGACACCGTCCTGGTCGTCGACTTCGGCGCGCAGTACGCCCAGCTCATCGCCCGTCGCGTCCGCGAGGCGCGGGTCTACAGCGAGATCGTGCCGAGCACCATGCCGGTCGCGGAGATCCTTGCCAAGAACCCGGCGGCGATCATTCTCTCCGGCGGCCCCTCGTCGGTGTACGAGGAGGGCGCCCCCACCGTCGACCGCGCGCTCTTCGAGGCCGGCGTCCCGGTCTTCGGCATGTGCTACGGCTTCCAGCTCATGGCGCGGACCCTGGGCGGCCAGGTGGACAACACCGGCGCGCGTGAGTACGGCCGTACGGACCTGCACGTCTCCAAGTCGTCCTCCACCCTCTTCGAGGGCACCCCGGACGAACAGGCCGTGTGGATGTCGCACGGCGACGCCTGCTCCGCCGCCCCCGAGGGCTTCGTCGTCACGGCCTCCACGGAGGTCGTCCCGGTCGCCGCCTTCGAGAACGACGACAAGAAGCTCTACGGCGTCCAGTACCACCCCGAGGTGATGCACTCCACGCACGGGCAGCAGGTGCTGGAGCACTTCCTGTACCGGGGCGCGGGCCTGAGCCCGAGCTGGACCACCGGCAGCGTCATCGAGGATCAGGTCGCCGCCATCCGCGAGCAGGTCGGTGACCGGCGCGCCATCTGCGGTCTGTCCGGCGGGGTGGACTCCGCCGTCGCCGCGGCCCTCGTCCAGAAGGCCATCGGTTCGCAGCTGACCTGCGTGTACGTCGACCACGGCCTGATGCGCAAGGGCGAGACCGAGCAGGTCGAGAAGGACTTCGTCGCCGCGACCGGCGTGCAGCTGAAGGTCGTGGACGCGTCGGAGCGGTTCCTGACCGCGCTCAAGGGCGTCTCGGACCCCGAGGAGAAGCGGAAGATCATCGGCCGCGAGTTCATCCGGGTCTTCGAGCAGGCCCAGGCCGAGATCGTCGCGGACGCGGGCCCGGCCGTGGAGTTCCTGGTCCAGGGCACCCTCTACCCGGACGTCGTCGAGTCCGGCGGGGGCACCGGCACCGCCAACATCAAGTCCCACCACAACGTGGGCGGTCTGCCCGAGGACCTCGAGTTCAAGCTGATCGAGCCGCTGCGCCAGCTGTTCAAGGACGAGGTCCGGATGGTCGGCCAGGAACTCGGCCTGCCCGAGGAGATCGTCCAGCGGCAGCCGTTCCCCGGCCCGGGACTCGGCATCCGCATCGTCGGCGAGGTGACCAAGGAGCGGCTCGACCTGCTGCGCGAGGCCGACGCCATCGCCCGCGAGGAGCTCACCGCGGCCGGCCTCGACCGGGACATCTGGCAGTGCCCCGTGGTCCTGCTCGCGGACGTCCGCAGTGTCGGTGTCCAGGGCGACGGCCGCACCTACGGTCACCCCATCGTCCTGCGCCCGGTGTCCTCCGAGGACGCGATGACCGCCGACTGGTCGCGGCTGCCGTACGACGTCCTCGGGAAGATCTCGACCCGCATCACCAACGAGGTGCGGGACGTCAACCGCGTCGTCCTCGACGTGACCTCCAAGCCGCCGGGGACCATCGAGTGGGAGTAGTCCCCGTTCGGGTGGTCCCCGTTCGGAGAGGGCTCACGTCCGTTTGAGCGTGCGCACCGGCTCACCGGGCTTCCAGACCTGGAGGACGAGATACGTCTCGTCCTCCACGTAGGTCCGTACGACCTCCGTCAACTCGGTGCGGAAGAGGTGGAACGGCTCCGGCGGTTCCACCTCTTCGGCGTACTTGCTCCTGGTGTCCGCGTCGTCGACCTCGAACGCGCGCCCGCTGATCCGGACGTCCCCGCCGCCCATGCCCGTGCCCGTCCCCGGGTTCGCCTGGAGCGCGAAGCGCGGGTCGCGGCGCAGGTCGAGCGCCTTGAGCGAGTCCGGCATCATGCCGAGCCACAGCTCACCGTTCAGGAAGCGCACCTCCAGGCCGGTGGTGCGCGGCGACCCGTCCTTGCGCAGGGTCGCGAGGACGTGGTGGGTGTGCGCGCCGAAGCGCTCCGCCACGGTCTTCGCGAGAGCGGGTTCGGCGGAGGTGAAGGCCTCCCAGTTCGTGTGCATGGGATTCGTGTCCATGGGCCGAGTGTGGCGCGGATACCGGACGCCTTGTGTCGGGTATCGGCGGTGTCCTCCGGATGGAGCAGCGGGCGGCGTACGGCGGTCGGCCACGGTCGGCCACGGGGGAATCTCACGGCCGGGTCAACATGACGTCTCGAACTTCACTCGCTGACCGGACCTGCCGGGTGGGGAGGGTCGGACGTAGGGCACAATTCGCATTCGTTGCCGGGGAGTTGCGTGCACCGATTGTGATCTCCAACGTGTGCGCGGACATGGGAAAGGCGGGCTTCGGGCGTGGCGGTGCAGGAGGCGAACCCTACTGGGACGGGGTATGGCGCGGACGCGGGCGCCCACGAAGGCGGCTGCGCCTGCGGGGACTGTCCGCACGGGGTGCGTGAGGGGCACCGGCGCGCGGTCGCCGCGTTCCTGCTGAAGCGGGAGGAGTTCGCGGCCGGGCAGGGGCTGCCGGCGGCGGTCGCCCACTCGGCGTCCGCCTCCCGCCAGTGGGTCTCGGAGGAGCTGGCGCAGGCCGCGGAACTCGTGGCCGAGCGCGGCCGGGCCGAGGGCGCGGCCTGGCTGGCGCGCCTGTGGCGTCGGACGGCGGTCGTGGTGTGGGCGGCGGTCGTGCTGCTGCTTCTGGGCCAGGCGCTCACGGCGATCGGCTCGGGCTGGAGCGCCGCGCGCACGGCCGGGTTGCTGGCCGCGCTGGTGGTGGCCGGCGCGCTGACCGCCGCTTCGTGGTTCCACCGGGCGCGGGGTGGGGTGCTGGCGCCGGTGATCGGGGAGGACAACCGTCTTTCCACCTCCCGCGCGGTGGCGGCCTCCTGGGTGCTGCTCCTGGCGTACGCGGTGCTGGTCCTGGTGGGGCAACTGGCGGTCGCCTCCGAGCACCGGGAACGCGACGCGCTGATCGCGGGACTGGAACTGGCCCGCGGTGCGGGCGTGGTGACCGTACTCGCCGTGGTGTGCGGGATCGCCGTGGTGGTGCGGCGGGTGGTCGGACTGCGTGTGCAGGGGCAGCGGCTGCAGAAGGTACGTGCGGACCGGCCCCGGGCGGCCGATCTGCTGACCGACGACGCGGGACGGGGCTGCTTCGCCGACATCCAGTACGTCGTGATCAGCGCCGTCGCGCTGGTGTTCGCGGCGGTGCGACTGGCGCGGCGGCCGGACCAGTTGCCCGATCTGCCGTGGGGGCTCGCGGTGGTCGTGCTGGTGTCGGCGGCGACCTATCTCGCGGGCAAGTACGCGGAGGGCGGCCGACCGGTCATCCTTTCGGTGGTACGGGCTCGGGAGGCCGGGGACCTGGACGCGCCGATCCGGACCGGCGACGACATCGAGATCCGGGGCACCGGCTTCGTTCCGACGGGTGCGCAGGGAGCCGACCGACTGGCCCGGATGGTGGTCCGGGTGGGAACGGTGCACGTCCATGTGCCGCTGGTGCCGGTGAGGGGCGGTTTCGACAACCCGACGGACGCCCTGCTGACCGTTCCGGTCCCGGTGGAGGTGGAACCGGGGCGGGTGGAGGTACAGGTCGTCACGGCAGCCGGGGTGGAGACGAACCGGTACACGATCGACGTGACGGACTAGCCGGACCGGTCGGCGTGGCCGAGTGGCCGAGCCGAGTGGCCGAGGTGACGTTCCGAAAAAACAGGGCGGTAATGGATTGATCCGGTCTTGATTGTCATACGTATGGTTTGTTGAGGGGGTCTCGGTACGGCGGCGAGAGGCGACAGACGGCGATGACTCAGGGTATGCGCACGGATACGTACATCCCTCAATTCGGTGGCAGCAGGAACTGGCGGGACACCGCCACGCGGTACGCACTCCTGCCTCTGCGGATCTTTCTGGGCGTCACCTTCATCTACGCCGGACTGGACAAACTCACCGACAGCGCGTTCATGAAGGACGCCGGGGCCGGGTCGATCGGCGACATGATGCGTGCCGTCCGCGACTCCTCGGCCATTCCCGCGCTGGTCGACATGTCCCTGCAGAATCCCGTCGCCTTCGGTTACGCCATCGCCTTCGGCGAGTTGGCCGTCGGCATCGGAACTCTCATCGGTCTGCTCGCCCGGACGGCCGCCCTCGGCGGCGCGCTGATCTCCCTCAGCCTGTGGCTGACGGTGAGCTGGGCCGCCGAACCGTACTACTACGGCAATGACCTCCCCTACCTCGTGGGCTGGATTCCGCTGGTGCTGGCAGGTGCCCCCCTGCTCTCCGTGGACGCCGCCCTCCGAGGGCGCCGGCGGCGGGTGAGCGACTACCGGTAGGGCCGCCCCCGCCCGCGGCGAAAGTTCCGGGCCGGCCGCCGGCCGCCTTCGTCAGGTCGGTGACTTCGCGTGGTTCTCCCGGTCGCCGGACCGTCTGTTCCGGCGTATCAGGCCCGTCACGCTGCCCACCGCTGCGGCCAGGCACAGGCCGCCCGCGACGACGGGGAACACGACGAACCACGGGGTGTCCCAGGCGCCGCCCGCGTCTCCGGCGTAGAGCACGCCGGCGAGAGTGAGGAAGGCGCCGGCGACCAGCCTGCCGGGCTGGAACTCATGACGTAGCACGGCTCACCTCCGCCTGTCCGGCGCCGACCTGGAGGTCCAGGTCGAGCGTGCCCGCCTTCTTGACGCCCGCGGGCGGAGCCAGGGTCGCCTCCTTGCGCTTGTCGGGTGCCACGTCCACGTCCTTCCGCAGGTCGCCCGGCAACTGGATGTCGCCCAGACCGACCTGGATGTTCAGCCGCACGGTCACGTTCTCGGGCACGATCACGTGGATGCGGCCCAGGCCGACGTTCGCCCGCGTCGACACGGTCTGCCCCTCGGCCACCCGCACCTTGGACAGATCGAGGGTGCCGCTCCCCGTGCCCAGGTCGTACGCCGGGCGTATCTGTGCGACCGAGGCGGGCTCCCAGCTGGTGCGCATCCACTCGGTGCCGATGTCCTTGGGCACGGCCGTGGAGGCGGCCAGCAGCCCCGCGGTGATGACCGCCAGGATGATCGACCCCGCCCCGGTGCGGCCCAGGAACGCGCTGACCGCCACACCGATGCCGAATACGGCGAGCGCACACGCGAGACCCGTCTGCAGGCTGGTGCCGAGCGGATGCTCCTGCCATGTCAGGCCCGTGCCCAGACCGGCTGCGAGCAGGGCGAGCAGGAAGACCCAGCCGCCGATCCCGCGGGGCCCTCGCGGCTTGACCGGCCGCGGGTGCGGGGCTCGCGCGGCGCCGCGGCCGGAGCCGTGGGGGTCGAGGCGGACGTCGACCACTGAGGCGATGTCCAGGTCGCGGGAGTTCCCCGGGCCCCACAGGTAGCCCGTACCGCCGATGTGCGTGCCGTCCTTGACTATGGGATCGCGCCACCAGGAGGAGTAGGAGGCGGGAACCGGCGGCGCCTGGGGCTCCGGCGGGGCGTCGGCGGCGGCCTGGGCGGCGAGGGGGTCGGGGCTGGGGGCACCGCGCTGCCGGGACCAGTACCCGGCACCGGCGAGCAGCAGGGAGAGCATCACGGCGAAGCTCAGCACCCCGCCGTTGTTCAGCATGCTGAGGAAGACGCCGCAGCCGACCAGCGCGAAAAGTATCGCCGCCAGCGTGTGGCCGCCGACCCGGCCGGTCAGCAATCTGCGCATCTCGTTCTCCTCCTCGCCCTCGTACGGGAAGAGGAGCCAGGCGAAGCCGTAGAAGATGAGGCCGACGCCGCCGGTGGCGGAGAGCACCGCCAGCGTGATGCGGAAGATCACCGGGTCCATGTCGCACTGCCGGCCGAGCCCGGAGCACACTCCACCGATCATCTGGTGCCGGCGGTCGCGCCGGAAACGGTACGGAGGCTCGGGCACGCCCGCCTCGCCGGGCGGCTGCGGGGCCCCGCCGGAAGCGGCCTCTCCGACCGCGCCGGAGCCGGGCCCCGGGCCCGGCGCGGCGTGCTGGTGATCTGTCATGAGTCCATGGTGACGGGCGAGCCGCCGTGGCGGCAGTCGGGACGACCCTGGCCGGACCCTGATATCGGCCCTGAGGGGTGCCCGGGGGACTGTCCGAGGGCCCGGACCCGGAGATCAGGGGAGTCTCCGGGATCGACCCTGATGCCCCGGAACCGGGGGCCGTGTGACCATCATTGACATGTCGGAAGCCGCAGCAGCGTCACTCGTCGAGCCGCGGCCGCCGCGCAAGCTCTACCGCAGCGGTGATGGACGCTGGCTCGGTGGTGTGGCGCGGGGGCTCGCCGGACACCTCGGGCTGCCCGTGATCTGGGTACGGCTCATGTTCGTCGGCCTGTTCATGGCCGACGGCCTCGGCGCGCTGCTGTATGCCGCGTTCTGGTTCTTCGTACCGCTCGGCGTCGGCGGTGTGGACGAGCAGAAGCCGCCCCCGCTGGTCGGGACCGAGACCTCACCGGACGGTCGGCGCAGACTCGTCACCCGCAGACCGGACAAGGGCCAGATCGTCGCCCTGCTCCTCATGGTCGTCGTGGCCCTGGGCTTCGTCGGCAATGTGAACCTGTCCAACGGCGCCAGGGCCTATCTCTGGCCGACCGTGCTGGTCGGCGCGGGCGTCGCCCTGGTCTGGCGGCAGGCCGACAACGCGCGCCGGGCCCGCTGGGTCGAGGTCGGCAGCCGTCGCCGTACGGTCACCCTGCTGCGGGGCGGCGCCGGCGTCCTGCTGGTCACGGCGGGGGCGTCGGGCATCTTCGTCCTGCGGGGCTCCGGTACTCACCTCGCGTCGGTGCTCCAGGCGGCCCTCGCGGTCCTCGTCGGGATCACACTCCTCGCCGGCCCCTACCTCGTGCGCATGACCCAGGACCTCTCCGAGGAACGGCTGATGCGCATCCGTGCCCAGGAGCGCGCCGAGGTCGCCGCCCACGTCCACGACTCGGTGCTGCACACCCTCACCCTGATCCAGCGCAACTCCGAGAGCCCGGGGGAGGTGCGCCGCCTCGCCCGCGCCCAGGAGCGCGACCTGCGCAACTGGCTCTACAAGCCCGAGGGCACCGGCAAGGACGAGGCCGACGAGCCCACCACCCTCGCCGACGCCGTGCGGCGCAACGCCGCCGAGGTGGAGGACAAGCACGGGGTCCCCATCGAGGTCGTCGTCGTCGGCGACTGCCCGCTGGACGAGAAGATCCGCCCGCAGATGCAGGCCGCGCGCGAGGCTATGGTGAACGCGGCCAAGTACGGTGGCGAGGGGGGTGCCGTACAGGTCTACGCCGAAGTCGAGGGAAGGACGGTCTTCGTGTCCGTCCGGGACCGCGGCCCCGGCTTCGACCTCGACTCGATACCCGCCGACCGCATGGGTGTCAGAGAATCGATCATCGGCCGCATGGAGCGCAACGGCGGCACGGCGCGGCTGCGCGCGGTGCCGGACGGCGGCACGGAGGTCGAGCTGGAGATGGAGAGGGCGGAGAAGACGTCATGAGCGAGCCCACCGAACCGACCGGGACGAACGGAACGGCGGGACCGGCCGACGGCGCCGGACGTCATGTGCGTGTCGTCCTCGTCGACGACCACCGCATGTTCCGCACGGGCGTCCAGGCCGAGATCGGACAGACTGAACAGACCGGCGTCGAGGTGATCGGCGAGGCCGCCGACGTCGACCAGGCGGTCACGGTCATCACCGCGACCCGGCCCGAGGTCGTCCTCCTCGACGTGCACCTGCCCGGTGGCGGAGGCGTGGAAGTGCTCCGCCGCTGCGCGCCGATGATGGGCGACCCCGAGCGGCCGGTCCGCTTCCTCGCACTCTCGGTCTCGGACGCGGCGGAGGACGTGATCGGGGTGATCCGGGGCGGCGCCCGCGGATACGTGACCAAGACGATCACCGGGACCGACCTGGTCGACTCGATCTTCCGGGTCCAGGAGGGTGACGCCGTCTTCTCCCCCCGCCTGGCCGGCTTCGTCCTCGACGCCTTCGCCTCCACCGACGCCCCTCCGGTCGACGAGGACCTCGACCGCCTCACCCAGCGCGAACGCGAAGTGCTGCGGCTGATCGCCCGCGGCTACGCGTACAAGGAGATCGCCAAGCAGCTCTTCATCTCCGTGAAGACGGTCGAGTCCCACGTCTCGGCGGTCCTGCGCAAGCTCCAGCTCTCCAACCGCCACGAGCTCACCCGCTGGGCGACGGCCCGGCGCCTGGTGTGACCGTCCGGTGGGCGCCGCTGCGATCACTCCGTTCCTGACCTGTCGCAGCGAAGGCTGAGCAAATCCCGTTGAAGGCCGAGCGCCGAGCGGGTCGAGAACGGATGGACGGAAACAGGGTGACGTGCTCGCACCGCACATGGCGAGCGCTGTGCACGCCAGTGAACCTGATGTCCGGGCTCCGGGTTCTCCCGCGTTGCGGGCCCCGGAGCCCTACCGCGGATCCCTGCGCATGCACCACGTGCGGGGGCCGGAGCCGGGGAGCAGGACCTCGGCTGTGACCTTGAAACCGAGGCGCTCGTAGAACGTCACGTTCCTCTCGCTGGAAGTTTCCAGGAACGTCGGGCACTCGGCGTGTTCGGCTTCCTCGATGCCAGGGATCAGCACCGCGGTACCGAGGCCCCGCCCCTGGGCTCCGGGGGTGACTCCCACCGTGCTGAGGAACCACGCCGGCTCCTGCGGTCGATACGGAGCGACGGCCTGCTCTGCGGACTCGTAGGCGGCCGTCCGGTCACCGGTGAGATCGCCGAGCAGTGGGCCGATCTCGGCGAAGGCGGGCGAGGGGTCCTGGTCAGGAGTGGCCCAGACAGCGACGGCGCGGCCCGCGTCGGCAACCCACACGCGGCCGTACACCATCCCGATGCGGGTCAGGCAGAGTTCTTGGAAGCGCCGGATCCGGGTCTCGTGGTTGTCTGCGGCGATCACGTGCCGGGTGAAGGGATAGCCCACGAAGGCCCGGGTGAGGGTGTCGACCGCGATGGGGACGTCGGCATCGGTGAGGGGACGTACGTCAGGGGCGTCCTGGTGCTGTGGCATGTCGATTGAACGATCTTGACGGCAGGTGAATTCCTGGTCGGAGGTCGGGCGGCGAGGCATGCAGCGGGCGCCGCGCACGAGGCGAGGACGGCACCGGGGACCCGGCCCGTCCGGTCTCACGCGGTTCGGGCGCTCAGCCTTCGCTGCGACGGATCACGCTGGGGCCGGTGGGAGGAGGGCTGCATGCTGCTGCGTTTTCGCATGGCGGACGTACGGTCACTGTGCGGCGGCGCGTGAGTGCCACCTCGAACCAGACCGTCTTGCCGCCGCCGGATTCGCGTAGCTCCGCACCCCAGTCGTCCGCCAGCGTTTCCACCAAGGTGAGGCCTCGGCCGGACTCGTCGTCCGGGCAGGCTGTGGCCGGGGTCGGCAGCGTCTCGTCGGCGTCGGTCACCGTGACGCGGAGGCGGCTCTCCGTGAGTACGCGCGTACCGGCGCTTGAGCTTCGAGGGACGGGCGTCGGGATCCGAGCGGCGTTTGTGAGGAACGGGTGGTGGGTTGAACCCACCACCCGTTCCTCCCCGCATCCCGCATCCCGCATCCCGCGCCTTGGCCCTTGCCCGCGGCCGTCGACGGCCGGCCACAGCCCTACGGCCGTAGCCGTCGCGTCGGGCCGGTGTCGGGCGTGGGGTGGGGGCTGGTTAGGCTCCGGCTCATGGACGTACTCATCCACATATTTGTCGGACTGCACATCATCGGCATCGCGTCGCTGCTCGGCGGGTTCCTCACCCAGATGAAGGCCATGGGCCAGGGAACCGCCCGCTTCGTGCCCGCGATGCTGCACGGCGCGCTGACGATGCTGGTCACCGGTGTGGTCCTGGTCGGGCTCAACGAGGCGCAGAACCATTCCGTCGACCACATCAAGATCGGCGTCAAGCTGGCCCTGCTGATCGTGATCCTCGGCCTGGTCTACGTGAAGCGGGACGACGAGAAGGTGGACAAGGGCCTGTTCGGGCTGGTCGGGTTGCTGACCACGGCGAACATCTTCATCGCCGTGCTCTGGACCTGACAAAGGCCGACAGGGGGCCGGACGTGATCGCGGTCCGCGCGGAGGCCGCCGCGCCGACGGCGACCGCCAGCCAGACGGCCACCGTGACCCACAGCAGTACCCGCCCCAGGCCTTCGAGCCAGGGGACACCGAGGGCGGCGGACGCGGAGAGCGTCGCCGCCGCCGTCATGCCGAGGGGGAACACGGTCGCCCAGCGCCGTGTGTCGTAGGCCGGCCGCGGCCGGACGGCCTCGGCGGCCAGCAGCACCGCGTACCAGGCCAGGTCGAGCACCAGCAGGGTGACGGTCGTCAGGTGCAGGACACCGCGGTCGTCGTCGTTCCACAGGTACAGCCGGGCGCTGTCGGCGGTGAGCAGCTTGACCCCGGCGAGCGACGAGATGGCGATGGCACCGCCTGCGACCCAGTGGTCCCCGGCCCCCTCGAGCACCTGTCGCGGGTCGAAGCGGAACAGGGCGAGCCCGTAGAGCACCAGCCCGAACCAGAACAGCACCAGTGCCACCCGCGCGAGCCAGGCCGCCGACTCGGCCGCGGCGAGCGTGGCGCCCAGGACGGCGAGCCCCTGCGTGGCCACGCAGGCCAGGAACACGGAACCGGGCATGCGTGGCCGCCAGCGCCGTACAACGAGGACGAGCAGCGCCGGCCAGAGCACGGTGGCCAGCGCGAGCAGCGCCCCGGCCAGAGCGTCGTAACCGAGGGCGGACACCCGCGTGCCGAGCACGGTCGTCGCGGCGACCGCGGTGAGCGAACCCGGGGTCTCCGCCTCCGACACCCACCGCTCCCGTTCCCGCAGCAACCGCAGGACGAACTGCGCCGCCAACCCCAGCCAGGCGGCGCAGGCGAGCACGAGGAAGACCAGGGAGAGGGTCTCCCACCCCGCCAGCTGCAGGGCCACGGACACGATGCCGGTCGCCATCACGGCGGAACCGGCCGCCGGGGAACGCTGCGCCCACCAGGCGCGGGAGGGGGAAGGAGAGGGGGTAGGGGCGGGCATGGGGCGATGTTAGAAGAACCCGCCGCGCGCGAGAGCGCGCCGGGCCGTGGGGCGGACCGCGGGTCGGAGCCTGGGTCAGGCCGGGCGGACCACGCTGTGGATCGACGACTCGCCGTCGTAGAAGACCGACTCCTCGCGGACGTAGGTGCCGGGCTTCGGCGCGTGGATCATCATGCCGTTGCCGACGTAGACGCCCACATGAGTGATGTCGTCGTAGAAGAAGACGAGGTCGCCGGGCTGGGCCTGGGACAGCGGGACCGTGGTTCCGGCGTCGACCTGGTCGTAGGTGGTGCGGGGGAGGGTGACGCCGGCGGCCTTCCAGGCGGCCTGGGTGAGGCCGGAGCAGTCGTAGGAGCCGGGACCGGTGGCGCCCCAGACGTAGGGCTTGCCGATCTGCGCGCGGGCGAAGGCGATGGCCTTCTCTGCCTTGGCGGCGTACGAGGAGTCCGTCGAGGTCGACGGCGGGGTCGACGGGGCGGTCGTCGAGCCGGATGTGCCGGATGTGCCGGCCGTGCCGGAGACGTCGGACGCGCTGCTCTCCTGCTGGGCCTCCTCCTCGGCCTTCTGCTGTTCCGCCTGCTGCCGGGCGAGCTCGGCGGCCTTGCGGGCGGCCTCTTCCTGCTTCTTCTCCTCGGCCGCCGCGAGCCGCGCCTTCTCCTCGGCGTCCAGCTTCGACAGCAGCTCGCGCGCGGTGCTGAGCTTCTTCTGGACGGTGGCCTTCGCGGCCTTCAGGTCGTTCTGCGACTCGGTGAGCGCCTCGAGGCTCTCGGTGGCCTCCTGCCGCTTCTCCATCGTCTCGGACTGCTGGGTGACGTAGTCGTCGACCGCTTCCTTCTGGCGGCCGGTCATCCGGTCCATCAGCTGGTTCTGGTCGAAGAAGTCCTGCGGGGAGTCCGCGAGCAGGAAGGTCGCCGTGTCCGGGACGCCCGCGCCGGTCCGGTACTGGGCGGCAGCGAAGGAGCCCAGTTTCTCCCGCGCCTCGTTGAGCGTCTGGGTGCGCTGGGCCACGTCGTCGAGGAGGGTGTCGACGCGCTTGCGCTGCTTGGTGGTCCTCTCCTTGGCCGCGTTGTACTTCTCGGTCGCCGACTCCGCCTGGCGGTACAGGTCGTCGACCTTCTTCTCGACCTCCTCCAGACTCGGCCGGCCGTCGTCCGAGGGAGCGGCCTCGGCGGTCTGGGACAGCAGGGCGACGGAGGTCAGAGCCGCCGTGGCGAGCGCGGGGGTCCGTTTGCCGGCCACGCGCGTACCGGGGGTGCGCGACTTGCGGTGCGACGCCAAGGGAGGCGACTCCTTCCAACGTTCCGCCTGCGGGGCGGCGGCAGGGGGGACTTCCGGGCCGTCATCGCTCCGGGGAGGGCCTGGGACCGGCTGCCGCGACGGCGGTGACGGACTCGGCGGAGACCGCTCGGCCCGGCGGGGTTCGCCGGTGGGGAACGCGCGGCCCGCCCGAACCGTAGCCAACTCATGTGGCTCGTGTGAAGGTTGATGGGTGATATGCCCGATACGTTTTCGTGACCTTCTTCGTCACGTCACGCAGGGTGAGACCACGGTGCTGGAGGGTGGGGGTGCGGTGCGGGGCGATGTTCTCGGGGTGGCCACGGCTTGTCGGTGGGGCGGCCTAGACTCGGAGAGCGATGAGCAGCCTCTTTGACGACAGCTTCCTGGCGGACCTCCAGGCCCAGCGGGGCCCCGCGGAGGAGCCCCCGCCGCCGCCCGAGGACGATCATGTGCCGGAGGAGGTTCCGGCCGATCTGTTCGGCGGGAAGTTCGACGTGCCGCCGGACCGGGACACCCACTACCGCGACGGTGCCCCGCGCCCGGTGCTGGACCCCGCCGCCCTCCTGGAGGGGCTGAACGAGAACCAGCGCGCCGCCGTCGCGCACTCCGGCTCTCCGCTGCTCATCGTGGCCGGCGCCGGCTCCGGCAAGACCCGGGTGCTCACGCACCGCATCGCGCACCTGCTCGCCGCGCGGAGCGTCCACCCGGGCCAGATTCTCGCGATCACCTTCACCAACAAGGCCGCCGGCGAGATGAAGGAGCGGGTCGAGCAGCTCGTCGGCCCGCGCGCGCACGCGATGTGGGTCATGACGTTCCACAGCGCCTGTGTGCGCATCCTGCGCCGCGAGAGCAAGAAGCTCGGCTTCACGTCGTCGTTCTCCATCTACGACGCGGCCGACTCCAAGCGCCTGATGGCCCTGGTCTGCCGTGACCTGGACCTCGACCCGAAGCGCTATCCGCCCAAGTCCTTCAGCGCCAAGATCAGCAATCTGAAGAACGAGCTGATCGACGAGGAGGACTTCGCCGCGCAGGCGGCTGGGGGCACCTCCCAGACGGAGTCTGGGGGAGGCTTCGAGAAGACGCTCGCCCAAGCCTACGCGCTCTACCAGTCGCGGCTGCGCGAGGCCAACGCGCTCGACTTCGACGACCTGATCATGACGACGGTCAACCTGCTGCGCGCCTTCCCGGACGTCGCCGAGCACTACCGCCGCCGTTTCCGGCACGTCCTCGTGGACGAGTACCAGGACACCAACCACGCCCAGTACGCACTCGTGCGCGAGCTGGTCGGCACCTCCGAGCCCCCCGCCGACGGACAGCCGGGCGCGCACGAGCTGCCGCCCGCCGAACTGTGCGTGGTGGGCGACGCCGACCAGTCGATCTACGCCTTCCGCGGTGCGACGATCCGCAACATCCTCCAGTTCGAGGAGGACTACCCGAACGCGACGACGATCCTGCTCGAGCAGAACTACCGCTCCACGCAGACGATCCTCAGCGCCGCCAACGCCGTCATCGAGCGCAACGAGTCCCGCCGCCCCAAGAACCTGTGGACCAACGCGGGCACCGGCGCGCAGATCACCGGATACGTCGCCGACACCGAGCACGACGAGGCCCAGTTCGTCTCCGACGAGATAGACCGCCTCACGGACGCGGGCGAGGCCAAGGCCGGGGACGTCGCCGTCTTCTACCGCACCAACGCCCAGTCCCGTGTCTTCGAAGAGATCTTCATCCGGGTCGGCCTGCCCTACAAGGTCGTCGGAGGCGTCCGCTTCTACGAGCGCAAGGAGGTCCGGGACGTCCTGGCCTACCTGCGGGTGCTCGCCAACCCCGAGGACTCGGTGCCGCTGCGCCGCATCCTCAACGTCCCCAAGCGGGGCATCGGCGACCGCGCGGAGGCCATGATCGACGCGCTCTCCCAGCGCGAGAAGATCAGTTTCCCGCAGGCGCTGAAGCGCGTCGACGAGGCGTACGGCATGGCCGCGCGCTCCACCAACGCGGTGAAGCGGTTCAACACGCTGATGGAGGACCTCCGTACGATCGTCGAGTCCGGCGCGGGCCCGGCGACGGTCCTGGAGGCGGTCCTCGAACGCACCGGCTACCTCGCCGAGTTGCAGGCATCCACCGACCCGCAGGACGAGACCCGGATCGAGAACCTCCAGGAACTCGCCGCCGTAGCCCTGGAGTTCGAGCAGGAGCGCGGCGAGGGCGAGTCGGTCGCGCTGTCCGACTTCCTGGAGCAGGTCGCCCTGGTCGCCGACTCCGACCAGATCCCCGACGAGGACGAGGACGGCTCCGGCGTCATCACCCTGATGACCCTGCACACCGCCAAGGGCCTGGAGTTCCCCGTCGTCTTCCTGACCGGCATGGAGGACGGCGTCTTCCCGCACATGCGCGCCCTCGGCCAGACCAAGGAGCTGGAGGAGGAGCGGCGCCTGGCGTACGTCGGCATCACGCGCGCGCGTGAGCGGCTGTACCTCACCCGGTCGACGCTGCGCAGCGCCTGGGGGCAGCCCTCGTACAACCCGCCCTCGCGTTTCCTGGAGGAGATCCCGGCCGCCCATCTGGAGTGGAAGCGGACGGGTGCGAGTTCCCCGGTGTCCTCCGGCCCGGTGTCCGGGGTGGCGGCCTCGCTGTCGTCGTCCCGCTCCCGCTCGGCGGCGTCGGGCGCGTCCGGCTTCGCCACGCGCCGGGCCGCCGAGAAGCCGGTGGTGTCGCTGGCGGTCGGGGACCGTGTCACGCACGACCAGTTCGGGCTCGGCACCGTCGTCGCGGTGAAGGGCACGGGGGGCAACGCCGAGGCGACGATCGACTTCGGGGACACCAAGCCGAAGCGACTGCTGCTGCGGTACGCGCCGGTCGAGAAGCTGTAACCGGGTGCCGGGTGCCGGGAGCGCCCGGCACCGGAGCCGGGCGGTGAGCCCCCGCTGTCGCCGGGCGGCGGGGGTGGTCTACGTCGGGTCGAGGCCGTGGCTGCGGAACCACGCCAGCGGGTCGATCGCCGAGCCGCCGCTCGGGCGGACCTCGAAGTGGAGGTGCGGGCCGGTGGAGTTGCCCGAGTTCCCGGAGAACGCGATCGGCTGGCCGGCCTTCACCGCCGTGCCGGAGGGGACCTGGTAGCTGGAGAGGTGGCAGTACCACGTCTCCGTGCCGTCCATCGCGGTCACGATCATCATGTTGCCGTAGGCGCTGTTGTACTGGGTGCGGACCGTGCCGTCGGTCGCGGCCATCACCGTCGCGCCGTACGAGACGGGGAAGTCGATTCCGCTGTGCACGGACATCCAGTTGATGCCGGACTGGCCGTAGTAGGCGCTGAGGCCGTGCTGCGCGACGGGAAGCGCGAACTTCGGGCGCAGCCGCTCCTTGCGGGCCGCCTCCTCCGCCGCCGCCTTGCGGTCGGCCTCCTGCTGGGCCTTCAGGTCGATGCGTTCCTGGGTGCGACTGGCCCGGTCGGCGAAGTCGTTGGCCCCGGCGGAGAGGCTCTCGAGCTGGGTGTTGAGTTCGTTGTTGACGGTGGCGGGCTGCACCGGCGGCGGGTCCGCCGCGGTCGTCCTGGTCTCCGGGCCGCCGCCGTCCTCGGCCAGATCGCCGACCGAGGCCGCCGCGATGCCGGCGACACCCATCACGCACGCCGAGGGAACGGCCACCGTCAGCAGCGCGGAGCGCTTGGCGGGCGTGCGGCGGCGGGAACGGGACCCGCCGTGTGACGCCGCGCGCGGCGCGGGCAACGGGGTGGGCTCCTCCTGCTCGTCGAGCAGCGGGGCCGTCGTGGGCGGCTCACCGGCGTCGTCCGGTGTGTCGTGCGCGGGCTCGTAGGAGACCTCGTAGCCGGCCTCGTGGAGCTCCTGATCGGATTCCTGGGAATCGAAGGCCGGAGAGGGGTCGGCGGTGGAGGACCGCAGGTCCGGGTGCCGCTCGAACGTGGCGGTGGCCTGCTGGTCGAACGGTACGGCCTGATGCTCGTAGGAGGGGGTCTCGTAGGAATCGGAGACCTGTGTGGCCGTGACCTGTGTGGCCGTACTGCCTTCGGAGTTCCACTGCGTGGCGTCGTAGGCGCCGGTGTCGAAGGTCTGGGTGCCCCAGTGCCACTGCTGGGTCGGATCGGCGGTGCTCCGGGCCTGGTCGGGCTGGATCCAGGCGCCGTCGTCCCACTGGCCGCTCGCTTCGGGTGCCGTGGCCTGCGGCGGGACCGTCGGCATCTGCTGCTGCCCGGTGGTCCAGGCGGTCGGGTCGTAGCCGCCCGTGTCGTAGGTGACCTGTTGCTGGGCCGGGTACGCGTCGTAGTGCGCGGTGTCATGGCCGCCCGCGGACCAGTCCCCGGTGGCGTACGAAGCCGGGTCGTGACCGCTTCCCGAGAGGTTGCCGAAGAGAGGGTCGGTGGTGAAGGCCGCGGTGGCCGGGGTGCCGGTTCCCGAACCCGTGGAGTCGAAACCGTTGGTGTCGTAGCCGCTGTACGTGGTGAAGTCTCCGTACTGGGCTTCCTGGGTGCCGTAGGACGCGTAGTGCGCCGAGACGGCGTCGGAAGCCGGGGGCGGGGCCATTGTCCCCGACGGGTGACGGTCGTTCACCAACTTCTCTTTCGCCTCGACAACAGGGGCTGGCAGAGCAGTGCGGCGACTGTACCCGGCGGTACGCGGGCGCGACAATCTTCCGCAGGTTTCGCGCGCGCAGGAAACGGGCATTCGGTTGCGTTTTGGCGGCGGGTATTCACGGTCTTGGCTTTGTGTTCGAAGTCTGTTCGAGATTTGTATGCGTTCACGTCGCCAAGTCGGCCGGGTGGAGCGGCTGTTGTTCGGGTGGGAAAGTGCTGCCGTCGTGATGGTCGAGGGGCATGCGCTTCGGGCGTGTCGCCGCCCTCCCGTCACGCCACCGTCAGGCCGCCCGCATGGCCGGTGGACGGCTCTCCGGGGTGCGCCGCATCGAGGGCCTCCCGTATGCCGGTCGCCACGGCGGGGTGCACGGGCAGGGCGAGGTGGCCGACGCCGCCCACCCGCACGTTCTGCGCGACCAGGTCCCGGTGCTGGATGCAGGCCGATTCCAGCGGGTCCATGATGTGGTCGAGGTCGCTCCAGAAGGCGACGAAGCGGGTGCGGCAGCCGGGCGCGGGGCGGGCGAGCTCCTCGACCACCGGTGAACCGGGACGCATCTGGCGCACGATGGGGTGCGCGTTGGCCAGCGGCGCGACGCGCGTGCCGGAATGCGGGGTGCCGAGCGTGACGAGGGTCCGTACGCGGGCGTCACCGCCCAGGCGCTGCGCGTAGTACCGCGCTATCAGCCCTCCGAGGCTGTGCCCGACGATGTCGACGCGGCTGCTGCCGGTGCGCTCGCACACTTCTTCTATGTGTCGGCCCAGCAGTTCGGCCGCGACGCGGATGTCGCAGGTCAGCGGAGAGTAGTTGAGCGACTCGACCTGTTGCCTGCCGTGCTGGGCGAGACTGCGGCGCAGCAGCAGGAACACCGAGCGGTTGTCGATGAAGCCGTGCAGCAGCACGACCGGGGGTCGGCACTCCGTCGGCAGCTTCGCGGTGCCGTCCGGCGGGGGGAGCTCAGGCGTCGTGTCCCGCCGCTCCTGCACGATGCCGGCGGGATAGAGGAGCATGTGGCCCACCAGGATGGCGAGCTCCAGGGCGGTGGCCTTCAGCAGGGCGGTGGAGAGACCTGCCAGCCGGCTCGGCACCAGGCGCCGGCAGAGCGGCAGAAAGGGGAGTACTGCCTCCGTGACCTTCATGGCCGACCTCCTGTCGGCACGCGAAGGACAGCTCTGTCCCCCATGTGCCCTCATGGGGTTCGCTACGAAAAGCGGTCGACGCCGCGCCCGTCAGGAGCTTTGGCTGGCCGCGGCGGTGGGACGACCTCGTTGCGAATCCCTTATACGCATGTTCCCACTGTTGTCCGCGTGTCGCACGGGCAGCAGTACCCGGCTCGTGAGGCACCGGGACGGTGCGCGATGAACATGTCCCTCTGTGTGATTTCCCCCTCGGTCCGCACCGTGAAACTGCCGGTTACGAGATGCTGGGGGATAACGTTCGTTCACTTCTCCGGTCCGGTACGGGCCGGGGCGCCCGTGCCTTGGCGGCGCATTCGGTGGGCGGCGGAGGCGGGCGGCACGTGACGGGTGCGGCATGCCTTGTATGTGCGGTATTGCTCGGTACGGATGGATGTAGTCGCTTCAGGAGGCAGTAATGGGTGTGGCAGCTGGCCCGATCCGCGTAGTGGTGGCCAAGCCGGGGCTCGACGGCCACGATCGTGGGGCCAAGGTGATCGCGCGGGCCCTGCGCGACGCCGGTATGGAGGTCATCTACACCGGGCTCCACCAGACTCCCGAGCAAGTCGTCGACACCGCGATCCAGGAGGACGCCGACGCGATCGGTCTGTCCATCCTCTCCGGCGCGCACAACACGCTCTTCGCGGCGGTGATCGAACTGCTCAAGGAGCGGGACGCGGCGGACATCCTGGTCTTCGGCGGGGGGATCATCCCCGAGGCGGACATCGCTCCGCTGAAGGAGAAGGGCGTCGCGGAGATCTTCACCCCGGGCGCGACGACGGCGTCGATCGTGGACTGGGTGCGCGCGACCGTGCGGCATCCCGCGGGGGCGTAGACCCCGGCCCGGGCGGTCCCCGTCGACCGCGCGGGCCCCGGCTCGGAACCGACGGTGCGGGCTCCGCGACTCCGATGCGGACCACGCGGCCGGACCGGCCACGGTCGGCGCGGTCGGCCCCGGGTTCATCCGCGAGGGCGGTGCGCGGTGGTCGGGGAGCCGGGGAGTCAGGGGTGGCCGGGTGGCGCCGGGGTCAGCTCCGCCAGCATCGCGGCGCGCAGTCGCAGCGTGGTGACCAGTCGCTGGAACGCCTCCGACCAGTAGCCACCGGAGCCCGGCGAGGCGTCCTCCGGCTCGTCCGGTACGGCCAGGAGCGCATCGAGGTGGCCCGCCTCCGAGGGATCGAGGCAGCGCTCGGCCAGGCCCATGACACCGCTGAAACTCCAGGGATAACTCCCCGCGTCCCGGGCGATGTTGAGCGCGTCCACCACGGCCCGGCCGAGCGGTGGTGCCCACGGCACCGCGCACACGCCGAGCAGCTGGAACGCGTCCGGCAGCCCGTGTGTCCCGATGAACCCCGCCACCCATTCGGCTCGTTCGGCCGCGTCCAGCGTGCCGAGCAGCTTGGCCCGTTCGGCCAGGGACACGGCTCCCGGGCCGCCCGCCTCCACCGCGGCGGGCTCGCCGAGCAGTGCCCGCGACCACTCCGCGTCCCGCTGGCGCACCGCCGCGCGGCACCATGCCGCGTGCAGTTCGCTCCGCCAGTCGTCCGCCACGGGGAGGGCCACGATCTGCCGGGGGGAACGTCCGCCGAGCCGTCGCGACCAGGTGCCCAGGGGGGCCGCCTCCACCAGCTGCCCCAGCCACCACGACCGTTCGCCCCGGCCCGCGGGAGCCTTGGCCGTCACCCCGTCGCGCTCCATGTCCGCGTCGCACTCGTGCGGCGCCTCGACGGTGAGGGTGGGCGTGTCCCGGGTGTGGTCCACGGCCACGCACACCCCGGCCCGGACCGCCATACGCTCCGCGAGGGCCGAACCGGGCAGCGCCGACAGCAGCTCGGCGGCGGTCGCCCGTACGTTGCGACTGCGGTCGGCGAGCGCCAGCTCCAGGAACGGCTCGTCGTCCGGGGCGAGACGGGTGCGCAACGAGTCGAGGAACATCAGCCGGTCCTCGGCCCGCTCCGTCGCCCAGGTCGTCGCGAGGAGTTCGCGTGCGGCGGCGGGCCGACGGGAACGGAGGGTGGCGAGCAGGGCGACCCGTTCCGCGAAGAGGCCCTCCTGCCAGAGCCGCAGGGACGAATCCGTGTTCTCGGGGTCCTCGGGAACCTCGGGGTTCACGGCGTTCATGGTCCCCGGCAGTGACACGCCCCCTCCCGGCGTCGAGCGCAGGGCGAACCGCCACTCCGGGTTGAGGCGGGCCAGCCACAGAGCGCGCGGCCCCGCGAACCGCAGGACCGCCGGCCGCAGGTCCGTACGCCCCCGCGCGGCGTCGAGCAGCGCGGGCAGTGCCGGGGCGGGCGCCGCGAAGCCGTGGGCGTTCGCCGCCGCCAGCCACTGGGGCAGCAGCTCCATCAGGTCCGGTGCCGTGCCCCGGCGGCCGCCGCCGGAGGTGCCGGGGCGGTCGGACAGCAGCATCGTGAGCCTGCGGGCGGCGGCGGGTGGCAGCGCGGGGCGCGGGTCCCGGGGCGCCGGTCGCGGACGCTCCGCCGCCCCGGCGGGGCGCAGTCCGGCGCGGCGCCGCACGGTCGCCACGGCCGCCGCGTCCAGCAGCGCCTTCGGGGCGTCCGCGCCGGGCGCGGCGCCGGCCGGAGTACGCCGGTCCGTCCCCAGCAGCGCCGTGGTGACGAGGTCCTCCCAGGCGCCCGAGAGGGACGGGTCCGCAGAGTGCGGCGCCGACGCGGCCGGTACGGAGGTCCTGCTCATGAGCTTCCTTTCCGTCGGGCGCCCGGAAGCGGCCGGAGGCGGGTGGGGTCGGCGAAGTGCGGGCTGCTCAGCACAGCGGCACCACCTCGCCGGGCCCCTCCGGCCAGGCCGCCAGCGGGGTGAATCCCCGGTGGCCGCACTCGCCGAAGACCGTGACCGGCGCACCGCCCGAGAGGGCGACGAGACGCCACAGGCCGGGACGGGAACACGCGGCCGCGGTGAGCGGCAGGGCGGCGTCCTCGTCGGCGTCCGCGAGCTGCCAGGAGTCGCCGTCCGGGGCGGGTATCACCCGGTCCAGGGTCACCGGAACGGAGTCCAGCCAGGGGTCGTCGCGCAGCGCGTCGCCGTAACGGGCGGTGGCCCGGGCCGTCGTCGTCCCGGGGGGCCGCTCGGCCGTGGGGGCGGGCGCCGCGAACCGCTCACCGAGCGCCGCCCGCGACTGCCCGGTGCCCGGGTAGGCGGACAACTCCGCGTCCAGGGCCAGCCCCACCGGCAGCGCGAGTTCCGGAGCGCGCCCCGCGGCCCCGTAGGAGAGGAGCAGCGCGGTGCGCCGCGAGTCCGTGCCGTACAGCCAGATCCGGCGGGTCGTCAGGCGCGCGTCCGCCGAGTCGTACTGGGCGAGGACCAGCCAGCGGTCCCGCACCGGCGGGCCCTCCGCCGAGGTCGGCAGACCGATGCGGGAGCGGACGGTCGCGGCCAGCCCCTCCGGCAGCCGATCACGGCGCAGCCAGCCCTGATCGAGGAGGTGGAGCAGTGCGCACTCCTCCAGCAGTCGCACCGGCCACCCCGGGCCCGTGCCCGGAATCGCCCCCAACTCCCGGACCCTGGTGGCCAGTCCCTGCGCCTGTGCGTCGATCATGCGGGCCGCCGTCTCCTCCCACAGGCCGTACCCGGACCGCTCCGCCGTGGCCAGTCCGCCGCGGAGCAGATCCGTCAGCCGCTGCTCCAGCTCCGACGCACCCGCGGTGACCCGCTCGGCCCGGCGCTCCGCCCTGCGCCGGGCCGCCTCCGGATCGACGGGTCCGGACGGGGGACCCGACGGGGCCGCGGTCCCGTTCCGTTCCGCGCGCCCGCGCCTGCCCGTGATCCACTGCCCGGCCCACTCCGGCACCTCCGCCCGCGGCACCGCCCCCTCGTCGCCCGCCCAGAGCAGCAGCAGGCCCAGGGCGTGCTTGCACGGGAACTTGCGACTCAGGCAACTGCACTTGTACGCGGGCCCGGAGGCGTCCGCGATGTCGACCACCGTCCGGTACGGCCTGCTGCCGCTGCCCTCGCACAGCCCCCACACCACCCCCTCGCCCGAACTGCCGGCCTCGGACCACGGACCGGCCGCGCCGAGTCTGCTTCCCGCTGTGCGCGACGCGACGTCAGGCGCCAAGGCCAGCACCTGGTCCGCGGTCCAGCGCACCCCCTGCTGAGTCATGTCGTCGAAGGTAGATCCCCCCACTGACAATCGGCCTTGCATGAGCGTTTGCCCAGGTCACAGCGATTGTCAGTGGTGTGGTGCACGGTGGGTACCAGATCCGAACCGGCCGAGCTGGAGGGGGACTCAGCCATGTCTGTGCCTGTCGAACCGACGTCTGTCGAACCGACACCCGTCGACCCGAGCCGGAACGGCTCCGCGCCCGTGGACGGGGGCGCGGGGGCCACCCCGCCCGCGCCCGCGACCGAGGTGCTGCGGGCGCATGCCGAGGACGCCTTCGCCGCCGAACTCACCGCGCTGGCCGCGCAGGACGACCGTCCGCGGCCGGCCCGCTGGAAGCTGTCCCCGTGGGCCGTCGCCACCTATCTGCTCGGCGGCACACTGCCGGACGGCACCGTGATCACACCGAAGTACGTCGGCCCGCGCCGCATCGTCGAGGTCGCCGTCACCACCCTGGCCACCGATCGCGCCCTGCTTCTGCTCGGCGTGCCCGGCACCGCGAAGACCTGGGTGTCCGAGCACCTGGCCGCGGCGGTCAGCGGCGACTCCACCCTGCTGGTCCAGGGCACCGCCGGCACGCCCGAGGAGGCCATCCGCTACGGCTGGAACTACGCCCGGCTGCTAGCCCACGGCCCCAGCCGCGACGCCCTCGTGCCCAGCCCCGTCATGCGCGCGATGACGGAGGGGACGACGGTCCGCGTCGAGGAACTGACCCGGATCCCGGCCGATGTGCAGGACACGCTGATCACGATCCTGTCGGAGAAGACGCTGCCGATACCGGAACTGGGCCAGGAGGTGCAGGCGGTCCGCGGCTTCAACCTGATCGCCACCGCCAACGACCGTGACCGGGGGGTCAACGACCTGTCCAGCGCCCTGCGCCGCCGGTTCAACACCGTGGTGCTGCCGCTGCCCGAGACCCCCGAGGCGGAGGTCGACATCGTCTCGCGCCGGGTGGACCAGATCGGCCGCTCCCTCGACCTGCCGACCGCGCCCGACGGCATCGACGAGATCCGCCGTGTCGTCACCGTCTTCCGCGAGCTGCGCGACGGGGTCACCGCCGACGGCCGGACGAAACTGAAGTCGCCCAGCGGCACCCTGTCGACCGCCGAGGCGATCTCCGTGGTCACGGGCGGGCTGGCGCTGGCGGCCCACTTCGGGGACGGCGTGCTGCGGGCCGGGGACGTGGCGGCGGGCATGCTCGGCGCGGTCGTCCGTGACCCGGCGGCGGACCGCGTCGTCTGGCAGGAGTACCTGGAGACCGTCGTCCGCGAACGCGACGGCTGGAAGGACTTCTACCGGGCCTGCAGGGAGGCAGGCGCGTGAGCGAGGTGGAACAGCCCGGCGGTGACCGGGGAGCGGGACCGCTGCTGCTCGGAGTACGGCACCACGGACCGGGGTCGGCGCGGGCGGTGCGGGCGGCCCTGGAGGAGGCCCGTCCGGGAGTCGTCCTGATCGAGGGTCCGCCCGAGGCGAACGACCTGATCCCGCTCGCCGCGGACGACGACATGCGTCCGCCGGTCGCCCTGCTCGCCCATGCGGTGGACGAGCCCGGCCGCTCGGCGTTCTGGCCGCTCGCCGCGTTCTCCCCGGAGTGGGTCGCCATCCACTGGGCGCTGGAGCACGGCGCCCCGGCCCGCTTCATCGACCTGCCGGCCACCCACACCCTGGCCTGGGGCAGGAGCGAGGCGAATGACGGAGAGCAGGCGGACACCGGGCAGCAGACCGATGTACGGATCGATCCGCTCCGGGTGCTGGCCGAGGCCGCCGGGTACGACGACGCCGAGCGGTGGTGGGAGGACGTCGTCGAGCACCGCGGAGTGGGGGAGGAGGGCGACGCGCTCGCCCCGTTCACCGCGCTGGAGGAGGCCATGACGGCGCTGCGGGAGGTGTACGGCAGCGGGGGACACGACCGGGATCTCGTGCGCGAGGCGTACATGCGGCTCCAGATCCGGTCGGCGCAGCGGGAGTCCGGGGGCGGCGTGGCCGTCGTCTGCGGGGCCTGGCACGTGCCCGCGTTGCGGCGGAGGGCCGCCGTCACCGCCGACCGGGCCCTGCTCAGAGGCCTGCCGAAGGTCAAGACGGACATGACGTGGGTGCCGTGGACGAACCGCAGGCTGTCCCGGTTCAGCGGATACGGCGCGGGCATCGACTCGCCCGGCTGGTACGGGCATCTGTTCGGCTTGGAGGACCGGCCGGTCGAGCGGTGGATGACGAAGGTGGCGGGGCTGCTGCGCGCCGAGGACCGGATCGTGTCCTCCGCCCACGTCATCGAGGCGGTACGGCTGGCGGAGACACTCGCCGCGATGCGCGGCCGGCCCCTGCCCGGACTGGGCGAGACGACGGACGCGGTGCGGGCGGTGATGTGCGAGGGCTCCGACGTGCCGCTGGCCCTGGTGCACGACCGGCTGATCGTCGGTGACGTGCTCGGGGAGGTGCCGGCGACGGCCCCCGCGGTGCCCCTGCAACGGGACCTCACCCGGACACAGCGCCGACTGCGGCTGAAACCCGAGGCCGCGGAACGGGAACTGGAACTCGACCTGCGCAAGGAGACCGACGGGCAGCGCAGCAGGCTGCTGCACCGGCTGCGGTTGCTCGGCATCGGCTGGGGGGAACTGGCGGCCTCGTACGGGAGCATGGGCACGTTCCGGGAGACATGGCGGCTGTGCTGGGAGCCGGAGCTGTCCGTGCGGGTCGCCGAGGCCGGGATATGGGGGACGACCGTACTCGCCGCCGCGACCGCCAGGGCCGAGGCGGACGCCGTCGCGGCGCGGGACCTCGCCGCCGTCACCGGGCTCGCCGAGCACTGCCTCCTGGCCGAACTGCCCGACGCGCTGCCCACGGTGACGCGGATGCTCGCCGACCGCGCGGCCCTCGACACGGACGTCGGCCATCTCGCCCAGGCCCTGCCCGCCCTGGTCCGCTCGCTGCGCTACGGCGATGTGCGCGGCACCGGCACCGCGGCGCTGGCCGAGGTCGCCGCCGGACTGGCGGAGCGGGTCCTGGTCGGCCTGCCCCCGGCCTGCGCCGGACTGGACGCGGACGCCGCCGACGAGATGCGGCGCCATCTCGACGCCGTGCACGGGGCGGTGGGGCTCCTCGGCGACGTTCCCGCGCCGGGCCACGGGAACCTGCGCGCCCGCTGGACGTCGGCACTGCGGAAGCTGGCGACGCGGGACACCGTGCCCGGTGTCGTACGGGGGCGGTCCGTCCGCCTGCTGCTGGACGACGGGGAGTTGGCGCAGGACGAGACGGCCCGGCAGATGGGGCTGGTGCTGTCGTCACCGGGTACGTCCCCGGCGGACGCGGCGGCGTGGATCGAGGGATTCGTCGGCGGCTCGGGGGGCGGGCTGCTCCTCGTCCACGACGAGCGGCTCCTCGGACTGGTCGACGCGTGGCTGACGGGGGTGCCGGCGGAGGCGTTCACGGACGTACTTCCGCTGCTGCGGCGGACCTTCTCGGCGTACGAGCCCGGGGTGCGGCGCACGCTCGGCGAGCTGGTCCGGCGTGGGCCGGGGGCGCGGGACGGTGCGGAGAGCGCCGGTTGGGGGACACCCGGCTTCGCGGCCGGCCTCGACACCGGCCGGGCGGACGCGGTCCTGCCCGTGGTGCGGCTGCTGCTGGGGCTGGGACCGGGAGCGGAGGAGGCGGCCGGGGATGGCGGGGACGGCGAGGGCACGGGCGTCGGCCTGGTGGGAGCGGCGCGATGACGGCCACCCGGCCACCGGACGAAGGAGCAAGGGACGGAGGGGGACGTATGACGGCAGCGGTGACGGACCCGGCGCAGGAACGGCTGCGACGGTGGCGGCTGGTGCTCGGCGGGGACGCGGCGGACGGCACCGGACGCGCGCTGTCCGGTCAGGACGCCGCCATGGACGGAGCGCTCACCGCGCTCTACGGCAAGGGGGACAAGCCGCAGACGGAGCGGGAGCGTTCGGCTGGGCTGGGGGCGTCCGCGCCGTCGGTGGCGCGCTGGCTCGGGGACATCCGGACCTACTTCCCCTCCTCCGTCGTCCAGGTCATGCAGCGCGACGCCATCGACCGGCTGGGGCTCGCCACCCTCCTGCTGGAACCGGAGATGCTGGAGGCGGTCGAGGCCGACGTCCATCTCGTGGGCACGCTGATGTCACTCAACAAGGCGATGCCCGACACGACGAAGGAGACGGCACGGGCCGTCGTCCGCAAGGTGGTCGACGAACTGGAGAAGCGGCTCGCCACCCGCACCCGGGCCACCCTCACCGGCGCCCTCGACCGGAGCGCCCGCGTCAGCCGGCCCCGCCACCACGACATCGACTGGAACCGCACGATCGCGGCCAACCTCAAGCACTACCTCCCCGAGTACCGGACGGTCGTGCCCGAGCGGCTCATCGGCTACGGGCGTGCCGCGCAGTCCGTGAAGAAGGAGGTCGTCCTCTGTGTCGACCAGTCCGGGTCGATGGCGGCGTCCGTCGTCTACGCCTCGGTGTTCGGGGCGGTGCTCGCGTCCATGCGGTCCGTCGACACGCGGCTCGTCGTGTTCGACACGGCGGTGGTCGACCTCACGGACCAACTCGACGACCCCGTCGACGTGATCTTCGGTACCCGGCTCGGCGGGGGGACGGACATCAACCGGGCGCTGGCGTACTGCCAGTCGCAGATCACCCGGCCCGCGGAGACGGTGATCGTACTGATCAGCGACCTCTACGAGGGGGGCATCCGCGACGAGATGCTCAAGCGGGTCGCGGCGATGAAGGCATCGGGGGTGCAGTTCGTGACGCTGCTGGCGCTGTCCGACGAGGGGGCGCCCGCCTACGACCGGGAGCACGCGGCGGCCCTCGCCGCGCTGGGCGCGCCGGCGTTCGCCTGCACGCCCGACCTGTTCCCGGAGGTGATGGCCGCGGCGATCGAGAAGCGGCCGCTGCCGATACCGGAGCCGGTGTGAGGAGGGAAGAGGGAAGAAAGGGAGAGGCAGGGGCGATTTGCCGATCCGTCGTCGTCCGACTCGGTTCGGCAAAGGCGGACATGACGCCCCATCGGTGAGGGAGGACTTGCGCACTCTCGGGAGCCGCGTGCGAGGATCGACGACGCTCGACGCCTGAGGCATCGAGTTTCCTTCATGTACCGCCGTCCACGAGAAACCTTCCTCCCTTGACCTGGTCAGCCCTCCTGCCCGGTGCCGCTCTGCGCGCGATGCGCACGGCGGCCGGCAGGCGTGCGCTGCACCTGGCGTTCCTGGTGGGCGCGGTGCTCGTGCTCGGCGTGCTGTGCGGGGAGCGGGCCCAGGCGGCGGACGGCGGCGGCCCGGTGAGCACCCCCTTCGCTTCTCCGGTCGCCGGTGCGGTGGTGTCGGTTTCGGGGTCGGTGGGTGAGCGGGTCGTGACCCCGGTCGCCGATCGGCTGGGTGGGGTTGCCGCCGACCTGACCGAGGTGCCCGCGAAGGTGCTCCCGGTACCGTCTCCGCCTTCACGCCCGCAGGCTCCCGCCCTGCCGACCTTGCCCGGTCTGACGCGGCCCGCGCCCCTTCCGGAGCCCCCGGGGCTGCCCGAGGTCCCGGTGGAGCCCCGGCTCCCGCGACTGCCCGCCGTGCCGCCGGACGCACCGAACGTGCAGGGCGCACCGGACACGCCGGGCACCCTCCCGGCGCCGTTCACTCAGTCGGAAGCCCCCGCGCCACCGGCGACCGACGCCTCCGGACCCACCACGCGGCCCGAAGTCCCGGAGACCGCCACGCACGGCCCGGACGCCGGAGGCACCGGCACAGGCCTCGCCGTCGACCCACTGCCGTACGACGACACCGAGCACCGCGCCACACCCCCCGCACCGCCCACCGACCCGGCCCCGACGCCCCACGCCCCCGGCGGGAGCCCGGACGGCACGACGGGCCACCGCTCCGCGGCGGACCACACCACACCGCGCCACGGCGACGCGCACGCCGTCACCCCGGGTCACCGTCTCCGCGTCCGGCTCGTACCCGGCGCCACCGCGTCCACCGAGGCGGCCGAGCTCCGGGACCGGTACCGGGACGTCCCGGTCTCTCCCGCCTAGGCGGAGCTCCCGCGAGCAGCCCGCGCATCTGCGCGGGCCCTCACCCGGATGCCCGGGCGTGAGCGCACCCCACACCCCCCCACGCCCGTACGGGTGCCCTGCATCCGCACGTCCCGTACACCCCGTACACCCCGTGCGTACGGCACCTGACTCACGAGTAAGAAAAGCTTCACGGGGGTATCCGGAACCGGACGGCCGAACGCCATCGGCTGGTCCGGCCGCAACCCCGTGGAGGGGGTGATCGGCCCCCATTGGGGTGGGGGCCGGCCGCCCCGCACCCCGGAGGGCAGGGACCTCGTTCCCGCTCCGGGTGCACGGCGGGCCTCACCGGGTCAACCCCAGCCCGGTGAGGCCCCACATCGATGGCACGCTGTGTCACTGTTTGCGGCATCATGTGACAGGTATCACCGCTCATGTGTGACCCGCGATTTAGAGACACCTTGCAACCGGGGCTAACCTGCGAGACGGACATGCCGCGCGCTCGGACACCGTGTGCGCTCCCTCTGTGACACTGCGGACGTAGTCACGTTGCCCTTCGCGGCACGCCCACGCATCCAACGAATCGCGAATCACTGATAGGGACGGAAGCGCGTGGACCTGTTCGAGTACCAGGCGAGGGACCTCTTCGCCAAGCACGATGTACCGGTGCTGGCCGGTGAAGTCATCGACACGCCTGAGGCGGCGCGCGAGATCACCGAGCGTCTGGGCGGCAAGTCCGTCGTCAAGGCCCAGGTGAAGGTCGGTGGACGCGGCAAGGCCGGCGGCGTGAAGCTGGCGGCCACTCCGGACGAGGCCGTCGCCCGTGCGACGGACATTCTCGGGATGGACATCAAGGGCCACACGGTCCACAAGGTGATGATCGCCGAGACCGCTCCGGAGATCGTCGAGGAGTACTACGTCTCCTTCCTCCTCGACCGTGCCAACCGCACGTTCCTCTCCATCGCGTCCGTCGAGGGCGGCATGGACATCGAGGAGGTGGCGGCCACCCGTCCGGAGGCCGTCGCCAAGACGCCGGTGGACGCCAACGAGGGTGTGACCCCCGATAAGGCGCGCGAGATCGTCGAGGCCGCGAACTTCCCGGCCGAGGTGGCCGACAAGGTCGCCGACGTCCTCGTCACCCTGTGGAAGACCTTCATCGCCGAGGACGCGCTCCTCGTCGAGGTCAACCCGCTGGCCAAGGTCGCCTCCGGTGACGTCCTCGCCCTCGACGGCAAGGTCACCCTGGACGACAACGCCGAGTTCCGTCACCCCGACCACGAGGCGCTCCACGACAAGGCCGCGGCCAACCCGCTCGAGGCCGCCGCCAAGGAGAAGAACCTCAACTACGTCAAGCTCGACGGCGAGGTCGGCATCATCGGCAACGGTGCGGGGCTCGTGATGAGCACCCTGGACGTCGTCGCCTACGCCGGTGAGGCGCACGGTGGCGTCAAGCCCGCCAACTTCCTCGACATCGGTGGCGGCGCCTCCGCCGCCGTCATGGCGAACGGCCTGGAGATCATCCTCGGCGACCCGGACGTCAAGTCCGTTTTCGTCAACGTCTTCGGTGGCATCACCGCCTGTGACGAGGTCGCCAACGGCATCGTGCAGGCGCTGCAGCTGCTCGCGGACCGGGGCGAGGAAGTCACCAAGCCGCTGGTCGTACGGCTGGACGGCAACAACGCCGAACTGGGTCGCAAGATCCTCTCCGACGCCAACCACCCGCTGGTGCAGCGCGTGGACACCATGGACGGCGCGGCCGACAAGGCCGCCGAGCTCGCGGCCGCGAAGTAAGGGACGAGGGACACCACAGCCATGGCTATCTTCCTCAACAAGGACTCCAAGGTCATCGTCCAGGGCATGACCGGTGCCACGGGCATGAAGCACACCAAGCTCATGCTGGCCGACGGCACGAACATCGTCGGCGGTGTGAACCCGCGCAAGGCCGGCACCTCCGTCGACATCGACGGCAACGACATCCCGGTCTTCGGCACGGTCGCCGAGGCGATGGAGAAGACGGGCGCGAACGTATCCGTCCTCTTCGTACCGCCGGCCTTCGCGAAGTCCGCCGTCGTCGAGGCGATCGACGCCGAGATCCCGCTCGCGGTCGTCATCACCGAGGGCATCGCCGTCCACGACTCGGCCGCGTTCTACGCGTACGCCGTGGAGAAGGGCGACAAGACCCGGATCATCGGCCCCAACTGCCCGGGCCTGATCAGCCCCGGTCAGTCGAACGCCGGCATCATCCCGGGCGACATCACCAAGCCGGGCCGGATCGGCCTGGTCTCGAAGTCCGGCACGCTGACGTACCAGATGATGTACGAGCTGCGGGACATCGGCTTCTCCTCGGCCGTCGGCATCGGTGGCGACCCGGTCATCGGCACGACGCACATCGACGCGCTGGCCGCGTTCGAGGCCGACCCCGACACCGACCTGATCGTGATGATCGGTGAGATCGGCGGCGACGCCGAGGAGCGGGCCGCGGCCTACATCGCGGAGAACGTGACGAAGCCGGTCGTCGGCTACGTCGCGGGCTTCACCGCGCCCGAGGGCAAGACCATGGGCCACGCCGGCGCCATCGTCTCCGGTTCGTCCGGCACCGCCCAGGCGAAGAAGGAGGCCCTCGAGGCCGCGGGCGTCAAGGTGGGCAAGACGCCGACCGAGACGGCCAAGCTGGCGCGCGAGCTCCTCGCGGGCTGAGCCACCGCAGAACACGGGTGGGCCCGTTCCCTCAGGGGGGACGGGCCCACCGTCGTTTCCGGCCGCGCCACCCGTCGCCATGCCGACCGGTCACCGCGGCTGCGGTGCCAGTCGTTGCGGGCCGTGCTGCAGCTCCTTCCGGAGCTTGTTCCGCAGCTTCCGTTCCGTGTCCGAAAGGGGGCCCGGGGCCATCTGCGGCGGCACCCCCTGGACGATCTCCCCGGGCGGCAGCGGTGGGTCGTAGCGGGTGGGCGCCGTGGCCAGGGTGAACGCGGTGGCGCCGATCAGGGCGACCGTGAAGGCGATGACGGCCCGGGTCCGGAACCGGGCCCTGCGCTCGCCGCCGCCCCGCACCTCCGGCGGCTTGGCGGACCGCAGGTGCTCGGAGGAGGCCAGCTCGGCCAGCCGTTCGTGCAGCACCCGCGGGTCCGACAACTCCGGCAGTCGGGCCGCGACGATCTCGTGCGCGTGCAGCAGCCGGCTCGCGGCCGCCCGCGTGCTGGCCTCCGTCTCCGCCGCGGTCTCCGGCAGGCCGAGGCCGACACCGTCGTAGAGCACGAGCGTACGGCGGTACGGCGGTGGCAGGTGCAGCAGGACGTCCAGCAACTCCCGGTCGGACGGCTCCGCGGGCGGCGGTTCCGGGCGCCGGTGGCAGGGCCGGAACCGGTGCCACGGGGACAGCGCCCACTCGTACGCCGCCGCACGCACCCAACCGGCCGGGTCGCGGTCGCGGGCCACTTCGGGCCAGCGGTCCCAGGCCAGTTGGAAGGCCCGCTCGACCGATTCGCGCGCCAGTCCGCGGCGGCCGGACAGCAGATACGCCTGCCGTACGAGCGCCGGGGCGCAGAAGGAGTACAGGGCGTCGAAGGCCTGAGCGGGTGTCAGGGCGGAGGGATCGCCGCCCTCTTGGCCGGACGGGGCGAGTGCCGCCTCGGAGTATTCGGAGTACGCGGAGCGATCAGGGTGTTCGAGGGGCCGCCCAGGCCGCTCGGACCGCCTGGGCCGCCCCGTGGGCGCGGGTGCCGTCGTGGCCGTCAGCAGTTTCGCGTACATCTCCCGCTTCCGGCCGCGCGGTGTGCTGCGACCGGACTCCCACGCACGCACCGTCTCTCGGCTGACGCCGATCCGCTTCGCGAGCTGAGCCTGCGTCAGCGAGCGGGATTCACGCAGGCGTCGCCGTTCCTCGGGCGAGGGGAGGGGGGTGGCAGGGCTCCGTGTCACAGGACGCCTCTTCGTGCGAGAAGGTACATAAAGTTATATTGAGCGACACAGCGGTGCTTCACCCGTTACGACGGGAAAGCGCGTGTCGTTGGGAGCATGACGGGTGTGATCCAGACGACTGCCCGCCGATTGACGCCGGCCCTGCTGCTCACCCGGATGCGTGACCGCCCGCCCGGACTGACCTCCGGTCTCCTCGGTGGTGCTCTCGCCGCGGGACTCGGACTCGCCGCGTTCGCCACGCTCGTGATCCTGCTGTGGATCAGCTCGCCCTACCCCGACAGCGGACCTGACGGCGCGCTGCACATCGCGGCGGCGCTGTGGCTGCTGGCGCACGGCACCGAGCTGATCCGCACCGACACGCTCTCCGGTGTGCCGGCGCCCCTGGGCGTTCCGCCGCTGCTGCTGCTCACGGTCCCGGTGTGGCTGCTGCACCGGGCGGCCCGCGACGCCACGGACGGGGACGCCTCGGACGAGGCTCCGCTCGTCGACGGCCCGACCGCATGGGCGGGCGTCGTCCTCGGCTACCTGGCCGTCGGTGTGCCCGCCGCGCTCTATGCCGCGGGTGGTGAGCTGCGGCCCGCGTGGGCGTCGGCCGGCGTGTGCGTTCCGCTGGTCGCCGTGCTGGCCGCGGGGGCGGGGGTGTGGCGGGCGTACGGCTGCCCCAGTGGGCCGCTGGAACGGACCGTGGGGGCACTGCTGCCGAGGGGGGTGCGTCATCTGCTCCTCGGCCCGGACGGACGCCTCGGGGTCGCGGCACGCGCGGCGACGGCCGGGGCCGCGGTGCTCGTCGGCGGCGGGGCACTGCTGCTGACGGTGTCGCTGGTGTGGCACGGCGGGGAAACCCAGGCGGCCTTCCTGCGGTTGACGGAGGGATGGTCGGGGCGGGCCGCGGTGCTGCTGCTCGGCGTCGTGCTGCTGCCGAACGCGGCGGTGTGGGCGGCGGCCTACGCGCTCGGCCCCGGGTTCCTCCTCGGGGCCGGCACCGCCGTGACCCCGTTCGCCTCCACCCCGGCCCCGCTGCTGCCCGCCTTCCCCCTGCTGGCGGCGGTGCCGGACGCGGGGCCGGGGACGCCGGTGAACTGGGCGGCCGGGGCGGTGCCGTTGGCGGCCGGTGTGGTGACGGGGTGGTTCGTCGGGAAGGGCGCCACGGCGACCGGACATCCGGCGCCGGCGGAACGGGAGGGCCGACGGTCGGGGCGGGCGCCGGACGCGGCCTGGTCGCGGAGCCGGATGGCCGGCGCCGCCGGGGCGGCGGCGGTGTTGTGCGCGACCCTGCTGGCGCTGTCCGCCGCGCTGGCGGGCGGGCCGATGGGGGTCGTGGCGCTCTCCCGCTTCGGGCCGGTGTGGTGGCAGACGGGAGGCGCGACGCTGGTGTGGATCGGACCGGTTGCCACGGCGACGGCCCTGGCGGTACGGGCACGGCGGTGCCGCACGCCTCGGGACGAACCGGTGGAACGGGCACCGGCGGGGGCGGGACCAGGGGCAGGGACGCAGGCGTGGGTGCCGAGGATCGGCAGGCCGCGCAGGCGGCCCCCGGAGGGCGAGGCGCGCACCACGGGCGCGCGACGGCCCCCGGGCGCCTCCAGCCCCTACGACTTCCTGCCCGCGGGTCCCGCCCCGGCCGGACCCGGTGCTCTCCCGGCTCCCGGCGCTCCCGCGGTTCCCCCCGCGCCCCGCGCCCCCGAGCCCCCGAACACACCCGAGCCGCCCCCCGCGGTGTGAGGGGCGGCTCGGGATGCGGGAGCGGCTGTCGGCAGGTCTCTCAGTCGGCCGTCCCGAGGAAGTTCCGGAGTTCGTCGGGCAGGAGGGTGTTGCAGGACTGCCTGGCCTCCTGGGTGAGGGCGTCATGCGTACAGGTGTAGTAGTCCCGGTACACCAGCTGTGCCGTGAAGTTGGCGGCGACCAGGGCGAGTGCCAGGGAGGCCGTGACCAGTCCGCTCACCGCGGCCGTGGTCTGCGGACGGCCCTTCTGCGCCGGTGCCGGGGAGTCGGGGTCGGAGGCCGCGCGGGGTTTGGCGCGCAGGGCGCTGATCGCCCAGTACAGGGCGAGCGCGCCCAGCAGCAGTGCGACGTAGGGCCAGCTGAACAGGGCGAAGAAGAAGGCCCACATGCCGGACAGCAGGGAGTAACGCGCCCGGCGCTGGACCGGGTCCGTCGGGTCCCAGCGCGGCCCGGGGCCCTGGGGCCCGCCGTTTCCGCCGCCCTGTCCCTCCGGGCTGCGCGGGCGATCGCCGAAGCCGCCCGAGGAACGGCCGGGTTGCCGGTCACTCCACCGCCCGCCCCACGGAGAGCGGCCGCCGTCTCCCCGGCCGCCACCGTCACCGCCCTCGTCGCCGGACGGGTGCCGGGGCTGCCAGGGCTGCTCGGGGGTCCCCTCCGGGGGCGGCGCGAACGGGTTGTTCTCCTCGGAGCCACGGCGCCGCTCGCCGTCGCTGCCCTCGCCCCGGGGCGTCTCGGGCGGCGAGGAGGGGCGCTCCCGCAGCAGCACGGCGCCACGCTCCCCTCCCTGTGCCGACGGCTGGGGGAACGTGAGGAATCGCAGGCTGCGGTCCGGCATCAAGTGAGCGTCTTCCCCTTTTTAACGAAGTGCGACTTCAACGAAGTGCGACTGATCAAGTACGGCTGGCCACGGACGACTTCCACGGCTGAGCCGGAATGTTCCGTCCGTTCTCCGGCCCCGGGCTCCTTCCTGTGAACGCTTGGTGCACAGGAGGCGTTCCCGGACCGGCTCTTCCCAGACGCTACCTTCCAGCCACGCCCCCGTCCCGTGAGGGCCGCCCAGTGTGCCGGTATCGTTGCTGACGGTCGGCCGCTTCGTAGGCTTCCCCGTATCCGAGGGAGCGAAGCATTCGTACGAATACACAAAGCGCAGTGCCTCCGGCCGCACGAGCGCTCCCGAGAAAGGGCCCCACCGTGGCCGCCAAGCCCGTGGCCGAGCGCCCCAGGCGCCTCGTCGTGCTGGTCTCCGGATCCGGCACCAACCTGCAGGCGCTCCTCGACGAGATCGCCGCCACCGGCACCGAGGCGTACGGAGCCGAGATCGTGGCCGTCGGCGCCGACCGTGAGGGCGTCGAGGGGCTCGCCCGCGCCGAGCGCGCCGGGCTGCCGACCTTCGTGTGCCGGGTCAAGGACTTCGCCGACCGCCAGGAGTGGGACGCGGCGCTCGCCGAGGCGGTCGCCGCCCACGCACCCGACCTCGTGGTGTCCGCCGGGTTCATGAAGATCGTGGGCAAGGAGTTCCTCGCGCGCTTCGGCGGGCGGTTCGTCAACACCCACCCCGCCCTGCTGCCCAGTTTTCCCGGAGCCCACGGCGTACGGGACGCGCTCGCGTACGGCGCCAGGGTCACCGGCTGCACCGTCCACTTCGTCGACGACGGTGTCGACACCGGGCCGATCATCGCGCAGGGCGTGGTGGAGGTCCGGGACGAGGACGACGAGAGCGCCCTGCACGAGCGCATCAAGGAAGTCGAGCGAAGGCTGCTCGTCGAGGTCGTGGGGCGGCTCGCCCGCAACGGCTATCGCATCGAGGGACGAAAGGTAGTTATCCAGTGACCGCCGAGAGCAACAAGCGGGCCATCCGACGGGCGCTCGTCAGCGTCTACGACAAGACCGGGCTCGAGGAGCTCGCCCGTGGCCTGCACGAGGCGGGCGTCGAACTCGTCTCCACCGGGTCCACGGCCGGCCGCATCTCCGCCGCAGGCGTCCCCGTCACCAAGGTCGAGGAGCTGACCGGCTTCCCCGAGTGCCTGGACGGCCGGGTCAAGACCCTGCACCCGAAGGTGCACGCCGGCATCCTCGCCGACCTGCGCCTCGACAGCCACCGGCAGCAGCTCGGCGAGCTGGGCGTGCAGCCGTTCGACCTGGTCGTGGTCAACCTCTACCCGTTCCGCGAGACCGTCGCCTCGGGCGCGACGCCCGACGAGTGCGTGGAGCAGATCGACATCGGCGGCCCCTCCATGGTCCGCGCCGCCGCCAAGAACCACCCGTCCGTCGCCGTGGTGACCGACCCCGCCCGGTACGCCGACGTCCTGTCCGCCGTCCGCGACGGCGGCTTCGACCTTGCCACCCGCAAACGTCTGGCCGCGGAGGCGTTCCGGCACACGGCCGCGTACGACGTGGCGGTCGCCTCCTGGTTCGCCTCCGACTACGCCCCCGTCGACGAGTCGGAGTTCCCCGACTTCCTCGGCGCCACCTGGGAGCGCAAGAACACCCTGCGCTACGGCGAGAACCCGCACCAGCCCGCCGCTTTGTACGTCTCCGGCACAGGCGGCCTCGCCGAGGCCGAGCAGCTGCACGGCAAGGAGATGTCGTACAACAACTACACGGACACCGACGCCGCGCTGCGTGCCGCGTACGACCACGCCGGGCCGGCCGTCGCGATCATCAAGCACGCCAACCCGTGCGGCATCGCGACCGGCGCGGACGTCGCCGAGGCGCACCGCAAGGCGCACGCCTGTGACCCGCTATCCGCGTTCGGCGGCGTGATCGCCGTCAACCGGCCGGTGTCCAAGGAGATGGCCGAGCAGGTCGCGGAGATCTTCACCGAGGTCATCGTCGCGCCGGACTACGAGGACGGCGCCCTCGAAGCCCTCACCAAGAAGAAGAACATCCGCGTGCTGCGCGCCCCCGAGGCGCCGGCCGCCCCCGTCGAGGTGAAGCCGATCGACGGCGGAGCCCTGCTCCAGGTCACCGATCGCCTCCAGGCCGAGGGCGACGACCCGGCCACCTGGACGCTGGCCAGCGGCGAGGCCCTCTCCGAGGCGGAGCTGGCCGAGCTGGCCTTCGCGTGGCGGGCCTGCCGGGCCGTGAAGTCCAACGCGATCCTGCTCGCCAAGGACGGCGCCTCGGTCGGCGTAGGCATGGGCCAGGTCAACCGCGTCGACTCCGCGAAGCTGGCGGTGGAACGGGCCGGCTCCGAGCGCGCCCAGGGCGCCTATGCCGCCTCGGACGCCTTCTTCCCCTTCCCGGACGGCCTGGAGATCCTCACCGAGGCGGGCGTCAAGGCCGTGGTCCAGCCGGGCGGTTCGGTCCGTGACGAGCAGGTCGTCGAGGCGGCGAAGAAGGCCGGCGTCACGATGTACTTCACCGGGACGCGGCACTTCTTCCACTGACGGACCGTCCGCCCGGCCGCTCACACGGGCGACCGGGCGGGCGAACCCCCTGCTTGTCCACCCCGTACCGGCCGACCTCGGGGACACCACGGGCGCGCCGGCCCGGGCCGGAGACGGCCTCCTGCTGCTTTCGCAGTTTCCGGATCCGCTCGCTCCGGACGCGCCGAGGGCCGTGTCCCACCCGTTCGGGGAGACACGGCCCTCGGCGGCGGTGTGCTCGGGGCGGTCGCCCTCAGTAGCGCGGGCGGTTGAACCAGGCGCTGCCCGCGGCGTTGCCGACGAACACGGCGATCAGGATCGCCAGCACCGTGTGGATCAGGCCCACGAAGACGAAGGGGTAGATGCCGAGGATGGCGGTGATGATGCCGAAGATCAGCGCGGTGATGCGGACACCGTTGCCGCCCTTGCCGAACTTGACGGCCAGCACGAGCGCGAACACGCCCCACACCAGCGCGAACAGGGTCAGACCCCAGAGCAGGCCGGACGAGTAGTCGGCGAGCTGCTCGAACGCGGGCTCCTCACTCAGCGCCGGGTCGCTCTTCGCGGCCTCCACGCCCACGGCACTGATCGCGAACAGCGCCACGCCGATGAGCTGCAGGCCCACAATGACCCACAGCAGCACACGTGCCGTGCTCACCGTTCCCGGCATGGACGTCGGCACCGGGGCACCGGGGTAGGCACCCACCGGCGGCGCCGCCGGATAGCCGTACCCCTGCTGGGGCTGCTGGGGGTAGCCGTAGCCGGGCTGGCCGGGCTGCTGCTGCGGCTGTCCGTAGGGGTTGTTCGGGTCGCCGAAACTCATGGCGCTTCTTCCTCCGTTTTTCGCTGCGGGTGCGGGGACGACGCGGGGCGCGGTTCGGAGGAAGTTCTGCAGACGCGGTCCGTCCCCCCGGTTCTTGCCCGCGGCACCGTGCCGTTCATCGTTCTTGACCGATCTGCCGATTGTCCAGCCGCAGTCGGTATGTGTTGTGCAAGTGCAACATTGCTGATCTTGGCCGGATACGGGTGAAACATGGCCGGTCCGAGGGTGGACTGAAGGTGAAATATGGGATCGCGAACCTCGCGGTCGCCCGGGACGAGCCGGGGACGCGGCCGGAGCACGTCCGGAACGCGTCCGGAGCACAGGCGGAACGCGTCCGGAGCACGGGTCGAACGCGCGCGGATTGGAACAGGGACCCGGTCATCCGCGAGGATGGGTCCATGACCGCCCAGATTCTCGATGGCAAGGCCACCGCAGCAGCGATCAAGTCCGATCTGACCGCCCGCGTGGCGGCGCTGAAGGAGAAGGGCGTCGCGCCCGGCCTCGGCACGATCCTCGTCGGCGACGATCCCGGCAGCCAGAAGTACGTCGCCGGCAAGCACCGCGACTGCGCCCAGGTCGGCATCGCCTCCATCCAGCGGGAGCTGCCCGACACGGCCACGCAGGAGGAGATCGAGGCGGTCGTCCGCGACCTGAACGAGGACCCGGCCTGCACCGGATACATCGTCCAGCTGCCGCTGCCCAAGGGCATCGACGAGAACCGCATCCTCGAACTCATGGACCCGGACAAGGACGCCGACGGCCTCCACCCGATGAACCTCGGCCGCCTCGTCCTGAACGAGCCGGCCCCGCTGCCCTGCACCCCCAACGGCGTCCTCACCCTGCTGCGCCGCTACGGCGTGGAGATCAAGGGCGCCGAGGTCGTGGTCGTCGGCCGCGGAGTGACCATCGGCCGTCCGATGCCGCTGCTGCTGACCCGGCGCAGCGAGAACGCCACCGTGACCCAGTGCCACACCGGCACCCGCGACCTGTCGGCGCACCTGAAGCGCGCGGACATCATCGTCGCCGCCGCCGGCTCCGCCCATCTCGTCCGCGCGGAGGACGTCAAGCCCGGTGCGGCCGTCCTGGACGTCGGGGTCTCCCGCAACGCCGAGGGCAAGATCGTGGGTGACGTTCACCCGGACGTGGCCGAGGTGGCCGGCTGGGTCTCCCCGAACCCCGGCGGTGTCGGCCCGATGACCCGGGCCCAGCTGCTGGTCAACGTGGTGGAGGCGGCAGAGCGCAGTGTCGGCTGACAGCGACGCCCGTGAGGGGCAGGCCCCCGGGTCGGCGCCGGAGCAGCCTCAGGCGCAGGAGTCGGCCTCGGCGCGGGCCGAGAACGCCGAGGCCCCCGACCTCGCCGAGGCCCCCGACCCCGTCAGCGCGCCCGACGCCGAGGGGAAGCCGCGGCGCACCACCCGCCGCTTCCCGCGGTTCACCAGGGACACCGCCCGCCCGGAGGGCGGCGGCCGGGCCGCCGCCGGTGACGCCCCCGCGCCCGCCCGGCAGTGGCCGATCCTCGCCGTGCTGCTCACGGCCGGGCTCGGCCTGCTGCTGACCGTGTTCGACCTGTTCCGGATCGGCACGCTGCTGATCGGCGTGGCGCTGCTGGCGGGCGGTGTGCTCCGCTGGGCGCTGCCGGGTGTCGGCATGCTCGCCGTGCGCTCCCGCTTCACGGACATCGTCACGTACGGCGTGCTGGGGCTGGCGATCGTGCTGCTGGCGCTGATGGTGCAGCCGGATCCCAAGCTGAAGATCCCGTTCCTGGAGGACCTGCTGCACTTCACGGTCAGCGGTTAGCGGGGCCTGTCCCGGGATGATCCGGGGAATCCGGGAGACGTAGCGGAACGGTCACTTCCGTGCCACAGCGCCCGGACAGCCGTTGAACAGGGGGTTCGGCGTGCAGGAAGGTTGTTTCCGGCGGCGGCCCGTCCTTTCACGGGGGTGAGGACGGGCCGCCGTTCACGGCAGGGCGGGCACTTCGGACGACCGGCGGGACCGGCGGGACCGGCGTGGCAATCCTGATGATCCCGGGCAATCCGCGCCGCCCTCCCGCGTTGTGCCCGGTTCTGTTCGGTCGAGGGGGCTGCCGGTGGGAGACTGGGCCACGAGCGAGCGAGCGCGCGACGGCGCATGCCCGCGGCCCTGACGCTCCTGTGCGCCCCCACCCCGGGAACTGAGATCCTGACTGGCGGCATCCATGTGGGTAGCCGGAACGGCGACTCGGCAGAGGGCCACCACGCGCGAGGGACATACCAGTACGACCGGGGGAAGAGGGGGGAAGCAATGCCTCGTTGGAAGGCCTTGCCGGATGAACTCGATCCGCAGATCAGGGAGTTCACGAGCCAGCTCAGGCGCGTCGTGGACCGCAGCGGCCTGAGCGTCGCGTCGGTCTCCGACCGCACGGGCTACAGCAAGACGTCCTGGGAGCGTTATCTGAACGGCCGGCTGCTCGCGCCCAAGGGCGCGATCGTGGCCCTGGCCGAGGTCACCGGAACCAATCCGGTGCACCTGACCACCATGTGGGAGCTGGCCGAGCGGGCCTGGAGCCGCTCGGAGATGCGGCACGACATGACGATGGAGGCGATCAGGATCTCGCAGGCGCGCTCCGCGCTGAGCGAGCTCGCCGGACCGCCGTCGAACGGCGGGGGCGGCAGGGGCCGCAAAGGCGGCGGTGCTCCGGTCCGGCCGGGCGTCGCCGGGCCGGCCGGCGTCTCACCGGCCGTGCCGCCGCAGCCGACCGCCTCGGACGTCCGTGACGCCTCCGGGGCGAACTCCTGGGGCATGGCCGGGTACGCCGGGCCCGCCCCGTCGGGCCGCCGCGGCGCCGCCCCTCCCGCGCCGCCCCGGGGCGGCGGAGGCCGTGGCGGCTCCGGTGGCCCGGACGGCAAGCGGCGGACGGGGATGTTCCTCACGGGCGCCGTCGGAGTGCTGGTGGTGATCGCCGCCGCGTTCTACGTCATCGGGAGCGACGACGGCAAGAAGGGCGAAGCCGGGAAGTCCCCCTCGCCCACCGCCTCCGCACCCGTGGACCTGCCCGCCGGAGTGAAGTGCAGCGGCGACGGCTGCGACGGCAAGGACGCGGAGAACATGGGGTGCAGCGGAGACCTCGTGACCACCACGCAGACGGCGACCGTCGGTGCCACCACGGTCGAGGTCCGCTACAGCAAGACCTGCGGCGCCGCATGGGGCCGTATCACCCAGGCCGCACAGGGTGACGAGGTCGAGATCGCCGGGGGGAAGTCGAAGCAGAGCGACAGCATCACCGAGGTCGGCGACACGGTCGCCTACACCCCGATGATGGCGGTCGAGAGCGCCGCACAGGCCAAGGCCTGCGTGGTACTGGCCTCCGGTGAGGAGGGGTGCACGGAGTAGGGCGGTGCCGAGGCGGCGGGCCGGGCGCGCCGTGCAGCCGCCCGTGAAGTTCGTGGCGCGGTGTGCGCATGGGACGGCGGAACCGGGGCACGTGAACCTCACCCCCACGGGAGTCCGGCACGATCGGTCCCCCGATCGGCGGCCGCCTCCGCCCCTCTCCCGGACAGGCGGCCGCCTTCCCCGGGCACGCTCGTGTACACGTTCGTCACTCTGTGGGACTGACCACATGGAGCCTGGACGTCCACGATCGTGGATGCCGCGATAGCCTGATCGCTGGATCTCTCTTGACGCCAAGAGATCGATCACCGGTACTCGCCACGATGACCCGTCCGCACCGGTGATCGATCATCGTGGCGGGCACCGGTCACGCGCCGGAGCGGGATCCGTACCCCGGGGCCGGGACGCCCCACCGCCAGCTGTCATACGGAGAACGCCATGACCCGCACTCCCGTGAACGTCACCGTCACCGGCGCGGCCGGCCAGATCGGTTACGCCCTGCTCTTCCGCATCGCCTCAGGCCAGCTGCTCGGCGCGGACGTGCCGGTCAAGCTGCGCCTGCTGGAGATCACCCCCGCGCTCAAGGCGGCCGAGGGCACGGCCATGGAGCTGGACGACTGCGCGTTCCCGCTCCTGCAGGGCATCGACATCACGGACGACCCGAACGTGGCCTTCGACGGCGCCAACGTCGCCCTGCTCGTGGGTGCCCGTCCGCGCACCAAGGGCATGGAGCGCGGTGACCTCCTGGAGGCCAACGGCGGCATCTTCAAGCCGCAGGGCCAGGCCATCAACGCCCACGCCGCGGACGACGTCCGGGTGCTGGTGGTGGGCAACCCGGCCAACACCAACGCGCTCATCGCCCAGGCCGCCGCCCCGGACGTACCGGCCGAGCGCTTCACCGCGATGACCCGTCTGGACCACAACCGGGCGCTGACCCAGCTGGCGAAGAAGACGGGTTCGACGGTCTCCGACATCAAGCGCCTGACCATCTGGGGCAACCACTCCGCCACCCAGTACCCGGACATCTTCCACGCCACCGTCGCCGGCAAGAACGCCGCCGAGGTCGTGAACGACGAGAAGTGGCTGGCCGAGGACTTCATCCCGACCGTCGCCAAGCGCGGTGCCGCGATCATCGAGGCCCGTGGCGCCTCGTCGGCCGCCTCCGCCGCCAACGCGGCCATCGACCACGTCCACACCTGGGTCAACGGCACCGCGGACGGCGACTGGGTCTCCATGGGCATCCCGTCGGACGGCTCCTACGGCGTCCCCGAGGGTCTGATCTCCTCCTTCCCGGTCACCGTGAAGGACGGTAAGTACGAGATCGTCCAGGGCCTGGAGATCAACGACTTCTCCCGCGCCCGCATCGACGCCTCCGTCAAGGAGCTCGAGGAGGAGCGGGAGGCGGTCCGCGGCCTCGGCCTCATCTGATCCCGTCGGCTCCGCCGACTCCATCCGATCCGTCGGATCCGTCCGACGGGCTCCTGGCCAAGGGCCCCGTACCGGTCTCCACCGGTACGGGGCCCTTTCGCGTCGCGGGCGCATGGGTTTCCACCCTTTCGGCCGCATCTTCCGTGACGTAGCACACCTCCGGGCATGAATCGCGCATGCATTCGGGTCTTGTGGGAAGGCGCCCTCCCGTTCCGTGGGTGACGCCCGTGTGACTCGACCTGGTCACTGGACCTGTGTCACTCATGGGCGCTGAACAGGAACGGAAGGCAGCAGGCGATCATGGCGGACAGTACAGAGCTCCAGGTGCGTACCTCGATCCACGCGGGAGGCGAGTGGCGAGCAGCCCTCTCGGGAGCCACCCGCGAGATCCTCGACCCCGCGGACGCGCTGCCGTTCGCCGTGGTCGCGGAGGGCGACGAGAAGGACGCCGACCTGGCGGTGGCCGCCGCCCGGCGGGCGTTCGACGAGGGCCCGTGGCCGCACACCCCCGTCGCCGAGCGGGCCGCGCTGCTGCGCCGCGTCGCCGGTCTCCTCGTCCGGGACAGGGAGGCGCTCGGCCTGCTGGAGAGCCGGGACGCGGGCAAGACCGTCGAGGAGGGGCGCGTCGACATCGACTGTGTCGCCGATGCCTTCCGCTACTTCGCCGACCTGGTCGCCGGGGAGGCCCCCGGCCGGGTCGTCGACGCGGGCTCCCCTGACGTCCACAGCGTCGTCGTGCATGAGCCCGTCGGTGTCTGCGCGATGATCACGCCCTGGAACTATCCGCTGCTCCAGGCCAGTTGGAAGATCGCCCCCGCCCTCGCGGCCGGCAACACCTTCGTCGTCAAGCCCAGCGAGATCACCCCGCTGACCACCGTGGCGCTCATCGACCTGCTGATCGAGGCGGGGCTGCCCACCGGGGTCGCCAACATCGTCACCGGGCCCGGTCACACCGTCGGCGCCCGGCTGGCCGAGCACCCCGACGTCGACCTGGTCTCCTTCACCGGCGGACTGGTCAGCGGCACCAAGGTCGCCCAGGCCGCCGCGCCGAGCGTGAAGAAGGTAGCCCTCGAACTCGGCGGCAAGAACCCCAACGTGGTCTTCGCCGACGCCTGCGCCACCAGGGACGGCTTCGACACCGCCGTCGACCAGGCCCTCAACGCGGCCTTCATCCACAGCGGCCAGGTCTGCTCGGCGGGCGCCCGGCTCATCGTCGAGGAGTCGGTCCGCGACCGCTTCGTCGACGAACTCGCCCGCCGCGCCGAGAAGATCAGGCTCGGCCGGGGCACCGCGGACGGCGTCGAGTGCGGACCGCTGGTCTCCGAACAGCAGCGCGACAAGATCGAGGCGTATGTCGCCTCCGCGCTGAAGGAGGGGGCGGTGCTGCGCTCCGGCGGCAAGCGGCCGGAGCCGTCCGCCGACCGGCCCGAGGCCGGCTACTTCTACGAGCCGACCGTCCTCGACCACTGCCACCGCGAGATGCGGGTCGTGCGCGAGGAGGTGTTCGGACCGGTCCTCACCGTCGAGACCTTCCGCACCGAGGACGAGGCCGTCGCCCTCGCCAACGACACCGAGTACGGGCTGGCCGGCGCCGTCTGGACCGCCGACGCGGGCCGCGCCCGGCGGGTGGCCGGGCGGCTGCGCCACGGCACCGTGTGGATCAACGACTTCCACCCCTACCTCCCGCAGGCGGAGTGGGGCGGCTTCGGCAAGAGCGGAGTGGGCCGCGAACTCGGCCCGGCCGGCCTCGCCGAGTACCGCGAGACCAAGCACGTCTACCAGAACCTCGCGCCGAAGCCGGTGCGTTGGTTCGCGGGCTGAGCCGCCACCGCAGAGCGGCACCCGGAGTGAACGCGGTGCGTGCGGCCCGGGCCGCACGCACCGCGTGATGCCGTACCGCTTCGAACGACACCCCCGGCCAGGGCTCCGCCCGAGGCCCGCCGACATCGCTCGGCACCCTTTGTCCCCCTGTCCCGTCTTCGAGTCCCCGTAGGAGCAACCTCCATGCCGGATCACACCCACGAACGCACGTACGACTACGTTGTCATCGGCGGCGGTACCGCAGGGTCCGTCATCGCCTCCCGGCTGACCGAGAACCCGGACGTCACCGTCGCGGTCATCGAGGGCGGCCCCAGCGACGTCGGCCGCGACGACGTGCTGACCCTGCGCCGCTGGATGGGCCTGCTCGGTGGCGAGCTGGACTACGACTACCCCACCACCGAGCAGCCACGCGGTAATTCGCACATCCGGCACAGCCGGGCCCGGGTCCTCGGCGGATGCTCCTCGCACAACACCCTGATCGCCTTCAAGCCGCTCCCGTCCGACTGGGACGAGTGGGAGCAGGCCGGTGCCAAGGGCTGGGGCGCGGTGCAGATGGAGGCGTACTACGCCCGGCTCAAGAACAACATCGTCCCGGTCGACGAGAAGGACCGGAACGCCATCGCCCGTGACTTCGTCGACGCCGCCCAGGGCGCGCTGGGCGTGCCGCGGGTCGAGGGCTTCAACAAGAAGCCGTTCGACGACGGCGTCGGCTTCTTCGACCTCGCTTACCACCCGGAGAACAACAAGCGCTCCTCGGCGTCGGTCGCGTATCTGCACCCGGTGATGGACGAACGCCCCAACCTGACGATCATGCTGGAGACCTGGGCGTACCGGCTGGAGCTGAACGGCACGCGCGCCGAGGGGGTCCACGTCCGCACCAAGGACGGCGAGGAGATCCTCGTACGGGCCCGCAACGAAGTCCTGCTGTGCGCCGGCGCGGTCGACTCGCCCCGGCTGCTGCTGCACTCCGGCATCGGTCCGAAGGCCGACCTGGAGGCGCTCGGCATACCCGTGGCGCACGACCTCCCCGGGGTCGGCGAGAACCTGCTCGACCACCCCGAGTCGGTGATCGTCTGGGAGACCGACGGCCCCATCCCGGACAACTCCGCGATGGACTCCGACGCGGGCCTGTTCGTGCGCCGCGACCCCGAACACGCGGGTCCCGACCTGATGTTCCACTTCTACCAGATCCCGTTCACGGACAATCCGGAGCGACTGGGCTACCAGCGGCCGGAGTTCGGCGTCTCCATGACCCCGAACATCCCCAAGCCGAAGAGCCGCGGCAGGCTCTACCTGACCAGCGCCGACCCCGAGGTCAAGCCCGCGCTGGACTTCCGCTACTTCACCGACGAGGACGACTACGACGGCCGTACCCTCGTCGACGGCATCCGCATCGCCCGCGAGATCGCGAAGACCGAGCCGCTGGCCCGCTGGCTCAAGCGCGAGGTGGCCCCCGGCCCGGACATCACGGGTGACGAGGAGCTCAGCGAGTACGCCCGCAAGGTCGCCCACACCGTCTACCACCCGGCGGGCACCTGCAAGATGGGGGCGGCGGACGACGAAACAGCCGTCGTCGACCCCGAGTTGAGGATTCGCGGCCTGCAGGGCATCCGGATCGCCGACGCCTCCGTCTTCCCGACCATGACCGCCGTGAACCCGATGATCGGCGTGCTGATGGTCGGCGAGCGGGCCGTCGACCTGATCGGGAGCGATGCGTGATGAGTACCACCACCGCTGCCGCAGCGCCCGCCGATCCAGGGGCCGGCTCACCCGTCTTCTCCGTCGACGGACTGTGGAAGGTCTTCGGCCCGAAGGCCGATCGTGTGCCCGGCGACCCCGAACTCGCCGCGCTCGACCCGGCCGAACTGCGCGCCCGCACCGGGTGCACGGCCGCCGTCCGGGACGTCGGCTTCGACGTCCGTAAGGGCGAGGTCTTCGTCGTCATGGGCCTGTCCGGCTCCGGCAAGTCCACACTGGTGCGCTGTCTGACCCGGCTGATCGAGCCGACCGCGGGCACCATCGCCATCGACGGCGAGGACGTCCGCGCCATGGACAAGGCACGGCTGCGCGAACTGCGCCGGCACCGCGCCGCCATGGTCTTCCAGCACTTCGGGCTGCTGCCGCACCGCACCGTCCTCGACAACGTGGCCTACGGCCTGGAGATCCAGGGCATGGGTAAGGCACAGCGGCGCGAGAAGGCCGCCGAGGTCGTCGCCAAGGTCGGCCTGGCGGGCATGGAGCAGCGCAGACCCTCCCAGCTCTCCGGCGGCCAGCGCCAGCGCGTCGGGCTCGCCCGCGCCCTCGTCGTCGACCCCGAGGTGCTGCTGTTCGACGAGCCGTTCAGCGCGCTCGACCCCCTCATCCGGCGCGACATGCAGGAGGAGGTGGTCCGGCTGCACCGCGAGGAGGGCCGCACGATGGTCTTCATCACCCACGACCTCGGCGAGGCCCTGAAGCTGGGCGACCGCATCGCCCTCATGCGCGACGGACAGGTGGTCCAGCTGGGCACCCCCGAGGAGATCGTGGGCTCGCCCGCCGACGACTACGTCCGTGACTTCGTCCGGGACGTCCCGCGCGAACAGGTCCTCACCGTCCGTACGGCCATGCGCCCCGCCTCCTCGGCGGAAGCGGCCGGCGGCGGCCCCGCCGTCCGTCCGGACGCCACGGTGTCGGAGGCCATCGAGGCCGTCGCCCGCGGGGGCGGTCCGGCCCGGGTCCTCGACGAGGGCCGTTGCCTGGGCATCGTCGACTCCGACGCGCTGCTGTCGGTGATCGCGGGAACGGAGCAGCCCGCCGGGACGGAGCTGCCCGAGGAGGCCGTCTGATGGTGACCGTCACCGCAGTCGCCCCCCGGACCGGCCGGTCCGGTCTGCTCGGACACCTCGCCGTGCGCAAGCTCCTGCTGCTCACCGTGGCAGCCGCGGCCCTCGTCCCGTTCGCCGTCGCGCGCTGGGCCGGCGGCAGCTGGCCCGAGGCGCTGACCGTGGACGTCTCCGGACCGCTGGCCGGGGCCAGTGACTGGATCATCGACAACCGGGACTCCCACCCCCTCTTCCTGTACTTCTTCGGCCACGTCAGCAACGTCGTCGTCGTCACCGTACGGGCCGTCTACCTCGCCCTCCTCGCCGTCGGATGGGCGGGGGTGACCGCCCTCGCCGGACTCGTCGCCTGGCGCGTCGCGGGCATCCGCCTCGCACTCGGCACCGCCGTCGCGTTCCTCGCCTGCGGACTGCTCGGCATGTGGGTGCCCACCATGCAGACGCTCGCCCTGATGGTGGTCGCGGTCACCGCGTCCGTCGTCGTCGGCGCGCTGCTCGGGCTCGCCGCCGGGCTCTCCGACCGGATGGACCGCGTCCTGCGCCCGGTCCTGGACACCATGCAGGTGCTCCCCGCCTTCGCCTACCTCCTGCCGGTCGTGCTGATCTTCGGCATCGGCGTCCCGGCCGCCGTCCTCGCCACGGTCGTCTACGCCGCGCCGCCCATGGCCCGGCTGACCGCGCTCGGTCTGCGGGGCGCCGACAAGGAGGTGCTGGAGGCGGTCGAGTCGCTCGGCACCACCTCCCGCCAGCGTCTGCTGACCGCCCGCATCCCGCTGGCCCGCAAGGAACTCCTCCTGGGGCTCAACCAGACGATCATGATGGCGCTGTCCATGGCCGTCATCGCCTCGGTGATCGGCGCGGGCGGTCTCGGCGACCGCGTCTACCAGGCGCTGGCCTCCGTCGACGTGGGCGCGGCCCTCGCCGCCGGCATCCCGATCGTGCTGCTCGCCGTCGTCCTCGACCGAGTGACCGGGGCGGCCGGGGCGAACCTCGGCCAGGCGCCCAGGCCCCGCACGCACTGGCTGTACGTCGTGGCCGGCGCCGCGGTCGTGGCCGTCGCCGGACGGCTGACGGCACGCCTGGAGTGGCCCGACGGATGGGTCGTGTCCATCGTCGAGCCGGTCAACCGGGCCGTCGGCTGGATGACCGACCACCTGTACTCGGGCGTCCCCGTCGTCGGCGGCACCGCCGACTGGGCCGCACGCTTCACCACCTGGGTCCTCGACCCGATCCGCGACGGACTGCAGTGGCTGCCCTGGTGGTCGGTGCTGCTCGTCGTCGCCACCCTGGCCTGGCTGATCGGCACCTGGCGCACCGCGCTCACCGCCGTCCTCGCCATGGCCGCCATCGGGGTGCTCGGCGTGTGGAACCCGTCCCTCGACACGCTCTCCCAGGTCCTCGCGGCCGTCGCCGTCACCCTGGTCGTCGGCTTCGCGACGGGCATCGCCGCGGCACGCAGCGACCGCGTCGACCGTCTGCTGCGGCCCGTGCTGGACGTGTTCCAGACGATGCCGCAGTTCGTGTACCTGATCCCGGTCGTCGCCCTGTTCGGCGTCGGCCGCGCCCCCGCCGCCGCCGCGGCCGTCGTCTACGCGCTGCCGGCCGTCGTCCGCATCACCGCGCAAGGGCTGCGCCAGGTCGACCCGGCGGCTTTGGAGTCGGCCCGCTCGCTCGGCGCGACCAGCGCCCAGCAGCTGCGCCAGGTCCAGCTCCCGCTGGCCCGCCCGGCGCTGCTCCTCGCCGTCAACCAGGGCGTGGTCCTGGTGCTCGCCGTCGTCATCATCGGCGGCATGGTCGGCGGTGGCGCACTCGGCTACGACGTCGTCTTCGGCCTCGCCCAGGGTGACCTGGCGACCGGCCTGGTCGCCGGTGCCGCGATCGTCTGCCTGGGCCTGATGCTCGACCGGGTGACCCAGCCCACCGAACGCCGCGCGAAGAAGGGAGCCTGACGTGCGACGCCGTACGACCTCCGCGGTGGCCGGAGCCTTCGCGCTCGCGCTGCTCACCGGCTGCGGTGCCGCCGACATGACCAAGCAGGCCTCGCCGTACGCCAACGCCAAGGGCGCCCGGACGGTGAACCTGGCGGTGCAGTCCTGGGTGGGTTCCCTGGCCAACGTGGCTGTCGCCCAGCACCTGCTGGAGAACGAGCTCGGCTACCGCGTCGACATCGTCCAGGTCGACGAGGTGCCTGCCTGGGACGCGCTCAGCCAGGGCCGGGTCGACGCGATCCTGGAGGACTGGGGCCACCCCGAGCAGGAACAGCTGTACGTCGAGGACAAGAAGACGATCGCGCGCGGTGGCGACCTCGGGGTCACCGGGCACATCGGCTGGTTCATCCCGACGTACTTCGCCGAGCAGCATCCCGACCTGAAGAGCTGGAAGGACCTCAACAAGTACGCCGACCGGTTCCGCACCGCGGAGAGCGGCGGCAAGGGCCAGCTGATGGACGGCTCACCGGCCTACCTCACCCACGACAAGGCGCTGGTGAAGAACCTGGAGCTGGACTTCAAGGTGGTGTTCGCCGGCTCCGAGGCCGCGCTGCTCATCCAGATCAAGCAGTTCGCCAAGGAGAAGAAGCCCTTCCTCACCTACTGGAACACACCCCACTGGCTGTTCGAGAAGGTGCCGATGACCGAGGTGATGCTGCCCCCGTACGAGGAGGGCTGCGACGCCGACCCGGCGAAGGTCGCCTGCGCCTACCCGACCGCCCCGCTGCAGAAGTACCTCAACGCGGACTTCGCGAGGGACGGCGGCGAGGCGGCGGACTTCCTGAAGAAGTTCGAATGGTCGACGGAGGACCAGAACGAGGTCTCCCTGATGATCGCCGACCAGAAGCTGACACCTCAGGAGGCGGCGGAGAAGTGGGTGGACGGCCACGAGTCCACCTGGAAGAAGTGGCTGTCCTGACGCCCGGTCCGGTCCGGGCGCGACGCGTGGCCCCGAACCCACCGGGCACGGTGGGCTCGGGGCCACGCCCTGGACGCGTTGTGCAGGGCCCTTCCCTGAGTCTTCCGGTGTCGCACCAAGCACGTACAGGGGGTCAAAAGCCGTGAAACAACGGGGGAGTGAGGCCGGCCTCGGGGGTCTCGCGGACACATCGGGCGGGCGGCGCCTAGGCTGTCCGCCGCGAGCCGGGGAGCAGGGACCCGGCGGCTGGTACACGCGGTACGAGGGGGAGTCGGGGACATGGCGGAGACAAGGCGACGGCTGCGGTCCGGCACGGTGATGCTCGGTGGCGTGGGTCTCCTCGCGGCCGCCCTGTCCGCGTGCAGTTCGGATCCGGACCGCCGCTGCGTGGACCGGAACAGCTACGACTACCCCAACGGCTACAAGATCGTCGCCGACAAGAACTGCACGACCTCCGGTTCCGTGGGCAAGGGCACGTCCACCGGGGCGAAGCGGGTCGACGCCGACTGGTACTACGACGCGGACGTCAGCAGCGGCCGGGCCCACGACGGCACCTTCAGCCGGAGTGAGGCCGTCGACCGGGGCGGCTTCGGCTCCTCCGGCAGCGGCGGCGGCTGAACACCCCGGCGAGCGAAGGAACGAAGGACCCGCCCGTGGAACGCCGCACCATCGAGCCCCGCCCCGGCTGGCAGCAGACCGTCGAGGAACAAGGGCTCATCTACCCCCTCACCCTTCCCCAGGCCCTCGAGTCCGCCCGGGCGTCGGGGATGCCCGTCCCCGACGACGCCTGGGTGCCCTACTGGGACGAGAGCGCCTACTACGTCTTCGGCCTGGACGAGGTCGAGGCGCTGGAGGAGGTCGTCGAGGAACTGCACCGCATGTGCCTCGCGGCCGCCGACCACATCGTCACCGCCGACCGCTTCGCCGACCTCGGCATCACCGACCCGCGGGTCGTCGAAGCGGTCACCGAGGCCTGGCACCGGCGCGCCGAACTCCCCTCCGTCTACGGCCGCTTCGACCTCCGCTACGACGGAACCGGACCCGCGAAGCTCCTCGAGTACAACGCCGACACCCCCACCTCCCTCGTGGAGGCGGCCTCGCCGCAGTGGTTCTGGATGGAGGAGCGCTTCCCCGGCGCCGACCAGTGGAACTCGCTGCACGAACGCCTCGTCGACGCCTGGAGGAAACAGGCCGCCCTCCTCCCGCCGGGCAGCCCCCTGCACTTCGCCCACTCCTCGGCCGACGAGATCGGCGAGGACCTCATGACCGTCGCCTACCTCAAGGAGACCGCCGAACAGGCGGGCCTCGACACCGAGTGGCTCTCCATGGAGGAGATCGGCTGGGACCGGCTCTCCGGCCGCTTCGTGGACAAGAGCCTCCGGTTCATCCGCAGCATCTTCAAGCTGTACCCCTGGGAGTGGCTCACCACCGACCGCTTCGCCGACCACGTCCTCGACACCCTCGACAACGGCGGCGGCACCGGCAGCACCCTGTGGATCGAGCCGGCCTGGAAGATGCTGCTGAGCAACAAGGCCCTGCTGGCGATCCTCTGGGAGCTCTACCCGGAGCACCCCAACCTCCTCCCGGCCCACCTCGACGGCCCGCGCGACCTGGCGTCGGGCGCCGGCTACGTGGCCAAGCCGCTGCTCGGCCGCGAGGGCGCCGGTGTGACGATCCACCACCCGGGCAGCGCCCCCGTCGTCCGCGACGAGCCCTGCTGCTACCAGCAACTCGCCCCGCTGCCGGACTTCGACGGCAACCACGTCGTCCTCGGCGCCTGGACCGTCGGGGACGAGTCCGCCGGCCTCGGCATCCGCGAGTCCTCGGGCCTCATCACCGACGAGTACGCCCGCTTTCTGCCCCACGTGATCCTCTAGCGCACCGAAGGTGCGCGGAAAGGTGCCGAGACGCGACTCCGTCGCGGGAGCGCGGTCGGCCACAGCGAACCCGCGGACGGCAACCGGCAGCCGCCGGGCGGACGCTCCCGCTCGCATGGCGGACGCCTCGCCACGGCACTCCGTGCCGCCGGGTAGGCTGACCGGCGGGCCGTGACTGGCGTGCTGGGATGGGACCGACCATCGGGAAGCGGCCCCCGGATCACCCCTGGGTGCCCGGTACGAGTGCCGTGCGCCTGGGCCATGCCGTGAACGCCGAACGCCACGTCCGGAGGTCCTCATGTCCGCCGAGCCCCTCTCCACCGCTTCCACCGCCTTTCGTTCCGCCCTCGACGTGATCCGCGCCGTCGAGCCGCGCGTCGCCGACGCCATCGGCCAGGAGGTCGCCGACCAGCGCGAGATGCTCAAGCTGATCGCCTCCGAGAACTACGCCTCCCCGGCCACCCTCCTGGCGATGGGCAACTGGTTCAGCGACAAGTACGCCGAGGGCACCGTCGGCCGCCGCTTCTACGCCGGCTGCCGCAACGTCGACACCGTCGAGTCGCTGGCCGCCGAGCACGCCAGGGAGCTGTTCGGCGCCCGCCACGCCTACGTCCAGCCGCACTCGGGCATCGACGCCAACCTGGTCGCCTTTTGGGCCGTGCTCGCCCAGCGCGTCGAGGCACCCGCCCTGGAGAAGGCCGGCGTCCGCCAGGTCAACGACCTCTCCGAGGCCGACTGGGCCGAACTGCGCCGCGCCTTCGGTAACCAGCGCATGCTCGGCATGTCCCTGGACGCCGGCGGCCACCTCACCCACGGCTTCCGCCCGAACATCTCAGGAAAGATGTTCGACCAGCGTTCCTACGGCACCGACCCGGCCACCGGCCTCCTCGACTACGAGGCGCTGCGCGCCTCCGCCCGCGAGTTCAAGCCGCTGATCATCGTCGCTGGCTACTCCGCCTACCCCCGTCTGGTGAACTTCCGGATCATGCGCGAGATCGCCGACGAGGTCGGCGCCACGCTCATGGTCGACATGGCCCACTTCGCCGGTCTCGTCGCCGGCAAGGTCCTCACCGGCGACTTCGACCCGGTCCCGCACGCCCAGATCGTCACCACCACCACCCACAAGTCGCTGCGCGGCCCGCGCGGCGGCATGGTCCTGTGCGACGACTCGCTCAAGGACCAGGTCGACCGCGGCTGCCCGATGGTCCTGGGCGGTCCGCTCCCGCACGTCATGGCCGCCAAGGCGGTCGCCCTGGCGGAGGCACGGCAGCCCTCCTTCCAGGACTACGCCCAGCGCATCGTGGACAACTCCCGCGCCCTCGCCGACGGCCTGATGCGCCGCGGCGCCACCCTGGTCACCGGCGGCAGCGACAACCACCTCAACCTGATCGACGTCACCACCTCCTACGGCCTCACCGGCCGCCAGGCCGAGGCCGCCCTGCTCGAGTCGGGCATCGTCACCAACCGCAACAGCATCCCGGCCGACCCCAACGGCGCCTGGTACACCTCCGGCATCCGCATCGGCACCCCCGCACTGACCACGCGCGGTCTGGGCACCGCCGAGATGGACGAGGTCGCCGCCCTCATCGACCGCGTGCTGACCACCGCGGAGCCCGGCACCACCAAGTCCGGCGCCCCGTCCAAGGCCGCCCACGTCCTCGACGCGAAGACCGCCGACGAGATCTCCCGCCGCGCCACCGACCTGGTGGCCGGCTTCCCGCTGTACCCGGAGATCGACCTCGGCTGAGGAGTTCCTTCTCGACGTGTCCCGCGGCGGCCCGGCCATGTGCCGGGCCGCCGTTCGCCGCCGTTCGCCGTCGTCAGGCGTCCAGCAGTTCCTGCCTCGGCCCCGGATCCTCCCGGTCCTCCCGTCGGCGGATCAGCGGCAACCGCGTCACGTACGGGCGCAGCACCAGGGCCAGCGCCGCTCCGGCCGCCAGGCCCGGTATCGCCCACCACCAGTCGGTGCCGTCGTCCGTCGCCGGTGCGGCGCGGGTTTCGGAGGCTGCCGCAGTCGCATCCTGGTCCGCCCCGGGGCCGGCCTGCTCCGTCCCCGCCCCGGCCTGCTCCGTCTGCCACGGTGCCGGGTAGTTGTCGGGGGCCGATCCCGTGCCTGTCGTCTTGCCCATCACGCCCAGGTCGAACAGGAACTTGTGCACATCCGACGGGTGCTCGGCGCGGTGCCAGAGGCCGTTCGGCGATTCCGCGAGGTTCCCCGCCGTGTGTATCCACACGTCTTGGCCCATGTCCGCCAGGAAGACCCGGTCCACGCGCCACGGCGTCACGTCGTGCACCATCCACGTCACATTGATCAGCCGGGCCGAGGCCGAGGCCGCCTCCGGCGGCATGTCACGTGTGCCCTTGCCGACGGGGCCGAGCAGTTGCTCCAGCATGCCGTACGCCTTGTCGGAGTTGTACAGCGATGCCGTTTCCCCGCTCCCCGGAGAGACCACCAGCACGCTCGTCGGCCCCCCGGCGGAGGCGGGCGACGCTCCCCACAACATCAGGGCCAGTGCTGCTGCCAACGCGCCCATGCCCGCCGTCAGTTGTCGAATACTGCCCTTCCATCCGCGCATCCGGACCCCCACTCGGCCGGTCGATCCCCGTGCGGCCCGCCCACGGGCCGCCTGTCACTTCTGGTACACCGCCCGACCCGCCGGGGTTCCCAATCGGTCCCCCGCGCATTCCGCGACTCCGGGAGGCGGCCCGGCTACCGGCCCGCCTCCTCGACCGCCTCCGCGATCTCCAGCGCCCGCGCCTTCGACCCCACCCCTTCCAGCCGCAGCGTCACACCGTCTCCGGCCGCACCCTCACCGTCCACCCCACCCCCGTGGGCCCACAACAGGGTCGGCCCCGCCGTGCGCTCCGCCCGGGTGAACCGGTGACCGTCCGTGTCCACCATCCAGAAGCTCAGCAGATGAGCCCGCGGGAACCAATAGGCCGACCCCGGGACTCCGTCCTCATCGCCCTCCTCGCCCAGCGGCAGCCACTCCGGCTGCTCGCGCACGGTCTTGGTGAAGGTGTTGTCCAGGCGGGCCGGGAACTCGTCCAGCCGGATCGTCCGCCCCTCCTCCCGCCAGCACAGGCTCACCAGGAACCGCCCCCGCGGCAGCCCGCTCACCGTCACCGCGTCCGGGACGCCCAGCGTCTTGGGCACCAGCGGCGTGAACCCCGCCCGCCGCTCCGCCTCACCGAGCGACACCGAGCGCCCGCAGCCCCGCACCTCCGCACCCGGTGAGGGAACCGCCGACGGGTCGTACCGCACCTCGACCCCGCCGAAGCCGAACCAGTCGGTCATCGCCGCCCGCACCGGAGACGTCAGCGCCAGCACCGTCAGCAGCCCGCACACCGCCGCGACCAACGACCGCCACCGCGCCCGCGTCCAGCGCCGCACCGCCCGCAGCCGCTCCCCGGCACCCGCCGGCTCGGCCGCCGGAACCGGCACCTGCTCGGCGAGTATCCGCCCCAGCACCCGCTCGACCATCGACTCGGACTCCGCAGCCCCATCCGGCCCGTCCAAGGACCGGCCGAAGGCCCGCAGCTCCTCCCGCAGGCGCTCGGCCTCACCGTCGTACCGCTCACTCACGCCGTCTCACCCCCTTCCCGGGGCCGGAAGTCGGGCAGCAGGCGCTCCAGCTTGCGCAGGGCGCGGTTCAGGCGGGACTTCACCGTGCCCCGGGGCCAGCCCAGGGCCTGTGCGGTCTCCCGCTCGTCCATCTCCAGCAGATAGCGGTAGGTGACGACCAGTCGGTGCTCCTCGCTCAGCTTCTCCAGGGCGGCCGCCAGCGCCCCGCGGCGCTCCGTCTCCAGCGTCGCCACCGCCGGATCGGCCGACTCCGGTATCACCGGTCGTGCTTCCGCGAACGCCGCCTCACGGTCGGCGAGGGTGTTCCGGCGCACCGCCGCACGTACTGTGTTCCTCGTCTCATTGGCCACGATCGACAGCAGCCACGGCCGGAACGCCATGCCGTCCCGGAACCGGCCCAGCGCGCAGTACGCCTTCACGAAGGCCTGCTGCACCACGTCCTCCGCGTCCGCCCCCGCCCCGAGCGCGGCGGCCGCCCTGAGCGCGATGCCCGTATGGGCCCGCACCAGCTCCGCGTACGCCTCCGGCTCCCCGGCGCGTACGCGTGCGATCACCGCAGCCTCATCGACGATGCGGCCCCCCTCCCGCGTCCTCACACTCTTGTTACACCGCCGGGCACGGATCGGTTCCCACCTGTTCCCGGTCGGTTCCGGACCGCCCCCCGCGGCCTGAGAGAATGGGGAGCATGGCTTCTCCGCGCGTGCTCTCCGGTATCCAGCCGACCTCCGGCTCGTTCCACCTCGGCAACTACCTCGGTGCCGTCCGCCAGTGGGTCGACATGCAGAACACCCACGACGCGTTCTACATGGTCGTCGACCTGCACGCGATCACGGTCCCGCAGGACCCGAAGCAACTGCGGGAGAACACCCGTGTCGCCGCCGCCCAGCTCCTCGCGGCCGGCCTCGATCCGGACCGCTGCACGTTGTTCGTCCAGAGCCACGTCCCCGAGCACGCGCAGCTCGGCTGGCTGATGAACTGCATCACCGGCTTCGGCGAGGCCTCCCGGATGACCCAGTTCAAGGACAAGTCCGCCAAGCAGGGCAGCGACCGTGCCACCGTCGGCCTGTTCACGTACCCGATGCTGATGGTCGCCGACATCCTGCTCTACCAGGCCGACCAGGTCCCGGTCGGTGAGGACCAGCGCCAGCACCTGGAGCTGACCCGCGACCTCGCGGACCGCTTCAACCAGACCTACGGCGACACCTTCACCGTCCCGAGCGCGTACATCCTCAAGGAGACGGCGAAGATCTACGACCTTCAGGACCCGACCGCCAAGATGAGCAAGTCGGCGGCCACCCAGAAGGGCCTGATCAACCTGCTCGACGAGCCGAAGGCCACCGCGAAGAAGGTCAGGAGCGCGGTCACGGACACGGACACGGTGATCCGTTTCGACCGCGAGCACAAGCCCGGTGTCAGCAACCTCCTGACGATCTACTCGACCCTCACCGGAGCGGGGATCAGCGAATTGGAGGAGCGGTACGCCGGCAAGGGCTACGGTGCGCTGAAGACGGACCTCGCGGAGATCGTGGTCGAGTTCGTGACTCCCTTCAAGGAGCGCACCCAGCAGTACCTGGACGACCCCGAGACGCTCGACTCGATCCTGGCCAAGGGCGCGGAGAAGGCACGTGCCGTCGCCGCGGAGACCCTCGCCCGGGCCTACGACCGGGTGGGCTTCCTGGGCGTCAAGCACTGAACGGACCGGGTCGCCGGCCGTGCTGAACGCGACCCGGGCACCGATCCGTACCACCGGGCGAGCGCCGTACATCACGTCGGCTGCGCCTGCCCGGGACGGGACCGTGGTCGTACAGTCAGGTAGAGGGTGACCGCTTCGGCGGTCACCAGGTGCTCAGCGGAATCACCATCACAACGAAGGAGACGACGTGGGGACCGTAACGATCGGTGTGTCGATCGCGGTCCCGGAGCCCCACGGCAGCCGGCTTCAGCAGCTGCGCGCGGGCTTCGGCGACGCCGCTGCTCACGGTATCCCCACGCATGTCACCCTGCTGCCGCCGACGGAGGTCGACGAGGGCGACCTGACGGCCGTCGAGGCGCATCTGAGCGAGGTCGCCGCGACCGGTCGGCCGTTCCCCATGCGGCTGTCGGGCACCGGCACCTTCCGGCCGCTGTCGCCGGTCGTGTTCGTCCGGATCGTGGAGGGCGCCGAGGCCTGCACCTGGCTGCAGAAGCAGGTCCGCGACGCGTCCGGTCCCGTCGCCCGTGAGCTGCAGTTCCCGTACCACCCGCACGTCACCGTGGCGCACGGGATCGACGAGGCGGCGATGGACCGCGCCTTCGAGGAACTCGCCGACTACGAGGCGCACTGGCCCTGCACCGGCTTCGCGCTCTACGAACAGGGCGCCGACGCGGTGTGGCGCAAGCTGCGGCAGTTCCCGTTCGGCTCGCTGGTGGTGCCGCCGCAGGCCGGGCGCGCGGACTGCGACTCCGTCTCCGCGCGCTGACAGGGGTTCCGGCCCGGCGGGACGGGGGCAGAGGCGGTTCATGGACTGGCTGAAGAAGATCCCGGTCGTCGGCCCGTGGGCGGCAAGACTGATGCGCACGCACGCGTGGCGGTCGTACGAGCGGATGGACCGCGTGCACTGGACGCGGCTGGCCGCCGCGATGACGTTCACCAGCTTCGTCGCGCTGTTCCCGCTGCTCACGGTCGCCGCCGCGATCGGCGCCGCCACGCTCGGCCAGGAGCAGCAGGACACCCTCCAGGAGAAGATCACCCAGCAGGTGCCCGGCATCTCCGACCAGCTGGACCTCGGGGGCCTGGTGGAGAACGCCGGCACCGTGGGCCTCATCGCCGGTGCCGTCCTGCTGTTCACCGGCATCAGCTGGGCCGGATCCATGCGCGAGTGCCTGCGCGCGGTGTGGGAGCTGCCCGACGAGGAGGAGAACCCCGCCCTGCGCAAGGCCAAGGACGCGGGCATCCTCATCGGGCTCGGCGGCGCGGTCCTGATCACCCTGGGCGCGTCCGCCGTCGCCTCCGCGATGGTCGGCCGGATCAGCAGGGGCATCGGGCTGGAGGAGGGCGGCTGGGGCGGGATCGTGCTGCACGTCGCGGCCTTCGCCGTCGCCGTGGGAGCCGATTTCCTGCTCCTGCTGTACGTCCTGACCCTGCTGCCCGGCGTCGAACCCGCCCGCCGCCGTCTGGTGGTGGCCGCGCTCACCGGCGCGGTCGGTTTCGAACTGCTGAAACTGCTGCTCAGCGGCTACATCCAGGGGGTGGCCGCGAAGAGCATGTACGGCGCGTTCGGCGTCCCGGTGGCCCTGCTGCTGTGGATCAACTTCACCGCGAAACTGGTGTTGTTCTGCGCCGCCTGGACCGCGACGACGCAGAACGAGGAGACCGGGCTCACGGACGCGAGCGGCGGCGCACCAGGTCCGGCAGTGGCCAACGGCGGTTGACCAGGAACGCCCCGCCCGCGAGCAGCACCAGCACCCCGCCCGTGACGGCGAGCGCGGTCCCCATGCCGTTGGCGCCGCCCCCGGCCGGGGCGCTCGCCACCGGCTCGGCGCCCGCGGCGCCGGGCGTGGCGTCACCGGCGCCGCCCGCCTCGCCGGGGGAGGCGGAGGCGTCCGCCTGGGCGCCCGCCCGCACGGCGCTCTTCGGCGGCACCAGCTCACCCACCGGATCGACCTTGCCGGCCGCCTTGAAACCCCAGTCGAAGAGCTTCGCGGTCTCCTTGTAGACCGTGTTGCTCCCGTCCTCCTGCGGGTTCATCACGGTGACGAGCAGCACGGTGCCGTCCTGCTCGGCGACCCCGGTGAAGGTCGCGCCCGCGTTGGTGGTGTTGCCGTTCTTCACACCCGCGATGCCCTCGTAGACGGGCACGTCGGAGTCGCCGGACAGCAGCCGGTTGGTGTTCTGGATCTCGAAGGACTTGCGGACCTCCTTGCCCTTCTTGTTCTTCTTCGTCTCGCCCGGGAAGTCGGCGCGGACCGTCGAGGCGTACTCCCGGAAGTCCTTCTTCTGCAGCCCGGAGCGGGCGATCAGCGTCAGGTCGTACGCGGAGGACACCTGCCCCTCGGCGTCGTAGCCGTCGGGGCTGACCACGTGCGTGTCGAGGGCCTGGAGCTCCTCGGCGTGCTCGTTCATCTCCTGGACGGTGTTCTCGACGCCGTCGTTCATCGCCGCCAGCACGCGCACGGCGTCGTTGCCGGAGCGAAGGAAGACACCGAGCCACAGGTCGTGGACGGTGTAGGTCTCCTCCTCCTTGATCCCGACCATGCTGGAGCCGGGGCCGATACCGGCGAGGTCGGAGGGGGCGACCTTGTGCTCGGCGGATCCGGGCCACTTCGGCAGCAGCGTGTCGGCGAACAGCATCTTCAGAGTGCTCGCCGGGGCCAGCCGCCAGTGCGCGTTGTGCGCGGCGAGCACCTCGCCGGACTCGGCGTCGGCGACGATCCAGGAACGGGCCGACAGTTCCTTCGGCAGCACCGGTACCCCGCTCGCGAGGTTGACCTGCGTTCCCGGCTGCCCGAGCCGGGCGCCGCCCACCGACGACATGGTCGCCGGGGGAGTGGCCGAAGGACTGCTCGAAGGGCTCGGCGCCGCGAGTGCGACGGGAGCGGTCAGCGCGGTGGACAACAGAATGGCGGAAGTGACCAGCAGCGATCGCCGGATGGAGTTTTTGGGTGCGGGCACGGACGGAAACGTACATGCCCTGCCCATGGAAGTCCCCTTTCCGTCCCCACCCCGCGAACGGAACCGGACACCGTCCGGCGATACTGGATCCATGCCGTGCCCGTCCGGGGGACAACCCCCGGCCCCCTGGCCGACTCCGGGTGCCCGGCGTTGCGATGAAAGGTTCGATCTGGTGAAGCTCAGCCGCCCCGTCTCCTGGTTCCTGCTCGCCTTCGGGGTGTGGAGCTGGATCATCTGGATCACTTTCGTCAAGAACCTGGTCAAGGACGGCAGCGGGCTCGCGTTCGACGACGGCGAGCCGACGGCGTACTTCTGGGTCCATCTGCTGCTGGCCGTCGTCTCCTTCGTATTGGGGACGGCCGTCGGAGCCATCGGGTTGCGTGGTCTGCGCGCACTGAGCCGGATGTCACGCACGTCGTAACGGAAAACTGGGGAACACCGCACCGTGCCCATCGTCTTCGTACTCGTCGCACTGCTGGTCCTCGCCGTTCTGGTGACGGGCAACTGGTACATGTGGCGCCGCCTGTTCCGCGACACGACCCGGGGACCGGGTGCCGTGCGCCGCTGGGGCGTCCTGGTGTTCGCCGGAGGCTGGGCGCTGACCTTCGCGGCCTTCTTCGCCACGCGCAGCGGTGCCCCGTTCTGGCTCAAGCAGGTCCTGGCCTGGCCGGGCTACCTCTGGCTGGCCCTGTGCCTCTACCTGCTGCTGGCGGTGCTCGCGGGTGAGGTCGTACGCCCGGTACTGCGCCTGGCCCTGGAGCGCCGGGCGGCGCGGCGGACGGCACCGCCGCACGAGGAACCGGCGCCGATACCCGCGGGGGCGACGGCCGCCGCACCGGGATCGGCGCAGTCGGCGGCCCCGGACACCCCCGCCCCCGGCGCCGACCCCGCCCCTTCCCTTTCTTCTCCTTCTTCGAGCCTCGTCGGCCCCTCCCGTCGTCTCTTCGTCTCCCGGGTGGTCGCCGGGGCCGCCGCCGCGGCGGCCGTCGGGACGGTCGGGTACGGCACGCACGGCGTGGTGCGCGGACCGCGGGTGAAGCGGGTCACCGTGCCGCTCGCCAAGCTGCCCCGCGCGGCGCACGGTTACCGGATCGCGGTGGTCAGCGACATCCACCTGGGGCCCGTTCTCGGCCGGGGCTTCGCGCAGAAGGTCGTCGACACGATCAACTCGACCCAGCCCGACCTGATCGCCGTCGTCGGCGATCTGGTGGACGGCAACGTGAAGGAACTCGGCCCGGCCGCGGCCCCCTTGGCGCAGCTGACGGCACGGCACGGCTCCTTCTTCGTCACCGGGAACCACGAGTACTTCTCCGGTGCCGAGGAGTGGGTCGAGGAGGTGCGCCGGCTCGGTCTGCGTCCCCTGGAGAACGCCCGCACGGAACTCCCGCACTTCGACCTCGCCGGAGTGAACGACCTGGCCGGTGAGAACTACGGCCAGGGCCCCGACTACGCGCGGGCGCTCGGCGACCGGGACCGGGCACGCGCGTGCGTGCTCCTCGCCCACCAGCCGGTGATGGTCCACGAGGCCGTCGACCACGGCGTCGACCTCCAGCTCTCCGGTCACACCCACGGCGGCCAGCTCTGGCCCGCCAGCTACCTCGCCGTCGCCGCCAACCCGACCCTCGCGGGCCTGGACCGGTACGGCGACACCCAGCTGTACGTCAGCCGCGGCGCCGGTGCCTGGGGCCCGCCGACCCGGATCGGCGCGCCGTCGGACATCACGGTGATCGAACTGGCGTCGAAGCAGACCTGACGGCGGCCCCGCGCGCCCGCGCGCGGGGCGGGGTCAGCCGAGCGGTGCGGGGCGGCCGTGCTCGGCGGATGCCGTGCCGCGGGGTTTCGCCGGGTCGGGCAGGGCCCTGGTCAGGCCCGGCAGGAAGTCCGTGAACAGTTCGTGGACCTCGCGGACCAGGGGGCGCAGCACGCGGAAACGGGCCAGGGCGACACCCCGCGCGGTGATGCGGGCGCCGCGCTCGGCGAGGCGGTGACTGCGCTCGCGGTCCTCGGTGCGGTCGAAGATCCAGTACAGGACGAGGCCCATCTGGGCCAGCCACATCAACTCGGGCAGCACCTCCCGCAGTTCCGGTGCGACCTTGGCCCCCGACCCGGCCAGCACCTCCTGGTGGACACCGATCGCCAGCACGCGCGCGTGCTCCGACTCGGGGGAGAAGGGGCTGAGCGGGCTGTCCGGGTCGGCGGCGTTCTTGAAGAACTGCACCGCGAACTCGTGGTACGGCGTGGCGATGTCCAGCCACGCCTTCAGCACGCCCGTGAGCCGGGCCTCCAGCTCGGTCTCCCGGTCCAGGATCTCCCGGACCACCTGCCGGTGCTCGGCGGCGATCCGGTCGTAGAACCCCTGGATCAGGTGTTCCTTGCCCTCGAAGTAGTAGTACGCGTTGCCGACGGAGACCCCGGCCTCCGTGGCGATGGCCCGCATGGTCGTCCTGTCGTACCCGCGCTCCTGGAACAGCCGCATGGCCGTCTCCAGGATCAGGGCGCGGGTCTGCTCGGACTTGCTGGGTGCGGCGCCGTTGCCGGGGCCGTCGTTCTTCGCGGGCACGGGAGGAGAGCCTAACGGCATGCCGGAGGGCCCCCGGCCGGGAGGAAGACCCCGCAGGGCGGCGCGGGAACCGTCCTGACTCCCGTCGCGGGTACGGCCGGTGGTCACGGCCGGCGCCCGAGCTGAGGGCGCTTGGTGTAGTCGGTCAGGCCGACCACGTTCCCCCAGGGGTCGGCGAACTCGACGGTCCAGCCGGTGGCGCCCGAGAAGGGCCCGTCGAGCAGACCGATCCCGGCACCGCTCAATGCCTCGGCGGCGACCCGGGCGTCGGGCACCTCCAGCCACACCCGCACGGAGGGCCACACCGGCGGCCGGCACCCCAGCCCCTCCTCGAGCCGCAGCACCACGCCGGGCGTCTCGCCGCCCACCTTCAGCTGCACGATCCCGGCCTCGTCCAGCCGGAAGCCGACGGGAAACCCGGCCCGGCCGTAGAACCCGACGGCCTCGTCGAGGTCCCCGACGGGCAGCAGAACATGATCGAACCCGAGCAGTTCGTAGGACTCGTCACCTGACATGACGTCACATTAGGTGCTTTCCGTCCGAAGTGAGCAGATGAGGGGGCAGAGCGGTGGAGGGCCACTCTTTCGGAGGGGCGGCCGAGGCGGGGGCCCGGCTTCTCTTTGCCGTCCGCGTCCTGCAAGATGACTGGCAGTTTCCGCATCCTCCAGGAGAGACACCACCGTGAGCGAGCAGCCGCAGCAGCCGTCCCAGCCGCCTGGTTTCGGCCCCCCGAACCCCGGCGCGGCCGGCCAGTCCGGCCCCTACGGCTACCCGCAGGCCGGCCAGCCCGGCCAGCCCGGTTACGGCTACCCCCAGCAACCCCCCGGCGGCTACCCGCCGCCCGTTTACCAGCAGCCCGGTTACCAGCAGCCCCCGGGGTTCCCTCAGGGCGACCCTCACGCGCCCTACGGGTACGACCCCTACGGCCGCCCCTACTCCGACAAGTCGAAGATCGTCGCCGGTGTCCTCCAGCTCTTCATCGGCTCCCTGGGCATCGGCCGCTTCTACGTCGGTTCGGTCGGCATCGGCATCGCCCAGCTGCTCACCTGCGGCGGCCTCGGCATCTGGTCGCTGATCGACGGCATCATGTACCTGGTCAGCAACGACCGCACGGACGAGCAGGGGCGGATCCTGCGTGGCTGACGCGGCTCGTTCCGCGCCGACCGGGGGGCGACCGCGGTGGCACCCCGCGGTGCCCCCCGTCGCGCTGCTGGTCGCGGGCGTCGCGGGCGCCGCCTACCTGTGGGGCACCGACCCGCACGAGCCCGGCCATGTCCTGCCCCAGTGCCCGTTCCGGGCCGTCACCGGCCTGCTGTGCCCGGCCTGCGGTGGTACCCGCATGGCGTACGACCTGATGCACGGTCACTTCGCCGCGGCCTGGCTGGACAACCGGGCCCTGCTGCTCGCCGCGCCGTTCGCGCTGGTGCTGTGGGGGCGCTGGACGATCGAGGGCCTGCGGGGCCGCTTCTGGGCTCCCCGGCTCGCTCCCTGGGTCCAGGTGCTGATCCTGCTGACGGCCGTGGCCTGGACGGTGGCCCGCAACATCGTCCGATGACACCCGTGATCACGGTACGGGAACGTTTGCTCCTTCCCTCTCCCTCCCGGCCGACCCGGCCGTTTACGCTCCTCACGCGCAGGGGGGGACAGTCGGCGAACCGTGGGCTGTCGCGCGTGGTCGTGCATGCGGTCGTCGGATGCTCCCTCCTGGGCCGTCCGGGCAGAGTCGCCCGGTACCCACCGCTTTCTTTCTCCGTCTTTCCCAGGAGCACCGCTATGACCGTCCCCCCCAACCCCCAGGCCCCCTTCGGCTTCGACCCGCAGGGCCGTCCGTACTCGGACAAGTCGAAGATCGTCGCCGGCATCCTTCAGCTCTTCCTGGGGACCCTGGGCATCGGCCGGTTCTACGTCGGCTCCGTCGGTGTGGGCATCGCCCAGCTGCTCACCTGCGGCGGCCTCGGCTTCTGGGCACTGATCGACGGCATCATCTTCCTGGTCAGCAACGACCGCACCGACAAGCAGGGCCGCGTGCTGCGCGGCTGACGTCGTCGTCCGGGCCCTGCCCGGCGGCTTCGTCCCACCCGGCGGCACGAACGGACCGAGGGCCCCGATCCACTGGATCGGGGCCCTCGGTCGTCACGGCGCAGAGCGTCGGAAGAACGTCAGAAGCGGCGCGTGATGAGCGCCCGCTTCACCTCCGCGATCGCCTTGGTGACCTCGATGCCGCGCGGGCACGCGTCCGTGCAGTTGAAGGTCGTCCGGCAGCGCCAGACGCCGTCACGGTCGTTGAGGATCTCCAGGCGCTGCTCGCCGGCCTCGTCACGCGAGTCGAAGATGAAACGGTGCGCGTTGACGATCGCGGCCGGACCGAAGTACTGGCCGTCGTTCCAGAAGACCGGGCACGAGGACGTGCAGGCGGCGCACAGGATGCACTTCGTCGTGTCGTCGAAGCGCTCGCGGTCCTCGGCGGACTGCAGCCGCTCACGCGTCGGCTCGTTGGTCTCCTTCGTGATCAGGAAGGGCATCACGTCCCGGTACGCCTGGAAGAACGGCTCCATGTCCACGACCAGGTCCTTGAGGACCGTGAGGCCCTTGATGGGCTCGACCGTGATCGGCTTCTCGGGGTTGAGGTCCTTGATCAGCGTCTTGCACGCCAGGCGGTTGGTGCCGTTGATCCGCATGGCGTCGGAGCCGCAGATGCCGTGGGCGCAGGAACGGCGGAAGGTCAGGGTGCCGTCCAGGTCCCACTTGATCTTGTGCAGCGCGTCGAGGACACGCTCCTTGGGGTCGATCTCCAGCTGGAAGTCTTCCCAGGTCGCCTCGGCGGAGACCTCCGGGTTGAAACGGCGGACCCGGACGGTGACGGTGATGTAGGGGGAGTCGGCGAAACCGGGCTCGGGCGATCCGGCCGCGTCCGCCTTGTCCAGAACAGGGGTAGCCATCAGTACTTACGCTCCATCGGCTGGTAGCGGGTCTGGACGACCGGCTTGTAGTCGAGACGGATGGACTCGGTGCCGTCGTCGCCCACCTCGCGGTACGCCATGGTGTGGCGCATGAAGTTGACGTCGTCGCGGTTCGGGTAGTCCTCGCGGTAGTGACCGCCGCGGGACTCCTTGCGGGCCAGCGCGGAGACGGCCATGACCTCGGCCAGCTCGAGCAGGTTGCCCAGCTCGATGGCCTCCAGCAGGTCGGTGTTGAACCGCTTGCCCTTGTCCTGGATGGCGACGTTCTTGTAGCGCTCGCGCAGCTCCCCGATCTTCTCGACCGCCGTCTTGATCGTCTGCTCGGTGCGGAACACCATGACGTTGGCGTCCATGGTCTCCTGCAGCTCGCGGCGGATCTCGGCCACCCGCTCGGTGCCGGTGGAGGACCGCAGCCGCTCGATCTGCTCGGTGACGAACGACTCCGGGTTCTCCGGCAGCTCGACGAAGTCGGTCGTGTGCGCGTACTCGGCCGCCGCGATGCCCGCCCGCTTGCCGAACACGTTGATGTCCAGCAGCGAGTTGGTGCCCAGACGGTTGGCACCGTGCACCGACACGCACGCGACCTCGCCGGCCGCGTACAGGCCCGGCACGACGGTGGTGTTGTCCGCCAGGACCTCGCCCTGGACGTTCGTCGGGATGCCGCCCATGGCGTAGTGCGCGGTCGGCTGGATCGGGATCGGGTCCGTGTACGGCTCGATGCCCAGGTAGGTGCGCGCGAACTCCGTGATGTCGGGCAGCTTGGCGTCCAGCTGCTCCGGCGGGAGGTGGGTCAGGTCCAGGTAGACGTGGTCGCCCTCGGGGCCGCAGCCGCGGCCCTCGCGGATCTCCGTGTAGATGGACCGGGACACGACGTCACGGGAGGCGAGGTCCTTCATGACCGGCGCGTACTTCTCCATGAAGCGCTCGCCGTCCTTGTTGCGCAGGATGCCGCCCTCACCGCGGGCGCCCTCCGTCAGCAGGATGCCCATGCGCCAGATGCCGGTCGGGTGGAACTGGAAGAACTCCATGTCCTCCAGCGGCAGCCCGCGCCGGTACACGGCCGCTTGGCCGTCACCGGTCAGGGTGTGCGCGTTGGACGTCACCTTGAAGAACTTGCCGTTGCCGCCGGAGGCGTAGACCACGGACTTCGCCTGGAAGACGTGGAGCTCACCGGTGGCCAGCTCGTACGCCACCACACCGGCCGACTTCTTGACGCCGTCGACCTCGGTGATCAGCTGGTCCAGGACGTAGAACTCGTTGAAGAACTCCACGCCCTCCTTGACGCAGTTCTGGTACAGCGTCTGGAGGATCATGTGACCGGTGCGGTCGGCCGCGTAGCAGGAGCGGCGGACCGGGGCCTCGCCGTGGTTGCGGCTGTGGCCGCCGAAGCGGCGCTGGTCGATGGTGCCGTCCGGGGTGCGGTTGAACGGCAGGCCCATCTTCTCCAGGTCGAGGACGGAGTCGATGGCCTCCTTCGCCAGGATCTCGGCGGCGTCCTGGTCGACCAGGTAGTCACCGCCCTTGACCGTGTCGAAGGTGTGCCACTCCCAGTTGTCCTCCTCCACGTTGGCCAGCGCGGCGGCCATGCCGCCCTGCGCGGCGCCCGTGTGGGAGCGGGTGGGGTAGAGCTTGGTCAGGACGGCGGTGCGGCTGCGCTTGGTCGACTCGATGGCCGCGCGCATGCCCGCGCCGCCGGCGCCGACGATGACGGTGTCGTACTTGTGGATCTTCATGTTTCTCGCAACCCCGTGCCTAGCGGATGTTCGGGTCGAAGGTGAAGATCACCAGCGTGCCCAGCAGGATGGTGAACACCGTGGCGGTGTAGAGCAGGCCCTTGAGCCACAGCCGGGTGTTCGTGCGTTCCGCGTAGTCGTTGATGACCGTGCGCAGGCCGTTCGCTCCGTGCAGCATCGCGAGCCACAGCATCAGCAGGTCCCAGACCTGCCAGAACGGCGAGGCCCAGCGGCCCGCCACGAAGGCGAAGCCGATCTTGGAGACGCCGCCGTCCAGGACGAGCTGGATCAGCAGGTGCCCGATGACCAGGACGACCAGGACGACGCCGGACAGGCGCATGAACAGCCAGGCGGCCATCTCGAAGTTGCCCCGGGTGGTCTTCGGGGTCTTCTTGGTGCGCGCGCGGGGCGGCTCGATGACGGGGGCCGGGTTGTCGACCGAGTAGAGCGAGGCGCCCTCGACGGGGCCGATGCCCGAAGCGGTGGATTCAGTCGTGGACATTGGCGTCAGCTCCCGAACAGTTCACGAGCGGCGTGGCCGAGCACGGGGTAGATCGCCCCGAGCATCAGCACGACCCACACGGCGACGACGGTCCAGAGCATCTGCTTCTGGTACCGGGCGCCCTGGATCCAGAAGTCGACGGCGATGACACGCAGGCCGTTGAGCGCGTGGAAGAGGATGGCGGCCACGAGGCCGTACTCCAGCAGCGCGACGATCGGCGTCTTGTACGTGGCCACGACGGTGTCGTAGGCCTCAGGGGACACCCGCACGAGGGCGGTGTCCAGCACGTGAACGAACAGGAAGAAGAAGATGAGGACGCCGGTGACTCGATGAGCCACCCAGGACCACATTCCTTCCCGGCCGCGGTACAGCGTTCCAGCCGGCACGGAAATTTCCTCCGGGAGCGGGGGTCGGGGCCGCGCCGGCTTTCTCCGTGTCGGTCGGGCCCGGCCGGGTACGGTCCACCGGCCCCCAGCATCGTAGCCACGTGTCGCCGTGAGGCGGACAGGGGCCCTGCCGCTGTGATCGAACTGGCACGCTTACGGGCTAGAGAGACGGCTTCCGAGGTGGAATGTCCGGTGATGTTCCGGGGGAGGGTGCCGACGGGGCGGATGCCGCGGCCTGTCAGCGGTCCCCGTCCGAGAGGAGAGCGGTCAGGCGGCCCCGTGCCAGGCGCCGGAGTTCCTCCCCCGCGACCAGACGCTCCTCCTCCGGATCGTTGGCCAATCGTGACCGGATGGCTTCGAGTACGTGGTCCAGGACCTCGTCCGGTTTCAGGTCGTCGACGTAGATGACGAACGGGTGCCCGAACCGGCTCTCGTAGGCCGCGTTGGCGGCGTTCAGCGCCGTGTGGGCGGCGGAGTACGCGTCCTCCGGGAGGCCGGGGAGGGCCTCCGCGGTCAGGGCCGCGAGGCGCTCCGCGCGGGGTAGGTCGTAGGCCGCCTCGTCCGCTGCCGCCAGGAGGGAGTCCAGGTCCGGGTACGGGCGGTGGGACGCGACGCGCACCGCCCAGCCGGGGCTGTGCAGACAGGCCAGGAGGGCGCGCTCGGCGTCCTCGGTGGACGCGGTGTTGAAGCGCTCCAGCGGGGACGGGACGCCGCCGGGCGTGTCGGTCGAGCCGGGCGTGTCGGGCGTGGGGGTGCCGCGCGACTGTCCGGGTATGGCGACACGGCCGGGGCGATGCGGGAGACGGTGCACAGGCAGCGTGGGTCCTCGGGGGTGTCACGGGTGTGTCGGTGGGTGGGTGTGCCGGTGGGTGAGGTGGCGGGGTGACGAGGTGGTGAGGGATCAGGTAGCGGATGGTGCGAGAGTTGTGCCGTCACGTTATCGAGTGAGTCCATGACGTGTCCGATCGATATCCGAAATTCACCCGGACGGGAGAGTTTCAGAACAGCTCGTCGATGCCCTTCACCCGTACGAGTCGTAGGTTGGCCGTGTGAGTCAGCACAGGCAGGGCAGTCGTCGGGCGCGTCGGGCATCGGTTCGGAAGAAGAAGCAGCGGCGGATGCTGGTCGTGTCCCTGGCCGCGGGCGCGGTGATCGCGGCGTCCGGGGTGGGCGTCGGGCTCTGGGCGACCTCGGACGACGCCGGTTCCGCCGCCTCCCGGTCCGAGGACTCCGCGGGCTCGCCGCCGGAGCCGAGCCCCACCCGCTCCTACCCCCTGTCCGAGGCGCCCCGGACCATACCCGCCGTCCGCGACCACAGCGCCGAGCGCGGCCCCGGCTGGCGTCCCGAGCGTGGTCACCGGGTGGTCGTCGGCGATCCGGCGCTGGCCGACGAGGGCCGCCTCATAGCCGGTGAGCTGGGCCTGACGTACGCGGGGGAGAAGGACGACGAGCGCGCCGGGGACCTGCGCCTGGTGCTGAACAAGGACAAGGGCGCGAACCCCGAGTCGTACACCATGACCGTGCGGGGCGGCCGGGTGACCGTCAGCGCCCCCGCCGAGGCGGGCGTCTTCTACGGCACCCGCACCCTCAAGCAGCAGATACGCGGCGCCGAGACCGCCCCCGAGGGCGTCGTGCGCGACGAGCCCGCCAAGCAGCGGCGCGGGATGATGCTGGACATCGCGCGCAAGCATTTCACCGCCGACTGGATCGAGGACCGGGTCCGCGAGCTCGGCGACCTGAAGTTCAACGAGCTGGGTCTGCACTTCTCCGACGACCAGGGCTTCCGTATCGAGTCCGACTCGCACCCGGAGATCGTGTCCGACCAGCACCTGACCAAGGCGCAGGTCAAGCGGATCGTCGACCTCGCGGCGAGCCGGCACATCACCGTCGTGCCCGAGATCGACTCGCCCGGCCACCTCGGCGCGGTCATCGCCGCCCACCCCGACCTCCAGCTGCGCAACGTGAACGGCGGCGTGGTGCGCGGCGCGATCGACATCTCCAAGAGCGCGTCCGCCGAGATCGTCGACGACCTGCTGAACGAGTACGCCGGGCTCTTCCCCGGCGGGCAGTGGCACCTCGGCGCCGACGAGTACCAGGCGCTGGTGGTCTCCGACCCCGAGGCGTCGTTCCCGAACCTGGCCGCCGCCGCGCGGGAGAAGTACGGCTCCGGCGCCACCGTCGAGGACCTGGCCACCGGCTGGCTCAACGACCGGGCCGACACCGTCCGCGCCCACGACCGCACGCCCCGCGCCTGGAACGACGGCTTCTTCAAGGGCGGCTCGGTGCGGGCCGCCGAGGACATCCAGATCGCCTACTGGACCGGCAAGGAGATCGGTGCCCGCCAGCCGGCGGAGTACCTGAGCGAGGGCCGCGACGTCATCAACTACAACGACGAGTTCCTCTACTACGTGCTCGGGGAGCCGCAGACCTTCGTCTACCCGACGGGCGAGCGGATCTACGAGCAGTGGACGCCGCTGGTGCTGCGCGGCACCACCGCGGTGCCCGCCAAGTACGACGGACAGATCCTCGGCGGGTCCTTCGCCGTCTGGTGCGACCTGGCGAACTCCCAGACCCAGGAGCAGGTCGCGGCCGGGATACGGATGCCGCTGCGGGCGACGGTGCAGAAACTCTGGCACCCGGACGGTGAACCGGAACTGTCCTGGGCGGAGTTCCGGGCCCTGGCGGACAAGCTGGACTGAGCCGGCGGTTGCGACAAGGTCACGAACGGACGGATCGCGGCGTATTCCTGCGAACCCCCGTGCGACTGTGGTGGTCTTCTGTCGAGCCGAGACCGACACGGGGGGAATACCGGCACATGGGCTACTGGGGGTATTTCGTCGTGGGCCGTGGGGAGCGGCCGCTCGCCGAACTGGACGCGCTGGCCGGCGCCCGGGGCATGACCCTGCGCACGTCGGCACCGGGTGGCTGGCAGATCTGGGAGTACCCGAGCGGCGACGGCGGCATCGGGAACATGAACGACCTCGCCGGACAGACGGGCGCGCCCGCGCTGTTCGGCTACGTGATGGACAGTGCCTGCGTGGTGGTGGAGGCGGCGGCGCCCGAGAGCGGCGCGTGGACGACCTGCCTGGCACGCGCCGCGACGGCGGGCTACCTCGGCGCGGGAACGGGCGGCGGGGAGCAGGAAGGTGTGGAGCGGGAGGGGCTCACGCTGGAGGACTACTTCCTCGAGCCCCGGGACGCCGCGGACCGTGCCGTCGAATGGGCCGCCGAGGCCGGCCACACCGTGTCCGCCGAGGCGCTGGTCGAGGTCCTGACCGCCGAGCCCGGCCCCGGGACCGTGGCTGAAAACCTCTTCTTCCGCTTACTCGACCGGCTCGGAGTGGTGCCTCTGTGACACTCCCGGGCCGTCGCACGCAGTAAGGGGAAATGCGGCCTCCGCCCCGTGAGGTCCGTGAAAGTGGCCTTGTCAGGGGCCTGCGAAGACCCGCTGAGGGAGACGTGGATGAGTCTGGTGGAACTGATCGCGCAGGCGGACGAGCGCGGGCTGGCCGTGAGCGGGTTGGCTTGTTTGGATCGGTGCGTACCGCTGCTGGGCGGCGACGACGAGACGCTGCGCCCCCTGTGGGCGAGCCTCGCCGAGGACGCCGCCGACGACGACTGGACGCAGCGGCTGGAGCAGACGCGGGGCAAGCTCGACGGGGCGGCCGGCGGGGCCGCCGACGGTGACGCCGTGGCGCTCGCGCACCGGATGCTCACCACCGCCCCCGCCGAGCGCTCCGCCCCCGCACTGCGGGAGTGGGCCCACGCCTGCTCCGTCGCCGCGCTGCGGATCCACCGGATCCTGGACGGCGCCGATCCCGCCGAGGACGCCACGGACACGGTCGACGCACCCCGCGAAGGCCGTACGGAGGGCATGTCGCCGCTCGTCGCCGCCGAGCTGCGCCGCCAGATCACGGTCCTGGAGGTCCTGGCCGGCCACGGTCCGGCCGGACTGCGCCGCGCGCTCGAGGTGTCGACGGAGGGCCGCCGCGTACTGGTCGCCGCACTGTCCCGCCGGAGCCGCAGGGACGGCTGACCGCCGGGCACCGGCGACCGGCAGGGGTCGGTGACCGGCAGGGACGGTCGTTCCGGGTCAGGGCAGGAGCCACTTCACCACGGCCTCCTGCTGCCGTGCCGTGCGCGTGTAGAACGTGGTCAGGTCGCGGTGGGCCGCCGCGAAGGCGTCGCGCGCCTGCGGCTCCACGTCCGGGCCGCCGTAGCGCGGAAGGATCCGGTCACGGGCCCGTCGCCACAGCGTGTCGAAGTCGGCGGTCTTCAGGAAGCCGGCGACGCGGCCGGCCTGGGCCGAGGTCAGCAGCAGGAAGGGCGGCCGGTCCGGGCCGGGCGGGGTGACCGGACGGCCGCCGAGGACCACGTGGGCCGGCGGGCCGTCCGGGGTGTGCCGCGGGGCCGCACCGGTGTAGAGGAACTCCTGGTCGAGATACCCCTTGTCCAGGACCTCCTCGCGATGCCGGCCGATGCGTTCGCGCACGGCCTCCCAGTCGTCCTCGAACAGCCGCAGCAGCCAGGCGGGGCTGTTGCGCAGGGCCGGGGGCGGTACGGCGCGTAGATGGAAGTACGTACTCATCGAAGACAAGAGCGCAGCAGGCCCCCGATCCGTCACTCCCGTGTCGACGACCCCGCCCGAACGAGCACGTTCTGTGAGCGCGGTGCGGTGGCCCTGGGGCGGTTCTGCGCCGGTTGCGGGACGGGGGCGGAATCGCGGTGACGAATCCGTCGGCCCGAGCGCTCTACTGAGTGTGACGACTGCGACGACTGTGACGGCACAGCAGGAGACCAGGCCTTCGGCCGCGACCAAGCCCGCGCGGTGGGCGGCGGACATCGTGACGGCGATGCGTGAAGGGGCACGGCTGCGACTCGACTACTCGGTGCGCAGTCTGTGGAGCGTCGACCGCACGATCGAGGACATACGCCGAGAGGCGGCCCCGTACGCGGCCGTGGAGACGGTGCTGCGCGGATTCGGCGCCTATGCCGGTGAGGTGATCGTGCGTCAGTCCGGCGGAGAGTGGTGGGCCTCGGGCGGCGACCACTGGGTCCGCACCCCCGACGGCCGCTTCTGGGCCCCCGTGGACGAGGCCCGCCGCTGCTACACGGGTGACGGATCACTGCGCCTGCTGTGCCGGGACGCCTCGCGGAGGTGACGTGCGGCGCCGCACACGCGCCACGGCCGGGGTTCCGTGCGAGACGTGGAACCCCGGCCGTGGCGTGCGGCTACGGCGTCAGTGTGTGCCCCAGCCGGGCGCCCGTCGGGGTGCCCAGGGTGCCCTTGCCGAACACGTACGAGCCACTGAAGCCGAGCCCCGAGCTGTTGCTCGGCACGTACGTGATGACCCCGTTGCCGCTGTCCTCACCCGCGGCGCCGAACGTGAGGTCCGCGCGGCCGTAGCCCGAAAGGTCGGCCAGGGACACGGAGGAGCCGAAACTGTCGCCCGACTCCGTGGAGCCGGGAACGCCGGCGGTGTCCTGGGAGACGGCGACCGAACCGGAACCGGTGAGGCCGGACGAGGTGCCCCGGAACAGGATCGCGTTGCCCGCATTGGAGCGGTTGACGCCGCTGCGGGTGAGGTCCTCGCCGGGGGCGCCGGCCAGGACGTCCGCGTAGCCGTCGGCGTTGTAGTCGCCGATGGAGACCGAGGTGCCGAGGGCATCACCGGACTCGTTGCCGCCGGGCACGGACGCCGTGTTCTGGTGGAGCGTCTTCATGCCGGTGGTGGTGAACCCGGCCGTTGTACCCAGGACCATGGTGATCTGCCCGCCCGGCGTCGTACCGCCGGACTCGGCCGCGACCGGCTGGCCGATGACGATGTCGTCGTAACCGTTGCCGTTGATGTCGCCCGCGGCGATGGAGCGGCCGCCCTTGACGGAGATGACCCCCACCTTGGTCAGCCCGGACGCGGAGCCCGCGAAGCGCATCACGCGGCCGGTGCCGCCGGTGTCGCGGTAGTTGACGGCGATGTCCGCGTAGCCGTCCCGGTTGAAGTCGCCGCTCGCGGCGTCCAGGTAGGACACCGAACCCGTGGCGGAGGTCAGCGTGCCGTACTTGGTGGCGCCGCCGGTGTGCCGGGCGTTCCAGTTGCCGCCCCGGCCGGTGCCGGCCGCGAAGACGTCCGCCTTGCCGTCACCGTTGAAGTCACCGACGGCGACGGTGGTGCCGAGCTTGGCGCCGGTCTGTGTCACGCCCGTCGTGGTGTACGAGAAGCCGGTGTTCAGGGCGGGTCCGTACATCACCGTGACCGCGCCGCGGTCGGCGTGGCCGCTGGTGTCGTCCTCGCCGGGGACCCCGATCGCCAGGTCGGCGTGGCCGTCGCCGTTGACGTCGCCCCACGCGGTGGAGGAACCGAAGGCGTCACCGGACTCAGAGGAGCCGGGCACCCCGGGGCTGCTCTGGGTGAGCGACAGCTTCGCCGAGGTCACCGGGCCGTTCATGCCGCCGGGGACCACCCGCACGGCGTTCGCCTTGGGCACACCGGCGACCAGGTCGGCGAGGCCGTCACGGTTGTAGTCCGAGGTGGCCAGGGCGTGCGAGATGCCCGGCGTCTTGGCGAGCGTGGCGATGAGGGACAGCTTCGGGTACAGGTTCTTGCCGGGGCAGGCCGTGTAGTTGGTGTCCCGGTGGCCGAAGACCCGCGGCAGGGTGACCGACTTGCCCTTGGCGATCTTGTTGCCGCTGACGCCCGCGTCCACACCGGAGGTCAGCGTGACCTGGCCGGTCGGGTCGATGCCGTACATCCCGAACTTCCAGGCGATGATCCGCGCCATCGCGTCCATCGCGGCACGGTTCGGCTGAACGCTCTCGTAGTTGCCGATGTACGAGATGCCGAGCGTGTCGGTGTTGAAGCCGACGTCGTGCGCGCCGACCACCGGCAGGTCCATGCCGCCGCTGCGGCCCTCGAAGATCTGTCCGCAGCGGTCGACGACGAAGTTGTAGCCGATGTCGTAGTAGCCGCGTGCGAAGTGCTCCTGCTGGATGGAGCGCATCCGGGCCCGCGACTCGGCGCAGGACAGCTTGTTGTCGCCGTCCACGCCGGTGTGGTGGATGACGGCGGCCTTGATCTCGGTGCCGTAGCTCGGCGTGCCGTCGTAGTCCGTGGACGCGCCCCACTCGGCCTGCGTGATGACCGGCGGCTTCACGACCGTCGAGGGGCGGGCCTCGGGCACGGTCGGGGAGGGCTCGGGGGACGTCGTCGGGGACGCGGACTCCGGGGGCGTCTCCGACACGGTGCCGGTGGGCGTCCCGGTCTCCGTCTCCGTCGCTGTTGCCGTCTCCGGCCCGGTCTCCGTGGTCGAAGGGGGCGTGGGCGGCGGGGTGGTGGTCGGTTCCTCCGTCGGCTCCTCCGTCTCCGGGGCCGTGGTCTCCGCCGCGAACGCCACCGGATCCAGGGCGGCCACGTCCGGGGCGCCCTTCGGGTCGGTGCCCGGGTCGAGCAGCTTGACGTCCATGCCGGCCGGCTGGCCGCCCGCCTGGGTGCCGTCGGCCTTCACCACACGCACCTCGACGCCGTCGGAGGCACCGGTCCACACCGAGGCCGTACCGCCGCGCGTGGCCGCCCGCGCGCCCTCCGCGCCGTCGGCCTGGTTCGGGTCGTCCGCCAACTTCTGCCAGCCGGACCACTTCCCGGTCTCCAGGTCCCGGGTACGCACCTCGGGTGTGCCCTTGGCCTCGGCATCCGGGTCGTCCCAGGTCACGAGTACGGCGCTGAAGCGGTCCGTCTCCCGCCGCTCCAGCCCGCGGCGGCCGGCACCGCGGTTCTCCAGCTTCACCGTGTCCACACTCGGCTTGCGGGGCTTCTCCCTGGCGCCGACGGGCTTGGACGGCGGATCGGCCATCGCGTATGTGGCGATGCCCGCCCCGCTCAGGACGACAGCACCGACGGTCAGCCACGCACGCCGCTTCAGACTGAGCGGTCTGTACGCGCGGCTCTTACGAGCACTCAACTACCCCACCCCTAGAAAATGTCACGAATTCATCACCTGTCACACAGGTGGCATTAACTAAGCGCTCAGGCGCGGCCAAACGTCACTCGCGCGTTCTCACCGGCCCACGTTGCCCGGCAGGCCCGTGGACCTCTAGCAACTCAAGTGCCGTACGGGGCGGTTGACGAGCTGTGACACTTTCGTGGCGCCGGACGCTGATGACCGTGGGGGCGGGCTACGGCCCGACGTGTCGCGCCAAGCGGTCACCCTACGAACCCGGTACGGACGAGGAAGGTTCTTGGGCAAGGGAGGGAAACCCCGCCGCGCGAAGGCGCACGACGGGGAGCTGGGCGCGGCTGTCGCGCGGGCCCAGGACGGGGACGAGGCCGCCTTCGCCGTGGCCTACCGGCTCGTCCAGCCCGGACTGCTCGGGTATGTGCGCGGGCTGGTCGGTGACGACGCCGAGGACGTGACGTCGGACGCCTGGCTGGAGATAGCCCGCGACCTGGGCAGGTTCAAGGGCGACGGAGCGGGGTTCCGGGGCTGGACGGCGACCATCGCCCGGCACCGGGCGCTGGACCACCTGCGCCGGCAACGGGTGCGGCCCCGCCTCTCGACGCTGGAACAGGACGTGCTGGACCTCCCCGGCCGGCAGAGCACGTACGAGATGGCGCTGGAGGCCATTTCCACGGAGCACGCCCTGGCGCTGGTCGCGGGACTGCCCCGGGACCAGGCCGAGGCCGTACTGCTGCGGGTGGTCGTGGGCCTCGACGGCCCCGCCGCCGCCCGCGTCCTCGGAAAGCGTCCGGGCGCGGTACGGACGGCCGCGTACCGGGGGCTGAAACGCCTGGCCGCACAACTGGGCGTCGAAAGTGTGACGGATGAGGCCTCCCGGACGCTGGGTGAGTCGAAGTGACCCGTGACCGGGACGGCGCGTGACGGCGGACGGGGGCGGCGCCCCGACCGGACCGGCCGGCCCCGGGGACCCGCGGCCCCCGGCCCGCCGGGCGGTCTGAACAGGCCGGACGCGCGGAACGTATGCGACGGTCGGGCCGTACCGCCCGAGTGAGCGGGGCGCGCGGGCCGTGTGGACCGGCCGTGCCGGGCGGGACCGGGAGTGAACCGAGTGGATCGAGCAGGGACGGAAACGGACATGGGTGAGCGGAGGAACGACGGCGCGCCGTCCGGCCGTCGGCGTGGGCACCCCGAGGGCGCGCCGCAGGGCCACCGCCCGGCCGGACAGGACCGTCCCGGCTCCGGACCGAACGGTGTCCGTGGCGCCGCGGGCCTCGAGGCGCTGCTCGTCCGGACGCTGGTCCGGGACGGTGTCGACGACGGGGCCGAGCAGCGGGCCGTGGCCGCGTTCCGGGAGGCGAGGGAGACGGACGCGCATCGCACCGGCGCCCGCACCCGGCGCCGGGACGACTGGCGGCCGCGGGAGCGGCGCCTCGGCCGCTTCTCGATGAAGGCCACCCTCTCCGTCCTGATCGCCGGTCTCAGTCTGGGCGGGGTCGCCGTCGCCGGGATCGGCGCGGCCGGCTCGGCGGTGGACGGCCCCGGGGACGACGGGAGCCGGGACAGCCGTACCACGGCTCCGGCCAGCACCTCCGCACCGCCCCGGGACCAGTCCGGGGGCTCGTCCGCCGGCCGGCCCTCCGGCGCGGCTTCGGACTCCGGCCCCGGCTCCGACCCCGCGGTGTCGGAGCGCCCCGCGCAGGCCCGGGACACCGAAGCCCACTGCCGGGCGTACGAGCGGGTCAAGGGGCGCGGAAAGGCGCTGGACTCGGTCGCATGGAAGCGGCTCGTCGAGGCTGCGGGCGGCGCGGCGAACGTCGAGGCGTACTGCGCCGGGCATCTGCGGTCGGCGACGGCCCAGGCGGGCCCCGACGGCACCGGTGTACCGAACGGCGAGGCCGGTGTGCCGAACAGCGAGGCTGGAAACAGCTCCTCCGGCAGCGGGCCGGGCAGCTCCGGCAACTCCGGCAGCGGGCCGGGTAACTCCGGCAACGACTCGGGCAACTCGGGCAACGGCGTGAGCGGTACCCAGGGCAATCCTGCTCAGTCGGGTGGAGAGAAGAATCCGTAGTCCGGTTCCGTCGGCCGACAAGAACAGGGCGCTCAGCGGTCGCGGGACGCCCTCCGTGGCGTCCCGCGAGATCTCGCCGCCAAGGCAACGGCCGAGGCCGCCACCCCCCACAGGAGAGGCCCCGGCCGTCGCGCGGCACGGGCCGCGCGGCGGCCCGTAACTCCTACAGCGTCCTGTGTGCGTTTTCTGTCACACCACCCGCACACCGCCTGGTCACAGGTTTGTTGAACCATGCACGAAATCGTGGACGGGCATGGACGGGGAGAGGTTTAAGGTCGTAACGTGCCTTTCGCGCCAGGCCGTGAAGGACGAACGACCACGACCGTCACGGGCCCCGGGGCAGGCCCTAGAGTCCGTAATCGATCGAGCAACCACGACGGCGAGTACCCGGTCCGCGGAAGCGGTGCCGGCTGAGGCGCAGAAGGGCGCGCGCGGTGTTGGGGGACGACGCGGAGTTGACCGCCGCGGTGGGGGCGGCACAGGACGGGGACGAGACCGCGTTCCGCACTGTGTACCGAGCCGTGCATCCGCGGTTGCTGGGATACGTGCGCACACTGGTCGGCGAGCTCGACGCAGAGGACGTGACGTCCGAGGCATGGCTGCAGATCGCCCGGGACCTGCAGCGGTTCAGCGGTGACGCGGACCGGTTCCGCGGCTGGGCCGCCCGGATCGCCCGCAACCGCGCACTCGACCACATACGCATGCGCGGGCGCCGCCCCGCGATCGGCGGCGACGAGACCGAACTGACCGGGCGGGCCGCGGCGTTCGACACCGCGGACCGGGCCATCGAGGCGATGGCCACCGACGGCGCCCTCGCCCTCATCGCCCGACTGCCGCAGGACCAGGCCGAGGCCGTCGTCCTCCGGGTGGTCGTGGGCCTCGACGCGAAGACCGCCGCCGAGACGCTGGGCAAACGGCCGGGCGCCGTCCGTACGGCCGCGCACCGGGGCCTGAAACGGCTGGCCGAGATGCTCGACGGCGATCCGGAGGCGCATCCGGAATCCACCGGGGTGCTCGATGCCCTCCCCCTCCAGAGAGAACCGCGCCGCCCCGCGGTGACGTCCGCGAGTGTGACGCAGATGCGAGCGCGGACGCAGAAGGACATGTGATGGCCGACGAGCAGTACAGGTGGCTGAACCGCGAAACCGCGGAGCGACTGCTGAACGGAGAGCCACTCGAAGCTGCCGACCCGGCCACCCGTGACCAGGCAGAACACCTCGCCCGAACGCTCGGCGCGCTCTCCTCCCCACCCCCGTCGGCCGACGAGGAACTCCCCGGGGAGGCCGCCGCGTTGGCCGCCTTCCGCAAGGTGCGCGAGGAACGCGCGGGACAGCTGCACGTCGACCCGTCCGACCGGTCCGACCCATCCGCCGCGCGCCGGGTCGGAACGCGGGCCGTCGACGCCGGGCTGATCCGTATCGGCGCCCCGCGTGCGGACGGTTCCGGAGCCCGGCGGGGGCCCCGCTGGGCGCGCCCCGTGCGCTACGGGCTGGCGGCCGCGCTGACCGTGGGCATGCTCGGTGGAGCAGCGGTCGTGACCGCGACCGGCGTCCTGCCGGCGTTGTCCGCGGGGTCCTCGGGCTCCGACCCCGCGGCCTCCGCCACCGCCACCCCCGAACGCCTCCAGCCGCCCCCGCCACAGGGGGACCCGCGGGGCGGGGACACACCGGAGGGCGACCCGGGCAAGCGGTCCGGGGACGGCGAAGCGGCTGCGGGACGAGGGGACGGGGCAGGCGCCGACGAGGACGCCGACGAGGACGAGGACGGCGGTATGGCGACGCGGCCGGGCGACCCGGCGGCCGGTGCCGGTCGCGGGCAGATCGCCTCGGCCTGCCGCGCGCTGCGCGACGGCAGGAAGCTCCAGGGCAACCGCAAGCGAGTCCTGGAGAATGCCGCGGGCGGCCCCTCCCAGGTCGGGCCGTACTGCGAGAACGTCCTGGCCGCCCGGGCCGGGGGAACCGGCTCAGGCGGCGGCACGAGCTCCGGCAGCAGCTCCGGTTCCGGCTCCTCGGCGCAGAACAACGGCGACTCCGGCCCCCGCAACAAGGGCAGGGGCAACGGAAACAACGGAAACGACGGAAACAAGGGCAATAACGGCAACAACGGCAACCAGGGCGCGGGCAACGGCAACGTCAACGGCGGCGGCAACGCCAACGGCGGCGGCAACGCCAACGGCGGCGGCAACGCCAACGGCGGCAACAACGGCAAGGGTGCCAAAAAACCCGGCTGACCTGTGGCTTTGCGGGCTTTGGTCGCTTCTTGGCCGCCAGGTGTGACGTTTTTGGCCGCCGGGGCGCAGTAATGAGTGAGCCGACTGGTCATCGGCTTCGGCACTGAGCCAGGGTTCCCCCCGTACCTGTGGCTCGTGCCTCTCGGCGCGGGCGGGACACGTTCCCCCGGTCCTGCCCGCGCCCTTTCTCGCCCCTCCGTGCCCGCGTGGCGCTCACCCGTGGACGACGACCTTGTCGCCGGTGCGCACCTGCCCGTACAGCCGGGCGATGGCGGCCTCGTCCCGCACGTTGACGCAGCCGTGCGAGGAACCGGCGTAGCCCCGCGCGGCGAAGTCCGCCGAGAAGTGCACGGCTTGGCCGCCGCTGAAGAACATGGCGTACGGCATCGGCGAGTCGTAGAGCGTCGACCAGTGGTCGCGGGACTTCCAGTAGACCTGGAAGACGCCGTCGCGGGTCGGTGTCGGGTCGGCGCCGAAACGGACGGGCAGCGTCGTCACGGTCCGCCCGTCGATCATCCAGCGCAGGGTGCGGGTGGACTTGCTGATGCACAGCACCCGGCCCGTCCGGCACCGCGCGTCGGGTGCGGCGGCCGGCTGGCCGCCCATCAGGTACAGCTCCCACTTGCCCGGTTCGTGCGTCATGCCGAGCAGCCGCTGCCAGGTGACGGTGTCGGTCCTCCCGGTCCGCGGCAGCCCGCGCTTGCCCTGGAAACCCTCGACCGCCTCCCTCGTCCGGCCGTCGTACGTCCCGGTGGGGCCGTCGAACAGCCAGGCGACCTGACGCAGCCGGGCCTGGAGCTCGCGGACGTCACGCCCCGAGTCGCCGGGCGACCAGAGCACCCGCGCGGGCGGCCGTGGCGGCGCGGCGGTCTCCGCGCCGCCACGGCCGCCTTTTCCTCCGCCGTCCGAACCGGACCCGGAATCCGGGGGCCGGTACGCGGACGGCGTCCCGCTCGGTCTCTCGATGCGTATCGGTGAACGCCGCTTGCCGTCCGCGTCGACGGGCTGCACCGTGCACCCCACGACACCGCCGGTCAGGGCGGCCAGCGCCAGAAGCGCGGCCACCGCTCTCCCCGTCCCCATGCCCGTACTACGCACGCGGCCCCCCCGTCGTCTCACCGGTCGCGGTCGGTCGTCATCCAGGATTTTTCCCTGAGATGTTCCCCGGACGTGACCGCTTCCGAACCACGGGGCATGGTGGTGTGTGACGGGAAGACGGCCGGGGCGGCGTGTGCTGTGAGCGCGGTCCCACCGGCCCTGTGAGCAAGGTCCCAGCGTGCGCCTCTGCACCGGGCCGCACCCGCACGGCTACAGTCCGTCGAGGCGTCGGGTCTTTACTGGCGGGTAACTGACGGGTAACAGGCGAGCGGTCCCAGCAGCACCGCTCAGCGGGAGGCATCACACCATGGCGCGCGAGTCGGACAGTGCCCGGTCCACCGAGAGCGGACTGCCCATCGAACCGGTCTACGGACCGGAGTCCCTCGAGGGTTGGGACCCGGCCGAGCAGCTGGGTGCCCCGGGGGCGTACCCGTTCACCCGGGGCGTGTACCCGACGATGTACACCGGCCGCCCCTGGACGATGCGCCAGTACGCCGGTTTCGGCACGGCGACCGAGTCCAACGCGCGGTACAAGCAGCTGATCGCCAACGGCACGATGGGCCTGTCGGTCGCCTTCGACCTGCCCACCCAGATGGGCCACGACTCGGACGCCCCGATCGCCTCCGGCGAGGTCGGCAAGGTGGGCGTCGCCATCGACTCGATCGACGACATGCGGGTGCTGTTCGGCGGCATCCCGCTGGACCAGGTCTCGACGTCGATGACGATCAACGCGCCCGCCGCCCTCCTGCTGCTCCTGTACCAACTGGTCGCCGAGGAGCAGGGCGTACCGGCCGACAAGCTCACCGGCACGATCCAGAACGACGTGCTGAAGGAGTACATCGCGCGCGGGACCTACATCTTCCCGCCGAAGCCGTCCCTCCGGCTGATCGCCGACATCTTCAAGTACTGCAGGGCCGAGATCCCGAAGTGGAACACGATCTCGATCTCCGGCTACCACATGGCGGAGGCGGGGGCGTCCCCCGCGCAGGAGATCGCGTTCACGCTGGCCGACGGCATCGAGTACGTCCGCACGGCGGTCGCGGCCGGGATGGACGTCGACGACTTCGCCCCGCGCCTGTCGTTCTTCTTCGTCTCCCGGACGACGATCCTGGAGGAGGTCGCCAAGTTCCGGGCGGCCCGCCGGATCTGGGCGCGGGTGATGAAGGAGGAGTTCGGGGCGAAGAACCCGAAGTCCCTGATGCTGCGTTTCCACACGCAGACGGCCGGTGTGCAGCTGACGGCCCAGCAGCCCGAGGTCAACCTGGTTCGCGTCGCCGTCCAGGGCCTCGCGGCGGTCCTCGGCGGCACCCAGTCCCTGCACACCAACTCCTTCGACGAGGCCATCGCGCTGCCCACCGACAAGTCCGCCCGCCTCGCCCTGCGCACCCAGCAGGTCCTGGCCTACGAGACGGACGTGACGGCGACCGTCGACCCCTTCGCGGGCTCCTACGTCATCGAGAAGATGACCGACGAGGTGGAGGCCGCGGCGCTGGAGCTGATGCGGAAGGTCGAGGACCTCGGCGGCGCGGTCAACGCCATCGAGCACGGCTTCCAGAAGAGCGAGATCGAGCGCAGCGCCTACCGCATCGCCCAGGAGACCGACTCCGGTGAACGGGTCGTGGTCGGCGTCAACCGCTACCAGCTCGACGCGGAGGAGCCGTACGAGCCGCTGCGCGTCGACCCGGCGATCGAGGCCCAGCAGGCCGAACGCCTGGCCAAGCTCCGCGCGGAGCGCGACCAGGGCGCCGTGGACTCGGCACTCGCCGCCCTGAAGAAGGCGGCGGAGGGTGAGGACAACGTCCTCTACCCGATGCGCGAGGCCCTGCGGGCGCGGGCGACGGTGGGCGAGGTGTGCAACGCGCTGCGGGAGATCTGGGGGACGTACGTGCCCAGCGACGCGTTCTGACCTGGGCTGTTAATCCGTACGGGTGATCATGGGCGGTATTCGACCCGCCCCGGTTACTCTCGTGGGGAGTGGGCCCCGAAAAGGAGGACGCCATGGCCGTACTGCAGCAGGAGCTGACCCTGGGCGAGGCTGCCGACCAGCTTGCCCGTGCACTGCCTGGCCACCGCGTGGAGATTCTCCAGGGGAGGCTCACTGTGACACCGCCGCCGGATGGCTCGCATCAGCTTGCGCTGACCAAAATCGGTAGGGCGTTCGACCGTGCTGGGATCACCGAGACCGGACTGGAATACGTCCAGGGTGTCGGGCTCTGGTTGCCGACACTGCCGGCGGACTTCGCGATCCCGGACTTCTCCGTTGTCGACGAGGACTTCCGCGACGCCTACGTCACCAAGAACTACTACGCGCCGAACGTCTTCCGTCTGGTCGTAGAGATCACGTCGTCGAACTGGTCGGACGACCTCGGTCCCAAGGTCGAGTGCTACGCCCAGGCGGGCATCCCGGCCTACCTGGTCGTGGACCGCAAGCACGACGAGGTCCTGCTCTACACGGAACCGGCCGAGGGCAAGTATCCCGACCCACAGCGCTTCAAGCGCGGCCAGGACGTGGCTGTCCCGGAGTCGGTCGGCGTGCGCGTGGAGCTCTCCGTGGACACGCTTCTCGACGGCTGAAATACCGGCGCGGAGTGTCGCGACCTCGTGCGACACTCCCTCCATGTTCGGCGTCACAGACCTCCCCACCTACCTGGCAGGGCTCGTCCTCATCGTGCTGCTGCCCGGCCCCAACTCCCTGTACGTGCTGTCCGTCGCCGCCCGCCGGGGCGTGCGGGCCGGGTACACCGCCGCAGCCGGGGTCTGGTGCGGGGACGCCGTGCTGATGACGCTGTCGGCCGCCGGAGCCGCCTCACTGCTCCAGACGAACGCCTTCCTGTTCGGGATCGTGAAGCTGCTGGGCGCCGGATATCTGACCTGGCTCGCCATCGGCATGCTCCGCGCCGCCTGGAAGATGTGGCGCACGCGCCGGGAGAGCGACCCGGCCGGGGCCCCGGCCGCCGCCACCACCGCGGAGCGGCCCTTCCGCCAGGCGTTCGTCATCAGCCTCTTCAACCCGAAGGCGATCCTGTTCGTCGTCGCCTTCTTCGTGCAGTTCGTCGACCCGGGCTACGCCTATCCCGCACTGTCCTTCGTGATCCTCGGAGCCATGCTCCAGCTCGCCAGCGGTCTCTACCTCAGCGCACTGATATTCGGCGGCACCCGGCTCGCCGACGCCTTCCGCCGCCGCCGGAGCCTGTCGGCGGGGGCGACCTCGGCGGCGGGCGCCCTGTTCCTGGGCTTCGCGGTGAAGCTTTCGCTGGCGAGCGCGTAGGGCCGGGCCTGCCACGGTCGGCGGGCAGACGGCTGTCCTGGGCTCAGGCCGCCTCGGACAGCGGCTTGGGGGAGGGCCGGGACAGTCGGGTCCGGATCTTCGGGGTCAGGGTGTCCTCCACGTACCGGTTCAGCAGCCGGGCCAGCAGCAGCATCGCGGCGATCGTCAGGGCGAAGGTCTCCGCCGAGCCGATGCCCAGGCCGCGGTGCAGGGAGTGGATGACCACCCAGCCCAGGTGCTCGTGGACCAGGTAGAACGGGTAGGTGAGGGCGCCCGCGACGGTCAGCCAGCGCCAGTTCGCCCAGTTCAGCAGGCCCAGCGCGACGGCGGCGACCGCGGCGAAACCGAGCGTGACGACCAGGATGATGCCGACCGAGGTCCGGTGGGAGAAGGCGTCCGCGCTCGGTGCGTGCCACAGGTCCTGGACCGCGTAGTGCTGGCCGATCAGCCAGCTCACCCCGACGATGCCCCAGGCAGTGGGGTCTCCCCTGCTCGAGCGAAGCCGAGAGCTTGGGGAAGCGTCCTCGCGGTCGCGGTGGACGAGGTACAGGCCGATGCCGCCGATGAAGAACGGTGCGTACTCGGGCATGAGGACGAGGTCCAGCAGCGGCTCGTTCGCGGCGTCGGCGATCGCGGCGGCCACGGTCCACACGGCGCAGAACAGGATCACCCGCCGCCGGCTCGCCCCGGGCATCACCACGAACAGGGCGAACAGCGCGTAGAAACGGACCTCGACCCACAGCGTCCAGCACACGCCCAGCACCCGGTCCACGCCGAGCGGCTGCTGGAGCATCGTCATGTTCACCAGCGCGTCGCTCGGTGAAACCGCGTCATAGACGACCACCGGCAGGGCGAACACCGCCGTCACGAGCAGGACCGCCACCCAGTAGGCGGGCAGCAGCCGGGAGGCGCGGGAGGAGAAGAACGACCGCAGCGGTCGGCCCCAGCCGCTCATGCAGATGACGAATCCACTGATCACGAAGAAGACCTGGACGCCGAGGCAGCCGTACGAGAAGTACTCGTGCAGGGTGGGGAACTGCTCCTTCGGCGAGCTGCCCCAGGCCGTGCTGACATCGCCGCCCCGCCCACCGTAGTGGTAGGCCGCGACCATCAGCGCGGCCAGCAGCCGCAGTCCGTCCAGGGCGCGCAGACGGCCGCCGGAGGTCCTGGACCGGGGCGCCGTGGCGGTGGGCCGGGGCTGCGGCGCCGGGCTGACGGCCGTCTCGGTCACGCTGGTGGTCCTCCGTGCTTCGTACTGTCCGCGCCGTCCGCGCCCCTGCCCCCCGTCCGGGTGTCAGGAAGCCCGTAGGAACGCGGAGTGGGACGCCTTGCCGAGGTAGGTGAAACGGGTGTCGCTCGTGAGGTGCTTGTCCAGCGCCTCCTTGATGCCCGGCCACTTGGGGTCGCCGAAGTCGTCGAGGACGACGATCGCGCCCGGGGCGGCGATCTCCTCCGCCCATTCGAGGTCCCTGGCGACACCCTCGGCCGAGTGGTCGCCGTCGACGACGATCACGCCGTAGCGGCGGTCCGAGACGGCGGCGCGGGTGTCGGGGTCCTCGGAGAAGCCGCGCTGGATCCGGGCGGCCAGGCCCGCCGGCCCGGCCAGGGCGAGGTTGGTGCGGACGGCGTGCTCGTCGACCGGGGTGCCGGAGGGGTCGTCGCGCCGTGGCGTGCCGGGCTGGAGCTGCACGCCGGCGAACGGATCGACGATCGTCACGCTCGGGCTGCGGCCGTCGCGCTCCAGCATCCGGATCAGCCCGGTGGAGAACATGCCGTAGAGCGTGCCGATCTCGAGGATCTCGTCGTTCGGCGGGTCGAGCAGGGGGATGGTGCCGAGCTTGCCGCAGATGTTCATGGTGCCGCCGGCGATCCGGCCGACCCCGAGCGACTCCAGTGAGACCAGCAGCCGGAACGCGGTGGCGACGTTGCGCTCGGCGGCGGCCCGGTCCCCCGCCAGCTCGGCCACCTCGGAGTGCAGGCGGCCCAGCGGGCCGGGGCTCACCACGCGTGAAAGACCTCGACCACGAGAGCCGAGCAGCAGGTCGAGGGTGAGTTGCCCGCGTTTCGTCTCCTCGACGGCATCGCGGAGTCGAGCTCTCTCCACCGTGTCCGCGGCGGCCGCCGAGCGGATGCGCCGCTCGATGCGTCGGTCGATGAGGTCGGCCACCGGGCGCAGCAGGCGCCGGGAAGCCGAGCTGGTCAGCAGGGAACGGCTGTTCATGGAACCGAATGCCTCAATCCGTCGGGAGTCGAGCAGGAGTGATGCGGCTCGTGGACTGGGGACAGGCTAGGGGCGGGGCCGCGGTGGGGGAGGAATACGAAGTCGATCGGCAGGCGAACAAGTGGCGAACTCCGTATGGAGCCCTCACGGGATCCGGGTGCGCCGGAGGCCGGTGGACGCGGGAACGCCGAAGGCCCCGCCCCCGCGGGTCCGGTCGTTCCGGCGGGGTGGGGCCTCTCCGTGCGTACGCGCTCCGGCCGGCTCACCCGAGCAGGCGCCGCAGGTTCAGCCTCCCCCACAGCAGGCTGGTGGCGAACGACAGGGCGATGACGGTGATCAGCAGGCCCACCAGGAGCAGCCCCGCCACCGGTCCGCTCAAGTCCGGCGACACCAGCGGGGCGACGATCTCCTCGACGAACAGCACGTGCACCATGTACGCGCCGAGCGCGGCATTGGCCAGCTTCCGCAGCAGGGGCCGCCGCTTCTCGGGAACCCTGACCCTGCTGATCAGAAGCAGCACGCAGATGCTCATGAGGGCGACGAACAGGTGCGCGTTGGGCATCACGTAATGGATCTGCGTGTTGTACCAGAGGGCCCCGACCATGGTGAGCGGCAGCAGGAGGAACAGCGGCCAACGCGACCGTACGGCGCCGGCCGGGAGGGAGAACAGCAGCGCGCCGCCGACCGCGTACACCAGTGAGTAGGTGCCGAAGCCCCAGGCCGAGGACGGCATCTCGTGATCCGTCACCTCGGCGAGCGTGGTCAGCACGCTGGGGAGGACCGCGATGCCGAGCAGGGCCGCCCCGAGCCCCCAGGGCCGCTTGCCGGCCTTGAGCAGCACCGCGAAGGCGAGCAGCATGATGATCGGGATGTAGGCGTACATGAACCACAGGTGGTAGGCGGGCTGCACGGAGCCGAAGAGGGAGTCCGTGGCCAGCTCGGCCACGGGCCGGTCGTTGCGGTCGCGCAGCCAGGCCCAGACGAGGTAGATCGCCGTCCACACGAAGAGCGGAACGAGGTTGCGGACGATCCGCTGCCACATCCGCGCGCTGTCCCGCGGGGGCGCGCCGACCAGCACGGCCCAGCCGGCGATGGCGAAGTACATGGGAACGGCGAACGGGTTGATCGCCTCCGCCACGTGTCCCGCCCAGTACGATCCGGAGCCGTTCTCCGGATCGTTGCCGGTGGAGCGGATGAACTGGGCACCCACGTGTCCCAGCATGATGGTGGCGGAACAGACCAGCCGCATCAGGTCGATGTCGAAGCGGTGTTCGCGCGGTGCGGCGGTCTGTCCGGAAGGAGCGCTGCTCTGCTGCTGCGGCAGGAGCACTGCGGTGTCGTTCGGCACCGGGCCACTCTCCGTGTGCCCGGTGTACGGGAGTTGACGAGTGAATGGCTCCACTGTGACCGGTGGGTCTCGGTTGGCGATCCGGGGCGGGTGAGAGGACTGGTCTTCCGGTGGCCGGAGTTGCGTCACCCCTTCCGGACGCCGCGCCGTACCGTCCTGCGCACCACGCGCTTCGCCCGGCTCACTTGGAGCCTGGCGCGCGATCGGGACTTGCTGCCGGGAAGGCGGAGCTCGGCCAGCCGAGGTTCGGGGAAGTAGTGGCCGGGGCTGCCGGCCAGGTTGCGTCGCAGCCAGTCGGCCGTCGACTCCCGCAGTTGTGGGTACGTCTTGGGCTGCATGCAGAAACCCATCGCGTTCACCAGCGGTGACAACGTCTCGGGGGCCGTGCCGACGAGCGCCGGGTCCTGGTCGCGCTCCAGGTCGGGTACCAGATGGTCGACCACGGCCAGGGGCACGCGGTTGCTGTTCGGATAGGGCTTGAGGCGCCCCATCACCAGTCCGGTCCCCACCCGTGCGACGGGCACGTCGTAGTAGGCGGAGGCGGTCACCATCGCCGTCGAGAAACAGCCGACGACGAGTGCGGGACGGCAGTGGTGGTACAGCGTCTCGGCCAGCAGCGGCGCGTCCAGCACGGTGAGCCGGACCCCGGCGTCCGCCGCCGCTTTGCTCAGCGCCGCCGAGTAGCCGGCGGGTGCCGTCGGATGGGGCTTGAAGACCACGGACCGGTGGCCGGCCCGCACGGCCCCGGTGAGCATGCGGACATGGAGGTCCTCCTCCTCCTGCGCGCTCAGGATGTTGATCGCCGCCAGGTACTGGCCGAGCAGCACGGCCGTCGGCGCCTCCTCCAGGACGGGCGCCAACCGCGGGTCGTCCGCCGCGTCCTGGGAGATCTCGTCGAGCACCTCGCGGAACGCCTCGTCCGGGACGACCTCGGGCCCGACGCCGTACTCGGACAGCAGCAAGGGCTTCAGACCGGGGATCAGGTCGAGGTGGAGCAGCCGCCGGATGCGGCGGGCGATGGTCAGCGGCAGCTTGTCCCGGGTCGGGCCGTAGCTCATGAGGCCGTCGGCGTACACGTGGACGGTGCTCTCGGAGAAGATCGCCGCCAGCGCGCGGGCAGGGTTGACCTGGATCGACTCGACGGCGAGTTCGATCAGGTCCCGCTCGCCGATGCCCCACTGCAGACGGAACGCCTTCTGCCACATCACCGTGTCGTTGCCCCGCGGGCCCCAGGCGCTGGGATGGTGGGGGCTGATCGCCTCGTTCCAGCTGACCACCGAGTCGAACCGGCCCGCTATGCGCGCGTAGCCGTGCATCTCGTCGAGCCGCAGGGCGGTCTCCGGTATGGCGGCGTTGTTGGAGACCAGCAGGATGCGCCGGGCCCCGTCACGCGGTCCGAACAGGCCCGCGTCGAGCGCCGCGGCGAGGGTGGCCGCTCCGTAGAGGGTCGAGACCTGGAAGATCTGGGTCTTGCGGGACATGGATCAGGCAGCCTTCCGCCCGTCACGCAGGCGGCTGAGCAACCTGCTTCGAGTGCTGTCGATGGTTCTGAGGGTCTCCTCGAGCGCATGCTGGGGCATGCGGTGCAGCGCGGCTCGCGTCTCCTGCCGCAACCGCTGCGCCGCCGAGGGCTCGTACTCGTTCGCCTTGCCGATGTGGAAGGCGATCATGGCGCAGTAGGTCCGTACGGCCTTGAGGAGGAAACGTTCTGCCTCCGGGTCCTGCTGCAGCTCCCGCAGCAGCGTGTCGTACGACGGGATGAAGTCCAGCTGACGGGAGTCCTTGATCTGGGTGAGCGAGGTCGCGACGCCCCGCCGGTAGAACACACCGTGCACACCGAGGGACGCGTACGTCCTGGCCTTCAGGTGCAGCTGCCAGATCCACAACCGATCCTCCGCCGTGCGGAGTTCGGTCGCGAAGCGCATGCCGCCGTCGTCGAAGAGACGCCGGCGGTAGATCCCCGCCCAGACGAAGGGGTAGTCGACCATGGTCTCCATGTCGGCCGGCGCTATTCCCTCACGCGGATCCATCACGATGTTGCGCGCCGGTGCCGAGGGCCGCCGGATCACCCGCTCGGTGCCGGTGGCCTGGACGTGATCGGTACGGGCGAAGTCGCAGCCCAGCTCGTCCATGGCACGCACCAGTTCGGCGAGGTGGCCGGGCCCGTACCAGTCGTCACCGTCGAGGAACGTGACGAACTCGCCGTCCGCCGCGTCGATACCGCTGTTGCGCGCCTGGGCTATCCCCATGTTCTTCTCGTGCCGGATCACCCTGGCGCGGGGCCGCCGTTCCGCCCATCGGTCGATCACCGAGGAAGTGGAGTCCGTGGAACAGTCGTCCACGAGCAGGAACTCGACATCGGGGCCCGCGTTGTTGGCGAGGCTTCGCAGCGTGCTCTCGGCAAACGCTCCCACATTGTGCATGGGGACGACGACGGACAATCTCGGCACGGGGGCCTCTCACGCTTGAAGGAGGGAGATACGGAGATGCAGAACAGTCTGTCGACTTTTTCGAAAGGGAAGATGCGGTCCGAGACGGAGGGGTGAATTCCGTACGCTTCGCAGGTGAATTCTCGGTGTCTCACGCTCGGCCGAAGGTTTCCCGGAGTTCGTCGATGTTCGACCGGGTGGTCTCCCACAGGAACTTCTGTGCGTCGTGCACGTCCGCCACGGCCGCCGCGTGGTCGTCGAGGATCGCCGCGGCCCGCTCCGTGAGTCGCGTGCCGAGTTCCCGGTCGTGCACGGACAGCCCCCACTCCGCGCGGCCGATGTCGGACAGGAAGTAGGCGAGTTTCGGGTGGGAGACCAGGCTGAGGATCGGGGTGCCGCAGCCGAAGGGGATCATGCCCGCGTGCCCGCGCATGCCGATCACCAGTCGCGACCGGCCGTACAGATCGCGGATGCCGTCGTTCGACATGTCGTACAGCTGCTCCACGGGCAGGCTGAGGCCGTGCTCCCGGCGCAGGTCGTGCACGAACTTCTCGTCGGCGGGCATGTGGGCCGCGTACCGCACGTCGGTCCTCTCCCGCAGTGCCCGCAGCGCGGTGGCCATCTGGGCGAGGAAGTGGCCGTAGTCGTGGCCGAACCGCAGTCCCGCGCGGTCGTACGCGCAGTTGACCAGGACGGTGTCGGACCGCTCCGCCGGGTCGAGCAGGCCCGGGACGAGGTACCGGGCCACCGTGGTCGGGCAGGGCTGGTAGCGCACCCGGTCGCGCAACTCCTCGGGCAGCAGATCGCGGACCCGCTCGATCGAGCCGTGGTTGCGCAACCCGAAGAACGCCGACCGCTCGACGAGGACCCGCAGACTCTCGGCGAACCGGGCCCGGCGGTAGAGCTGCCCGTCGAACACGTTGTAACCGACCGCGAACACCGCCAGGGGAGCGGTGATCCGGGCCAGGATCCCGTCCGGGACGTTCCACTGCCAGTGGCTGTTGCCGTTGGGGGAGGTGTCCGGGAGGAAGAGCCCGCCACCGCCCACGATCACCCCGCGCCGGGCGTTCAGCTGCTCCAGCGCCGCCTCGTCGACCAGGTGGTGCACCGGCTGCCGGTACCAGCGGCGCGGCCCGGTGTCGGCGTCGAAGCACATGCGCACGGCCTCGGGCAGGACCTTGTCCCCGGCGTTCTCCTGGCCCTCGGCGAACAACGCCACGTGCGCCAGCTGGTCCGCGGCGGCGGCCGGCCGCCGCGGTTCCGGACCCTTCGCGCGGGTACGGACGTACCAGCCGTGGCACCCGGCGTCGGTGGGGTCGGCCTCCAGGCCGTCCCGGGCGTACGCGTGCGCGTCCTCCTCCCGCCCGCACAGCCACGCCAGGCGGGCGAGCTGGGCGAAGGCGCGCGGGGCGACATCGGGTGACGCCGCCGCCAGCAGCAGGTGGGCCTCGGCCTCGTCGTAGCGCGACAGCGCCATCAGCGACAGGCCGAGCGTCTCGTGGCACCGCGGCGCGTCCAGCCGGTCCGCCACCACGGGCGCCAGGACGTCGACGGCCTCGTCGTGGCGGCCCTGCCTGCGGTACACGTCGGCCACCGTACGGGCGAGGTCGAGGGAGGGGCGCGCCTCGAGCAGGGGCGGCGCGCAGTGTGCCAGGAGGTCGGGGTGCTTGCCACCGGGCAGGGCGCAGTAGGCGGCCCGGAAGTCGTCGTCGCTCATCTCGAAGCGGCGCCGCGCCTCGGCGGCCGGACCGTACCCGGGCGCGTCGGACGGCTCGGTGAAGTGGAGGACGGCGACGTTCGGGGGCACCGGCGTGTCGTCGTACAGCCGCCGGGAGAGGAAGTCGTAGCGCGCGTCCAGCGGAACCAGGACGTCCGCCGGCGTGTCCGGACCGCTCTCCTCGAGGACGTCGGCGAACCGGACCGCCACGGCGTCGTCCACGTCGGCGCGCTGGACGACCAGGAGGCCGTCGGGCAGGACGGCGCGCCGCGCACCGCCCTCCGCGTCGCACAGCAACTGCGGTACGGCACCCACACCGTGACGCATCCGCAGCAGCTCACCGATGTCCCCGAGGACAACCATGGCCGGACCGAGGGCGATGACGGTGTCGTAGCCCTCCAGCCGGAAGAGGTCCGCGCGGCTGTCCGCCCGGCGCGTGACGATCCGCGGGTGCAGGCGGCGCAGCGCGTCGAACGCGGCGTCGGGCAGCCCCGGGTGCAGGACCACGAAGTCCTCGCACACGCCCGGGTTGGTCAGTGCCAGGCTGCGTATCAGCGTGGGGAGACCGGACAGGCGGTCGGAGTCGGTGTGGACGGCGAAGGCCATCCGGCGTCTGCCGGTGACGGTGCTCCGGTCGTCCGCGGAGGAGTGGGTCATCTCAGGGCGATCCTCATCTTGCTGTCGTCGACGCGCGTCGCACGGTCCATGACCCACTCGGCTTCCCTCGGCCGCAGCCGGCCCGGCAGGCCGAAACCGATGAGGTCCAGACGGGGGCTGACATCCAGGAAGTCCAGCAGCCTCAGGACGGTGAAAGCGGTGGTGGTCGCCGTTTCCCAGCTGTCCTCGCCCAGCAGCGCGGGGTCGGTCAGGGGCCGGCGCAGGGAGGCGTCACCGATGTGCTCCTGCGCCCCGGGCACGAGCCGCTGCCGGGTGGCGCGGCGCCATCCCGCGGCCGGGTCGCCGAACACCAGCCGGATGCCGGCCGGCTCGGTCCAGACGGGCCCGTTCCACGGGGTCTCGCCCCGCAACGAGACGGCGTGCAGGTCGGTGCGCTCACCGGTGTCCTCGGCGCGGATGCGGAACGAGTCGCAGCGCACCACCAGGTCGTAGCCGTCGATCTCGGCGCCCAGCCCGTTCCCGGCTGTGTTCCCGGCCGCGTTCCCGCCGTGCGAGACCAGGCACACCGTCCGCCCCGCGACCAGGCGACGCAGACCACTGACGCCGATCGGAGTGCTTCCGCCGAGCAGCGGGTCGGGTGTTCCGGTCCGCTCGACGAGCCGTCGGTACGTGCTGTACGCCTTCAGCAGGCGCCGTACGCCGGGGTCGGCGATGCCGTGCTCGGCCACCCGCGCCCGTACGTGGGCGGCGAATTCGGGCGCCGCGCTCGCGGTGGGCCGTCCGTGCAGGCCGTGCAGGGGGGAGTCGGCCCCGGGGGAGAGGGCGATGGCTGCGTCCAGGCACGCCTTCCGGCGGCGCAGGGTGTCGACCCTGCGGGCGATCTCAGGTGCTCCGGCGCCGTTCTGCCGCAGCGAGAGGTGGCGCTCGTAGCTCTCCAGAGCCTCCTCGCCACGACCGAGCCCGTCCAGGGCCAGGCCGTGCAGCCGCCAGGCGCCCTTGGACCGCTGCCGGATCAGGGTCGCCGTCTCGGCGACGCCCAGGGCGAGGCGCAACGCGCCGTCCCCACCGGCCTCGAGCGCACGCTCACCGACCTGGAGCAGGGCGTCGAAGGGGTCGGCGGACGGGGTCTCGAGGGAGACGGCGAAGGCGCCGATCGCCTGCGTCAGCCGGGCGGGAGCGGGCGTGGCGCCCTGTGCCGCGAGGTACTCGCCGCACAGGCGCGTGCTCCGGGCGAACAGGGCCGGCCTGGCGGCTTCCTTCTGCCGTGCCCTGAACAGTCCCGCCAGGGGATTCGTCATACGTTCCACCGTTCTCGGATCGGAGGCCGAATGTGTCCCACTGCCACGAGCCGCGGGTGGCTTCCGGGCGGATGGACGATGAACACTTCCCTTCGAACAGCCGACCGGTCCTCGCCGCTCGGCCGCGCGTCGTCCTTCACCGCTTGACCGCGCGCCGGACGGCCCGCGCGCGCCGCACCACTCTGCGCGCCGTCGCGTTGTGCCGCAGGAACGCCAGCCGCTGCGGAACGCCGCCGGGCAGGCCCAGGGAGGTGAGCCGCCTCTTCTTGAAGTACCGCCGGGTGCCGCCGTCCAGCCGTGTGGACAGGTAGCGCTCGGCCTGCGGCCGCAGTTCCCAGAGGATCTTCGGCTGCATCGCGAAGCCGACGGCGCGGACCAGGTCGCCGAGCGCGTCGGTGTCCATGACCCCGCGCCGCTCGGCGACCGCCGCCGCGTCCGTCGGAGCCGGCAGCAGCGCGTCGGCGATGGTGACCGGGATCCGGTTGCTGTTCTCGTAGGGCGTCAGCCGGTCCAGCAGGGTGTCCGTGCCGACCCGGGCGACCGGCAGGCCGTACAGGGCGGACGCGGTCAGCAGGGCCGTGGAGAAGCAGCCGACGACCAGTGCCGGGCGCATCCGCTGGTACAGAACCTCGGCCAGGACCGGGGTGTCCACCACCGTGAGGTCGACGCCGAGCCGCTCGGCCTCCTCCTCCAGGGTGCGGGTGAAGCGCGCCGGGGCCGTGGGGTGCGGCTTGAACACCACCCGGCCGTGACCGAGGTGCACCGCGCCCTTCAGCATCCGCACATGCAGGTTCTCCTCCTCCTCGGCGGAGAGGATGTCCAGCGCGGAGAGGTACTGGCCCAGGAGTAGCGCGGGCTCCGCCACGTCGGGCAACTCGGCGTCGGTGTCGGACAGTTCGGCCAGCACCTTGGTGAACGCCGGGGTCGCCACCACCTCTGGCGCCACCCCGAACTCGGTGAGCAGCAGCGGCTCGAGCCCCGGCACCAGGTCGAGGTGGAGCAACCGCTCCACCCGGGTGCCGACCAGCGGGTCGATCTTGTTGCGGGTGGGGCCGTAGCTCATCAGACCGTCCGCGTAGACGGTGACGGGCGCGTCGATGAAGATCTGCGCCACCCCGAGCGCCGGGTTGACCTGGATGGACTCCACGACGAGCGCCACGTCGTCGTCCCCCAGGTTCCACAGCAGCCGCAGATGGCGCTCCCACAGGGGCACGTCCTCGAGGCGCGGCGCCCAGCTGCCGGGGTGGAACGGGAAGACGGTCTCGTTCCACGACAGCACGTCGTCGAACCGGGACCGCAGGCGCTCGAACCCGGGCATCTCGTCCACGGCGGGCGTCGTCTCGGGCGTCGTCGCGTTGTTGGAGACCAGCAGGATCCGCCGGCCGGCCGGGGCGAGGCAGCCCGAGTCCAGGGCGGCGGCGAGGGTGGCCGCTCCGTAGAGGGTCGACGCCATGAAGATCTGGGTGGTCACGCGGCGACCTCCGCGGCCGGCACCGGACGGCGGCGCAGCCGGCGCAGCCGGGTGGCGCGCTCGGTGTCCATCGAGTCGAGTGCGTCGTCGAGCACGTCCTGCGGCATGCGCCGCAGCGCGGCGGTGCCCATGTCCTTCAGTTTCCGGGCCACGGACGGCTCGAACCTTTCGATGGATCCCAGATGGTGGGAAATGATGGCGCAGTAGGTGCGCACGGCCTTCGGCAGCAGCGTCGCCGCCTCGGAATCCCGCGCGGTCTCCTCGACCACCTGGTCGAACGCGCGAATGAAATCGAGCTGCCGGGCGTCGCCGATCTGGGTCAGCGACGAGGAGACACCGCGCCGGTAGAACACCCCGAGCAGGCTGGTCACCGCGAAGGACTCCGCCTCCCGGTGCAGCTTCCAGATCCAGGGCCGGTCCTCGGCGGTGCGCAGTCCGTCGGTGAAGTGCAGCAGGCCCCGTTCGACGAGCCTGCGGTGGTAGACGCCCGCCCAGGCGTAGGCGTAGTCGACGGAGGTGGTCCGGTGGGCGGGGAGGATCGCGTCGCGCGGATCGAGAGGCACGTTGCGCCGGCCGTGCGGGACGCGGTGCACGGTACGGGCCCGCGCCGTGCACTGCACATGGTCGGTGCGGACGAAGTCGCAGTCCAGCTTCTCGATCGCGGAGACCAGCCGGGCGTAGTGGCCCGGCGCCAGCCAGTCGTCCCCGTCCAGGAAGGTCAGGTACTCGCCGCGGGCCCGGTCGATGCCGGTGTTGCGGGCGGTCGCGAGCCCGCCGTTCCGTTCATGTCTCACCAGCACCGCCCCCGGCAGTTCACGCTCCGCGCGCGCGAGGAGATCCGCGGTCCCGTCGGTCGAGCAGTCGTCGACGAGAATGAATTCGAAGTCGTCCCGCGCGTTGGCGCGCAGACTCCGCAGGGCATCGGGGACGTAGGGGAGCACGTTGTAGAACGGCACGATGACGGAGAGCTTGGGCACGTCGGCGACGCTAGGCGGCGGCCCGTCATCCGTCTTTACCCACACCTTGATACGTGATGAACGACGCGTGTCGAAGCAGTGAAGCGAACGTTTTTCCGGACGCCGGACGGGCCGATTCGGCATTCGGCGATCTTCTGTTAACCATTTGTTGGATTCGGGTTGGGCCGCTACTAGAAATTGCTTCCTAGCGTCTCCGCCGTGCCAGTAAGTGCAACGAAGACCCTGCGAGTCGCCGTCCTCGCGGATTCCGACACCCGGTGGAAATGGGGCGCGCTCACCGCGAACCGCATCGCCCCGGAGGATTCGGACATCCGGCTGGACGGTTATCTCCTGCGGGGCCGTGCGACTCCCACCGCCCGTCAGCTCGAAGAGGTCGGCGTCCAGGCGGACGCCCTCCACGAGGTGACCGCGGTCCAGTTCCTGCGTGCCATGCGGGAGGAGCCGTACGACGTCCTGGTCCTCGCCCTGGTCGGCGGCGGGGTCCAGGCGATGCTGCACGGACTCGGGCGCGTCTGGGGGGACGGCCCCGCCGGCCGGCCGAAGCGGCCCGTCGTGGTCACCGGATACGTGGGCGTCGTCTACGAGAAGCTCGCCGACGGCCTGCTGCTGCGCCACGGCGCCGACCTCGTCCTCGCCAACTCCCGTCAGGACGCGGACCGTTTCCGCGCCGTGTACGAAGGAGTGGGCGCCGACGCCGGCTCGGTGACCGAGGTCGCGCTGCCCTTCCTCGGCGGCGCCGCCCACACCGGGGAGGGGGAGCGCGACCCCTACACGGTCGTCTTCGCCGCCCAGCCCTCCGTCCCGGAGAGCCGCAAGGACCGCACCTACCTGCTGAACCGGCTGATCGAGCACGCCCGCCGGCACCCCGAGCGCGAGGTGCTGCTCAAGCTGCGCTCCAAGCCGGGCGAGCACACCACGCACATCGAGGAACTGCCGTACCAGAAGCTGGTCCAGCGGTTCGACCCGCCGTCCAACTTCCGTCTGGTGTACGGGCACATGGGCGAGGTGCTGGACCGCACCGACCTGCTGGTCACGATCAGCTCCACGGCCGCCCTGGAGTCCCTGCACCGGCGCATCCCGACCGTCGTCCTCACCGACCTCGGGGTGCGCGAGGCGCTCGGCAACCACCACTTCGTCGGCTCCGGCTGCCTGGCCTCCTGGGACCAGCTCGACGCCGGGCACCGGCCCGTGCCGGACGAGGAGTGGGTGTCCCGGCAGGGCGTGGCCACGGACGGTTCGTATGCCACCGCCTTCGACGCCGCCCGCGCACGCGTCGCCGAGCTGCTCGACCGCCCCGGCGGCCTGCCGCCGCTGGCCCCGTACTACACGCCCGTCACCGCGCCCGGCTACCTGCCCGGCCTGCTCGCCCGCCACCACCTCGGCCCGGACGGCACCCCGCTGCCCGGCGCCCCCGCCGCCGACAAGGAGCCCGGACCGGTCCGGCAGATCGTGCGCCGCGCGGCGCGCGGTGCCTACCGGCACGGCGTCCAGCGGGTGGCCCCGGTGGTCCGTCGGATGGGCGAACTGTGACCGCCTCCCTTCCTGCTCGAGGAGCTGATCCCATGACCGAACCGCAAGTGGACCGGGGCGGTGCGCCGGTGAGACGAGTACTCGCCGTGATCCCCGCACGCGGCGGCTCCAAGGGCGTGCCCGCGAAGAACCTCGCGCCGGTCGGCGGCGTACCCCTGGTGACCCGCGCCGTCCGCGAGTGCCGGGCCGCGCGCCACGTCACGGACGTCGTCGTCTCCACCGACGACCAGGCCATCGCCGCCGCCGCCCGGCAGGCCGGCGCCGAGATCGTGCTGCGCCCCGCCGCCATCGCGGGCGACCTCGCCACCTCCGAGGCCGCCGTCCTGCACGCCATGGACGTCCACGAGGCCCTGCACGGCGCCCCGGTGGACGTCGTCCTGCTCGTCCAGTGCACCAGCCCCTTCCTGGTCCGCGAGGACATCGACGGGGTGGCCGGCGCGGTCGCCGAGCAGGGCGCCGACACGGCGGTGACCGTGGCTCCCTTCCACGGCTTCGTCTGGCGGGACGCGACGGATGCGACGACGGCGGACACTCAGCCGGACGGTGGCAGCGGAGGCTTCGGCGTCAACCACGACAAGTCGTTCCGCCCCCGCCGCCAGGACCGGCCCCAGGACCTCCTGGAGACCGGCGCCGCCTACGCGATGGACGCGGTGGGCTTCCGCGAGCACAAGCACCGCTTCTTCGGCCGGACCGAACTCGTCCGCACCGACCCCGCGCGGGTCCTGGAGATCGACGACCCGCACGACCTCGCCCGCGCCCGCGCCCTCGCCCCGCTCTTCGACGCGGGCCGGCCGGACGCCCTCCCGACCGCGGAAGACATCGACGCGGTCGTCCTCGACTTCGACGGCACCCAGACCGACGACAGGGTGCTGATCGACGCCGGCGGACAGGAATTCGTCGCCGTGCACCGCGGCGACGGACTCGGCATCGGAGCCCTGCGCAGGTCGGGCCTGAAGATGCTGATCCTGTCCACGGAACAGAACCCGGTCGTCGCCGCCCGCGCACGCAAGCTCAAGCTCCCCGTGCTGCACGGCATCGACCGCAAGGACCTCGCACTGAAGCAGTGGTGCGAGGAACAGGGCATCGCGCCCGAGCGCGTGCTCTACGTCGGCAACGACGTCAATGACCTCCCGTGCTTCGCCCTCGTGGGCTGGCCCGTGGCGGTCGCGAGCGCCCACGACGTCGTGCGCGGCGCCGCACGCGCGGTCACCACCCTCCCCGGTGGCGACGGCGCGATCCGGGAGATCGCCAGCTGGATCCTCGGCCCCTCTCTCGATTCCCTCCCCAAGTAAGGAAACACCGTCATGAGCACCGTGAACCCCAGCTCCCGCATCCGCCGCTTCGGTACCCGCGAGGCCGGTCCCGGCCGCCCCGTGTACGTCACCGGTGAGATCGGCATCAACCACAACGGCGACATCGAGAACGCGTTCAAGCTGATCGACGCCGCCGCCGAAGCCGGCTGCGACGCCGTCAAGTTCCAGAAGCGCACGCCCGAGATCTGCACCCCGCGCGACCAGTGGGACATCGAGCGCGACACCCCCTGGGGCCGGATGACGTACATCGACTACCGCCACCGCGTGGAGTTCGGCGAGGAGGAGTACGGCCAGATCGACGCCTACTGCAAGAAGAAGGGCATCGACTGGTTCGCCTCCCCGTGGGACACCGAGGCCGTCGCCTTCCTGGAGAAGTTCGACGTCCCCGCCCACAAGGTCGCCTCGGCCTCCCTCACCGACGACGAGCTGCTGCGCGCCCTGCGCGCCACCGGCCGCACGGTCATCCTCTCCACCGGCATGTCCACCCCGAAGCAGATCCGCCACGCGGTCGAGGTCCTGGGCAGCGAGAACATCCTGCTCTGCCACGCCACCTCCACCTACCCGGCGAAGGCGGAGGAGCTGAACCTGCGGATGATCAACACCCTCCAGCAGGAGTTCCCGAACGTCCCGATCGGCTACTCCGGCCACGAGACCGGCCTGCAGACCACCCTGGCCGCGGTCGCCCTCGGCGCCACCTTCGTCGAGCGCCACATCACCCTGGACCGCGCCATGTGGGGCTCCGACCAGGCCGCGTCCGTCGAGCCGCAGGGCCTGAGCCGCCTCGTCCGCGACATCCGCACCATCGAGGCCTCCCTCGGCGACGGCGTCAAGAAGGTCTACGAGTCCGAGCTGGGCCCGATGAAGAAGCTCCGCCGGGTCCCCGGCGTCGTCGCCGAGGCGGAGATCGCCGCGGCCGCGGGCGAGCCGCTGACCGTCTGACCTTCCCTCCACCCACCATCCCCTTGACGACGGGAACGGTCGTACGTCGATGAGCCCCCGCGCCGGGAACGCCGGCTCCCACACTCTCGCCTTCGTCGAGAGCCCGGTACAGCTGCTGAACGTGCTGGAGTGGGCGCACGCGCATGCGCCCGGCGCGGGGCTCACCCTCGTGGTGCTGTCCCCCGTCGACCCCATGACCCGCGGCCAGTTGCGCCGCATGTCCGAACTGGCCCGCGAGGAGGGCCACGAGGTCCGCTGGGAGGAGGCGCGCGGCGGAGCCGCCGCACCCTTCCAGACCATCGCCGGACTGGCCGGCCCGCTGCGCCGGGCCGACCGCGTCCTCCTCGGGGACCCCTTCTCCCGGTACGTACAGCTCCTGCTGACGATCACCCGGGCCCGCGACCTCGTCGTCGTCGACGACGGCACGGCGACCATGGAGTTCGTCGGTCAACTCGCGCGCGGCGAACGCCTGGTGCGCTGGCACCGCAAGGGCGGCCGGCGCGGCCCCCGGGACCTGCTCCTCGCCCCGGTGTCCGGCGTCGCCCGGCGCAGGCTCACCCCGGGCGGCCGGCGCCGGGTGGAGGTCTTCTCCTCGATGCCGGTGACGGACATCCCGCCCGGAGTCACCGTCAGCGCCAACGCCTTCGCCTGGACCCGGGCCCGGTTCGGCCCGCCCCGCATCACCAGGACCGCCGACATGGTGGGCACATCCCTGGTGGAGACCGGCGTGGTGGACGCCGACGCCTACCTGGAGGCCGTCCGCTCCCTCGCCAAGACCCACGGCGCGACCCGCTACTTCGCCCACCGCCGCGAGAGCACCGAGAAACTCCACCGGCTCGCGGTAGAGACGGGCCTCGAGATCGTCCGCCCCGAACTCCCCCTGGAGCTGATCGCCCGCCGGGGCCCCATCGGCGGCACCGTCCTCAGCTTCCCGTCGACCGTCGTCCACACCCTCCCCCTCGCCCTGTCCGGCACGGAGGTGCGCATCGCGGTCTGCGACATCAACCCCGCCTGGCTCACCGAGAACGCCTCCCCCCGCGCCCAGGGCTTCCTCTCCGGCGTCACCGGCACCGCCCGCGACGTCCACCGCCTGTCGGCGGTGGCGACGGCGTGAACGGATGCCGGTGACCGCCCACCTGGAAGTGGGCGACGGCGCCACCGCCCGCGGAGCGCACGGTGACTCTCCGGGAGCCCGGCCGACCGGCAACGGTCACTGCCCCTCCCGGCCCCCGGCCACCGAACCTTGCTCGTACCCGTTCAGGGCCAGTGCCGCGGCCTCACCCCGTGAGCTGACTTCGAGTTTCCTCAGCACTCCGGTGACGTGGAACTTGACAGTGCTCTCGGTGATTCCGAGTTCGTCCGCGATGGCCTTGTTCCGCTTGCCTTGCGCAAGAAGGTGCAGAACCTCCTGTTCCCGTGCGTTGAGGCTCGACAGCCTGGTCTCCCCTGTTCGAACGGCCGGTGGGTCGAAGGGAAGGGTGATGCCGGCCCGGCTTCCCCAGCCCGGCACGGCGTCGAGGCTGACCGTGGCGCCGAGCGTGCGTGCGCGGCCCTCGAGCTGGAGTGACAGCGCGCGCACGTCCACGCTCCCGGATTCCTGCTCCCGCACGTCGATCCGCAGTGACGTGCCGTCACAGGTCCAAGCGATGCGCAGGCGCGACGGACCCGGTTGCGCGGTGAAGGCCAGCACCGCGGTCCGCGTCATCGCGCGGGCGGCGTAGGCGACTTCTCCGGGCAACGGCCGCGCCGCCTTGGTCGGCGGCACGAATTCGACGCGTACTTCGTGATGCTTGAGCATGTGCCGGATGTCCCTGCGCAGCTTCGTGAACGCGGCCGGGGCCGGTTCCTCGCTCAGGGCCAGATCGGACTTCTGGGCGGAGCGCAACGCCACCAGCGCGAGGGAAGCGGACTCGGTCGCGGCCACACGGGCACGGTGATCGTCGAGTGCGGTGGCGCGCAGCGTGTTCAGGATGGCCACCAGCGCACTCTCATGCGCCGTCGCCATCTCGGTGATGGTGCGGGCCCGCTCACTGGAGGCCGCGCGCGACTCGGCGAGGTAGTCCGGGCTCGCCTGCGCGACCTGTTGGCTGATCGAGGTTGCGACGATCCCGAAGAGGGCCGACAGCGCGGCGGGCTGCGGGAGCCCCTTGCGGGAGGCGCGCGGCACGAGGACGAGCAGCGTGCCGACCGGGTCACGGACGGCCCAGACGGTGCGGGTGGCTCCGCCGATCGCCGCCGTGGTGCTGAGCGGTCGGCCGGGCTCGAGGAGGGCCTTCAGCTGCTCGAGTTCGTCGATCGTGACCTTGTCGGTCATTTCGGTCGCGCCGGTGACCTTTCGTGGCCGGCCGGTGCACTCCCTGGTGAAGATGATGAGCGCGGTGTGCGGCCACCGGTCCGACAGGAAGCGGGAGAACCGGCGCGCGATCTCGTGCAGCGGGCCCTCGATGACCTCTCGCAGTGCGAGAAGGTCCGTCTCCGGCGGTGCCTTCGTGTCGAGCATTCCACGCACCATAGCCGGTCCGGCCGCTGGCCGGAGGTCGAGGTTCTACTGGTCCGTCGCACAGGTCGCCCGTCCTCGGCCCGGAGCTAACGTCGTGGAGGACATGCGCCGGTGCGCATGCGTTTCTGACGACTGACAACCGACTGACGAAGGAACCAGCTCAGATGCCCCAGCAGGTCCGCGGTGTGATCGCCCGTTCCAAGGGAGCTCCGGTCGAGCTCACCGACATCGTGATTCCCGATCCGGGACCGGGTGAGGTCGTCGTCGCGGTCGCCGCGTGCGGCGTGTGCCACACCGATCTGACCTACCGCGAAGGCGGTATCAACGACGATTTCCCGTTCCTCCTCGGACACGAGGCCGCCGGCACCGTGGAGAGTGTCGGCGAAGGTGTCGAGTCGGTGCAGCCCGGCGACTTCGTCGTCCTGAACTGGCGTGCCGTGTGCGGGCGGTGCCGGGCCTGCAAGCGCGGGCGCTCCCAGTACTGCTTCGACACGTTCAACGCGAGCCAGAAGATGACTCTGACCGACGGGACGGAACTCACCCCGGCGCTCGGCATCGGCGCTTTCGCGGACAAGACCCTGGTCCACGCCGGACAGTGCACCAAGGTGGACCCGTCCGCGGACCCCGCCGTCGCGGGCCTGCTCGGCTGCGGTGTCATGGCCGGCCTGGGCGCCGCCGTCAACACCGGCGGGGTGAGCCGCGGGGACTCGGTGGCCGTCATCGGCTGCGGCGGCGTGGGCGACGCAGCCGTCGTCGGGGCGCGGCTGGCGGGCGCATCGAAGATCATCGCGGTGGACCGGGACGAGAAGAAGCTGACCTGGGCGGCCGACCTGGGCGCCACCCACACGGTCAACGCCGGCGAGACCGACGTCGTCACCGCGATCGCCGAACTGACGGGTGGGTTCGGCGCCGATGTCGTCATCGACGCGGTCGGCCGACCCGAGACGTGGAAGCAGGCGTTCTACGCCCGCGACCTGGCCGGCACGGTCGTCCTCGTCGGCGTGCCCACCCCGGAGATGAAGCTCGAACTGCCCCTGCTCGACGTGTTCGGCCGCGGCGGCTCCCTGAAGTCGTCCTGGTACGGCGACTGCCTGCCGGAGCGCGACTTTCCGATGCTCGTCGACCTGCACCTGCAAGGCAGGCTGCCGCTGGAGAAGTTCGTCTCCGAGCGCATCGCGCTCGACGAGGTCGAGAAGGCCTTTCACACCATGCACGCCGGCGAGGTGCTGCGTTCGGTGGTGGTCCTGTGAGCGGCCTGCGTGTCGAACGCGTGGTCACCTCCGGTGTCTTCGCCCTCGACGGCGGCACATGGGACGTCGACAACAACGTCTGGCTCGTCGGCGACGACGACGAGGTGGTGATCATCGACGCGGCGCACGACGAGCAAGCGATCATCAAGGCGGTGGGAGACCGGAACGTGGTGGCCGTCGTGTGCACGCACGGCCACAACGACCACGTCACCGTCGCGCCGCAACTGTCCCGTGAGCTCCAGGCGCCGGTCCTGCTGCATCCCGGCGACCGGGAGTTGTGGGAGATGACCCACCCCGGCCAGGCCTTCGGGCACGCGAGCGACACGCAACGCGTCGACGTGGCGGGCACGGCACTCGAGGTGATCCACACTCCGGGACACTCTCCCGGGTCCGTCTGCCTGCACCTGCCCGAAGCCAAGGTGCTGTTCACCGGGGACACGCTGTTCTCGGGCGGCCCCGGAGCCACGGGTCGTTCGTTCTCCGACTTCCCCACCATCATCGGGTCCATCCGCGACAGGCTGTTCACACTGCCGGAAGAAACCCGGGTCCACACCGGACACGGCGACGGCACCACGATCGGCGCCGAGGCGCCGTACCTGGCCGAATGGATCGCACGCGGCCACTGAGCCGACCCCGGGCCGGGGAACGACCGGCGACAGTGCTTTCGCCTGCTTCCCCGGCCCGCCCGGCAGCATCGTCCGGCATACCGCCGAGCGGAAGCCGCTCGGCATGGAAACAGGTGTGGGGCGCCTGTGCGGGCCCCCAACGCTGCCTGTGCTTCTCGTACTTGGTTGCTTCCTGCTGAGTCAGAACCCGTACCCGGTGCGGTGAATGGCGGAGGCCCGGAGCAGGCCCCGAACCTGGACGCACTCGGCCACGATCTCGTGATCCTCGATCAGCTCAGCGCGGCTGCTCAGGCCCGGTGAGTGAACTACTTCAGGTGCTCCTCAAGATCTTCGACGGTCCAGTCGGCCTGGCGGAGGACGGAGCGGAGGGTACCGGGTGCGAGGCAGCGGTGGAGGGGGACGATGACGGTCCGCTCGCCGCTGCGATATTTGGCGTGGCTGCCACGGGTGGAGATGTGCTCGAACCCGCCTCGCTCGAAGGCCTTCGCGACAGCAGTGCCGGAGAGGCCGGTGGGGACGGCTGGGCTCACGCGACACGCCGGACTTCGACGGGGGCGGTGATCACGTCGGTGACCTCGGGGGCAGGTGCGTCCTCGAAGTACAGCTCCAGTGCCTCGCGGAGGTTCTCCAGGGACTCCTCGATGGTCTCTCCCTGCGAGGTGACCTCGACCTGGAGGCAACGTGCCACGTACCACTCGCCCTCGTGGGTGATCGCTGCGGTCAGGTGCAGTGCTTCAGTGGTCATGTCGCCAGTCTGGCACGCACCGCCCGGTGAAACCGGCGGCTTTCGCGCGACATCACCCACCGGGTCGACACGCATGGTCCCGCACCCTATCGGCGGAACCGGGGGCCCCGAAGACGCTTTCACCCGTACGCGTGGACGACGGCGGTGACGCGGGCTCCGTGTCCGTCACCTGAACCGGCCCGCGTACGTCGGGCGATGCGTGGTACACCGAGGAGAGGTGAAGTGCGGTGAAACGGGTGCCGGAGAACGGCGGAACGCGGACGGGACCACAGCGGAACAGCCGCTGTGACAGACATCACGCACCGGTGGCCGGGCAGCCTCGCACTCCCCTGAAAGAGCGGCGAGTTTACCCGTCCCGACGCACGGTTATGCGCAGGGCCGCCAGTTTTTCTTCCCCTGACGGGCTGATTTTTCTTGATCGGGGAGCAGCGGACCGTCCCGGCGTCCTACCCTTCAAAGGGTGAAGCAACTGATGTCACTGGAGTCCGAGGTCGATCTGCCCGGAGGGGCGGTGCTCCCGGGCGCCCTCCCCGAGATGCTGCGCACCGAGCTCATCGCGTTCCGGCGCGACCTGCACATGCACCCCGAGCTCGGCAACCAGGAGTTCCGCACCACCGCGGCGATCAAGGAGCGGCTCGAGCGGGCCGGCCTCGCACCCCGCGTACTTTCCAGCGGAACCGGTGTCATCTGTGACATCGGGGTGACGGACGACACCGGCATCGCCGCCGACGCGCCCGCGGACATCGGCACGGACATCGGTACGGACACGGGCATACTCGCCATGCGCGCCGACATCGACGGCTTGCCCATCCCCGACACGAAGACCGAGTGCCCGTACCGCTCCACCGTGCCCGACCGCGCGCACGCCTGCGGCCACGACGTGCACACCACCGTGGTGCTGGGCGCCGGGCTGGTCCTCGCCGAACTGCACCGTCAGGGCCTGCTGCCCCGGCCGGTGCGGCTGATCTTCCAGCCCGCGGAGGAGGTGCTGCCCGGCGGCGCCTCCGAGGCCATCGTGGACGGCGCGCTCGACGGGGTCGGGCGGATCATCGCCGTGCACTGCGACCCCCGGGTCGACGCCGGGCGGGTCGGGCTGCGCCAGGGCCCCATCACCTCCGCCTGCGACCGTCTGGAGATCGCCCTCGACGGCCCCGGCGGCCACACCGCACGGCCGCATCTGACCACCGACCTGGTCACCGCCGCCGCCCGGGTCGTCACCGACGTGCCCGCCCTGGTGGGCCGACGGGTCGACAGCCGCAGCGGGCTCGCCGTGACCTGGGGCAGGATCGAGTCGGGCCACGCGCCCAACGTCATCCCGCAGCACGCCGAACTCTCCGGCACCGTGCGCTGCCTCGACCTGGACACCTGGCGACTGGCCCCCGACCTCGTGGTCGCCGCGATCGACGAGGTGGCCAACCTGCACGGCGCCAAGTCGGAGATCAACTACGTGCGCGGGGTCCCCCCGGTGGTCAACGAGGACGGCGTCACCGAGCTCCTGCGGGACGCCATGATCGCCCGGCGCGGCTCGGAGTCCGTGGAGAACACCGAACAGAGCCTCGGCGGCGAGGACTTCTCCTGGTACCTGGAGCGGGTCCCCGGTGCCATGGCCCGTCTCGGGGTCCGTCCCCCGGGCGAGCGCACCGTGCGCGATCTGCACCAGGGCGACTTCGATGTCGACGAGCACGCCATCACCGTCGGCGTCGAACTCTTCACCGCCGCCGCCCTGCTGGACGCCCTGCGGTAACTGCCCCTGTTTTCCCTCCACTTGAGCTCCCCCTTGCGCTCCGCTCGTGCGTGCGTCGGGGGAGGGGCGGCGTGGTGCGCTTGTCGCATTGGCGGCACGAATGGATAACAGCCCCGCGGTCCCCCGTTCCCAGGAGTGTCTACGCGCGTTAATCTGCGCCGAACCGAGCACCCGATGGGGGGCTTTGCGGAATGGGGAACTTCAGATGCGTCGGATATCCAGACTGACTCGCGTCGCGGTGGGCGTCGCGTCGCTCGCACTCGCCGCCACGGCCTGCGGTGGCACCAGCAGTGACAGTGGCGACAAGGGCGGCAAGGGCGGCACCAAGGAAGACCTCGGTCTCGCCATCGCCTACGACATCGGTGGCAAGGGCGACCAGTCCTTCAACGACGCCGCGTACGCGGGCCTGGAGCAGGCGAAGAAGGAGTTCGGCTACAAGACCGCCGACGTCGAGCCCACCGAGGGCGAGACCGACGCGGACAAGGAGCAGCGCCTGTCCACGCTCGCCAGGCAGGGCTACAACCCCGTCATCGGCGTCGGCTTCGCCTACGGGCCGGCGATGGAGGCCGTGGCCGCGAAGTACCCCGACACCACCTTCGGCATCGTCGACTCCGTGGTCGAGGGCAAGAACGTCGCCTCCCTCGTCTTCGCCGAGGAGCAGGCCTCCTACCTGGCCGGCGTCGCCGCCGCCAAGGCCACCAAGACGAAGACGGTCGGCTTCGTGGGCGGCGTGGACATCCCGCTGATCCACAAGTTCCGGGCCGGCTTCGAGCAGGGTGTCAAGGAAACCGACCCGAAGGTCAAGGTCATCTCGCAGTTCCTCACGCAGACCGCGGAGGAGGGCGGCTTCTCCAGCCCGGACAAGGGCAAGGCCGCCGCCGAGGGCCAGATCGAGAAGAAGGCCGACGTCGTCTACCAGGCGGCCGGTCTCTCCGGACAGGGCGTGATCGAGGCCGCCGCCAAGGCGAAGGTCTGGGCGATCGGCGTCGACTCCGACCAGTACAAGCAGGAAGCCCTCGCCGGCTACAAGGACTTCATCCTCACCTCCGCCACCAAGGAGGTCGGCGGTTCGGTGTACGCCCTCGCCAAGTCCGTCGAGGAGGGCAAGCCGCGGACCGGCACCCAGGTCTTCGACCTGAAGGTGGACGGCGTCGGCCTCTCCGAGAGCAACCCGAAGATGGCCGAGATCAAGGGCCTCACGGAAGCCGTGGCCAAGGCCAAGGAAGGCATCGTCGACGGCTCCATCAAGGTCAAGTCGGAGTAGTCGGCAGGAGCCGGTGACGCCAACCGGCCGTACGAGAGCGTCGGCTGTACCAGAGGGCCGGCCGTCACGCCGAGCACAGGGGCGGGCACCCGAGCGGGTGCCCGCCCCTGTGCGTCGACTCCCGCGCCCCGCACGGCCACCCTCCGTTCGCGATCGGCAACGGTGTGAAACGGTGAGAAGGTGGGATTGGCCACGGGCCCATAACAAGGTGGACAGAAGGGTTTTCCCGGGAGGTCTACGCGCGTTAATCTGCGGCGAGCAGCGCCGTAGCCGAATCTTCCGGCGCTTGTACGAAGGAGCACCACACATGCGCCGGTTTTCCCGGATCACGGTCGCAGGCGCAGCGACCGCCTCTCTGGCCCTCACGCTCTCCGCCTGCGGCGGTACCTCGACCTCTTCCGGCTCGTCGGAATCCAAGGGCGACAAGGGCATCGCCATCGCGTACGACGTCGGCGGCCGGGGTGACCAGTCCTTCAACGACGCCGCCTACGCCGGCCTGAAGCAGGCGGAGAAACAGTTCGGCTACAAGACCACCGACGTCGAGCCCACCGACGGCGAGACCGACGCGGACAAGGAACAGCGGCTGACCTCGCTGGCCAAGCAGGGGTACGACCCGGTCGTCGGTGTCGGCTACCTCTACGCCGCCGCGGTGAAGGCCGCCGCGGAGAAGTACCCGGACACCACCTTCGCCATCGTGGACGACGCCACGGTCGAGGCCGACAACGTGGCCGACCTGGTCTTCGCCGAGGAGGAGGCCTCCTACCTGGCCGGTGTCGCCGCCGCCGAGACCACCAAGACCGATGTCGTGGGCTTCGTGGGCGGCGTGGACATCCCGCTGATCCACAAGTTCCGGGCCGGCTTCGAGCAGGGTGTCAAGGACACGAACCCGGACGTCAAGGTCATCTCGCAGTTCCTCACGCAGACCGCGGAGGAGGGCGGCTTCACCAGCCCGGACAAGGGCAAGGCCGCCGCCGAGGGGCAGATCGAGAAGAAGGCCGACGTCGTCTACGCGGCGGCCGGTCTGTCCGGTCAGGGTGTCATCCAGGCCGCCGCCGCCAACAAGGTGTGGGCGATCGGTGTGGACTCCGACCAGTACAAGCACGAAGCCCTGGCGGAGTACAAGGACTGGATCCTCACCTCGGCGATGAAGGACGTCGCCAAGTCCGTGTACAAGCTGGCGCAGTCGGTCGAGGACCGCAGTCCCCGGACCGGTATCCTCAGGGGCGATCTGAAGGCGGGTGAGGTGAGCCTGTCGAACTCGAACCCGAAGTTCGCGGACAACGCCAAGCTCCAGGACGTCCTCGAGACGGCCAAGAAGAAGATCATCAGCGGCGAGATCAAGGTCAAGTCGAGCTGAGCCCGCAAGTCCTGAGCAATGTGTGACCCACGGGGTCGCGACCGCTCGACGGGGTGCGGGGAGTAAGCTCCCCGCACCCCGTCGGTTCGGTGTGCCGCCCCCTTTGATGCCGTCGGGGCGCTACGCGCGTAGACGACCCCCGTCCCCAGGAGTGCGCCATCAACGCGTCCAGCAGCCCTCCGGCCGGAGCTGCGGTCAACGAATCGGTGACCGCCGTCGAACTCGCCGGGATCACGAAGCGTTTCCCGGGCGTCGTGGCCAACCACGACATCCACCTCACGGTCCGCAAAGGCACCGTGCACGCCCTCGTCGGTGAGAACGGGGCCGGCAAGTCGACGCTGATGAAGATCCTCTACGGCATGCAGAAGCCGGACGAGGGCACCATCGCGATCCACGGCGAGAAGGTCGCCTTCTCCTCGCCGGCCGACGCCATCGCCCGCGGCATCGGCATGGTCCACCAGCACTTCATGCTCGCCGACAACCTCACGGTCCTCGAGAACGTGGTGCTCGGCAGCGAGAAGCTGTACGGCATCGGCGCGAAGGCCCGGCGCAGGATCAAGGAGATCTCCGACCGCTACGGCCTCGGCGTACGCCCCGACCTGCTGGTCGAGGAGCTCGGTGTCGCCGCCCGCCAGCGCGTGGAGATCCTCAAGGTCCTCTACCGCGGCGCCACCACGCTGATCCTCGACGAGCCCACCGCCGTCCTGGTACCGCAGGAGGTCGACGCGCTCTTCGACAACCTGCGCGAGCTCAAGGCGGAGGGCCTGTCGGTCATCTTCATCTCCCACAAGCTGGGTGAAGTCCTCTCCGTGGCCGACGACATCACCGTCATCCGCCGCGGCACCACCGTCGGCACCGCCGTACCCGCCGAGACCACCCCGCGCGAGCTCGCCGAGATGATGGTCGGCAGCGAACTGCCGACGCCCCAGACCGCCGAGTCCACGGTCACCGACCGCGCGGTGCTCACCGTCGACAAGCTGCGCCTGGCGGCCCCCGGCGGCAAGGCCCTGCTCGACGACATCAGCTTCACCATCCACGAGGGCGAGATCCTCGGCATCGCCGGAGTCGAGGGCAACGGCCAGACCGAACTGGTCGACGCGCTCATAGGCCTGCGGACCGCCGACTCCGGCGTCATCCGGCTGGCCGACGAGGAGATCACCACCTGGCCCACCCGCCGGCGGCGCGAAGAGGGCATCGGCTACATCCCCGAGGACCGGCACCGCCACGGGCTGCTCCTCGAATCCCCCCTCTGGGAGAACCGCATCCTCGGCCACGTCACGGAGAAGCCCAACGCCAAGGGCGTCTGGCTGGACCTGAAGGCCGCCCAGCAGGACACCCGCCGCATCGTCGAGAAGTACGACGTCCGCACCCCCGGCATCGACGTCACCGCCGCCTCCCTCTCCGGCGGCAACCAGCAGAAGCTGATCATCGGCCGCGAGATGAGCCACCGGCCCCGCTTCCTGATCGCCTCCCACCCCACCCGCGGTGTGGACGTCGGCGCGCAGGCCGCGATCTGGGACCACATCCGGGAAGCGCGCCGCGAGGGCCTCGCCGTTCTCCTGATCTCCGCCGACCTGGACGAGCTGATCGGTCTGTCCGACACCCTCCGGGTGATCTACGACGGCAAACTGGTCGCGGACGCCGACCCCGCGACCATCACCCCGGAGGAGCTCGGCACCGCCATGACGGGTGCGGCCACCGGACACCTCGAACACGAAGAGACCCCCGAGACCCGGGCCGACGCCCCCGCGTCTCCGGAAGACGAGGCCCGCTGATGAAGAAGTTCGACAAGGAGCGCGTGCTCCTCGCGGTGGCCGGCCCGGTCATCGCGCTCGCCGTGGCCTTCGTGCTCAGCGCGATCGTGCTGCTCGCCTCGGGCAAGAGCCCGGTCGAGCCGTTCGCCCTGATGTTCGAGCAGGCGACGTTCTCCGACATCCAGGTGCTGATCATCAACCAGGCCTCGATGTACTACATCGCGGCCCTCGCGGTGGCCATCGGCTTCCGGATGAACCTCTTCAACATCGGTGTCGACGGCCAGTACCAGCTCGCCGCCATGATGGCCGCCATCGTCGGCGCCCACGCCGCCCTGCCGGCCGCCCTGCAGATCCCGCTGCTGCTCCTGACCGCCGTCCTCACCGGCGCCTTCTGGGCCGGCATCGCCGGTGTCCTCAAGGTCACCCGCGGGGTCAGCGAGGTCGTCGCCACGATCATGCTCAACGCGATCGCGACCTCCGTGATCGGCTACCTGTGGCTGCCGACCGTCTTCGGCGTCAAGGTCGGCAACAACAACACCACCGGCGTGATGCACGAGTCCGGCTGGGTCCCCGGCATCGACCTGGGCGAGGCCGGCGAGATCTACGGCCTGGTCGTCCTCGCCGCGCTGCTCGGCATCGGCTACTGGGTCGTCCTCAACCGCACCCGCTTCGGCTTCGACCTGCGCGCCTCCGGCGCCTCGCAGACCGCCGCCGCGGCCAGCGGGGTCAGCCCCAAGCGCATGGTGCTCAGCGCCATGCTGATCTCCGGCGGTCTCGCGGGCCTCGCGGGCCTGCCCATCCTGCTCGGCGACACCCACACCTACAGCCTGAACTTCCCGACCGGCATCGGCTTCCTCGGCATCGGCATCGCCCTGCTCGGCCGCAACAGCCCGGTCGGCATCGCCTTCGCCGCCCTGCTGTGGGCCTGGCTCGACAAGGCCTCGCCCGAGCTGGACTTCCACGGCTACGACAAGGAGATCGCGGTCATCATGCAGGGCCTGATCGTGCTCTCGGTCGTCGTCTCCTACGAGGCCGTCCGCGAGTGGGGCCTGCGCCGCCAGCAGCGCCGGGTCGGCGCGGAACTCGCCGCGGGTCACGTCCTCGGCGCCGACAACAACTCCACGAAGGAGGTGGCCGGCCGATGACCGCCCCGACCACAGCGACCGACGTCAACCAGCCCTCGCTGCAGCCCGCGGCGCCCACCGGCCGCCGCATGTCGTGGCCCGTGCTGTTGCTGGTCATCGCCGGCGCCCTGGCCCTGGTCTCGATCGTCCGCATCATCACCGGCGCGGACGGCATCACCAACGTCAGCCAGATGTCCACCGCCCTCCAGCTGGCCGTGCCCATCGGCCTCGCCGGACTCGGCGGTCTGTGGGCCGAGCGCGCGGGCGTCGTCAACATCGGTCTCGAGGGCATGATGATCCTCGGCACCTGGTTCGGTGCCTGGGCCGGATTCCAGTGGGGCCCGTGGACCGGCGTCCTCGTCGGCCTCATCGGCGGCGCCCTCGGCGGCCTGCTGCACGCCTTCGTCACCGTCACCTTCAACGTCAACCACATCGTCTCCGGTGTGGCCATCAACATCCTCGCCCTCGGCGCCACCCGCTACCTCGCCCCGCTGGCCTTCGAGGGCCACCAGGGCGGCTCCGCCAAGCAGTCCCCGGCGGTCGAGTCGCTCGGCCACTTCACCGTGCCGGGGCTGTCCGACGGACTGCGCGACCTCAACGAGAAGGGCTGGTTCTTCGTCTCCGACATAGCCGGCCTGCTCGGCGGACTGGTCACCAACGTCTCCTGGCTGACCCTCATCGCCATCGCGCTCATCCCCGCGACCTGGTGGATCCTGTGGCGCACCGCCTTCGGCCTGCGGCTGCGCTCCTGCGGCGAGAACCCGGTCGCCGCCGAGTCCCTCGGCGTCAACGTCTACAAGTACAAGTACATCGCCGTGGTCATCTCCGGCGCCCTGGCCGGCCTCGGTGGTGTCTTCCTGTCCATCGTCGCCAACCCCTTCTACCTGGAGGGCCAGGTCAGCGGGCGCGGCTACATCGGCCTCGCCGCGATGATCTTCGGCAACTGGATGCCGGGCGGCCTCGCCATCGGCGCCGGCCTCTTCGGCTACACCGACAGCCTCAACCTGCGCGGCGGCTCCGCCAACGTGCACGCGCTGCTGCTGCTCGGCGCGCTGCTGCTGCTCATCGGCGCGATCTGGCTGGTGGTCCGCAAGAAGTACGTGCACGCGCTCGTCACCCTGGTCGTCGGCGCCCTCGTCTACGCCTGGTACGCCGGCACCAACGAGGTCCCCAACCAGGTCGTCTCCGCCACGCCGTACGTCATCACCCTGGTGGTCCTCGCGCTGTCCGCACAGCGGCTGCGCATGCCGAAGGCGGACGGACTGCCCTACCGGAAGGGGCAAGGCGGATGACCCCGCCCGAGGCCACCACGGCCGACATCGACTGGGAGGCCCTGCGCGCGGTCGCGCGCGAGGCCATGACCCACGCGTACGTCCCCTACTCGGGCTACCCGGTCGGTGTCGCCGCCCTGGTCGACGACGGACGCACGGTCTCCGGCTGCAACGTCGAGAACGCCAGCTACGGGCTCGGCCTGTGCGCCGAGTGCGGGCTGGTCTCGGAGCTGCACCGCACCGGAGGCGGCCGGCTCACGCACTTCACCTGCGTGGACGGCAGCGGCGAGATCCTCGTCCCGTGCGGCCGGTGCCGGCAGCTGCTGTACGAGTTCGGCGGCCCCGAGCTGCTGCTGGAGACCCCGGCGGGCATCCTGCCGCTGTCGGAGATGCTGCCCCAGGCCTTCGGCCCGCAGCACCTCGCCGAGTAACTCCCCCGCGGCCCCTCCGGTCGACTGCCGCCACCGTCGGCCGGAGGGGCCGCGCCGCACTCTTCGCCCTCCGGAAGGAATGCCAGCCATGGCCATGGACGTCATCTCCGTCATCCGCACCAAGCGGGACCGCGGCGAGCTCAGCGACGAGCAGATCGACTGGGTCATCGACGCGTACACCCGCGGGGAGGTGGCCGACGAGCAGATGTCGGCCCTCGCGATGGCGATCCTGCTCAACGGCATGAACCGGGCCGAGATCGCCCGCTGGACGGCCGCGATGATCGCCTCCGGCGAGCGCATGGACTTCTCCTCGCTGTCCCGCCCCACCACCGACAAGCACTCCACCGGCGGCGTCGGCGACAAGATCACCCTGCCGCTGGCCCCGCTGGTCGCGGCCTGCGGTGCCGCCGTCCCCCAGCTCTCCGGCAGGGGCCTCGGTCACACCGGCGGCACCCTGGACAAGCTGGAGGCGATCCCGGGCTGGCGCGCACTGCTGTCCAACGACGAGATGCTGTCCGTCCTGAACGGCGCGGGTGCCGTCATCTGCGCGGCCGGCGACGGCCTGGCCCCCGCCGACAAGAAGCTCTACGCCCTGCGCGACGTGACCGGCACCGTCGAGGCGATCCCGCTGATCGCCTCCTCGATCATGTCGAAGAAGATCGCCGAGGGAACGGGCGCGCTGGTCCTGGACGTGAAGGTGGGCAGCGGCGCCTTCATGAAGACCCTGGAGGACGCCCGCGAACTGGCGTCCACGATGGTCGGCCTCGGCACCGACCACGGCGTGCGGACCGTCGCGCTGCTCACCGACATGTCGACCCCGCTCGGCCTGACCGCGGGCAACGCCCTGGAGGTCCGCGAGTCGGTGGAGGTCCTGGCGGGCGGCGGCCCCGCGGACGTGGTCGAACTGACCCTCGCCCTGGCCCGCGAGATGCTGGACGCGGCCGGCCTCCAGGACGCCGACCCGGCGAAGGCCCTGGCCGACGGCTCCGCGATGGACGTCTGGCGCCGCATGATCGCGGCGCAGGGCGGTGACCCGGACGCAGCCCTGCCGACGGCGCGCGAACAGCACGTGGTGACGGCGACCACCTCCGGCGTCCTCACCCGCCTGGACGCCTACGACATCGGCGTCGCCGCCTGGCGCCTCGGCGCGGGCCGCGCCCGCAAGGAGGACCCGGTGCAGGCGGGCGCCGGCGTCGAACTGCACGCCAAGCCCGGCGACACGGTCACCGAGGGCCAGCCCCTCCTCACCCTCCACACGGACACCCCGGACCGCTTCGCCTACGCCCTCGAGGCGGTGGCGGGCTCGTACGACATCGCGGCCCCCGGTACCGCCTTCAAGGCCACGCCGGTGGTGCGGGAACGCATCGCCTGACCTGCGCCCGCGGCCGGAGGCCGCTGTCGGGTACGGCTCTTTCGGGTGAACGGGATCGGTGGACCGCCACCGGTCCCGTTCTGTGTGTTGGATGACGCCATGGACGTGTTCGACGGTGACTACCTCAAGGCGGACAACGCCTGGGAGGAACTGGTCTGGATCTGGTGGCACACGGACGCACCCAAGCCCTGCAAGGTGGAGATCATCGACGGGCTTGTCACCGTGGCGCCCTTTGCCGGGAACGCTCACCAGGCCCTCGCCGCCGGGGTGCAGCAGCGGCTCTATGAGGTGATCCCGCAGGACTGGGATGTCCACCAGTGGCTCGGGACGGCCACGCCCTCCCGGCTCGGGCTGTACGTTCCCGACCTGGCCGTAGTGCCGCACAGGGAGCTGCGGGAGGGGGACGACGACTTCGTTTCCGCGAGCACGGCAGAACTCGTCGTGGAGATCACTTCCCCGGCCACCGCGCACCACGACCGGACGGCCAAGGCAGCGGGGTACGCGGCGGCAGGCGTGCCGCTGTACCTCCTGATCGACGGCTTGGCGCCCGGCGGTCCCACCGTCACGCTGCACGGCGGCCCCGAGAACGGGGTGTACCGATCCCTTTGCGCAAAGGGATCGGGCGAGTCGGTCACCTTGCCGCAGCCCTTTGACCTGGTGCTGGACGCCGATGCCTCCCTGCTGGGGTGAAGGCCGTCACCCCAGCAGCGCCGCCGCCACCACCAGCACAGGTACCGACAGCAGGGTCGACACCAGGATCGCCTCCCGGGCCAGGGTCTCGCCGACGCGGTAGCTGCTCGCGTACGTGAAGATGTTCTGCGCGGCCGGCAGCGCCGAGGTCACCACCACGTCGAGCAGTTGCGCACCGCGCAGCCCGAAGACCCCCACCGCCAGCGCCCAGGCGACCACCGGCTGACCCACCGACTTCAGCGCCACGGCGAGCAGCACCGCACCGCGCTCACCGCCCCGCAGGGGCAGGGCGCTGCCGCGCAGCGAGATGCCGAACGCGAGCAGGACCGCCGGAACCGCCATGTTGCCGATCAGTGTCACCGGGTCCATGACCGGGCCGGGGATCTCCAGGCCGGACGCCGACACCGCCACCCCCGCCAGCGAGCCCAGCGCGACCGGGTTCCGCAGCGGTGTGAGCAGTCGCTGCCACAGCGGCAGCTTCTCCCCGGCGGTCGCCAGGTCCAGGACCGTCAGCGCGACCGGAGTGACCATCACGAGCTGGAACAGCAGCACCGGCGCCACCAGTGAGGCGTCGCCGAGGACGTACACGGCGATCGGGATGCCGAGGTTGCCGGAGTTGACGTAGCTGGAGCACAGGGCGCCGATGGTGGTGCGGCCCACGCCCCAGCGGCGTACCACACCCACCGCGACGAAGACGCCGGCCACCGCGGCCGTGCTCAGCGCGGTGACCAGCAGCCGGCCGGAGAAGACCACCGAGAGGTCCGCCTCGGCGAGAAGGGTGAACAGCAGGGCCGGTGAGGCCACATGGAAGGCGAGCTTCGTCAGCACCTCGTGGGCCTGCCGGCCCAGATACCCCCGGCGGCCGGCCACATAGCCGACGCCGATGACCACCGCGATCACCGCGAAACCGCTCAGCACCCCCTGCACAGCGGCTCCTCGCCGGGGCGGCGGGCACCGGGCATCGCGGACGGGGAGGGTGTGTGGTGCATACACCCAACTCTCGGGGGAAAGTCATGTCCGGGTCAATGTGATCTTCCCGGCGCCCGCACGCCGGCGAGAGACCGCGATGAATTACGCGCCCGTGCCCGGTCTACCGCTCGTGGAAGCCAAGACACCGCCCGTACTCGTGCTGCGCGGCCCCGTCACCCGGGACGGGGTGAGCGGGCCGAGCGAAGTGCTGCGGGCACTGCTGGACGACGGCGGCGGGGGCGGCCAGGACGGCGTCATCGTCGTCTGTGACGTGGGAGGGCTGGGGCCGCCGGGGCTCGCCGCCGTGAACCTGCTCGCCCGCCTCCAGCTCCTGGCCCGCCGGACCGGGGGCCGGATACGGCTGCGCGACCCCGACCCCGCCCTATGCTCCCTGCTCGACCTGGTCGGCCTCCGCTTCGAGGTGGAGGGGCAGCCCGAACAGCGGGAACCAGCGCCGGGTGTCGAGGAAGCAGTGGAACCCGGTGATCCGCCCGTCTGAGATCTCCAGCACCTGGACCGCCCACGGCGTGAAACCACCCGCCTCCGGGTCCGGCTTGTAGTGGGCGAACCCGGGCAGGCCGTTGGCCTGGAGGGGCAGCAGCCGCGAATCCGCGCAGGAGGCGCCCAGCGTCGTCATGAAGCCCGTGATGTCGGCGGTGCCGGTCAACCACAGGTCGAACGGCGGCATCGTCATGATGGCGTCCTCGTGCAGCAACGCCGTCAGCGCCGACATGTCATACCCCTCGAACGCCGCCACATAGCGCTCCAGGAGCTTCTGCTGCTCCTCGTCCAGCGGGTCGGAGACGGACGCGTCGGCGCCCGGCCGGCGCCGCTCCGCGAGCGTCGCCCGTGCCCGCTGCAACGCGCTGTTGACGGACGCCACCGAGGTGTCGAGCAGCTCGGCCACCTCGCTCGCCCGCCAGGCCAGCACCTCCCGCAGCAGCAGCACCGCCCGCTGCTTGGGCGGCAGCTGCTGGAGCGCGGCCATGAAGGCGAGCCGCACGGACTCCTTGGCGACCGCCGCCTCCGCCGGGTCCTCGACGGTGGGCAGCACCCGGGAGTCCGGCATCGGCTCCAGCCAGGTGTGGTCCGGCCGCGGCGAGAGGGCCGCCCGGGCCAGCGGGGTCGACTCCGTCAGATCCATCGGCCGGGCGCGCTTGTTGCCCGCCGTCAGCATGTCCAGGCAGACGTTGGTCGCGATGCGGTACAGCCAGGAGCGCAGACTGGAACGGCCCTCGAACGTGTCGAAGCTGCGCCAGGCGCGGATCATCGTGTCCTGCACCGCGTCCTCCGCATCGAAGGAGGAACCGAGCATCCGGTAGCAGTACCCGGTCAGCTCGACGCGGTGCGCCTCGAGCCTGGCGTCGAGATCGGTCGTCGCCGCCGTGCCGTTCGTCATCGTCCACCCACCCCTGTGGCCTGTCTGCGGCGCGCCTTCGCACCCAGCACTTCGGAAGCTACCGCAGGCCACTGACAACGGCCCTCCGAGTGGACGAACGTGCAGGTCGGAGAGGCGAGTTCAACGGGCGGAATGAAATCCTCCGCCCGCCGGGCCGGCCGTGCGCGGCCTCACGCGGGGGCGAGCCGCCGCTGTTCCACCCGGGCCGCCCGGGTGCCCAGCACCGTGATGGTCACGACGCCGGCCACCGCCACCAGGCCGACCCCCACCGTCCCGGCCCAGCCCCCCGAGTGGAAGGCGAGCGCGCCGACCGTGCTGCCCGCGCTGGAGCCGATGTAGTAGGCGGACTGGTACAGCGCCGACGCCTGGGCGCGGCCCTCGGTGGCCGTCCGTCCGACCGCCGAGGACGCGACCGCGTGGCCCGCGAAGAAGCCCCCGGTGATCAGCACCAGGCCCAGCAGGATCAGGGACAGCGAGCCGGCCAGGGACAGCAGCAGACCCGCCGCGGTGGTCCCGCCCGCCGCGTACAGCGCGCCCCGACGGCCCAGCCGGTTCACCAGCCGCCCCGCCGCCGACGCCGACACCGTGCCGACCAGGTAGACCAGGAAGATCGAGCCGACGAGGCCCTGGGGCAGTGAGAAGGGCGCCTCGCTCAGGCGGTAGCCGATCACGGTGTAGACCCCGCCGAACACCGTCATGAACAGCGCGCCGATCGCGTACAGGCGCCGCAGCAGCGGGTTGGCGAGGTGGCCCCGGACCGCGCCGGCCAGCACCCGCGGGCGCAGCGAACCCGGCCGGAAGTGCCTCGGCGCCGGCAGCAGCAGCCGGAACGCCACCGCGCACGCCACCGCGAGCATCCCGATCACGCCGACGGCGACCCGCCAGCCCCACTCCTGCGCCACCCATCCGGTGACGACCCGGCCGCTCATCCCGCCGACGCTGTTGCCCGCGACGAACAGTCCGATCGCGGTCACCAGGGCCTTCGGCCTGACCTCCTCCGCGAGATACGCGGTCGCCGACGCGGGCACCCCGGCCAGGGCCGCCCCCTGGAGCGCCCGCAGCGCCACCAGGGCGCCCAGCGACGGGGCGAAGGGGACCAGCAGCCCGACGGTCACCGCGACGGCCAGGGAGGCCGTCATGACCGTACGGCGTCCGTAGCGTTCCGACAGCGCGCTCATCGGCAGCACGAACAGCGCCAGACCGCCGGTGGCCGCCGCCACCGTCCAGCTCGCGTCGCCCGCGGTCACTCCGAGGTCTCCGGAGATCAGCGGCAGCAGGGCTTGGGTGGAGTACAGCAGCGCGAAGGTCGCGACACCCGCCAGGAAGAGGGCGAGGCTCATCCGCCGGTAACCCGGACCGCCGGGGGACATCCGGGAGTCGGGGCCGCCCGGGGAGGCCGGGGCGGCGGACGCCGTGGCGGAAGGCGAGGGAGAAGGTGAGGGAGAGGAAGTGACGGACGGGCCGGCGTCCACCCGCGTGGACGCCCCGGTACTGACGGAAGACATGCCTCGAACCTACGGACGGCCCCGCTCATCCGTCCAATGCACGGAATCGAGATAATCGTTCCCATGGTGCATCAGCAGAGGTCACAGAGGCAGCTGTCACCGTCCGGTGACACAGAAGACATCGTCGCGCTGCTCGCGCCACGTCTCGTTCACTTCGCCGGCGTCGCCCGCACGGAGCACGTCACCCGTGCCGCCCAGGAGATGCAGGTCCCGCAGTCCACGCTCTCCCGGTCCATGGTCCGCCTCGAACACGACCTGGGCGTCGACCTGTTCGCCCGGCACGGCCGCACCCTCTCGCTGACCCCCGCCGGACGCACCTTCCTCGCCTCCGTCGAACGCGCCCTCGCCGAGGTCGAGCGGGCCGCCGACGAGGTGCGTGCCGACGCCGACCCGGCCACCGGCAAGGTCGCCTTCGGGTTTCTGCACACCATGGGCGCCGAGACCGTGCCCGGCCTGCTGCACGCCTTCCGCGCCGACCACCCGCGCATCCGCTTCAGCCTCGTCCAGAACTACGGCGAGGCCATGCTGGAGCGCCTCCGTGCGGGTGAGCTGGACCTGTGCCTGACCTCCCCGGTCCCGGACGCCCCCGACCTCGTCGCCCGCCGCCTGGACGAGCAGAAACTGCGCCTGGTCGTCCCCGCCGACCACCGGCTCGCCGGCCGGCGCCGTATCCGCCTCGCCGAGGCCGCCGACGAGACGTTCGTGACCCTGGAGCCCGGATACGGCCTGCGCCGCATCACCGACGACCTCTGCGCGCAGGCCGGTTTCCGGCCCCGGGTCGCCTTCGAGGGCGAGGAGGCGGAGACCCTGCGGGGCCTGGTGGCCGCCGGTCTGGGCGTCGCCCTGCTGCCCCCGCCGGCCGTGCCGCGCCCCGGGGTGGTGGAACTGACCGTCACCTCCCCGCGGGCGGCCCGCGAGATCGGCGTCGCCTGGCTGGCCGGCCACCCGGACACCCCGCCGGTGGCGGCCTTCAAGAGGTTCCTGCTGTCGAGAAGGGGCCACCTGCTCCCGAACTGACCCCCCCCCGCGACCCGCCGCCCACCGTCTACCGGCGTAACGACGCGCCGAACCCCGAGGCCAGTGGCATCCGCAGCCCCAGGGGCGGGGGCGCCGCCAGGGCATCCTGCACCGGACGGGAGAACGCCTGCCCGAACAGCGTCCCCATCATGAAGTCCTCGCACAGCGCCAGCACTTCGTCCCGGTACTGGTTCAACCCGTGTCCGTCGGCGTGCACTTCGAAGCGGCACACGTTCCGGTTCGCCTTCTTGACCCGCGCCGCCAGCCGGAAGGACAGTTCCGGGTCGGCCCGCGCGTCACGCGTGCCGTGCACGATCAGCACCTGCCGCCCGGCCAGCTGCTTCACCGGTTCGGGGACCGCGGCCACATCCTCCTCGGGCAGCCAGGGAGCCAGCGCCAGTACGGAGCTGACGGCCTCGTGGCCGCCCGCGCGCAGCGCCGCCCGGCCGCCCATGCCGAGACCGGCCAGGCACACGGGAACATCCCCGTAGAGCCGCACGATCTCGCTCACGGCCCAGGTGGCGTCACGCGCCAGATGCGCCTCACTGCCGTTCCAGCCCCGGTAGCGGTAGTGGACGACATGGGCGGCGAGACCCTCGGCCCGGCCCGCACGGCCGAGACGGTGTCCCAGGGCGCGTACGGAGGCGGCCGCCACCACGGGGGACGGCCTGCGGCTGGAGACCGGCTCGCCGCCGGGGAGCAGCAGCACCGCGCCGCCCACCGCTTTCGGCTTCGGGCCGAGCACCCTCCCCAACCGGGCCGTGCGCGCCGGCGTCGCTTGCTGTGACATGGCAGCAGAGTGTCAGAAGCCCCGGTGTACGCCACCCTCGCGTGCGGTCACCGTTACGTATCGACATTCGTACACGGTGATCTACGAGCGTAGGCGCTGGAGCCTGTCCGGCGGATCATGCCGCAGGAGCGGGGGCCGGCACGCCCTTTCCGAGCTCTTCGAGCAGGGAGACCCCTCGCGCCGCTCACCCACGCCGACAAGGCGCCGCCGACTTCCTGAGACCTGATCCGCCGGACAGGCCCTAGAGTGCCGAAATGACGAGCCAGACCACTGCGAACACCCCGACCCCGGACCAGATCCGCCGGGCGCCCAAGGTGCTGCTGCACGACCACCTCGACGGCGGCCTGCGCCCCGGCACCGTCGTCGACCTGGCCCGCGAGGCCGACTACTCCGGGCTCCCCCAGAGCGACCCCGGCAAGCTCGGCCTCTGGTTCCGCGAGGCCGCCGACTCCGGTTCCCTGGAGCGGTACCTGGAGACGTTCTCGCACACCGTCGGGGTCATGCAGACCCGTGACGCCCTGGTGCGGGTCGCCGCCGAGTGCGCCGAGGACCTCGCCGCGGACGGCGTCGTCTACGCCGAGGTGCGCTACGCCCCCGAGCAGCACCTCGAAGGCGGACTGACCCTCGAAGAAGTCGTCGAGGCGGTCAACGAGGGCTTCCGGCAAGGGGAGCGGCGGGCGCGGGAGGACGGAAACCGCATCCGCGTCGGCGCGCTGCTCACCGCGATGCGGCACGCCGCGCGGTCCCTGGAGATCGCCGAACTCGCCAACCGCTACCGGGACCTGGGCGTCGTCGGCTTCGACATCGCGGGCGCCGAGGCCGGTTACCCGCCCACCCGGCACCTCGACGCCTTCGAGTACCTCAAGCGGGAGAACAACCACTTCACCATCCACGCCGGTGAGGCCTTCGGGCTGCCGTCCATCTGGCAGGCCCTCCAATGGTGCGGCGCCGACCGGCTCGGACACGGGGTGCGCATCATCGACGACATCCAGGTCCACGACGACGGCTCGGTCGAACTCGGCCGGCTAGCCTCCTACGTCCGGGACAAGCGCATCCCGCTGGAGCTGTGCCCCAGCTCCAACCTGCAGACCGGGGCGGCGGCCTCGTACGCCGAGCACCCCATCGGCCTGCTGCGCCGACTGCACTTCCGGGCCACGGTGAACACCGACAACCGCCTCATGTCGCACACCAGCATGAGCCAGGAATTCGAGCACCTGGTCGAGGTGTTCGGTTACACGCTCGACGACATGCAATGGTTTTCCGTCAATGCGATGAAGTCGGCGTTCATTCCTTTCGATGAACGGCTGGCCATGATCAACGACGTCATCAAACCCGGATATGCCGAGCTGAAATCCGAATGGCTGTTTCGGCAAACCGCCTCCACCAGCGGTTCTGTGGCTGAAGGGGGTTGACCGGGGCGTCCGCGGATTCCGGGAGGGCGGGCGGCCTTCACCCATCGTCCGCATCTCGAGGTTTGCGGCGGGTGGCGCCGGGTGTTTACGGTCGAGGACCGCTCTTTCCCCCCATTCCATTTCGAGGACGCATTTCATGAAGCAGTCTGCTGCCAAGACCCTCGGTGTCGCCGTTCTCGGCGCCGTCTTCGCCGCCGTCGGCGCGGGTACCGCAAGCGCAGCTCCGGCCGCCCCGGCCGCCCCGAACGCCGGGGCCGCGCTGGACACCGTCGCTCAGAGCCTTCCGGCGGAGGACGTCTCCCGTGTGGCGCCGGGCGCGGACGGGGCCCTGCAGGCGGGACAGGACGTGGTCGGCACGGGCATGACGACCGCGCGGCCGGTCGCCGAGCAGCTGACCTCCGAGGGTTACCAGGAGCAGGTCGGCGGTCTGCTTGGGGGCCTGCCCGCGGAGGGGCTGCCCACGGAGGGTGTCGCCGTCAACGGGGTCCCGCTCGGCTGACCCACTCGCCCTGATCCACCCGCGCGGACCCCGGCCGATGGGGCGCGCCCCGAGTCCGGGGCGCGCCCCATCGGCGTTCGCGCGCAGCGGCACACGGACTCACCAGGCCGTTTGCGTCTTGTCCTCCGACGGGAACAGGATCCACAGCGCTATGTAGACCAGGAACTGCGGCCCGGGGAGCAGGCACGAGACCAGGAAGATCACGCGCATCGTGGTCGCGGAGGTGCCGAAGCGCCGGGCCAGCGCGGCGCACACGCCGCCGATCACACGGTTGTTGGTGGGGCGGGCGAGGCGGGACATCGTGGACTCCTTCGTGGTGTGTGCGGTTCAGTGACCCACGGCGCCGCGTCGGCTTCCGTCGGCTGTTCTACCGCTCTCCACGCTACGGAGACGAAGGGGGCAAAGCATCACTCCATGGGGCGATCCCGACCCTGGGAATCGTCGGGGTCCGACCCTGAGCCGGTTCCTCCTGGAGAAGTCCGGCGCCGGACCGGCGTACGGCCCGGCGGCGCAGCCAGGCGCGGCCCGCCGGTACCACGGCGACATGCGCGAGCGCCGCGCCCACCGTGTTCAGCAACAGCGCGTCGACGTCCACGACCCTGCCGGGCACCGCGGTCTGCAGCATCTCGATGCCCAGCGACAGCAGTGCCGCCGCGGCCATGGTGCGGATCAGCGAACCCAGTGGCGAGACGGTCAGCCTGCCCCCCGCCATCGGCAGCAGCACGCCCAGCGGAGCGAGCAGCGCGAGCCCCTCGCCGACCCGGCGGGCCCCGGCACCCCAGCCCAGCGCGAAGTCGGCCCGGATGCCGTCGAAGAGCCGCAGGTTGGCGGGCATCACCCAGGGGACGTTCAGGGGGCGCAGCGTGCACCAGGCGACGAACGCGAGGTACGCGGCCAGGAGGAGACCTCCTGTCACACGGACACGGGACGCGGCGGTGCCGCCGACGGGGCCTTGACGCTGCACGAAACCCTAGACGCGACGCCCGGCGGGATCGGTTCCGGGAAGTGCCCCGTTCGCCGGGTGAGGCATGCGCCACAGCCCCGCCGGCCCTGGTCCGTGGCGCCTGCCGTCCGGGATCACCCCTCGGTGACCGCCGTGGACGGGGGCTCCGTACCGCCCGGGCGGGCCCGGACCTCGTCCGTGCACCGGTAGCGGCGCGGCGGACCGTCGTCCTGGCCGCCCAGGACCACCGAGCCGTCTCCCTCGGCCGCCGCCGAGTCGGAGAAGGTGCAGACGATCTGCGCGAGCGCGTAGGACGTCAGGCTCCCCGGCGCGGTGCTCAGGCGCAGCGCGTCCTCCGGGTCGTCGGACCGCGGACCGCTCACGGCCATCCCGCCCCGTACGTTCGTGGTGTACCCGGCCTCCTTCTCGGCGGGCGTCGGCGGCGCCGAGAGCTGGTCCAGCAGGCCCTGCGCCACCAGGGCGCGCCGCTGCCCGGAGTCCGCCGCGCCCTCCGGCACCCGTACCGTCCGGTCGACGGCCATCAGCGACGAGCCGCAGAGCAGGAACACCCGCACCGGCAGGCCCCGCGCGGGCTGCGCCGCCCCGCCCGCCTCGGCCTGCGAGCAGCGCACCCGGGAGGGTGCCGGACCGAAGTCGGTCGGCACCTCGGTGGCCCGGATCCCGCACCCGGAGAGCAGGACACCGAACGCGGTGACGGCCAGCAGCCCCGGCAGCCGTCGTGTGCCTCGTGCACCGCGTATGCCGCGTATGCCCGTCGGGCGCGGAGCGGTCCGGCGTATGTTCATCGGGCGTCCCCTCCGGCGCTCGACCGCCGAGGGCCGACGCTGCCCTGGTCCCGCCGGGCGTTGTCGGTGTTCCCGGTGTTCCCGGCGTTGTCGGCGTTGTCGGCGGGTTCGTCGTCCCGCTCGGTCAGGGCGGATACGTCCCGCGGCAGCCGCAGCGTGAACACCGCCCCGCCCTCGGGGGAGTTGGCCGCGGTGATCTCGCCACCGTGGGCATGGGCGTTCTCCAGTGCGATGGACAGGCCCAGGCCGCTGCCCTCGGAACGCGGCCGGGAGGCACTGGCCTTGTAGAAGCGGTCGAAGACATGCGGCAGGACGTCCTCGGGGATGCCCGGCCCCTGGTCCCGCACCTCGATGACCACGGCGCCTCCGGCCATGGTGTCCCCGACCACGGTGTCTCCGTCCTCGGCGCTCGCCCCGGTGTCTTCCCCGGTGCCGTCCTCGCGCTCCCCGCCCTCCGGACCGCCCCCACCGGCCCCACCGCTCACAAGAGCTGCGCCGTCGTCGCCGTCCTCGCGGTCCACGCGCACCGACACCCGTACCGGCGAGCCACCGTGCTTGAGCGCGTTGCCTATGAGGTTGGCCAGGATCACGTCCAGCCGACGCGGGTCGATCCGGGCGTGGATGCCGCGCTCCGCGTCCAGCTCCACCGCGTCCAGCCAGGCACGGGCGTCGATGCAGGCGGTGATCTGGTCGGCGATGTCGACGTCGTCGAGGACGAGACGGGCGGTGCCCGCGTCGAAGCGGGTGACCTCCATCAGGTTCTCGACCAGGTCGTTGAGCCGCCGCGTCTCACTGACCACGAGCCGTACGGCGGGCTCGATCATCGGGTCGATGCCACCGCCCTCGAACTCCAGCTCCTCCTCGAGGACCTCCGTCACCGCCGTGATCGCGGTCAGCGGAGTGCGCAGTTCGTGACTCATGTCCGCGACGAACCTGCGGGACGCCTCGTCCCGCGCGGCCATGTCGGCCACCCGCTTCTCCAGCGCCTCGGCCGCCTTGTTGAACGTCCGTGACAGATCGGCCAGTTCGTCCGTCCCCGACACCCTCAGCCGGGTGTCCAGCCTGCCCTCGCCGAGCCGCCGGGCGGCGACCCCGAGCCGCTGCACCGGCTTCAGCACGGTCGTCGCCGCGGCCTGCGCCAGCAGTGCGGAGCCGATCAGGGCGAGACCGGTGGCGATACCCAGCGACCAGGCCAGCGAGTTGAGGTCCTTGGCCTCCGGCTCCAGCGACTTGAGCATGTAGCCGGTCGGCCCGCCGCCGGTCGTCCGGGTGCCCGCCACCAGATAGGGGGTGCCGCCGTGGACGATCCGCTGCCAGTACAGGCGGTAGGGATGCTTGTTGGTCGAGGTGATCTTCTGCCGCTCGTTCACCGCCTTGCGCAGCGAGGTCGGCACGTCCTGGGTCGAGAAGCCGCTCAGCCCGCCCGAACTGCCGTACACCGTGCGGCCCTGCGGGTTCTCGGCGATCAGCAGCACCGAGAACCGCTGACTGCTGTTGGCCATCTGGCCCGCGGTGTGCTGCAGTTCCTCCTGCGTCGGATGCTCCGGCAGCGCTCCCGCCCGGTTCTGCATCTCCTGCTCGAAGTCGCCCAGCACCGCGTCCTGGGTGCGGGTGAGCACCGCCTCGCGGTTGAGCCAGTACGCGATGCCCGACGCGGACACCGCGGCGGTGAGCGCGACCAGCCCGAACACGACCACCAGCCGAAGCCGCAGACTGGTGAAGCGCAGCCGCGACCAGACCCCCTTGCGCGCCGCGGACCAGCCGCGGGAACTCCCTTGGTGCTCCTGTGTCACTGAGGCGGGTCCAGTCGGTAGCCGACACCGCGCACGGTACGGATCAAGGTCGGGGACGACGGCACGTCCTCGACCTTGGCGCGCAGCCGCTGGACACAGGCGTCCACCAGACGCGAGTCGCCCAGGTAGTCGTGCTCCCACACCAGCCGCAGCAACTGCTGCCGGGACAGCGCCTGGCCGGGCCGCCGGCTCAGTTCGAGCAGCAGCCGCAGCTCGGTCGGGGTCAGCTGGAGGTCCTCGCCGTTCTTCGTCACGGTCATCGCCGAGCGGTCGATGACCAGGCTGCCGAAGGTCGCCGCGTCGTTGGACTCCCGCTCCCCGCGGCGCAGCACCGCCCGGATCCGGGCGTCCAGCACCCTGCCCTGCACGGGTTTGACCACGTAGTCGTCGGCACCGGACTCCAGGCCGACCACCACGTCGATGTCGTCGTTGCGCGCGGTCAGCAGGATGATCGGCAACTGGTCGGTGCGCCGGATGCGCCGGCACACCTCGAATCCGTCGATGCCGGGCAGCATCACGTCCAGCACGATCAGATCGGGCCGTTGCTCGCGCAGCAGCTTCAGTCCGTCCTCACCGCTGGCAGCGGTCGCCACGCGGTGGCCCTGGCGCGTGAGTGAGAGCTCCAGGGCCGTGCGGATGGCGTCGTCGTCCTCGATCAGCAACAGGGAAGGCACGGGCTCATTCTGTCCCATGGAGGGCTCCCGGTTCGACCCGTGGGGGCAGAAGCCCGTGGGACCCGCACACGGACGGCCACGTGCGCCGACATCCGTCTGGGCGCCGCGGTCGACGACCGGAGCCCGGCGCGGCGGCCCCTGTGACAGCTCTGTGACAGTCGGCGGACACGGCCATGAAGTCGCCCGGGCAGGATTTTCGTCACCAGCACAACAGCACATGAAGACACCGGAAGTCCACGACGGGGGGCGCGAGATGAACACGCTGCACGGCACCAGCTCCAGCGCGGTTGTCACGCGTCTGCACGACGTGCACCGAGCCGGTGAGAAGTCCGGTGCCCTGGGCAAACGGGGGTGCGCTCGCGGCGCCGGGCGTCACACCGCCTACATGACGGTGATTGACGCGCCCACGGGGGAAACCAACACGGGGGAAACACCCGGGGGAAGCGGGTACGGGGAGGCAGAGGGGGAGCGCAGTTCGCTGTCGGAGGTGGAGTTCACCGCCTACGTCCAGGAACGACGCGCCTCCCTGTACGCGACCGCCTACCACCTGACCGGCGACCGCTTCGAGGCCGAGGACCTGCTGCAGAGCGCGCTGTTCTCGACCTACCGGGCGTGGGACCGGATCAGCGACAAGGCCGCGGTCGGCGGATACCTCCGCCGCACCATGACCAACCTGCACATCAGCGCGTGGCGCCGCCGCAAGCTGAACGAGTACCCGACCGAGGAGCTGCCGGAGACGGTCGGCGACACGGACGCGATGCGCGGCACCGAGCTGCGCGCGGTGCTGTGGCAGGCGCTGGCGAGGCTGCCCGAGCTCCAGCGCACCATGCTGGTCCTGCGCTACTACGAGGGCCGCACGGACCCGGAGATCGCGGACATCCTCGGCATCAGTGTCGGCACGGTGAAGTCCAGCATCTGGCGGTCGCTCCGCCGGCTGCGCGAGGACGAGGTCCTCAGCTTCGGCCGTGACCGGGAGGACGCCTTCGGCGAACTGGTCGCCTGAAGGTACGGGGGAACGGGGGAACAGGGGGACAACGGGGGAAGGGGACAACGGGGGAAGGGGAAAACGGGGAACCGAGGGGATCGGGGGATCCCAGGGGGAACCGGGGGAACACGGGGGAGCATAAAAGGGCTGGACTGGAGGGCCGGGGGGCCTTTCCAGTCCAGCCCCTTTGTGCGTACGCCCCGGGTTCGCGCCGACTACGCCGACTGCGCGGTCGACCTCGCGCCCGAGTCCTCGGTGCGCGTGTCCGCCCCACCCTGCCCGCCAACGCCGACCCCCGCCGCCGCCAGGCGGCTCAGGGCCTCGTCGCGGTCGCAGGCGTACGCGCCGAGCGAGGTCTGGCGGGCGACGATCGTCCGCTCCAGCCGCATCAACCGCCAGCCGCGCCGCAGCAGGAAGGGTACGGACTTGCGCCCCTCCCTGAGGTCCCGCAGGAAGCGGCGGCGGAAGGTCTTCACCGGGCCGCGGCTCAGGCACAGCGCGTCGGCCAGGAGGCCCAGTTCGCCGCAGCGCGTGACGATCTCCGCGGCGAAGATGCCCTCCGCGACGAACAGCGGGGCGCCGCCGATGTCGACCGTGTCCGCACCGGTCCGGGCGCTGAGGGAGATGTCGTACACGGGCACGTCCGTACGGCCCGTGCGGCACAGCCGGTCGATGGCGGCGACGGCGGCGTCCGCGTCCCACGAGCCGGGGTGGTCCCAGTCGATGTCGGAGCCGCCCGCCACCAGAGGCAGCGTCGGGTCGTCGCCCTCCTTGTAGAAGTCGTCGAGACGCAGCACCGGAAGACCGGAGCGGGCCGCGAGGAGGGACTTGCCGGAGCCGGAGGGGCCGCAGAGCAGCACGACTCGCGCGGACATGGGCGACTGGGAACTCACGGGACACCAGTCTGAGGCATGGAACGGGTGTTCCACGACCGTGCGGACCGGCTTTGAAGCACGCGTCACACTTCCATTACGCTGCGCGTCGGTACAGTTACCGAGGGAAGTAAAAGGTGGCAACAGCAATGGCCCGACACGACGCACCCAAGAAGCCGACCGTCCGGCGCGCCCTGGCCACGCTCGCGGCCGCGGGGGCGGTCCTGGGGGTGGGTGCGACGGCGGCGGCAGCGGCTGACTCCGGCTCCCCGCTGGACCTGACCGGCGCAGCCGGGCACGCCGTCGGTCCGGTCGCCGGCCTCAAGCCCAACCCGCTCGCCGGAACCGGCGTCGACCCCCTCGACAACGGCGTCCGTACCCAGGTCGCCGACTTCGAGCCGGTGGACTCGCGCACGGTGACCGGCCCGGTCGCCCAAGCCCCTTCGGTCGACGGCGTCCCGGTGGTCGGCCGGGCGGCGGGGGCGCTCGGCGGCTGACCCGGGGGCAGGGCGACGGCGGAGAGCCGCGCCCCCTCGGGTGGAGGGGGCGCGGCTCTCCGGGATGCGGAGGGGTGCCCGGGTCAGTAGGCGGAGCCCGAGGCGCCCAGGGAGCCCGTCGGGTGCCAGACCGTCTTGGTCTCCAGGAAGGCCGTCATGCGGTCCGTGCCCGGGGTCGCCGACCAGTCGTCCACAGGCTGTGGACGCAGGACGCGCTTGAGGTTGTCCGCCGCCGCGATCTCCAGTTCCTTCGCCAGCACCTCGTCGGCGCCGGCCAGGTCGATCGCGTTGACGTCCTGGTGCGCGGCCAGCGGCGCGGCGATCTCCGCCGTGCGGCCGGAGAGGACGTTGACGACACCGCCGGGCAGGTCGGAGGTGGCCAGGACCTCGCCCAGGGAGAGGGCGGGCAGCGGGGACCGCTCGCTCGCGATCACGACCGCCGTGTTGCCGGTGGCGATCACCGGGGCGACCACCGAGACCAGTCCCAGGAAGGACGACTCCTGGGGCGCCAGGACGGCGACCACACCGGTCGGCTCGGGGGAGGACAGGTTGAAGTACGGGCCCGCGACCGGGTTTCCGCCGCCGACCACCTGGGCGATCTTGTCGGTCCAGCCCGCGTACCAGACCCAGCGGTCGACCGCCGCGTCCACCTGCTCGGCCGCCCTGGACTTCGACAGTCCCTCGGCCTCGGCGACCTCACGGACGTACTGGTCCCTGCGGCCCTCCAGCATCTCCGCGACGCGGTAGAGGATCTGGCCCCGGTTGTACGCCGTCGCGCCCGACCAGGCGCCGAACGCCTTGCGGGCGGCGACCACCGCGTCCCGGGCGTCCTTGCGGGAGGCGAGCGGTGCGTTGGCCAGCCAGTTGCCCTTCGCGTCAGACACCTCGTACACCCGGCCGCTCTCGGAACGCGGGAACTTCCCGCCGACGTACAGCTTGTAGGTCTTGAAGACCGAGAGCCGCGGTTCGGTCCTCTCGACCTTTTGGGCCTTCTCGACTTTCTCGGCCTTCTCGATCTTCTCGGACTTATCGGACATCGAGGTATGCCTCCAGGCCGTGGCGACCGCCCTCGCGGCCGAAGCCCGACTCCTTGTAGCCGCCGAACGGCGAGGTGGGATCGAACTTGTTGAACGTGTTGGACCAGACGACACCCGCGCGGAGCTTGTTCGCCACCGCCAGGATGCGGGAACCCTTCTCCGTCCAGATGCCCGCCGACAGGCCGTACGGCGTGTTGTTGGCCTTGGCGACGGCCTCGTCCGGGGTGCGGAAGGTGAGCACCGACAGCACCGGGCCGAAGATCTCGTCGCGGGCGACCGTGTGCGCCTGGGTGACGCCCGTGAACAGCGTCGGCGCGAACCAGTAGCCGTTCTCCGGGAGTTCGCAGGCCGCCGACCAGCGCTCGGCGCCCTCCGCCTCGCCCTGCTCGACGAGCGAGGTGATGCGTTCGAGTTGCTGCGCGGAGTTGATCGCGCCGATGTCGGTGTTCTTGTCCAGCGGGTCGCCCAGGCGCAGCGTGGACAGCCTGCGCTTGAGGGAGTCCAGCAGCTCGTCCTGGATCGACTCCTGGACCAGCAGGCGCGAGCCCGCGCAGCAGACCTGGCCCTGGTTGAAGAAGATGCCGTTCACGATGCCCTCGACCGCTTGGTCGACGGGGGCGTCGTCGAAGACGATGTTGGCGCCCTTGCCGCCCAGTTCGAGCGTGACCTTCTTGCGGGTTCCGGCGACCGTCCGCGCGATCTGCTTGCCGACCGCGGTGGAACCGGTGAAGGCCACCTTGTCCACGTCCGGGTGGGCCACCAGCGCGGCGCCCGCGTCGCCGTATCCGGGAAGGATGTTGACGACGCCCTTGGGCAGGCCCGCCTGACGGCAGATGTCCGCGAAGAAGAGCGCGGAGAGCGGGGTCGTCTCGGCGGGCTTCAGGACCACCGTGTTGCCGGTCGCCAGCGCCGGGGCGATCTTCCACGCCAGCATCATGAGCGGGAAGTTCCACGGGATGACCTGGCCGGCCACGCCCAGCGGCCTCGGGTTCGCCCCGTAGCCGGCGTGCTCGAGCTTGTCGGCCCAGCCCGCGTAGTAGAAGAAGTGCGCGGCGACCAGGGGGAGGTCGGCGTCCCGGGTCTCCCTGATCGGCTTGCCGTTGTCCAGCGTCTCCAGGACGGCCAGCTCGCGGCTGCGCTCCTGGATGATCCGGGCGATGCGGAACAGGTACTTGGCGCGCTCGGCGCCGGGCAGCGCCGACCACTTCGCGAAGGCCTTCCGCGCGGCCCTCACCGCGCGGTCCACGTCCGCCTCACCGGCCTGGGCGACCTCGGAGAGGACCTCCTCGGTGGAGGGGGAGACGGTCTTGAAGACCTTGCCGTCGGCGGCCTCGGTGAACTCGCCGTCGATGAACAGGCCGTATGACGGGGCAATGTCGACGACCGAGCGGGACTCGGGCGCCGGTGCGTAGTCAAAAACAGGTGCCATGGTGATCAGTCCACCGTCACGTAGTCGGGGCCGGAGTAGCGGCCGGTGGCCAGCTTCTGGCGCTGCATCAGCAGGTCGTTCAGCAGGGAGGAGGCGCCGAAGCGGAACCAGTGGTTGTCCAGCCAGTCCTCGCCGACGGTCTCGTTGACCAGGACGAGGAACTTGATCGCGTCCTTGCTGGTACGGATGCCGCCGGCAGGCTTCACCCCGACCTGGACGCCGGTCTGCGCGCGGAAGTCGCGGACCGCCTCCAGCATCAGGAGGGTGTTCGCGGGCGTGGCGTTCACCGCCACCTTGCCGGTCGAGGTCTTGATGAAGTCCGCGCCGGCCAGCATGCCGAGCCAGCTCGCCCGGCGGATGTTGTCGTACGTCGACAGCTCGCCCGTCTCGAAGATGACCTTCAGCCGGGCACTCGCCCCGCAGGCCTCCTTCACGGCGGTGATCTCGTCGTACACCTTCAGGTAGTTCCCGGCGAGGAACGCGCCGCGGTCGATGACCATGTCGATCTCGTCCGCGCCGGCGGCGACGGCCTCCCGGACGTCGGCCAGCTTGACCGCGAGCGGGGCGCGGCCTGCCGGGAAGGCGGTCGCGACGGAGGCGACCTTGACCGCGGAGCCGGCGACGGCCTCCTTCGCCGTGGCCACCATGTCGGGGTAGACGCAGACCGCGGCCGTGGCGGGGGTCGTGCGGTCGGTCGGGTCGGGGCGGACCGCCTTCGCGCCGAGCGCCCGGACCTTGCCCGGGGTGTCCGCGCCTTCCAGCGTCGTCAGGTCGACCATCGAGATGGCGAGGTCGATGGCGTACGCCTTCGCGGTCGTCTTGATCGAGCGGGTGCCGAGCGAGGCGGCACGCGCCTCCAGGCCGACCGCGTCGACCCCGGGCAGCCCGTGCAGGAAGCGACGCAGTGTGCCGTCGGACGCGGTGACGTCGCTGAGAGCGTGTGGTGCAGTGGAGGACATGGTCACCAGCCGAGCATATCTACGCGCGTAGCGGCTGTACAGCCCTCCTGCCCGTTTCCGACCCGCCCACCACCCACCGGCGCGTGCGGACCCGTCGGGCAGAATCGGAGGCATGAACACCCCAGCGCAGCAGCCGTCCGCCCCGGAGCCCGAGAGCGGGCACGGGCCCGAGGGCCCCGAGGCCGAGGACCGGGTGTACCGGTCGACCCCGGGCATCGCCGGTGGCGTGCTGCTGCTGGCGATCGTCGGCTGGCTCTGCGTCGACGCCGTGGTCACCGGTGAGGGCCGGGCCCCGTGGCTGGCGCTCGCCACGCTGCTGGCGACCGCGCCCCCGGTGGTCGCCTACACCCTGCTGCCCGCCGTGTACGCCGGCGACGACCGGCTGCGCGTCCGCAATCCCTTCCGCACGATCGTGCTGCCCTGGGGCCGGGTCGCCGCACTGCGCGCCGGTTACACCAACGAGGTCGTCTCCGACGCCGGCACCAAGTACCAGCTGTGGGCCCTGCCCGTGTCCCTGCGGGCCCGCAAGCGGGCCGCGCGGCGGGAGATGCGGGCCGCGGGCGAGCGGGCGCAGGGCGTCGACGTCCGCACCGCGGGGCAGGCCCCGAGGGCGGGCGGCGCGTCCCGGCGCGGGGGTGCCGCGCCCGTGCCGGGCGGACCGGAAGGGCCGGAGCGGGCGCCGAGCGACCGCGCGATGGACGAACTGCGCGAGCTGCACGAGGACCGGCAGACCGCGGGGAGCGCGCAGGGCGAGGTGAGCGTGCGCTGGTCCTACGAGGTCCTGGCCCCGACGCTCGCCGGGGTGATCCTGCTGACGGTCCTGCTGGCCGTCGCCTGAGTCCGGGAGCAACGACCGGAGGGGTCCGCGGTCCGCGGCCCGCAGAACCGCTGCCCGCGGACCCCTCCGGTTCTCGACCGCTCAGATACCGGCCGCCGTCTTCAGGTCCTGCTTGATCGCGGTCAGCAGGGCGGCCGCCCTGGCGCGGGCCGCGGGCAGGTCGGCCCGGGCGGTGACCGGGACGACGACCTCCAGGTAGCACTTCAGCTTCGGCTCCGTACCGCTCGGGCGGACGACGACGCGGGCACCCTGGAGGGTGTAGCGCAGGCCGTCGGTGGGCGGGAGGGTGTCCGTGCCGCGGGTCAGGTCCTCGGCCCGGGTGATGCGCAGGCCGGCCAGTGCGGTCGGGGGGTTCTCGCGCAGGCGGCGCATGGCGTCCGCGATGAGCGACAGGTCCTCGACGCGGGCCGACAGCTGGTCGGTCGCGTGCAGGCCGTGGGCCACGGCGAGGTCGTCGAGGAGGTCCAGGAGGGTACGGCCCTCCGCCTTCAGCTCGGAGGCCAGCTCGGCGAGGAGCAGCGCGGCCGTGATGCCGTCCTTGTCGCGCACGCCCTCCGGGTCGACGCAGTAGCCCAGCGCCTCCTCGTAGCCGTAGCGCAGGCCCTCGACCCGGGCGATCCACTTGAAGCCGGTCAGGGTCTCCTCGTGCGGCAGCCCCGCCTGCTCGGCGATACGGGCGAGGAGGGTCGAGGACACGATCGACTCGGCGAACGTGCCGCTCGCGCCGCGCCGGACCAGGTGGGCGGCGAGCAGGGCGCCGACCTCGTCACCGCGCAGCATGCGCCAGCCCCCGTCGCCGGTGCCCTCCCCGCCGGCGTCCTTGACGGCCGCGGCGCAGCGGTCGGCGTCCGGGTCGTTGGCGATGACCAGGTCGGGCTCGGCCTCGCGGGCCTTCGCGAAGGCCAGGTCCATCGCGCCGGGCTCCTCCGGATTGGGGAACGCGACGGTGGGGAAGTCCGGGTCGGGCTCGGCCTGCTCGGCGACCAGGACCGGCTCCGGGAAGCCGGCCCGGGCGAACGCGGCGAGCAGGACGTCCTTGCCGACGCCGTGCATCGCGGTGTAGACCGTGCGGGCACCGCGGGGGGAGTCCTCGGCCAGGACCGCGTCCGTGCGGGCGAGGTAGGCGTCCAGGACGGAGTCGTCGAGGGTCTGCCAGCCGGTGGTGGGGCGGGGCACGTCGTTCAGGGACCGGACGGCCGCGATCTCGGCGGCGATCTCCGCGTCGGCCGGGGGGACGATCTGGGACCCGTCGCCGAGGTACACCTTGTAGCCGTTGTCGCGGGGCGGGTTGTGGCTGGCGGTGACCTCGACCCCGGCGACCGCGCCGAGGTGCCGGATGGCGAAGGCGAGCACCGGGGTGGGCAGGGGGCGGGGGAGGACGGCCGCCCGGAGACCGGCGCCGGTCATCACGGCGGCGGTGTCGCGGGCGAAGTCCGCCGACTTGTGCCGGGCGTCGTAGCCGATCACGACGAGGCCGGCTGTGTCGTCCCCGTGGGGGGTCCCCTGCTTCCTGAGGTACGCGGCGAGGCCGGCGGCGGCGCGGATGACGACGGCGCGGTTCATGCGCATCGGGCCGGCGCCCAGTTCGCCGCGGAGACCGGCGGTGCCGAACTGGAGGGTGCCGCTGAAGCGGGCGGCGAGTTCGGCGCCGGCGCCGGCGCCGTCCATGGTCTCCCTCTCGAGCTTGTCGAGAAGGCCCGCGAGTTCCGCACGGGTCTCGGGGTCGGGGTCCTCGGCGAGCCAGGTGCGGGCCCGAGCGGTCAGGTCGTCGTGCACGTGTCGGTCAGCCTCTCGAGTGGTCGGTTGAGTCGTCCCGCCCCTGCCCCCGCCGCCGGGGGCCGCGGGCGGCTACAGGCGGCCCAGTACCCGGGTCAGGAGGGTGCCCATGCGGGAGGCGGAGTCCCGACCCGCCTGGAGGACCTCCTCGTGGTTGAGCGGTTCACCGGTCATACCGGCGGCGAGGTTGGTGACCAGGGAGATGCCGAGCACCTCCGCGCCCGCCTCCCGCGCGGCGATGGCCTCGAGCACCGTCGACATGCCCACCAGGTCCGCCCCGATCACCCGTGCCATGCGGATCTCCGCCGGGGTCTCGTAGTGCGGGCCGGGGAACTGGGCGTAGACGCCCTCCTCCAGGGTGGCGTCGATCTCCTTGCAGAGGGCGCGCAGCCGGGGGGAGTAGAGGTCGGTGAGGTCGACGAAGTTGGCGCCGACGATGGGGGAGGTGGCCGTGAGGTTGATGTGGTCGCTGATCAGGACCGGCTGGCCGGGGCGCATGCCCTCGCGCAGGCCACCGCAGCCGTTGGTCAGGACGATCGTCTTGGCGCCGGCGGCGACGGCGGTGCGCACGCCATGGGCGACGGAGGCCACGCCGCGGCCCTCGTAGTAGTGGGTGCGGCCCAGGAAGACCAGGACCCTCTTGGCGCCGAGGCGGTACGAGCGGATCTTGCCTCCGTGCCCCTCGACCGCCGGCGGCGGGAAGCCGGGCAGCTCGGTGACCTGGAACTCGGCGTCGGGTGAGCCGAGGGCGTCCACGGCCGGTGCCCAGCCGGAGCCCATCACGAGGGCGACGTCGTGGGTCTCGGCGCCCGTGAGCTCGCGCAGGCGCGCGGCTGCGGCGTCGGCTGCGGCGTGGGGGTCGCCCTGGATGTCGTCCGGAAGAAGAGAAGCGTTCACGCGGATGAGGGTAGCCGGTCTTCGCCTACGCGCGTAGATGTCAAAGCTCACGGGCCCGCGATCGTTGTCTTGTCGTTTCCGGGAATGCCTTGCCGGCTCGGGCCTGTCCGGCGGGTCAGGTCGCAGGGAATCGGCGCCTTGTCGGCGCGGGTGAGCGGGGGCGATGGGGCCCCTCCCGCTCGAGCGAAGTCGAGAGTGGGGAGCAGCCGAGAGTGGGGGAGCGTGCAGCCGTGAGGCGGAGGAGGGCGTCGACGCGATGGGGGTCCTCCCTGCTCGAGCTCGTCGAGAGCTCGGGGGGGCAACCGAGGACAACGCCGCTGGGGGTTCCCTGCTCGAAGAGCTTCGGGGAGGGCGTGTCGGCCCCCGCGTCCGCGGCATGATCCGCCGGACAGGCCCCAGGGCCAGGTCTCGACGTCCCGGCTCGGGCGCGGGTTCAGCAGGGGCGTTTGCGCAGTTCCATCACGTAGTCGTGGGGGGCGCCCGCGGATTCCGCCGCGTCGGCGACCTCGCCGAGGTAGCGGGCCGAGGGGAGGCCGCCCTCGTAGGCGTTCAGGACGTAGGTCCAGGCGGGTTCCTCGCCGTCCAGGGTGTGGACGCGGACGCGGATGCGCCGGTAGATGTCCAGACCCGTGCCCTCCCAGTGGTCCAGGGACTCCTCGTCCATGGGGGCGATGTCGTACAGCGCGACGAAGACCTGGGCGAAGTGGTCCTCGACGATCGTCGCGAGCGCGCCGCCTCCCGCGACCGGGTCGGTGGGCTCGGCCGGGTCGGTGGACCCGCTCGGCCAGTGCACGCCCAGGTTCTCGCCCCCGAAGGTCAGCCGCCACCCGTTCAGCCAGCCGGTGGCGCGCAGCGGCGAATGCGGGGCGCGGCGGGACATCAGCCGCGCGTCGAGGTTGCCGGCGTACGCGGCGTAGAGCGACATATGGGAGAGCGTACGGCAGCCGCACCGCGGGCCATTCCGGTAACAGGGGGGCCACGGGGGTGGCCCCCGGACGGTCGCACGGTGAAGTGTGCGGGACAATGGAGCATGTGACTCGGATCGTGATCATCGGTGGCGGACCCGGCGGATACGAAGCGGCGCTGGTCGCCGCGCAGCTCGGCGCGGAGGTGACCGTCGTCGACTGCGACGGTCTGGGCGGGGCGTCGGTGCTCACCGACTGCGTGCCCTCGAAGACCCTGATCGCCACGGCCGAGGTGATGACCACCTTCGACTCCTCCTACGAGGAACTCGGCATCATCGTGGCCGACGACACCCCGCACGTGGAGCAGGCCGCCCGGGTCGTGGGCGTGGACCTGGGGAAGGTGAACCGCCGGGTGAAGCGGCTGGCCCTGGCCCAGTCGCACGACATCGCCGCGTCCGTGACGCGGGCCGGCGCGCGGGTGCTGCGCGGGCGGGGGCGGCTCGAGGGCATGCAGGCCCTGGACGGGTCGCGCAAGGTCGTGGTCCGGGCCGCCGACGGGTCCGAGGAGACGCTGACCGCCGACGCGGTGCTCATCGCCACCGGCGGCCACCCCCGCGAGCTGCCCGACGCGCGGCCCGACGGCGAGCGCATCCTCAACTGGACACAGGTGTACGACCTGAACGAGCTCCCCGAGGAGCTCATCGTGGTCGGTTCCGGTGTGACCGGTGCCGAGTTCGCCGGTGCCTACCAGGCACTGGGGTCGAAGGTGACGCTCGTGTCGTCGCGCGACCGGGTGCTGCCGGGTGAGGACCCGGACGCCGCCGCGGTGCTGGAGGACGTCTTCCGCCGGCGCGGCATGAACGTCATGGCGCGTTCGCGCGCGCAGTCCGCCAAGCGGGTCGGGGACCGGGTGGAGGTGACCCTCGCCGACGGGCGGGTCATCACCGGGTCGCACTGCCTGATGGCCGTCGGCGCCATCCCGAACTCCGAGGGCATGGGGCTCGAGGAGGCCGGGGTCAGGCTGCGCGAGTCGGGGCACATCTGGACCGACAGGGTCTCCCGGACCACCGCTCCGGGCGTGTACGCGGCCGGCGACGTCACCGGCGTCTTCGCGCTGGCGTCGGTGGCGGCGATGCAGGGGCGGATCGCCATGTACCACTTCCTGGGTGACGCGGTGGCTCCACTGAACCTGAAGACCGTCTCGTCGAACGTCTTCACCGACCCCGAGATCGCCACCGTCGGCTACAGCCAGGCCGAGGTCGACGCCGGGAAGATCGACGCGCGGGTCGTGAAGCTGCCGCTGCTGCGCAACCCCCGCGCGAAGATGCAGGGCATCCGCGACGGCTTCGTCAAGATCTTCTGCCGGCCGGGCACCGAGATCGTGGTGGGTGGCGTCGTCGTGGCGCCCCGCGCCTCGGAGCTCATCCACCCCATCTCGCTCGCGGTCGACAACAACCTGACGGTCGAGCAGATCGCGAACGCCTTCACCGTGTACCCCTCGCTGTCGGGGTCGATCGCCGAGGTGGCACGGCAGCTGCACACGCGCAAGGTGGCGGGAGAGGTCTGACGGCCCGGCAGCCTGACGGCCCGGCAGCCTGGCGGCTGAAACCAACTCCCCGTCGGTCACGGGGAGTTACCGGATGGGTGTTCGGCATATGCGAGGCGACTAGGGCTTATACCACTCGGCGGTCGGGTGCGCGAACAACTTCTGCTATTCAGCGCAAAGTGCTGAAAGCAGACGGTCGCCGGCGTTACTGTCAGTTTCGTGTTCGCTGCAGAACGTCGCCAATTGATCCTCGAAATGGTGCGAGCGAACGGGGCCGTGTCGCTCCGTGAGCTCGCCCGCGTCGTCCAGACCTCCGAAGTGACCGTACGGCGGGACGTGCGCGCGCTGGAGGCAGAAGGACTCCTCGACCGCCGGCACGGCGGTGCGGTACTGCCGGGCGGGTTCACGCGGGAGTCCGGCTTCCCGCAGAAGTCACATCTCGCGACCGCCGAGAAGACCGCCATCGCCGACCTCGCCGCCGGCTTCGTGGAGGAGGGCGAGGCCATCGTGGTCGGTGCGGGCACCACCACGCAGGAGCTGGCCCGCCGGCTGGCCCGGGTGCCCGGTCTGACCGTCGTCACCAACTCCCTGCTCGTGGCCCAGGCGTTGGCGCACGCCAACCGGGTGGAGGTCGTGATGACCGGCGGTACGCTCCGCGGTTCGAACTACGCCCTCGTCGGCAGCGGAGCCGAGCAGTCCCTCCAAGGACTGCGGGTGTCCAGGGCGTTCCTCTCCGGGAGCGGGCTGACCGCGGAGCGGGGGCTGTCCACGTCCAACATGCTGTCGGCCTCCGTCGACCGGGCGCTGGTGCAGGCCGCCGCGGAGGTGGTGGTCCTCGCCGACCACAGCAAGCTCGGCATGGACACCATGTTCCAGACCGTGCCCACGGACGTCATCACCCGCCTGGTGACGGACGAGCCGCCCGCGCACGACGACCGCGCCGGCACCGAGTTGCAGGCGCTCGCCGACCAGGGCGTGCAGATCGCCGTGGCCGGGGCGCCGGGAGGTGCCGCGGGCTCGGGGGGTGACGCGGCCCCGGCACGTCAGCAGCAGCGCCGGGACATGCCGCTGCCGGGGCCGCGTCGACAGGGGCCGGGACTGCGTTCGGCCGTGGCCCTGGGAGCGGCCGAACAGGCCCAGAGTGCGGAGCGGGCACGCGTCGCGGACCTGCGCAGACGGTGATGACGCCGGGCGCCCGGCGGGGCCTTCGAGGCTCCGCCGGGCGCCCGGGGGTGTCGTGCGGGTCGGTCGGGCCGTCAGTCCTTGATCTCGCAGATCACCGCGCCGGAGGTGACCGACGCGCCCACCTCGGCGCTCAGCCCCTTGACGGTGCCCGAGCGGTGCGCGTTCAGCGGCTGCTCCATCTTCATCGCCTCCAGCACCACCACCAGGTCGCCCTCGGCGACCTGCTGCCCCTCCTCCACCGCGACCTTGACGATGGTGCCCTGCATCGGCGAGGCCAGGGCGTCGCCGGAGGCGGCCGGCCCGGACCGCTTCGCCGCCCGGCGCTTGGGCTTGGCGCCGGCCGCCAGCCCGGTGCGGGCCAGCGACATGCCCAGCGAGGCGGGCAGCGAGACCTCCAGCCGCTTGCCGCCCACCTCCACCACCACCGTCTCCCGGTCCGCCTCCGCCTCCGCCTCGCCGTCCGGGCCGGCCGTGAACGGCTTGATCTCGTTGACGAACTCGGTCTCGATCCACCGGGTGTGCACGGTGAACGGGCCGTCCTGGCCGTGCACCTCGGGGGCGAAGGCCGGATCGGCGACCACGGCGCGGTGGAACGGCAGGGCGGTGGCCATGCCCTCCACGGTGAACTCATCCAGGGCGCGGGCGGCGCGCTGAAGCGCCGAGGCGCGGGTGCGGACGGTGACGATCAGCTTGGCAAGCAGCGAGTCCCAGGC
>NZ_QFRK01000164.1 GCF_003143855.1 Streptomyces sp. NWU339
CGATCGAGAAGCCGAACGGCCCGGACTACGACTTCGGGTCGGGCCCGAACCTCGACACGACCACGGTGGACGCCAAGCGCACCGGTCTGCTCGGGGTGGGCCAGAAGAGCGGCGACTACTGGGCGCTCGACCCGGCCACGGGCAAGGTCGTCTGGCAGACGCAGGCCGGCCCCGGCGGCCTCGGCGGCGGCATCCAGYGGGGCTCYGCGACCGACGGCAAGCGCGTCTACGTCGCGGTCACCAACTACGACAACGTCCCCACCACCATCACCTCGGCGACGGGTGAGAAGTCGACCACCACGGGAGGCTTCTGGGCCGCCCTCGACGCCAAGACCGGCAAGGTGAAGTGGGACTTCGCCAGCGGTGGTTCGGTCGTCGGCGGTGCCGCGGTGGTCAACGGCTCGGTCTACTGGGGCTCCGGCTACACCTCCGCGATGTGGCCGGACAAGGGCACGAACAACAAGCTGTACGCCTTCTCCGTCGGCAAGGGCAGCAAGAACTAGCCTCCTCGCTTCACCTGCTGAAGCCGTGAAACCGCACGGCCTCGGCGTGCCCCAGCGCGATGTCCGCGCCCGGGGCACGCCGAGGCCGTGCAGCGAGTCACGTTCACTGCTCGACCACAGCCGAGCGTCAGCGCGTGCACGTAACGGTCGACCGCCGCTGGTGCCGAGGAGTACGGACACGCCTACCGGGACAGCCTGGAGCACCACACGACCGTTCACATGGCTGGGGCCGGGACACCGAAGCCGCCACTGCTCGGGCTGCCGTACGCCGGTGGGCAAGTGACGTGGCCTGAGCCGTTCCTGCATCACATGTGGGCGGGCGTCACAGGGCAGTGAGGGTGGTATGCGGTGTCATGACCGCTTAAGGGACAGCAGTGGTCATGACACCGCATACCACCCCCACGCCCCGCGCGGAGGTTCCGCAGCCACCGCTGCCACGGCCCGGGCGAACACCTCATTCAATGCGTCGTCTCACGCGCCGTCCTTCTTCGGCGCCCGAAATCCTGGGAGGCAGAGCATGAACCACGGCCGACAGCACCGCGGTGGTACTTCCCGCTTCGTGGGCACTGCCGTGCATGGAGACCACCTCCGGGACGAGTACCGTGACCGCCGGGCAGACCACGTCGTGCGTTGATGACCACACGGACCGCGTCGATGCCGGGCCCACGCCGGGGTCCCACTACCGGGGCCCAGTACCACCCCGGCCCCCGAACGCACACAGAGCCATGATTACTTGCGTGCACCACTCCGGTGACCCGACCCGTGCCTTCCGCGCTGCGATCCCAGGTCCGCGGCGTCCCGGGAGGCGGAGGGACAGGCGTGGCCGGGGCACGATGCCACCGTGATCAGAGTGGCTCGTGCTCGTGTCGCCTGCCCGGGGGCCTCGAGGCGGCCGGGCGGCCGCCTCCCACGCGCGGGGGCGGTGGTCAGGCGGCGCGGATCGCGGAGACGTCGAACTCCAGCTTCACCTTCTCGCCGACCAGCACGCCGCCGGTCTCCAGCACGCTGTTCCAGGTCAGGCCCCAGTCGGTGCGGTCGACCGTGGTGGAGCCCTCGAAACCGGCGCGCTCGTTGCCGAAGGGATCGGTCGCCGTGCCGGTGTGGGTCAGGTCCCAGGCGACCGGGCGGGTGACGCCCTTGATGCTCAGGTCGCCGGTCAGGCGGTAGGTGTCCGCGGAGAGCTGCTGCACCAAGGTGCTGCGGAAGGACAGCTCGGGGTGGGCCTCGACGTGGAAGAAGTCGGCGCTGCGCAGGTGCTGGTCGCGCTGCTTCTGGCGGGTGTTGAGGCTGGCGGCCTTGAGGGTCACGTCGGCGGTGGAGCGGCCGGGGTGCTGGCCGTCCAGGTACAGGCGGCCGTCGAAGTCTTCGAAGGTGCCGCGGACCTTGGTGATCATGGCGTGCCGGGCGACGAAGGCGATGCTGCTGTGCGCGGGGTCGAGGGTCCAGACGCCGGTCAACCGGGAGGTGTCCGGGGCGGAGGCCGAGTCGGTGGCCGGGGCGGGAGTGGCGGCGCGGTGGCGGTTGAGCAGGCCCATGGGGGTCGTCCTTCGGGGAGGGGGGTGTCCTCCACTCTCTAACATGTTGAGGTTTGAATCAATTTTGGGGGATTCCTGCGTTCGCGGCGGTCTGGCAGCCCGGGCACAGCAGTCCTGAGAAGCGGCTGGGGCGCCGGGTCTGTCCGCCGACCGGCCGGGAGGGCGCACCGCCGCTCCTGGGCGCCCCGCCGGTACGACGCCCACCACCGGGGCATCGCGGCCCGGGACGACGGCCAGGCCGTGACCTTCGTCGCCACCGCCCCGGAGCAGCTGCGGGCGGGGCGCGGACGCGGTGGTGTGGCGGCGCCTGGGGCGCGACGGTGCGCAGACGCCGACCCCCGCGGGACGCCCGGAGGGCCGGAAAGACGCCCGCCGGTTCTCGAGCTGGGCGGTCCGGCGCGGAGCCCGTATGCGCTGTCCGCTTCCGCCGGCCGGTCTTCGGCCCCGGGACGGGGAGCCGTTGCACCGGCCGCATTGCGGAAGTTTTCGTCAGGTCGCACCGCACCGGCCGGCTGCACGGATCGGTGCGCGGGTCACGCCGTGGTGACGGCGGCGTGCATTTCCCACATCAGGACCTCGGCGCCGTCGGGGCCGGCGGTGACGCGCTGGCCCTCCGCGCCGGTGATGCGGACCGCGTCGCCGGTGGCCAGCGGGCCCGCGCCCTCCAGTTCGGCGCTGCCGCGGGCGAGGAAGAGATGGGTGAAGGGGGCGGTGACGAGCGGGAGGGTCTCGTCGGGGCGGATGCGGGCGACGTGCAGGGCGGCGTGCTTCTGCCGGATGCCGATCGCGCGCTGGTGGGCGTGCCGGGGCATGCCGGAGGCGAGGGTGGTCCAGCCGCCGCGGGCGAGTTCGTCGTTGATGTCGAGCTGCTCGTAGC
>NZ_QFRK01000019.1 GCF_003143855.1 Streptomyces sp. NWU339
GACCGGCAGCGCCGCCCGCGGGAAGTGCAGCGCCCGCACCAGGCCCAGGTTGCCGGAGATGGCCCGCACCCCGGCCAGCACCGAGCTCTGGGTGAAGGTGAACACGAACACCCCGGTCACCAAAAACGGCACGTAGATCTCGTGCGGGATGCCTTTGCGGGCGCCCAGCAGCAGCCCGAAGATGAAGAAGTACACGGCCGCGTTCAGCAGCGGGGTGGCCACCTGCCACAGCTGGCCCAGTTTGGCCTGGCTGTACTGCGCGGTCAGCTTCGCCCGGGAGAAGGCCAGGATGAAGTGCCGGCGCGCCCACAGCTGACGGACGTACTCGGGCAGCGACGGCCGGGCGCCGCTGACCGTCAGCCCGTACCGGGCGGCGAGCTCGGCCGCCGTGAGGCCCTCGTCGGGCGGTACGGACGCGCTGACCGCGACCGTGCCGTCGTGCGTTGTCTCACTCACTGGTGGAAGCTTTCCCTCTTCGAGATGCGCGGCCCCCGCGGGCCTGGCACGTGCCGGGGGCCCGGGGTGTGGTCCCGTGGTTCCCGGCTGGTTCCGGATACGAGCTTGTCAGATGACGGGGGGCCGGCCCAGCCGGGTCAGCCGCCACACCGTACGCCACTTCATGGGCCGGCGGGGCCCGCAGGGGGTGGTCCAGCCCTCCCGGAAGCCTCCGAACCAGGCCTTCAGGGCCGGGCGTGAGGGCCTGCGCACCAGCGTGAGCAGCATCCAGACGCTCAGATAGACGGGGAGCAGGGGCGCGGGAAGATTGCGACGGGCCAGCCAGACCCGGTTGCGGGCGACCATGCGGTGGTAGACCGCGTGCCGTGAGGGGGCGGTGGTCGGGTGGTACAGCACCATGTCGGACCGGTAGTCGATCATCCAGCCGGCGTCGAGGGCCCGCCAGGCCAGGTCGGTCTCCTCGTGGGCGTAGAAGAACGCGTCGGGCAGTCCGCCGACGTCGGCGAAGACCCGGGTGCGTACGGCGTTGGCACCGCCGAGGAAGGTCGTCACCCGGGAGGAGCGCATCGGGTCGGCGGCGCGCAGCCGGGGCACGTGGCGGCGCTGGGTGGCCCCGGTGTCCGGGTCGGCGATGCGGAAGCTGATGATGCCGAGCCCCGGGTCGGCCGTGAACGCCTCGCGGCACAGCTCGGCGGTGTCGTGGCTCGCCAGGAGGCCGTCGTCGTCGAGGAACAGCAGGATGTCGACGTCCCGGCCGTTCGGTCCGAAGGCCTCGATGCCGACGTTGCGGCCGCCGGGGATGCCGAGGTTCTCCGGCAGCTCGACGGTGCGCACGCCCTCGGGTACGTCGGGGACGGGCGAGCCGTTCCCCACCACGACCACCTGGACCGGGGCGCCCTCCTGCTTGGCGACGGACTCGAGCAGGGCGCGCAGTTCGTCGGGGCGGTTGCCCATGGTGATGATCACCGCGCCGACCGTGAGGGAGGAGCCCACAGCGGTCACCTCAGCCTGCTGGAGGCAAGGATGGACACCAGGTGCAGAACGGTCTGCACCAGGGCGATCCCGGCGAGGACGGCGGTACCGAGCCGGGTGAAGAACAGGTCGCCTCGGACCGCGTCCACGATCGCGAGGACCAGGATCAGCAGGGACGCCTCGACACCGAGGATCAGCCGGTGGAACTTCAGGGCCCCGGCGGCCCGGCGGGCCAGTGCCATGCCGGAGGAGCGCGGCTCGGAGGCGGCCTCCTTGACCGGCGGCAGCCCGCCCTGGTGGCGGGCCACGCCGACCAGGTCGGTCTCGGCCTTGACCAGGATCGCGCCGAGGGCGGCCAGAGTGCCGAGGAAGGCCCAGAGCCAGTCGATGCGCCCGGTGCCCCACAGGTCGGCTGCCCGCAGGCCCAGTCCGACCAGGACGGCGGCGTCGCACAGGTAGGCGCCGACCCGGTCCAGGTAGACCCCGCTGAGCGAGAACTGCTGCTTCCAGCGGGCGACCTCGCCGTCGACGCAGTCCAGCAGCAGGTACAGCTGGACCATGACCACGCCGAGGACGGCCCCCGTGATCCCCGGCACCAGCAGGGCCGGGGCCGCGAGGACGCCGAAGACGGTCATCAGGTACGTGAGCTGGTTGGGCGTGACCCTGGTGTTCACCAGGTAGCGGTCCACCCGCAGGGACACCTCACGCATGTAGAGGCGTCCCATCCAGTGCTCACCGCTGCGCCGGTCCTTCACCCCCGCGGGGTGTACGACCGGGCGGAGTTCAGCTACCGATGGCCTTGACATAGTCGGCGTAGACGTCCTTGATCTGTTCGGTCTTCAGGTCGAGATGCTCGAGGATCGTGTAGCGGCCGGGCCGGGTCTCCGGGGCGAATTCGACGGCCCGGACGAACTCCTCCGTCGTGAAGCCGATCTCCTGGGGCAGCACCGGCAGCCCGTGCCGGCGCAGCACCTCGGCCATGTACACCGACTCCTCGTGCGCGCCACGCAGGTACATCGCGAAGGCCGCGCCCAGCCCGCACTGCTCCCCGTGGGCGGCGGCCCGCTTGGGGAAGAGCAGGTCGAAGGCGTGGTTGATCTCGTGGCAGGCCCCGGAGGACGGCCGCGAGTCACCGGACACCGACATGGCGATGCCGCTGAGGACCAGCGCCTCGGCGAGCACCTGGAGGAAGTCGTTGTCGCCGATGCCCCCGGGATGGCGCAGCACGGACTCGCCGGCCTGCCGGGCCATGGCCGCGGCGAGTCCGTCGATCCGCTCGCCCTTGACCCTGCACGCCAGTTCCCAGTCCGCGACGGCGGAGACGTTGGAGACGGCGTCGCCGATCCCGGCGCGTACGTAGCGCACCGGGGCGTCCCGGATGATGTCCAGGTCGATGACGACGGCGATCGGGTTGGGCACCCCGTAGGAGCCGCGTCCCGCGTCGTTGTCGAGGGTGGCGACGGGCGAGCAGAGACCGTCGTGCGCGAGGTTCGTCGGTACGGCGACCAGGGGGAGGCCGACGCGTGCCGCGGCGAACTTGGCGCAGTCGATGATCTTGCCGCCGCCGAGTCCGACGACCGCGTCGTAGTGGCCGGCCTTTATGGCACCGGCCAGCCGGACCGCGTCGTCGAGGGTGCCGCCGCCGACCTCGTACCAGGTGGCGCCGGGCAGCGACGGGGAGAGCCGCTCGCGCAGCCCGGTGCCGGAGCCGCCGCTGACGGCGACGGCGAGGCGTCCGGACTGCGAGATGCGCTCGTCGGCGAGGACACAGCCCAGGTCGTCGAGGGCGCCGGGGCGGATGTCGACGACGAGCGGGGAGGGGATCAGCCGGGTCAGTACTGGCACGTGATCTCCCGTCCGCGGGCGAGGTCGTCGTGGTTGTCGATCTCCACCCAGTCGATGTCGCCGATCGGCGCCACGTCGATCCGGAAGCCGCGGTTCACGAGCTCCTGGTAGCCGTGCTCGTAGAACTGCTGCGGGTCGGTCTCCCACACGGTCCTCAGCGCGTCGGCCAGCTCCGGGGCGGCGTCGCCCTCGATGAGGGTGACGCCGATGTACTCGCCGGTGGCCTCGGCGGGGTCCATCAGCTTGGTGATCCTCGTCATGCCCCGCTCGGGGTCGGCGACGACCTTCATCTCCTCGTCGGCGAGCTGCTTGACCGTGTCGAGGGCGAGGATGATCCGCTTGCCGTCGCCGCGGGCGGCGAGCAGCGTCTTCTCGACGGAGACGGGGTGCACGGTGTCGCCGTTGGCGAGGATCACTCCGTCCTTGAGGGCGTCACGGCCGCACCACAGGGAGTAGGCGTTGTTCCACTCCTCGGCCTTGTCGTTGTCGATGAGGGTGAGCTTGAGCCCGTACTTCCGCTCCAGGGCCGCCTTGCGCTCGTACACGGCCTCCTTGCGGTAGCCGACGATGACGGCTGCCTCGGTGAGGCCGATCTCGGCGAAGTTGCCGAGGGTCAGGTCGAGGACCGTCGGCTCACCCTCTATGCCCGCGGGCCCCACCGGCACCAGCGCCTTGGGCAGGGTGTCGGTGTAGGGACGCAGACGCCGTCCGGCGCCGGCCGCCAGCACGAGGCCGATCATGCGGGTTCTCCTTCATCGTGTACGGCGGGCGCGCCGCCCCGGTGGGCGGCCACCCAGAAGCGGATGCTCTCGACGAGCACCAGCAGGGCCACGGCCACGGCGAGCACCGTGAGTGCGACCGTGAACTGCGAGGCGGTGAGCAGGGCCGCCAGTACGGCGACCGCCAATGTGCGGCCCTCGTGCCCCCCGATCGCCCGCACCAGCCAGGGCGGGGGCGCGCCCGCGTTGCCGCGGATGCGGTAGACCGTGTCGTAGTGATGGTAGGCGACCGCGGCAACCAGTCCGTAGGCCGCGGGTAGCGCTCCGTTCACGTCCGCGTTGGCCGCGAGCGCCAGGACCGTGCCGTACTCGGCGGCGCGGAAGAAGGGGGGGACCAGCCAGTCGAGGGCGCCGCCCAGCGGGCGGGCGACGGCCAGGGCGGAGGCCGGGACGTAGAGCAGGGCCGCGAGGACGGTCCACGGTCCGCCGAAGCCGGTCAGGGCGGCCGTGGTGACGACGGCGGCGCCGCCGAGCAGGGCGACGGCGGGGGCGGTGAAGCCGGGCAGGCTCCGTGCGGTGTTCCTCAGCACGGCCGCCAGGCGCTCGGCGAGCGGCCCGGTGTCGGCCAGGTCGGCGAGGGCCCGTGTCGCGCGCTCGGCGCTCCCCCAGGGCTGAACGCCTGGGGGGACCCCCATGGCCCTGCGGTTCCGCGAGCGCAGGACACGGCCCGCCGTGGTGTACGTCGCCGCGAAGGCGCAGCCGATCAGCAGGGCGTAGAAGGTGATGCGGGGGGTCGTGAGGGCGGTGAGGACGGCGAGCATCGCCCAGCGCTCACCGATCGGCAGGACGATCATGCGGCGGACCCAGACCGTCCAGCCGACGCTGTCGAGGCGGTTGGAGAGGGCGGCGGTGGGGCTGGTGTTGGCAGGGTCCCCCGTGTTCGCCTCGTTGAAGGAGAAGTCCACGACGTGTCGGCAGGTCTGCAGGACCATCGCGCCGAGGGCGAGGCCCCACACGTCGTCGCCTCCCCCACTGCCGCTCGCGGCCGATGCGCCGAGGGCGAGGCCCGCGTAGTAGGCGTACTCCTTGGCGCGGTCGAAGGTGGCGTCGAGCCAGGCGCCGAGGGTGGAGTACTGCAGGGAGTAGCGGGCGAGCTGACCGTCGGTGCAGTCCAGCACGAAGGAGGCCAGCAGCAGGACGCCGGCGGCGACGAAGCCGCCGCGGGTTCCGGTGGCGGCGCAGCCCGCCGCTATGAGCGCGGTGAGCAGCGAGGCGGTGGTGACCTGGTTGGGGGTCAGCCCGCGGCGGGCGCACCAGCGGGCGAGGTAGCGGGAGTACGGGCTGACGCAGTAGGTGGTGAAGAAGCCGTCGCGGGCCTTGACCGCCGACTTCAGGCGGACGGCCTCGTCGTCGACCGCGGCGACGGCCTGCCTGGCCTCGTTGCGGGCCTGCGGGTCGTCGGGGACGGTGGCGACGAGGCTGCCCAGGTCGGGGCGGTACACGTCGATGCCGTCAGCACTGTCGGCACAGTCGGCTTCGAGGGCGGCGACGACGCGGTCGGCGAGACTACCGGTGAGGGTGGTGCCGCCGGCCGGGCTCTCGCCGGTGGCGGAGCTCTCGCGGGCCATCGCGCGGGTCAGGGCCTGGCGGCCGGCCGGCTGGGCGGTGACGGCGCCGGGGATCGCGGCGAGCGGGAAGCGCGGGTCGGTGAGACCGAGGCGCAGCGCGTGCTCATGGCCCACGAAGCGGGCGTCGACGACGGCGACCCGTCGGCCTGCGGACACCTCGGCGAGCAGGGTCTCGGCCTCGGCGGTGTCGGCCGCGATCCGCACGTCGAAGCCGAGGGAGCGCAGGTCCGACTCGAGTGACGAACCGGGGACCGGCTGTCCGGTGAGGATGGCGGTCGACAACCGAATCTCACTCCCTGGAGTGTCGGCGCGTCCACGCCGGTCGTGTACATGAGTGGGGGCGCCCGTACGTGCCTCCGGGCGGCATGTCGGCTGAGGCTATCGGATGTCCCTGAACCCACGTTCACCGCGTGTTCGACGATTGGATCGACGTGGTTCCACTCGCATCCCTGCCGCGATCATCATCAGGGATGGCGGGGCCGACTCACAAACCACGCACCCAGAAGGGACATTGAGTCGAATACGGGACATTGCCGGTCGGAGGCGGGCCGCCGGTCGCGGCATGGAGCGGCTTCGTCCGATTCTCCGCCGGCGCCCGTGTGCGGCGATCCCGGTGTGGACCTCATCACGGAGGACGGCTGCGCCGCAAGGTTCGAGGAACGCCCGACCACTCCTGACCTGCGATCGGTTTCCGCAGGTCAAGGCACATGACAACGGTGTTCAGTGCCGCGTTGCCCCATACCCCCCACCCGTAGTTCACTGTGATCGGGACGAGCGACGAAAGGACGGTCTCCATGGGGGCTGGGCACGATCACGGGCACGCGCACGGAGCACCCGCCGGCGGTACGGCGAGTGCGGCGTACCGCGGCAGGCTCCGGGTGGCGCTGACGATCACGCTCGGTGTCATGGTCGTCGAGATCGTCGGCGGTGTGCTGTCCGGCTCGCTGGCCCTCGTCGCCGACGCCGCCCACATGGCGACCGACGCGCTGGGGCTCGGCATGGCCCTGCTGGCGATCCATTTCGCGAACCGCCCGCCGAGCGAGCGCCGCACCTTCGGATACGCCCGTGCGGAGATCCTCGCCGCCCTGGCGAACTGTCTGCTGCTGCTCGGGGTGGGCGGCTATGTGTTGTTCGAGGCGGTCCAGCGGTTCGTCTCGCCGGCCGGCGTCGAGGGCGGGCTGACCCTGGTCTTCGGCGCGATCGGTCTCGTCGCCAACTTGGTGTCGCTGACGCTGCTGATGCGCGGGCAGAAGGAGAGCCTGAACGTGCGGGGGGCGTTCCTGGAGGTGGCCGCCGACGCGCTCGGCTCGCTCGCCGTGATCGTCTCCGCCCTGGTCGTCATGACCACCGGCTGGACGGCCGCCGACCCGATCGCCTCCCTCGCGATCGCCTTGATGATCGTGCCCCGCAGCTTCAAGCTGCTGCGCGAGACATTGGACGTCCTGCTGGAGGCGGCGCCCAAGGACGTGGACATGGCCCAGGTCCGCGCGCACATCCTGGCCACGGACGGCGTCGAGGACGTCCACGACCTGCACGCCTGGACGATCACTTCGGGCATGCCGGTGCTCTCCGCCCACGTGGTGGTCCGCCCCGAGGTCCTCGACGCCCTCGGGCACGAGAAGATGCTGCACGAGCTCCAGAGTTGTCTGGGCGACCACTTCGACGTGGAGCACTGCACCTTCCAGTTGGAGCCACGCGGCCACGCGGAGCACGAGGCACGACTCTGCCACTGAGGCGGCGCCGAAGGCGTGCCCGGGGCGTGGGGCCGGGGACCGCTCGCCGGCGGAACGCATCCTTTCGCCCCCGTTCCGGCGCCCTTTCCCTCATGCCGTGCGGCTCCGGACGGTTCTGCGGCAACCGGTCCGGGCACGATCGCTTACCGAGCCCCCTCCCGGTGTCCGGCCGACGCCACCGGCCGGTCGCGCCGCCCGCGGGACATGCGGGCGGGCCGGGAGTGCCGGGAGTGCCGGATTCGTGCGGCAGACTGGGGCGCGAAGACCGAGTGAAGGATGGGTATGCCGATCACACCTGCCAACGCGACGCACAGTCCGTCGAACGGTACCGCCGAGGCGATCTTGCTGGAGCTGGTCGACGACGAGGGCGTGACGATCGGCACCTCGGAGAAGCTGGCCGCCCACCAGCCCCCGGGACAGTTGCACCGGGCGTTCTCGGTGTTCCTGTTCGACGAGCGCGGGCGGCTGCTGATCCAGCAGCGGGCGCTGGGCAAGTACCACTCCCCCGGTGTGTGGTCCAACACCTGCTGCGGTCACCCCTACCCCGGTGAGGCACCGTTCGCGGCGGCGGCCCGGCGGACCTTCGAGGAGTTGGGCCTGTCCCCGTCCCTGCTCGCCGAGGCCGGCACGGTCCGCTACAACCACCCGGACCCCGCCTCGGGCCTGGTGGAGCAGGAGTACAACCATCTGTTCGTCGGCATGGTGCAGGCACCTCTGCGGGCGGACCCGGAGGAGGTGGCGTCGACGGCGTTCGTGACCCCGGACGAGCTGGCCCGGCGGCATGCCGAGGACACCTTCTCGGTGTGGTTCATGACCGTCCTGGACGCCGCCCGCCCGGCGATCCGGGAGCTGACGGGACCGTCGGCGGGCTGGTGACCGTGCCGGTCACCCGCCGGTGACCGGTTTCAGAGCCGCACGGGTTTGAGCGGCAGGGCGGCCCAGACCACCTTGCCGCCGCTCGCGGTGTGCTCCACGTCGCACAGACCGCCCGCCTCGTGGGTGATCTCGCGCACCAGGAGCAGTCCGCGGCCGCCGGTGCGGCCGTGGTCGGTCTCCAGGGCGGTCGGGCGGTAGGGATGGTTGTCCTCCACGCACACCCGGACCCACTCGGCACCGACGGCGACCTCGACGGCGAGCGTCGGGGAGAGCAGTGCCGCGTGCCGTACGGCGTTGGTGACCAGTTCCGAGACGATCAGCAGCAGTCCCTGGACCACGTCGTCGGCGACCGGCACCCCCTGGCGCAGCAGCAGGTCCCGTACGGCGTGGCGCGCCTGCGGGACCGAGGCGTCGACGGCGGGCGCGGTGAAGCGCCAGACACCCTCGTACGGAAGCGGCGCCGCGGTACCCGCCTCGAGGGATCTCTCCCCGCCCTCCGGGCGTGGGCCGGGGCCGCTCCCCTGGTCGTCCATCGTCAGGTCGCCGCCCTCACACTCGATTGTCACCACACGTCGAGTGTTGGTAACGATCCGCGTCTCCCCGAAGTGCTGAACAGAAGTCAGCGGATATCGAGCGTTTCTGATCGTCGACGTTTGTCGCCGCCCATCGCGGGATCGTTTCTGCTCGCCTGGCGCCACCTGAGCAAACTATTCGGATTGTATGGGTTTGCCCTCACCCTCTCCTTCGTCGTGCGCTCCTGCCGGTCAGTGCCCCGACCGGGGCGGATAGCATCCGACCCCATGGAGCCCCAGGTGCTGCACAGTGTCACCGATGCGGTCGCCACGGTCGTCATCCGCCATCCGGCGAAGCGCAACGCCATGACGACCGCGATGTGGCGCGCGCTGCCGCCGCTGCTCGACACGCTGGCGGGTGACCCCGGGGTACGGGCACTGGTGCTCACCGGCGAGGGCGGGACGTTCTGCGCCGGGGCGGACATCTCCACGCTCCGGGGGTCGCCGCAGGAGGCGCAGCGGCTCGCCGTGGCGGCCGAGGAGGCACTCGCCGCCTTCCCCAAGCCGACGCTGGCGGCGATCCGGGGCCACTGCGTCGGCGGCGGGGCACAGCTGGCGGCGGCCTGCGATCTGCGGTTCGCCCAGGAGGGAGCGGTGTTCGGGGTGACACCGGCCAGGCTCGGCATCGTCTACCCGGCGTCCTCCACCCGGCGGCTGGTGTCGCTGGTGGGTCCGTCCGCCGCCAAGTACCTGCTGTTCTCGGGTGAATTGATCGACACCGGGCGGGCCCTGCGTACGGGACTGGTCGACGAGGTGCTCCCCGAGGGCGAACTTGGCCGGCGGGTCGCGGAGTTCACTCGGATCCTGACATCCCGTTCGCAGTTGACGCAGGCCGCGGCGAAGGAGTTCGCGAACGGGCGCACCGACCGGGACGACCACTGGAGCGAGCGGGCGCACGGGAACGGCGACACCGCGGAGGGGGTCGCCGCGTTCCTGGAACGCAGACCGCCCCGGTTCACCTGGAGCCTTTCGGGTCAACGACAGACCGCCTCGGGGCGGTCGTAGCGGCACGGCGCGCATGTCGAGGCGTCGACGAGGTACACGGAGGCCCACATGGTCCGTCCCGGCCGAAGACGGTCGGGGGAGGAAAGGGGAAACACGTGTTCCATGCCATCGCGGATGTCCTGCGCCAGATCGGCGGCGCCGTCGCCACCGTCGTGACGCTGCCGTTCCGGGCTCTGGCCCGTCTCTTCGGCGGTGCCTCGTCCGCCGGCCGTGGCCGGCGCGCCTGACCCGGCGCGCGCCACGGCCCGACGAGTCGCCGCCCTGATCCCCGATTGTCGGCGCCACCTGCCACAATTGCCGCGCAACCTCAGCGAAGAAGGCGGTACGGGATCGTGACGACACCCCCCACAGGGTCCATCGAAGGCAGGATCGCCGGGGAGCTCGGCGTACAGGAGCGGCAGGTCAGAGCCGCCGTGGAACTGCTCGACGGCGGTTCGACGGTGCCCTTCATCGCCCGCTACCGCAAGGAAGCGACCGAAATGCTCGACGATGCGCAGCTGCGCACGCTCGAGGAGCGGCTGCGCTATCTGCGGGAGCTCGAGGAGCGTCGCACGGCGATCCTGGAGTCGGTGCGCGAGCAGGGCAAGCTCACCGAGGAGCTCGAGGAGCGGATCCGGGGCGCGGAGACCAAGGCGCGCCTGGAGGACATCTATCTGCCGTACAAGCCCAAGCGGCGCACCAAGGCACAGATCGCGCGTGAGGCGGGGCTGGAACCGCTGGCGGACGGGCTGCTCGGCGATCCGGGCGTCGAGCCCCTCGCCGCGGCCGCCGCGTTCGTGGACGCCGACAAGGGCGTCGCCGATCCGCAGGCCGCCCTGGACGGAGCGCGGGCCATCCTCACCGAGCGGTTCTCGGAGGACGCCGACCTGATCGGCGAGCTGCGGGAGCGCATGTGGGTGCGCGGGCGGCTCGCCGCCAAGGTGCGCGACGGCAAGGAGGAGGCGGGCGCCAAGTTCGCCGATTACTTCGACTTCGCCGAGCCGTTCACCGAGCTGCCCTCGCACCGGGTCCTGGCGATGCTGCGCGGGGAGAAGGAGGAGGTCCTCGACCTCGTCCTGGAGCCGGAGGAGGCGACGGACGGCCCGTCCTCGTACGAGGGCCTGATGGCCCACCGGTTCGGGATCGGCGACCGGGGCCGTCCCGCGGACAAGTGGCTGCTCGACACGGTCCGCTGGGCCTGGCGTACGCGCATCCTGGTGCATCTCGGCATCGACCTGCGGCTGAGGCTGCGTACGGCGGCCGAGGACGAGGCGGTGCGGGTGTTCGCGGCCAACCTCCGTGACCTGCTGCTCGCCGCCCCGGCCGGCACCCGCGCGACGCTCGGGCTCGACCCCGGGTTCCGTACGGGCGTGAAGGTCGCCGTGGTGGACGCGACCGGCAAGGTCGTCGCCACCGACGTGATCCACCCGCACGTCCCGGCGAACCGGTGGGACGAGGCGATCGCCAAACTGGCCCGGCTCGCCCGGGAGCACGCGGTCGAGCTGATCGCGATCGGCAACGGCACCGCGTCCCGTGAGACCGACAAGCTCGCCGGCGACCTCATCACCCGGCACCCCGAGCTGAAGCTGACGAAGGTCATGGTGTCCGAGGCGGGCGCCTCCGTGTACTCGGCGTCCGCGTTCGCCTCGCAGGAGCTGCCGGACATGGACGTGTCGCTGCGCGGCGCGGTGTCGATCGCGCGGCGGCTCCAGGACCCGCTGGCCGAGCTGGTGAAGATCGACCCGAAGTCGATCGGCGTCGGCCAGTACCAGCACGACCTGTCCGAGGTGAAGCTGTCGCGTTCGCTGGACGCGGTGGTGGAGGACTGTGTGAACGGCGTGGGCGTGGACGTCAACACGGCGTCGGCGCCGCTGCTCGCCCGGGTCTCCGGCATCACGTCCGGGCTCGCCGAGAACATCGTGGCCCACCGGGACAGCAACGGGCCGTTCGGGTCCCGCCGCGAGCTGAAGAAGGTGCCGCGGCTCGGTCCCAAGGCGTTCGAGCAGTGCGCCGGCTTCCTCAGGATCCGCGGCGGCGACGACCCGCTGGACGCCTCCAGCGTGCACCCGGAGGCCTACCCGGTCGTGCGGCGCATGGTGAAGACCTCCGGCCAGGAGGTCGCCTCGCTGGTCGGCAACACCGCCGTGCTGCGCTCGCTGCGGCCGCAGGACTTCGTGGACGAGACGTTCGGTCTGCCGACCGTCGGGGACATCCTCCGGGAACTGGAGAAGCCGGGACGCGACCCGCGGCCGGCGTTCAAGACCGCCGCCTTCAAGGAGGGCGTGGAGAAGATCTCCGATCTGTCGTCCGGGATGATCCTGGAAGGCGTGGTGACGAACGTGGCGGCCTTCGGCGCGTTCGTCGACGTCGGCGTCCACCAGGACGGCCTGGTCCACGTCTCCGCCATGTCGAAGACGTTCGTCAAGGACCCGCGGGACGTGGTGAAGCCGGGCGACATCGTCAAGGTGAAGGTCCTCGACGTCGACATCCCGCGCAAGCGGATCTCGCTGACGCTGCGGCTGGACGACGAGGCCGCGGAGCAGGGGGACGCCTCCGGCGGGCGCCGGCAGCGCGGCATGGGACGCCCGCCCCAGCAGCGCCAGGGGCAGGGTCAGGGCCGCGGGGGTGGCGGCGGTCGCGGAAGCGGCGGCGCGCGTCAGGCGCCCGCGCCGGCGAACAGCGCGATGGCCGACGCCCTGCGCCGCGCGGGCCTGGTCGACCCCAAGAACGGCAGGCGCTGACCTCTCCCCGGGGCCCGGATTCTCCGCTGCGGCGTGGGGGTCCGGGCCCGGCCCGTCCGTAGAGCGTCGGCATGTCGACATCACGGGTCGGCACTCGGGACGTCATGGCGAGCGAGGAGTGCGAGACCGCCCGGGGCGGGCTGTCAGCGGGCCCGCTGCGGGCCGTATGACCCTCACGTCAAACGTGTGCCCGTCCCGGTCCGGCCGGGGTCGGCGCCCGGCGCCGCGTCAGCACTCGGTGTCAGTACTCCGTCACCTTGCCGTCGGCCACTTCCAGGCGGCGGGTGACGTGCACCGCGTCGAGCATGCGCCGGTCGTGGGTGACGAGCAGGAGAGTGCCCTCGTAGGAGTCCAGGGCCGACTCCAGCTGCTCGATGGCGGGCAGGTCGAGGTGGTTGGTCGGCTCGTCGAGGACGAGGAGGTTGACGCCCCGGCCCTGGAGGAGGGCGAGGGCGGCGCGGGTGCGTTCGCCCGGGGAGAGGGTGACGGCGGGCCGCATCACCTGGTCCGCCTTGAGCCCGAACTTGGCCAACAGGGTGCGGATCTCGGCCGGTTCGGTGTCCGGTACCCCGGCACGGAAGGCGTCGAGCAGGGTGTCGGTGCCGTGGAACAGGGCGCGGGCCTGGTCGACCTCGCCGAGCAGGACGCCCGAGCCGAGGGCGGCGTGCCCGGCGTCGAGCGGGACACGGCCCAGCAGGGCGGCCAGCAGGGTGGACTTGCCGGCGCCGTTGGCGCCCGTGACGGCCACCCGGTCCGCCCAGTCGATCTGCAGCGAGACCGGCCCGAGCACGAAGTCGCCGCGTCGCACCTCGGCGTCCCGCAGCGTCGCCACCACCGCGCCGGAGCGTGGGGCCGCCGCGATCTCCATACGCAGCTCCCACTCCTTGCGCGGCTCCTCGACCACATCCAGGCGCTCGATCATGCGCTGGGTCTGGCGGGCCTTGGCGGCCTGCTTCTCGCTCGCCTCGCTGCGGAACTTGCGGCCGATCTTGTCGTTGTCGCCGCCCGCCTTGCGGCGCGCGTTCTTCACGCCCTTGTCCATCCAGGACCGCTGCATCTGGGCGCGTTCCTGGAGCGCGGACCTCTTGTCGGCGTACTCCTCGTACTCGTCGCGGGCGTGCCGTCGGGCCACCTCCCGTTCCTCCAGGTAGGCCGTGTAGCCGCCGCCGTAGAGGTTGATCCGCCGCTGGGCGAGGTCGAGTTCGAGGACCTTGGTGACGGTGCGGGTGAGGAACTCGCGGTCGTGGCTGACCACGACCGTCCCGGCGCGCAGCCCGCTCACGAAGCGTTCGAGGCGCTCCAGACCGTCCAGGTCGAGGTCGTTGGTCGGTTCGTCGAGCAGGAAGACGTCGTAGCGGGACAGGAGGAGGGAGGCGAGGCCTGCCCGGGCCGCCTGGCCACCGGACAGGGCGGTCATGAGGTGGTCCGGGCCGACGGTCAGGCCGAGGGAGGCGGTGACCTCCTCGGCTCGCTCGTCGAGATCGGCGCCGCCCAGGGCCAGCCACCGCTCCAGGGCGTCGGCGTACGCGTCGTCGGCGCCGGGCGCCCCGTCGACCAGGGCCTGGGTCGTCTCGTCCATGGTCCGCTGGGCCTCGGCGACACCGGTACGCCGGGACAGGAACTCCCGGACGGTCTCGCCGGGCCGGCGCTCCGGCTCCTGCGGGAGGTGTCCGACGGTCGCCGTGGGCGGGGAGAGGCGCAGCTCGCCCTGCTCCGGCGCGGTGAGGCCGGCGAGCAGGCGCAGCAGTGTGGACTTGCCGGCGCCGTTGGCACCGACCAGGCCGATCACGTCGCCGGGGGCGACGACGAGGTCGAGGCCGCTGAACAGGGAGCGGTCGCCATGGCCGGCGGAGAGGTTCTTGGCGACGAGGGTGGCAGTCATCAGACCGCCGATCCTAGCCTTCGGGCTCATCCGCCGGCGCGCCGGTTCCGGCCGCCGCACGGGCATCGTGCCGCTCCCCCGGCTTTTCCCGCCCCGGTCCTCACCGCCGCACGGACGTCGTCCGTACCGCCCCGGCGGTGCGGGCCACCAGGTAGGACTCCCCCTTCACCGCCTTCGCGTCCAGGGGGATGCGGTGGATTCCCGGTTCCAGGACGCCGTCGAAGAGTTCGTGGGTGTGGGCGCGGGAGAGGCGATCAACGCGGTACGCGGTGAGCCGTACCCGGCAGGACGAGGTGACCTCGACCTCCGCCACGGCACCGGCCGCGGAGACCGGGACGCTCAGAGCGGTGAGGCGGCGCTGCTCGGGCGGGCTGCGGTCCAGGGCGTGTTCGGTCTGGGCGACGAGGAGGGGGACGACCGGGGCGAGGCCGTCGACGCAGGGCACGTCGATGCCGGCGGCGGCGAACGCGCCGCGTACGGCGTCCCGTTCGGCGGCGCCGGCCGACCGGCCGAAGACCACGGCGCTGTAGCCGCGCAGTTCGTCGGCGGGGACGCCGTCGGCGTCCTGGGCGATGTCGGCGCCGATCCCGATGGTGCGCAGGGCCGCGGCGAGCCTGGCGAGCAGGGCGACGCGGGCCCCGATCAGCAGGACACGGCGGCGGGTGCCCTCGGCGCCGTCCAGCAGGGCGGCGAGGGCCGTGCGGTAGTCGGTGCCGCGGAAGCGGAACGGGCCCAGGCCGTGGTAGCCGTTGCGTTCCAGGTCGGCGTGCTCGTCGGTCTGCCAGGCGAAGTCCCGCCAGATGTAGTCCTCGCCGTCCCGTTCGATGGCGGCGGTCACCGCGCCGCAGGCGAGGTCCTCGCAGTCGGGGCAGCCGTAGACGATGTACCGGCCGGACGGCAGCGGGGCCTCGGTCTCCAGCAGCAGGCTGCGGACCTGGGCGGTGAAGATGGCGGGCGGCACGTCGGAGGCGAGCGGGGAGACGGCGTCGAGGTCACAGAGGCGGAACAGCAGCGGGCGTCCGTCGACGACGAAGTCGACGAAGTCCCGGTGGACCCGGTAGTCACCGCCGGAGAGGAGTCCACCGGCACGGATCGCCGGTGTCAGGCCGAAGGTCGCGTACTCGGCAGGCATGTTGTGAGTATTACCGCAGTCGGACGGACACGAGCACGGCATGACGTATTCCGTTGACTTCGCAATGCGCGGGCCGGGCAGTGGACGGGCCGGCCACCCCGCTTCCACGGAGACGGCCGGCCCGCTCGCTGCCGCCGAGGGCGGTTGAAGCGGCGTCGGCGGTCATTGCTTGCCGATCGGGTCTCCCTCCACGTCCGGCCCGGGGCCGGGGCCGATACGGAGTTCGAAGTCGCCGTCGTACTTCGTGTGACCCGCGATGACGGCCATGTCGACCGCCTCGGAGGCCATCTCGCCCCGCACGATGAGCGGATCGCGGCGCAGATCGCGCATGAGCGCCACGCACATCATGATCATCACGATGACGAACGGGGCCGCCGCGAGGATCGTGAGGTTCTGCAGGCCGGTCAGCGCGTCGCCCTGGCCGCTGCCCACCAGCAGCATGATCGCGGCGACGGCGCCGGTGACCACGCCCCAGAACACCACCACCAGGCGGTCCGGTTCGAGCGCCCCCTTCTGCGAGAGGGTGCCCATGACGACCGAGGCGGCGTCCGCGCCCGAGACGAAGAAGATGCCGACGAGGATCATCACCAGCAGGCTCGAGGCCGTGGCGATGGGGTATTCCTGGAGCACCGCGAACAGTTGGCCCTCGGGGGTCGCCTCCGCACCGAGCCGGCCCTGCCCCTGGAGCCGCATCGCGGTACCGCCGAAGATCGCGAACCAGATCAGGCTGACCGTGCTGGGCACGAGGATGACTCCGCCGATGAACTGACGGATCGTACGGCCTCGGCTGATGCGGGCGATGAACATACCGACGAACGGCGTCCAGGAGATCCACCACGCCCAGTAGAAGACCGTCCAGCTGCCCAGCCACTTCGCCACTCCCTGGCCGGCGCTGATCTCCGTACGGCCGGCCAGCTGGGGCAGGTCGCCCAGGTAACCGAAGATGGAGGTGGGCACCAGGTCGAGGACGAGGATCGTCGGGCCGGCCACGAACACGAACAGGGCGAGCACCAGGGCCAGCACCATGTTGGTGTTGGACAGCCACTGGATGCCCCTCTCCACGCCCGACACGGCGGAGGCGATGAATGCGACCGTGAGCACCGCGATGATGCCGACCAGCAGCCCCGTGCTGACCTTGTCCAGCCAGTTCAGTTTCCGCATGCCGGAGCCGATCTGCAGCGCGCCGAGGCCCAGGGAGGCCGCCGAGCCGAAGACGGTCGCCACGATCGCGAGGATGTCGATGACGCGGCCGGGGGCGCCGTTGGCGTGCTTCGCCCCGATGAGCGGGGTGAAGACCGCGCTCATGGTCTGACGGCGCCGCCTGCGGAAGGTGCTGTAGGCGATGCCCAGGCCGACCACGGCGTAGATTCCCCACGGGTGCAGCGTCCAGTGGAAGAGCGTGGTCGCCATGGCCAGTTCCATGCGCTCGCCCGAGTCGGCCGGGTGGGTGCCCGGCGGCGCGGTGATGTAGTGCGCCAAGGGCTCACTGACGCCGTAGAACATCAGGCCGATACCCATGCCCGCGCTGAACATCATCGCGACCCACGAGACCGTGCGGAACTCGGGTTTCTCGCCCTCGGCGCCGAGATGGATCTTTCCGTAACGGCTGATCGCGAGCCAGAGGGCGAAGACGACGAAGCCGGAGGCGGCCAGCATGAACGCCCAGCCGCCGTTGTGCATCAGACCGGTGAGCGCGGTGCTCGAGACGTCCTCGAGCGATTCGGTCGCTGTGGCGCCCCATACGACGAACGCGACGGTGAGCACGGCCGTGACACCGAACACCACCCGGTCGGTGCGAGGGCTCTCACGTCCGGTGGGTTCCGTTCCCGAAGCCGACCCCGGGCCTGCCGTATGGTCCTTGTCGCCGGGTTGATCCTGCGTCACGGGCGGCACCTTTCGTCGAGCCGATGGGCGGAGCTTCACTCCCCCAGACAAGCCCCTACCACATATGGCCTGAAACTCACCTCCCGGCAGTCGTCGTCCTGTCGATCGACGGCCGGACCGTGACCGGCAGTCGGAGTGGCCGAGGTGTCGCACTGCTGGTGGGACAGTGATACTGCTGTACATGACGACCGACATCGAGGGGCCGGCCCTCACGATCGACGAGCTGGCGGCGAAGGCCGGGGTCACGGTGCGGACGGTCCGGTTCTACGGCAGCAGAGGGCTGCTGCCGCCCCCGGTGATCGGGCCGCGTCGCGTCGGTCACTACGGGCAGGAGCACCTGGCCCGGCTGGCGCTGATCGAGGAGTTGCAGCGGCAGGGCATGACGCTGGCGGCCATCGAACGGTATCTGGGGCAGTTGCCGCCGGATCTGAGCGCGCGGGACCTGGCGATCCAGCGTGCGGTGGTGGCCTCCTGGGCGCCCGGCACGGTGGAGAGGGTGTCGCGCGAGGAGTTGGAGCGGCGCGCGGGGCGGGTGCTGGACGAGGAGGATCTGCGGCGGCTGGCCGCGCTGAACGTCGTCGAGCGGGACGGCCAGGACTTCCGGGTCGACGCGGGTCTGCTGCGACTCGGCGTCGAGCTGCTGGACGTACCGCTGGCGCACGAGACGATCCTCGCCGCCCGCGCGGCGCTCACCGAGCATGCGCGCGCGGCCGCCCAGGACCTGTCGCGTTTGTTGCGGGACGCGGTGGCGGAGCGGGACACGCGGGAGGTGAAATCGCTGTCCGCCCATATGCATCCGCTCGTGGTGCAGGCGCTGCTGACGACGTTTCAGCGATCGCTGCGCGAGGAACTGCGGGAGTGGCTCGACGGCGGGGAATGAACGGGGAGACGGGGACGGGCGGGGGGACGGACAGCGGGGGACGGGCCCGCGTTCCCGTCCCCCGCCCGGGCGCTCCCGGCGCCTCAGCCGGCGTCCGTGAACCGCTCCCCCTTCTCCGCCTTGGCCACCAGCAGCGCCGGCGGCGCGAAGCGCTCGCCGTAGCGCTCGGCGAGTTCACGCGCGCGTGCCACGAATCCGGGCAGGCCCGTCTCTCCCCCGGCGCGGGCATCTCCCCCGGCGCGGCCGTCGTAGCCGTTGATGTACTGCAGGACGCCGCCGGTCCAGCCGGGGAAGCCGATGCCGAGGATGGAGCCGATGTTGGCGTCGGCAACCGAGGTCAGCACGCCCTCCTCCAGCAGCCGGACCGTGTCCAGCGCCTCGGAGAACAGCATCCGCTCCTGCATGTCCCGGAACGGGATCTCGTGGCCGGGCTTGGTGAAGTGCTCCCGCAGGCCGGGCCACAGGGCGTCGCGTCCGCCGTCCTCCTTGTACGTGTAGAAGCCGGCGCCGGCGGCGCGGCCGGGGCGGTCGTACTCGTCGACCATGCGGTCGATGACGGCGTCGGCGGGGTGCTCGGTCCAGGTACCGCCGGCCTCCTCGACGGCCCGCCTGGACTCGGTCCGGATCTTGCGCGGCAGGGTGAGGGTCAGCTCGTCCACCAGGGACAGCACCTTGGCGGGGTAGCCCGCCTGGGCGGCCGCCTGTTCGATGGAGGCGGGCTCGATGCCCTCGCCGACCATGGCGACACCCTCGTTGATGAACTGGCCGATGACGCGTGAGGTGAAGAAGCCGCGCGAGTCGTTGACGACGATCGGCGTCTTCTTGATCTGCCGGACCAGGTCGAAGGCACGGGCGAGCGCCTCGTCCCCCGTCCGCTCGCCCTTGATGATCTCGACGAGCGGCATCTTGTCGACGGGCGAGAAGAAGTGCAGCCCGATGAAGTCGCCCTGGCGTTCGACGCCTTCGGCGAGGGCGGTGATGGGCAGGGTGGAGGTGTTGGAGCACAGGAGCGCGTCGGGGGCGACGACGTTCTGGATCTCCTGGAACACCTTGTGCTTGAGGGTGGTGTCCTCGAAGACGGCCTCGATGACCGCGTCGCAGCCGGCCAGGTCCTGTGCCTCGGCGGTGGGCGTGATCCGGGCGAGCAGCGCGTCGGCCTTCTCCTGGGTCGTCCGGCCCTTGGCGACGGCCTTGGCGCACAGCTTCTCGGAGTAGCCCTTGCCCTTGACCGCCGCCTCCAGGGAGACGTCCTTCAGGACGACGTCGATCCCCGCGCGGGCGCACGAGTAGGCGATGCCGGCTCCCATCATCCCGGCACCGAGCACGGCGACCTTGCGTACCTGGCGGGACTCGATGCCCTGGGGGCGGTTGGCGCCGGCGTTGACGGCCTGGAGGTCGAAGAAGAACGCCTGGATCATGTTCTTCGACGTCTGTCCGGCGGCCAGCTCGACGAAGTAGCGGGCCTCGATGACCTGGGCGGTCTCGAAGTCGACCTGGGCGCCCTCGACGGCGGCGGCGAGGATGCTCCGCGGCGCCGGGTAGGGGGCGCCGTTCGTCTGCTTGCGCAGGTTGGCCGGGAAGGCGGGCAGGTTGGCGGCGAACTTGGGGTGGGACGGGGTGCCGCCGGGGATGCGGTAGCCGGGCCGGTCCCAGGGCTGGGCGGACTCGGGGTGGGCGTCGATGAAGGCGCGGGCCTTGGCCAGCAGCTCCTCGTGGGTGTCGGCCACCTCGTCGACGAGGCCGTTCTCCAGGGCGCGTCGCGGGCTGTATTGGGTGCCCTGGAGCAGCACCTTCAGCAGGGCGTCGGCGATGCCGAGCAGGCGGACGGTGCGGACGACGCCGCCGCCCCCGGGGAGCAGGCCGAGGGTGACCTCGGGGCAGCCGATCCTGGAGCCGGGCGCGTCGAGGGCGACGCGGTGGTGGCAGGCCAGGGCGAGTTCGTAACCGCCGCCCAGGGCGGCGCCGTTGATCGCCGCGACGACCGGCTTGCCGAGTGTCTCGACGCGGCGCAGCTGCCGCTTGATCGCCAGGCCGCCGTCGAACAGGTCCTGCGCCGTGTCGGGGGTGACCCGGATCAGGTCGCGCAGGTCGCCGCCCGCGAAGAAGGTCTTCTTGGCGGAGGTGAGGATGATGCCGCGGATGGAGTCCGGGTCGGCCCGGAGTTCCGCCTCCAGGCGGTCGGTGATCACGGCGAGCGAGTCGCGGAACGCCTGGTTCATGGTGTTCGCGGACTGGTCGGGGTCGTCGAGGACGAGGGTGACGACGCCGGTGTCGTCCTGTTCCCAGCGGATGGTGGTGCTCTCGGTCATGAGGGGTCTCCGTAGAAGTCGCGTGTGGGTCGCTGGGGCTCAGATGCGCTCGACGACGGTGGCGATGCCCATGCCGCCGCCCACGCACAGGGTGGCGAGGCCGTAGCGCTTGTCCTGGCGTTCGAGTTCGTCGACGAGGGTGCCGAGGATCATCGCGCCGGTTGCGCCGAGCGGGTGACCGAGCGCGATGGCGCCGCCGTTCACGTTGACCTTGTCCAGCGACAGGCCCATGTCCTTCACGAAGCGGAGCACGACCGCCGCGAACGCCTCGTTGATCTCGACGAGGTCGATGTCGTCGATGGTCAGCCCGGCCTTGGCGAGCGCCTTGCGGGTGGCGGGAGCGGGGCCGGTGAGCATGATGGTGGGCTCGGAGCCGGACACGGCGGCGGAGACGATCCGCGCGCGCGGGGTGAGCCCGTAGCGCTCACCGACCTCCTTGGATCCGATGGCGACGAGGGAGGCGCCGTCCACGATGCCGGAGGAGTTGCCCGCGTGGTGGACGTGGTCGATCTTCTCCACCCAGTGGTACTTCTGCAGCGCCACCGCGTCGAAGCCTCCCAGGTCGCCGATGTCCGCGAAGGACGGCTTGAGCCCCGCGAGGGAGTCGGCGGTGGTGCCGGGGCGCAGATGCTCGTCGTGGTCCAGGACGACGAGTCCGCTGCGGTCCTTCACGGGGACGACGGACCGCGCGAAGCGGTTCTCCTTCCACGCGGTGGCCGCCCGCTCCTGCGACAGGGCCGCGTACTCGTCGACGTCCCGGCGCGAGAAGCCCTCGATGGTGGCGATCAGATCGGCGCCGATGCCCTGGGGGACGAAGTTCGTGGCGAGGTTGGTCATCGGGTCGTTGAACCAGGCGCCGCCGTCGGAGGCCATGGGCACTCGGGACATCGACTCCACGCCGCCGGCCAGCACGAGGTCCTCCCAGCCGGAACGGACCTTGGCCGCGGCCAGGTTGACGGCCTCCAGGCCGGAGGCGCAGAAGCGGTTCTCCTGGACGCCGGCGACGGTGTCGGGCAGTCCGGCGGCGATGGCGGCGATCCGGGCGATGTCGGAGCCCTGGTCGCCGACGGGGCCCACGACACCGAGCACGATGTCGTCGACGGCGGCCGGGTCGAGGTCCGGGAAGCGGTCGCGGACCTCGTGGATGAGGCCGACGACCAGGTCGACGGGCTTGGTGCCGTGCAGGGCGCCGTTCGCCTTGCCGCGCCCACGCGGGGTGCGGATCGCGTCGTACACGTACGCTTCGGTGCTCACGGGGTGGCCTTTCGCTGAGGGTCTCGGGGCGCGGACAGCAGTCGGGGGACGTCCCAGTCGCGGGCCACGTCGTCGGTGTCGGCGCCCGGCCGGGCGGGCCCGGTGCGCACGGTGGTGGGGGTGGCGGAGAACCGCGGGGCCGGTGCGGGCTGGGTGATGCCGTCGTGGTCGGTGAAGGTGCCGCGGGCGGCGAGGTGCGGGTCGTGCGGGGCCTCGCGCAGCGACAGGACGGGGGCCACGCACGCGTCGGAGCCGTCGAAGTCGGCGGTCCACTCGTCGCGGGTACGGGCCTTGAAGCGGGCGGCGACGTGCTCGCGGAGCGCGGGCCACCGGGTGACGTCCGTGTGGGCGTCCGCCTGGTCCTCGATGCCGAGGAGCCGCAGGAACTCGGCGTAGAACTGCGGCTCCAGCGCGCCGACCGCCATGTACCCGCCGTCGGCCGTCTCGTAGGTGCCGTAGTACGGGCAGCCGCCGTCGAGGAGGTTGCCTTCGCGCCGGTCCTGCCAGCCGCCGGCGGCGAGCATGCCGTGGATCATCGCCGACAGGTGGGCGGTGCCGTCCACGATGGCGGCGTCGACGACCTGCCCGGTGCCGCCCGCGCGCACGTGGTGCAGCGCGGCGAGGACGCCGACGACGAGGTAGAGGGAACCGCCCGCGTAGTCGCCGAGCAGGTTGGCCGGGACGGCCGGCGGCCGGTCCGGGCTGCCGATCATGCCGAGGGCGCCGGTGCGGGCGATGTACGCGATGTCGTGCCCCGCGCGGTCGGCGAGCGGGCCGTGCTGGCCCCAGCCGGTCATGCGGCCGTAGACGAGGCGCGGGTTGCGGGCGTGGCAGTCCCCGGGGCCGACGCCTAGGCGCTCGGCGACGCCGGGGCGGTAGCCCTCGAGGAGGACGTCGGCGCGTTCGGTCAGGTCGAGGACGCGGTCGGCGCCGTCGGAGGCCTTCAGGTCGACGACCACGGAGCGCTTGTTGCGGTTGGTGACGTCGTACGCGGCCTCGATCGCGAGCACCGGGGTGCGGGGGCGGTCCACGCGGACGACGTCGGCGCCCAGGTCGGCGAGGAGCATGGCGGCGAACGGGCCGGGGCCGATCCCGGCCAGCTCGACCACGCGCACTCCGGTGAGCGGACCCTGCGTCGGTACCTTCGTCATCGCACCCCCAGCTGTGACACAACTGATGTAACACCAGTGATGCTAAGAACACGTTCCATCCGGCACAAGAGGCCGAGCAAGCGCTTGGCCATGCGTCCCGGCCACTCTACGGCGCGGTCCGCGCCGCGCCCCCGCTCGGCTCGGCGTTCCCACCGTGGTCGTCGGGTTCCGCACCCCTCACGCTAGCCTCGGCCACCGACGGCGGCACGACCGCGGAGCCAGGGGCGTCACGATCACGAGGGGCGCCACGACAAGGGGTGTCATGAACAGGCTGAACAGGACGGACGACCGTCCCTACGACATCGTGCTCTTCGGGGCCACCGGCTTCGTCGGGACGCTCACCGCCGAGTACCTCGCCGCCCACGCGCCCTCCGGCCTGCGCTGGGCGATCGCGGGTCGCTCCCCCGAGAAGCTGGAGCGCCTGCGGGAACGGCTGGAACGGCCCTCCGGCGATCCGGAGATCGGGGTGCTGCGGGCGGACGTGTCCGATCCGGCCTCGTTGCGCACGCTCGCCGAGCACGCGCGCGTGGTGGCCACGACCGTGGGCCCCTACGTGACCTACGGCGAGGAACTCGTCGCCGCCTGCGCGGACACCGGCACCGACTACCTCGACCTCACCGGTGAACCGGAGTTCGTGGACCTGATGTACGTCCGCCACGACGCACGCGCGCGGGAGACCGGCGCACGCCTGGTGCACGCCTGCGGCTTCGACTCGGTTCCGCACGACCTGGGCGCGTATTTCACCGTGCTGCAACTGCCGGAGGGGGTGCCGCTGACGGTGGACGGTTTCGTGACCGCCGACGCCACCTTCTCGGGCGGGACCTTCGCCTCGGCGCTGGGCCAGTTCGCCCGGCCCCGACAGCTCCGCGCGGCGGCCCGGGACCGGCGGCGGCACGAGCCGCGGCTGATGGGGCGCCGGGTGTCGGCGCCGTCGGGCGGGCCGCGCTACGCCCCCGAGGTCGGCGCCTGGGCGCTGCCCCTGCCGACCATCGACGCGCGGATCGTGCGCCGGTCGGCGAAGGCGCTCGACCGGTACGGGCCCGACTTCCGCTACCGGCACTACGCGGCCGTCCGGCACCTGCCGTTCGCGGTGGGCGGGGTCGCGGCCGTGGCCGCGCTGGTCGCCGCGGCTCAACTGCCGCCCCTGCGGCGCCGCCTGTCCGGCCGGCTGGCGCCCGGTGACGGGCCGGGACCCGAGAAGCGCGCCAGGAGCTGGTTCACCGTCCGCTTCGTGGGCGAGGGCGGCGGACGGCGGGTCTGCACCGAGGTCGCGGGCGGCGACCCCGGCTACGACGAGACGGCGAAGATGCTCGCCGAGGCGGCGCTCTGCCTGGCCTTCGACGACCTCCCGCCGACCTCGGGACAGGTCACCACCGCGGTGTCGATGGGCGGTGCGCTGATCGAGCGGCTGCGGTCCGCGGGCATCCGCTTCCGCGTCGCCGCGACCCGCCCGTCCTGAGCTCGGGTTGAGACTTTTCGACGCTTGCCTCCTGCAGACCGACCATGCCTTTCACCCAAGTCTCAAAGGGAAGTTCAATGAAACAATCGAGGGCATGCGATTTCTTCTCGAAGTGAGCATGGACGACGAGGCATTGGCCGAGGATCCCGTGGGTGAGCTGGGGCGGATTCTGCGGTACTGGGGCGGGAACCTGCGCCACTACCCGATGGAGCCCGGGGACGGAGCGGAGATCTACGACTCGGAGTACCGCGAGGTGGGGCGCTGGCGCATCGAGCAGGACGAGCGGCAGGGAGCCGCCTAGGCGTCGGCGCCCGCCGCCTCCCCCGCACCCCCCGCCTCCCGCAGGGCCCGGCGGCACAGGGCGTCCGCCCTGCGGGTGGTTTCCGGGAGGCGGTACGCGGGGGTCAGCGCGAGGGTGTGGGCGCGGGCGTTGGCGAGGGTCACGCGGTGGCCGACCGAGACGAAGACCGGCTTGACCGCGTCCCGGGTGCGCAGGGCCAGGCCGACCTCCTCGGCCCCGGCGAGCAGCGGAGCCGTGCTGCCGCGCGGGGCCGCCGGGGGCGTGAAAGTGAAGGTGAAGGGGTTCTTGGCGACGCCGATCGTCGGCAGGCCGGTGAGCACCCCGAGGTGGCTGGCGAGGCCGAAGCGGCGGGGGTGGGCAAGTCCGTAGCCGTCGCAGACGACCAGTCCCGGCGGGCACGGCAGGGCGTCGAGGGCGGTCAGGACGGTGGGGATCTCCCGGAAGGCGAGCAGGCCCGGAACGTACGGGAAGGAGATCCGGCCGACGGCCGTGGCCTCGGCCACGACCTCCAGGCTGCCCGCGTCCAGGACCACGGCCGCCGCCGCGACGAGGTCCCGCTCGTCGTCGTACGCCACGTCCACCCCGGTGACACGGCCCGTTCCGGGCGGCGGGCCGGGCTCGTCGAGCACCACCCGCCCGCGCAGTCCGTCCTGGACCGCGCGGGCCTGCTCCTCGGTCGTGGGCCAGTCCGCGGGGATGCGTACGCTCGTCATGGTGGCGACGAGCCTACGGGCCCGGGATCTTTTCGCGGCGGGGCGGGGTCCCGCGCAAGCCGCGCACACCACCCGCCGGGAGACTTTGGCCACTTGGACGCATGAAGGCGGTGACAGAGGTCACTCTGTTCCGGCGGGCACGGATTGGCTGATTCCGTCGTCTCTTTGAGTAGGCCGCCCTATCCGCCCGGAAGCCGTTCAGCCGTCGTTCAGCCGTCACGAGGGAGCAAGGCGTTGTCCACCGTCATCGAGCAGCCCGTCGAGGCCCGGCTCGTCGCCGCCGCGCCGCGGATGCCGAGCATTCCCGCCACTTTGCACTACGACCGGAGCGACCCGTTCGCCGTGCGCATGACCTTCCCCGCCCCCGCCACCCTGGAGGGCGTCGAGGTCTGCTGGACCTTCGCCCGCGAACTGCTCACCGCGGGGCTGCAGGAACCCGAGGGCCACGGCGACGTACGGGTGCGGCCGTACGGCTACGACCGGACGGTGCTGGAGTTCCACGCGCCCGAGGGAACCGCCGTCGTCCATGTCCGCTCGGGCGAGATCCGCAGATTCCTCGAGGCCGCCGGCGAACTCGTGCCGGTCGGCCTGGAGCACCTTCAGCTCGACCTGGACCACGGCCTCGCGGAACTGATCCGCGACGCCTGCTGAGCCACGGCGTGGGGCGAGCCGGGCGCCCGATGGGCGCCCGCGCCCGGAAAAGCGTTTGCGGACCGTCCACCCCGTTGACAACCTGCGATCATGAGTGCCTCAGTCCCCCGCGACCCTCGCGCCCCCGCCCCCGGCGCCACGCCGACGCCCCCGGCGGCGGGCTGGATCACCACCCCGCTCACCGAGGAGCTGCTGCGCGGCGCGCTCGAACTGGAACGGACCGCGCAGGGGGTGCAGCCGCACCGGTTGCCCGCCCGGGCCCGCGCGCAGGGTGCCGACGGTCAGCTGAACATGGCGGAGGCGCAACCGTCCGGCGTCCGGCTGGTGTTCCGCACCCGGGCCACCGCCGTCGAGCTGGACGCGCTCCGCACCAAGATGGCCTACGAGGGCGCCCCGCCCCGTCCGGACGGCCTCTACGACCTGCTGGTCGACGGCGAACCTGCCGGGCAGGCCGAGGTCACCGGCGGGAACGTCATGCTGGTGAACATGGCCACGGGCTCCGCCGACCTGCGGCCGGGCCCCGTCGGCACCGCCCGCTTCACCGGGCTGCCGGACCATGACAAGCGCGTCGAGATCTGGCTCCCGCACAACGAGATGACCCAGCTGGTCGCCCTGCGCACCGACGCCCCCGTGGAGCCGGTGGCCGGTGGGGACCGCAGGGTGTGGCTGCACCACGGCAGCTCGATCAGCCACGGGTCCGACGCCGCGAGCCCGACCACCACCTGGCCGGCGCTGGCCGCCTCCCTCGGCGGGGTGGACCTGGTCAATCTGGGGCTGAGCGGCAGCGCGCTGCTCGACCCGTTCACCGCGCGGGCGATGCGGGACACCCCCGCGGACCTGATCAGCGTCAAGATCGGGATCAATCTGGTCAACGCCGATCTGTTGCGGCTGCGTGCCTTCGTACCGGCGGTACACGGCTTCCTCGACACCATCCGCGACGGCCATCCGGCGACGCCGCTGCTGGTCGTCTCGCCGATCCTGTGTCCCATCCACGAGGACACCCCGGGCCCGAGCGTCCCCGACTTCAGCACCATCGGCGAGGGCCGGCTCCGATTCGCGGCCATGGGGAACCCCGAGGAACGGGCCGCCGGCAAGCTCACCCTCAACGTCGTACGGGAGGAGCTGGCCCGGCTGGTGGAGCAGCGGGCCGCCGACGACCCGAACCTGTACCACCTGGACGGTCGCGAGCTCTACGGCGAGGCTGACCACGCCGAGCTGCCGCTGCCCGACGCGCTGCACCCGGACGCCGCCACGCACCGTCGCATCGGCGAGCGCTTCGCGAAGCTGGCCTTCGGCGACGGCGGGCCGTTCGCCGGCTGAGCCGCCCGGCCGGCCCCTCCGGCCCTCCGCCTGGCCCCCTCTCCCCCTCTCCGCCACTCCGCCACTCCGAAAACGCGTTGACAGCGAATCCGGCCTCTCGTACCTTTCATAGCGCTTCTGTTGCCGTCGATCGGAGAGGGACGTTGCTCGTCTGAGGTCCTGAGACACCGCGTCACACCTGTGTGGTGTGCACGCCGCGTGCGACCTCGGCGTACGAGCCGTCCTTGCGGAGCAGGGCTTTTTTCATGCCCGGACCCTCCCGCCCGGCCTGTCGTCCCGCGGTGTCTCGATACGCGTTTGCACCCGACCACACCACGCAACCGCGCGGAGGCCCGTATGCCCGCATCCATCACCTGTACCTCCCTGTCCTTCACCTGGCCCGACGGCACCCCCGTCTTCGAGGGCCTCGACGCCGCCTTCGGTCCCGGCCGGACCGGACTCATCGGCGTCAACGGGTCGGGAAAATCAACCCTGCTGAAGCTCATCGCCGGTGAACTCCGGTCGGCCGACGGCGCCGTACGCGTCGCCGGCGAGGTGGGGTACCTGCCGCAGAACGTGACGCTCGACACCGCGCTGCGGGTCGACGACGCGCTCGGCATCGCCGCGCAGCGCGCCGCACTGCACGCCATCGAGGCGGGCGACGTGGCCGAGGCGCACTTCGAGACCGTCGGCGACGACTGGGACGTGGAGAAGCGCGCCCTGGCCACCCTCGGGGAACTCGGCCTCGGACACATCGGGTTGGACCGCACCATCGGCGAGGTCTCGGGCGGCGAGTCGGTGCTGCTGCGGCTGGCCGCGCTGCTGCTGGGCCGGCCCGACGTACTGCTGCTCGACGAACCCACCAACAATCTCGACCTGTACGCACGCAGACGGCTGTACACGGCCGTCGAGGACTGGCCGGGCCTCATGGTCGTGGTCAGCCACGACCGCGAACTCCTGGAACTGGTCGGCCAGATCGCCGATCTGCGCTCCGGAGAAGTCACCTGGTACGGCGGCAACTACTCGGCCTACGAGGAGGCACTCACGATCGAACAGGAGGCGGCCGAACGCATGGTGCGGGTCGCCGAGTCGGATCTGCGCAAACAGAAGCGTGAACTGGCGGACGCCCAGGTCAAATTGGCCCGCCGCAAGCGGTACGGGCAGAAGATGTGGGACAGCAAACGCGAACCGAAGATCGTGATGGGCGCCCGCAAGCGCGCGGCACAGGAGTCCGCGGGCAAGCACCGCATCATGCACGAGGAGAAGCTCGCCGGAGCCAAGGAGCGACTCGACGAGGCGGTGGAGGCCGTACGGGACGACGACGAGATCCGTGTCGACCTGCCGCACACCGCCGTACCACCGGGGCGCACCGTCCTCACCCTCAGGGGTCTGGAACTCGCTTACGGCGCCCGGGTGGAGGGCCACTTCGAGCTGCGGGGTCCCGAGCGGGTCGCGCTGATCGGACGCAACGGCGCGGGCAAGACGACGCTGCTGCGCACCATCGCGGGCGAGCTCCCGCCGGTGTCCGGCGAGGCGACGGCACAGGTCCCGCTGCGGTTCCTGCCGCAACGGCTCGATGTCCTCGACGGCGAGCTCAGCGTCGCCGAGAACGTGGCCCGCTTCGCGCCGGGTGCCACCAACAACCGGATCCGGGCGAGGCTCGCCCGCTTCCTGTTCCGGGGCGCCCGTGCCGACCAGAAGGCGCTGACGCTCTCCGGCGGTGAGCGTTTCCGGGCGGCACTGGCCGCGCTGATGCTGGCCGAGCCCGCGCCCCAGCTGCTGATGCTGGACGAGCCGACCAATAACCTCGACATCGCGAGCGTCCGCCGGCTCACCACGGCCCTGGAGTCCTACGAGGGGGCGCTGATCGTGGCCAGCCACGACCTGCCGTTCCTGGAGTCGGTCGGGATCACGCGATGGCTGCTGTTGGAGGAGGGAGAACTGAGGGAGACCGCACCGGACGCCGTCGGCTGACCGGCCCGGCCCTCCACCGGCATGGGTCGGGACGGCACGGACCAGAACCGCACGTCTGGTTACCGGTGGTAGATCTCGTCGCCGCCGGGGGTGGCCCGGACCGGCTTCTCCCTGCATGATGGCTGCGCGGCCATCCGTGGGAGACCGGCCGGCCCACCGGCGCCCTCGGTGACGGCGCCAGACCTGCCCCGTCCGATACGGAGTCACGCTCGTGTCCAGCAAGAAGGCCCTCGTCCGCCGTCCCGGTCCCCGACTGGCCGAAGGGCTGGTGACACACATCGAGCGGGAGGGCGTCGACGTCGACCGCGCGGTGGAGCAGTGGGAGGCGTACACCGAGGTGCTGCGCGGCCACGGCTGGGAGACGGTCGAGGTGGACCCGGCCGACGACTGCCCCGACTCCGTGTTCGTCGAGGACACGGTCGTCATGTACCGGAACGTGGCCCTGATCGCCCGGTCCGGTGCCGAGTCCCGGCACCCGGAGACCACCGGGGTCGAGGAGGCCGTGGCCGCGCTGGGCTGTTCGGTGAACTGGATCTGGGAGCCGGGCACCCTGGACGGCGGGGACGTGCTCAAGATCGGCGACACCGTGTACGTGGGCCGGGGCGGGAGAACCAACGCGGCCGGGATCCAGCAGCTCCGGGCGACGTTCGAACCGCTGGGCGCCCGGGTCGTCGCCGTGCCGGTGAACAAGGTGCTGCACCTGAAGTCGGCGGTGACGGCGCTGCCGGACGGGACGGTCGTCGGCCACATCCCGAACCTGGACGCGCCGTCGCTGTTCCCCCGTTTCCTTCCGGTGCCGGAGGAGTCCGGTGCACACGTGGTGCTGCTCGGCGGGGACCGGCTGCTGATGGCGGCGAGCGCCCCGAAGACCGCGGAGCTGTTCGCGGACCTCGGGTACGCGCCGGTGCCGGTGGACATCGGGGAGTTCGAGAAGCTCGAGGGCTGCGTCACCTGTCTCTCGGTCCGGCTCCGGGACCTGCACGCCTGACGGGTGGTCCCTTCCCGTATGGCTCCTGGCCGACACGCGTACCCCCCCCTGATCTGCGGCCTTTATGGCGCCCTTAACCTACGGTTTCGTAACCTACGGTTTCGTAGCCTACGATCCCGTAGGTCGTCGGCGCCGCCCGCCGACGCCCCCTTGTCTGCCCCCGTCCCCCCTGGAGCACCCCATGTCGATCACTTCTCCCCACCTCGGCAGCCCGGCCGTGTGGACCGACGCCCGGCTGTTGTACGCGCTGGAGGAAGTGGTCGAGAAGGAGCTCAACCGACACCTGAAGGTCACCAAGGACTGGATGCCGCACGAGTACGTGCCGTTCAGCGACGCCCGTAACTTCCCCGGCTTCTTCGAGGACGGCGAGGCATGGGAGAAGGAGCAGTCCAAGGTCACCGAGGTCGGCCGGATCGCCCTGGTGGTGAACCTGCTGACCGAGGACAACCTCCCGAGCTACCACCACGAGATCGCCACGCTGTTCGGCCGGGAGGGCGCCTGGGGCACCTGGGTGCACCGCTGGACCGCGGAGGAGGGCCGGCACGGCATCGTGATGCGGGACTACCTGCTCGCCTCGCGGGCAGTGGACCCGGACAAGCTCGAGCAGTTCCGCATGTCCCACATGAGCGAGGGCTTCGAGTCGGACAACCGCCACTCGATGCTGCACTCGATCGCCTACGTCGCGTTCCAGGAGCTGGCCACCCGTATCTCGCACCGCAACACCGGCCACCAGTCCGGTGACCCGGTCTGCGACCGGATGCTGGCCCGCATCGCGACCGACGAGAACCTTCACATGGTCTTCTACCGCAACCTGCTCAAGGCGGCCTTCGAGCTCGCCCCCGACCTCACGATGCAGGCGGTGCGGGACGTCGTCGTGAACTTCCGGATGCCGGGGCACGGCATTCCCGGCTTCGAGCGGGCGGCGGCGCAGATGGCGATCGGCGAGGTCTACAACCTGCGCATCCACCACGACGACGTGCTCCTGCCGGTGATCCGCCACCTGAAGGTCATGGAGATCGACGGGCTGGGCGCCGAGGGCCGTCAGGCCCAGGAGGAACTGGGGATGTTCCTCGGCGGTCTGGACTCCGAGGCGGCGAAGTTCGACGAGAAGCTCGCCGCCCGCAAGGCCCGGATGGCGGCGCGCGCGGCCGGCTGACCTCGCGCTCTCTCCCTCCCCGCAGACACCGGCGGGCCGCCCGGGCAGACCGGGCGGCCCGCCGTTCCCTCCAGTGCCTCGGCAGGCACTAGTGAGGCGTACGCCGTAACTCCAGCCGTTCCTTCTCCGACAGTCCGCCCCAGACGCCGAAGCGCATGTCGTTGGTCAGGGCGTAGTCGAGGCAGGTGGCGCGGATGGGGCACATACCGCAGATCCGTTTGGCCTCACGTACCGAGCTGCCGGGCTCGGGGAAGAAGAAGTCGCCTCCGGTCTGCGCACACAGGGCCTCTTGTTGCCAGGCGAGTTCGGGCGACGCGATGGTGTCGATGTGCATGGTCGAAAGCGTGCCGACCGTCGAAAAACGTTCGATCAACGCCGGCTCAACGCGCCACGCCGAGGACCGCCGGCCTCCATCGGCCACCGCCGACCACCGCCGACCACCGCACGAACGATGCCCGCGCGGACGCCGGAACGCACGGCGGCGCGCGGGGACGTGTCACGCGGAGGCGCGGCGTACCAGCGTCGTCGGGAGGATCACACCGGCGGGGTCGCCTCCCACGGTGTCGTGCGTGCGGACGGTGCGGTCGAGTCCGCGCAGGAGGATCCGGGCCATCAGCCGACCCATCTCCAGGATGTCCTGGCGGACCGTGGTCAGCGGGGGGTCGGTCTGCTCGGCGAACGGCAGCATGTCGTCGAAGCCGACCACCGCCACGTCGTCCGGCACCCGCCGCCCGTGCTCGCGCAGCACCCGCAGCGCGCCCGCCGCCGTGAGGTCGTTGGCGGCGAAGACCGCGTCCAGGTCGGGGCAGCGCTCCAGGAGTTCCCGCATCGCCCGCTCGCCGCCGGCCACGGTGAAGTCGCCCTCCGCCACGAGCCGCGGATCGCCGTCGACCACGGCGTCCCGGAAGCCGTCCAGCCGGTCCACCGCCGAGGTCTGGTCCAGGGCGCCGGTGATGTGCGCGACCCGGCCGCGGCCGAGGCCGAGCAGGTGCCGTACGGCGTCGCGGGCACCGCCCCGGTTGTCGCTGTCGACGTACACGACGCCGTCCCTGCCGCCGGACCAGCCGGGCCGGCCGCCGAACACCGTCGGGACGCCCGCGCGCTGGATCAGTTCGGGCAGCGGGTCGTCGAGGTGGAGCGAGAACACCAGCGCGCCGTCGACATGGCCGCCGGCCAGGTAGCGGGCGACCCGGGCGTGGTCGGCCCGGCCCTCGGTGAGCAGCAGCACGAGCTGGTTGTCGTGTGCCGTCAGCTCCTTGCTGATGCCGCGCAGTTGGCGGGCGAAGAAGGGGTCGGCGAAGACACGGCTCTCCGGTTCGGCGACGATGACGGCGATGGCGTCGTGGCGGTTGGTCACCAGGCTGCGGGCCGCCCGGTTGGGCACGTAGCCGAGTTCGTCCACCGCCTGCCGGACCCGCTCGGCCAGGGGCTCGGTGACGCCGTCGGCGCCGTTGACCACGCGGGAGACGGTGGCCCGCGAGACCCCGGCCCGCGCGGCCACGGCCTCCAGCGTGGGGCGCGGCACTGTCTCGGTCACGTCGGCGGCTCCTCACCTGCGGCTGCGGATCAGGATAGCCCCGGTCGCGGCAGAGGTGAGAGCGCTCTCGCGGGTGCCGCCCGTCAGCGCTCGTGCGCCTCGCCCTCCCCCACGGCCCCGTGGCCGTGCTCGTGCGGGTCGTAGCCGGGGATCGTGCCGTCCGGCTTCTTCACCAGGAACATCCCGGTCATCCCCATGTCGGAGTGGCTCTGGACGTGGCAGTGGTACATCCAGGCGCCCGCCCCCACCCCCTCCCCCGCGATGATCTGGAAGCCGAAGGAGTCCGCCGGGCCCACGATCTTGTTGTCGATGACCTGGCTCGGGTCGTCGGGGCCGGTGAGCATGCCGGTCCGGTTGTCGGCCCAGCGGTGACCGTGCATGTGGAAGGTGTGGTAGTACTCGCCGTGCGTGATCATGACGATCTCGACGCGGTCGCCGACGGTGGCCTCGAAGTCGGGGCCGGTGTGGGCGGGCCTGTTGTTGATCGTCATGTCGTTGAAGACGATCGTGTGCGTCCGGTCCGGCAGGACGTCTCCCTTGCGCCGTACGATCACCGCTCCGTACAGGCCGTTGCGGATGCCGCCGGTGCCGTGTTCCGTACCGACGACGTGGTCGTGGTAGTGCCAGTAGCCGGCGCTGCCGGAGCGCCAGGTGCCGTCCGCGCGCCGTCCGGGTCTGTGGGTGCGCCAGGTGTAGGTGCGGGTGTCGCCGGGGGCGACGTCGCTGCGGTTCATCCTGGTGCCGTCGCTGGAGATCTCGTAGTCCAGGCCGTGGACGTGCAGGCTCACCGGTATGTCCATGGTGTTCTCGAACTCGATGTGCAGCGTGTCGCCTTCGTTGAGCTCGATCAGGGGGCCGGGGACGGACGCCTTGCCCTTCTCCAGGCCGTAGCCCATCCCTCCGCCGTCCAGTCGCTCGGCGTACAACTTGATGCGCCTCACCTCGCCGCCGGCGGGCGCGGTCTTCGCCGGCGTGGAGGCGCTGACCGCCTCGGGCCCCAGGGACATCGATGTCGCGACGACCGCGCCGCCCAGCAGCACCCGCCGGTTGAAGTCGCGTCTTTGCATGCCGAACTCTCCCTACTGGTAAGGGACTTGATGGTGCGGATCCGTGAGAGACGTGAACACAATGGCCGTGATGTTGCTGTCATGAACCTGGAAAACCGTACCGGCCACCCTCTTGTTTATCCACACTCAGGACAAAGTTCGTTTCATTGCGGCCATAGGTATTGGCGTGTGGCACAAAGAGGTCTAGCTTCCTTGACGCTGTCGCTGCGACCGAAGAGGGGTGGGTGGCCACATGCGGTTCACATCGCATCAAGAACCCATGCGCTTAAAGGGGTTGAGCACAAGAGGCACAAGAGGCACCAGAAGCACGAGAAGGACCGGAGCGGGGCGAAGGACGTGGGCGGCGACCGTCACCGCCGGAGTCGTCGCCGCCGGACTGCTGTCGGGTCCCGCCGCCAGCGCGCGCCCGGACGACGACCCGGCCCTGACAACGATGTCGATCAAGTCGCCTCCGGGTGGCGCGGACGTGCGGGTGCTGCTCTTCCACGGTTCCGCCGCGGCCGGCGACGAGTCGCCGGTGGTGAACGCCGGGATCGAGGCGATCGAGAAGATCGGACTGTCCGGCCCGGCGAACCAGCGCTTCGAGGTCACCGCGACGGACGACGCCTCGGTCTTCACCAACGACAAGAGGCTGGGCCGCTTCAACGCGATCGTGTTCCTCACCGGCGGCGGTGACGTCCTCGACCCGGCCCAGGAGGCGGGCCTGGAGGCCTACATGGAGGCCGGCGGCGGGTTCCTCGGTATTCATGACGCGGCCCGCGCGGAGCCGTACTCGGACTGGTTCACCGGTCTCATCGGCGCCCGTCCGGCCGCGTCCGGCCCGGCGGGCGCCCAGCGAGCGACCGTCGAGGTCGGCGACCGGCGGCATCCGGCGACCAAGAGCCTGCCGCAGGAGTGGAAACGGCCCGACAAGTGGCTGAACTGGACGAAGAACCCGTCCGGCGAGGTGCACACCGTGGCCAGGGTCCGCGAGTCGACCTACCAGCCCGGAACGAGCGCCAACGGAGCAGACCACCCGGTGAGTTGGTGCCGCGACTACGACGGCGGCAGGTCCTTCTACACCGGGATGGGCGGCACGGTGTCGTCGTACGACGAGAGCGACTTCCGTGACCATCTGCGCGGCGCCCTGCTGTGGACCACGCGGCTCGTCCAGGCGGACTGCAAGGCGACGATCAACGGCAACTACGCGGCGGAGCGGCTCACCCGGCCCAACCAGCCGGGCCAGAACGACCAGATCGGCGAGCCGCACGGGCTGGTCACCGCTCCCGACGGCCGAGTCTTCTACATCGGCCGCGGCGGCGCCGACTCCTCCCAGCCGGTGGTCACCGACTGGAACAACCCCGACATCGGCAAGGGCAAGGGCGAGATCCACGTCTACGACCCGAAGACCGGGAAGGTGACCCTGGCCGGCGCACTCACCGTCTTCGGGAACAAGGGCGGCGGCGACGAACTGGTCAAGGTCGAGGAGGGGCTGCTGGGCATCGAGCTGGACCCGGCGTTCGAGCGGAACGGATGGGTGTATCTGCACTACACCCCCCACTCGGAGATCGACCGCGTCAAGCGCATGGCCGACCGCCGGGTCTCCCGCTTCACGTTCGACGAGTCCACCGGCAAGCTGGACCTGCGCAGCGAGAAGGTGCTGCTCGACTGGCCAGTGCAGATCCACAGTTGCTGCCATGCGGGCGGCGGGCTGGCCTGGGACTCCAAGGGCAACCTGTACATCGCCACCGGTGACAACAACTCCAGTGGCTTCAGTGGCGGTTACTCGGGCAACAACCCCGAGCCGAACTTCAAGGGCGTCTCCTTCGCGGACGCGCGCCGCACGGCCGGCAACACCAACAACCTCAACGGCAAGATCCTGCGCATCCACCCGGAGCCGGACGGGACGTACACGCTCCCCGAGGGCAATCTGTTCACCGGCAAGGAGAGTGCCGAGGGCGGCGGCAAGACGCGCGGCGAGATCTATGTGATGGGTGTGCGCAACCCGGCGCGCATCTTCGTCGACCCGGTGACCGACGTGCTCTACGCCGGCTGGGTCGGCCCGGACGCGGGGCAGCCGTCGACGACCTGGGGCCCGGCCAAGTACGACACCTTCGCCGCGATCACCAAGGCGTCCAACCGCGGCTGGCCGTACTGCATGGGCGACAAGCAGCCCTACCGGGACCGCAATCTGCCCGATCCGTCCCAGCCGCTGGGCTGGTACGACTGCGACCGCCCGAAGAACGAGTCGCCGAACAACGACGGCCTGGTCAACCTGCCTCCGGTGACCGGCAACAACATCTGGTACTCGCCGCAGGGCGGCGGCCCGGTCTTTCCCCGGGACGGAAACGGCGTCCCCTCCTACAAGCAGGAGGAGACCACCTACAAGCTGCCCTGGCTCAAGGGCGGCGGGCAGGCCGCGATGAACGGGCCCGTCTACCGCTTCGACGAGGCGAACGGCAGTGACACCAAGTGGCCGGCCTACTGGGACGGCAAGTGGTTCGTCGGCGACTTCTACGACGCCGACCAGCCGCGCAACGCGGTGCTCATGAACCCGAAGACCCAGGGCGACGGCGGACTGCCGGTGCACTCGGAGTCCCTGAAGAAGATCGTGCCGATCGGCAACGACGGCATCAAGAACCTGATGGACTGGAAGTTCGGTCCGGACGGCGCGCTGTACGTCCTCGACTACGGCCGCGGCTTCTTCACCTCGGACGCCAAGTCCGCGCTGTGGCGGGTCACCTACAAGGGCGGCGGCCCGACCCCGGCCGCCGGTCAGCTGGCGAGGGGAACCCAGTGATACGGCAACGCAGAATCTGGGCCGCCCTGTTGGCCGCCCTGCTCATGACGCTCGGGCTGCAGAGCATCTCTGCGGCCGACGACACCGAGGCCTCCGGGGCCAAGGCGGCGGACCAGGTACTCACCTGGACCGCGGGCAACGACATCGACAAGTACCTCTCGGCACCGGCGACCGCGGTGGCCGGACCGGCGACGATCGTCTTCGAGAACAGCGTGGCCACCGGCAACACCACTGGTATGCCACACACGTTGACGTTCGTCACCTCGGACCCCGAGTTCAACAACGACGTCCAGCTCAACATCCTGGCCAACCCCAACGACGCCCAGAAAGGCCGGTACACCGCCGAGGTCACGCTCACCCCGGGCCGCTACTTCTACCACTGCACGATCCCCGGCCACGGCCAGATGCAGGGCATCCTGGTGGTGACCGAGGGCAGCGGTGAGGACACCACGGCGCCCGAGGCGACCGCGGAGGTGACCGGCGCGCAGAACGCCGAGGGCGCCTACGTCGGTTCGGCGAGTGTCGCCGTCACGGCGACCGACGGGGGCTCGGGCGTCGACCGGATCGAGTACGCGATCGGCGCCGACGGCGCCTGGCAGCCGTACACCGCGCCGGTCGTCGTCGACCAGGTCGGTACGCACACGGTGCGCTACCGCGCCCTGGACAAGGCAGGCAACGTCTCGGCGGAGCAGAGCGTCGGGTTCACCGTCGTCGCCCCGCCGACGGACGACACCACCGCACCGGAGACCTCGGCGACGGTGGACGGTGAGAAGAACGCCGACGGCGCGTACATCGACATGGCGACCGTCACCGTCACCGCCTCCGACACGGGCTCCGGTGTCAACACCATCGAGTACGCGATCGGTTCCGGCGCCTGGCGGGCGTACACCGGCCCGGTGATGGTGCATCAGGTCGGTACGCACACCGTGCGCTATCGCGCCACGGACAAGTCGGGTAACGCGGCGGCCGAGAAGAGCGTCGAGTTCACCGTCGTCTCCGCGCCCCCGCAGGACACCACCCCGCCGGTGACCGGCGTGACCGTCGCGGGCTCGAAGAACTCCGACGGGGCGTACGTCGGCAGCGCGAAGGTGACCGTCAGCGCCACCGACGGGCACGGTTCCGGCGTCGCCGGCATCGAGTACTCGCTCGACGGCGGGCCCTACCTGGCGTACACGGCGCCCGTGGTCGTCGACCGGGTGGGCAGGCACACCCTGGCCTACCGGGCGAGCGACAAGGCGGGCAACACCTCCGCCCCGCTCACGGTGAGCTTCACGGTCGTGTCGGGCCAGGTCCCCCCACCGCCCTGCCCGGAGTTCGACGAGCGGCTGACGGTGTTCGTCGGCGAGGTCGACTCGGGTGTGCCCAACCGGGTCACCAACAACCGGTGCCGGATCGGCGAGTTGATCGAGGACGAGAAGGAGTGGACGTCCCACGCGCTGTTCCTGAAGCACGTCAAGGGCGTGCTGGACAAGCTCGAGAAGGAAGGAGTCGTCGACCGGCGGGAGCACCGGGCGATCAACACGGCGGCCGGCCAGTCCGGGATCGGCAAGCCGGGCCAGACCGAGGGCTACCGCACGATCCTCGACGGCAGTGCGGAGTCGTTCGCCAAGTGGCAGCAGGTGGGCGGGGGTTCGTTCGGGCTGAACCCGGACGGGTCGATCACCTCCGGCACCACCAGGGCCGGACTCGGCATGCTGTGGTTCCCCGAGCGCAAGTACGGCGACTTCTCGCTGAAGCTGCAGTGGCGGGACGACGCGCCGGGCACCGGCAACGCCAACTCCGGTGTGTTCGTGCGGTTCCCGCAGGTGCACGACCATCCGGAGGAGACGCGGCCGGAGTGGGTCGCCATCAAGTACGGGCACGAGGTGCAGGTGTTCGACTCCCCCACCGGCGACATGTACAAGACGGGCTCGGTCTACGGCTTCGACCGGGTGGGCCTGGCCGGTGCGGGCGTGACGCAGAAGGGCACCTGGAACGACTACGAGATCCGCGTGGTGGACCAGCACTACTCGGTCTACCGCAACGGTGTGCTGATCAACGAGTTCGACAACACCGGTGGCCAGGACTTCACCCCGCCGCGCTCGGACGACCCGGGTACGGACGGGCGGCGGTTCGCCTCCGGCTACGTCGGGCTCCAGGTCCACGGCACCACCGACGTGGTCTCGTACCGGGACGTCCGGATCAAGGAACTGCCGTGAGACGGCACTGACCAAGGAGCCGAGCCGAGCCGAACCGAGTTGAGCTGATCAACGGTCAGGAAGCCGCGGGCCCGGGCTTCCTGACCCGGCTCGGCCGGCCCCGACTGGGCTCCCCCGGCGTCTTCGGGCTCACGGCTGCATGAGCACCTTGACCGCGCCGTCCTGCTTGCGCTGGAACATGTCGTAGGCCCGGGGCGCGTCCGACAGCGGCACGCGGTGGGTGGCGAAGTCCTCGACGCCGAGGGGGTCGTCGTCTGTGAGGTGGGGGATGATCTCGTCGCTCCAGCGGCGTACGTTCGCCTGCCCCATGCGCATCTGGATCTGCTTGTCGAACAGGGTGAGCATGGGCATCGGGTCGGCCATGCCTCCGTAGACGCCGGTGATCGAGATGGTGCCGCCGCGGCGCACCATCTCGATCGCGGTGTGGAGGGCGGCGAGCCGGTCGACGCTGAAGCGTTCCGCCATGGGACCGCTCAGCTTGCGGGGCAGCAGCGCGGAGGCGTTCTGCACCATGCGGGCCGCCGCGCTGCCGTGCGCCTCGGTGCCGACGGCGTCGATCACGGCGTCGGGCCCACGCCCGTCGGTCTGGTCGCGCAGGGCCGTGACGAGTTCCTTCTCGTCGTCGAAGGAGCGCAGGTCGAAGGTCTCCACGCCCCGGTCACGCGCCCGGTGCAGGCGTTCCGGGACCAGGTCCACGCCGAAGACCCGGCCGGCTCCCTTGAGCTGGGCGATCCTGCAGGCCATGTCGCCGATGGGACCGAGGCCGAGCACGGCGATGCTGCCGCCCTTCGGGACATCGGCGTAGGCGACCGCCTGCCAGGCGGTGGGCAGCACGTCGGAGAGGTAGACGAACCGGTCGTCGGGCGGCCCCTGGGGAACCTTGATGGGACCGTACTGGGCCTGCGGGACCCGCAGGTACTCGGCCTGGCCGCCCGGCACCGCGCCGTAGAGGCGGGTGTAGCCGAACAGGGCCGCGCCCATGCCCTCGGCGCTGACCTGAGTGGTCTCGCACTGGGTGGGCAGGCCGGTGAGACACATCCAGCAGTTGCCGCAGGCGATCTGGAACGGCACCACGACCCGGTCGCCGGCCTGGAGGTCCGGCACGGCGGCGCCGACCTCCTCGACGATGCCCATCGGCTCGTGGCCGAGGATGTCGCCCGGGGTCATGAACGGGGTGAGCACCTCGTACAGATGCAGGTCGGAGCCGCACAGGCCGGTGGAGGTGATCCGGATGACGGCGTCCGTGGGTTCCTCGATCCGGGGATCGGGCACGTTCTCCACCCTGACGTCCCGCTTTCCCTGCCAGGTCACTGCCCTCATCGCCGCCCGCTCCCTTCGTGGTGGCCGGTGTGCCGTTGCCGCTGTGCTTCTTCGTGGCTTCTTCGTGCGGGGTCCCGGGTACCCGAGCGGTCCGTGCCGAACCGCGCGCCCCTGGGCCGATCGGCGGAAGCCACCGCGCGGGACCGTCATTGATCAGGCATAGCCACCGACGATCAGAAAAGCGCAAAATCAAGACAACTGATGATTCAGGGCGGGCAGGGTGGCGACGGTGGGCATGGGACGAGGGACGCGCACACGACGCGCGGCACGGCGCACGGCAACGGCGAGAGCACTGCTGGCGGTGTTCCTGGCGGCCGGTCTGGCGGCCGGCTGCACGGCCTCGGACGGACCGGTCGACGACGGGCGCGGAAAGCGCGGGCCGTCGCCGCTCGAGCCGCGGCCGGACGGGACCGGCAGCCCTCCGGTGCTCGCCGTGAAGCTCGACAACACTCCTGCGGCCCGGCCGCAAACGGGCCTGGACGCGGCGGACGTGGTGTACGTCGAGCAGGTCGAGGGCGGGCTGAGCCGGCTGATGGCGGTCTACTCCACCCGGCTGCCCGAGTCCGTGGGGCCGGTGCGCAGCGCCCGGGAGGCCGATCTGGAGCTGCTGCGCCAGTTCGACCGGCCGATCCTGGCGTTCTCCGGGGCGCAGAGCAGACTGCTGCCGCTGATCGACGAGGCTCCGCTGGAGGCCCTGACCCCGGGGACGCCCGGATCGAAGGCGGGTGTCTACGACCGGGCCACCGACCGGTCCTCCCCGCACAACCTCTACCTGCACCCCCGGCGGCTCCTGGACGACCCGCCCGGCCGATCCGCGCTGACCACCGGCTTCCACCAGGGTCCGCCGCCCCGGGGCGGCACACCCGAGGCCACGCACACGGTGCGCTATCCGGCGGCCCGCTTCGCCTTCACCTGGTCCGACGCCCGCGACCGCTGGTTGGTCTCGATGGACGGCGATCCCGCGGTCACCCCGCGGGGCGAGCGGCTGGCGCCCGCGACCGTCGTCGTGCAGTACGTGACCGTTCGCCCCTCCGACTACCGCGACCGCCTCGGCAACAACACGCCGTACACCGAGACGGTGGGCTCCGGGGAGGCCACCGTGCTGCGCGACGGGCGCGCCCACGAGGTCCGCTGGAGCAGGCCGGACGCCACGGACGGCACCTCGTTCACGACGAACGACGGCGCTCCGGTGAACTTCGCGCGGGGGCAGGTGTGGGTGGTGTACGCGAAGGCCCCCTGATCAGCGCGGGGCCGTCACCCGGCGTCGCGACCACGCCGCCGCCTCACCGCCTCACCGGTTCGACGGGACGGCGGGGTGGCGCAGCCCCTCGGCCGCGTCCGCCACCCGGCGGATCAGCTCGAAGAAGGCGGCCTGCTCGTCGTCGCCCAGCGGGGCCAGGAAGACCTGGTTCATCCGGGCGGTGCGCACCACCAGCTTGCGGTGGGTGCGCAGGCCGTCGTCCGTGAGCCGGAGCAGGAAGCGGCGGCCGTCCTGCGGATCACGGACCTTGTCGAGCAGGTCCCGCCGGAGGAGCCGGCCGATCACCTCGGCGATGGTGGACCGGTCGAGCCCCACCCGCTCCCCCACCGTGCGCTGGTCCAGGCCGGGCTCGGCGACGAGCGCGTTGAGGACCGCGAACTGCGGCGAGGTGATCTCCTCGGAGACCATCGTGTTCCACAGCAGGTGGTGCGCCTGCTGGAGCCGCCGGGCCAGATGCCCGGGATGGCTGGTGAGGTCCACCGCTGCCATGTACGCCCCCTGCCCTATGTCGTTTAGTTGGTGCACTGAACAATACCTGCGCGAGGGCTGACCTGTCTGCGGCTTCTGAAGACATCGCCTCCTGAAGACATCGCCGCTGGACAGAAGAGGGTATTGACGCTTCGGCCCAGCGATGACAGCGTGAAGGACTGCTGCGAAAATAATCAGTGCCCTGATTATCTCGGTACCGACGACACACGGCCGCGGACCGGTGCGCATCCGGTCGGCCGGACTGGAAGGGATGGGGTTTCCTGATGGACAAGGTGTTGGCCTCCGCAGCGGAGGCAGTGGCGGAGGTGGTCGAGGGGAGCACCGCCCCGACCGGAGCCGGACCGACCGTTGTGGAGGGACTGTCGTGACGAACGCACTCACCCAGCACGACATCGACCAGGAGATCGCGGCCGAGCACTCCGCGTACGAGAAGCGGGTGGCGGGCGGCGCCCCGGTCGAGCACCATCCGCGCCGCGACTACGCCCCGTACCGCTCCTCGGTGCTGCGCCACCCCAAGCAGCCGGCGATCGCCGTCGACGTGTCCAAGGACCCGGAGCTGGTGGAGCTGTCCTCCCCCGCCTGGGGTGAGCGGGACATCACCGTGGTCGACAACGACCTCACGCGCCACCACGACGGCGAGCCCGTCGGTGAGCGCATCACCGTCTCCGGGCGGCTGCTGGACCGCGACGGGCGTCCCGTGCGCGGCCAGCTGGTGGAGATCTGGCAGGCCAACTCGGCCGGGCGGTACGCCCATCAGCGGGAACAGCACGACGCCCCGCTGGATCCCAACTTCACCGGCGCCGGTCGCACCCTGACCGACGCCGACGGCTTCTACCGCTTCACGACCATCCAGCCGGGTCCGTACCCGTGGCGCAACCACGTCAACGCGTGGCGCCCGGCGCACATCCACTTCTCCGTCTTCGGGTCGGCGTTCACCCAGCGGCTGGTGACGCAGATGTACTTCCCCAACGACCCGCTCTTCCCCTACGACCCGATCCTGCAGTCGGTGACCGACGACGCGGCCCGCCGGCGGCTGGTGGCGACCTACGACCACAGCCTGTCGGTGCCGGAGTTCTCCCTCGGCTACCACTGGGACATCGTGCTCGAGGGACCGCGGGCCACCTGGATGGAAGAAGGGCGCTGACCACCATGACGAAGATCGACACGAACAGTCCGGAGAACGTGCTGCCCACCCCCTCGCACACCGTCGGCCCGTTCTACGGCTACGCGCTGCCCTTCCGCGGCGGCGAGGACATCGCACCGCTCGGCCACCCGGAGACCGTCACCGTGCACGGGTACGTGTACGACGGCGAGGGCAACCCGCTGCCGGACGCACTGCTGGAGGTGTGGGGCGCCGATCCGGAGGGCAATCTGCCGACGGCCGACGGCTCGATGCGGCGGGACCCGGCGAGCGGCGACTTCCTGGGCCGCAACGGGGTGGAGTTCACCGGCTTCGGCCGGATCCAGACCGATGCCGACGGCCACTGGTACGTGCGTACGCTGCGGCCGGGGGCGCGGGGACAGCACGCGCCGTACCTCAGTGTGTGCGTGTTCGCGCGGGGCCTGCTGATGCATCTGTTCACCCGGATCCACCTGCCCGGCGACGAGGCCGTGCTCGCGGCGGACCCGCTGTTGTCCCGGCTCGACGCGGACCGCCGCGACACGCTGATCGCGGTGGACGAGGGCCACGGGACGTACCGTTTCGACATCCGCCTTCAGGGCGAGGGCGAGACGGTCTTCCTGGAGTTCCAGTGACATCACCCGACACCGGTACCGGTCTGCTCGCCCCCGGGTGGGCCGGTTCCCCGGCCGCCGCCGAGACCGGGGACGACGCCGTGCTGCGGGCGCTGCTGGACGCCGAGGCCGCGCTGGCCCGGGCGCAGGCGGCCGCGGGGCTCGTCCCCGTCGAGGCCGCGGCGGCGGTCACGGAGGTGGCCGCCGACCCCGGGCGCTTCGACCCCGCGTCCCTCGCCGAGCGTGCGCGGGGCGGCGGGAACCCGGTGATCCCACTGGTCGCGGACCTGACCCGGGCGGTCGGCGAGGAGCACGGTCCCTCCGTGCACCGGGGCGCGACCAGCCAGGACATCATGGACACGGCGATGATGCTGGTCGCCCACCGCGTGCTGGGCCCGCTCCTCGACGACCTCGACCGCTGCCAGCGGGCGTTGGCCGTCCTCGCCGCCGAGCACCGCGACACGGTACTGCCGGGGCGGACGCTGACCCAGCACGCGGTGCCGACGACGTTCGGGCTGAAGGCCGCCGGGTGGCGGTCGCTGGTGCTCGACGCCCGCGACCGTGCGACGGCCGTACGCGCCTCGCTGCCGGCCCAACTCGGCGGTGCCGCCGGGACCCTGGCGGCCTTCACGGCGTACGGGGCGACGGACGCGACCGCGCTCCCCGCGCTCTACGCCCGGGAGCTCGGACTGTGTCCGCCCGCTCTCCCCTGGCACACGCTGCGCACTCCGGTCGCCGATCTCGCCGGCGCCCTCGCCTTCACCGCCGGGGCGCTGGGCAAGCTCGCGACGGACGTGCTCACCTCCTCCCGCACCGAGATCGCGGAGGTCTCCGAGGGCAGCGGTGGCGGCTCCTCGGCCATGCCGCACAAGGCCAACCCGGTGCGTTCGACGCTGATCGCGGCGGCGGCCCGGCGCGCACCGCAGCTCGCGGCCACGCTGTACGGCTCACTGGTGGCCGAGGACGAGCGGCCGGCCGGTGCCTGGCACGCCGAGTGGGAACCGCTGCGGGACCTGCTCCGCCTGACCGGTGGAGCGGCCCGGGACGCCGCCGAACTCTCCGAGGGGCTGCGGGTGCACGCGGACGTGATGCGTGGACACCTCGGCCTCACCCACGGGTTGATCGTCTCCGAGCGGCTGTCCGCGGAGCTGGCGCCCGTACTCGGTCGCGGCCGGGCGAAGGAACTGCTCACCCGCCTGGCGCGGCGCGCCTACACCGAGGGCCGCGACCTCGGTGAACTCCTCGCCGAACAGATCGAGTCGGCCGAACTGCCGGAACTGAAGGACATCGACCTCGCCGCCGCGACCGACCCCACCCGTTACACCGGCTCTGCCGGACCTCTCACCGACCGTGCACTGGAGCGCTCGTGACCGACACCGTCCTCAACCACCTTGTCGAGGGGCCCAGTTCCGCTCCCCCGCTGCTGCTCGGTCCCTCGTTGGGCACGTCGTACGCCCTGTGGGACAAGGTGGCGCCCGAGCTGTCGATCACGCACCGGGTGGTCCGCTGGGACCTGCCGGGGCACGGCGGTTCGGCGGCCGGACTGATCGGTCCCGGCGCGACCGTCGGTGAGCTGGCGGATCTGGTGATCGGGCTCGCCGACACGCTCGGCATCGAGCGGTTCGCCTATGCGGGCGTGTCGCTGGGCGGAGCGGTGGGGCTGGAACTGGCCGTGCGTCACCCGGAGCGGGTGCCGTCGCTGGCCGTGATCTGTTCCTCGGCGCACTTCAACGGCTCGAAGGCGTGGGAGGAACGGGCGGCGCTGGTACGGAGCGAGGGGCTTTCGGGACTCGCGGAGAATGCGAACGCCCGCTGGTTCACGCCCGGTTTCACGGTGCCGGAGCTGGTCCGCGACCACCGGGACGCCGATCCCGGGGCGTATGCCGCCTGCTGTGACGCGCTGGCCGCGTTCGATCTGCGGGAGCACCTCGCACAGATCCGGGTGCCGACCCTGCTGGTGGCCGGCCGGGAGGATCCGGCGACGCCCCCGGCGCATCTGCGCGAGATCGCCGACGCGGTGCCGGGTGCGGGGCTCGTGGAGATCCCGGGCGCCTCTCATCTGGCGCCGGCGGAGCGCCCCGAGGCGGTGCTGACGGCGCTGCGGGCCCACTTCGGCGGGGACGCGCTCAGCGGGATGCGGGTACGGCGCGAGGTTCTCGGGGACGCGCACGTGGACCGGGCCCAGGCCCGGCAGACGGCGTTCACCGCGCAATTCCAGGACTTCATCTCGCGCTACGCCTGGGGCGAGATCTGGACCGACCCGACGCTCACCCGCCGCGAACGCAGCATGATCACGCTCACCGCGCTGGTCGCGCACGGCCACTACGACGAGCTGGCCATGCACGTCCGCGCGGCACTGCGCAACGGGCTCACCCCCGAGGAGATCGGAGCAGTGCTGATGCAGACGGCGGTGTACTGCGGCGTGCCGGCGGCCAACTCGGCCTTCGCGACGGCCCAGCGGGTACTGGCGGAGGAGGCCGACGGCACGTCGTGACGGGCCCGGGGTCCGGGGGCCGTGAAGGGGCGGGGCGCTACGGCCGGTTGCCCGGGCCCCGCCCGGCGGTCGGAGCAGGCGTGGCGGTCGACGCCTGTCCGGTGACCGAGGCCAGTTCGGCCCGGGCCCGCGCGGCCAGCCCGTCCGCGCCGCAGGACCGTGCGAGCGCCAGACCGCGCTCCAGGTCGGTCTTCGAGCGGGCGAGGATGCCGTACTCGCCGCGGGCGGCGGCATGTTCGTACTGGCAGGGTGAGGACTCCAGGTAGGCGACGGCCTGGGCGGCGAGCCGCACCGCCCGCTGGCCGGTCTCCAGAGCGGCGGCACAGCTCAGGGCCTCCCCTAGGGCGGTGTCCGTGCCGAAGCGTTCGGCCCGCCTGCGGTACTCCACGGCGAGCCGGGCGGCACGGGCCGGGTCCGCCCCGGCGAGGGCGCGGGCGAGGTCGGCGGACCAGAAGACGTGGACGGGGTTGTGGTGGCCGCGGGAGGCCGCCGCCTTCTCGGCGGCCTCCAGTTCGTTGACGCCGTCCTCGGTGCGGCCGACCGCGAGCAGCAGCCTGCCGCGCACCGAGCGGGGGTCGGGAAGCACGATGGTGGACGGGTAGGGCGGTGCGAACCCGTGCCGTTCGGCGACCGCCCGGGCTTCGTCCACGTGCCCGCGGGCGAGCAGGGTGTCGACCAGGTTGCAGGTCGCCGTCCAGTACAGGGGCAGACCGCGGCCGACGCGTTCGGCCAGGCGCAGGGACTCGCGCAACGATTTCTCCGCCGCCGCCAGGCGGCCCCGTCTGCGGTGCCCGAGACCGACGTAGGCGTGGGCGAGGGCCAGGTGGCCGCCGCTCCAGCCTGCCGTCTCGTAGGCGCGCAAGGCCTCGTTGTAGAGGCTTTCGGCGCGGTCGAGGCGGTCGGTGTAGGCGTAGACCCCGGCCAGCATCAGCAGCAGTTCGACGCCCCATTCGGAGTCGGTCCAGCCGAGGCCGGGCGCGAGGCGGCCGTTGACCAGGGCGCGGTCGCAGATCTCGGCGACCTCCTCGGCGTTCTCGCCGCGCATCATGGCGTCGAAGCCGCGCAGGATGAGCAGCGCGCGCTCGGAGTTGTCACGGCCGGTGCAGGTGGCGGCGAGGGCGGCCAGGCGTTCGCTGCGGCCGGGTGCGGCGGCCTCGTCGGCGTGGATGCCCTCCCACATGAACTGCACGGCCTGCAGCCGCATCCGGGCGGGTCCCGGCTCCAGTCGGGCGGCCTCCGCCTCGACGGTGCGGAGGGCCTCCTCCATCTGGTTGTTGTGCAGCAGCGCCTGCGAGAGCCGGACCACGGCGTCCACCCGTGCCTCGCCGTCGAGGCCGGACATGCCGAGCGCGGTCCGCAGGTGGCCGATGGTCCGGGCGGGTGCGGTGAGGAAGGTGGCGCAGCCCAGTTCGTAGAGCACGTGCGCTTGGACCTCGGGGCGGGGCGGCTCCTCCAATGCGCGTTCCAGGCAGCGGCGGGCCGCGTCAGGGGCGCCGGTGGCGAGGTGTTCGCGGGCGGCCTCACGCAGTTGCCACACGAGTTCCTCGTCGTCGTCCGGATGTACCTCGAGGAGGTGCCGGGAGGCGGACGCGGCGCCGCGTCCGGAATCGGTGACGATCCGGGCGGCGATGCCGTGCATGGCCCGGCGCAGGGCGTCGGGGATGGAGTTGTAGACGGCGGTGGCGATGAGCGGGTGGACGAACTCGAGGTCGGCCGCTCCGGTGCGGCCGGTGCCGGGGTCGGGGACGGTGAGGATGCGGTCACCGCGCAGGAGTTCGGCGCAGCGGACGGCGTCGTCACGGTTCAGGGTGGCGAGCCGGGCCACCAGGTCGACGGTGATGTCGGTGCCGAGGATGGCGGCGGCCCAGGCGAACCGGGTGGAGTCTATGCCGAGTTGTTCCAGGCGGGCCACGAGTCCGCCGCCGCGGGCGGAGCGGTTCAGCGCGCGCAGTTCGCCCGCGTGGGTCTCGACGGGTTCGAGTTCGCTGTCCTGGACCTTGGCGAGGAGTTCGACGGTCTCGTACGGGTTGCCGCCGGTGACGGCCCACACCTCGCGGCAGAACGCGGCGTCCGCGTTCTCGCCCAGGGTGGCGCGGGTGAGTCCGGCCGTGGCGAGCGGGGTCAGGGCGCTGAGGACGGTGACGGGGTGCTCGGCCGCCTCGGCGACGGCGTCCAGGTGGCGGGCGCTCACCCCGGAGACCTCGCCCGGCCTGCGGGCGACCACGACGAGGACGGGCACCTCCGCCAGGCGTTCGGCGAGGACGGCGAGCCAGTGCAGGGTCTCCTGGTCGGCCCAGTGGGCGTCGTCGATGGTCAGCACCAGCGGCCAGTCCCGGCGGGCCAGCCGGCGCACCGCGGCGACCAGCCCCTCACAGACGCCCTGCGGGTCGATGTGCCGGGCGCCGGGCTCCGCGACGCCGAGGGCGGGGCCGGCGATGTCGTACCAGTCGCCGAGGTACTCACGGGTCTCCTCCGGCAGCATCGACAGCAGCGCGGGCTGGAGGAGTTGGCGTACGACGTTGAAGGGGACGGAGCGCAGGGTCTCGCCGCCGCGGGCCGACCAGACGGTGCAGCCGCGCTGTTCGGCGATGCGCCGGGTCTCGGCGAGCAGCGTGGTCTTGCCGAGCCCCGCCTCGCCCTGGAGCACCAGCAGGCCGCCGGGTGAGGACCGGTCCGCGCACAGGGTGTCGACCACCGCGGTGATGGCGGCGACCTCCTCGTCCCGCTCCCAGAGGGAGGGCGAGGCCGCGACCGTGGGCCGTACCTCCGTCATCCCGCTGCCTCCCCAAGTCGCCCGAACGACGTACAGGCGTCGAGCGTAGTCCTCCGACAGCCCTGATGGAGCAGTACCGTGCCCGCTCTTGCCGTGACGGGTGACACGCGGTACAGAGGTCGACGCGTCCCGGCGCTCACCTGGGGGTCCGAAGGTCCCAAAGGTCAACACCTGTCAATGGATGGGATGGTGACGCAACGTCGGATCAGTTCCACAGGGGCGCGCCGGGGAGGGGAAGGCCTGCGGTGAAGCGGCGGCACGCCGGTCCTGCTGGGGGTGCACCGAGGGTGGTCGGCCGGGGCGGGGGCGGCCGACCACCGGAGGTGACGGACCTCTCTTCTCCGGTCTCCTCCGGTCTCATCCGGCTTTCATCGACGCCTCATACGGTGGGGGCATGACGCAGGCGACTCCTCCCGGGTGGTATCCCGACCCCGGGCAGACGAATGACGGACCGGCCACCGAGCGCTGGTGGGACGGCACTGCCTGGACGGACCAGGTCCGGCCGACGGGTTCGGCACCCGTCTGGGGCCCTCCGGCACCGGGCACGGCGGCCGGGCCGGCGTACCCGGCCCATCCGGCGTACCCGGTGCACCCGGGATACCCCGGGGTCGTGCAGTCCGGCTCGGGTTCCGGCCGGGGACGCGGGCTGCGGATCGGAATCGCCGTGGCGGCGGCCGTCGCGGTGCTGGCGAGCATCGGGGTCGGCGTGTACGCGCTGACCGACGACAGCGGGAGTGGTGACTCCGCGGCCTCACAGGGGCCGGGCGGACGGGACGGCGGCCCCGGTGGGTCGGAAGGCGGTCCGAAGGGCGGTCCCGACGGGGAGGGGGCCGACCCGGACACCTCTCGGCCGCCACGGGTCGAGAGCGGGTCGGTGACCGACGGGCTGAGCGGAATCAGCCTGCCCATCCCGGACGGCTGGTACGGCCAGGAGGGCCGGGTGGGCGCCCAGATAATGTCGGAGGACACCTACGAATGCCCCGGCAACACCTCCAGCACCTGCACCAAGGGCGGAGCCTACTCGGCACCGGCGCCGGCCCTCGGTATCCGCGGCTCCACCGCCGAGGAGGTCGCCAAGGCGGACATCGCCGCCAACGCCGAGGAGTCGTACGGCGGCGATTCCTACGGGAGGATCACCTCGCACGAGGTCCTCGAGTCGAAGGCGGTGGACGTCGCCGGGCAGAAGGGCTACCTGGTGCGCTGGAAGGCGGTCACCAGCAAGGGCTCCGACGGGTACGTCCAGTCGCTGGCCCTTCCCTCCCCCGCGCGGCCGAAGCAGATCGTCGTGATCCGCTTCGGTCTGGACACCGACCAGAAGCAGTCGGTCCTCGACGACATCATCGAGGGCATCGAGGAGGCGAAGGGCCGCGGCGGCGACGGCCAGGACGTATGACCCGCTGACGCGACGGCCGGGTGGCGCTCATACGGTGAGGAGCAGGATGCCGAGAGCCAGGAGCGCCACTGCCTTGACGGCCTCGAACGCCACGTAGTACCAGTGGGAGCGGGGCAGTTGCTCTCCGGCGAGCACCCGGTCGGACCGGCGGTCGAGCCGGGGCCGGATCACACCGAGTCGGGCTGCCGGCGCCAGGGCCACCACGACGGCGAGCACGACCACCGAGGTGCCGGCCCCGCCGGCCGCCACGGCGACAAGGGTGGTCGCGGCGAGGGCGAGCTCGACGAGGTTGAGCGCCCGGAAGACGACACCGCCGATACCGAGGCCGATCTGGATGGTCACCCCGGCGCACGGAACTTCGACGGCGTCTCCAGGAAGGAGATCGCCGGCACCATGCAGAGCCAGACGAAGACGGCGGCGCCCGCGGTGGCGGCCGATACGGAGTTCACTGCCGGACTGCCCTTCCTCTACGCGGCGCGCGCATGGACGAAATGGGCGTGACAGACGTCGGGTTCGGCGAACGGCTCCAGCCGGTCGGCGGCGACGGGCGCGTCCAGTTCGGCCAACGCGCCCTTCATCAGGCCCAGATGGAGCGGGCAGACGATCTTCCGGTACTCCTCGGCGAGTTCGAGAAACGGACAGTGCCGCAGACGAATGACGTCGGGCACGTCATCGGGCACGTCGTTCACCGGGTCCACCGGGTTCACAGGGTCCACCGGGTCGAAGCCGAGGTCGGCGAGGAGTCCGACCAGCCGGTCGACGGCTTCACGGCCGGTCACGGTGTGGAAGGGCGGTGCCGGGTCGACCAGATGCCGCCCCCAGGCCCGGCCGGCCTCTACGGCCTCCGCCTCGGCGTCGGCGCCGGTCGACGCGAGCCGGCTGAGCAGCATCCGGGCCAGCAGTCGGTACTCACGCCGCCCTCCACGGTCCATTCCGCGACGCGGCGCATACACCGCACGGGGGCGCCCCCGTCCGGACGACGCCTCCGGAGTCCGCTCCACCGCCCCGCGCGCCACCAGCGAATCCAGGTGGAAGCGCGCCGTGTTGGCGTGAACCCCCACCCGCTCCGCCACCTCGTTGACGCCGAGCGGCGCGCCGGCGGCGCGCAGCACCTCGAGCACGCTACGGCGGCGCGGGGTCATCGGATCGCTTCCCCCGGCGCGTTCCCCGGAGGTCACGTCGCGCCGTCCTGCGGCGGCAGCGCGGCGATCAGCGGGTGGTCCCGCTCGATCAGCCCCAGCTTGGAGGCGCCGCCGGGCGAGCCGAGGTCGTCGAAGAACTCGACGTTCGCCTTGTAGTAGTCCTTCCACTCCTCGGGAGTGTCGTCCTCGTAGAAGATGGCCTCGACCGGGCAGACCGGCTCGCAGGCGCCGCAGTCGACACATTCGTCCGGGTGGATGTACAAGGACCGCCGGCCCTCGTAGATGCAGTCGACCGGGCACTCGTCGACGCACGCCTTGTCCTTCACGTCGACACAAGGCTGCGCGATCACATAGGTCACGACGTCCTCCTCCCCGAATTTTCACGAATCTCACCTGTAAGAATAGTGCCTCACGGCATCGGTCCACCACCGGTGACGGCCGGGGGCCACAGGGAACAGGGCCCTGCCCGGTCGGGCAGGGCTCTGTTCGGGCGAAGCAGCCGATTCGCCCCGGGACCGGACGGTCAGCGCGTGTCGCGCGTCATCTCGTCCACGACGAATCCGAGACCGATGCCGAGCATCCAGGCGTCCTCGGCCAACGCGGTGCCCTCCCGGGTCAGCCGCAGACTGCCTTCCTGCCGCATCCCCGGAGTGCGCAGGTACAGACCCAGCAGCCCCGACGAGAACGCGGCGAGCCCGGCACCCGCCACCACCGTGGGCACGAAGGGCAGGAGCAGGGCGGCTCCCAGCGTGATCTCCCCGGTGGACAGCAGCCGCACGAAGGTCGCGGGCCGCATCCGCTCCAGGCCCGGGTAGGTGTTCTTGGCCATTCCATGCAGCTGGGCCGCGGTCTCCTCGTCGACCCGACGCCTGGACAGGCCCGAGTCGAGGATGAACGCTCCCGTGGCCGGACGCGGCGCCACGTGCCTGAGCTCGATGGGCAGACGCATGGGGACTCCCGGTGAGGATGTGAAGCGCGATCGCGATCCAGCCCAGGACGCGCGGCACTCACCGGCAGATCGAAGCGCCTTCCAGTGCGCCCATCGCGCAAGCCCGTCCGGCGCACCGCGAGCGGGCACACCGGGCGCCCCTCGCCTTTCGACCTTCCCTTGAGGGGGATACCGTTCAAGGGCAAACAGGCTCATATCCCGACATGCACATATACGCGGCACCCTGGAGGAGCTGTGGAACTCTTTCCCCCGCTGCCCTACGCCGAATGGCGGGCGACCAAGGAGACGCTGCACCGGTTCGCGCAGGTGGTCGGAAAGGTGCGGCTCGCGGCGTCGCCACGCCGCAACCACTGGTGGAACGTTCCCTACCATCTCACCGGACGTGGCATCACCACCCGCCCGATGGGACTGGACGACCAGGGCCGCTTCTTCTGCATCGACTTCGACTTCGTCGACCACAGGCTTCTCGTCACGACCGGTTCGGGTCGCGAGGTGTCGTTCCCGCTGCCCGGCCTCTCGGTGGCCGACTTCTACCGGCGGTTGCAGTCCGCGCTCACCGAACTCGACGTCTCCGTGCGCATCGGGCTGCCGCACCCCTTCGACCTGCCGGATTCCGACCGCCCCTTCGACGAGGACACGGAACACCGCGCCTACGACCAGGAGTCGGTGAACCGCTACTGGGTCATCCTGTCCCAGGTCAACCTGGTCCTGGAGGAGTACGCCGCCGAGTGGTGCGGAAAGACGAGTCCGGTGCACCACTTCTGGCACACCTTCGACATCGCGGTGACCAGGTTCTCCGACACCGTCGTCCCCCACTCCGAATCCGTCGATCCGGTCACCAGGGAGGCGTACTCCCGCGAGGTGATCAGTGCGGGCTTCTGGTTCGGCGACCCGGCCTTCCCCCGGGCGGCGTTCTACTCCTACACCGCGCCCGAACCGACCGGCCTGGCACGCCATCCGCTGCAGCCCGCGGCCGCTTCGTGGGTCGAACGCGGCACCGGCAGCCGTCTGGCGGTCCTCGAGTACGAGAAGGCCAGGACCGCGTCCTCGCCGCGCGCCGACGTACTCGCCTTCCTGCGGAGTGCCTACCGGGCCGGCGCGGAGACGGCGGGCTGGGACATCGAACGGAACGCCTGCCCGGGAGGCGTGACCGACCCCGTCGCCGCACAGCGGGCCTGAGCCGGGGCCGGCCCGCGCTTCACCGAACCGCGGACCCGTGTGTACGAGCAGATCCGGGCGGCGAGGCGCGGGGCGGCCGAGGCCGGGCGGAAGGACGTCAGGAAAAATACGCCTCCACTTCGCTGAACTGGGCTGCCGGCCACCCGGTGTTACCGGTGACGTGCAGCCGGAGGTGGCGCAGGTCGGTGCCGTCCGGCAGCGTCACGGTGACCGTGTTGCCGGTGGCCGGGTCGAAGCGGTACTCCTTCGCGGCGAGGACCGTCGTGTACGCGGAGCCGTCGGTGCTGCCCTGGACGGCGAGGGTCTGGGTGCGGGTCTGCCACACGGGCTGCGGGGGCAGTTTCAGCACCAGTCGCCGGACGGCCCGGCTGGAGCCGAGGTCCACGGTCAGAGACTGCGGGAAGGCATGGTTGGCGGACTCCCAGTAGGTGTTCGCGTCACCGTCGACCGCCTTGGCCGGCGTGTAGACGTCCTGGGAGCCGGTGGCGGTCGCGGGGCGGCCCTGGGCGAGGTTGCGGTCCGGGTCGGGGTCGGGGTCGCCCCCGCCGGGCTTCGGCCAGGTGGAGCAGTCCGACCAGGTGCTGTCCCAGCCGGAGTTGCCGCCGCCGTCGGTGAGGGTGAAGGTGCCCGAACCGGCCGGATAGGGGCAGTTGTAGGTGCCGGCCGAACCGATGCCGGTGGCGGTGACGTTCCGGAAGGTGGCGGCGCCCGGTGTCTCGGCCTGGACGACGACCGTACCGGCCCCGTCGACGGTGGCGCCGTCGACGGTGATGTTCTTCGCGGCGTGTCCGCGCCCGCTGCCGGAGACGAACTCGAAGGCGCTGTACGGGCTGTCGGTGATGGTGGTGCCGGTGATCCTGACCTGTGCCTCGATGGCGCTGTCGTAGGAGTCGACTCGCAGGGCACCCATGGGGTGGTTCCAGTTGGGGTTCATGGCACCGGTGCGGACCAGGGTGTTGCCGTCGACGGTGATCGTGCCGGCCAGCGGGTGGAACGGGTCGAGGAACTTCTGGTTGGAGATCGCGATACCGCTGCCCAGCGCGTTGGTGTCGGCGATCAGGTTGCCCCTGACGGTGATGTCGGTGCCGCCGTAGATCGCGATGCCGTTGGCGAGGTTCGGCTGCGAGATGGTGTTGTTCTCGAAACTGCTGTTGCTGTTGGGCCCGTACAGCGACCACATGGCGAGCGAGTCGTCGCCCTGGTTGCGCAGGAAGTTGCCGCGGACCTTCACCCCGCGTGCGTTGCCGTTGAGGTTGAGGCCGTCCGCCGTCATGTCGAGGAAGCGGCTGTTCTGCACGACCAGGTTGTCGTTGTTGCCGGTCAGCCAGAGGCCCACCTTGAGGTGCTGGAGCCACATGCCGGACACGGACGAGTTCGGGCCGAGCGGGCCGTTGACGAAGTTGTCGGGGTTGGAGTCGACCCGCTCGGTGACCTCACCGATGACGGCGAAGTCCTTGATGTGGACGTTGCCGGCGAAATTCGACTGGTCGATGAAGCGGGAGGAGCGCACGACGGAGTGCCAGTGGCCCGCGCCCTGGAGGGTGACGTTCTGGACGCCGCCCAGTGCGGAGGTGAGCCGGTACTCGCCCTGCGGTATCCAGACCACCCCACCCTGAGCCGCGGAGACGGCCTCCCGGAAGGCCTGTGTGGAATCGCCCCGGCCGCTGGGGTCGGCGCCCTTGTCGATGACGGAGACCGAACCGGCCGGTCTGGCGGCGGGCGCGGCCACCTGCTCGAAGTCGGCCACGTCGACGGTGACCTGGACACCCGTGGCCTGAAGGGCGACGGTGTCACCGGTCCGGATGTTCCGGTCGAGCAGCAGGCGCGCGTTGTCGAAGAAGTGGTGGGTCTTGGAGCCTGCGATCCAACCGGTGTCGACGTAGGAGTACTTGGAGGTCACCGGCAGGGTCTTGGCCAGCTTCTCGCCGTTGACGTAGACGTCGAGCGAGCCGGACTGCCCGTCGGGGACGCTGTAGGCGACGTTCACGGCGTTGGCCGCGCGCGGCACCGTGAACTCGACCCGCTGACCGGTGTCGAGCCGGACGGCCCGGCGGCCCGAGGCCTCGGAGGCGAGGGTGCCCTGGGTGTGGTCGGGACCGATCCTGGTACCGGTGGTCGTGGCGGACTCGGCTTCGACCGAGGTGAAGGGGAGGGTGGCGCCCGCGGCGGCACGGGCGGGCGCGGGTGCGAGGGCGACGAGCATGCCGGCGGCGACGGCGACGACCGCACCAATGGCTGGCATGCCCCTGACAGTCGATCTGAATGTGCGCATGGCTGGTCCCTTCGTGGTGGGGGTGCGGGAACAAACGGGTGCGGTCTCAGGCGCGCAGCCAGACCGCCGTGTCCTTCGGCAGGCGTCCCTCGGGGTCGAGGGGGCCGCTGCCGAGGAGCAGTCCGGTGTGGGCCGGGAGGGCGGCGGGCGCGTCCACGAGGTTCACCACGCAGATGGCGCCGCCGTCCGCGCGGGTGAAGGCGAGTACGCCCTCGGTGGTGGGCAGCCAGGTGAACGGTCCGTCGCCGAAGGCCGGGCGCAGGCGGATCGCCTCGCGGTACAGGGCGAGCATGGAGCCGGGGTCCCGGGCCTGCCGGTCGGCGGCGTACGAGGCCCAGCCGGCGGGCTGTGGCAGCCACGGTTCGCCGCCGAAACCGGCGTGCGGCGCGTCGGCCGTCCACGGCAGCGGCACCCTGCATCCGTCACGTCCGGGGTCGGTGCCCCCGGAGCGGGCGTGCATGGGGTCCTCGACGCGGTCAAGCGGGATGTCGGCCTCGGGCAGGCCGAGTTCCTCGCCCTGGTAGACGTAGACCGCGCCCGGCAGCGCCAGCGACAGCAGGGCGGCGGCGCGGGCCCGGCGGGTGCCCAGGGACAGGTCGGTCGGGGTGCCGAAGGCCTTGGTGGCGAAGTCGAAGCCGGTGTCCGAGCGCCCGTAGCGGGTGACCGTACGGGTCACGTCGTGGTTGCACAGCACCCAGGTGGCGGGCGCGCCGACGGGGGCGTGCTCGGCGAGCGTCTCGTCGATGGAGGTGCGCAGCCGACCGGCGTCCCAGGGGCAGGTCATGAAGGAGAAGTTGAACGCGGTGTGCAGTTCGTCGGGGCGCAGATAGCGGGCGAAGCGTTCGGTGTCCGGGAGCCAGACCTCGCCGACGAAGACGGCCCCGTACTCGTCGGCGACGGCCCGCCAGCCGCGGTAGATGTCGTGGAGTTCGTCGCGGTCCACGTACGGGTGCGGGTCGAGGCCCTCGGTGAAGTCGGGCAGCTGGGGGTCCTTCGCCGGCAGCGCGGCGGAGTCGATGCGCACGCCGGCCACGCCCCGCTCGAACCAGAACCGCAGGATGTCCTCGTGCTCCTCACGGACGGCGGGGTGCGCCCAGTTGAGGTCGGGCTGCTCGGGGGCGAACAGGTGGAGGTACCAGTCGCCGTCGGAGTCAGTGGGGCCCACAGGGCCTTCCTTGGAAGGGTGGCGGGAGACGGGGTCAACAGGGCCCGTAAGGCTTTCCTTGGAAGGGTGGTGGTGGGAGACGGGGTCAACAGGGCCCGTAGGGCCTTCCTTGGAAGGGTGGTGGTGGGAGACGGGTGGGCGGGTCCAGGCGGGGCCACCGAACTCCGACCGCCAGTCGTTGGGCGGCAGTTCGCCGCGCTCCCCGCGGCCCCGGCGGAAGTGGAACAGTTCGCGCTCGGGGCCGCCGGCGAGGGCGGCGCGGAACCAGGGATGCTGGTCGGAGACATGGTTCGGCACGATGTCGACGATCGTGCGGATTCCCAGTCCCCACGCCTCGGTGATGAGTTTCTCCGCTTCGGCGAGGGTGCCGAAGGCCGGGTCGATCGCCCGGTAGTCGGCGACGTCGTAGCCGCCGTCCTTCATGGGGGACAGGTACCAGGGGGTGAACCACAGGGCGTCCACGCCGAGTTCTGCGAGATAGGGCAGCTTGGCGCGGACTCCGGCGAGGTCGCCGGTGCCGTCGCCGTCGCCGTCGGCGAAGCTGCGGACGTACACCTGGTAGATGACGGCGGAGCGCCACCAGTCGTCGTCGTTTCGGGCAGGAGTGGGCTGTCCCACGGTGCGTGCCTTTCTTCTGGGTGGACGGATTCGGCGTCAGCCCTTGGTGCCGCCCGCGCTGATCCCGGCGACGATGTGCCGCTGGAAGACGAGGAACAGCGCGACCATGGGGATGCTGGCGATCACCATCGCAGCGATGAGTACGGTCAGTTGGACGTTCTGCGACAACTGCACGAGGGCCACGCTGATCGGCTGTTTCCCGGTGTCGGAGAAGACCATCAGCGGCCACAGGAAGTCCTGCCACACGGCGACCAGCGCGAAGATCGACACCACGCCGAGCACCGGGCGCGACAGGGGCAGGACGATCGACCACAGGGTGCGCAGTTTCCCGGCGCCGTCGATTGCGGCGGCCTCCAGCACGTCCCGGGGCAGTTGATCGAAGAACCGCTTGAGCAGATAGAGGTTGAAGGCGTTGGCGACGGCCGGCAGCCAGATGGCGAGGGGGTCGTTGAGGAGGCCGAGGTCCGCCACGGTCAGGTACTTCGGTACGACGAGGGCCTGCGCGGGGACCATCAGGGTGGCGAGGATGCCGCCGAGGATCACCTTGCCGAAGGCGGGCCGGAGCTTGGACAGCGCGTAGGCGGCGGCCGTGCAGAACACCAGCTGGAACAGCCAGGCACCGGCCGCCTGCACCACCGTGTTCCACAGGTGGGTCGGCAGTTGCATCAGGACCCAGGCGTCGGTGTACCCGCTCGTGCCCCACTGCTCCGGGAGGAGTGTCGGCGGGGTGCGTGCCACCTCGTCCGGTGACTTCGCCGCGCCGCTCACCATCCAGTAGACGGGGAAGAGGAAGGCGAGCGTGAACAGGACGACGACGCCGGTGAACACGGCCCAGTAGACGGCCCTGCCGGGCTGTCGGGCCAGGACGGCCGGGGAGACGAGGGTGCGGGTGCCGCTCACGTCGCCTCCTTCGGGGAGCCGGTGAGTCGGAGGTAGAGGGCGGAGAACAGACCGAGCAGAGCGAGGAGCATCACGCTCAGTGCGCAGGCGCCGCCGAAGTCGTTGTAGAGGAAGGCGTACTTGTAGATGAGGTAGAGGACGGTGACGGTGGAGTTCTCCGGTCCGCCGCCGGTGATCACGAAGGGTTCGGTGAACACCTGCATGGTGGCGACGATCTGAAGCAGCATCAGCATGAGAATGACGAACCTGGTCTGCGGGATCGTCACGTGCCGGATGCGCTGGAGCAGGCTCGCGCCGTCGAGTTCGGCGGCCTCGTACAGTTCGCCGGGGATGGACTGGAGGGCGGCGAGGTAGACGAGGACGGTGCCGCCCATGTTGGCCCAGGTGGCGACGATGACCAGGGACACCAGGGCGGTGTCGGCGCCGTTGGACCAGTTCGAGGTGGGCAGGTGCAGGAACCGCAGCGCCTCGTTGGCGAGGCCGGTGCCGGGGTCGTAGAACCATTTCCACAACAGGGCGCTGACCACCGGCGGGATCATCACCGGCAGATAGACGACGACGCGGAAGAACGCCTTGGCGTGCCGGAGTTCGTTCAGCACCAGGGCCAGGACGAACGGGAGGGCGAAGCCGATGAGCAGGGCGAGCAGGGTGAAGCCGAGGGTGTTGCGCCAGGCCGCGCCGAACTCGGGGTCGTCCAGGACGCGGGTGAAGTTGGCGGTGCCGACCCATTCGGAGGGTGAGCCCGGTGTGTATCTCTGGAACGCGATCACGACCGCGCGGATCGCCGGGTACCAGGAGAACAGGGCGAAGCAGACGAGGCCGCCGAGGAGGAAGCCGTAGGCGCGCAGTTGGTCGGTGAGGCGGCGCCACCTCCGGCTCCCGGCCGGGAACTGCGCCCGCACCGGGCGGAGCTCGGCGGCCTCGGCGGGCCGGCGTACGACCGTCTTCATCGCCGGTCAGCCCCGGGCCAGGATGCCGTCGATCTTGCCGGAGGCGTCCTTCAGAAGCCGGTCGATGTCGGCGTCCTCCTTGGTGAGCACCGCGGAGACGACGCCGTCGAGGACGGAGTAGAGCTGCTGTGCCCGCGGCGGCTCGATCTTCATCTCCAGGCTCTGGTTGCCGTCGAGGAAGGCCTGATAGTTCCCCACCGGGACGTTGGCGTTGGCCTTCTTGACCTGCTGGTCCTTTGCGTCGGCGGCGCCGGTGAACAGCCGAGGCTCGGGCAGGCCGACCGGCGCCTCGTTCTTCCTGGCGCGGGCGTAGTCGCCGAGGAAGCCTTCGCCGGGGGTGAGGAACATGTGGTCGAGCCACTTGAGGCCGGCCCTGATCTGCTCGGGTGAGGCCTTCTTGTTGACCATGTAGCCGTCGCCGCCGATGAGGGTGGCCTTGCCGCCGGGCATGGGGGCGAGGGCGAGGTCCTTGTACTCGGCCCCCTTCTCCTTCACCAGGATCGGGATGTTGTCGGGGGCGGCGAGATACATGCCGAGCCTGCCGGCGCCCATCATCTGCTGGACGTCGTTGATCACGAGCAGTTGCTTGCTGCCCATGGAGTCGTCCTTCCACCGCATGTCGTGCAGGGTCCGCAGCACGGCGCGGCCTTCGGGCGAGTCGACGGCCGCCTTTTCGCCGTCGGGGGTGACGACGTCCCCGCCCTGGGAGTACAGCTCTGCGGTGAAGTGCCAGCCGCCCTGGTTCTGGGCGCTGTAGTCGGCGTAGCCGACGGTGCCGTCGCCGAGTGCGGCGATACGCTTCGCGGCGGCTCGGACCTCGGCCCAGGTGGTGGGCGGCCGGTCGGGATCGAGGCCGGCCTTCTCGAAGAGCGCCCGGTTGTAGACCAGCCCCATGGAGTAGCCGGTGCGGGGTACGCCGTAGACCTTGCCGTCGACGGTGTAGATGTCCCGCAACTGCTGCTGGATCGTCCCGTAGCTCTTCAACTCCTTGAGGTACGGGGTGAGGTCGGCTGCCTGGTTGATGTCGACGACATGCCCGGCGTCGGTGAAGTAGGTGTAGAACACGTCCTCCATCTGCCCCCCGGCGAGCTTGGCGTCGAAGGTCTTCGGGTCCTGGCAGGGGAACGCGTCGTGCGGGACGACGTCGATGTCCGGGTTCTCCTTCTCGAAGGCGGCGATGTCCTCCTCGAAGAACCGGCGGTCGACCTTCGCGCTCTTGGGCGGCATGCAGTTGACCGTGATGCGGGTCTTGCCGTCGGCCGCCTGGTCGTCGTTCGAGCCGCAGGCGGTGAGTGTGAGGGCGCCGACGCCTAGCGCGACGAGGGTACGGCGGATCCCGGTGCTTCTCATCGGTGGACCCCTCTGGGACAGGAGCGGGTGAACCCCTCGGACAGGAGCGGTGGGCGGGGCACACTCAAGCACCGACGACAGGGGTCCGCAAGATGTCGCGTAAATTTTGAAATTATTCGACAGCAGTCCGGAAACAGAGTGGAGAAGGCCGACCGCGTCCAGGTCGAGCCGTCCTCGGCCGAGCGGGAACGGCAGGAATGGGTGATCGCCCGCAGACGGGTCGATACGGTGCCGGCTCCGGAGGGCGACGGCACCGCCGGGGCAAAGGCCGTCGTGGATCCGCCGGATGCGGACGCGCGGTCGGCGCCCCGGGATGCGGCGAGGCCGAAGTCGCAGGTTCCGGTGCGGCGCCAGGGGCCGGCCTGGTCGGCGCTGTCGGTGGACGACCGGCGCATCGTGCGGGTGGGGCCGGGCCCGCCTCGCGGCAGGGTCCGGTCTCCCGCCCGGAGAGGGCCGCCGTCTTCGGCATGGCCGTGGTACCGGCGCGGGTGGTGGCACTGCGGTCGAAGTCCCCTGAGGGGCCGGCCCCCAGAAACGCCTGGCCGCGCACGGCCGGCCGAGCCGACGCCGGGCCGGTTCACCCTCGCTGCGGGCGTGGCCGGGCCGGGCGGCGGGTCACGAGCAGCGTCATCGACCAGTGGACCATCGCCTCGGCCCTGCCGTTGGCGTTCGACGTCGCGCACCAGGCGGCGACTTTGCATCAGGTGGGCGAAGAGGTGCTCGACGATCCACCGTGGGGACGGCACCACGAAGCCGCGCCTGTCGTCGCTGCGTTTGACGATCGCCAGGACCAGGGCGAACGTGGACAGGCAGTAACCGACGAGGCTGCCGGTGCAGCCGCCGTCGGCCCACACCAGCTCCAGCCGGTGGTGCGCGTCGGCCACCTACGCCGGCAGGACCCGGGCAGCGGTGCGCTTCCCCGGCGGTGGGCGGTGCTGTCCATCGCCATGACCAACAGCTCGGCGCCGCCCTCCGAAGTGCCTCCCGAACCACTGCAGAAACACTGCTCCTCGACGTGTGCAGAGCCACCCGTGCAGAGCAATGACACGGTCATGCCCAAAAGGAAGTGATATGCATCGGATGGGCATGCATGCACATGAGATCCATCACCAGTCCAGCGAGATGGTTCACGGGAGGTTTCCACCATGAGCCGTATGCGTGGCGTCAGGTGCAGGAATTTGCGGTGCACCGGATTCAGGGCCTTCCCCAGATGTGCGGCTATGGCCCATTGGCATGCCCCAGAGGGGGCATGCCCGGTGACCACTCTGCAAATCTCCGTTGTGGCGCCCTGCTTCAATGAGTCCGAAGTCATCGAAACGTCCCACGCCGCATTACTCTCGGCCGTTGAGCCCACCCGGCAGGCGTTCGAGGTCTGCTGTGCGGATGACCGCAGCGGCGACGACACGCGCTCCCTGCTGAGGGGGAGCCGCCGTCGACCCGCGCATTCGCTGCACGGTCTTCAGCCGGCACTTCGGCAAGGAAGCCGCCCTGCTCGCCGGTCCACGCATGGCTCAGGGGCGCGGTCGTGATGATGGGCGCCGACCTTCAGCACCCACCGGAACTCCTTCCCCGCATGTTCGAGCTGCGTCGGCAGGGCTTCGACCGAGCGGTCGTCCAACGCGACCGTGCAGGTGAGGGCGTCGTACGGGCTGCCCTCAGCCGTGCCTGCCACCGACTGGTGCGCCACTGCATCGATGAAAGGCAGTACCGCGCATGATCTTCGACGGGTCCGGAACGACGGACCCAGAGCAGTCGGACAAGGCCGGTGAGCCCACCCGGAGACAACGCACCCGATCCGGACGACCGTGGGCGCGGCACTGGACCGCGGTCTTCTCCCTGGTGCCTCTCGGGGTGCTCGCCGCGGCCATGTGGTTCGGGCGCTGGGTCCGGCCCAGTGGGGACGAGTGGTGCTTCCTGCCCGTGGTGCGCGACGGCGGCCTCACAGGCATGCTCGAAAAGTTCTACGTCCATGACAACGGGCGGGTCGCGAATGCCCTGCTCGTCTGGGCCTATGCGCGTTTCGGTGTTCCCGGACACCAGTGGTTCGCGCTGATCAGCGGCCTCGTGGTGGTGGGCGTCCTCTGGGCCGTGACCCTCGCGGCCGTGCGTCGGGCCGGCGTGACCGTTCCCCGGGGGGTGCCGCTCCTGGTGGCGTCCATGGTGACGGTCCTCTTCCTGTTCGCGTCCCCCAACACCTACAAGACCTTCTACTGGCCGGCGGCCTCGGTCTCGCACACCCTGGCACCCCTCCTGGCCGGCGCGGCGGTGATCCCGTTGCTCCGAGCGCGATCACGCACGGCGGAGATCACTGCGCTGGTCGTCGTCTTCCTGGCCGGCGTCTTCATCGGCACCCTCTCGGAGCAGAGTTCCCTCTGCGTGCTGGTCCTCCTGAGCGGTGTGCTGCTCCTCGGCCGCTGGATCGTCACCGGGCCCCGGCGAAGCTACGTACGGCTCTGGTGTCTCGTGGGAACCGCGGGGACGGTGATCGGTACCTTGGTGCTCGTCACGTCTCCGGGATCACGCAACCGACGTCATGGGCGCGATGCGGGGATGGCGTCCATGCTCGCTCCCGAATCCCTGATCGGGGCCGCCAAGGGCTTCGTCCGGATCCTCGGAACCCTCCTCACCACCTGGCCGTACGCGGGGGCGGTCGCGGTCGGCGTCCTGCTGGGCGCGCTCGCCACGAGGGCGGACGGCGGCACAGCCCCGTCGGTGAAACACCTCTTGCCGATGAACGCCGCCATCCTCGCGTTCCTGCTCTCCGGCTACCTCTGCACCCTCGCCGCCTATCCCGTCTTCGGCCCGGGAGTGGTGGCCTCCACCCGGTTGTGGAACGACTTCCGGTTCCTCTACATCGTGCTGCTCCTCGGCTTCGGCGTGCTCCTGGGGCACCGACTGCGACGACGCGCCCGGCACCCCGTGGCTCCGGTGGTGGCCAGCACAGCCGTCTGCGGCCTGGTGTGCGTCGTGCTCGCCCTCTCCCTCAACCAGCTCGAGCACAGCATGCAGGTGCGGGCCCGTCAATGGGACCGTCAGGACCAGTGGCTCCGCACACAGGCGGAGGGTGGTGCCCGGGAACTGCCGTACCGGCCCACACCGATCAGCAAGATGACGGAGCCCGTCGACGGGGCCTGGCCCAGCGGCTGCGTCGCGAGGTACTACCAGCTGGATCGCATCACCCCCGCCCGGGTGTTCCCCTGGCAGTGACGCCTCCCTCGACCCCCGCCCCGCACGGGACACAGGCCGGACCGGAGCGGAGTACCGTGACAAGTGGAAGACGGGCGACAGGGACCGCCTGGTCTCCCCGGCGGCGTGCGTGCGCCCCTGGGGGCGCCGGTGGAGGTGTCCGCCTCGACCGCCCGTTGCCCGGTCACACGGCGCCCCGAACGGATCTGAGTGTCGAAGGGGTGTGGGTGCGGAACTGACGGGTCCTCGCAGAGCCCGTGGGACCCGTGGGAAAGGTGACGGTACCGATCCCACCGGACGGGCCCGGCGAGGTGCGGGTGGCCGTGCGGGGCGGATCGGAGTCCTGCGCGGCGTGGTCGGCCGTGGCGACCGACAGGGGTGCGCGCGTTCTGGTGGTCGACTCCCCGTCGGCACGCTCGGTCCTCGTGGAGGCACTGCCGTCCTGATCTACTGCGTCTGACGGACCCGAGGTGGGCCCCATGTTGTTCTGGCAGGATCCCGCGCCCGACGAAGCAATGCTCATCTCCGGTTCCCCACGGCAGGCCGAGGACGCACGGTTCCGGATCGTCACCGGTCACGGCAGCTTCGTGCTGCCGATCAAGCAGAAGGCACGCGTGCTCTCACCTGCGTTGCGGGAGGCGGAGATCGTCGAGGACCGCGTCACCCGGCAGGTGATCCGGCTCACCGTCCGGGCCGTGTGCGTCTTCAAGGTCGGGAACGACGCCGTATCGATCGCCGACGCGGTCCGCCAATTCCTCTCGGAACAAAGCCGGACGGACGAGCTGGTGGGACCGGATCTTCGCCGGGCACCTGCGCTCGATCGTCGGCGAACTCACGGTGGAGCAGATCATCCGTGAGCGCAGCAGGGTCGCCCGGGGGCGTCCTGAGTTCCCGTCCGCGTAGGAGGTGCATTCGACATGGATGCGGAACGTGCCCGCCGCATGGTGGAACTGCTGCGTGCCCGTGGTGTGATGGCCCATCTCGTGGAGGCAGGAGTCTACGAGTTCGGAATCCGCGTGGTCCTCGATGAGGGGATCGAAGCACTCTGGGACGTCGACGGAGCGGCGGGGCTGGATGCGGAGATCGTCGACGAGGGAGTCCTCATCGGCTTCGTCCCCCATGTCCCCGGCTCCGAGAACTACACCGAACAGCAGCTCGTGGACAGCATCGCGACAACGGACTACTCGATGGAAGGACTACACCCACCGGCAGACAGCCCACCCGGTGCGCCTCCTCCCGGGACGGGATCCCCGGCCGATGGTGACCTTCCGCGCCCCGATGCGCCGCCCCCGGTCCGCCGCAACCAGCGCCGTGCCCACTGGATCCGGCGGGCCGGCGATGACGGTGCCCGAAAGGGGTGACAACAGGACCGTTCCCGGCCGTCCCAGGGCATTCGATCCGCACGCACCGGCCGGAGGGCGGAATCACGCGTCCACACGCCCGCGGATAACCCGTTCGGCCCCACCGGGCGGCCCGACGGACATGGCGTCACCCCCACAGGGCAACATGCGCGTCGGACCGGGTTTGAGGCAGCGACGGGACTGGAGGGGCCATTGGCCCCGGCAGCGGGTGTCAGCAGGACGAAACGGTACGAGTGGTGAGGGTAGACGGAGTGGTAGAACACAAGGATGCGCCTCGAAAAAGGGTAAACGGGCGCCGATGGCCCCTTCAGGCAGCTCTCGTCGCTCTGTGCGGGGCGTTGACCCTCGCGCCGGCGAGCAGCCTGCCTTCGCCCCTCGGCCCCTCCGGGGCCGAGAACCCGATCACCACGAGCCTCGACGGCGCCGCCGGACGGACGGATTGCCCCCGCACCCTGGTCGGAGTAGCCCATGAGGACGATGACCTCCTGTTCACCAGCCCGCGCGTCGCGCAGTTGGCGGAACGGATGTGCCCGGTGCATGTGGTCTACCTGACCGCCGGTAACGACGGGCGTCCTGCCGGTACCGGCAGTTTCGCTGCCCGCCGCGAGGCGGGTGTGCAACGTGCGTACGCGCGGCTGGCGCGAGCGGTGAAGAGCTGGACGCCGGACTCCCTGCGGGCGGGCGCGGAACGGATTCCCTCCTATGTCCTCCGCAGCCGCGGCGGAGAGATCCGCCTCACTTTCTTCCGGTTGCCGGACGGCTTCCCCAGGGGCAGCGGATCTGTACTGGACAGGCACCAAAGCCTGCTCCGTCTGTTCCAAGGGAAGATCACTGTCATCGATGCTCTGGACTCTTCACGTCGCTACAGCGAAAAACAGCTGGTGGCCGCATTGTCGACCATCATGAAACAGTGGAGAGCAGACGATTTGTTGACACTCGATTTCGACAATGTGAAATTCGGCAGGCCGAGGGTGAGGGGCGCGGACCACAGTGATCACGGCATTTCGGCACGCTATTTCCGTAGTGCCGCGTACGCGCTGCCGGTCAGACCCCGTATCACTCCGTACCTCGGTTACGGAATCTCTCTTCTACCGGCCAATCTTGACGCCGCCGAACGCAGATCCAAGAAAATCGGGCTCGTCGCCTACATCGAGACGGTGGGATGTGTGACATACCACTGTCTGCGCCCGGACATCATCTCCCCCACCTATCGGAACTGGCTCGCTCGGCAGTACCCCCGGAGGCACCGCGCCCCGAAACAGGGGGAGATCCTCTCGGACATCGGCAAGGCACCCGCAGCCGGGGCCACCGAACTGTGCCTGACCGCCCGGGAAACCTCCAGGGCGAGTACACGTCCGTGCGACGGTTCACCGTCTCAGACCTGGGAGTTCGCGCCGGACGGGACCGTCCGGTCGGCCCACTCCACGAGATGCCTCACCAGCGGCCCCGAGGTCGGACTTCGCCCCTGCTCCGGCAGGCCGGAGCAAATCTGGCGGCGGGACGGGCACGGCCGCCTGGAAGCCGGAGGCCGCTGTCTGACTCAGGACGACATGGCCCGGACCGCACCCCGCCTGCATATGGATGACTGTGCTCCGTACCGACCGGAGGTCACTTGGCGCTGGTGAGCCCCGCAGGGGCCGCCCGCAGCTTGCCCCGCGACCCCGAAGGCGATCCGTGACTACCGGACCGGGCCGGGGCCGGGGCCGAACGGGTCGGCCGAGACGGACCGCTCGGCTCCGGTCGTGGAAGACGAGACCCGTCCCACCGGGACTGCTGCGAGCAGCACAGCGGTCAGCAACCGCGCGAAGCGCGTAACGCCGCCGCGATCGTCACCGAGTGCTCCCTGCTCGCGAGATCGGGTTTGACGACCGCTTCCACTAATTTTTCATGTCGGAGTCAGGCTCAGGGACGGGGCGCCTGCGCGGTCGACCCCCGTACCACCAGCTCGGGCTCGAACAACAACTCCTCGGCGGCCACCGGACGCCCGTTGATCTGCGCGTTCAGCAGTTCCACCACGGCCTTGCCCATGGCCTCGATGGGCTGGCGGACGGTGGTGAGCGGCGGCTCGGTGCAGTTCATCAGGGCCGAGTCGTCGTACCCCACGACCGAGATCTGCGAGGGGACGTCCAGCCCCTTGCGGCGGGCGGCCCGAACAGCGCCGAGGGCGAGGGGGTCGCTGGCGCAGATGAAGCCGGTGACGCCCCGGTCGATGAGCCGGGCGGCGGCGGCGTGCCCGCCCTCGATGGAGAACATGGCCCGGGCGACGTGCGCGTCGGGCACCTCCGCGGCGACCGCGCGGGCGGCGGCCAGTTTGCGGGCCGACGGCACGTGGTCGGCGGGGCCGAGCACCAGGCCGATCCGCTCGTGACCGAGCGAGGCCAGATGCCGCCACGCCTGCTCCACGGCCACGGCGTCATCACAGGAGACGCCCGGAAAACCCAGGTGCTCTATGGCCGCGTTGACGAGGACGACGGGGATGTTCCGCTCGGCGAGCTGCCGGTAGTGGTCGTGGGGAGCGTCCGCCTGGGCGTAGAGCCCGCCGGCGAAGACGACGCCGGACACCTGCTGCTGGAGCAGCAGCGTCACGTAGTCCGCCTCGGAGACACCGCCCCGGGTCTGGGTGCACAGCACCGGCGTCAGCCCCAGCTGGGCCAGCGCGCCACCGATGACCTCGGCGAAGGCGGGGAAGATCGGGTTCTGCAGCTCGGGCAGCACCAGGCCGACCAGCCGGGCGCGCTCACCGCGCAGCTGGGTGGGCCGCTCGTAGCCGAGCACATCCAGCGCGGACAGCACCGCCTGCCGGGTGGCCTCGGAAACTCCCGGCTTGCCGTTGAGCACCCGACTGACCGTGGCCTCACTGACCCCGACCTTCTTCGCCACCACAGCAAGTCGTCGCGTCATGAACGCAAGAATAGCGCAAGCCCTGCAAGCCACTTGCGTGGCTTGCAGGAAGTACTCGCGTCATGGCGATGCCGTCACGACAGGAGTCAGTCGGCCGCCGACACGACGCTGAGGTGGGAGGCGGCACGACGGTGCCCGCGGCGGCGGGACGGGGCGCGGCGCGTCTCGCGCAGGACCAGCGTGAGCCGGGTGCAGTCCATGCCTTCGAGGATCCTGGTCGTCTCCACGACGAGACGGCAGTCGGTGACTCCCCAACGCGGATCGGGATGGCGCAACGGCCGTACCGCGCCGTCGTGTTCGGCGGCCTGCTCGCCGACGGCACGGAGCCAGTGCGGCAGCCCCTGCCGGTAGGCCGCCTCCATGATGGGGTCCTGGGCGATGTCCCGGCGGATGGCCTGCAGCCCGTGGTCGTGGCCGTCCCGCTCCACCGTCTTGGCGAAGTGGGCCAGCATCGGCAGACACCAGCTCGACTCGTGTTCGCCCAGCACCGTGGACGCGTCCGGGTGGAAGAGGACGAACCGGAGGAAGTTGTCGCCGGGCATGGCCGTCGGATGCGGTTCGACATCCCGGAAAAGTGTCTGGAAAGCAGCGTTCGCCAGCAGTACGTCCCAGCGGTGGTCGACCACCAGGGAGGGAAAGGGGACCGCGTTCAGGAACACGGCGTAGTCCTCCAGATAGGCCTGCACCTCGGGAGTCTCGAAGACGGGCGGCCGCGGTGTCGGCCGCTGCCCTCCTGCCTGATGTGCCATCGGGAGGTCACCCCTCTTGCCTGTGCGGCCTTGACGCGGCGCCCCGATCCTGCTGCCCTGACGTGAGGTGTGTCAACTATCGTGGCATTCCATGCCCGTTGACGGCTGAAATTGGACACAGTTGTGGCGAGACCTGGATGTGAGTTCGAGACACGGGCTAGTCTCCGTGAAGTTCATGGCAAACGCTCGTGAGAAGCCTGTGAGAGACGTAGGAGATCTGTCGGTGACGGGTGGCTTCGAGGGTCCGGACACCGCGCCGACGACCGCGCTGTCGGCCGTCGTCGCCCGCGTCACCGTACTCGCCGACCGGCTCGAGGTGCCGCACGCCGAGATCTTCGACGTCGGCCGGCTGTCCGCGGCGTCCGGCGTTCCGGAACCGGTGGTCAAGGCTCTGCTGAGCGGCCGGCCCGCAGGCGAGCCCGAGGTGCAGACCCGGTTCGTGCAGCGTCTGGACCTGCTGCGCCGTACCCGGCTCAAGCCGAACGGCCGCAAGTACACTCAGCAGGAGATCGCGGACGGCGCGGGCATGTCCCGCCAGCAGGCCGGCGCCCTGATCAACGGCGACCGGCGTCCCACCATGGAACACTGCGACGCCATCCAGCGGTTCTTCCGGGTGCACGCCGGATTCCTCACCGCCGAGGACCCCGAAGCGCTCGCGGGCGCCCTCCGGCACACCGAGCAGGAACTGCTGCAGACCCTCGCGGACCGTGAGCGGCGGGCCGCCGCGGCGGCCGACGACCCGCTGGAGCGGCTGCTGCGGGACCACGGCGTGCGCGGAATCGCGTGGCGGGCCGCACAACTCCCCACCGACCAGCACCGCGACAAGGTCGCGGAGTGGCTGGACATGCTCCTGGAGAGCGTTCAGCGGCCCCACTCCTGACCTGGGGAGCGCTGGTGGCCCGCCGCTCCGCCGGACGGGCGGAGCGGCGGGCCGCACAGCCCGACTGTCAGTGGTGGACGGCAGGCTGGAGGCGTGCCCGCACCGTGCGGGACGTCTGATGCCGGATCACGACCCGGGGAGAGCCGAGCGATGCCCACCGCCGTACTGACCGACCACGAGCGCACCGCCGTCCAGGCCTATCTGCGACTGCTGCACACGGTGCGCGCCGCCTACGACGCGGAGAGCGGCCCGCCGGACACCCGCAGGCCCCCGGTCGTCGCGCCCTCGGCCCTCGCGGAGGCGGAGACCGCCCTGGCCCGCGCCGGGCTGAGCGGCAACGAGGAGACCTTCTTCCGGATGCTCCGCGACTGGCATCCAGAGCCGTGACCGGGAGAGCAGGGCCGGGCCGACGCCCGTGCCGCGCGACGGCGGGGCACGGACGTCGGCCCCGTCAGCCGTGGGGTACGGCGACCGCCGTCGCGACCAGGCCGCTCTCGGCGGTCCAGCGGCCCGCGAAGTGGTCGAGGCGGCGGTCGCCCACCCATGGGCCGGGAACCAGGAGCGCCGCCCGGAAACCGCCGCGCGTCCGTTCGCCGGGGTCGGTGAACAGCTCGATGTCGGCCTCCATGAAGTCCAGCCACTGCCCCGTGAGCGGGAACCACGCCTTGTAGACGGCCTCCTTGGCGCTGAACAGCAGCCGGTCCCAGTGCACCTCGGGCCGCTCCACGGCCAGTCGGCCGATCCGCTCCGCCTCCCCGGGCAGGGCGACGGAGGACAGCACCCCCTCGGGCAGCGGCCCCTGCACCTCCGCGTCGATGCCGAGGGAGGCCAGGTCGTCGGCCCGGACGAGGGCGGCGGCGCAGTAGCCCGTGCAGTGGGTCATACTGCCGGCCAGCCCGGCCGGCCATCCGGGTGCGCCGCGCTCGCCGGGCAGCACGGGCTGCGGGGGCACTCCGAGCTTCTCCATGGCCCGGCGGGCGCAGGAGCGTACCGCCCGGAACTCCCGGCGGCGCTTTTCGACCGCCCGCTCCATGAGCGCCGCCTCCTCCGGGTAGAGCGGAGCGTCGGCGCCCTCGTCGCCGCGGGCCTCCACGACGACGACCGTGGCCGGCAGCAACTCTTCGATCATCGGGTCCCTCCCTCGGGCTCGCCCTTGCCTTCGTCCGCGTGCCCACCCGGCACGATCCGGTGCAGCCGTCCCGGTGGCGCCGCCCGCTTGCGCCATTCGCGGGGGTAGCCCACGGACACCTCCTCGAAGGGGACGCCGTCCTGGCGGGTGCTGCGCGGGATGTGGAGGTGGCCGTAGACCATCGTGTGGACGTTGAACCTGCGGTGCCAGTCGTCGGTCAGCTCGGTGCCGCACCACATGGCGAACTCGGGGTACCACAGGACGTCCGTCGGGTGCCGGTGCAGCGGGTAGTGGTTGACGAGGACGACGGGCAGGTCGTCCGGCAGTTCGGCGAGCCGGCGTTCGGTCGCCTCGACCCGGGCCCGGCACCAGGCCTCCCGGCTCGGGTACGGATCGGGGTGCAGCAGGTGCTCGTCGGTGCAGACGACGCCGGTGCCGTGCGCGTACGCCAGTCCTTCGTCCTTGGTGGCGCAACCGGTGGGCAGGAACGTGTAGTCGTACAGCAGGAACAGCGGGGCCACGGCCACCGGACCGCCGGGGCCGTCCCAGATCGGGTAGGGGTCCTCGGGGGTGGTCACACCGAGCTCTCGGCACTGTTCGACGAGGTGGTCGTAGCGGGCGACGCCGCGCAGGGTGACGGTGTCTCTCGGGTGGGTCCACAGTTCGTGGTTTCCGGGCACCCAGACGACCTTCCGGAACCGGCCGGCGAGTGTCTTGAGCGCCCAGCGGATGTCGTCCACCGTCTCCGCGACGTCCCCGGCCACGAGGAGCCAGTCCTCGTCCGACTCGGGGTGCATCCGCTCGACCAGCGCACGGTTCTCCTCGTAACCGATGTGCAGGTCGCTGATCGCCCACATCTGTCCGTCGCCACCGGCCGTGGACGCCACTCGTCGCCTCCTGGAGATGAACGAACAACCCGTACGGACAGCATGCACTCCCCGAGCGCTTCGAGCAGGGGGACCCCGGCGTCCGCGAACACTCCCAAGGGATCACATCCGTGTCGCCCGGACAAGGGCGGTTCTCCCGGAGTCTCCCGGGAGACCGTGACACGCCCGTGGTTCGGCCCCGGGCGCCGAAGCCGTATGATCGGCCCCGACACCACCGCATTGAAGAGCCCTTCGCACAGGGCCGTTCGGTGACCCTCCATACCCTCTGCCCGGGCACGGGCCGCTGAGGCCTGCCCGCACACCGTGAAAGGCGGCCTGCATGGCCTCATGCGTACGCGTATGGCTCAACCGCACGTACGCGGAGAACGTGTTCTTCATCGATCAGGTGAGAAAGAATCCCGACGACCGGGCCGTCGAGATCCATGCCACGCACGGCGACCCCGACTCCCCCGTACTGGCCGCGGCCGACACCGCCGAGCTGGAACCCGAGAACCTGTCCCCGGCGGCGTACGTCGAGTACGCGCTCGCCCAGTGCGCGCGGCGCGGCATCGACGTGTTCGTGCCCCGGCTGCACCAAGGGGCTCTCGTCGCGCACCGCGCGGAGTTCGAGGCGGCCGGTACGGCGCTGCTGGCGCCGCCGCCCGAGGCCGTGGCCGTCTTCCGCGACAAGGTGATCGCCTACGAGGCCGTGCAGGCGATCGGGGTGCCCGTGCCGCCGTGGTGGCGGGTGCGGTCGGCGGACGAGCTGGTCCGCGCCGTGGAGGAGCTGGATGCGCTGGGGCACCGGGCGTGCTTCAAACCCGCCTCCGGCGCGGGCGGTGTGGGCTTCCGGGTGATCACCCGTGCCCCCTTCGCCCTCGGGCAGCTGAGCGGTTTCCCCAGCCCGCAGGTGCCGCTCGATCTGGTGCTGGCGGCGGTGCGGCAGGCGGAGGAGCCGGTGGACTGGCTGGTGATGCCGGTGCTCGAGCAGCCGGAGGTGTCGGTGGACTGTCTCACCGGGCCGGACAACCGGGTCCGGCTGGCCGTCGGCCGCACCAAGAACGGCCGTCGCAGGGGGTTCACCCTGCACGAGCGGTGGCTGGAGCCGGCCCGGCGGATCGCGGAGGGTTTCGGCCTGCACCATCTGTCCAACATCCAGTTCCGGATGTTCGGCGAGCAGCCGGTGCTGATGGACGTCAACACCCGCCCCGCCGGTGGCCTGCACCAGCTGTCGCTGTGCGGGGTGAACGCGCCGTGGGCCGCCGTGCGGCTGGCGCTCGGCGAGGACCCGGGCGAGATCTCCCCGCCCTTCCTGGGCCAGGACTACTCGGTGGTGTCCGGCCCGCGTCCGCTGCGTCCCGTGTCGGCGCCACAGCTGCGCCCCGACCTGCCCGCGGAGCTGCCCGCGCCCGCGCTGAGCGGCGTACCGGCCGCGGCGGTGGCCGGGGACGCCGTGGCCGGCGGCCCGGCCTGGGGCCCGGGCCACCGGTAGGGTCGGTCGGCCGCTGTCACGGGGGGCCGGCCGACCCGGTGCACACGGTGCGCGGGCGGTCAGTCCCGGTTCCGGTCCACCGTCAGCCGCAGGGTCAGCACCTGGAACGGACGCAGGGCCACGGGCATGCTGTCGCCGTCGGTGTCCGCCGGCTCCAGCGGCCGCTCCAGGAGGTCGGTCACCTGGGCCCCGCCGAGCGGGAAGCCGGTGCGCAGGGTGCCGGTGGCACGTCCGCCGCGGGATTCGTAGAGGCGGACGACGACATCGCCGGAGGCGTCGTCGGCGAGCTTGACCGCCTCGACGGTCACGCCCCGGCCGTCCACCGAGACGACCGGGTCCGGTGCGCCCGCCGCCCGGGCCACACGCAGCGGCAGGTTGAGCGCGTAGCCCTCCGCGACGGCGTCCTCGATGCCCGCGCCGGGCAGCAGCGCGTAGGTGAAGCGGTGCAGGCCCTGGTCGGCCTCGGGGTCCGGGATCCGCGGGGCGCGCACCAGGCTGAGTCGGACCGTCGTGGTCGTGCCTCCGTCGTCGCGGACCGTGCGGGTCACGTCGTGGCCGTACGTCGAGTCGTTGAGGACGGCGACGCCGTAGCCGGGTTCGCCGATGTGCACCCAGCGGTGGCCGGAGACCTCGAAGCGGGCCGCCTCCCAGCTGGTGTTGGTGTGGGTGGGGCGCTGGATGTGACCGAACTGGATCTCCGCGGAGGAGTGCGGGGCCCGGATGTCGAACGGGAAGCCGGCCTTGAGGATCTTCTCGGCCTCGTGCCAGTCGATCTCGGTCTCGAAGTCGACCCGGGGGCTGCCGGCGCGCAGGGTGATCGTCTGGGCGATCCGCGAGCCGTTGCCGAAGGCACGCTCCACCCGGACGGCGCCGACCAGCGGATCCTGTGCGACAACGGTGACGGACTCGGCGGCGGGCAGCTCGGTGAACCGGTTCCGGTAGTGCCGGTCGATGTCCCAGGCGTCCCAGTAATTGGGGAGGTCCGTGTGCAGCCGGAGCAGGTTGCCCGGACCGGCCAGCACCTCGCGGTCGGAGCGGAGGTCGTGGACGGACGCCAGCGTGCCGTCGTCCGCCAGTCGCACCCGCACCATCCCGTTGTCGAGCACCCGCTCCGTGACGGTCACCGGCCGGGGGCGGGGGGAGCCGGCCGGCGCCTCCAGGGGTGCGCTGCCGTTCGCGGGCGCGGTCGTCCACACCGGCGCTCCCCCGGGTGTCCGGATCACCTCGGCGCGGTCGTACGGACTGGTGTTGAACACCCGGAGGCCTGAGCCCTCGCCCAGGGCGGCGATCGCCTCCCCCGTCAGCGCCTCCAGCTCCTGTGCGACCCTGGCGTACTCCGCCTCCGCCTCCCGGTGCACCCAGGCGATGGACGAGCCGGGCAGGATGTCGTGGAACTGGTGCAGCAGGACCGTCTTCCACAGCCGGTCGAGTGTCTCGTACGGGTAGGCGTGGTCCGGCGTGTGCAGTGCCGCCGTGGTGGCCCACAACTCGGCCTCGCGCAGGAGGTGTTCGCTGCGCCGGTTGCCCTGCTTGGTGCGGGCCTGGCTGGTGTAGGTGGCGCGGTGCAGTTCCAGGTAGAGCTCGCCGTTCCAGACCGGGGCGTCGGGATACTCCTCGCGGGCCTTGGCGAAGAAGGCGTCGGGGTGCTCGACGACGACCTTCGGGGAGCCCTCCAGATCGGCCAGCCGGCGGGCCCGCTCCATGTGCTCACGGGTGGGACCGCCGCCGCCGTCGCCCCAGCCGAACGGTGCGAGCGAGCGGGTACCGCCGCCCTTCTCGCGGTAGTTGCGCACGGCGCGGGCCATCTCCTCGCCGGTGAGGGCGGCGTTGTAGGTGTCGACCGGCGGGAAGTGCGTGAAGATGCGGGTGCCGTCGATGCCCTCCCACCAGAAGGTGTGGTGCGGGAACCTGTTGGTCTGGTTCCAGGAGATCTTCTGGGTGAGGAACCACTCGTTGCCGGCGAGCTTGGCGAGTTGCGGGTAGGCGGCGGTGTAACCGAAGGAGTCGGGCAGCCAGACGCCCTTGGTCTCGATGCCGAAGTGCTCGAGGAAGAACCGTTTGCCGTGGACCAGTTGACGGGCCAGGGCCTCGCCGCCGGGCAGGTTGCCGTCGGCCTCCACCCACATGCCGCCGACCGGTGCCCACTGGCCCTCGTCGACGGCTTTCCTGATCCCCTCCCACACCTGCGGATAGTGGTCGCGCACCCACGCGTACTGCTGGGCCTGCGAGCAGGCGAAGACGAAGTCGTCGTACTCGCCGGCGAGCGCGGTGACGTTGGAGAAGGTGCGGGACGTCTTGCGCCGGGTCTCGCGCAGCGGCCACAGCCAGGCGGAGTCGATGTGGGCGTGCCCGACGCCGGACACGGTGTGCGCGCTGGCGTGCGCGGGCTTCGCGAGGACGGGGGCGAGGGCCTCGCGGGCGGCGGGGGCGCTGCCGGAGACGTCGTCGAGGTCGAGGGCGTCCATGGCCCGGTCGAGGGCGTGCGCGATCTCGTGCCGGCGTGGCTCGTGTTCGCCCAGTTCGGCCATGAGTTCACGCAGCACGCACAGGTCCAGGTCGAGGTGCCAGACCGGTTCGTCGAGGACGGCGAGATCGGCGCCGCGGAACACGTACAGCGGTGTGTCGCCCGCCGTGCGCCGGTCGCCGAGCGGGGTCGGGCGGGCGAAGCCGTCGGCCAGGATGTCGGGGTTGGAGGCCGCCTCGACCAGGTAGTCGATCTCCTCGCCGCCCGCGGCCCGGCGGGCGACCGGAACGTACCGGTTGAACGGGTTGACCGCCTTCAGCGGGGTGCCGTCGGTCAGGTGCACCAGGGCTTCGGCCTGGAAGCCCGGCCCGGCGCCGGTGAAGCCGAGGTCGATGACCGCCTCGACGCGCCGGCCGGCCCACGCGGCGGGGACCTGCCCGCGCATCCGGAACCAGGTGGTGCCCCAGGGCGGACCCCACGGGGTGTTCCTGGCGAAGGGCTCGTAGGGGGCGGCTGCGGCCTGCGCGAAGGGGACCGGCTCGCCCGGCGCGTGCCAGGCCTCGACGGTGAGCGGGACGGTGGCGGCGTAGAGCGCGGGCTTGACGCGCTGGGTGTGGACGCGCTCGACGCGGCCCTCGATCCGATGGCGTTCGTCATGCATGAAGTGCTCTCCTCACGGGGCTACTTGAGGTGGGCGAGGCCGGGATGGACAGCGGTGTAGCCGTCGACGAGGCGACGGGCCACGTTCACGGAGTCGACGAGCGGGTGCAGCGCGAAGGCCTTGACCGCCCGGGCGCGGGAGCCGGACTCGGCGGCCTGGAGCACCTCGCGCTCGACCGCCTTGACCGCGCAGACCAGGCCGGTGGCGTGGCCCGGCAGCGGGTCGACGGAGACCGGGTGCGCGCCGCCGGCGTCGACGAGGCACGGGACCTCGATGACGGCTTCCGCGTCGAGTGCCGAAAGGGTGCTGCGGTTGCGGACGTTGAGGATCAGGGTGGTCCGTTCGTCGCGGGCGACGGCCCGCATCAGCGCGAGGGCCACCTTCTCGTAGCCGCCGGACAGGTCGTCCTCGTCGCGGTCACCGGCGCCGGCGGTTTCGCGGTTCTCCGCCATGTAGGTGGCCTCGCGTTCGGCGCGGGTGCGGTTCCAGGTTTCCAGAGCGGGGGTGCCGGTGTCGTCGGGGTCGCCCACCTGCGCGTAGAACCGGGCCTGCTGGTCGTGGAGGAAGGCGCCGCGGGTCTTCTTTGCCTGTCGGTAGGCGCGTACGGTCTCCCGGTTGAAGTAGTAGTAGTGCAGGTACTCGTTGGGGATCGCGCCGAGGGACTGGAGCCAGTCGGCGCCGAAGAGCCGGCCCTCCTCGAAGGAGCCGAGCAGGTGGCGGTCGGCGAGCAGGCGCGGGAGTTCGTCGCGGCCCTTGACCCGCAGGCCGCGCACCCAGCCGAGGTGGTTGAGGCCGACGTAGTCGATCCACGCCTCCCGCGGGTTCGCGCCGAGCACCCGGGCGACGCGGCGGCCGAGGCCGACCGGCGAGTCGCAGATGCCGATGACGCGGTCGCCGAGGTGACGGGACATGGCCTCGGTGACCAGGCCCGCCGGGTTGGTGAAGTTGATGACCCAGGCGTCGGGGGCGAGGCGGGCCACCCGGGCGGCGATGTCGACGGCTACGGGGACGGTGCGCAGTCCGTAGGCGATGCCGCCCGCGCCGACCGTCTCCTGCCCGAGGACGTCCTCGGCGAGCGCGACCCGTTCGTCGTTCGCGCGGCCCTCGAGGCCGCCGACGCGGATCGCGGAGAAGACGAAGTCGGCGCCGCGCAGGGCGTCGTCCAGATCGGTGGTGGTGGTCACCTCGGGAGCGTCGGGCACGCCGGCCGCCTGCTCGGCCAGCACGCGGGCGATCGCATACAGTCGACGATCGTCCACGTCATGGAGGACGACCCGGGTCACCCGCCCCTCGGCGCGGTCCTCGAGGAGCGCGCCGTACACCAGCGGCACCCGGAATCCTCCGCCGCCCAGAATCGTCAGTTTCACGTCTGCACCCTTCCCTTCTCGACGTCACCGATGCCGTCGACGCCGTTGACGGCATCGACACCAGCATGTCCGGCCGACCCGAGCGGGGCGGAGGCCGGAGCGAGCACTGAGGTACGGGGCGTCCGTACGCCGTCGTCGTGGCGCGGTTGCACCCGTTCGCGTCGATTCACGGAATGAACTCTGCCCGCGCAGAAAGACTTTCTCGGTTACACCTCTTGACGGCCACGGGGCCGCAAAGCACATTGGCGACACTCTGAGAGCGCTCTCAGAATCATCGAGCCGGGCTCTTCGAGCACTCCCCGCACGCACCCGTGCACCCTCATCCGTTCTCGTGTCCGCATCCGCATCCGAGAGGCAGCCCCCACATGAGTGACACCTCCGGCACCCCCCGCAGATCCCGGTCCCTCCGCAGACCCCGCCCGCTGCGGCGGGCGCTGCTCGCCGTCGTCGGCACGCTCGGGCTCACCGCGGCCGCCGCCACGGCCGCCGTCCCGTCGGCGAGCGCCGCCGCCCCGCCCCCGCCGTCGGGCTGGAACCAGGTCTTCGTCGACGACTTCAACGGCGCCGCGGGCAGCGGTGTCAACACCTCCAACTGGCAGTACGCGACCGGCAAGGGCTACCCGGGCGGCCCCGCCAACTGGGGCACCGGCGAGATCGAGACGATGACGTCGAGCCCGGAGAACGTCTCCCTCGACGGCAACGGCAACCTCCGTATCACCCCGCGCCGGGACGCCTCCGGCAACTGGACCTCGGGCCGCATCGAGACCAACCGTTCCGACTTCCAGCCGCCCGCCGGGGGCACGCTGCGCGTCGAGAGCCGCATCCAGGTGCCGAACGTGACCGGCGCCGCCGCCAAGGGCTACTGGCCGGCGTTCTGGATGCTGGGCGCGCCGTACCGGGGCAACTACTGGAACTGGCCGTCCGTCGGTGAACTCGACATCATGGAGAACACACAGGGCAACAACACCGTCTTCGCCACGATGCACTGCGGCACCGCACCCGGCGGGCCGTGCAACGAGAACAGCGGCATCGGCGGTTCGACCGCCTGTCAGGGCACCACCTGCCAGGCCGGCTTCCACACCTACCGGCTGGAGTGGGACCGCTCGTCGAGCGTGGAGGAGATCCGCTTCTACCTCGACGAAAACAACTTCCACACCGTGCGGGAGAACCAGGTCGACGCGACGACCTGGAGGAACGCCACCGCCCACGGCTTCTTCATCATCCTCAACGTGGCGATGGGCGGCGGCTTCCCCGACGCCTTCGGCGGCGGCCCGGACGGCGGTACCCAGCCCGGCTACTCGATGCTCGTCGACTACGTCCAGGTGCTGAGCTCCGGCGGCGGTGGCACCACGCCCCCGCCGACCGGCAACCGGGACGCCTACGGCACCATCCAGGCCGAGTCCTTCGACGCCCAGTCCGGCACGATGACGGAGCCCACCTCGGACTCCGGCGGCGGCCAGAACGTGGGTGCGCTGGCCAACGGTGACTGGCTGCAGTACAAGGGCGTCAATTTCGGCTCCTCCGCGGCCCGGCAGTTCTCCGCCCGGGTGGCGAGCGGTGCGCCGACCGGGGTCAGCGGCCTGGTCGAGGTACGCCTGGACAGCCGCGGCAACGCGCCCGTCGGGAGTTTCGCGGTGGGCAACACGGGCGGCTGGCAGTCGTGGCGGACGATCCCGGCGAACATCACCTCCGTGACGGGCACGCACGACGTGTACCTGACCTTCACCAGCGGCCAGCCGCAGGACTTCGTGAACGTCAACTGGTTCACCTTCGGCCGCTGACCACCGACGGTGAGGGGGCCCACGCGCGCGTGGGGCCCCCTCACCCATGCGGGCGACCACCGGAGACAGCACCTCGAGGCATCCTTCCGCTTGTAACGTCATACTTTTACTACTGAAGGCAAATCTGCAGCCACTCCTTCGGATCCAAGGCTCCTCAAGGACGAGCAGGCGAAAACCACGGGCACGGGCCCCGCCGGGATTTCTCGGAGGTGAAGGTTCCCGCTTCCCGGGACACCCTGTAGAGGGGAAGGCCCTCGACACCAAGGGAGCTGACACGGAATGACCGAGGAGACGGACGAGGCCGAAGGCGGAGGCGAGAACGAGGCCGGGGCCTGCTGGTCCAACCCCTTGCACGACCCCCGCGACCGCCGGCTCCCCCGGATCGCCGGCCCCTCCGGGCTCGTCATCTTCGGCGTCACGGGCGACCTCTCGCGCAGGAAGCTGATGCCGGCCGTGTACGACCTCGCCAACCGGGGTCTGCTGCCGCCCGGCTTCTCCCTGGTCGGTTTCGCCCGCCGGGACTGGGCGGACCAGGACTTCGCGCAGGTGGTGCACGACGCGGTCAAGGAGCACACCCGCACGCCGTTCCGCGAGGAGGTCTGGCAGCAGCTCGCCGAGGGTATGCGGTTCGTGCCGGGTGACTTCGACGACGACGCCGCTTTCGAGCAACTGCGCGCGGCCGTAGCAGAGTTGGACAGCGCTCAAGGTACCAGCGGAAACTACGCTTTCTATCTCTCGGTACCGCCGAAGTTCTTCCCGAAGGTGGTCCGACAACTGAGGAATCACGGGCTGGCCGACGCGCCCGAGGGTTCCTGGCGGCGCGCGGTGATCGAGAAGCCCTTCGGCCACGACCTGAAGTCGGCCAAGGAGCTCAACGCGATCGTCCACGAGGTGTTCGCCCCGGACCAGGTCTTCCGGATCGACCACTACCTGGGCAAGGAGACCGTCCAGAACATCCTGGCGCTCCGCTTCGCCAATCAACTGTTCGGGCCGATCTGGAACCGGTCCTTCGTGGACCACGTGCAGATCACCATGGCCGAGGACATCGGCATCGGCGGCCGGGCCGGCTACTACGACGGCATCGGCGCCGCCCGTGACGTCATCCAGAACCACCTGCTCCAGCTGATGGCGCTCACCGCCATGGAGGAGCCGGCCTCCTTCGACGCGGCGTCGCTGCTCGCCGAGAAGCTGAAGGTGTTCCGGGCCGTGCGGCTGCCGAAGGACCTGGGCCGGGACACCGTGCGCGGGCAGTACGCGGCGGGCTGGCAGGGCGGCCGACGGGTGTGCGGCTACGCGGAGGAGGAGGGCATCGACGCGGGCTCCACCACCGACACCTACGCCGCGATCAAACTGGGGGTGGACAACCGCCGCTGGGCGGGTGTCCCCTTCTACCTGCGCACCGGAAAGCGGCTGGGCCGCCGGGTCACCGAGATCGCGATCGTGCTGCAGCGGGCGCCGCACTCGCCGTTCGACTCCACCGCCACCGAGGAGCTCGGGCAGAACGCGATCGTCATCCGGGTGCAGCCGAACGAGGGCATGACGGTGCGGTTCGGTTCCAAGGTGCCGGGCACGTCCATGGAGATCCGCGACGTGACCATGGACTTCGCCTACGGCGAGTCGTTCACCGAGTCCAGCCCGGAGGCGTACGAACGGCTCATCCTGGATGTCCTGCTGGGGGACGCCAACCTGTTCCCCCGCCATCAGGAAGTGGAAGAGTCGTGGAGGATCCTCGACCCGGTCGAGGAGCACTGGGCATCCCACGGCACACCCGCGCGGTACACCTCGGGCAGCTGGGGACCCGCGGAAGCCGACGAGATGCTCGCACGAGACGGACGGAGCTGGCGCAGGCCATGAAGATCGACCTCACCGACACCACGGCAAGCGATGTCAACAAGGCGCTGGTGCGGGGCCGTCGCACCAGCGGCACCCCCGCCGTGGGCATGGTCCTGACGATGGTGATCGTCACGGACGAGGAGAACGCCTACGACTCGATCAAGGCCGCCGAGGAGGCCTCGCACGAGCACCCCTCGCGCATGCTCGTCGTCATCAAGCGCCACGCCCGCACCCCGCGCGACCGCACCCACCCGCGCCTCGACGCCGAGGTGCGGGTCGGTTCGGAGGCCGGCACCGGCGAGACCGTGGTCCTGCGGACCTACGGAGAGGTGTCCGACCACGCCGACTCCGTGGTGCTGCCGCTGCTGCTGCCGGACGCCCCGGTGGTGGTCTGGTGGCCTGCGGACGGGCCCGAGTACCCGTCGAGGGACCCGCTGGGTGCGCTGGCCCAGCGCAGGATCACCGACCTGTACGCGGTCGAGGACCCCCTGGAGGTGCTGGCCGCCCGGAGGCGTTGCTACGCGCCCGGTGACACCGACCTGGCCTGGACCAGGCTGACGCCGTGGCGGTCCATGCTGGCCGCCGCCCTGGACCAGGCCCGGCTGACGGTGACGTCGGCGGCCGTGGAGAGCGAGGCCGACAATCCGAGCGCGGAGCTGCTGGCGCGCTGGCTGGAGGCCCGGCTGAGCGTGCCGGTCGAGCGGGTGGAGACGGCCGGCCCGGTGGTCACCGGTGTGCGCCTGGGCACGGTGGACGGCGAGATCGTCATCGACCGCCCGGAGGGCCCGATGGCCACGCTGTCGCTGCCGGGGCAGCCGTCGCGGCGGCTCGCGCTGAAGGTACGCCCCCTCCCCGAGCTGATCGCGGAGGAGCTCAGGCGTCTCGACGCGGACGAGATGTACGCCGTCGCCCTGCGCGGCGAGGCCACCGAGGAGGTCCCCGCCCGTGTCTGACGCCCCCTCCCCCGCACCGACCCGGCGCCCCCGGTGGGCCGCCCTACCCGAACCCAGGAAGTGAACTGACATGCAGATCGGCCTTGTTGGTCTCGGCAAGATGGGCGGCAACATGCGTGAGCGCATCCGTGCCGCCGGACACACCGTCGTCGGCTACGACACGAACCCCGACCGCTCCGACGTCGGCCACCTGTCCGACCTCGTCGACCGGCTCGAGGGCCCGCGCGTCGTCTGGGTGATGGTCCCGGCCGGCGCGGTCACCCAGCGCGTCATCGATCAGCTGGGAAGCCTGCTCAAGCCCGGTGACACCGTCGTCGACGGTGGCAACTCCCGGTGGACGGACGACGAGAAGCACGCCAAGGAGCTGGGTGCCCGGGGCATTGGCTTCGTCGACGCGGGTGTCTCGGGCGGTGTGTGGGGGCTGGAGCACGGCTACGCCCTCATGGTCGGCGGCGACGAGGAGCACGTGGAGCGGCTGAAGCCGATCTTCGACGCGCTCAAGCCGGAGGGCCCGTACGGCTACGTCCACGCGGGCAAGGTCGGCGCCGGGCACTTCGCGAAGATGGTCCACAACGGCATCGAGTACGCCATGATGCAGGCCTACGCCGAGGGCTGGGAGCTGCTGGAGAAGGTCCACTCGGTGGACAACGTCCGCGAGGTGTTCCGCTCCTGGCAGCAGGGCACGGTCATCCGCTCCTGGCTGCTCGACCTGGCGGTCAACGCCCTCGACGAGGACGCCCACCTGGAGAAGCTGCGCGGCTACGCCGAGGACTCGGGCGAGGGCCGCTGGACCGTGGAGGCCGCCATCGACAACGCGGTGCCGCTCCCCGCGATCACCGCCTCCCTGTTCGCGCGGTTCACCTCCCGGCAGGAGGACTCGCCGCAGATGAAGATGGTCGCGGCGCTGCGCAACCAGTTCGGCGGCCACGCGGTCGAGTCCGCGGACCGAAACGCCCCGGAGCAGAAACGGGACCAGAAGCAGCAGGAGCAGGAGGACTGGGCGTAGCGACCGTGGGTGATCTCCTGCTGGCCCGGCACGGTGAGACGGAGTGGAGCAGGGCGGGACGGCACACCGGTGGCACCGATCTGCCCCTGACCCCGGGAGGCGAGGACCAGGCCAGGTCCCTGGCCCCGCTGCTCGCGGGCCGCGCCTTCGCGCTCGTGCTCACCAGTCCGCTGCTCCGCGCCCGGCGCACCGCCGAACTCGCGGGGCTGGCGGGGGCGGTGCCGGAGCCGGACCTGCGGGAGTGGGACTACGGCGGCTACGAGGGCGTCACCACCGCGGACATCCGACGCGCCCGGCCCGGCTGGGATCTGTGGACCGACGGGGTGCCGCCCGGTCCGGAGTTTCCCGGCGAGTCCGCCGCGCAGGTCGGCGAGCGGGCCGACCGGGTACTGTCCCGGGTGACCGGGGCGCTCGACACGGGTGATGTGATGCTCGTGGCGCACGGCCACCTGCTGCGGGTGCTGACCGCACGGCGGCTGGGCCTGCCGCCCGCGGACGGGCGGCTGTTCCGGCTGGAGACGGGGACGCTGGGCCGGCTGTCGCTGGAGCATGGCAGCCCGGTGCTCGCGGAGTGGAACACCCGGCCCTGAGGCCGTGACGCCGACGCCCTGCCCTACGGCTGGGACGTGAGGGCGGTCGACGTCCGGACGGCGTGCTGGGCGGCCAGCCGTACCGGTGCGTTGCGGGCGCCGTAGCCGCGGTGGCCGCCGTCGCGCTGGAGGAGTTCGAAGAACACCCGGCCGACGGTGCGGGTGTAGCAGTGCCGCAGGCTGCCGTGCTCGTCGCGGTCGTAGAGGATGCCCAGTTCGCGGTAGGTCTCCAGCTCGCCGTCGGCGAACTCGTGGCGGGCGGCGAGGTCGTCGTAGTAGTTCGCCGGGATCGGCAGCAACGGGACGCCCGCGTCGCGCAGTCGGCGGGCCGCGGCGACCACGTCGTCGGTGGCGAACGCGATGTGCTGGGCGTGCACGGTGTCGTCGCCGGGCGCGGCTTGGACGGTGAGGGCGATCCGGACGGTGCCGTCGGCGTTGCTGACCGCACGGCTGCGCTGCAGCCCGTAGGGATCGGCGACGTCGACGCTGTCCTCGGCCCGCAGCCCGAGCACGCTGCGGTGGAAGAGGGCCGCCTCGTCGAAGTGGTGCCAGGGCTGGGTGAGCGCGAGATGGTCGATGCGCCAGATCCTCAACGTGGCAGCCGAGTCTGCCGTGGCAGCCGCGGCAGACCCGGTCGAAGGCTCCCCGACGTCCTCGAAGTCGGCCCGCCAGCCGGCGAGTCGGGCGTCGCAGAAGAACAGTTCCGTGCCGTCGGGGGCGGCGACGGCGTCCAGCGGGGCGTCCTCGGGGGCACGGCGGCGCGGCAGTACGGGCGCCAGCAGGGCCTCGGCGCGGGCGGCGGCACCGGCGGGGTCGGGCGACTCCAGGCCGACGGCGGCGAGTCGGGTGCCGTCGCGGCGTACGGCCGTACCGGTGTTGACGAGGATGCGGGCCTCGCCCTGCTGCCAGAGGTCGACGGGTTTGCTCCGGTGCCGGGCGGTGCGGGTGAAGCCGAGGGCGCCCAGCAGTCCGGTGAGGGGTTCGGCGTCGGCGGTGACGAGTTCGGCGAAGGCGACGCCGGTGGGGACGACGGGGGCGGGCGGCTGCGCCACCCCCACCTCCTCCTGCAGGACGAGCAGGGAGCGCCGGGCGTCCACGGCGGTCGGGGCGGCCTCGGCCTGCCGGAACACGTCGTTGAACACCTCCAGGGACAGCGGCCCGTCGTAGCCGGTGCGCAGGACGTGCCGGACGAGTCCCGCGACGTCGAAGCCGCCCTGTCCGGGGAAGCAGCGGTGGTGGCGGCTCCACTGGAGGACGTCCATCGCGGGCAGCGGGGCGTCGGCCAGCTGGAGGAAGAAGATCTTCTCGCCGGGGATGTCCTCGATGCCCTTGGGGTCGGAGCCCCTCGAGAGGATGTGGAAACTGTCCAGGCAGGTGCCGAGCGCCGGGTGCCCGGCCGCCTCGACGATGCGCCAGGCATGGTCGTACGTGCTGACGTGCCGTCCCCAGGCCAGCGCCTCGTACGCGACCCGGATGCCGGAGTCCTGTGCCAGATCGGCGAGTTCGCGCAGCTGGGCGGCGGCGAGAGCGTCGTCGTCGATCGCCTCGGGGTCGACGCTGGAGCAGACCAGCACGGTGTCGGCGCCGAGTTCGCCCATCAGCTCGAACTTGTGCCGGGCGCGGCGCAGGTTGCGGGCGAACGCCTCGGCGGGCACGGCCTCGATGTCCCGCAGCGGCTGGTAGAGGTCGATGCCGAGCCCGAGGTCGAGGCAGCGGGCGCGGATCTCCCGTGGTGTGAGCGGGCTGGCGAGCAGGTCGTTCTCGAAGATCTCCACGCCGTCGAAGCCCGCGCGGGCGGCGGCCGTGAGTTTCTCGGTGAGGGTGCCGCTGAGGGAGACGGTGGCGATGGACGTACGCACGTCGGTACCTCTGCTTCCGTGAAGTTCCGTGCTCTGAGGGCTCTGGAGGCTCTGGGGGTTCTGGAGACTCTGGGGGCTATTGGGGTGCTGCGACGGGGCCGGTGAGTTCGGTGAGGTCCGCGAGCATGCGGGCCCGGTCGGGTTCCCGCCCGGTGAACAGGCGGAACGCGTCCGCGGCTTGGAAGGCGGCCATGCCGCCGCCGTCGAGGATGGCGCAGCCCGCCGCACGGGCGGTGCGCAGGAGCTCGGTCTCCAGGGGACGGTAGACGACCTCGGCGACCCACAGCCCGGGGTGCAGCAGCTCCGCGGGCAGCGGCAGTCCCGGGTGGGCGGCCATACCGGTGGGGGTCGCGTGCACCAGGCCGCCGCTGCCGTCGGCGGCAGCCAGGAGCTTCGGCAGCCGGTCCAGGGGTGCGGCGGCGGCGCGGTCCGCTCCGAAGGTCCGGTTCAGGGAGTCGGCGAGTTCGTCGGCCCGCTCGGGCAGGGCGTCGGCCACGGTGACCCGTCCGGCGCCGAGGGTGAGCACGGCGTGCGCGACGGCGGCACCGGCGCCGCCCGCGCCGAGCTGCACCACCCGCTCCAGCGGCACGTCGGGCAGGCCGCGGGCGAAGGAGGCGGCGAAGCCGGTGACGTCCGTGTTGTGGCCGACGGCCCGGCCGCCCTCGAAGACGACGGTGTTGACCGCGCCGAGCGCCTCGGCCTGTGGATCGAGTGCGTCGAGATGCTCGACGACGAGCCGTTTGCACGGATGGGTGATGTTGAGTCCGTCGAATCCGAGCAGCCGCGCGGCGCGCAGCAGCTCGCCCACCGCCTCGGGCGGCACGCCGATCGTGTCGAGGTCGAGGAGCCGGTACAGACAGCGCAGGCCCTGCCGGTCGGCCTCCCGCTCGTGCAGCGCGGGGCTGAGCGACGGGCCGATGCCGGAGCCGATCAGCCCGACGAGATACGAGTCCTTGAGCACCGGGGCCTCCAGAGACCACTCACTAATGTACGAACCAGTACGTTAGCTATATCAGCCGGTCGGGGCCTCGTGGAAGCCCCGGCGGGCCGATGACGGCCCCCTTCTACAATCACCGGCACTGCACCCCTCGCCCGAAGGAACTCCATGACCAGCGTCGAAGAACCGGCACGGCCCGGCGAGCGCATCCGTGACGCCGCCCGCACCAGGGCCGAGATCCTCGACGTGGCGACGCGGGAGTTCGCGCGGGCCGGCTACGACGGGGCCCGCGTCGACGAGATCGCCGCCCGCACCAGCACCACCAAGCGGATGATCTACTACTACTTCGGCGGCAAGGAACGTCTGTTCACGGCCGTGCTGGAGCGCGCGTACGGCGTGATCCGCGAGGCCGAGCAGCAGTTGGACGTCGACCACCTGGACCCGGTGGCGGCCATCCGGCGGCTGGCGGAGGTGACCTTCGACCACCATGAGCGGCACCCTGACTTCATCCGCCTGGTGAGCATCGAGAACATCCACGGCGCGGAGCACATCAGGGCCTCCGAGGAGCTCGGCCGGATGGGCTCGCCGGCGCTCGACGTGATCCGCCGGATCCTGGCCGCGGGGCAGGAGTCGGGCCTGTTCACGGCCGACGTGGACGCCGTCGACCTGCACGCGATGATCAGCTCGTTCTGCTTCTTCCGGGTGTCCAACCGGCACACCTTCGGTGCGCTGTTCGGCCGCGACCTGGTCGCCCCGGACCGGCGCGAGCACTACCGGGCGATGCTGGGCGACATGGTGATCGCGTACCTGACGGCGGAGCGGGCCACGGACTGACCGGCGGAGAGCCTCGCCCTTTCAATCCGGCGGACCCTGGGCCGACTCCGTACGACGCCACCTCTTGACACCGGGGGCCGTCGGGCGCAGCATCCCTATCCAGCCGCGACTAACTATCCAGTGGGTTAATTAGCGCACCGGCTTCTCCCCTCAGCTCATCCTCCGCGTACCGTCGTGGAGTCCCCTCGAAGGAGCCCGCCGTGTCCGTCCCCGCACCGCCCCGCGACGCCTCCCCGCCCGGACAGCCGAAGAAGGCGGCGACCGCCGCCTGGATCGGCAGCGCCCTGGAGTACTACGACTTCTTCATCTACGGCAGCGCGGCGGCGCTGATCTTCCCGGAGGTGTTCTTCGACGACTCCGACCCGGCCACCGCGACCCTGCTGTCGCTGGCGACGTTCGGTGTCGCGTACGCGGCACGGCCCCTCGGCGCGCTGTTCCTCGGCCACTACGGGGACCGGGTCGGCCGTAAGAAGATCATGGTCTTCACGCTGATGCTGATGGGCGTGTCGACGTTCCTCATCGGCTGTCTGCCCACCCGTGACCAGGTCGGCACCCTCGCGCCGGTCCTGCTGGTGCTGTGCCGCATCCTCCAGGGCATCTCGGCGGCCGGCGAACAGGCCAGCGCGAACTCGATGACCCTGGAACACGCGCCGCCCCACCGGCGCGGCTTCTTCACCAGCTTCACCCTGAGCGGTACGCAGGGCGGCCAGCTGCTGGCCACGCTGGTCTTCATCCCGGTGGCCGCGATGCCCGAGGAGCAGCTGCTCTCCTGGGGCTGGCGGGTGCCGTTCTGGATGAGCGTCGCGGTCGCCGTGGTCGGGTACGTCATCCGCCGCAAGCTGGACGAGACCCCGGCCTTCGAGCAGCAGACCGCCACCGAGGGGGTCGTGAAGCTGCCCCTGGCCGTGCTGCTGCGCGAGCACTGGGCGGACGTCCTGCGGGTGGTCGCGGGTGCTCTGATCGCCTCGGTCAGCACGATCTTCACGGTGTGGGCGCTGGCGTACGCGACCAGTGACGCGGTCGGCATGTCCCGCACGTCGATGCTGTGGGTGGCCGCGCTGGCGAACGTCGCCGCGCTCGCCGCGATCCCCCTGTGGGCCGTGCTCTCCGACCGGATCGGCCGCCGCCCGGTCTTCCTGGTCGGCGCCGTCGGCAGCGCGGTGACGATGTTCCTGTACCTGTGGGTCATCTCCACCGGCAACTTCGCCCTGACGATGCTGCTGGGCATCATCGCCTTCGGTGTCGTCTACAGCGCCGCGAACGGTGTGTGGCCGTCCTTCTACGGGGAGATGTTCCCGACCCGGGTACGGCTCTCGGGCGTGGCGATCGGCACCCAGATCGGCTTCGCCGTGGCCGGCTTCGCGGTCACCTTCGCCGCGCAGATCGCGGGCCCGGACGGGGACGACTGGACGGCGGTGGCGCTCTTCACGACCGCCCTGTGCGTCCCGCCGGTGATCGCGGCGCTCTCCGCGCGGGAGACCCACCGCGTCCCGACCGAACTGCTCGGCGAACGCGCGACCGGCGACGGCGTGACCCAGCCGGAGAAAGTGACGGCCTGAGCCCGCTCGCCCCGACCCCCGGAGCCGGTACCCGGCTCCGGGGGTCACGCGTCGGCGCGCCCCGGGCCCTACGACTCGCCGCGCCGGGGAATCCCGTACGCCCGCTCCACCCGCAGCCGCAGCACGAGGCGGCGGTCGCGGACCATGGCGGCGCGGTAGTCGTCCCAGTCGGGGTGTTCGCCGTTGACGTCGCGGTAGAGCCGGATCAGTTCCCGCACCGTCTCGTCGTGCGGGTCGGCGGCGACGGGGGACAGTTCGGCGGTGCCCTCGGCGACCGTGTACGCCCACCGGTCGGGGGTGGTCACGTGGTAGGACGCCCGGGGGTCCCGCCGCAGGTTGCGGGTCTTGGCCCGGTCGTCCGTGATCGAGACACGGATCAACCGCTCGTCGGGGTAGTAGGCGTGGTTGACGTTCGAAAGCTGGGGCCGTCCGTCCTGTTTCAGCGTGACGAGCACGCCACCGTTGTGATCACCGATCAGTGCGAGCAGCGCGGGCAGTGTGTCCTGTGTCATACCCCGTGCAACGCCCGCACCGGGCCCGTCGTTCCCGGCGCCCTCGCCGGCCGTCCGGGTTCGCCGGTGTGTTCACCCGGCCCGACGAGGTCTGACGTGCTGTGGGCGGGGTATGCCGGACTCAGCTCGGGAGCATGATCGAAGGAGTGCGCGATGGAACTGCTGCGGCAAGAGGCCGACCCGGCGGAGGCCGGTCTGGACGCGAAGGCACTGGACCGGCTGGACCGGCACTTCGCGCACGAGGTCGAGGAGGGGCGGCTGCCCGGCTTCCTCGTCGCCGTCGCGCGGGGCGGGCGGGTCGCGCATCTGACGGCGTACGGGCGGCGGGACGTCGCGGCCGGGCTGCCGGTGCGGAGCGACACACTGTGGCGGATCTACTCCATGACCAAGCCGGTGACCGCCGTCGCCGCGCTGATCCTCATGGAGGAGGGTCGGCTGTCGCTGGACGATCCGGTCGGCCGTCACCTGCCGGCGTTCGCCGAACCCCGGGTGTACGAGAGCGGTTCCGGCGACGGGATGCGGACGCGTCCCGCGGCCGGCCCCCTGCTCGTACGGCATCTGATGACCCACACCGCCGGGCTGACGTTCGCCTTCTACCACGCCCATCCGGTGGACGCGCTGTACCGCGAGGCCGGACTGGACTCGTCGGTGGCCCCGGGTGCGGACCTCGCCGGGACGGTCGACGTGTACGCCGGTCTGCCGCTGCAGTTCGATCCGGGCACGCAGTGGAACTACTCGGTCGCCTCCAACGTGCTGGGGCGGATCATCGAGGTGGTGTCCGGGCAGCCGCTCGACACCTTCTTCGCCGAGCGGATCTTCGGCCCGCTGGGGATGACGGACGCCGGTTTCCAGGTTGGTGACGAACAGGCGGAGCGGCTCGCGGAGTTGTACGGGGAGACAGAGGCCGGCGGCATCGAGCCCATCGCCGGGCTGCCGCTGCGGGGGCGTCCCCGGTTCCTGTCCGGCAGCGGGGGGATGGCGGCCTCCGCCCACGACATGCACCGTTTCATGGAACTGCTGCGCCGTCGGGGCGAACTGGACGGTGTCCGGCTGCTCACCCCGGAGACGGTGGACCTGATGACCCGCAACCACCTTCCCGGCGGCGCCGATCTGCGCGCCTTCGGCAGCCGTCCGGCCCACGACGAGCCCGGCAACGAGGGCATCGGCTTCGGCCTCGGTGTCTCCGTGGTCGTCGACCCGTCCCGTACGCGGGCCCCGTCCGGCCTCGGCACCTACGGCTGGACCGGGGTCGCCACCACCGCGTTCTGGGTCGACCCGGGCCGCGACCTGACCGTGCAGTTCTACACACAGGTGCGGCCCCGGTCCTCCCACTCGGTGTTCCCGGACCTCAGGCGGCTGGTGCACGAGGCCGTGACCGGCTGAACGCCGGCCGGCCGGACGCCGGTTCGCCGCCGGGGTGCCGGGTCCGTCGGGACGTCAGGACCAGTGCGCCACCGCGTCCAGGTGGGGCAGGTCGTGGTCGAGGCGCTCCCGCTTGGTGCGCAGGTAGGTGATGTTGCTCTCGCACGGCGGTATCAACAGCGGCACCTGCTCGGCGACCTGGACCCCGTGCCGCACCAACGCCTCGTGCTTGCGGGGGTTGTTGGACATCAGCCGCACCGACCGTACGCCCAGGTCCTGGAGCATGCCGGCGGCGACACCGTAGTCGCGGGCGTCCACCGGCAGGCCGAGGGCGAGGTTCGCCTCGACGGTGTCCAGCCCCTCCGCCTGCAGGGCCATCGCGCGCAGCTTCGCCAGCAGGCCGATGCCGCGGCCCTCGTGTCCTCTCAAGTAGAGGACGACGCCCGCCCCTTCGGCGGCCACCGCGCGCAGCGCGGCGGCGAGCTGGTCGCCGCACTCGCAGTGCTGGGAGCCGAACGCGTCGCCGGTCAGGCACTCCGAGTGCAGCCGGGTGAGGACCCGGTCCGTGCCGATGTCTCCGTGGACCAGGGCGACTTGTTCGTCACCGCGGTCGTGGTCGAGGTAGCCGACCGCCTGGAACTTTCCGTACACGGTGGGCAACGGCACATTCACGACACGTTCCACGCCGGTCCGCTGGGGTGGCTTCTTGGCGAGTACGCCTATGTTTTCTGTCATGATTCTCGGGTTCCTAAGCAGAGACGAAAGGCCGTGAGGGTATGAGTGGTTCACAAAAGCGGTCGGCGGCATACGGCCCGGTCCACGGTCTGTTGCCGGCGGATACTACAGAAGATGTACGGAATCGAGGCGCCGACGTCTCACGGCAGATCGCGGTCCTTCCCGTCGGGAGTTTCGAGCAGCACGGCCCGTTCCTGCCGCTGGTGACCGACACCCTGGTGGCGTGTGCCGTCGCGAGGGAGATCGCCGACACGTACCCGGTGCATCTCCTCCCTCCGGTGACGATCTCGTGCTCGCACGAGCACGCGGCCTGGCCGGGAACCGTCTCCATCTCCTCCGTGACCCTTCACGCGGTGGTACGGGACATCGCCGACTCGCTGCGCCGGTCCGGCGTGGACACCCTGGTGCTGGTCAACGGACACGGCGGGAACTACGTACTCGGCAACGTCGTCCAGGAATCCTCCGCCCGCGGCGAGCGCATGTCGCTGTTCCCGGCGCCGGAGGACTGGGAGGCCGCGCGCCGGCACGCCGGCGTGGTCACCTCGCTGCTCACCGACATGCACGCGGGGGAAATCGAGACCTCCATCCTTCTGCACACTCACCCCGAATTGCTCCGTACCGGTTATGAGACCTCCGACCACGTCGCCGACGACCGGCGCCAGTTGCTCACGCTGGGAATGACCGCCTATACCGATTCCGGTGTCATAGGACGCCCTTCACTGGGCTCCGCGGAAAAGGGCAAAGAGCTCCTGGCGAGCCTCGTGGATTCCTTCGGCGCGTATTTCTCGATGCTCACCTCCGGCAGCACCGCGACGGAGGCGGCGACCCCGGCCGGTTCGGCGGGCGCCACCGGTTCGGCCGACGCGGTGAGCGACGGCGCATAGGCCGTGTCCTCCTGGGCGCGCCGGGCGGCGGTGGCCACCGTCCGCCGCCCGGCGCGCAGTTCCGCGTACCAGCGGACGACGAGCACGATCACTCCGGGCAGGCTCGCCACGAGGCTGAGCACCCCGTAGACCACGGCGACGGCCAGTCCCCGGCCCGCGCCCAGTCCCGCGGCGCCGAACGCCCAGGCGGCGACGCCCTCCCGGGGGCCCCAGCCGCCGACGTTCAGCGGCAGCGCCATGGCGAGCAGCGCCAGTACGCCCAGCGGCAGCAGCTCGGTCACCGCCGCGCCGACTCCGGCGACGCGAGCGGCGAGGACGAACATCGCCAGGTATCCGGCGAGCACGACGAGGGAGGAGAGCAGCACACCCGGACCGTTGCGCCGGGACAGCAGCCCCTCGCGGGCCTCGGCGAGTACCGGCCGCGGCGCCCGGCCCCGGCGTGACGACGCCGACCGGTTCATCCGCAGGGCGAGGACGACGGCACAGGCCCCGAGTGCGGCGAGGCCCACGAGCGGGACGGCCTGCCGCATGTCGTCCCGGACCGGCGACGGCATGGTCAGCAGCATCACGGCCCCGGCGGCGAACAGCGCCAGCTGTCCCGCGGCCCGCTCCAGCACCACGGACCGCACCCCGCGGCCCAGGTCACCGGTGCTCTGCCCGTGCCGCACCGCGCGGTGGACGTCGCCGAGGACGCCACCGGGCAGGGCCGCGTTCAGGAACAGGGCACGGTAGTAGTCGGCGACGGCCGGAGCGAGCGGCAGCCGGATTCTCAGGCCCCGGGCCACCAGGGCCCAGCGCCAGGCGCTGAACACCGTGGTCACCAACCCGATCCCGAGCGCCGCCAGCACGGAGAGCCCGTCGATCCGGCGCAGCCCGTCGAGGAGGACACCGGTGCCCAGGCGCCACAGCAGCACGGCGAGGATGAGGACACCGGCGGCGCTGCCGAGGCGGGTGCGCACGGTGGGGGTGTTGAGCCGGACGAGGAGAGCGCGCGGGGCGCTGCCGGGGCGCGGTACCGGGGTGTCCAGGACCGGTGTTTCCACCGTCCGGGCACTCACGCGGCGGCGCCCGACGGCCGGCACAGGGCGAGCAGGTCGCTGTGGTGGACGACGACCCGCAGCTCGCCCGCCGCGCAGGCCTCCAGGCGCTCGGTCAGGTAACGGCCCGCGGGCTCCGCCAGTTCGGGGCGCTCCTCGACCGCCGCGCCGACCCAGCCCCGCAGCCACTGCGCGGTCAGTTCGGCCTGCTCGGGGCCGAGCCGCCAGGGGCTCGGGTCGAGCCGTACGGTCGCACCGCGTTCGGCGAAGGCCTCCGCGGCGACGGTGGCCGCGTCCGGGCCGAGCAGTCCGTCCCGGCGCTGGTGGGCGTTGAACGCCTCGGTGATCTCCTGGTCCAGCGGGTGCGGCGCGGTCAGTTCGACGCGTCCGGCCACCGAGAGCGTGAGCAGGGCCGGGCAGCCGGCTCCGGCGCAGGCGGCGGCAAGGGCGTCGACGTCCGCGCGGGTGAGGACGTCGAGCAGTGCGGACGCCGTCACCAGGGAGGCGCCCGCCAGTGCCTCCGGGGTGAGCCGGGCGACGTCGCCACGCCGGGTCTCCACGCTGACGCGGCTGCCGTCGGCGGCGGACCGCGGTGAGGCGACGGCAGCGAAGTGGAGGAGGTAGGGGTCCCGGTCGTGCAGGATCCAGTGCTGGGCACCGTCCAGCCGGGGCGCGAGCCAGCGGCCCATGGAGCCGGTGCCGCAGCCGATGTCGTGGACGATGAAACCGCCGGCCCGCTGCGGCAGGTTGGCGAGCCGGATGCGCAGCGGGTCGAGCAGGTCGTGGGCGCGTGCGTAGGCGTCTGCGGGCTCACGCAGTTGGAGCCACTCGGGCGCGTACCGGGCGGGTTCATCGGTGTCGGCGGTGGCGGCCTCCCGCAGCCGGAGGGTGTCCCGCTCCCCGGGACGGAGCGCGGGGCCGGCCCCGGGGATGACGGACTGCCGGGCGGCGGGACCGGCCGGTCCGGCCGGTGCCGTCGGCTGCGCCGCCTGGACCGTCTGCGTGGTTGGCGAGCTGGTCATGCGGCCCTCCGGGGTTCGGTCGGAAGCCGGCGCAGTACCGCCGCCAGGCTCTGTGCGGTGCTCGCCCAGCCGCCGAGCGCGGCACGTCGGCCGCGCGCGGCCGCCTTCAACCGGCGGCGGACGTCCGCCTCGCCGAACCAGCCGCGGAGTTCGACGGCGATGGCGGCGGGGTTCTCCGGCGGTACGAGGATGCCGGGCACCCCGCCGTCGGGGGCGCGGCCGACCGCCTCGGGCAGACCGCCGACATCGGTGGCCAGCACCGGAATGCCACGCGCCAGCGCCTCGGTGACCGCCATGCCGTACGTCTCGGCGTACGAGGTGAGGACCATCAGGTCGGCGGCGGCGTAACTGGCGTCGAGTTCGGCGCCGGATTTCGGTCCCGCCAGCTCCAGCCGGTCCTGGAGGCCGTACTCGCCGATCAGGGACCGCAGATGGGCGACGTACTCGGGGTCATGGCCGAGTCCGCCGACCAGCGAGCAGCTCCACGGCAGGTCGGACACCGCCGCCAGCGCCTCGACCAGCCGGTGCTGGCCCTTGCGCGGGGTGAGGGCGGCGACGCACAGCAGCCGGGAGACGCCGTCGGTGCCGGAGGCGAGGGGCGCGATGTCGGCGCCGGGAGCGGCGACATGGACCCGGTCGGGTGCGAGCCCGTGGTGGGAGACGAGACGGCGTACCGCCCAGTCGCTGGTGCCGATGACGGCCGGCACCGCGCGCAGCACCGTACGCTCACGGGCGTCCAGATCGGCGGCGACCGCCGGGTCGAGCCCGGTCTCGTCGCCGAGCGGGAGGTGGACGAGGACGGCCATCCGCAGCCGTTCCGCCTCCGGGACGATGATCTCGGGGACCCCGCAGGCGACCAGTCCGTCCAGCAGGACGACGGCGCCGTCGGGCAGTTCGCGCAGGGTGCGGGCGAGCGCGGTGCGGGCGGCGGCGTCCGGGCGGGGCCAGTCACCGGCCACGGCGTGCCGCTGCACCTCCCAGCCGAAGCCGGGCAGGTCCAGACAGACGCGCCGGTCGTAGGCGTTGCCACCACTCGGTGCGGCCGGGTCGTCGACGCCACCCGGCATCAGGAAGTGCACGGAGCGCAGGGACATGGGGATGATCCCTCCGTTCCCCGGGAAGGAGGCCTGCTGGGGAACGTAGTCCAGGCGGGCCCGCTGGGTAGCCGTGTCGGTCACGGTGGCGGTGGCGTCGTTCACAGCTCACGCTCGTAACTCGCCCAGGCTATGTGCGATTCGTGCAGGGTGATCGTGAGTCCCGCGATGCCCTTGGCGTTCTCACCCAGCGCGCCCTTGTGGATGCGCTCGGCAAGCCGGTCGGCGATGATCTTGGCCAGGAACTCCGTGGAGGTGTTGATCCCCGCGAAGTCGGGTTCGTTGTCGAGGTTGCGGTAGTTCAGCTCGCCGACGACGGCCCCGAGTTCCTGCGTCGCGAGGCCGATGTCGACGACGATGTTGTCCTCGTCCAACTGTTCGCGCCGGAATGTGGCGTCCACGAGGAACGTGGCCCCGTGCAGGCGCTGGGCCGGTCCGAAGACCTCGCCATGGAAGCTGTGGGCGATCATGATGTGATCGCGGACGGTGATGCTGAACAACGGACGACCCTCCAGGTGCGGCGCGTCTGCCCCCCGGCCGATCGCCGCCGGGGATGCCGTGTAGTACGGCCGTCCGCCGTTCGGCGTTCAGCCCCCGGTCCGTCTTTTCTCAGGTCAGCGATCCAGGGCGGCTTCGCCGCCCGCCGTGGGGCGGGCAAATCGAAGGCGCCGGGCCCTTGGTGACCTTGGAACCGATCTATTTGCGCGTCAGGCGGTGGCCCTCCGATCAGGGCGTGGTCCGGCCGTAGCGGACGAGGTGACACAGGGCCGGGATCTCGCCGGAGGCGAGGCGGGGCATGACGCCGGGCAGCTCCTCGAACGCGGACTCGCCGGTGATCAGCGCGTCGAGCGCGGGGTCGGCCAGCAGGTCGAGGGCGAGGGCGAGCCGGTCGGCGTAACTGCGGCCGGGGCGGGCCGGGGAGACCGTGCCGACCTGGCTGCTGCGGATGACGAGCCGCCGGGAGTGGAAGGCCTCGCCCAGCGGGAGGCTCACCTTCCGGTCGCCGTACCAGCTCAGTTCGATCACCGTGCCCTCGGCGCCGAGCAGTTCGAGCGCCCGGGTGAGCCCCTGCTCGGTGGCGCTGGCGTGCACGACCAGGTCGCAGTCGCCCAGGGCGTCCCCGGGCAGCGCGAATCCGACGCCGAGGGCCTCGGCGGTCTCGGCGCGCACGGGGTCGGCGTCGACGAGCTGGACGCGTACGCCGGGGAAACGGGCCAGCAGCGCGGCCACCGAGCTGCCGACCATGCCGCCGCCGACGACGGCGATCCGGTCGCCGATCAACGGCGCCGCGTCCCACAGGGCGTTGACGGCGGTCTCCACGGTGCCGGCCAGCACGGCCCGGCCGGCGGGCACGTCGTCGGGCACGGGTGTCACGGCGCTCGCCGGGACGACGTAACGGGTCTGGTGCGGGTAGAGGCAGAAGACCGTGCGCCCGACGAGTGCCGCAGGCCCCTCCTCCACCACGCCCACGTTGAGGTAGCCGTACTTCACCGGCCCCGGGAAGTCGCCCTCCTGGAACGGCGCGCGCATCGCCGTGTACTGGCTCTCGGGCACCCCGCCGCGGAAGACGAGGGTCTCCGTACCGCGGCTCACCCCGGAGTACAGCGAGCGCACCAGCACCTCGTCCTCACCGGGGGCGGGCAGGGCGATCTCGCGGATCTCACCCCGCCCGGGCGAGTCGAGCCAGAACGCATGAGCGGTGCGGTTCATCGAATTCCTCCTGAACGAACGGCGAGTCGCACCCGTACCGAGTGGTGCACAGGCCGCGCACAAGGTAGCGGCGTTGATCGACTCTGTCACACGGCCGGAGGGTGTTCGGTGGCCCTGAACAACAGTTACGACGCGAGGCTCGTACAGCAGGAGACCGCCGTGGGGGCGGGCATACAGGTCCTGCTGCTGGCGCTTCTCGGTACGGCGATCGGCATGGGCCCGGCGGGCTGGCTGACCGGCCTCGCGTTCACGATCGCCACCTGGGCGGTGCTCTCCCGGGCCCTGCACCGGTCCCGCCTGCGCTCGTTCGGCCCGGCCAACCGGGTCACGCTCGGCCGGGCGATCCTGGTGGGCGGGGTGACCGCGCTGGTCGCCGACTCCTTCCAGGACACTCCGCCCGTCTCACTCCTCGTCGGACTGACCGCCGTGGCCCTCGTCCTCGACGGGGTGGACGGCAAGGTGGCGCGCAGGACCGGCACGTCGACCGCGCTGGGCGCCCGTTTCGACATGGAGGTCGACGCGTTCCTCATCCTGGTGCTCAGCGTGTACGTGTCGATGGCGATGGGCCCCTGGGTGCTGCTGATCGGCGGTATGCGGTACGTCTTCGTCGCCGCGGCCCGGGTGTGGCCATGGCTGAACGCCGCCCTCCCGCCGAGCACGGCCCGCAAGACGGTGGCCGCGCTGCAGGGCGTCCTCCTGCTGGTGGCGGGCGCGGACCTGCTGCCGCACCCGGTCAACGTCGGGGTGGTGGCGCTGGCCCTGGGCCTGCTGCTGTGGTCGTTCGGCCGCGACGTCCTGTGGCTGTGGCACACCTCCCGGCTGCGGCCCGCCTCCCGCACCGAACAGCCGGTGCGCGAACTCGTCGCGGGCTGATACCCCCTCGACCCGTAAGCATGAAGTGGCGCCGACACGCCCCGAAGTGTTTGACACCATCCCAGCCCCCCTCTAAATCTACCGACATGACATTCGTTTTCAAGACGGTGGAGTGCCGATGAGGATCGCGTTCGTCGGCAAGGGCGGCAGCGGCAAGACGACGATGTCCGCCCTCTTCTCCCGTCACTTGGCGAGCACCGGCGCCCCGGTCCTCGCTATCGACGGCGACATCAACCAGCACCTGGCCGAGGCCCTCGCCCCCGCCGAGGACACCCCGACGACGCCCCCTCCCCTGGGCCCGCGCCTGCACGACGTCAAGGCCTACCTGCGCGGCACCAATCCCCGCATCACCTCCACCGAATCAATGATCAAGACGACCCCGCCCGGCCGCGGCTCACGCCTCCTGCGTCTGCTGGGCGACGACGAACTGCACACGCGGCACGTCGTCCGGGCCGGCGGCGTCCCGCTGATGGCGACGGGTCAGTTCGACGACAGTGACCTGGGGGTGGCCTGCTACCACTCCAAGCTGGGCGCGGTGGAGCTGTACCTGGGCCACCTGGTCGACGGCCCCGGCGAATACGTGGTGGTCGACATGACCGCGGGCGCCGACGCCTTCGCCTCCGGCCTGTTCACCCGCTTCGACCTCACCTTCCTGGTCGCCGAACCCACCCGCAAGGGCGTCTCCGTCTACCGCCAGTACCGGGACCACGCCCGCGAGTTCGGCATCCGCATCGCGGTCATCGGCAACAAGGTGACCTGCGAGGACGACCTCCTCTTCCTCAAGAACCAGGTGGGCGACGACCTCCTGACCCACCTCGTGCACTCCGACTGGGTACGGGCGGCGGAACAGGGCAGGGCAGCACCGGCCGGTCCCGACTCCGCGGACGCCTCGGACCCCCTGAGCACGCTGGAACCCCACAACCGCCACGCCCTGACGGTCATGCGCGAGGCCGTGGACTCCCACCCCCGCGACTGGGACCGCCTCCACCGCCACGCCGTGGAGTTCCACCTCCGCAACGCCCGCTCCTGGGCCGACGCCCGCACCGGCGAGGACCTGTCGGCCCAGGTGGACCCGGACTTCGTCCCCGGCCCCGAAGCCCTCCTGCCCTGACCCTGGCCCTGCCCGGCTACTCGATGCCGGTCGAATCGAGCAGCCGGACCAGGTCCTTGCGCCCGTACCCGAGCAGCCGGGCACGGTGGGTGCCCATCAGCAACAGGTGTGCGGCGATCACCGCCGCACACCCGTCCCTGTCGTCACCGAGCCACTCCTGCGGCTTCTCGACACCCAGACTGTTCAGCACCAGCCCGTGCTCGCGCCGGACTTGGGCGACGGTCCCGGCGACCGCGTCCAGCAGCGTCTTCCCCGGCCGCTCGCACTCCAGCGCAAAACACCCCCAGTCCACCGGCACACAGCCGTCCGGCGGCCGCTCCCGCAGCCTCGCATACCGCTCGTCCCCGAACCCGGCCACACCGAACTCCTCGTGCACCAGGGAGAACCGATGGAACCCCGCCGGAACCGGCGGCGGTGGCGGCGTGTACTGCCACCCCGCGTCCTCGTACAACAGCCTCTTCACCTCCTCCTCGTCGGCATGCGTCACGGTGAACCCACTGGCGTCGTTGCGCCCGGTGGTCGTGCCGTCAGGGTGGCGATGAAAGTGGAGACCCATGTGTACCCCCGTGGTCTGCGATGAGAACGACGAGAAGCCCTCGTCACGGGATCAAACGGACCGCGGTCGCCACCCGTGCCCGTCCTCGGCAGCATCACCCGATCGCGTGAGCACGAGGTACGAGCTGACGGCAGGGCGACGGGCCCTTCGCACACGGGTGGGACGACGCGTTCCAGAGGCACCGACGAAAGGCTCCGGCCAGTCGATTCGCATGCCGCACGAAGCCCGCTTCCCGCGCTGAAGGTGATCGTTCCCCGCCGAGTGACGTCGGAAGGCTGTGTGTGCTGTGCCGTACGGCGACAGTGCTGTGGTGGTTGCGTCAGTCGGCCTGTGCTTGGGCGACGACGCTGGTGGCGAACTGCTCCGCCTTCCCGCCCCGGGACCGGACCAGCAGGCGCAGGGGCTGCGGCAGGCGGTGGGGCAGGTCGGCGGGAGCCGTCACCAGCCAGCGTGTGTGCAGCGTCTTTCCCGCCCGGAGGGTGGTGGGGTGGATCGTGCGCTGGGGAAGGGCTTTCCAGGTGTCGGGGACGAGCAGTTGGGGGCTGACGACTGCGCTGGTCGTCGCCGTGACGGTGGTGGTGACCTTCACGGTCCTGCCCGGCTCCACGGGGACGAGGCCGTTCGGTGGTGTCTCGATGGTGAGGGTGAGCCGGGGATCTTCCGTCCGCCATGACTGCCAGGCGGCGACTCCCACCGCGCCGCCCGAGGTGCGTGTGGCGATGAGTCTGAGGGCGGTGGTGGTGACGGCCCTCTCCAGGAGGATGCGGTTGAGGGTCCCCGGCCGGGGGGTTCGCGGGGTGCGGTGCTGGCCGGGCAGGGGATGCCATCCGCCGTCCCGGCCGAGGTGGTGGAGTTCGTAGGAGTCGGGGGTGCGGACTCCGCCGCCGTCGTCGTAGAAGGAGATGCGCAGGTCCGACACGGGGGTGGGGACGCCGAAGTCCACGGCGAGCCAGTCGCCGGCGTGGGGGCTGCCGTAGTTGGTCCACCGCGACGACGGCGTGTCCAGGTGGAGGTCCTGTCCGTCGATGGCCTTGGCCGGGCTGTCGAGGGGAAACGTGTACGAGGCCCGCGCGAGGGGGTAGCCCTTCTGCTCGACGTTTGCCAGGTCGTCGACCTCGCGGGGCAGGGTGTGCTGCCTGGTCCTGCCGATGGGGAGCGTCACCGGCTCCAGGTCGGCCTGCCGGTGGATGCGCCGGCCGTCCAGCCAGACGCTCAGGCCGGCTCCGTGTCCGTAGTGCCGGCCGCTGCGGTCGAAGAGCACGCTGAGGTTGTGGCCGTGGTAGGGGAGGTTCTCCACGGCGAAGTGATCCCATGCGCGCGGTACCAGTGGCGCCAGGGCGACGGTGGCGTCGGGCCGGGAGCGGATCCCGAGCAGCCCCGACAGGACCAGGTCGTTGAAGGTGGAGTGGTTGTAGTCCTCACTGTGCCCGCGGCCGTCGTAGATCCAGCGGTCCTCGTCGGGGTGGTGCGCCTCGGCGACATACGGCTTGCCGTCCTTGCGATGGGTCAGGGCGTAGGCGCGGAGCACGGCGTAGTAGTCGGCGCGGTCGACGTGGGGCTGGGCGGGGTAGTCGATGAGGAGGTTGGCCAGGGCGGTGAGCGTCTGGCTGGTGGCGAACGGCCAGCTCGGACCGTTCCAGCGACAGCAGCCTTCGAGTGCCTGGTACATGAACCACGGGCTGCGCCGCTCGACCGTGGTGGGACCGAAGGGCGCGGAGAACCCCTCGGGATCGCGCAGTTGGGCCCATGCCGCAGCGTTGCCCGCCGGCGCCATGTGGAAGTACCACGGCAGGAAGCCGATCTGCTCGCGGTCGGCGATCCTGCGCCGCTCGGGGTTCCCGTCACGCATGACGTGCTTGTAGAACTGGTCCTCCTCGTCCCACAGCAGGCGCTCCTGCTGCACCTGCAGGGCACGGGCCCGCTCGTCGTAGCGGTCGGCCTTCGCCTCGTCGCCCCGGTGGCCGCGGCGTCGCAGGAGCGCGGCTATCGCCTTGGCGTCGCCGTACTGGTAGGCGTTGAGAGTGGGGCGGAACCCCTCACCACCGTGGTAGGGGTCGTCGCTCTGGTAGGAGCTCGCGGTGTACTCCATCGCGTCCCACACCGGTGTCTGCCAGTAGAGGCCGACTTCGTCGTCGAACTGCGGAGCCCATCGCCTCCACTGGCGCTCCAGCTCGTCGAGCAGACCCAGGGCGTGCTCCCATCTGCCGTCGGTCGACGCCCGGGCCACGACGGCGTCCGCGATCCAGAAGGAGTACTGGTGCGCCCAGTCGGTGGTGTTCTTGTTGAGGAAGTCCGTGGCCGGTTTGGGTCCTGAGCCGCTGCCGCGCAGCCAGTAGCCGATGTAGTCGTCGAGGTAGCGGTGGTCGCGCAGCCAGCGCGCCTCGCGGATGTGGTGAGCGGCGGCGGCGTTGATCCCGCCGTGCGGCGCGGAGTAGCCGACCGGACCCAGGAACTCCGAGAGGATCCAGCTTTCCCGGGGCCCGGTGTACTTCAGGGCATGCTTGATCACGCGCCACCGGTAGTAGTAGGTGTCCCGGATGGCGGCGTCGGGCAGGTCGACGAAGGGGATGTTCGCCTCGTACCACTCGACCTCCGGCAGGTCTCCCAGCAGTGAGCGGTGGTCCAGGAAGGCTGTTCCGGGGCCCACCGCCGGATACGACGGGGACGCGACCGACCGCTCGCCAACTGCGGGCGCCTCGCCCGGAGGGCCGCCCGGTGCACTGCCCGGGGAGCTGCCCGGTGCACTCACGCGTGCGGCCGCGCCGGGCGGCACCGCACCGCTCAAGGCCACCGCGCCCAGGGCCGCTGCGCCGCTGTGGAGAAGCCGCCGACGATCGAGGGCCATGCGAGTGCTCCTTCTGCGAGAACGAGTCGACAGGGCTGCCCGAGCGTCTGACGGACCGTTCCTGACAGCGTTGTCCGCCAGAGGTTCTCGACTCAGAGTGCCATGGGTCGGGGTCCCGGCTGAAGAGTATGTGCAACGTTGGAAAAAACTGGCCGGTACCCGGCCGGTGCCCTCACCGGGCAACCCCACGGCTTGGGCACCGGGCTGCTGCAGTACGCCCTCGACACGGTGCCGGCCGAACAGGGGCCCGCCGGGCAAGTCGCGGCCCTCGGCGCGGCGGACCTCGCTTCGCCGACGGGGGTGGACCGCCGGACGACTCCGGCGGTCCACCCCGTTTCCCTTGTCGCCTCACTCGGCGGACCTGGCGCCGGCTCAGCACGGGACGAAACCGCCGCCGTTCGTGAGGTTTCCGTCGTACACCCAGCCCTGGGCCCCGGTGGCACGGACCGTCACATAGGTCCATGTGTTGCCGACCTCGTTCACCGGTAGCGCCAGTCCTGGAAGGTGGCGGGTGGCAGCGAGTCGATGAGGACGTCGCGGATGACCCCGTCACCGAGTGCGGTGGTCATGCCGAGAGCGACCCACGCCGACCACATCCAGCCGTGCGGTGCGCACGGCCGTCGGCGCTCCGTTGAGTCCGAAGGCGAAGGCGCCGTTCAGGTCGAGGGCGGCCAACGGCGGCAGTTCGGAAGCCAATCCCGGCCTGCATACACGCCGGGATCACCACAGAATCGCATTTCCGGCACAGGTAAAAGCAAAGTGTCACAATCAGGAAGTGATCGGGGATACGCATCGGCGCGCATGCCATGGAGGGGTCATGACCGCTACCACCTCGTGCGAAACCGTCGTACTGGTAGCTGAGCGGAGCTGGGACGGGCTGGCCGAGACACCGTCCGGCCACACCGAGATCGCGGTCCGCGGCGGGCGTATCACCGAGGTCGGCGACCATGTGGAGCGAGGCGCGGGACAGGTGGTCGAGCTCGGTGAGCGCATGCTGCTCCCCGGCTTCATCGACTGCCACATCCACACCACGATGGACCCTTCCGCCCTGCTCACCGCGTTCGCCGCCGACCCGGCCACGGTCATCGCCCTACGAGCCCTGCCGGTGCTGCGCGATCTGCTTGACCGCGGGTTCACCACGGTGCGTGACCTGGCCACCTTCGCCGACCAACCGATCACGCTCTACCTGCGCGATGCCCTCGCCCAGGGCCTGGTCACCGGACCGCGCATGCTCGTGGCCCCGCACCTGATCTCGGCCCGCGGCGCACACGGGGACCTCTCCACGCTGCTCGCCCCCGAGTACGGCCGCGAGATCGGTGTACTCGCCGATGGGCCCGCCGCCGTCACCCGAGCCGTGCGCGAGGAGATCCGCGCCGGCGCGGACTGGATCAAGTTCGGTGCCACCGGCGGGTTCGGCACCCCCACCGACGATCCCGGGCAGGCCACCTACTCCCAGGCCGAGATGGACTCGCTGGTGGCCACCGCCGCCGACCTGGGCGTGCCGTGCACCCCGCACGCCTACGGCGACGAGGGCGTCGCCCGCGCCGTACGGGCCGGGGTGCGGTCCATCGAGCACGGCAACCTCGCCTCGGCCGAGACACTGTCCCTCATGCAGCAGCAAGGGGTGTTCCTCGTCCCCACCCAGTTCATGGTCGTCGACGCGCTCGATCACCTCGGCGACGATGACTACTGGCAGGGCAAGGCCCCCGCCGAGCGGGAGAAGTTCCACCGCTACGCCGACCAACTCCGTGACAGCGCCCGCAACGTCGCCGCCAGCGACGTGCGCATCGCCTTCGGCACCGACGCCGGCATGTTCCCCCACCGCCGGAACGGGAACGAGTTCCCCGCCATGGTGGAGAGTGGCATCACCCCGCTACGGGTGCTGCGCGCCGCCACCAGTACCGCCGCCGACCTGCTGCAACGGCCCGACCTGGGCCGCATCCGGTCCGGCGCCACCGCAGACCTGATCGCCCTGCCCGGCAACCCCTTCGACGACATCAACGCCACCACCGGCGTCGACTTCGTCATGCACGACGGCACTCTCCACCGCGGGGCCGTCCCGGCATGAGGCGCCAGAACCCGGGAGGGCGGGGAGTGTCTGACTTGTCGAATCGACCGCAGGCGCTCGGTCTGCAGCCGTGGCGTCCAGGGTGCCGGTCGGCACGGGCTCGTGTGGTGTCCTGCCGCCCTGCGGGCCGGCTCATGATCAGCGTGCCGCCGCCGTCCGGCACGGGCGCGTCCCCGACCGGGACTTCCACGTCCGGCTGACCGCCGAGGCGGACCGCGGGCGGCTGCGCCTGGAGGTCACCGACCGCCGCTCCGGGCCCGGCAAGACCGTGTGGGCGTCCGTGAGCGTGATCCGCCCTTCAGCGAAATGACCCCGCCGAGCGCGCGGCCCGCAGCGGCCTGGAACCCAACTCACCCACAGGTACCGGCCATGCCGCTCAGTCCGACGGCTGCTTATCCTTGTGGCCATGACTGCTCAGCCTCCGAAGCCCTCTCCGCGCCCTGCTCCACCGGGAGAGCTCCGCGCCTCTCACGACGACCGGGAAGCAGTGGTGGAGCAGCTGCGCGATGCGGCAGCCGAGGGGCGAATCGACCTCGATGAGCTGGATTCGCGCCTGGAGCAGGCGCTGAAGTCCAAGACTTACGCCGAGTTGGCCGTCCTGACCGCCGACTTGCCGAGGATGAATTCCGCTGAGAACCTGCCGCCGCTGGTGCTCAAGGGCGGCATGTACGGCGCGTCTCGAGGCCCCGGGCGCTGGGAGGTTCCCGGGCGCGTGATCGCTCACGGAGGCTTGGGGGGTGTGAAGGTCGACTTCACCCGGGTCGAGTGCCGCCTCACGGAGGTCGCGGTGGAGGCGTACGGGGAGACAGCCGGTGTCACGATCGTCATCCCCGAGGGCTGGGCCGCAGACACCAGCGGCATGGATCCCGGCATCGGCGGCCTGAGGGACAAGACCACTCCCGACCGGCTTCCGGGAACTCCGCTGATCCGGCTCACCGGGTCCGGCGGCATGGCGGGAGTGGTCATCCGCCACCCCAACCTCTGGGAACGGCGCAAGCTGCACAGCAATCCGACGCCGGACTAGGTGCTGCATCAAGCAACGTTCGCCCTGTTGTCGGCTGACGGTGTCAGCTCGTGCTGAGTGGCGCGGTTTTCTCAACGTCGAGCTGGTGGTCGGCCCAGACGTAGCTTTCGGGCAGCAAGTCGGTGATCAGGACGGTTCGGATGCGGTCGCCCTCGCCGACGATGACCTTCAGGGCAGGGAAGTAGTCGAGAAGGACCTGGCGGCACCGGCCACACGGGGGGACAACCCCCCGGTCGCGGGCGCCCACGGCGACGATGGTGTCCAGCTCGTAGGCGCCCTGGGCGGCTGCCGCGCCGATGAGGACCAACTCGGCGCAGGGTCCTCCGGTGAGGTGGTAGGCGTTCCCCGCGGTGACGAGCCGGCCGTCCCGGGCGCGGGGTGCGGCTGCCA
>NZ_QFRK01000141.1 GCF_003143855.1 Streptomyces sp. NWU339
CTCCTCGTTCTCGGGATCAAGGTGGCCGCCTCCACCGTCTGGGAGATCCTCCAGGAGGCTGGGATCGACCCGGCACCGGAACGCGCTTCCAGCACGTGGGCGGACTTCCTGCGCTCCCAGGCCGACGCCCTGCTGGCGTGCGACTTCCTGGAGACGGTCACGCTGTCCGGGGTGCGCCTGTACGTGTTCGCGGTGATCGAGCATGCCAGCCGGCGGATCCGGATCCTCGGCGCCACTGCGTACCCCACCGCATCCTGGGTGACGCACGTCGCGAAGAATCTCGTCATGGACCTCGAAGACGCCGGCTGCCGGGTCAGGTTCCTGATCCGGGACCGGGACGGGAAGTTTCCCGCCCTGTTCGACACCGTCCTCAACGATGCAGGGATCGAGGTGGTGCTCAGCGGCGTCCGGATGCCGCGCATGAACTCGATCATGGAACGGTGGGTGCAGACCTGCCGGCGCGAGCTGCTGGACCGCACCCTGATCTGGAACCAGCGACACCTGCTCCACGCGCTACGCGAGTTCGAAGACTTCTACAACTCCCACCGGCCCCATCAAGGCATCGCCAACGCCCGCCCGCTACGCCCCTTGCCGAGGCCGATCAGCGATCCGGAGCAGATCATCCACCTCGACATACGACGACGCCAACGACTCGGCGGCATCCTCCACGAGTATCGACATGCCGCCTGAACTGGGCGGATGAGCTTTTCGGCAGGCGCAGGGTCTCACCCGGCGCCCGCCGCTACTACGACAAGCAGCGAGCCCGTGAAGCCGGCTACAACTCCGCCCTCCGCCAGCTCGGCAACCGCCTCGTCGGCATCCTCCACGGATGCCTCAAAACCCGCACCCACTACGACGAAGCAACTGCCTGGGCACACCACGCCCAACCCCATGCCGCTTGACACCAAACAACATGGGGTGTCTGACCAGGCACCTCGTCGCCTTCGGCCTGTGCGTCCATGTAGGGATCATGACGGCCCTTCAGGAATCCCGAGGGTCCGTCATGATCTATGCGGATCCCTCGCTTCCGTCTGCCGGGCTGACCTGCAGCAACGGGAGATGAAAGCCAGGACGAACCCGCAGGATGTCGCACACCCGGACCGCACCCGCCGGAGCCGGCTCACACGGCGTCAAAAGTTTTGACAGCAAATCGGACTTCTCGTTCCGTTCCTACCGGGACCCCAAGTTCGTCGTAGCCGGGGATCACTGCGGACAGCGGTTCGGACACCGTGGCGGCGTACATGGCCAGCTCCCCGCCCCCACGGGTGAGCACGTATCGCCATCCGTCGCCGCCAGGGCGGGCCGGGCCGTCCGCGGGCAGCTGACCTCGGCGGGAGAGCGCTGAGTTCGGGACAGTTACCGCTCCCGGACGGTGTAGGTCAGGTGCGTCACCCTTGGGGAGGGCTCCGCGCGGACCGGCTCCAGGGCCACGCGGCCGACGTCCACGCCCTCGAACAGGCGGATTCCGGAGCCGAACAGCACGGGTGACAGCGCAATCGAGAACTCGTCGATCAGGCCGGCGTTCACGTACTCCAGGATCGTCGCGCCGCCGCCCGCGATGCGGACGTCACGGTCGCCGGCGGCCTCGCGGGCCTGGTCGAGGGCGGACTCGATGCCGTCGTTGACGAAGTGGAAGGTGGTCCCGCCGGGCCGCTCCCAGGGGTCACGCTTCTCGTGCGTCACGACGAAGACCGGCGTGTGGAACGGCGCCGCCTCCGGCCACATCTGCTCGCCGGCGTCGAACATGCGCTTGCCCATCACGCTCGCGCCGGTGCGCTCGAATGTCTCCCGCACGATGTCGTTGTCGCGCCCCTCCTCGCCGCCCTCGCCCAGCTTCAGGTTCTCCCGGAAGAACTGCAGCGGGAAGATCCACTGCTGCAGTTCCATCCACTGCTGCCCCATCAAGTCCTCGGAGGACTCGGGCGCGATGAACCCGTCCAGCGACATCGACACGCTGAAGAACACCCTCCCGGCCATCAGCCCTCCGCCCCCTTCCCCACGATCTCGGTGATGTACGTATCCAGGTTGCTCAGGGTCTGCCGGCCGCCCTCGATCGCGTGGTACTTCTCGACCGCCTCGTCGCGCAGCTCCTTGGTGGGGAACAGCGTGCGCATCTCGAYCCGGGTCACCGCGCCGTCGGGCTCGAACGTGAGGACCGACTCGAAGGCGTTCGGGTCGCCGCGGGTCTCACCGTGGAGCAACGCGATCCGCTCCGGCGGGGCGATCTCGGTCCAGGAGATCCACTCCTGATAGTCCGTCCCGTCCGGTCCGTGCAGCACGAAGTCCCACTCCCCGCCGACGCGGAACTCGAACGCCCGCGTGGTGGTGGTGAACCCCTCCGGTCCCCACCACCGTGACAGGTGCCGCACCTCGGTGAACGCCTCGAACACCAGCTCCCGTGGGGCGTCGATAAGCCGGGAGATGACGATCTCGCGGTCGGCTGTCGCCGACTGCGCCGGCGTTCCTTGTTCTGTCGTGCTCATCAGCTACTCCGCTTTCCTTGTCTGCTTCAGGTCCTGCACGTAGGCGTCCAGYCGGTCGAAGCTCTCGTTCCAGAACTGCTCGAAACCGCCGGTCCACTCGTGGACGGGCCGCAGCCCGCTGGCGTCCAGGCCGTACAGGCGCTGCTTGCCTGCCTTGCGGTCMCGCACCAGCCCGACCTCCCGGAGCACCCGCAGGTGTTTGGACGCCCCCGGCTGGGTCATCCCCARCTCCTGGGCCAACTCGGTCACCGACCGCTCACCCGCCCGCAGCAGTACCAGGATCTCCCGGCGCTGCGGCTCGGCGATCGCGTTGAAGACGTCCGACGTCGTCGCTGCTCGTGCCATGGGGCGATCATATGCCGATATCGGTATGCGTCAAGTCGAAAGAAATCAGGCTGGTCGCGTCAGATGACGATCGTGACCCTTGTCGGCGGCTGCGGAAACCGAGCGATGACAGATCCCTGTGACCGGCGCGACTGACCTGCTCTAGGCGGAAACCGTCACGCTTCGTGTTCGCAGAAATGAGTAGTTTTGAGAGACCGGAGACCCCCGCCGGAACGTGTCCGGTTTGCCCCTGATCTTCGTTCTCACAACCTCTCGCAAAACGGCTTTCGCACAAAGCCCCTCGCGATAGGTTTTGCGACATGCCCCAGCCCGCCGAACCGGCCGCCGCCGTCGAACAGTTCGACTGTCCGACCTGTGAGGTGCTCGCCGGAAGCACCTGCCGCACCCGCGGCGGCAAGGTCGCCTCGAAGTACCACCCCCCGCGCTTCATGCTCGTCCCCCAGCTCCGCGCCGAGCTGGAGGTGAAGACCCCCGCCGACCGCGGCCCCGGCCGCGCGTGGGAGATGGGCCCCGCCGTCGACGCCGCAGTGCCGGAGGCCGCGACGTAGCCCACCAGGGTGGGCTGCGCGAGGTGCAGCACCGCCCAGCAGGAACTCCAGAGCCAGCTCGACGCGCTCGCCGAGGCCGGGTGCGACCCGGTCTTCTCCGAGAAGATCAGCACCCGTATCAAGGTGAGACCGGAGTTCGGCAAGGCGATGGACTTCGTCCGCACCATCAAGAAGGCCGTCCCGCACCAGCGGGTCATCCTCACCGTGCACGAGATGAAGCGCCTCGGCCGTGGCGCCGCCGAGCTGCTGGCCATCGCCGAGGACCTGCGCCACCACGACATCGAACTTCTCACCGGCCCCCTCCAGGGCGTCTACGATCCGTCCGGGCATGGCGCCGCCCTGTTCGCCTTCTTCGCCGGCATGGCCGAGTCCGAGCGCGAATACATCCGGGAGAAGTCCCTCGAAGGCCAGGCGTCCGCCCGCGAACGCGGCCGGCACGGCGGCAGGCCCAAGGTCGTCGACGACGACATGGCCGCCTACGCCCGGTCCTTGCGGGCCAACGGGGTGCCCGTCCCGCAGATCGCGCAGAAGCTCGTCATCGCCTCGGGCAAGAACAAGGGCGAACACCCGTCGGTCGCCACCGTCTACCGCATCCTCGCCGAGGAAGCCGACAGCACCGCGTGAGCCCGGATGCCCGTCAGGGCTTCAAGATCAGCTCGTTGCCCCTGTGACCCATATCTGGGTCACACCCCTCCACACTCTGGGCGTCCACCACCAGCCGCTGCTCGGTCAGCGCCCGCAACCGCAGATGGTCCTCGAACAGCTGCCGGGCCACCCCCGTTATGTTTTCCGCGGTCCTGCAAGAGGGCCGCTGGCCTCCGAGCCCGGCATGACGGTGTCCCCCTGTCGAACGGATGACAATGCCGTTGCTTTTAGTGGTCGTGCCACCGGTTGTTCAAGGCCACGGTGACCGGTGGGCGACGGCTGCTGGGGGGCTCGCCAGGAGCTTTGCTGGCGTAGCCGGTGATGCAGGAACGGATCTTGCGAGGGCAGTCACGCGACCTCCGGCGGGGCAGCAGGCTGCGACCGATTTCAGAGAGTCCGAGGCGTCGGTCCCGCTTGCGGGCTGAGGGGGGAAAAGCCGC
>NZ_QFRK01000053.1 GCF_003143855.1 Streptomyces sp. NWU339
AGTCGGACCAGGCCGCCAACCGGAAGAAGAAGGGCTCCAGGGGCGGCCGGCCCGTCCGCCACGACGCCGACCTCTACAAGGAGAGGAACACCGTCGAGCGCCTGATCAACAAGCTGAAGGCCTGGCGAGGTATCGCCACCCGGTACGACAAGACCCCGGAGAGCTACCTCGCCGGCCTCCACCTGCGCGCCTCGATGATCTGGATCAAAGACCTCACCCGAGGCGCCCATTGATCACGACTCGATACGCGCCCTAGTACTAGTACTCCCGCCCTTGTTCATGTTCGTGTTCGTGTTCATGCCGCGGTCGGGAGGGCGACACGTGCGCCGAACTCCCGCACCACCGGCTCCTCCTGATACGGCTCCAGTCGCTGCCGGAAGTCCTCCAGGTACTCGGCACCGCGGTTCGACCTGAGCCCGTCGAGCAGTTCCACCGCTTTCAGGCCCGTACTGCAGGCCTGTTCGACCTCCCGCTGCTGCACCTGCGCGGTGGCCAGCAGCACATAGCCGATCGCCCGGCGCCGGGCCCGGGACTCCGGATGCCCGGCCAGGGCCTCGAGCGCGCACCGCGCGGCCGCCTCGGCCTGTCCCAGATCCCGGTGGCAGTGCGCCAACTCGTCGGCCAGGTAGGCCTCGTCGAAGTGTGCGATCCACACGGGATCGTCCCCCGACGCCGGATCGGCCGCCTCCATGGCGCTGATCGCGTGCCCGGCCGCGATCTGTGCGGCGTGCGCGTCGCCCATCAGCGCGTGCCCGCGTGCCTCCGCCGCACGGAACATCGCCTGCGCGCGGGGGGTCGCCCGGCCCCGCGCGCCTTCCTGCGCGGCTCGCGCCAACTGCGCGATCTCCCGCGGGTTTCCGAGCTGCGCGGCCAGATGGCTCATGGAGGCGGCCAGTACGTACCCGCCGTAGCCGCGGTCGCCGGCCGCCTGGGCCAGCCGCAGCGCCTGGATGTAGTAGCGCTGGGCGAGGCCCGGTTGCCCGGTGTCGATCGCCATGTACCCGGCGAGTTCGGTCAGCCGGGCGACCGCCGCGAACAACTCCCGCCCCACGGCCTCCCGGTACGACCCCGCGAGCAGCCCCGAGACGACGCTGTTGAGGTAGTGCACGACGACCGGACGCACATGCCCGCTGCCGTACTGGTGGTCCAGGTCCACCAAGGCCTGCGTCATCGACCGCACGGCCCCCACGTCGGACCGCCCGACCCGCGGCCCGACCGAGCGCGCCACCTGCGAGTCGGGGGCGGAGATCAGCCAGTCCCGGCTCGGCTCCACCAGGGCGGACGCGGCGACGGAGGAGCCGGACAGGAAGTCCCGCCGGCCCACATCACTGCGCCACAGCTCGCAGACCTGCTCGATGGCCCCCAGCACCGTCGGCGAGAACTGGAGACCGACGCCCGACGCGAGGTTCTTGCCGTTGGCCATGCCGATCTCGTCGATCGTGACCGTGCGGCCCAGTTTGCGTCCGAGCGCCTCCGCGATGATCGCCGGCGCCCGGCCCCGCGGCTGCTGTCCGCGGAGCCAGCGGGCCACCGACGTCTTGTCGTAGCGCAGGTCGAGGCCGTGTTCGGCGCCGCACAGGTTGACCCTGCGGGCCAGCCCGGCGTTGGAGCACCCGGCTTCCTGAATGAGCGCCTGCAGTCGTTCGTTCGGCTGCCGCGCGACGAGAGGCCTTGCGGCCATGGCACACCCCCTGTGGCTGCGGTGCCTGCCCACGCACCGAGTTGACGTGTCTTCCGCGACCGGAGACCCGGCATCTCCTGACATCTCCTCTCGACCAGGAGCAAAAGTTCCGGCCCTGAAGATCAATGCCCCGCCGAGGTGCCGAAGATGCGAGGCATGTACGGATTGCCGGGGTGACAGTTGGCGCCTGCCCCGCCCGGCCGCCCGCTCCCGGTCGCGGCCGCCGGCCGGCCACCACCGGTAACCATCGGCCACCCACTCCTGGCTACCCACCCGGGGACGTGGATCCTCTTGCGCGCCCCCGCGGATGCACCCATGCGCCCCGGGCGCGGAGCAAGTGCTCCTCCCCCGCGCATGGACACGGGCGTAACCCCTGGTGACGGACGTAGTTGTGTTCATCGTGGAAGAGACGATCCCGGGCACCGGCGCCGGACACATCCCGAAGCAGCGCGGAGAAACCCTGCTGGAGACCGCAGTGCGGTATACCGAGGAGCGGCACTGGGACGTGTTCGCGGGCACCTGGCTGGAGGCCGTGAACGGGGTGCACCGCTGCTCGTGCGGCGTCACGGGGTGCCCGGCACCCGGCGCACACCCGGCGCGCTCGGACTGGGCGGCCCAGGCGACCGGCAGTGCGGCCACCGTGCGCCGCATGTGGCAGATGTGGCCGACGGCCTCGATCCTGCTGCCCACCGGCCACGCCTTCGACACGATCTCCGTCCCCGATACGGCCGGGTTCCTGGCGCTGGCCCGGATGGAGCGGATGGAACTGACGCTCGGTCCGGTGACCCTGAGTCCGGCCGGGCGCATGGAGTTCTTCGTGCTCCCCGGCGCCTCGACGAAGGTGCCGGGTCTGATCCGCTCCCTGGGCTGGTCGCTGTCCCCGCTCGAGCTGAGCGTGCGGGGCGAGGGGGCGTACGTGGCGGCGCCGCCCACGCGGTTCGGGTCCAGGGGGGCCGTGCAGTGGGCCAGCAGGCCGACCCCGGCGAACCGCTGGCTGCCGGACGCGACGGAACTGATCTCCCCCCTCGCCTACGCCTGCGGCCGCGACCGCCAGGACCGCCGTGACCGGCAGGACCGGCAGGAGCTCAGGCGCCGGCAGGGCCAGTAGGACCGGCAGAACCGACCACCGGACCCGGCAGGACAACGGAACCCGCAGGACCGGCAGGGCCACCGGGACCGACGGGACCGACGGAACCGTCAGGACCGATCGGACCACCGGGGCACAGGGCCCACGGGAACACCGGGGCTGCGGGGTCCGTGGAGGTGCCCCGGTCGGCGTGGGGCGCGGTCGGTCGGGGCGGTGTGTGCCCGTGCGCTCCGGCCCCTCGCGGATCACCCTCCCCCGTTAGGGTGCTCGTATGACGGAGGGAGCAGGGGTGGGTTCATCCGCCGTACGTGTACAGGGGCTCTGGAAGCGGTTCGGTCAGCAGATCGCGGTGGCCGGCATCGATCTGGAGCTGCCCGCGGGCAAGTTCATCGGGCTCGTCGGGCCGAACGGAGCGGGGAAGACCACCACGCTGTCGATGGTGACCGGGCTGCTGCGGCCCGATCAGGGCACCGTCGAGGTCGTGGGACACGACGTGTGGCGCGACCCGGTCGAGGTCAAGGCACGGATCGGGGTGCTGCCGGAGGGACTGCGGCTGTTCGAGCGGCTGTCGGGGCGTGAGCTGCTCGCCTACTCCGGCCGGTTGCGCGGCCTGCCCGGCGCCGAGGTCGACAAGCGCGCCACCCAGCTGCTCGACGTCCTCGACCTGGCCGGGGCCCAGCACAAGCTGGTCGTCGACTACTCGACCGGTATGCGCAAGAAGATCGGCCTCGCCACCGCGCTCCTGCACAACCCCGAAGTGCTGTTCCTGGACGAGCCGTTCGAGGGGGTCGACCCGGTCTCGGCGCAGATCATCCGGGGCGTCCTGGAGCGGTACACCGCGTCCGGCGCCACGGTCGTGTTCTCCTCCCACGTCATGGAACTCGTCGAGTCGCTGTGCGACTGGGTCGCGGTGATGGCCGCGGGCCGGATCCGTGCCCACGGACCGCTCGCCGAGGTGCGCGGGGACGGCGCCCTCGCTCCAGACGGCGTTCCTGGAACTCGTCGGTGCGCACGGCCGCGACACCGGCTCCGAGCTCGACTGGCTGGGCGGCGGATCCCGGTGAGCGCCCCCGTCCCCGTCCCCGCTCCCGCGACCGCACCCTCCCCCGCGGCCGCCTCCGCCCCCGCGATCACCCCGGTCTTCGTCCGGCTGAAACTGTCCCTGCTGCGCAACGGACTGCGGCAGTCCGGTGGGCGCAAGGCCGCGTACATCGCCTCGGCCGTCGTCGCCCTGCTGTTCGCCGCGCTCCAGCTCGTCGGCCTCGTCGTGCTGCGCCGCGTCGACCACGCCGAGTCGCTGGTCGTGCTGCTGGTGGCGGTACTGGCACTGGGCTGGGCGGTGATGCCGCTGTTCTTCCCCAGCGGTGACGAGACGCTCGACCCGACCCGGCTGGTGATGCTGCCGCTGCGGCCCCGGCCGCTGGTGCGGGCCCTGCTCATCGCCTCGCTGGTCGGCATCGGACCGCTGTTCACGCTGTGCATGCTCGTCGGGTCGGTGATCGCCGTCGCGCACGGCGGGGCGGCGTTCGCCGTCAGTGCCCTCGCCGTCCCGCTGGCGCTGCTGGTGTGCGTGGCGCTGGCCCGTGCGGTCGCCACCGCCAACGTACGGCTGCTGACCAGCCGCAAGGGACGCGACCTCGCGGTGCTCAGCGGACTCCTGATCGCGGTCGGGGCGCAACTGGTCAACTTCGGTGCGCAGCGGCTCGGTGCCTCCGGTCTCGAACAGCTCGGACCTGTGGCGGACGTGGTGCGCTGGATCCCTCCGGCGTCCGCGATCGGCGCGGTGCACTCGGTGGGCGAAGGCTCGTACGGGATCGCCGTCGCCCAGTTCGCCCTGAGCGTCGGGGCGCTGGTGGCGCTGCTCGCGCTGTGGTCGCGGTCGCTGACCCTGTTGATGACCTCGCCCGACGGTTCCACCCTGCAGAGCGGCGAGGCGGCCGTGCGCGACCGCGCCTCGACCGGGCCGGCCCGGCTGCTGCCCGCGGGACGCACCGGCACGGTCATGGAGCGCGGCCTCCGCTACGTCTGGCGCGACCCCAAGACCAAGGCGGCGTGGGTGACCTCGCTGGCCATCGGGCTGATCGTGCCGGTGTTCAACGCCTGGCAGGGCACCGGCTCGGTCTACTTCGCCTGCTTCGCCGCCGGGATGCTCGGCATCATGATGTACAACCAGTTCGGCCAGGACACCTCGGCGTTCTGGATGGTCGCGATGACGATCGCCGACACCCGGGACGCCTACGTCGAGCTCCGCGCCCGTGCCCTGGCCCTGCTGCTGATCACGCTGCCCTACGCCACGCTCGTGACCGTCCTGACCACCGCGATGCTCGGCGACTGGCCCCGGCTGCCGGAGGCCCTGGGGCTGTCCTTCGCCCTGCTGGGCGCGATGCTCGCGACCGGCGCGTGGACGTCGGCGTGCTTCCCCTACTCCATTCCGCAGGAGGGCTACAAGAACGTCGCGCCGGGGCAGACCGGCCTCGCCTGGATCTCGATCTTCGGTGGCATGGTGGCGGCGGCCGTGCTGTGCGCACCGGTCATCGCGCTCACGATCTGGCTGAACGTGAGCGCGGGCGGCGAGGGCCGGACGTGGTTGCTGCTCCCGGTGGGCACGGTGTACGGCGCCGCCATCGGCCTGCTCGGCCTCCGTCTCGCCGCCCCGCGCACGGCCCGCCGCCTCCCGGAGATCCTCACAGCGGTCAGCAAGGGCTGAGCACCCCGGGTAAGCGGTACGGGCGGCCGGGCTCAGCCGGCGCGGAGGGCGGCCAGGAACGGCTCGATCGCCGTCCGCCAGGCCTCCGGCTGGTCGTAGTGGACCAGGTGGCCGGCGTCGGCCACCTCCGCGTACTGGCCGCGGGGCAGGACGCGGACCATCTCCTGGGCCTCCGCGCGCCCCAGTTCGCCGTCGAGGCCGCGGACCACCAGGGTGGGGCACCGCACCTGGGCCAGCTCCTCCCAGTGCGCGTTGTACACCCAGGTCTCGCGGGAGCGGAGCATCTGGTCCGGGTCGAAGACCGGCCGCCACCCGTCCGGGGACTCGGCCATCACCTCGGCGTAGAACTCACCGCGGGCCGGGTTCGGCCGCTCCACCCAGGGGTCGTCCTCGCCGAACCACTTGCGTACGTCGGCGAGCGTGGCGAACGGGAGGGGCCAGGCCTTGAACCACTGGGCCCACTCGCGCTGCGAGGCGGCCCCGAGCGCGGAGGCCCGCATGTCGCAGATGATCACCCCGCGCACCAGGTCCGGCCGCTTGGCGGCCAGCTGCCAGGCGGTCAGCGCGCCCATCGCGTGGCCGATGAGGACGGTCGGGCCGAGGCCCAGCTGCTCCAGGGCTGCCTCGGTGTCGTCGACATAGGCGTCCCGGGTGAACGAGGCCTGCGCGGGCTTGTCGCTGCGACCGTGGCCACGCTGGTCGAGGGCGACGGCCCGGTACCGCCCGGAGAGCCAGCGGGCGGTGGGCGCCCAGTGCGAAGCCCGCCCCATGAGTCCGTGCAACAACAGCACGCTCGTGTTCCCGGCGGCGTGCTCCGCCGGGTCGCTTCCGGTCTTGGGGGGATCACCGAACTCCCAGGCGGCGAGCCGTACGCCGTCCGCCCCCGTCACGTCGATACGTCGCGCCATCGTGTTGGCACCCCCAAGCTCGCTGCCTGCCGTGCTGCTTGCCCTGCCTGCTGTTGCCGCCCCGCACAGATTATCGAATGTGCTTTCGAGAACCCCGTTCTCGCCGCCAACACCCCTCGATCGAGTGACACCCCTCGGGGATTGATCGTCGTGATCGAGGGGAGATCTTCAGCGGGAGGCGAACCGCTCGGGGAGACCGGTTCGAGGGGAATGACCCTGGGAGCTCGGGGCTCCGGGTCAGCACTGGGGAGGACAGGCCCCGGCGCCGCACGGCGCCGGGGCCCCTCACGTACTCACGGCACATCCTCCGCCCCTCCCCGGCCGGGCGACATCGTGCCGGACCCGGCCCAGAGCCCCTCGCGTCATATGCCTCACGCGACAGCCTCGCATGCGAACCCGGCGAGCGCTGCACTTCGGCACACCGAATCTCGGATTCGACGCGATCACACCGAAACCCCAACTCCCTCCCGGAAGAGACGAGTTGGGGGTTCAATTCGGCGATGCGGCGACAGGCCCCAGGCCCCGGGCCCTAGGGCTTGGCGACGAACACGTGGGAGGCGACGTCCGTCTCCAGCTCGGCCGCCTCGCCGCCGCTGCCCACCAGCACACCGCCCGCCGACTCCGTCACGCTGACCACCGAGCCGGGCTGCACGCCCGCGCGGCGCAGCGTGTACATCAGCTGCGCGTCCGTCTGGATCGGCTCGCCGATGCGGCGCACCACGACCGTCTTGCCCTCGAGCCCCGGGTCGAGATCGGCCAGGGACACCATGCCCTCGTCCAGGAACGGGACGGCGCCGTCCTTCTCGCCCAGCTCCTCCAGGCCCGGGATCGGGTTGCCGTAGGGCGACTCGGTCGGGTGCCGCAGCAGCTCCAGCACGCGACGCTCGACGGCCTCGCTCATCACGTGCTCCCAGCGGCAGGCCTCGGCGTGCACCTGCTCCCACTCCAGGCCGATCACGTCGACGAGCAGGCACTCGGCGAGGCGGTGCTTGCGCATCACCCGGGTGGCCAGCCGACGGCCCTCCTCCGTCAGCTCCAGATGCCGGTCGCTGGCGACGGACACCAGGCCGTCACGCTCCATCCGGGCCACCGTCTGACTGACCGTCGGCCCGCTCTGGTCGAGCCGCTCGGCGATCCGGGCGCGCATGGGGACCACGCCTTCCTCCTCCAGCTCGAGGATGGTGCGGAGATACATCTCCGTGGTGTCGATCAGTCCGGACATACGTGCCCCTCGATGAGATCTGCGATTGGCTCTGCCGGAGGCTGGACGGCTCACCGGCGCATGTGCTGGCCCTGGACTCAATTCTGACCCATCGCGCCGACAACCGGGGCATGCCGTGGAAACGCCGGGCATTCGCCGGGTGGTACAGGCTGCCGCGGAGGTCTGCCCGGCCCCTGCCGCCATGTTGACACGGCGCTGGTCCGGACCGCACGGTGATCCGCAGCAGCCCACCCCGAAGGGATGGTCCTCCATGAGCGACCGCACGCCGGCCGACCGGTTCCTCGACGCCGCGATCAACCTGCTGCACCGGGTCCGCGACGAGGAGGCCGACTCCGTGGCGGCCGCGGGCACCCTGCTCGCGGACACGGTCGCGGACGGCGGGCGCCTCTTCGCCTTCGGCGCCGGCCACTCCTCGCTCGCCGCGCAGGACATCGTCTACCGCGCGGGTGGACTCGCCCTGATGAACCTGCTCGCCGTCCCGGGTGTCGTCGGCGTCGACGTGATGCCGGCCACCCTCGGTTCCGCCCTCGAACGCGTCGACGGCCTCGCGAGCGCCGTGCTCGACGCGTCACCGGCCCGCGAGGGCGACGCCTTGGTGATCGTCTCCCTGTCCGGGCGCAACGCGCTCCCGGTGGAGATGGCCATGAGCGCCCGTGCCCTGGGCATGAGGGTCATCGGCGTGACCTCGGTGGCGTACGCGGCGGAGACGACGTCCCGGCACGTGTCGGGGACGTACCTGAAGGACCACTGCGACCTCGTCCTGGATTCCAAGATCGCGGTCGGCGACGCGGAGCTCACCCTGGACGACGTCCCCGCCCCCTTCGCCCCCGCCTCCACGGTCGTCACCGCGGCCCTGCTCCAGGCGGTCGTGGCCACCGCCGCCGCCACCCTGGCCGAGCGGGGCGTCGAGCCCCCGCTCCTGCGCTCCGGCAACGTCGACGGCGGCCACGACTGGAACGGCCGCGTCCTGGACCAGTACGCCGACCGGATCTTCTACCGGCGCTGAGAACCCGCCGTCACTCCGGCCGCCCGGTCACTCCCGCCAGGTCCAGGGCCATGGCGATGCGTGCGGCCACGTCCTCCGCGTACACCGCGTCGGAGCGTTCGAACGCGCTCCGGCCCGGACCGCGCAGAAACGTCACGGCGCCCAGCGTCCGGCCGCGGCTGCGCAGCACCGTGCACAGGGCGTGTGCCGCGTCCGCCGGCCACTGCCGGGACACCGCCCACACACGTGCCTCCTCCGCCGGCACCGCCCCCGCGTCGGCCCGCACCGAGCCGGCCCGCTCCACGCACTGCAGCGCCGGGTGCCCCTCGCGGTACCGCACCGGCAGACCCGCCCGCCCGGCCAGTCGGCTCGGCCCCGGCGCCCCGGCAGGGGTGGCCGCGATCCGCACCAGCCGGACCCGCCCGGCGCTCTCCCCCTCGTCCGCCGTCCCGTCGGGCCCCCGGTCGGCCACCCGGTCGATCAGCGCGTGGTCGGCGAATCCGGCCAGCGCGAAGTCCAGGTGGACGGTGACCGCCTCCGCCGGGTCCTCGCACTCGGCCGCCGCCCGCGCCGCCCGGTGCAGCTGCTGCCCGCGGAACCGCACCAGCGACGCCTCCTGCTCGCCCTGCCGGGACTCGGTCACGTCCTGGAACAGCCAGCCCACGCCGAGCGGCACCGGCTCCTCCGCCAGCGGCGACGACAGCCGCACGAATCCGCACCGCCAGCACCGCCGCCGCTCGCCCTCCGGCTCCCGCACGCTCACCCAGATGTCGGCGGGCGCGGGCGGGGCGCCCTCGGCCAGCACATGGGTGAGCGCGCTCTCCAGCTCCTCCACACCCTGCGACAGCAGCTCCCCGAGCGGCCGTCCCAGCACGGACCCGCGCCCCGTGCCGAGCGCGCGGGCCGCGTGCGGGTTCACCACGGCGGGCCGCAGATCGGCGTCGACGAGCACGACGCCCCAGCTCGCGTCCTCCAGCAGCGCCTCGCTCAGCGCGATCGACCGTTCCAGGTCGATCTGCGCGTGCACCTCGCTGAACGCGCAGTACACGCCCGCCGGCTTCCCGTCCGGCCCGCGCACGGCCGCGGACTGCGTCCGCACCAGCACCCGGCCGCCGTCCTTCGTCAGCAGCGCGAACTCGTGCACCTGCCGGCCCGGCGCGCCCATGGCCGACATCAGCCGCGCCTCCACCTCCGCGGCGTCGGCGCCGCGCACCGCCCATCCGGCGAACCCCCGCCGGCCCACCGCCTCGGCCGCGGTCCAGCCGAGGACGCGCTCCGCCTCCCGGTTCCAGTGCGTCACCACCCCGTCCGCGTCGAGAGCGCACAGGGCGGCGTCCATGCCGTCCAACAACGCGGCCAGCAGATCGGATCCGGCCGGACTCTCCCGCCCGGACCCACCCGGGCTCTCCCGCCCGGACCCGCCCGAACTCTCCCGCTCGGGCTCGTCGGGCCCCAGTTCGTCGGTGGCCCCACTACGCCGGGAAGCACTCACCTGGACCCCCTGCAGGCCGCGTCCGCACGTACGGCACATCGGTTCACTCACTTGCCATCATTCAACTTGAACGTGACCCAGCGCACATCGGGTTCCCGCAACATCGAAGGAATCATCGAAGGAATCGTCGTACGGCCCCGGCGTCATCCCGGCCGGCCGTGCCGCAGCGTCGCGGCGCTGCGGCACGGCCGGCCGGGTTCGGCGTCCTCACGCGCGGGCGGCAGGGGGCGTCACCCCTCCGGGAAATGGGACCAGAAGTGGTCCACGATGTCGTCGAGGTAGCGCCGCCCCTGCTCGCCGGAGGCATTGGCGCCGCCGCCTCTGCTGAGGGTGGCCGCCATGAGGGACTGGTACTCGGTGTGCATGGTGCGCAGCGGGTCCTGCAGATCGCGGCGTTCCATCGAGAGAAGGCGGGCGATGTCGCGGATGTGGGCCTGCCAGCGGGTGGAGACGGCCTCGGCGAGCAGCCGGGTGAGTTCCGCCTCCCCGCCGGTGATGGCGACGAAGTCCCTCGGGGGGAGCTTGAGGAGGGCACCCAGTTTGGCCGACTGCCGTCGGTCGCCGGTCCATTGCCCGGTTTCCTCCATGCGGAGGTAGTCGTGAAGTCTCAGGCTGGTGACGCGGGCGACGTCCTCGGCGGCGAATCCGCTGGCGATCCGGTGTTCCCGCAGGGTGCGGGGAGCACCCATGAGGTCGCTCGGGGAGCACCACAGCGCGCCGGCCAGAGCGGTGAGTTCGGTGGCGGTGGGCAGGGCGACACCGCGCTCCCACGCGGTGATGTGGTCGGGGGTGATGTGGGTCATGCCGTAGGAGGCGCGCATGCCGTAGGCGACGTGGCCGGGGGCCATCCCGACCTTCCCGCGCAGGGTCCGGGCGGCGCGCGCGTTGAAGGGGAGCGGTGAGTTCACGCACCGAGAGTATGGAGTGACCCACCGTGAACACCATGCCCTCCTGTCGCCTGCCTCCCGTTATGACGGGAAGGTCGCCGCGAATTCTGTAGGAACCGACGGGAGGCCAACTAGGGAATCAACTCCTCTTTTTCTCAAAGGGCTTGAGGAAATCGTCCAGGTTCGTAGAATCCGCTGGCGGTCTGCCGCAGGTGTGTCTGGATTTCGGTGTTTTCGGCATTTCCGGCATTTTTGATATTCCCGAAATTTTCGATGCCGCACGCGCCCGGCGGTCGCCGTCACGCTTCCCCGCACCTGCTCGCCCAGGAGACCCACCCATGCAGACCCTCACGACCGACCCGACCGACCCGGCGCCCGCCAGAGCCCACGGCCCGCTCGACCGGTTCTTCCGCATCAGCGAACGCGGCTCGACCTACGCCAGGGAGATACGCGGCGGATTCGCCACGTTCTTCACGATGGCCTACATCCTGGTGCTGAACCCCATCATTCTGGGCAGCACCGAGGACAAGTTCGGCCACACCCTGAGCGCCGCCCAGCTGGCGACCGCCACCACCCTGGTGGCCGCCGTGATGACCGTGATCATGGGTGTGGCCGGCAACCTGCCGCTCGCCCTGGCCGCGGGTCTGGGTCTCAACGCCGTCGTCGCCTTCCAGATCGCTCCCCTGATGGCCTGGGAAGACGCGATGGGCCTGGTCGTGCTCGAGGGTCTGCTGATCTGTGTCCTGGTGCTGACCGGTCTGCGCGAGGCCGTCATGCACGCCATCCCGCAGCCGCTCAAGCAGGCGATCAGCGTCGGCATCGGCATGTTCATCGCCTTCATCGGCTTCGTGGACTCCGGGTTCGTGACCCGCATCCCGGACGCCGCGAACAGCACCGTGCCCGTCCAGCTCGGCACCGGCACCCTCACCGGCTGGCCCATGCTCGTGTTCTGCCTGGGTGTGCTGCTGACGTTCGTCCTCATGGCCCGCAAGGTGCGGGGCGCCATTCTCATCAGCATCCTGGCGATGACGGTGTTCGCCGTCGTCGTCAACGAGTTCGCCGACGTCAAGAGCTGGGGCCTCACCGCCCCCGAGCTGCCCGGCAACCCCGTCGCCGCGCCCGACTTCGGGCTCCTGGGGCAGTTCGACCTGCTGGGCGCGTTCGGTCAGATCGGCGTGCTCACCATCGTCCTGCTGATCTTCACGCTCATCCTGTCCGACTTCTTCGACACGATGGGCACCGTCGTCGGCGTCACCGCCGAGGCCGGGCTGCTCGACGAGCGCGGGCAGGTCCCCGGTCTGGGCCGGGTCCTGTTCATCGACAGCGCGGCGGCCGTCGCGGGCGGTGCCTCCTCGTCCTCGTCCGCCACCACCTACATCGAGTCCGCCGCCGGTGTCGGTGAGGGTGCCCGGACCGGCTTCGCCAACCTCGTCACCGGTGGCCTGTTCGCCCTCGCCCTCTTCTTCACCCCCCTGCTCACCATCGTGCCGATGCAGGCCGCGGCCCCCGCCCTGATCGCGGTGGGCTTCCTGATGATGACGCAGGTCAGGCACATCGACTGGGACCGCTTCGAGCTCGCCGTCCCCGCCTTCCTGACCGTCGTGGTCATGCCGTTCACCTACTCCATCAGCAACGGCATCGGCGCCGGCTTCATCTCCTACGTGGTCATCAAGGCATGCCTGGGCAAGGGCCGCGAGGTGCACTGGCTGCTGTGGAGCACCGCGGGGCTCTTCCTCGTCTACTTCGCCATCGACCCGCTGAAGCAGCTGCTCGGCGTCTGACGGCACCGGTCCACCACCGGCGCTCGGGGACCACCGAAAAAAGTGGTTGCTCCGGAGGGAATCGCTTCTTAGGCTGGCGGTACTTCGGAGAGGAGGTGGTTCGGCAGATGTATGAATACCGGACGGAAGAGGTGGCTGCGGGCTAGTGGCCCGTCGCCGTACTCGGTTCGGCGCCGGACCGGCGTGTGCGAGATACACGCAACCGGCCTAACCCAACGCAGTCGCCCGACCCGCGAGTCGCCGGTACGTCCGGCCGGCCCCTCCTTCGGAGGGCCAGACTCGCGGGTCGTCTGCGTTTTCGGGGTTTCGGGGTCCCGGGGGTTCGGGGACCCGGGTTCTCAGGACTCCCGCACTCAGCGGGCGAGGTCCGCGTGGCCCTCGATCTCGTGCAGGCCTCGGCTGCCGGGGCCGATGTAGTGGGCGGAGGGACGGACCAGGCGGCCGGTGCGCTTCTGTTCCAGGATGTGGGCCGACCAGCCCGCGGTGCGGGCGCAGGTGAACATCGAGGTGAACATGTGGGCCGGGACCTCGGCGAAGTCGAGGACGATGGCGGCCCAGAACTCGACGTTGGTGGCCAGGACGCGGTCGGGGCGGCGGGCGTGCAGTTCGGCCAGGGCGGCCTTCTCCAGGGCCTCGGCGACCTCGAAGCGCGGGGCCCCCAGGTCGCGCGCGGTGCGGCGCAGGACACGGGCGCGCGGGTCCTCGGCGCGGTAGACGCGGTGGCCGAAGCCCATGAGGCGTTCGCCCCTGTCGAGCGCCTGCTTCACGTACGCCTCGGCGTCGCCCGTGCGCTCGATCTCCTCGATCATGCCGAGGACCCGTGAGGGGGCTCCGCCGTGCAGCGGTCCCGACATGGCGCCGACGGCGCCCGAGAGGGCCGCGGCCACGTCCGCGCCGGTGGAGGCGATGACGCGGGCCGTGAAGGTGGAGGCGTTCATGCCGTGCTCGGCGGCCGAGGTCCAGTACGCGTCCACGGCGGCGACGTGCTTGGGGTCGGGTTCGCCGCGCCAGCGGATCATGAAGCGTTCGACGATGGAGTGCGCCTTGTCGATCTCACGCTGCGGGACCATGGGCCGGCCCTGGCCGCGCGCGGACTGGGCGACGTAGGAGAGAGCCATGACGGCGGCGCGGGCGAGGTCCTCACGGGCCTGCTCGGCGTCGATGTCGAGGAGCGGTTCCAGACCCCAGACGGGGGCCAGCATGGCGAGCGCGGACTGGACGTCGACGCGGATGTCACCGGAGTGGACGGGGATCGGGAACGGCTCGGCGGGCGGCAGGCCGGGGTTGAAGGCGCCGTCGACGAGCAGGCCCCAGACGTTCCCGAAGGAGACGTGCCCGACCAGATCCTCGATGTCGACGCCCCGGTACCGGAGAGCGCCGCCCTCCTTGTCCGGTTCGGCGATCTCCGTTTCGAACGCGACGACTCCTTCGAGCCCGGGTACGAAGTCGGACATCAGGCGGCTCCTCGTGGTGTGGGCGACGGATGATGCTGTCGTGGGGGAGTGGTGTCGTTGTGGGGGGTGTCGTGGGATGGGTGTCGTGAGGTGGGGCGACCTCGTGCGGGCCGGTCGACGGGAACGGGGTGCGCGTCCGATGGATCCACGGTCCTCCTGCGAGGACTCGCGGTCCGGGACACCACCGGTCACTCCTGTGATGCCCGGTGGGCGGTCACCCAACCGGGCCGGTGCCAGCACAATATCCCTGAGTGCCATTTTTGGGGAGGTCTCACGGCACTCAGTGCCATACGAGACGGTGGGGCACCGGGCCCCCACGGGATCCGTCCATACGGCAGGATGACGGCGTGACCGACCGAGACCCCGTCCCCCTCGCTCTCGCCTCGATGCGCAAGCAGTACCGGGCCGAGGGGCTTTCCGAGACCGATCTGGCCGCGACTCCCGTCGAGCAGTTCGCGCGCTGGTTCAAGCAGGCCGCGACGGACGGCGGGCTGTTCGAACCGAACGCCATGGTCGTCTCCACGGCGGACGAGCTGGGCCGGCCCAGCTCCCGTACGGTGCTGCTGAAGCACTTCGACGAGCAGGGGTTCGTGTTCTACACGAACTACGACTCCCGCAAGGGGCGCGAGCTGACCGGGAACCCGTACGTCTCGCTGCTGTTCCCGTGGCATCCGATGGCCCGGCAGGTCATCGTCACCGGGGTCGCGCTGCGCACCGGCCGGGACGAGACGGCCGCCTACTTCCGCACCCGGCCGCACGGCTCACAGCTGGGCGCGTGGGCGAGCGGCCAGTCCTCGGTGCTCGCGAGCCGTGCGGAGCTGGACACGGCGTACGCGGAGCTCGCGGCCCGGTATCCGGAGGGCGAGCAGGTGCCGGTGCCGCCGCACTGGGGCGGTTTCCGGGTGGCCCCGCAGGCGGTGGAGTTCTGGCAGGGCCGGGAGAACCGCCTGCACGACCGCCTGCGGTACGTGGCACAGGCGGACGGGGGCTGGAGGGTGGAGCGGCTGAGCCCGTGAGTGCGGCGCCGCACCCGTGAGCGCCACGCCGCGCACGGCGCGCTCGCCGGCCCCCGGGCGCCGACCGCCGACGGCCCCCCGCCTCAGTCCGGCGCCTCGTCCAGTGCCCCCTCAAGTGCCCCCTCAAGGAGAGCCGCCCACTGCCCCACCACCCGTTCGCGGCGGGCCGCGTCGTCGGTGAGGAGGTTGGCCAGGCCCAGGCCGCGGGCCATGTCGAGGAGGCCCTGGACGGTCTCGCGGACGCCGGGGCGGGTCTCGTCGGCGCCCAGGAGGTCGACGGCGATGCGGTGGGTCTCGCGGCCGACGCGCGCCTCCAGTTCGGTCACGCGCGGGCGCAGCTGCTCCTCGTCGGAGGCGGCGACCCACAGGTGGAGGGCGGCACGGAACAGGGGCCCGGTGTAGAGGTCGACCAGGGCGGTGACCACCGCGCGGCGGTCACCGGCGGCCGCTCCCTCGGGGAAGAGGGCGCGCAGCGCGGTGGAGCGTTCCTCGGCGACGTACTCGACGGCGGCCGTGAACAGGTCCTCGCGGGTCGGGAAGTGGTGCTGGGCCGCCCCCCGGGAGACACCGGCGCGCTCGGCGACGACGAGGACCGTGGAGCCCGCCCAGCCGTGTTCGGCGAGACAGGCCACGGCGGCCTCCAGGAGGCGCTGCCGGGTGGCCCGGCTGCGGTCCTGCTTGGGGACGCGTTCGGCACGGTCGGCCGCCGCGCTCACACCACCCATTCCGGATCCCGTCGTTCGAGGAAGGCCGTCATCCCCTCGCGCGCGTGGGCGGAGGCGAAGAGGCGGGCCGAGAGCGCCGTCAGGTGGGCGGCGTCCCGGTCGAAGTTCTCCAGCACCCTAGTCGTGAGCAGCCGTTTCGTCTCGGCCAGGGCTTCGGGGGCGGATCTGCGCAGGCCGTCGAGGACAGGCGCGAGCGTCTCGTCCACGTCGTCACCGGCGGCGGTGAGCAGGCCGATGCGGGCGGCTTCCGCCGTGTCGAGGCGTTCGCCGGTGAGGAAGTAGCGGGCCAGCGCGCGCGGGTCGGTGCGGGGCAGCAGCGGCAGGGAGATGACGGCCGGGGCGACCCCGATACGGACCTCGGTGAAGGCGAAGGTCGCCGCGTGGGAGGCGACGGCGATGTCACAGGCGGCGAGCAGGCCGAGACCGCCCGCGCGGACGTGCCCGGTGACCCGCGCGACGACCGGTTTGGGCAGCTCGACGATCTGCCGCAACAGGCCCACCAAGGCCTCGGGAGGAGGAGGGTCGCGCAGGTCGGCGCCCGCGCTGAAGGTGTTGCCGGTGTGGGTGAGGACCACCGCGCGGACGCCGGTGTCCTGGCCGGCCTCGGTCAGCGCCCCGGCCAGTTCCCCGACGAGGGCGGCGGACAGGGCGTTGCGGCGCTCCGGGGCGTCGAGGGAGAGCGTTTCGACGCCCCGCGCGTGGGTGCGGCCGATCAGGGTCACGAGGGCTCCTTGTGCGCCGTGCGGAGCTCACGGCGCAGGATCTTTCCGGAAGCGGCGCGGGGGACGACGCCGAGGAAGGTGACGTGCCGGACCCGCTTGCACGGGGCGACGCGCCGGTGGAACCGGTCCACCTGCTCGTACGTGAGGGTGGTGCCGTCGGTGTCGTCGACGAGTGCCGGGGTGCTCCCGAACTCGGCGGCGCGCGCGAGCACCGCGTCGTGGACGGGGAGTTCCACGGGTGGGACGTCTGCGTGCTCGCTGCGGAACACGGTTCCTCCAAGACGGCCGGGAAGCCGAGCGGGCCTAGTACGACCTGGGTAGGCCCAGGGTCTGGTGGGAGACGTAGTTGAGGATCATCTCCCGGCTCACCGGGGCGATACGGGACACGCGCGCGGCGGTCACCAGCGAGGCGAGCCCGTACTCGCGCGTGAGGCCGTTCCCGCCGAGGGTGTGCACGGCCTGGTCGACGGCCTTCACGCAGGCCTCGGCGGCCGCGTACTTGGCCATGTTGGCGGCCTCGCCCGCGCCCGTGTCGTCACCGGCGTCGTAGAGGTGGGCGGCCTTCTGCATCATCAGGCGGGCCAGTTCGAGGTCGATGTGCGCCTGCGCGAGGGGGTGCGCGATGGCCTGGTGGGCGCCTATGGGGGCGTTCCAGACGGTGCGCTCACGCGCGTACTCGACGGCGCGGGAGAGCGCGTAACGGCCCATGCCGATCGCGAAGGCGGCGGTCATGACGCGTTCGGGGTTGAGTCCGGCGAAGAGCTGGAGCAGCCCGGTGTCCTCTCCCCCGCTGCCGGAAGCATGGGAGGGGCCCCCACCCACGAGGGCGTCGGCGGGCAGCCGTACGTCGTCGAGGACCAGCTCGAACTGCTTCTCGACGGCGTTGAGTTCCATGTCGATGGGGCGCCGCTGGAAGCCCTCGGTGTCTCGGGGGACGATGAACAGGCAGGGCTTGAGTCTTCCCGTACGGGCGTCTTCGGTGCGGCCGACGATCAGGGTGGCGTCGGCGATGTCGACGCCGGAGACGAAGACCTTGCGGCCGGTGAGGAGCCAGTCGGTGCCGTCCTTGCGTGCCGTCGTGGTGATGCGGTGGCTGTTGGACCCGGCATCGGGCTCGGTGATGCCGAAGGCCATCAGGCGGCTGCCGTCGGCCAGGGCGGGCAGCCACTCCCGTTTCTGGGCCTCGGTGCCGAAGCGGGAGATGACGGTGCCGCAGATGGCCGGGGAGACGATCATCATCAGCAGGGGGTTGCCGGCGGCGCCCATCTCCTCCAGGACGAGGGAGAGTTCGGTGATGCCGCCGCCACCACCGCCGTACGCCTCCGGCAGGTTGACGCCGATGTAGCCGAGCTTGGCGGCGTTCTGCCAGAACGGGCGGTTGTCGGCGCCGGGGGTGCGGGGGTGGTTCTTCGCGAATGAAGCGACTGCTTCGCGGAGAGCCTTGTGCTCTTCTGTCTCGATGACGGGCATGAGCGCTCCTAAGCCTCGATCCACCGGGTGATGGTTCGTCCAGTGCCTGGACATGAAAGTGGAGATGCACTCTGACCTGGGAAAATAGGAGTTCTCTAGGCTTCTACTCAACCAGTTCGGAGGTGCATCTCCGGGATGCATTCTTCCACGCCGCCACGTGCGGTGTCCGCTGTGTTCGATGACCCGAACCTGGTTGCGCATGCCGGGCTGGTTCCGGTGATGCGGCTGGCCGAACGGTGTGGGCTGTCGGACCTGGTGACGCAGAAGGTGAAGCTGACCGGGACGACGAACGGCGCGGGGGCTGCGGCGGACTCCAAGGTCAGCAGCATCGTGGCCGGCATGGCGGCGGGCGCGGACAGCATCGACGACCTCCGCGTGCTGCGGCACGGGGCGATGCCGACGCTGTTCGGCGGTATTCGCGCCCCGTCCACGCTCGGCATCTTCCTTCGCGCGTTCACCCACGGTCATGCCCTCCAACTCCATGCTGTGCACCGCAGATTCCTGGCCGCGCTGGCCGCGCGCACTCCACTGCTGCCCGGCTCTGGAGAGAAGGCGTTCATCGATGTCGACTCCACCCACAAACGCGTCTACGGCCGGACCAAGCAGGGCGCCGAGTACGGCCGGTTCAAGGGCATCCGCACCCTGCACCCCCTCCTCGCCACGGTCTGCACCCCGCACGCACGGCCGGTGATCGCCACGGTGCGGATGCGACGCGGCAAAGCAGCAGACTCCCGGGGCGCCCCGAAATTCGTGAGCGAGGCCCTGGCCACCGCCGTCGAGGCCGGCTGCACTGGCCTGCGCATCCTGCGGGCCGACTCTCAGTTCTACAACGCCGGGGTAATCGCCGCCTGCCACCGGGCCGGCGCCCACTTCTCGATCACCACCGGGATGAACCCCTCCATCAAGCGGGCCGTCCTCGGCATCCCCAACGACGCCTGGCAGCAGATCAGTTACCCGACCGCGGTCCCCGACCCCGAGACCGGTGAACTCATCTCGGACGCCGAAGTCGCCGAGATACCCGAATACACCGCGTTCGCCAGCCGGAAGAAAGCAGATCGGGTCACCGCCCGGCTGATCGTGCGCCGGGTCCGTGACCTGGCCAAACCCGCCGTCGTGGGCGAGCAGGGCGAGCTGTTTCCCGTCTGGCGCTACCACCCCTTCTTCACCGACCAGCCCGCCGCAACCCTGCAGGCCGAGCGGGAACACCGCCATCACGCCGTGGTCGAGCAGGTCATCGCGGACAGCAAGGCCGGGGCCCTGGCCCATCTGCCGTCCGGGCACTTCCACGCCAACGCGGCCTGGCTGACCCTGTGGGCGATGGCCTACAACCTGCTGCGGGCCGCAGGTTCCCTGGCCTCCGCGTTCCACGCCAAGGCCACCACGGCCACCCTCCGGGCCCACCTGGTCCAGGTCCCGGCCCGGATCGCGCGATCCGCACGACGCATCACCCTGCACCTGCCCTGCAACTGGCCCTGGGAGCAAGCCTGGACACACCTCTTCGACACCGTCCACGACCCACCCGCACTGGCCTGATCCCCCTGCCCACCCCGCCCGCCAGGGCTCGACCGGAACCGCACCGTGGAAAAGCTGGGCAGACCAGCAGAAACAACCTGCCCATCCACGATCACCGACCGAAACCAGCTCACAAAACGATCAAGAGATCACCTTCAGAGCACGTCGGTGGATCGAGGCTAAGGCCCCTTCGCTTCCGCCGGTGCCGTCGCTGCCCTCCTTGCCGTCGATGCCGTCGATCCCGTCGCTGCCCTCTGCTTTTGGGCTGGGTACGGGCAAGCACACGGTGCAACCTGTGTCCTTAGTCCGCTCACGCGCCGCGGGCGCGGTGCAGCGGTGGCGGGCGGCTTTAGCCGCTGCGCCGTCGCTGGGCACCGTGGATGTCAGCTCGCTGTCCCAGCAGAAGGTCGACAAGTTGTTCGATGACCTCGTGCGCAACACCAAGCAGTTGGACAAGGCGGTCGACAGCGACATCCAGTTCCGGCTCAACAGCAGCGCTGATCTCAGCTGCAGTGCAGCGGGCTGCAAGGTCGTCGCCCATGTCACCAACTCGGCTTCCGGCTCCTCCGACACGAAGGTCACCGGCGGGAAGGTGAACGCGGTGCTAACCGCCACGGTCCAGGTCGACGGCATGCCGGGCGGAACCTGTAAGGCCACTTCTCCTTTGCCGTTGAACAACACCAGCGACATCAGTTGCCTCGCCACCAGCGCGGGGCCGGTGTTCGTCCGGCAGCAGACCCTGAAAAGGCGGCAGGCGGAGGCACAGTCACGGGCGCAGGGCGGCCGGCCCGTGCCCTACACCGTGCAGTCCACCGGCCAGGCTGTCGTCACCGCCCTCGCCCAGATCAACGTCGCAGTCCTCGTCGCCCAGCAAGAACTCGAGCGCGACCTCATCGACCACCTCCCCCAACCGGACGGGCTGCCCGGGCCGACGGCCGGCACAGCTCCGGCGTCCTCGGCCCAGCCTTCCCCTCAGGCCTCGCCCTCAGGACTGCCGTCGACCGACGACGACTTCGCCGACCCGGTCTCCTGCCTCGATAAGCAGCCCGCAGGCGCGTACGCGCCGAACGGCAGCGGGCAGGGATGGATCCGTCAACACTGTCGGGCCCGGGGGGTGCCCCTATGGGTTTCGTCAACCCGTGGGGGCGGGTTGGGGTTCGTAGAAGGTGCCGTCGCGGAGCATCGCGAAGAGCACGTCGGCTCGTCGTCTTGCGAGGCAGATGAGGGCTTGGGTGTGGTGTTTGCCCTGGCTGATCTTCTTGTCGTAGTAGGCCCGGGAGACCGGGTCGGCCAGGGCCGCGAACGCGGAGAGGAAGAAGGCCCGTTTGAGCTGCTTGTTTCCGCGTCTGGAGGGTTGTTCGCCGCGGATCGAGGTGCCCGAACTGCGGGTCGCCGGGGCGAGGCCGGCATAGGCAGCGAGGTGGGCGGCGGACGGGAAGCTGGATCCGTCGCCGACGTCGATGAGGATGCGTGCTCCGGTCCTGACGCCGATCCCCGGCATGGACGTCAGGACCTTGGAAAGAGGGTGGACCTCCAGCAGTTCCTCGATCCTCGTGGCGAGGAGCTTCCGCTGGTCAAGCACTGCTTGGAGCGATCCGGCGAGGCTGGGAACGATCAGTGCGGCCGCGTCCGTGCCCGGGACGACGACGGTCTGCTCGTCCAGTGCGGTGAAGATGTCCTCGACCAGCCGCTCGGCCATCCGCGGTGCCTTCGGACGTATCAGCGTCACGAGCCGGCGCCGTCCGGCTTTGCGGATCTGGGCGGGCGAGCCGAACTGGTCGAGGAGCTTGAGCACTGCCGGATGCTGCACTCGCGGACCCAGGACCCGCTCGAGCGATGGATGGATCTGCGTGAGCAGGCCCCGCAGGCGGTTGCTGATGCGGGTGGCCTCCCCGGCCAGGTCGTCGTCGAAGCCGACGATCATCTCCAGCGCGGCGATGGTCTCGTCTTCGAGCTCGACCGAGCGGAGGGTGTGCGGCATGACGCGGGCCGCGTCGGCGATGACGAAGGCGTCGCGGGCGTCGGTCTTGGCCTCACCGGGATAAAGATCGGCGATCCGCCGCATCGTGAGTCCGGGCAGACAGGCGACCGGGCAGCCCATGTCCCTTGCGACCGCCAGCGGCAGGGCGCCGATAGAGGCCGGCTGGTCGACCACGACGAGCACGGTCCCGTGCTTGGCCTGCAGTTTTCCGAAGACTTCGCGGAGTTTGGGTTCGCTGTTGGGCAGCCGTTTGTCGAAGGCCTTCTTCCCGGCCGGGGTGACGGCGGTGGCGTGGTGTTCGCCCTTGCCGACGTCCAGGCCGAGGAAGACGCCGATGTCGCTGGTGTCGATCACGTGCTTCCTCCGGTTGTCCCCGCCCGGCCGTCCCACGGCACCGATCGCCACATCCACATTACGAAGAGCCTCCCGACCTGCGGAAAGGCCGGTGGTCATGCCCCTAATCAGCGGTCTGTCGATGCCTCCGGAGCCGGTGACACCACCCCCCAGGCCATACGTTCGACAGAGGGTGTCCGCTCGGCCGGGGTGCAGCGGCAGTACACCGGCACCTCCGGGAAGATCGACAACTGTCAGCTGGGGGTGTTCCTCGCCTACGCCTCCGACCGGGGGCGGGCGTTGATCGACCGGGAGCTGTACCTGCCGACCTGCTGGACTGAGGATCCGGCCCGCCGGGCGGATGCCCGGGTCGGCGACGAGGTCGGCTTTGCCACCAAGCCATCCCTGGCCCGGGCGATGCTGGCGAGGGCGGTGGACGTCGGTGTGCCGTTTCGGTGGGTGACCGGCGACGAGGTCTACGGCCAGGACCCGGTGCTGCGCGGCTGGCTCGCCCAGAGGCGGCTCGGCTACGTGCTGGCGATCGGCTGCAAGCACCGGTGCGGGCCCCGCGGGCAGAACGTCCGCACCGTCTCGGCCATCCTGCCCGAGGATGCCTGGGAGATCCGCTCGGCCGGCGACGGCGCCCACGGCCTGCGCGAATACGCCTGGGCCCTGGTCCCGCTGCCCGGCCGTCATGAAGACGGCTTCGAGGACGCGCTGTTGATCCGCCGCTCCCTGGCCGACGGCGAACGCGCCTACTACCTCACCCACGCCCCCGCCGGCACCCCGCTGGCGGAGATCGTCCGGGCCGCCGGGGCCCGCTGGGCGATCGAGGAGTGCTTCCAGGCCGCGAAGAACGAGGTCGGCCTGGACCACTACCAGGTCCGTCACTACCGGGCCTGGTACCGACACATCACCCTGGCCATGGCGGCCGCCGCCCACCTGGCCGCGGTCCGTGTCACCGAGGCCGAAAAGGGGGAGGCCACCGTGACCTGATCAGACTGAGCGTGAACGAGATCCGCCGACTGCTGAGCAAGCTCGCCCATCCCATCCGGCACGAGACCGGCCACATCTTGCACTGGTCACGCTGGCGCCGCCGACACCAGCACCGAGCCAGGCTCAGCCACTACCGCCGCCGTGGCCATCGCCCCCCGTAACTGCGGCTGCAGTATTAGGCCGGTGGCGAAGCGGCCGGTGGCGAGGACGGTGCCGTCGGAGGCGGTCAGGCGGGCGCTGGAGAGCGCCGTGGGGCCGATTGGGGCCGCCGTGCCCCAGTTACCACGCCCGTTGCTCAAGGTGAAGGTGCCTACGCGGATCGTGGTTCCGTCCGTGCGCTGCAGGAGGCAGACGACCTTGCCGCTGTACGGAGTGCCGGCGGCGGCAAGGTCGACGGTCAGGTAGATCCGACCGGGGTCCCCCAGGTCTCCGGGGTGGGCGTAAACGTCGCCGGCCGACGGCCCGGGGCCCGAGGCCGAGATCAGCTCTCCCTCCCTCACAGGCGTCGGGGCCTTTATGGCAGGGGGGCTCGAGGCCGTGACACTCTCGAGGGCGGTGCCGACCGTCCAGCCGGTAAACCCGAATGCGAACGCGGCCACGGCGGACGCGACCCGCAGCCGGACACGGCGTGCGCGACTGCGGACCGCCTTGTGCGCGAGGCCGGACGCCCGCGTGTGGGGGGTCCCCTTGTGCGCCGTCACGTCCTGGGTCAGTCTGCGCGCCACCCGGGTCTCGAACCCGGGCGGCGGCTCGCTGCCCGGCACCAGCCCGATCAGTTTGTCGCCCACCAGGGTCATGTGCTCGATGTACTCCCGGCAGGCCGCGCACCGGTCCAGATGCGCGACCGCCGCCGCCCGCTCACGGCCGAACAGCACGCCCAGCGCCAGCTCGACGCCGATCTCCCGCAGCTTCTCGCAGGTCACGTCATTGGCCATGGTCCCCTCGATTCGAAGCGGCGAGTGTGTTCCGCAGCTTTCCCATCGCTGTCCTGATCCGCTTCTTTGCGGTGCCCAGCGGGATCTTCTCCCGGTCGGCGATCTGCTGGGCCGTCATTCCGTAGACGCCCGCCATCACCAGGGCACGACCCTGTTCCCGCGGCAGCTGCGCCACGGCGGCCCGCAGCTGGGACGAGGCCTCGCCGGCCAGGGCCCATTGCTCGGGGGTCTCGGTCACGACATCGAGGAGCGCGTCGAGGTCCTCGGGTGCCACCGGCTTTGTCCGCCGCGCACGGACGGCGTCGATGGCGAGATGGTGCGCGATGGTCGTCAGCCAGGTCGTCACCGACCCGCGGCGCGGGTCGTAGATCTGCGCGTGACGCCACGCCCGCTCGAACGTCTGCTGGGCGATGTCCTCGGCAAGCTGCCGATCTCCGGTGACGGCGATGGCGACACCGAAGACCGCGCGCTGGAACCTCCGTACGAAGGCGGCCGCGAGCTCCGGATCACCGGTGGCCGGCCCGGACAGCAGAGCCTCGTCCGGGAGACGGCCACCAGGGAACCGGAAGCTCGGCACACCTGTACATACGGTCCGCCCCCGCCGAGGGATTGCCCGGCCGCTGCGGAAGAGGGCGTGCGGGGACAGGGTGGGCGGCTACTCGACGGCGCCGGCGGCGGGGGCCGGCACGCCGGCGGTGACCAGGACCGCGATCACCACACCGCGGACGATGCGGTAGACCACGAAGGGGGCGAAGCTGTTGTTCGAGATGTACTTCAAAAACCAGGCGATGGCGGCGTAGCCGACCACGAAGGCGATGCCGGTGGCCGGCAGGGTCGGGTCCCAGGCCGGGGCCGGGCCTTCGCCGATCTTGAACAGTTCCAGGGTGCCGGAGGCCACGACCGCGGGGATGGCCGGCAGGAACGAGTACCGGGCCGCGGCCTCCCGGGAGTAGCCCAGCAGCAGCCCCGCACTGAGGGTTCCCCCGGAACGGGACACCCCGGGGAGGAGGGCCAGCGCCTGGGCGAAGCCGTAGGTAAGGGCGTGCGGGAGGGTCAGCTCGGTGATCGGCTTGGCGTGGCGCACCGCCCGAAAGCGGTCGGCGACCGCCAGGATCAGCCCGAACCCGATCAGCATGGCGGCGGTGATCCGCAGGTCGCGCAGGGAGGTCTCGATGCTGTCCTGGAAGGCGAGGCCGAGGATGCCGATGGGCAGCGTGCCGACGATGACGAACCAGCCCCTCCGGGCGGTGGGGTCCTTGCGTCGCTCCGGCCGCACCGGCGAGGCGGACCAGACGCCGATGATCGCGGCGATGTCGCGGCGGAAGTAGATCAGCACCGCGAGCTCGGTGCCCAGCTGCGTGACGGCGGTGAACGCCGCGCCGGGATCGTCCCAGCCGAACAGGGCGGAGAACACCCGCAGGTGGGCGCTGGAGGAGACGGGCAGGAACTCGGTGAGTCCCTGCAGCAGGCCCAGCACGATGGCCTCGAACCAAGACATCGCGGATGTGCTCCCCACGGGCCGACCAGGACGACGGCGCCCGGCCGGTCCCGGCCGGGCGTCCGTGAGACCGCACGGGGGCAGCGGCCCCACGGGCCGGCGGGCATGTTACAGCCGTAACATGACAGCCCTGTGCCACGGGCCCTGAAGAGCGAGAAGACGCCGGATCAGGCGTAGAGCGGGAACGGGTGCCATCGGCACTGACGTTACGGACGTATCATCGCAGGCGTGAGCGACGACGAGGCAAGGGCGTCGGCCGGGAGCGAGGACGCCTGGCTGCTGGTGGCGGTGAGCACGGCCGGGGGCACGGACTCCCTGCGGGTGCACGTGTGGCGCAGGCTGCGCGGGCTCGGGGCGGTGTACGTGCAGCAGTCGGTGTGCCTGCTGCCCGATTGCCCGCCAGTGGCCGGCGCGGTACGCAAGCTGATCGACAAGGTCCGCGCCGAGGGCGGCACCGCCCGCCTGCTGCACCTGACCCTGACCGACCCGGTCGAGCGCGGCGAGCTGATCGGCGAGTTCCGCCAGGCCGTGACCGGGGAGTACGGCGAGGTTATCGAACGCCTCCCCGGGTTCTTCGCCGAGATCGACACCGAGACCGCCAGGGGCCGCACCACCTTCGCCGAGGTCGAGGAGTCCGAGGCCGACCTGGCCCGCTACGAAGCATGGGTGGCAAAAATCGCCGCCCGGGACTACTTCGCCGCCCCGATCGGCGCCGAAGTCCGCGCCGAACTCGCCCGGGCCCGCGAGGCGATGAAGGCGTTCGAGGCCGCCGCCCTCGCCGCCGAGMCCACCCCCGGCACCAGCACGAGCCGTGCCGCGGTCCAGCTGCGCGCCGTAGAGGGGCACCGGCCGTGAACACCTGGTGGTCCATAGCCCTGGCCATGACCGGCGGAGTGCTGCTGTTCTGGCTGCTCACCCTGGCCGCCCTGGCCCTGGCCCGCCCGCGCGGCAACCTCCTGGCCGAGGCGATCCGGCTGCTGCCCGACCTGCTGCGGCTCATCCCCCGCCTCGCCCGCGACCGGACCCTGCCGCGCGGGGTACGGGTACGGCTGTGGCTGCTGCTGGCCTACCTGGCGATGCCCATCGACCTGGTACCCGACTTCATCCCCGTCCTCGGCTACGCCGACGACGCCATCGTGGTCGCCGCCGTCCTGCGCTCCGTGGTCCGCCACGCCGGAGCCGATGCTCTGGCCCGGCACTGGCCCGGCACCGACGACGGGCTCATTGCCGTCCGCCGCCTGACCGGCCTGCCCGCCACCCCGGCCACATGAGGGGTTCGAAAAGTATCCGAGCAGGGATGACCCTGCTCGCACGGCCGGACAGCTCCTCATCGGCGCTGCCGTCCGGGTCCTCCGGGGCCGACCGGCCCGCGGCGCGGAGCTGCCCGAGCGCGGCGTCCAGGACGTCCGGGTCGGCGCCCTGGGTGAGCTGATGCACCCGCGTCGGCGACCTTGCGCACCGAGACCTTCTCCTCCCGGGCAAAGGCCAGCGCCCGCCGCACCCGCGCCAGCACCCGACGCTCCCGGCGAGACTTCCTCACCCACTCGCCTGCCACCTGCGACAGCCTCCCACCTCATCGGGACCATCATCATGCGTTCAGGGAACTGAACGCCGTAGCGGTCACCCCTGCTCAGATACTCCCCGAGCCCCAGCAGGACGCCGCATGGGAGCTGTCGACAAGACAGGATCAGCGAGCGGGCAGCGCGACGGGCGCGTCGCTCGGCACCAGGGAGTCGCGGCCAGCGGCCGACAGCTCCGGTACGTACTTGTACAGCGTCGTGCGGGTGGCTTCGTTCACTTCTAGCGGCAGCGTTTGTCCATCGGTTCGGGTGTCATCGCCGGACCCCGGCGGTCGCGGATATTCACGAGAAATGAAGTCACCCGTCAGGGACTGACTAGGTGTTCTTGAAGCTGAAAACTCGCTGTCGTCCAGGCACGGCGCTGTGCCAAGATCCGGCGCATGCCAGTTCGATACCCGCGCCCCTGCGTCCCGGTGACCGTGTCGGTGTGACCGCTTCGTCGAGCGGAGTCGCGAAAGCATTGCTTGAGCGGTTGAACGTCGCTCTCCGTGACGTGCAGGCACGCGGGTGTGAGATCGTCGTCGGGCAGTGTATGGACGGTTCCGGGCACGTCAGCGCCTCGGCCGCCGACCGCGCAAGCGAGCTGATGTCGATGCTGACTGATCCCACCATCAGGGCTGTCGTGCCGCCATGGGGCGGAGAGACCGCGATCGACCTGATCCCGCTGCTCGACTGGGACCGGCTGCGCGAGGCGGAGCCGACCTGGCTCGTCGGGTTCTCCGACATCTCGACCCTCATCACACCGCTGACACTGCTCACCGGCACGGCGACTCTCCACGGCAACAACCTCATGGACACGCCCTACCGCGTACCCGAGGGACTGCTGTCGTGGCTCGACATCGTCGCCGCACCCTCGGGCCACCGGTTCACGCAGACCCCGCCTGGCCGCCACCGGGCCACAGGCTTCGACGACTTCGCCGCCTTCCCCGACATGCGCGAGTACACGCTGGACTCGCAGGGTACCTGGGTCCGGCTCGACAACGGTGGCGACGTGGAGGCTGAGGGCAGGCTGATCGGCGGCTGCATCGAGACGCTGTGCAATCTCGCGGGGACGCCCTACCTCGACGTCACGACTTTCGCCCGCAACGAGTCCCCGGAAGGGCTCCTCGTGTACGTAGAGGCAGCCGAACACAACGCCTTCACCATCTGCCGAAACCTGCACGGCATGAGGCTCGCCGGATTCTTCGACCGCGCGAACGCGATTCTCGTCGGCCGGACCAACGCACCGGACAACAGCTCCCTCAGTCAGCACGAAGCCGTCCTCGATGCTCTCGGCTCCCTGAACGTGCCGATCATCGCTGACATCGAGTGCGGCCACGTCCCGCCTTACATGTCGATCGTCAACGGAGCCTACGGCCACATCGTTCACTCACCGAGTCGAAGCGAGCTGACGCAGACGTTGGGCTGACGTTCCAGGCCAGGCGCCCGGCGCTCAGGGGGCGGCGGTTCAGGCGCTTTCCCTTCCACGCACCCTCGTCCAGCCGTGCAGGCCCTTGCTGATCAACGCCGGGTCATTGTGGTGATGAGTGCCCAGTTCAGACTTGAGACACGACGCGTGCATCGTGTCGGCGGCCCCGGACTGCTCCTGATGTTGATCCGGGACCGCAGCGCATCGGTGGTCAGCCAGCCTTTGCGGGTTCCTCGGCTCGTGCCCGGGTGCTGGCGAGGCGGTAGGAGTCGGTGCCGGTCTCGATGATGGTGCCGTTGAAGGTCAGGCGGTCGACGATGACCGCGCAGAGCCGCGGGTCGGTGAAGGTCTTGGTCCAGCCGCCGAAGGACTCGTTGGAGGCGATGGCGACGCTGTTCTTCTCCTCGCGCTCGGTCAGGACCTGGAACAGCAGTTCGGCGCCGTGGCGGTCGAGTTCCATGTAGCCCAGTTCGTCAATGCACAAAAGGTCGACGCGGCCGTAGCGGGCGATGGTCTTGTTCAGCTGCTTCTCGTCGGCGGCCTCGACCAGCTTGTTCACCAGCTTCGTGGCGAGCGTGTAGCGGACCCGGTAGCCCTTCATCGCCGCCTCCGTCCCCAGGGCGATCAGCAGGTGGGACTTGCCGGTGCCGGAGTCGCCGATCAGGCAGAGCGGGTGGCCGGAGCGGACCCACTCGGGTCGGGTGAGGGTATGTACCAGCTCCGGGGAGAGGTTGGGGTTGGCGGTGAAGTCGAAGTCCTCGATGCGCTTGGGGCGGGGGAAGCCGGCCTCGCGGATCCGGCGGAGCGTGCGGCGTTCGTGCCGGTCCTGGTGCAGAGCGCGTTCCACTGCCCCGCCCGCCGCCCGAGCGCCGCGCCATCGTCATCACCGCCCGCAGCCTCATCCGCCGGGCACGGACAACCCACCGCCAGCACACCCGACCCCACCACCGCCCATGAACAGCCGACGCCGGCACGCCCCGGGCGTCAGCTCTGCGTGACAGACACGCCAAGGGCGTACCGTGCGGGAAACTGGTCAGCAGCGGGTCAGTACCGCTATTTCCCGGCCGAACCCCACCACCAGCCGACCGTCCGAAGTGATAACCACCGTGTGCACCGCTGCGGGGAGCACCAACTCCGCGCCGAGGGGCCGGCCGGTGGTCAGGTCCCACACCCGTACCTCTCCGACGTTTTCTCCACCGCCGCCGGTGACGGCGACCGGACGGCCGTCCACCACCGCCGTCGCCACGGCGTTCACCGCGCCGGAGTAGCGGCCGCCGGTGAGGGGTTCGCCGACGGGCCAACCGGTGGTCAGGTCCCACACCCGCACCGTCTTGTCGTTGCTGCTGGTGACGGCGACCGGACGGCCGTCCACCCCCCACCGCGCGTCGGCTCCGCCGTCCACCGCCACTGCGGTGATCCCCGAGCCGACAACTCCCGGTCTCCGTACCGAGCAGCGTCCAACGCCAGCACCTGCTTGCGCACTCCCGCCGGAGCGCCCCCGTGCAGATGCGCCGACGCCCGGTACACCGCACCCGCCAACCGCGCGGCCGGCTCCAAAGCCGCATCCACCAGCCCCAGGACCTCACCCGGGTCGGCGTTCACCAGGAACCCCGGATCCGCCAACGGCCCATCCACACCCGTAAGCACAGCCCCGACCCCGGCAACGCTCAGATCATCAGACATACCCGCATCCAGCCAGCCCCCACCGACACGCTGGGGATGTCCTGTGCCGGGGCCGCCCACTACGTATAGTCCGCGGCGGGCTGGACGCTGCGCCGAGCTCTGAGTGCCGCCGATCTCGACGCGTGGCTGCGGCTGCTGGCCCTGCACGACACCGACGGCCTGGCCCACGCCGAGCCGGACACCATGCTCCCCAGCCTCCGGCCGGGGGGACTCCCATCCGCCTCTACCACCTGCACGCCCGACTCGCCGACCACGCCCGCCGTCGCTGGCTGCGGATCGAGCGGACTTGGCCCTGGGCAACCCCGTTCACCACCTGCTGGCACCGGCTGACCGCCCTGCCCTCCATCACCTGACCACCAGACCCCCAGCCCGACGCGACAAGGAAAGGAGCAGGCCCGCACGACCTCCGGGTGCCGTGGAACCCCGGCTCAGCCGCAGTGACACGCGAAGGCCCCACCCGTGATCACGCGGGACAAACAGGGCGAACCCGCAGCCCGGTCACACACTCACGACCGCTGAAGAATCGAGGCCAACCGGGCGTTGACGCCCGCCGTCTGGCACTGGCTCACCCTGCGCAACGGAATCGCTGCTCAGCGCGGGGGCCTTTCCGGTAGGTTCTCCGTGACCGGACCTCAGCAGCCGTTCCTCTTGATGGGCGTCATGCATTCTTGCCCATCCAAGTCGATGAAGAGACCGGGCGGGCGGCGAAACTCGGATGACCCGGGGCGAGGTTGTTTCTATCCTCACTCATCGTGAACGTGGACGGGCACCTGCTCAACGTGGTTGATGTCGAAGCAACATGCTGGGAGGGGCAGCCGCCACCCGGCCAGGTCAGCGAGATCATCGAGATCGGGCTCACCGTGGTCGACCTGCGCGCCGGCGAGCGCCTCGCCAAACACCGGCTGCTGGTACGCCCAGCCCGATCGAAGGTAAGCCCGTTCTGTGCGGATTTGACCGGGCTGACGCAAGCCGACGTGGACCAAGGCCTGCCCTTCACCGAAGCGTGCCAGGCGCTGGCGGCCAAGCACCGCGCGGGCCTGCTTCCCTGGGCCAGTTGGGGCGACTACGACCGCAACCAGTTCACTCGCCAGTGCCTGCACACGGGTACGCAGTATCCCTTCAACCACCGTCACACCAACGTGAAGGTCGCCTTCACCGCCTCTTATGGCCTGCGCAGACGTCCCGGAATGGCCCAGGCGTTGACGGTGGCCGGCCTCCCGTTGGAGGGCCGCCACCACCGAGGCGACGACGATGCGTGGAACATCGCCGCCTTGGTGCTCGATCTGGCGGGGCGGGGAGACTGGCCCACCGGCGAGGGTCTGTTCCTTCGATCATGAGCGAGGCAAGCGGGTCTGGCGTATGGCCACGCCCTCGTACGACCCGGTAGCCGACGTGGCCCGTGCCGTGCTGGAGGGCGACTGGCACGAACCCACGCACGAGCTGGTGTGGTCGGCGGTGGTCCGCCTGCACGGGACCGGCCGCCCGACCGGAGTACCGGCCGTGGAGGCGGAACTGCGCCGCACCGGTGACCTGGAACGCGCGGGCGGCGTGGTGGGCCTGTCCCGCCTCGCGAGCGAGGCGTGCTCGGCGGCCGAGGCCGACCACTACGCCGACCTCGTGCACGGCTACGCCCAGGTGCGCCGCTACCAGGCCGCCCTGGTGCGCGGGATGCAGGGCGCCCGCCTGGCGGACCCGCTGTCCGTGCCGGAGACGATCGCCGCCCATCAGGCGGAGCTGGAGTACCTCGCCGCCGACGGCCAGGCCGACGATGACGACTTCGGCCGGTTCGGSGACCACCTGGACGCCCACCTGGACGGCCTGGCCGTGTCCCTCCCGGCGGCCGCCGTCACCGGCTTCACCGATCTGGACGCCCTGATGAAGCTGATGCCCGGGCAGATGATCGTGGTCGCCGCCCGCCCGGCCATGGGCAAGTCCGCGTTCGCCCTCGGCGTCGCCACCGCCAACGCCCGCACCGGGGCCCCCACCCTGGTGCACAGGCTGGAGATGAGGAGGACCGAGGTCAGCAACCGGATCCTGTCCGCCCGGGCCCGGGTGGCGTTCCACCACATCCGCGACGGCGTCGACGGCCTCACCGGAGACGACTGGGACCGGCCTGGACCGGCACACCCCCGAACTACGCGACCTGCCGCTGTGGATGGACTACTCCGCCCGCCTCAGCCCCGCCCGGATCCGCTCCCGCATCAAGACCATCACCCGGGAGACCAGCCGGGCGCCGCTGGTGGTGGACTACCTCCAGCTGATGCAGACCGACCAGCGCACCGCGAGGCAGTCGCCCTACGAGCGGGTCACCGAGATCAGCCGCGAACTGAAGATCCTCGCCGCCGRCACCGGCGCCGTGCTCATCGCCCCGGCCCAGCTCAACCGCGGGCCCGAACAGCGGCAGGACAAGAAGCCGGCGGTGAGCGACCTGCGGGACTCCGGGGCCCTGGAGCAGGACGCGGAGGCGATCCTCCTGCTGCACCGCGAGGACCACTACGAGCCCGAGTCCGGGCGGGCCGGGGAGAGCGACCTGATCGCGGCCAAGCACCGCAACGGGCCCACCGCCACGGTCACGGTGGCCCGCCAGTTCCCCTACAGCCGCCCGCGCGACATGTCCGCCGCCGAAGAACCCGCCCCTGACCGCCCTGGACGCCGCTGTGCGGCGTGATCCGCCCGGTGTCGGACAGTTACCCCGGCCCGGGCGTGATCGCCGCACCGCGGCCCCACAGCCGATCATGAACGGAGAGCCCCCGGATGGGCATCATCGGAGACGGCCTCGAGCGGGCCGTGCAGCAGGCGTTCACCCGCCCCATCCCCAAGTCGGCCGGCGCGCGGATGCGTTACCTGGTCAGGCAGCTCAAGTCAAGGGCACCCGCGCGGTGGCCGACACGCTCGGCGTCTCGCAGCGCACCGTGGAGCGGTACGTGAAGGACCAGATCCGCCGGCCCCGCCCCGGACCTCGCCGCGCGCCTGGAGCGCGAGGTGAGGAAGCGGTGGCAGCCGCAGATCCGCGCCAAGGCCCGGCAGAAGGCGGCGACCACCGGCGGCATCGTCATCGACACCCGCGCCCGCCTCGGCTACACCGCGCCGATCGGGTCCACCGACCAGGACCGCATCCGGCACCTGACCGTCGCCCTGCCACCGCAGTACGCCGCCCGCCTCTTCGAGGCGCAAGAAGCCGGCGCCGGCGACCAGCAGCTCCAGGAGATCGCGGCCGAAGGGCTCAAGGAGACCTACTTCCAGGACGGCGGCCGCCGCGCCGGCCAGCTGGAGGAGGTCCGCTTCACGGACATCGAGCACCTGGAGTTCGACCTGTAGCAGCCGTGCCCCGAACAGCCCGCGAGCCGACGGGGTCCGGGGAGTATCCGGGCAGGGATGCCCGCCACGGCGTTTCGTTTCCTGAATGCTTCGGTGCCCCGGTCAGCGGCCCTGGCGGAACGGGTGGTACGCCTCACAGGGGTCCTCGTCAATCTCTCCGCGGCGACGCCGTTCGGCCCGGTACGCGGTCCAGGCGAGTTCACCCGGCACGGTGGAACGCCAGGGTGTTTGGGKGCGGTCGCAGGACTCGGCGTGCTCCGGGTCGCCGCAGTGGGCTTTGAGCCCACTGCCGTGCTTCTCGACGTCCGCGAGGACGGCGAATGGGAGCCCGGACACGCACGCGGAGCGATCCACATCCTCACGGCCGRCGTGCCCGCCCGCCTCGACGGGCTCGACGCACCAGCCTGAACGGGGGACASGGCGCATGCGGAGCCGGAATGMGTGGAAATGTCTTCGCGGACCGATCACGACTGTCGAGAGGTGTTGTTCATGCGTCGCATCGCTGCCGTCATCCTGGGGGCCGCCGCATTCRTCGGGTTCGTGGCGTCACCGGCAAACGCCGTCGTCGACCCGCTGACCGTGGCCACTTGTCTGACGGAATCGCTCCCCGCCACTGTTTCCAGYCCTCTCGAAGCCCCCGYCGTCGGCTGCCTGCRGCCATAGCGGCCGCGGCGTCGGCCGGCYCGGGGGCCCGGCATCGCATAGGAGTTCGGTACTGGCGAAGTATCCGAGCAGGGATCACCGCCACGGCGTTCCGTTTCCTGAACGCCGTGGCGGTGCGGGGCGGGGTGGGAGGCGCGACGCCTGAGCGACGGACGCGGTCGATCGGGGGCGGTGCTTCCGGTGTGTGGCGTGTCGAGCCCAGCCTGTTCAGCTGCCCGATCTGACTTAACCGACCGCGCGGGTGACGGGACAACACATACCGGGCGCGTCCACCATGAGCTTGCTCCGCTTTGGCAGACACCCTTGGTGTGGTGGTCAGACAGCTCAACGGCACCCGCGCGGTGGCCGGCGCGCTCGGCGTCTCGCAGCGCACCGTGGAACGGTACGTCAAAGACCAGATCCGCCGGCCCCGCCCGGACCTCGCCCGGCGCCTGGAGGATGCGGTCCGCGCCCGCTGGCGGCCCCGCGTCCGCGCCCAGGCCCGCCGCCGGGCGGCCACCCGCACCGGCCTGGTCGTCGACACCCGGGCCCGCTTCGGCTTCACCGCTGCCCCCGGCACCACCGACGACGCCCGCCTCCGCCACCTCACCCGCGCCCTGCCCCCGCAGCACGCGGCCCGCCTCTTCGACGCCCAGGACACCGGGGCCACCGAGCAGCGCCTGCGCGACCTCGCCGCCGAGGCCCTGGGCGAGGTGTACTTCCGCGACGGGGGCCGCCGCGCGAGCGGCCTGGAGGTGCAGTTCACGGACGTCGAGCACGTGGAGTTCGACCTGTAGGCAGTGCGGCATGCAGGCGGACGTGCTGCCGCATTGTGGTCGGGTAGCCGGATCACGGCAACGTGATCCGGCTACCCGACCACACACATTGAGATCGAGCTGTAGAAAAGTTCACGCGTCCTGATGGAGACATCGCACAGCTTCGTCCCCGTCCGTGCACGGTTGAGGCGCCTTGCCGGCTGGTTCCCGGCCGCTGTCGCCGCGTCGCCCGAAGCTCCCGGGCCCGCACCGCCCGGTCGCCGTCGGGTGGCGGCATCGTCGGCCGACAACGCGCCCTGGCTGCCCATCCGGGCTTGCCCAGGTTCTGCTCAGGGCTGCGCGCCGGGTGATGACTGGCCCTCCGGGCCGGTGGCACCGGCTTCACCGACACGGCCGGGGGCGTGCGACAGCATCACCGCTGTCTGCGAGCGAAGGGAGGCGATCGCCTCGGCCGGCCGGCCACACAGGCACGCATCCGCATCACTTCCGGCTGCCGGCGGACCATCCGGCCTGCCCCGGCCGGTCGTCTCCGAGCCTCGCAAGCGAGCCGGTCCGCAAGGGCAAGCACCCCGGCAGCGGCAACGATCACCGCTGAGCCGATGACCATCACGGCCCGGCCTGCCGTCCCGCTGGACGCCGGCGCCCGGGTCATCACGCTCGGGCCGGGAGCCGGTCAGCCCGAGCGGTGCCGGATGGGGCACCGCGTCATCGATGCGAGGGTTCATGCCCGGACCAACGCGTGATGAGGGTTTCCGGCACAGCACAACCGCCGTCATCACCCGTTCAGCCCGCACGCTGGCCCCGCAACGGCACCGCGCCCACCCGGGTCCGCGGGCGAGGGTCAGCCGCTTCGGAAAGGGGGAACACATTCTCTTCCTCGCCCGTTGCCTGTTGCCCCGCGGGGCAACAAGCGTCCGGGGGTGGTGCGCCCCGGCCGGTCGGGGCCCAGCCTCCGAGCGATCTTGCTCGGTGTCCCTCAGGATGGTTCCCGGTTGCCCGGCCGCCCGAATGGTCCGACGGCAGCCGTGTCCAGCTGCGCGGCGGGCATGGGCCGGCCGCCTGACCCCCACCCCCAGGGAGCACCCCATGGCAGTGATGACGGACGCGCTCGTACCGGCGCTGGAGGACACCCGCCAGGCGCATGCGGCGCTCGTCGACCGATTGCGGGCGGATGCGACCATCACGCCGCCCGGCCCGTACCGGCAGCTGCTCGAGCGCCAGGCGGACCACGTCCAGGACGGCCTCCGGCGCATCGAGCACCACGCGCGCGAGCTGCGGCCCCGCAGCGGGCTGGTCGGGGACCGCGTCGATATCGCGCGGTTCCTCTCGCACGGCGCCGTGCGCACCGTCCTGCTGCCGCTGACCATCGGGTCCACGCTCGTGACGGACATGCTGCGCGGCCGGCGGCCCACCGACGAGCGGCGGCTGCTGAAAAACGCCCAGGACGAGTACGCGGTCACCGCCCGGGCGCTGGCGGCCTGCCGGGCCGGGCAGAGCATCGCCGAAGAGGCCCACGACCAGGCCACCGCCGGCCTGCTCGCCGCACTGCGCCGCCAGGACGAGGAACTGCTCGAACAACTGGAGGACAGCATCGCCCAGAACGCCCGGGCCGTGGCGGCCGCGGCCAACGGCTTCGTCCAGGAGAACGGCGSCAMCTGGGCCGACGCGGCCGCCCGCACGCTGCGGGCCGCCGCCCACCGGGTGCACGACGTCGCGCAGACCGGCGGCCGGCGGGCCCGGGATGCCGCCGCGGGCGCGGTGCGCGAGATGCCCGAGCCGACCCGCATGGCCGAAAAGGTCCAGGGTGCGGTGACCCGGGAGGAGGAATTGCCGATCCCCCGCTTCAGCCAACTC